>JAVBYI010000010.1 GCA_030824115.1 Rhodocyclaceae bacterium | reverse complement strand
ACAGGACCGTGAAACAGGACCGCGCCAATGATAGTGAGCTTCCGCTCGCGAAAGTAGGTCAGCACCAGACTACCCCTAAAATAACAAAGCCCGCTAATCCAATGATTGGCGGGCTTTGTCATTTCTACGCTTGCGGTAGAATCTGCGCCCATGAAAACGACCTTTCTGGAATTCGAGCAACCGATTGCCGAGCTCGAAGGAAAAATCGAGCAATTACGTTATGTACAGGATGACTCTGCTGTCGATATTTCGGATGAAATCGGCAGACTGGAAAGCAAAAGCGTTGCGCTGCTCAAGGAGGTCTACAGCAAGCTGACCCCTTGGCAAATTGCCACGGTGGCACGCCACCCGCAGCGTCCCTATACCTTCGATTACATCGAGCATATTTTTACCGACTTCGTCGAGTTGCATGGCGATCGTGCCTATGCCGATGACTTGGCGATTGTGGGGGGCTTGGCGCGGTTCAATGGCCAATCCTGCATGGTGATCGGTCACCAGAAGGGCCGCGACACCAAGGAAAAGATTCAACGCAACTTTGGTATGCCTCGTCCGGAGGGCTATCGCAAGGCGCTGCGCCTGATGCGCCTGGCCGAGAAATACGGCGTGCCGATCTTTACCTTTATCGATACGCCGGGTGCATACCCGGGCATTGGTGCCGAGGAGCGTGGGCAGTCGGAGGCGATCGGCCGCAATCTATACGAGATGGCCGAGATCAAGGTTCCTTTGATTTCAACTATCATTGGTGAAGGTGGATCTGGGGGGGCATTGGCGATTGCCGCTGGTGACATCATCATGATGATGCAGTACTCGACCTACTCGGTTATTTCCCCGGAAGGGTGTGCCTCGATTCTCTGGAAGAGTGCCGAGCGTGCACCGGATGCTGCCGAAACCCTTGGCATTACGGCCTCGCGTTTAAAGACACTCGGTCTGGTAGATCGTGTGGTGACTGAACCCTTGGGTGGTGCACATCGCGATCCACGCGCCACTGCGCAATCGTTGAAGAAAGCCTTGCAGGATGCTTTGCGCCAACTGCAGGACCTTTCGGCTGATGAACTTGTCGAGCGCCGCTATGAGCGCTTGATGAGTTATGGCAAGTTCAAGGAAATTGCCACACACTGATCATGCAGCGCCGTTGATCGCGGCACTGACGGCTTGTCTTGCCCATCATGTTAAATCCGGTGATCGGATCACCCTTGCCTTGTCTGGTGGCGTTGACTCGGTGGCATTGCTGGATGTCTGCCTTGAGATTCAGCGTGCGGGGCAATTCCAATTCACGCTGGATGCCTTGCATGTCCATCATGGACTGAGCCCGCATGCAGATGCGTGGGCCGATTTTTGTCAGGCGCGCTCTGATCACTATGGCTTGTCATGTGAGGTCGTCAAGGTGGCGGTCGAGCGCGGATCATCCGATGGTCTGGAGGCGGCGGCGCGAAGGGCGCGTCATGCCGTCTTTCGCGCCATGGATTGCGATTGGCTCCTGCTGGCACATCATCAGGATGATCAGGCGGAAACGATGTTGTTCAATCTCTTGCGGGGAAGTGGTCTTGCAGGAGCGGCTGGGATGCACGAATGCAGTGGACGTTTGTTGCGCCCCTGGCTGGAGGTTTCCAGGGCAGAGATCGAGCGCTATGCACAGGATAAAGCGCTGGCGTGGATTGTGGATGAGAGCAATGCCGATGAGCAGTTTTCAAGGAACTATTTGCGTGCCCGTATTTTCCCCGTCTTGAGTGAGCGCTTCCCAGCAGGCCCGCGTAATCTGGCACGTGCGGCGGGACGCTTTTCTGAGGCACGCATGCTGTTGGATGAACTGGCCTGTCTCGATTTGGGCGATACCCCTCAGGACTTTCCATTGAGTCTGAAATTGCTGAAAGGCCTGAGCGATGCGCGCGCGCGCAATCTGTTGCGCTTTTTGTTGAGTATTCGGCAGGTCGCGATTCCCAGCGAGGCGCGTTTGTCTGAAGCCGTTCAGCAGTTATGCGAGGCCGGGCCGGACAAACATCCGGTGATTCGTTTTGGCCCGTATGAATTGGTGAGACGACGCAATCAGATTGATCTGCAGCCGATCTGAAATGTCGGCGCTGGCAAGACGGCACAGTCTGGGTTAGATCCCCAGATAGCGATGCCAGATACCATGATCGGCATTCAGTTCGACTGAACTGCCCTGCCAGACAACACGCCCCTTCTCGATGATGGTGTGATGATCCGCCAGTTGGATTAGCCGCTCGACATATTTGTCGATGACCAGAATGGTTTGCCCACTCTTGCGAAGCGCATCGAGGCAGCGCCAGATTTCCTCGCGGATGATGGGGGCAAGCCCCTCCGTGGCTTCATCAAGAATCAGCAAGTGAGGATTGGTGGTGAGTGCCCGGCCGATGGCCAGCATTTGTTGTTCACCGCCGGAAAGCTGATTGCCCAGATGGTGCTGGCGTTCGGCCAGTTGCGGGAAGAAGGCGAAGACCTTGGCGGCAGTCCATGGATCAGCTTGCTGGGCGCGATTGGCCGCAAAGGCGATCAGGTGTTCATGGACCGTCAGATTCGGAAAGACCTGCCGGCCTTCCGGTACGAGTGCGATGCCTTGTCGGGCGATCCAGTCGGCCGGTTTGGCGGCAATATCATGACCAAGAAAGCGAATCGAGCCTGCATTCGGGCGAGTCAATCCGCACAGCGCACGAACCGTGGTGGTTTTGCCCATGCCATTGCGACCGAGCAGTGTCGTGACTTCACCCTGATGGATATTCAGGCTGATGTCGAAGATCACTTGGCTGCTGCCGTAGCCAGCTTGGAGTCCAGCTACCTCGATCAACGGGTTCACGCAATATCCTCGCCGAGATAGGCACGTTTGACGGCCGGGTCGACACGAATGGCTTCTGGCGTGCCCGTGGCCGTGATATGCCCGGCGACCAATACCGAGATGCGATCGGCGACGCGAAACACCATGTCCATGTCGTGCTCAACGAGGAGTACGGTCTGCTCGCCTCTGAGCGATGCAATCAGTTGGGTCATGCGCTCCGATTCCTCCGGCCCCATGCCGGCCAGCGGCTCATCCAGCAGCAACAGGCGGGGGCGGGTGGCCAAGGTCATCGCCAGTTCCAGTGCGCGTTGCTCGCCATGCGACAAATCGGCCGCATGGGTGCCGGCATGTTCTGCCAGACCGACGCGTCCCAGCCAGTCCTCGGCCTCCTCGATCATCAAAAAGTCGGCGCTGGCAGGACGCCACATGCGCAGGCTGCTGCCCCAGTCGCGTTGCTGTGCCTGGACCGCGAGACGCACATTCTCCAGCGCGGCGATTTTCGGGAAGATTTGGGTGATTTGGAAGGAGCGGGCAATCCCTAGGGCCACGCGGTCGTGCATAGTTTTTTTCGTGACATCCCGACCATCGAAAAGCAGTTGCCCTTCGTCCGGAAACAGCCCGCCCGAGATGAGATGAATCAGCGTTGTCTTGCCGGCACCGTTCGGCCCGATGAGGGCATGAATTTCACCGCGCTGAATTTCCAGCGAAACATCCCGGGTGGCCCACAGGCCGCCGAAATGCCGTTTCAGATTCCGGATGGTTAGCAGAGGCGTCATCTTGACTTGCAGAAAAGTCCGGCCAGACCGCGCGGTGCGTACAGCACGACGGCAAGCAGGATTAGGCCAATGTACAGGTGGTTGTGTTCGGTCACCTGCGCCAGCACCTCTTCCAGCCCGAGCAGGACGAATGCCCCCAGCACGCCGCCGTAGCGTTGGCCGACACCGCCGAGAATCACCATGACGAGGAGCATGCCCGACTGCGTCCAGTAAAGCTGCCCCGGGCCGGCCATGCCGTTCTGGTTGACCAGCAAGGCACCAGCCAGTGCGGCCAGTGCGGCACCGATGACGAAACAGACGAGCTTGAGTTGCTGGACGGGATAGCCGAGCGCTTCCATGCGGGTTTCGTTCTGGCGTATCCCCGCCAGTGCATGACCATAGCGCGAGTGGCTCAGGCGCTTGAGCAGCAGCAGGGAGAGGGCCAGCAAACCCAGCGCAAGCCAATACAGAACATTGTCGTTGGCCAGATCAAACGGGAACAGATTCGAGCGCTGGTCGATGGGGAGGCCATCGTCGCCACCGGCAATCTTCAGCGAGATCACCGAGTAGTAGATCATCTGTGCAAAGGCCAGCGTGATCATGATGAAATAAACGCCCCGGGTGCGCAGCGAAATGGCGCCGATCGCCCAGGCCAGCAGCGCAACGATGAACATGGTCAGCGGCCAGCTTGCCCAGGCAGAGATGAGTCCGCCGGTCATCAGCAGCGCGACCAGATAGGCGCCGCCACCGAAGAAGGCCGCATGGCCGAATGCCACCATGCCACCATAACCGACGACAAAGTTGAGGCTGGTGGCTGCCAATGCGTAGATCAGGAGACGGGTGGCAAAACCGATGTAGTAGTCCTCGCCGAGCGCCTGTAGCAGCCATGGCAGGGCAATGGCAAGGGATAACAGAGAGAGTTCGCCAAGCGAGCGGTATGTCCGCATCAAGTGCGTGCCGGAAACAGACCGGTCGGGCGCCAGAACAGCACGGCAGCCATCAACAGGTAGATCAACACGGAAGCCAGTGCCGGCCCGACATGGGCGGCGATATCCGGTGATGCGAAGATGCGTAGTACCGAGGGCAACAGGGCGCGTCCGAGGGTGTCGACCATGCCCACCAGCAGGCTGCCAACCAGGGCGCCGCGAATCGAACCGATGCCGCCGATGACAATCACGACAAAGGCGAGAATCAGGATGTTTTCACCCATGCCCACCTGCACGGCCAGCAAGGGGCCCAGCAGCATGCCGGCAAGCGCGCACAAGGCCGCCCCCAGTGCGAATATCCCGGTAAAAAGTTTGCGAACATCGATACCGAGTGCTTCCGCCATTTCACGGTTCGACGCGCCGGCACGTACCCACATGCCGGCGCGGGTATGTCCCACCAGCCAGTACAGCAGCCCGGCGACGGCAAGGCCGACGGCAATGATCAGCAGCCGGTAAGAGGGGTAGCTAATACCCAGCAAGTCGACCGGTCCCGAGAGTATCTCGGGGGCATTCAGCATCAGCGGTTGCGGGCCCCAGATCATGCGTACCAACTCATTGGCAATCAGGATCAGGGCAAAGGTGGCCAGCACCTGACTCAGGTGGTCGCGCTGATAGAGTCGGCGCAACAGGGTGGCTTCAAGCAGCAGCCCGATCAGGGCCATGCCTGCCAATGCAGTCAGCAGGCCAACCAGAAATGAACCGGAGGCTTGTGTCGCCGCAGCACCGAGATAGGCGCCGCCCATGTAAAGGGAGCCATGCGACAGATTGATCATGTCCATGATTCCGAAAACCAGGGTCAGGCCAGCCGCTAGCAGAAACAGCATCAGCCCGAATTGCAGGCCGTTCAGAAGCTGCTCGATGATCAGTTGCACCATCATCGGCGTGGCGCTACAGCGAACGTCCGCTTAGGCGGGACGTGGCTTGTTGTTGGGTTTGTTTCCACCCTGCTGTGGCGGGCGACCTCCGCCGCCTCCACCGCCGCCTTGGCCCGGCTTGCGTGGCTTGCCCTTGAAGCGGTTCTTTGATGGCATGCCGCCACCTCCACCGCTACCTGATGGCTTTCCTGAGTAGGCAAGGGGGGGCTGGTTGCTGGTGCGGTTGCCCGGCGCCGTCTGAATTTCCAGCTCATTGAGTTCGTCCCATTCGGCATCGGTGCGATCGCGCTCTGGAATGGAGAGCAATTCGCGAATGCGGCGACGTGGGTCAAAGGCAGGAGCAACAGGAGCGGTTGCAACAGGGGCAACCTGATCCGGTGCGGGTGAGGCCGAAACCTCATTCTCCAAAGGACTATCGTTCAATCGAGTACTCAACTAGGATGAGCGGAGCAAATGAGCAGATCTAGTGGGGCGCGAAATTTTCGCGGAGAGTCGGCTCATAAAAGCGTCACTGCTGATGCCGACTTTCACTGGAAACTTGGTTGCGGGGGCAAGATTTGAACTTGCGACCTTCGGGTTATGAGCCCGACGAGCTGCCAGACTGCTCCACCCCGCGTCGAAGCCAAGATTATGCACCAGTTCGGCTATCAGCGTCAACGGCTTGGCGAAAATTCAGCCAGACATGACGTCAACTGAGATTGCCAAGTCGGCAGCCGCAGGTCAAAGTCTTGTGCCAGACGTGCGCAATCAAGGCGCGACGAAGCTGGTCGGCGGGTGGGGGTGGGAAAGTCGGCGCTGGTGATACGGCGTACGGGCGGACATTTTGTCAGGATGCCGAGGGTATTGGCATCGTGGATGATGGCTTCGGCAAAACCGTGCCATGAGCATTCGCCCGCCGCAGCCAGATGGTAAATGCCCTGTTGTCCAGTGTGGCGGGCCAGCGCCAGTGCAGTGGTTTCAGCAATCATGCGACTCCATGTGGGGGCGCCGAACTGGTCATCGACAACGCGGAGTTCATCGCGTTCGGCTGCGAGTCGCAGCATGGTGCGCATGAAGTTGTGGCCGCGGCGGCCATACACCCAGCAGGTACGAAAGATCAGGTGCCGGCAGCCGCTGGCGGTGATGGCCTGCTCCCCGGCGAGTTTCGTGCGTCCATAACTTCCGATGGGATGGGGGACGTCGTTTTCATCATACGGGGTGGTTTTTTCGCCATCGAAAATGTAGTCGGTCGAGTAGTGCACCAGGAGCGCATCGAGACGTTTTGCTTCTTCGGCAAGAAACGCTGGCGCAGTGCCGTTGATGGCTTTGGCCAGTTCGGGTTCGCTCTCCGCTTTGTCAACCGCAGTGTAGGCCGCTGGATTAACAATGATGGCGGGCTTGAGCGATTGCAGCACGGTGCGGATTTGCTCGGGCTGAACAAGATCGAGTTGGCTACGGTCAAGGGCGATGACTTCACCGAGCGGTTGCAGGCTGCGCTGCAATTCCCAGCCGACCTGCCCGTTGATGCCGGTGAGCAGGATGCGGGTCATGCAAAAACCTCGGCCAGCTTTAATGGCGTGCCGGCGGCATCTTTCACGGCAAGGGTAGGCATGCCGATGTCAGCCAGGGGCCAGTTGATGGCGAGGTCAGGATCGTTCCAGAGCAGCGCGCGCTCGTGTTCAGGCGCATAAAAGTCGGTGGCCTTATAAAGAAAGTCTGCACTATCGGTCAGCACCAGAAATCCGTGGGCGAAGCCGGGTGGTACCCAGAACATGCGCTGGTTTTCTGCGGAGAGTTCAATGCCAGTCCATTGGCGAAATGTCGGTGACGATTGGCGCAAATCGACGGCGACATCGAAGACGGCGCCGGCCACAACACGGACGAGTTTTCCCTGGGTTTGCCGTGTCTGGTAGTGCAAGCCGCGCAGGACGCCGCGCTGCGAGCGCGAATGGTTGTCCTGCACGAAATCGACATCGATGCCGAGTTGCGCAAAGGCACGGCGATTCCAGCTTTCCATGAAGAATCCGCGCGCATCGCCAAACACCTTGGGTTCAAGGATCACGGCATCCTTGAGGGTGGTCTGGATCACCTTCATCAATACACTTTCTCGCGCAGCAGACCCTGCAGATAGGCACCGTAACCGTTCTTGGCCAGCGGTGCCGCCAGGGCTTCAAGCTGGGCATCGTCGATCCAGCCCTGACGCCAGGCGATTTCCTCGGGACAGGCGACCTTGAGGCCCTGGCGTTTTTCCAGTGTGGCAATGAATTGGCCGGCTTCGAGCAGCGAGTCGTGTGTGCCAGTGTCGAGCCAGGCCATGCCGCGCCCCATGATTTCCACGTCGAGTTGTCCGGCGGCCAGGTAATGCCGATTGACATCGGTAATTTCAAGTTCGCCGCGCAGCGAGGGTTTCAGATTGGCCGCGATATCGCAGACCTGCGTGTCGTAGAAATAAAGACCGGTGACGGCGTAGCGCGACTTAGGTTTTTGCGGTTTCTCTTCGATGCTGACGGCGTGACGGCTGGCGTCGAATTCGACCACACCATAGCGTTCCGGGTCGGTGACAGGATAGGCGAAGACCGTTGCACCGGCGGCCGAATGTGCCGCACGTTGCAGTTGCTCCGCCAACTCATGACCGTAAAACACGTTGTCGCCGAGTACGAGTGATGACGGATGATTGCCGATGAAGTTGCGGCCAATGATGAAGGCCTGGGCGAGTCCGTCCGGCGAGGGTTGCACGGCATAGGTGATGTTCAGTCCCCAAGGTGCTCCATCACCAAGCAACTGGGTGAAGCGGGGCGTGTCCTGTGGAGTGGAAATCAGCAGGATGTCGCGAATGCCCGCCAGCATCAGGGTGGCGAGCGGGTAGTAGATCATCGGCTTGTCGTAGATCGGCAGCAGTTGCTTCGAAACGGACAGCGTGGCTGGGTGGAGGCGAGTACCGGCGCCGCCGGCAAGGATGATGCCTTTGCGATTCATGTACGGGCTCCGTAGTTTTTGTCCATCCATTGGCGGTAGGCGCCGCTCTGCACATGGGCAACCCAATCAGGATTGCTTAGGTACCAGGCAACGGTTTTCTCAATGCCGCTCTCGAAAGTTTCCTGCGGCTGCCAGCCCAGTTCGCGGGCGATCTTGCCGGCATCGATGGCGTAGCGCTTGTCGTGACCGGGGCGGTCGGCGACGTAGGTCTTGAGCGAGGCATAAGCCTGACCGTCAGTGCGGGGGCTTAATTTGTCGAGCAGGGTGCAGAGGGTATCGACGACCTCCAGATTGGTTTTCTCGTTGTGTCCACCAATGCAGTAGGTGGCGCCCGGGGCGCCGCGTTCGAAGACCAGTCGCAGGGCGCGTGCATGGTCATCGACGTGGAGCCAGTCGCGCACGTTGTCGCCCTTGCCATAGATCGGCAGGGGCTTGCCGGACAGTGCATTGAGGATCATCAGTGGGATGAGCTTCTCGGGAAACTGGCAGGGGCCGTAGTTGTTGGAGCAGTTGGTGATCAGTGTGGGCAGACCATAGGTGTGTTGCCAGGCGCGCACGAGATGGTCGGAGGCTGCTTTCGACGATGAATAGGGTGAGCGCGGGTCGTAGGCGTTCTCTTCGGTAAACATGCCGGCGGCGCCGAGGCTGCCAAAGACTTCATCGGTCGAGACATGGTGAAAACGGAATGCGTTACGGCCGGTTTCATCCAGGCCACTCCAGTAGGCGCGGGCGGCCTCCAGCAAGATGTAGGTGCCGGTGATGTTGGTCTCGATGAAATCACCTGGCCCATGGATCGAACGATCAACATGTGATTCGGCCGCAAGATGGATGATGCCCTGCGGTTTGTGCTCGGCAAACAGGGCATCCAGCGCGGCACGGTTGCAGATATCGGTCTGGTTGAAGATGTGGCGCGTATCCTTGCCGGCAGCACCGAGCGATTCGAGGTTGCCGGCGTAGGTCAGCTTGTCGATATTGACAATACGCCAGTCATTTTCGGCGATGAGCAGACGAATCAGTGCCGAGCCAATAAAACCGGCACCGCCGGTGATGAAAACCGTCTTCACGAAAATCTCCTAAGCGGCCATGACGCGGTTCTTGCCCGCACGCTTGGCCAGATACATCGCGCCATCGGCACGTTCCAGTGCGGCGGCGGCTTGTTCTCCCTCATTCATTTCGGCAACGCCGCAACTGAAGGTGATCAACACCTTTTCATTGTTGTTGAGGAAGAAGCGCTTGGTGAGTTCGCGCTGGACGCGCACCATGGCATGCACGGCATCCTCAAGGTTTGTAGAGGGCAGAATGACGACGAACTCCTCGCCGCCATAGCGTGCAAGGGTATCTTCGGGACGAATGGCTTCCTGAACGACTTGGGCCAGATGGATCAGCGCGGCATCGCCGGCGGCGTGACCCAGTGTGTCGTTGAGCTTCTTGAAGTTGTCGATGTCGAGCAGGGCGAGACAGAGTTTGCCGCCGTGACGCAGCATGCGGGCGACCTCGGTTTCCATCGCTTCGTTCATACCCTTGCGGTTGAGTGCCCCGGTCAGCGGGTCGAGGCGCACCATGTCGCTGGCGCTGGCCAGTTCCTCTTGCAGGCGTTGTACTTCGCGCTCGGTTTCTGTGACTTTCGCGCGCATGGCAGTCAACTCGTCGCGTGAGCGCTGTGCGTTCAACTGGATGACGCGCGTTTCGCGCATGACCTCCGCGAGGACGTCAGTCAGTTCGGTAATGTCGTTGGCCTGACTGATCTTGGAGGCACAGCGTTCGATGGTATCGTGGTAGCCGCTGGTGGTTTCGGAAAGGTCTGCCAAGCGGTCGACAAAGGTAGTCAGCATTTGCTTGATCTGGTCTTTGGCGTCGATCAGGCTTTTCTTCAGTGAGCTTTGCTTGTAGATGACGTCTTTGATGCGGCGTTCGACGTCATCCAGACGACGCAGGTTGAGCGGTTGATTGACCAGTTCGAGCACCACGGTAATCTGTCCCTGCAGCCACTGATCATCCAGCACCAGTTCGTTGATGTTGTCGATGACCAGATGCAGCAGATGCAGCAGGCCGGTCTGCAATTCGCTTTGGTCTTCGGCCGCGAAGTGCAGGCGGTAGCTGAAGCGCTTCATGTCGGCGACGAAGCGGGCAATTTCCTCGGTATTGTGTGCGCTGCGTGCGGACGCGGCAAGGCGGGCCGTTTCACTGGCGAGTTCGCTATTGCCGGACAGCAAAATACCGACAGCGTTTTCAAGCAACTGGGCCAGCAATTCAAGCAACTCGCCGGCAGCGCCCTTGGTGAGCTCTGAAGGGCGGGGAGAAGCTGGGGATGTGTGTTCTGCAAAAGTCGGCGCTGGCGGGACGGCACTCTCTTCAGAAAGGGGCATTTCGGTGGCCGATTCAAGTGCGGCGGCTTGTGACCAGTTTTTCAACAACCCCTGCATGCGCGTGTAGAGCAGATCGGGACTGCTTGAAGCGGTCAGTACGTGGTCAAGCGCCTCGCGCTTGCGGGCGGGCGTGAGTTCTGCCTGACGGGATTCCAACCGTACCAACAGTTCGCGGATCAGGGCAGACCAGTTCAGGGGTTCGCCTGCGGCTTTGCTCAGGAGGTCGGTCAGCGTTGTCTTCAGGCTATCCCAGTTTTTGTCGCCAATCGCCCCTTCGAACTGGCGGGCGAAACGAGCCTGCTCCTGCGTGGTACGCGGCAAGCCGGCGGCGAGGTGCTTCAGCGCCTTGTCGGGAAAGACTTCATTCGCGACCGTACCGGCAATCTCGTGATACAGCGTACGGTAGTTGTCGGGGGTCGGGGGGGTGCGTTGCAGCGACAGGCGCTTCAAGGTTTCGCGAGCGATTTCAGACGGATTCATGAGGATTTCGGATGTGCTTAATCGACAAGGCCGTGGCGCATGCCGTAGTGAATGAGTTCTGCGGTGCTCTTGAGCCCCATTTTTTCCAGCAGGCGGGCGCGGTAGGTGCTGACGGTGGCGACACCCAGGTTGAGTTCGTCGGCGATTTGCGTGAGCGGCTTACCTTTCGCGATCAGTACCAGTACCTGATACTCGCGATCGGTAATGCGTTCGTGCGGCAATTTTTCGTTATCGTCGGCAATTGCATCGACCAGTTGCTGGGCCACGCCGGGGCTGACATATTTCTTGCCGCGGGCAACCTGACGGATGGCGGTGACGAGCTGGTCTGGCGCGCTTTGCTTGGTAAGGTAGCCGGAGGCGCCCGCCTTCAGGGCGCGCAGGGCATATTGCTCTTCCGGGTGCATGCTGAGGATTAGCACCGGCTGCTTGGGGAATTCACGCTTCAACAGCTTGAGGGTGTCAATGCCATTGCGATTGGGCATCGAGATGTCGAGCAGGAAAACATCCCACTCGTTCTGGCGGGCAAGCTGCAATGCGTCGACGCCATCGTCGGCTTCGCCTGCAACCAGCAGATCCTCGGTTTCCGAGAAAATCTGCTTGAAGCCTTGGCGGACGATGGCATGGTCGTCGGCGATCAGAACACGAATTTTTTCAGAAGACATAAATGAGTCAGAATAAATCCTGCTGGAGTGCCTCTTCGGGTTCGCTAAGGGTCAGGTCATCGCCACGCCGTGCCGGTACCTTGAGAATCAGCAAGGTACCCCCCTGTTCCGCCGTTGCGATGTGAAAGCCGCCATTGAGGCTTTGGATGCGCTCACGGATGCCTCGCAATCCGAAGGAACGAGGCTTGTCCATGTCATGCTCGGCAATACCACGACCATTGTCTCGAATTTCCAGCGCGATGTTACCGTGTTCGCGCCGCAGACGCACGACTACAAGTGATGCATGCGCATGCTTCGCGACATTGGTCAGGGCCTCCTGCGCGATGCGGAAGAGGGCCAGCGAGGTGTCGCTATCGAGTTCGATGCCATCGTCGCACTGCGCCTTGCACGGAATTCCGGTACTGTGAGCAAAGTCATCCGCCTGACACTCGATCGCGGCCGGCAGGCCAAACTCCTTGAGAATGCCCGGCCGCAACTGGCGCGCAACGCGGCTGGCGGTGCCCATGGCCTGGTCGAGCAGATTCTCGATTGAGCGCGCCTTGGGGCTGATATCCGGGGAGAGCTTGCTGGCCAACAGTGTGGCCTCGATTTTCAGTCGTACCAGAATGCTGCCGAGTTCGTCATGGATATCACGTGCGATGCGCTCGCGTTCTTCTTCCTTGGCGGCTTCGAGGTGCGAGGAAAGTGCCGCCAGTTGGGCGCGCGACTCCCGCAATTCGGCTTCCGTCTGCTTCGATTGCGAGATGTCGGTGGCAATGCCGGTCCATTGCACGGTGCCCTCATCATTGCGGTGGGGCACTGACCGCATGTCGATCCAGCTGATGCCATTTTTCAGGCGGCCTTCCCAGATCAGGGCATTGCCGGTATGGGCGGAGCTTTCGAGTGCTTCGACAAGGCGGGCGCGGTCATCGGCGTGGAGGGCATCGAAAAAACGTCGGGCGGTGCCGCGCAATTCATGCTGCTTGAGCCCCAGCAGGCGCAGCGATCCTTCACCGACATAGAGGAAACGATAGCCGCCTTCCACATCGCGCTGCAGGTTGAACACCAGGCCGGGCAGGTTGGAGGTGAGTGCGCGCAGGCGGGCTTCACTGTCATGCAGCATCTCGAGGGCGGCGCGGTGGTCGGCACGATGGCTTGCTTCGCGTACCTCGCGTTCGACGGCTGGTGCGAGCCGGGCCAGCCGGTCGATGAACACCACGTCATGCGCCCCCGCGGACAAGGCCTTGATCGCGGTACGCTGGTCGGATGGGTCGGCAATCAGGATGAGCGGGGTGTCCAGGTTGCGGTCGCTCAGGGTTTTCAGGCTGGTGGCGGGTGCGCAACCCGCATGGTTAAGCCAGTGCAGCACGGCATCCCAGCGTTTTTCCCGCAGTTGTGCGCGCAGTTGTGCGACGCCGGGAACGATTTGAAATGCCGGGCGGCTGTTTTCGCTGTGCCAGCCGGCCGCCAGTTGTTCGGCCATGGCGGGCACAGTGCAAACCACCAGCAACTGGAGCGTGGCATCCTGAACAGGTTGAACGGACACAGTGATAGGCTTTACTTCAAGTAAAAGCGCATTCTAAGAGAACAGGCGCGTGGTGCTTGGCTATAATGCGCCCCGCGTGCCGGCATAGCTCAGTTGGTAGAGCAACCGCCTTGTAAGCGGTAGGTCACCAGTTCGA
>JAVBYI010000008.1 GCA_030824115.1 Rhodocyclaceae bacterium | reverse complement strand
GGCGTGGAATCTTGATCTCGCCGCCTACGACCTTCCAGAAGTTGGAGCATCGTTCGGCAAGGTTGAAACCGATGGAGCGATAGCTACTCGGCCCGGTTTCCTCGAATATGTCACGTATGCGCACACCGAGAATGTCTTCGTATTTCCGAATGGTTTGCTTGCTGTGGATCAGATAGAGCACGCGCCAGCCAAAGTGATGCCCCATGCGCAACATGCCAAGCGCCGACTCCAGCAGATTGAGGTCGCCTTTGAATTTGATGATGGCGGCTTCTTCGATCTGGCGTAGCTGCGCCTCCTGCGCTGGGGTGAGTTGATGGATACGCTCTGCTTCTGGCTTATCGGGCATCTTGAGGATGCCGCTGATCTTGTCGATCGTGGCAAGCTCAACTTTACGCAAGAGTCCAGGAGTCAGCGGAGCTGGGATTTCGTTGGTGTCGGTATCTTTCGGAGTTGTCATGGCATTGCCTCTTCAAGGCACACAAGATAAGCCATGAAGGGAATTTGAGCAATCCTCAGTTTCGCATGCGAAACCATCTCACCTGCAGCAAAACCCCACAGGGCCGCCGCCTTGGCCATAGAGGGGCCGTCGGCAGCGGCCCTGTGGATTTTTGCGGTTTGTCTCATATCGACCCGTAGCGGGAGTAGCCAACAAATAAAAGCGGCCATGTCACATCAAGGTGTAACTAGCCATGCCTTGCCGGCAGGGTCCGTGCAGACGGACAGGCTGACTACTGGACGTAACGTCCATCCCGAGTAACAGAAGTAGTCGCCATGAGCGACCTTTTTCGCTCTGGCAATCACATCCTCAACATCGACGGTTGAAAGCTTGAATTCTTTCATCAGGTCAATTGCTTTACCTGAGAACTCTCGACTACCAATCTTTACAGGGTGACTTGAACCCTGACTTCCAATTTCAAGTTCTTGGGGGCTTGTCCGGGTTATGCGAATTCGTTCTTCGCTAGATCCTTTCATTCCTTCAGGCTTTTTCCCTCGAATGTAGAACTGCCAGACCTCTGCAATCAGTGCCTCCCGCTGAGGTGAAGGGGCCTTGGTCTCATACCACCCGACCACAAGGCCATCTGACGAATATGTCCATCGCATTCGCTGTTCCTGCCACGCTAGCCATGCGTAAGCTTCCGGTTCAGAATAGAAATGCTGCTGCCCCTCCTCTAACACGACGTGTGTATCCTGATCTCCCATTGCCTTATAAGCACCTTTGCTTCCCATCCAGCGCATGGGCCTTGGTGAGAGTTTGAATGTCTTACTATGGGATCCTCAGGAATACCGCCGGGTAACCGTATCGATGGCTTCAATGACAATCCTTCCTGACGGTGTCAATGCTTCGACAGTAGTCCCTGGCGCCAGTGCGAGCTCTGCTCGTTCTCCCGCATGCACAACGCTGCCCAACAGGCATCCGAATAGTATGCAGCGGCTTGATTGAGTAATATCCATAATTGGCATGAAAAGGATCTACAGTGGATCAAATCAGCATTCTTCGACAATCCTGTCTGCATAGCAAGATGCATTTGACGACGCCGCATTGCGTGCCAATGACCGCTATTGGTCACGAATCCGGATGCCTCCCCCTGGCCGGTTGTTGTCACTCAAGCCGCCTTCTCCTTCAACTCAATGACATCAGCCCCCGTTTTGATTCTGCCCAAGTAATCTGCCCATGCCTGCATCATTATCCGCCTCTCACTGAGAAACTTGGTTCGGTTGTAGGCGGTGCCAAGCGCGTCGGACACAGAGTGCGCGAGCTGATGCTCAATCACTTCCGGCTTCTGGTTCAATTCCTCATGCAGTATCGTCCGTGCCATAGCCCGAAAACCGTGACCCGTAATTTCTGTCTTGGTGTCATATCCCAGGCGACGCAGGGCAGCATTGATCGCTGCATCCGACATCGGACGAGATGATGTGCGTGCACCAGGGAAAACATATCTCCCGCCTCCAGTAAGTGCATGCAGTTCCCGCAAGATCGCTACGGCTTGCTTTGCAAGAGGAACAAGGTGGTCTGTCTTGGTCTTGCTGACCCTGTAGCGCCACTCGCCTTTGTCCAGGTCGATTGCTGCCCACTCTGCTTGACGCAGTTCCCCTGGCCGAACGAACAGCATGGGGGCGAGCTTCAAGGCGCACTGCACAGGGAATGTGCCACTGAACGCATCAAAGGCTCGTAGCATTTCGCCCACTTGAGCAGGGTCAGTGATTGCGGGCATGTGCTTCTCGACAGCCGGAGGAATCGCACCTATCAGAGATTGTGCCGGGTCACTGGTGGCTCTGCCGGTAGCTATGGCGAAGCGAAATATCCGGCTGATTTCGCTCCTGACCCGATGCGCGGTATAGCGTGCACCTCGGCGATCAATTCTGCGCAGAACGGTAAGCACTTCGGGAGCGGACAATTCCAAGATGGGGCGCTTGCCGATCCATGGGAATACATCGTTTTCCAGGCGGGCCAGTGTTTTGATGTGCTGGGCAGGCTCAACGTGCGATTTTTGGTTTTCCAGCCATTCGCGGGCAACGGTTTCGAAGGTATTCGCGCCCAACAGGATTGCGGCCTGCTTGTCGGCCTTCTTCTTGGCGCTGGGGTCTATCCCTTCCCGAACTTGCGCTCTCGCCTCCATGGCCTTGTCTCGGGCTTCCTGAGGGCGTATCTCAGGGTAGGCACCGAACGCAATCCGTTTTTCTTTGCCAGCAACCCGATATTTCAGCCGCCAATACTTGGCCCCGGAAGGCATGATTTCTAGGTAAAGCCCCTGCCCGTCCGATAGCTTGTAGGGCTTAACTTTAGGCTTGGCTGCATCGATAGATTTGACGCTCAACATGGGACACCTCACTTTAGTTATAAGTGGGGACATCTGTGCCTGACTACCCCCGAGGTTTTCCATTTTGTGCCCCCAAATATGCCCCCACAAGCGCTCGGATGCCCCCGGACAACGCTGGACAAACTCGGAAAGCAAAAAACCTGGAAGCCGCTCTGTTACGCGGTTTCCAGGATTATTGAGATTTTCTTTGGATTGTTCTCTGGTGCCGAGAGAGGGACTCGAACCCTCACACCTTGCGGCGGCGGATTTTGAATCCGCTGCGTCTACCGATTCCGCCATCTCGGCCAATGATCCCAATGGGCCGGGCGCGCCAACGTAGAATGCTGCCGCGCCGTTCAGAGAGCGCGCATTCTATCCGCAATTCATGTCAGCCCAGCAACCCCCTGGCAACACTAATGAACCTCACCCTCGACGATTTCGACTATCCTCTGCCGCCAGCGTGCATCGCCCAGGCCCCTCTGCCGGAGCGGAGCGCCAGCCGGCTGCTGGCATTGACGGGCGAATCGCTTGTGGATCGTCATTTCACGGATCTGCCCGACCTGTTGTCGCCGGGCGATTTGCTGGTCATGAACGACACCCGCGTCCTGCATGCCCGGCTGCTCGGCCAAAAGGATAGCGGCGGACAGATAGAAGTGCTGGTCGAGCGCTTGATCACTGAAACAGAGGTGCTGGCTCAGGTGCGCGCCAGCAAGTCGCCCAAGCCGGGCGGGCGCCTGCGTCTCGAAGATGCGTTCGAAGCCGAAGTACTGGGCAGGGAAGGCGAGTTCTATCGCCTGCGTTTCCCGCAGGACGCCATCACGCTGATCGAGGCGCATGGCCGTCTGCCCTTGCCGCCCTACATCGAACGCACCGCCGCCAACACCGATGAGACGCGCTACCAGACCATTTTTGCCCGGGAACAGGGCTCGGTCGCCGCACCCACGGCCGGCCTGCATTTCGATGCCCCGCTACTTGAGCGCTTGAAGGATATGGGTGTCGGAATTGCGCATGTAACCCTGCACGTCGGCGCCGGCACCTTTCAGCCAGTACGCGTGCAGGATCTTGCGCAGCACCAAATGCACCGCGAGCGCTACCACGTGCCGCAAGCCACGGCCGAGGCCATTGCCGCAACGCGCCAGCGCGGCGGCCGCATTGTTGCCGTCGGCACGACTTCGCTGCGCACCCTCGAATCGGCTGCCGATGTGCAGGGAAATGTAAAAGTCGGCGCTGGCGAGACGGCATTGTTTATCACGCCGGGTTACCGATTCCGCGTCGTTGACCGGCTCATTACCAACTTTCACCTGCCGAAATCGACGCTGTTAATGCTCGTTTCGGCTTTCGGCGGACTGGAACCCATCCGCGCCGCCTACCGCCACGCCATCGCCAACGGCTACCGTTTCTTCAGCTATGGCGACGCCATGTTTATCCAAAGACACGATGAAATTTGATCTCCTGACCACCGATGGCGCCGCGCGACGCGGCACACTCACCCTCGCACACGGCACGGTGGAAACCCCGGTCTTCATGCCCGTGGGCACCTACGGCACCGTCAAGGCAATGGCACCCAACGAGTTGCACGAGATCGGCGCGCAGATCGTGCTCGGCAATACCTTCCACCTTTGGCTGCGGCCGGGGTTGGACGTCATCCGCGCGCATGGCGGCCTGCACCGTTTCATGGGCTGGGACAAGCCGATCCTCACCGACTCGGGCGGCTTTCAGGTGTTTTCTCTGGGCGAACTGCGCAAGATCAGCGAAGAAGGCGTCAAGTTCGCCTCGCCGATTAACGGTGACAAGCTTTTTCTCACGCCCGAAGAGTCGATGCGCATCCAGCATGTCCTCAATTCCGATGTCGTCATGATCTTCGACGAATGCACGCCCTACCCGGCCGACCTCAAGCAGGCGGCCGATTCGATGCGCCTCTCCCTGCGCTGGGCCCGCCGCTCGCGCGACGAACATGACCGGCTCGGCAATGCCAATGCGCTCTTCGGCATTGTTCAAGGCGGCATGCACGAAATCCTGCGTGACGAATCGCTGGACGGGTTGAACGAGATCGGCTTCGATGGCATGGCCATCGGCGGCCTGTCGGTCGGCGAACCGAAGGAAGAGTTCGCCCGCATCCTCGCCCACACCGCACCGCGCCTGCCCGCAGACAAGCCGCGTTACCTGATGGGGGTCGGCACCCCAGAGGACCTCGTTTATGCGGTGTCGCAAGGCATCGACATGTTCGACTGCGTGATGCCCACTCGCAACGCCCGCAACGGCCACCTGTTCACCCGTTTTGGCGACATCCGCATCAAGAATGCCGCTCACAAGGCGGATACCCGGCCGCTGGATGAAAGCTGCGACTGCTATTGCTGCCGCAATTTTTCACGCGCCTATCTGCACCATTTGCACCGCTGCGGCGAGATTCTGGGGGCACGCCTGCATACCATCCACAACCTGCATTACTACCAGGTGCTGATGCGTGAAATGCGTGAGGCCATTGCGGCTGGTCGCTTCGCCAGCTACGTCGCCAGCTTCCAAAAAGACCGTCAATCCGCACAGGTATAATCGGCCGCTTATTTTTTCACCTCGGAGCTTCAGATCATGTTGATTTCCAATGCGTATGCACAAGCGGCAGGTGCTGCCCAAGACCCCACCGGCGGCCTGATGGGCCTGATGCCCATCATCCTGATGTTTATCGTGCTGTGGTTCCTGATGATCCGCCCGCAAATGAAAAAGGCCAAGGAACATCAAAAGATGGTCGGCGAACTGCAAAAAGGCGATGAAGTCGTGACGCAAGGCGGCATGGCCGGCCGAATCGTCAAGGTGGGTGAAAACTACGTCACCCTCGAGGTAGCCGAATTCAAGGACAGCCCCGTCGAAGTGCAGATTCAGAAGCAGGCGATTGGCGCCCTGCTACCCAAAGGCACGCTTAAGACTCTCTGAACGCCCCTGTAAATGAACAAATATCCACTCTGGAAGAACGCCACGGTTGTCATCGCCTTGGTGCTCGGCCTGCTCTACACCTTGCCGAACTTCTTCGGCGAGGTGCCCGCCGTGCAAGTCAGCAGTGTCAAGGCCACCATCAAGCTTGACCAGCGTCTGCAAAGCCGCGTCGAAGAATCGCTTGCCGCAGCCGGCATCCAGCCGACCGGCCTGTTTTTCGACCAGAACAGCATCCGCGTGCGCCTCGCCGACACCGATACGCAGTTGAAGGCCAAGGACGTCATCGAAAAGGCGCTCAACCCCGATCCCGCCGAAGCCTCTTACAGTGTGGCGCTGAACCTGCTGTCAGCCTCGCCGGACTGGCTGACCGGCATGCATGCACTGCCGATGTACCTCGGTCTCGATCTGCGCGGCGGTGTGCATTTCCTGCTGCAAGTGGATATGAAAGGCGCCCTGACCAAGCGGCTCGACTCCGTCGGCGCCGATCTGCGCACCCTGATGCGCGACAAGAACATCCGTCACGGCGGCATCCAGCGTGAAGGCAATACGCTGGTGATTCGCTTCCGTGAAGTCGAGATTCGCGACAAGGCGCGTGCCGTGCTGATGGACAACCAGCCGGATCTCGACCTGCTTGAAGGCCAGAGCGGCAGCGATTTCAAGCTCACCGCGACGCTCAAACCGACCGCCCAGAAGCGCATTCAGGAATTCGCCATCAAGCAGAACATGACCACCCTGCACAACCGCATCAACGAACTCGGCGTGGCCGAGCCGGTGATCCAGCAGCAGGGTGCCGACCGCATCGTCGTGCAACTGCCCGGCGTGCAAGACACCGCCAAGGCCAAGGACATCCTCGGCCGCACCGCGACGCTCGAAGTACGCATGGTCGACGACGAAAACAGCGCCAACGCCACTGTGCTGGCCTCAGCAGAGCAGGGGCAGCCACCAGCCGGCACCGAGTACTACGTCGAGCGCGGCGGTCGTGGCCTGCTGGTCAAGAAACAGGTCGTCCTGACCGGCGAACGCTTGACCGACGCCCAGGCTGGCTTCGACAGTCAGACGCAGGAACCGGCCGTCCATCTGACGCTCGATTCCGCCGGCGCACGCATCTTCAAGGATGTAACGCGCGAAAACGTCGGCAAGCGCATGGCCATCCTGCTGATCGAAAAAGGCAAGGGCGAAGTCGTCACCGCCCCGGTCATCCGTACCGAAATCGGTGGCGGCCGCGTGCAGATCTCCGGCCGCATGACCACAGTGGAAGCCAACGATGTGGCCCTGCTGCTGCGCGCCGGCTCGCTCGCAGCGCCGATGGACATCATCGAGGAACGCACCATTGGCCCGTCACTCGGCGCCGACAACATCGCGAAGGGTTTCAACTCGACGCTGTGGGGCTTCATGGCCATCGCCATCTTCATGACCGCCTACTACCTGCTGTTCGGTTTTGTGTCGGTCACGGCACTGTCGGCCAACCTGCTGTTTCTCGTTGGCCTGCTATCGTTGCTGCAAGCCACACTGACGCTGCCCGGCATTGCCGCCGTTGCGCTCACGCTCGGCATGGCCATCGACGCCAACGTGCTGATCAACGAGCGCGTACGTGAAGAACTGCGCAACGGTGCCACCCCGCAAGCGGCTATCACGGCCGGCTACGAGCGCGCTTGGGGCACCATTCTCGATTCGAACATCACCACGCTGATTGCCGGCGTCGCCCTGTTGATCTTCGGCTCCGGCCCTGTTCGGGGTTTCGCGGTCGTGCATTGCCTCGGCATTCTCACCTCGATCTTCAGTTCGGTCGTGGTCTCGCGTGCGCTGGTGAATGTGATCTACGGTAGCCGCCGCAAGCTGGAAGCCGTCAGCATCGGCCAAGTCTGGAAACCGGGAGTCTAAGCAATGGAATTTTTCCGCATCAAAAAAGACATCCCTTTCATGCGCCATGCGCTGGTGTTCAACATCATTTCGTTGATCACCTTCCTGCTCGCCGTATTTTTCCTCGCCACCAAGGGTTTGCACCTGTCGATCGAGTTCACCGGCGGCACGCTGATTGAAGTCAGCTATCAACAAGCCGCCGACCTTGAGAAAATCCGCAAGAAGCTCGAGACCGATGGTTTCACCGACACGCAGGTGATCAACTTCGGTTCCTCGCGCGACGTACTGATCCGCGTGCCAATCAAGGCTGGCGAGACGAACAAGGTCAGTGAGAACGTCAAGGCAAGCCTGGACGCACTCGGTGATACCCCCGAAATCAAACGTGTCGAGTTCGTCGGCCCGCAGGTTGGCAAGGAACTCGCCGAAGATGGCGCCCTGGCCCTGTTGCTGGTCATCATCGGCATCGTCATCTATCTGGCCTTCCGCTTCGAATGGCGTTTTGCCGTCTCGGCCATCATCGCCAACCTGCACGACGTCATCATCATCCTCGGCTTTTTCGCCTTCTTCCAGTGGGAATTCTCGCTGCCGGTGCTGGCTGCGGTACTCGCGGTACTCGGCTACTCGGTGAACGAATCCGTCGTCGTCTTCGACCGGGTACGTGAAACCTTCAAGAAGCAGCGCGGCCTGACTACCCCCGAAGTGATCAACCACGCCATTACCAGCACCATTTCACGCACTATCATCACCCACGGTTCAACGCAGATGATGGTGACTTCAATGCTGATCTTCGGCGGTGCCGCCCTGCATTACTTCGCGCTGGCGCTAACCATCGGCATCCTGTTCGGCATCTACTCCTCGGTGCTCGTTGCCAGCCCGCTGGTGATGTGGCTGGGCGTCTCGCGCGAACAGTTCGTCAAGAAAAAGGCCGAAAAGCCAGAGGGGGCGACGGAAGACGGCGCATGTGTGTAGGCGCTGTCGGCGTGACGCAACCTGCTGACAAGGCCTACGTCTGGGATCTGCCGGTTCGCCTGTTCCACTGGCTGCTGGTTGTCTGCGTCATCGCCGCCTTCATCACCGCCAAGGTCGGCGGCAATGCCATGGTCTGGCACGGGCGCTTGGGCTTGGTCATTCTCGGCCTGCTGGTCTTTCGTATCGTCTGGGGCTTTGCTGGCTCGACCTACGCACGCTTCCTGCAGTTCGTGCGCGGGCCGGCGGCGATTCGCGCCTATCTGCAAGGCCAGTGGCAAGGCCAGGGCCATAACCCGCTCGGCGCGCTGTCCGTATTGGCCCTGCTTGGCACACTGACCCTGCAAGCTGCAACCGGCCTGTTCGCCAACGACGACATCGCCTATTCCGGTTACCTCGCGGCGCTGATCGACAGTGACTGCAGCAGCGACATCACCGGCATCCACCACCTGCTCGAAAAAATCCTGATGCTGCTGGTTGTCGCCCATATCGGGGCGATTGTCTTCTACGCTCGCGTGAAGAAACAGAACCTCGTCAAGCCCATGATCAACGGCTGGGCCGACGGCAAACCCTGCGAATCTGCCAAAGGCGGCAAGCCGACTGCTTTCGTCCTCGCCGTGTTGATCGCGGTCGCGACGGTCTGGGCCGCATCGGGGGCCATTCTGCCCCCACCGCCGGCACCACCCGCAAGCGTCGCACCGGCTTTCTGAAAAGTCGGCGCTGGTAAGACGGCACCAAAGCAAACGGCCACCCGTAGGTGGCCGTTTGCTTGAGACGCACGTCTTAATCTTCTTCTCTGAACTTTTCGTGACAGGCCTTGCAGGCTTCACCGAGCTTGCCAAACTGCGCCTTGACCGCCGCCGCATCGCCGCCCGCAGCCACCTTGGCCATTTCGTTGGCTGCGGCGCCAAAACCTTGGGCAATCTTTGGCAGATTTTCCTTGTCGGTAAAGAACGCCGGCTTCAAACGGGTCTCCTTCCATCCCTTGCCCTTGTCGGAGCCTGGCTGGTAGAGCGCACCCATCTTCGAATTGGCAATCGCCTGGATCACATTGGCCGCCTCGACGACCTGATCCTTGTTGTACTGGCCTTCGACGTTGGCCTTGATGCGCCCCATGCTCCAGGCCATGGTGTGATAGGCCGACTGGCGCCAGCGAATCTGGTCTTCCATCTTGCCAATCACTTGTGCAAAGGCTGCGCCGGTCATGGCCGTCAATGCAATGCTGGCAACGATGGATTTGTAAATATTATTCATTGGTTGTCTCCTTGGGTTGGGAAATTCAAAACCAATTCTATGTCATGTCCCCGGCGGCAAATACATGCTTGACGCGCAACAGACTGTTGCTTGCAATGAGACCAATCAGGCGGTCAATATTTGGATGTTTGCCCGGATGTGCCTGCGCATCGGCCGTATGTTCCGCATAAAGCTCCAGCCCTTTTTTTGCCGCATCAACCGTAATTGCCCCGTACAACTGGCCAAGATGGTTATAGACCGTCAGCGAACCGGTCTGGCCGGCCTTGTTCTCGATGGTCGCGACGACATTGCCTTCCGCATCGATCAACTGCAGGGCGGCAAGGTGCGACACCTTGGGCAGTTGTTTGAGATTCTCCGCAAACGCCATCTCAAATCCCCTTGGCCAGTGCAATGGCCTTGCCAATGTAATTTGCGGGCGTCATTTCCTTCAGGCGGGCTTTTTCTTCCGCCGGGATGGCGAGACCCTCAATGAAAACGCGCAAGGCTGCCGGCTCGATGCCTTTGCCGCGCGTCAGTTCCTTGAGTTGCTCATAGGGATTGGGCACGCCATAGCGCCGCATGACGGTCTGGATCGGCTCGGCCAGCACTTCCCAGCAGGCATCGAGGTCTTCGGCGAGGCGCTGCGGGTTGGCTTCGAGCTTGTTCAAGCCGCGCATCGTCGAGTCATGCGCCAGCACAACATAACCGAAGGCCACACCCATATTGCGCAACACGGTCGAATCGGTCAGATCGCGCTGCAGGCGCGAGATGGGCAGTTTTTCCGAAAGATGGCGCAGGATGGCATTGGCGATACCGAGGTTGCCTTCCGAGTTCTCGAAATCGATCGGATTGACCTTGTGCGGCATGGTGGAAGAACCGATTTCACCCGACTTGGTCTTCTGCTTGAAGTAGCCCATCGAGATGTATTGCCAGATGTCGCGGTCGGCATCGATGAGGATGGTGTTGCAACGTGCCATCGCATCGTACAGCTCGGCCATCGCATCGTGCGGTTCAATCTGGATCGTGTAGGGATTGAATTCGAGGCCCAGCGACTCGATGAAGGACTTGGCGATGCCCTCCCAGTCAAGCGCGGGGTAAGCCGACAGATGAGCGTTGTAGTTACCCACCGCGCCATTGAACTTGGCCAGCATGTTTACATTGGCGATGCGTGCACGCGCCCGGATCAGCCGTGCGGCAATATTGGCCATTTCCTTGCCCAGCGTGCTCGGGGTAGCCGGTTGGCCATGGGTACGTGACAAAATCGGCAGTTCGGCCAGATCATGCGCCAGCGTGCGGAAGCGCTCAATCACCTTGTCGAGGCCCGGCAACAGAATCGCATCGCGCGCTTCCTTGAGCATCAACGCATGCGAGGTATTGTTGATGTCCTCCGAGGTGCAACCAAAGTGGATGAACTCGGAAACCTTCATCACTTCGGCATTCGCCTTGAAACGCTCCTTCAGCCAGTATTCAACCGCCTTGACGTCATGATTGGTCACGGCCTCGATCTTTTTGACGGCATCGGCATCTACCACTGCAAAGTTCGCAATCGTCGTGTCCAGCTCTGCTATCGTCGCGGCGGAGAAAGCCGGTACTTCCGCAATGGCAGGATGGGCGGCAAGAGCCTTGAGCCACTCGATCTCGACGCGGATGCGATTCTTGATCAGCCCGAATTCCGAAAAATAGGCCCGCAAGGGTTCAACCTTGGCGGCGTAGCGGCCATCAAGGGGAGAAAGCGCCGTCAGCGCGTCAAGAGCAAGTGTGGTCATGGATTTGTCGTCAGAAATGGGGAGCCACGCCATTTTAGTTAAAATCCGCCCCATGAAATTACTTGGCTCACTCACCAGCCCCTACGTGCGCAAGGCGCGCATCGTGATGGCGGAAAAGAAGATCGACTGCGAATTCGTGGTCGACAATGGCGGCCAGGATGGGCTTGGCTTGGCGGATCACAATCCCCTGTGCCGCATTCCGGTCCTGCTGCTTGACGACGGCACCAGCCTGTTCGATTCGCGCGTCATCGTCGAGTATCTCGACAACCTCGCGCCCAACAACCGCCTGATTCCGCCCCCGGGTCGTGAGCGCATCCTCATCAAGCGCTGGGAAGCCCTGGCCGATGGCATCCTCGATGCGGCCGTAGCCGCCATCATGGAAAGTCGCCGGCCGGCCAAGCAGCAAAGCAAAGAGCTGATCGAGCGCAACCGCAAGGTCATTGACTTCGGGCTGGCTGCTTTCGCCGAAGAGTTGGGACAGCAGACCTGGTGCCATGGCACGGCCATTACGCTGGCCGACATTGCCCTCGGCAGTGTGCTGGGCTATCTCGACTTCCGCTTCCCCGATCTCAACTGGCGCGCACAGCATGCCAATCTGGCCATGCACTTCGACAAGCTGATGCAGCGGCCGTCGTTTATCGACACCGTGCCACAGGGCTAACTGTTAGAGAATCACCCCGCCGCCCAGACACACGCGGCTTTCATAGAACACCACCGACTGCCCCGGCGTCACCGCCCACTGCGGCGCGGCGAATGCCACGTCGCATTCGTTCGCCGACAAGGCCTCCAGATCACAGGCCGCATCCGCCATGCGATAGCGCGTCTTGGCGGCATAAACCCAGTGCGTCCGCGGCGGCTGGGGGGATATCCACGACAACTGCCCCGCCATCAGCCGATCACGCAGCAGCGCGGGATGGTCATGGCCCTGCACGACGTAGAGCACGTTCTGCGCCATGTCTTTGGCCGCGACGAACCACGGCTCTTCCGGCGCTCCCTGCACCCCGCCGATACCCAACCCCTCGCGCTGTCCCAGTGTGTAGTAGGCCAAGCCTTCGTGCCGGCCGATCACACGTTCATCGTCGAGACGACGAATCTCGCCCGGTTGTTTGGGCAAGTAGCGCGACAGGAATTCACGGAAGCGCCGCTCGCCGATGAAGCAGATGCCGGTCGAATCTTTCTTGGCATGGTTCGGCAAGCCGGCCTCAGCCGCCAGCTTGCGAACATCGCGTTTGTAGATTTCGCCGAGCGGAAACACTGTCTTGGCCAGTTGTGCCTGATTCAGCCGGTAGAGGAAATAGCTCTGATCCTTGGTGCCATCCTCGGCCTTGAGCAACTGGTGTTCACCGAGGAATTCGCGCACCTGCGCATAGTGTCCCGTAGCGATCTTGTCGGCGCCGAGCCGCAGCGCATGATCAAGGAAGGCCTTGAATTTGATTTCCGAATTGCACAGGATGTCAGGGTTGGGCGTCCGTCCCGCCTGATATTCGGCGAGGAAGTTGGCAAACACCCGCTCGCGATACTGGTCGGCGAAATTGGCCGCCTCAAGCGGGATGCCGATCACCTTGGCCGCCGCCTGCGCATCCTCCAGATCCTGACGCGCCGAGCAGTAATCATCGGTGTCGTCATCCTCCCAGTTCTTCATGAACAGGCCAATGACCTCGTGGCCCTGGCGTTTCAGCAACAAGGCGGCAACAGAAGAATCCACGCCGCCGGACATGCCCACAATTATCTTAGCCATAGTGTCGAATCAGGTCCAAAGGAAAGCGCCGTCCGGCGAGATAGTCCTGCACACATTGCCAGATCAGCGGGCTGCGATGGCGTTCGCGGCAGGCCTCGATCTCGGCGGGCGTCAGCCACACGGCGCGCAGGATGCCGGTATCGAGTTGACGTGCCGTCTCGTGAGCGCCGACTTTTCCGGCAAAGGCGAAGCGCAGATAGGTGATGTCGCCCTGCGGTCTTGGCCACTGGTAGATGCCCACCAGTTCGGTCGGCGTAAATGCGTAGGCGGTCTCCTCCATCGCTTCGCGCGCGCAGGCGGCGGCGAGCGACTCGCCTTCGTCGAGGTGACCGGCGGGCTGATTGAAGCGAATGCCCTCGGTAGTTTCCTCCTCGACGAGGAGAAATTTGCCGTCGCGCTCCATGAGGGCCGCCACGGTGACATTGGGTTTCCAGATATCCATGCGCGGATTTTAGATAAAATCGCCCCTCACACCCAATAAAAGGCTGGAGAAAACAAGATGTCCATGTCCGACCGCGACGGCTTCATCTGGCAAGATGGCAAGCTCGTCCCTTGGCGCGAAGCCACGACCCACGTGCTGACCCACTCGCTGCACTACGGCCTGTCCGTTTTCGAAGGCGTGCGCGCCTACAAGACCGTCAATGGCACGGCCATCTTCAAGCTCAAGGAACACACCGATCGCCTGTTCAACTCGGCGCACATCTACCGCATGCCGATGCCCTGGGACAAGGAAACGATCATGGAAGCGCAGAAGGAAGTCGTGCGCGCCAACAAGCTCGAATCGGCCTACCTGCGCCCGATCGCCTTCTACGGCTCCGAAAAGATGGGCGTCTCGCCCAAAGGTGCCAAGACCCACATCGCCATCGCCGCCTGGCCCTGGGGCGCCTATCTTGGCGAAGAAGGCATGGAAAAGGGCATCCGCGTCAAGACGTCCAGCTACTCCCGCGGTCATGTCAATTCCATCATGCCACGCGCCAAGGTAGCGGCTACCTACGCCAACTCGATCCTCGCCAACATGGAAGCCACCGAGCATGGCTATGACGAGGCATTGCTCCTCGATACCGATGGCTTCGTGGCAGAAGGCGCCGGCGAAAACCTGTTCGTTATCAAGGACGGCGTGATTTACGAACCCGAGATCGCTTCCGCATTGATCGGCATCACGCGCGCCACCATCCACACACTGGCCGGCGAACTGGGTTACAAGGTCGTCTCCAAGCGCCTGACGCGTGATGACGTGTATATCGCCGACGAAGCCTTCTTCACCGGCACTGCCGCCGAAGTCACGCCGATCCGCGAACTCGACAGCCGTACCATCGGCGAAGGCCGTCGCGGTCCGATCACGACCAAAATCCAGAGCCTGTTCTTCGATGTGGTCAACGGCAAGGTGCCGGCCCACGCCGACTGGCTCAGTCTGGTTTAAGGAGGCATCATCATGGCTAACGATACTGCCCGCGAAGTCGATGTCACCGCCCACGACCTGCCGCTCGCCTGCCCGCAGCCGGGCGCACCGCTGTGGGCGCGCCATCCGCGCGTTTACCTCGACGTGCTGAAAACCCACAGCGGCGAAACCACCTGCCCCTACTGCGGCACCAAATACCGCTTTACCGGGGAACGGCCGAAGGGTCACCATTAACAAAATCCTCGTTGTCGCACCGTCATGGATTGGCGACACGATCATGATGCAGCCGCTGCTGATGCGGCTGCATCAGCAGCATCCCGACGCTGAAATCCACGTCCTGGCCCCGGCCTGGAGTGCGCCCCTGCTGGCACGCATGCCGGAAGTCACCGCCACCCTTGAGAACCCCTTCGCCCACGGCGCCTTCGACTGGGCCGGCCGCAAGGCATTGGGCCGCCGTCTGGCCAGCGCCGACTTTTCAGTCGCCTATGTATTGCCCAACTCGTGGAAGTCGGCACTCGTGCCCTTCTTTGCCGGTATCCCGCAACGCATCGGCTACAGCGGCGAAGCACGCTTCATCCTGCTCAACGAACGCATGCCGAAAAGTACGCTGCCGCGTCTCGTGGATCGCTATGCCGCACTGGCCGGACACTTTGACGATCCCACGCCTAATCCCCGTCTGACATCAACGCCAGCACAGCAACAGGCCGCTCGTGCCGCGCTTGGTCTATCGACCGATAGCGCCCCGATCATCTTCTGCCCGGGGGCGGAATACGGCCCGGCCAAACGCTGGCCGATCCACCACTTTGCGGCATTGGCAAAACAGGTCACGGCGCCGGTCTGGATCATCGGCTCAGCCAAGGATGAACCGGTCGGCGCAGCCATCGCGCAACAGTCTGGCAGCGCGGCCCGCAATCTCTGCGGCAAAACCAATCTGGCACAGGCCATTGACCTGATTGCCAGCGCCAAAGCTGTGGTTACCAACGACTCCGGCCTGATGCACGTCGCCGCAGCCCTCGACCGGCCGCTGGTCGCCCTCTATGGTTCCTCCAGTCCCGGCTATACCCCACCGCTCGCTGCGCATGCGACAATCCTCTCGCTCGACCTCGAGTGCAGCCCCTGCTTCAAGCGCGAATGTCCCCTGGGACATCTGCATTGCCTTGAACATATCGCCCCCGAACAAGTGCTTGCCGCTCTGCCCCACTGAGATGCCCAAGAAACCGATCTACACCTCGCCCCAGGAAGCTGAAAGCGCTTTTTACGAAGCGCTGGAACGTGGCGATCTGGACGCAATGATGGCCGTCTGGTCGGAAGACGAGGAGATCGTCTGCATCCATCCCGGCAGCGCCCGTCTGGCCGGCTACGCCATGGTGCGCGAAGGCTGGCGCCAGATTTTCGAAAGCGGCAACCGCCTCAAGGTGCAACTGCTGGCGCTCTCTACCGTGCATGCGCCGTTCTTTGCCGTGCATAGCCTGGTCGAGCAAATTGGCGTGGTGGGCGAAAAGCATCTTGCGGCACCGGTGGCCGCCACCAACGTCTATGTACGCGGCGCACAAGGCTGGCGCATGATCATGCACCACGCCTCGCCTGTACCGCCGAGCAGCATCGGCGACGCGCCGCATGTCTTGCACTGACAGTGCCATAATCGCGCGCATCAGGGAACCCATCACAAGATGATCGCCAAAGAAATCTTCAAGGCCTACGACATCCGCGGCATTGTCGGCAAAACGCTAACGCCCGTTGTGGCTTACGCCATCGGCCAGGCACTCGGTAGCGAGGCCCGCGTACGCCAGGTACGCACCATCGCCATCGGTCGTGACGGCCGTCTGTCCGGGCCATTCCTCGCATCGGCACTCGCCCAGGGCATCATCAGCACCGGCGTGGATGCGGTCGACATTGGCTGCGTGCCCACCCCCGTCACCTATTTCGCCGCGCACCATTTGCAGGTCGACTCCTGCGTTTCGGTCACCGGCAGCCACAATCCGCCCGACTACAACGGCTTCAAGATGGTGCTGGCGGGCGAAACCCTGCATGGCGCACAAATCCAGCAACTGCTGCGCCGTATCGCCAGCGCCGACTTTTCAAATGGCAATGGGGTGCTGTGCCGCACCGATGTACGCCAAGCCTATCTCGAGCGCATCGTTAGCGATGTCAAACTGTCGCGGCCGATGAAAATCGTCGTCGACTGCGGCAACGGCGTTGCCGGCGAACTGGCCCCCGAACTGTTCCGCCGCATGGGCTGCGAGGTCATCCCGCTGTTCTGCGACATCGACGGCCACTTCCCGAACCATCATCCCGACCCTTCGAAGCCCGAGAACCTTGCCGACGTCATCCGCACCTTGCGCGAGACGGATGCGGAACTCGGTCTGGCGTTTGATGGCGACGGCGACCGTCTCGGCGTCGTCACCAAGGATGGCGAGATCATCTACCCGGATCGCGAGTTGATGCTGTTCGCCGCCGACGTGCTGGCGCGCAACCCCGGCGCGCAGATCATCTACGACGTGAAGTGCTCGCGCTGGCTGGACGAATCGATCCGCTACCAAGGCGGACAACCGCTGATGTGGAACACCGGCCACGCCCTGATCAAGGCCAAGCTCAAGGAAACCGGTGCCCCGCTGGCCGGCGAGATGAGCGGCCACATGTTCTTCAAGGAGCGCTGGTACGGCTTCGACGATGGCCTCTATGCCGGTGCGCGCCTGCTCGAAATCATCTCGCGCTGGGCCGACAGCAACTGGCCGCTCAAGCATCTGCCGAACGCCCTCTCGACGCCCGAGCTGAACATCAAAATGCAGGAAGGCGAGCCACATGCGCTGATTGCCAAACTGAAACAGCATGGCAAGTTTCCTAAGGCAAAGCGGCTCATCACCCTCGATGGCGTGCGGGCCGAATATGCCGATGGTTTCGGTCTGGCCCGGGCCTCCAACACCACCCCGGTGATCGTGCTGCGCTTCGAGGCCGATAACGCCAAGGCCTTGGCGCGCATCCAATCGGACTTTTCTGCTGCCATGCAAAGCGTCTGGCCCGGACTGAAAATGGAGTTTGGCGATGGCCACTGAAGAGATCTTCATCGGTCGCCAGCCGATTCTCGACCGCAAGCATCAGCTGGTTGCCTATGAACTGCTGTTCCGCAGTGGCGGGCAGAAGAACGAGGCCAATGTTCAGGATGACCTCGGCGCAACGGCCAATGTCATCAACCACGCCTTCGCCGAACTGGGCGTCGAGCAGGCGCTCGGGCCTTACAAGGGCTTCATCAACTGCGATGCCAGCCTGCTGCTTTCCGACATCGTCGAGATCCTGCCAACCGACAAGATCGTGCTGGAGATTCTCGAAACCGTCGAGGTCACGCCCGAGATCGTCGAACGCTGCACCGAACTCAAGGCACGCGGTTTCACCATTGCGCTCGACGACTTCGTCAACTACGAAGACAAGTTCAAGCCCCTTCTCGATTTGATCGAGATCGTCAAGGTCGACCTGATGCCCTTGAACAGGGAGCAACTCGGCGCCGTGACCAGCGCCCTGCGCCGCTGGCCAACACTCACCATGCTGGCAGAGAAAGTCGATAGTCGCGAACAGGCCGATCACTGCCACATGCTCGGCTACGGACTGTTTCAGGGCTACTACTTCGCCAAGCCGGTGATCATCGCCGGTAAGAAACTCGGCCATTCGCAACTCGCCCTCGTCCGCCTGCTGGGCATGGTGATGGAAGATGCCGAGACCAGCCAGCTCGAGGGCGTTTTCAAGCACGAGCCCGGTCTGACCATGAACCTGATGCGGCTCACCAACTCGGTCTCGACCGGGGTCAGAACCAAGATCACCAGCCTGAGACATGCCATTACCGTACTCGGGCGCCGCCAGCTGCAACGCTGGCTGCAACTGCTGCTCTATACCAACCCGGCCAGCAACGACAACATTGCCAGTCCCCTGTTGCAACTGGCCGCGACGCGCGGCCGCTTCCTCGAACTGCTGGCGGGCAAACTCAATCCCGGCGCACGCGAACTCGAAGACCATGCCTTCATGACTGGCATCATGTCGCTGATGCCTACCCTGATGGGCACACCGCTGGCGGAAATTCTGAAAGGCATCCAGATTGCCGGTGACGTCCAGGAGGCCCTGGAACATGGCACCGGGCAGTTGGGCAACATGCTCGTCCTGTGCGAAGCGCTGGAGAACGGCAACGGCGGACTCTGCCACGACCTGGTCGAGGCGCTCCCCGGTGCCGATCATCTGATGGTCAATGCCTGCCTGACGCAAGCCCTGTCCTGGGCCAGCAACATCGGGCGCGAGAATAGCTGAGCCCCGGTGTCATCAGCAAAACCGCAATGCATGAAGTGTGTGCACCACTTCATTACCTACGACCCAAGCTTTCCCTACGGCTGCCGCGCGCTGAATTTCAAGAGCCGTACCCTGCCGCACCTTGAAGTCCGCGCCGCCAGCGGCATGGATTGCCAGATGTTCCGGTGCCGTCCTGTCAGCGCCGACTTTTCCGATGCTGTCGACAGGCAACAAAAAAGCCGCTGAATCTCAGCGGCTTCCTGTTGTATCCTCGCATGCAGTCTGTGGTGCCCAGGAGAGGACTCGAACCTCCACGGTGTTACCCGCTAGTACCTGAAACTAGTGCGTCTACCAATTCCGCCACCTGGGCATTAGTCACACGAGAGGCGCGGATTTTATAGAAAAAACAATCGATGTCAAACAAACACAAGCTAAAACCGGAAAACCACAAACTTTCCAAAATCCGTCGCGCCGACCCCGAGTTCGCCCGCGAGACCGCCCAATACGATCATCCGCTGCCCAGCCGCGAGTACATCCTGCAAACGCTGGCCGAGCAGGGCGTGCCGGTTTCCTTCGAGCGCATTTGCCATCTGCTCGATGTCGCCGACTTCGAACGCGAGTCTTTTTTGCGCCGTCTTGGCGCCATGGCGCGCGATGCACAGTTGCTGCAGAACCGCCGCGACGACTGGCTGATCCCGGACAAGGCCGACCTGATCAAGGGCAAGGTGCAGGGCCATCCCGATGGCTTCGGTTTTCTGGTGCGGGAAGACAAAGGCCCCGACCTGTTCCTGCCCGAGAAGGAAATGGCCAAGGTGCTGCATGGCGATCAGGTCATCGCGCGCATTGTCGGCATGGACCGCAAGGGGCGGCCGGAAGGCAAGATCGTCGAGGTCACCGAACGCGCCAACACCCGCGTGGTCGGGCGACTGGTTCAGGAACATGGCGTCACCTTCGTCGTTGCGGAAAACCGCCGCATCAGCCAGGACATCCTGATCGCGCCGCCAGAAAAGGGGGACAAGAAGGCCCTGCGTCCCAAGGCCGGCCAGGTAGTCATGGTCGAACTGCTGGAGCAACCGAGCAAGCAGTCGCAGCCGATCGGCCGCGTCATCGAGATTCTCGGCAACTATGCCGACCCGGGCATGGAGATCGAGATTGCGCTGCGCAAACACGAACTGCCCTATGAATTTTCGGCGGCTGCCCTGGCCGAAACGAAGAAGCTGCCGGAGGCCGTGCGCAAGAGCGACTGGAAAGGCCGCGAGGACATCACCGAACTGCCGCTCGTCACCATCGACGGCGAGACCGCCAGGGACTTCGACGACGCCGTATTCTGCGAACGGCAGGGCAAGGGCTTCCGGCTGATCGTCGCCATCGCCGATGTATCGCACTATGTCACCGAAAACAGCGCGCTCGACGCCACGGCGCTGGAGCGCGGCAACTCGGTGTATTTCCCACGCCGCGTCATCCCGATGCTGCCGGAGAAACTCTCCAACGGCCTGTGCTCGCTCAACCCGCAGGTCGAACGCCTGACGATGGTCTGCGACATGGCGATCTCCGCCACCGGCGCGATCAAGCAGTATCGCTTTTATTCGGCCGTGATCTGGTCGCATGCCCGCCTCACCTATACCGAGGTCGCCGCGGCGCTCTATGACCAGGAGGCGGCCGCGCTGGAAAAGATCGGCCCGCTGCTGCCCTACCTGCAAAACCTCGATGCCCTCTATCGCGTCTTGGCCAAAGCGCGCGAAAAGCGTGGCGCGATTGATTTCGAAACGGTCGAGACGCGCATGATCTTCGATGATCACGGCAAGATCGAGCGCATCGAACCATACGAACGCAACGATGCCCACCGCATCATCGAGGAGTGCATGCTGGCAGCCAACGTCTGCGCCTCAGACTTTCTCAAGGAGCGCGAACACCCAGCGCTCTATCGCGTCCACCAGGGGCCGACCCCGGAGCGGCTCGACAAGCTCAGGAACTTCCTCGGCACCTTTGGGCTACAGCTCGCGGGCGGAGATGACCCGCAGGCCAAGGACTACGCCAAGCTGATCGACAAGATCAGGGACCGTCCCGACAAGCAACTGCTGCAGACAGTCATGCTGCGCTCGCTCAAGCAGGCGATCTACAGCCCGGACAACGTCGGCCACTTCGGGCTGGCGTATGAGAGCTATACCCACTTCACCTCGCCGATCCGCCGCTATCCCGACCTCTTGATCCACCGCGCCATAAAGTCGGCGCTGGCGGGACGGCGTTACGATAGTCTCAACTGGGAAGCCGTCGGCCTCGCCTGCTCGGCCACCGAGCGGCGTGCCGACGAAGCCACGCGCGATGTCGAGGCCTGGCTCAAGTGCTGGTACATGCAGGATCGCGTCGGCGAAATCTTCACCGGCAGCATCTCGTCCGTCGTGCCCTTCGGCATCTTCGTCGCCCTCGATCAAGTGTTTGTCGAAGGCTTGGTACACGTCTCCGACCTCGGTCGCGACTACTTCCACTTCGACGAGAAAGCCCACGCCATGGTGGGCGAACGCACGGGGGCGCGCTATCGACTCTCCGACCGCGTGCGCGTGCAACTGGTGCGCGTCAGCCTCGACCAGAACAAGATCGATTTCAGGCTGGCCGAGGCATGAAGTTCAACTACCCGCTGGCCAGCGATGGCACACGGGCGTTGCTGCGTGCCAGCCTGCGCGATCGCACCGAGCAGTTCCAGATCTGGCTGTTCGAAGGGCAGTTGAAACAGGTGATTGCGGTGGTCGACCAACAGCCCAGGGCACTGGCCGATCTGCTGCCGATCGTCGCCAATCCCGAGGCCAACATGAACGTGCGCTTCGGCGCCAGCGCAGTGCTGGAGCGCTATGCCGGGCAAGCCGCCCTGCAGGCTCTCGTGCCGGCCCTTGGCCTGCTCACCGGCCACGGCGACGCGCGCGTGCGCGCCGATGCCTGCCATCTGCTCGGCTTGAGCGGCAGCACCAGCGCCATCAAATATCTGGAGGCACGACGCGATGACCCGGATGCCGAAGTCCGCGAAATCGCCATCGAAAGCCTCGAGGAATTACAAAACAAGGAGGAGTAACACCACCATGTCCGAACTCACTGCACTGCAACGCCGTTTCGCCGGCGCCGACTTTTTGAGCTTCAGCGAAAAGTCGCCCGGCTTCATCGCCATCGACGTCAAGACCGCCTTTTCCACCGCCACCATTGCCCTGCAAGGCGCCCATGTGATGACCTGGCAACCGGTTGGACAGAAACCGGTGATCTGGCTCTCCAAGGCGGCCAAGTTCGCACTGGGCAAGTCGATTCGCGGCGGTGTGCCGCTATGCTGGCCCTGGTTCGGGCCACACGCCACGGAAAACAGCTATCCCGGCCACGGCTTCGCCCGCACGATTCCCTGGGATCTGCTCGATGCCCGCAAGCTGCCCGATGGCCGCGTGCGCCTGGAATTCGAGCCGGTGATGAACGATGCCGCACGGGCCCAGTGGCCGCATGTCTCCACGGTGAAATACAGCGTGACGGTCGGCCAGGAACTGGTGGTCGGCCTTGCCACGCGCAACATCGGCGAACGTCCGTTCGTGCTCGGCCAGGCGCTCCACACCTACTTCGAGATTGGCGACATCCGGCAGGTCAGCGTGGCCGGCCTCGCCGGCAGCCCCTATATCGACAAGGTGGACGGCGGCAAGCGCAAGAAACAAAAGGGCGACGTGACGTTCTCCGGCGAAGCCGATCGCGTCTATCTTGATACGGCAGGCTGCTGCGGCATCGTCGATCCGGTACTCAAGCGTACCCTCCTCATCACCAGTACCGGCAGCCGCTCCACCGTGGTGTGGAATCCCGGCGCTGAAAAGGCCGCCAAGATGGGCGATTTTGGCAAAGCCGGCGAGAACAAAATGGTCTGCGTCGAAACCGCGAATGCCGTCGACGATGTCATCACCCTGATGCCCGGCCAAACCCATCGCATGACGGCGCAGTATCGCGTGATCAAACATGGCCGATGAGTCCCGTCTGATCCACGGCTTTCATGCCGTGACGGCCAAACTGCGCCACGACCCGGAGGGCGTGCGCGAGATTTATCTTGCCGCCGCCCGTCAGGACGGGCGCAGCCGCGATCTGGTGCAGTTGGCCGAAAGCCGTAGTGTGCGCATTGTCAGCGTCGATGCCGCACGGCTCGACGGCATGGCGAAGGGCGAGCGGCATCAGGGCGTGGTCGCCAAGGTTTCTGCGCAGCAGAAATACGTGACCGTCGACGATGTGCTGGACGGTCTGACCGAGCCCGCATTGCTGCTGGTGCTGGATGGCGTGACCGATCCGCACAATCTCGGCGCCTGTTTGCGCGTCGCCGATGCGGCCGGTGCCCATGCCGTCATTGCGCCGAAAGATCGCGCCTGCGGCCTCAATGCCACCGCGATCAAGGTCGCCAGCGGCGCCGCCGACACGGTGCCCTACATCGTCGTGACCAACCTCGCCCGCAGTCTGCGCGAGATCAAGGAACGCGGCATCTGGACTATCGGTGCCGCCGGCGAAGCGACCAAGGATCTCTACGCCGTCGAGCAAAAAGGCGCGCTCGCCTGGGTACTCGGGGCAGAAGGTGAAGGATTGCGGCGCCTGACGCGCGACACCTGTGACGAACTGGCGAAGATTCCGATGTTCGGCTCGGTGGAAAGCCTCAACGTCTCGGTCGCCAGCGGCATCTGCCTCTTTGAGGCAAGACGCCAGAGACGCTCGTAAAAGTCGGCGCTGGCGAGACGGCACCACATGCCATCCAACTTGCCATGCGCATGTCCAGAACGCTATCCTTGCGACATCATGCTTGCCGAAGAAAGCAAATGACCAGATATCGCCACATCCATCCAGATACAGGAACAAATGGCGATATCTGTCTATTTCGCACGGCGTACATTTCACGTTAGCCCCTTGTGCCCAGATACCTTTATGCCGCCAGCAGAACTTAAAGAATGGATCACCCTGATTAAAGATAGTTTGCTCGGTGTTGCCGCGCTGGTTACGACCGTCATTGCCATTTATGGCGCCAGAATGTGGAAGCGTGAATTAGCGGGGAAGGAAATCTACGCGGCAACGAAGAACCTAGTGAAGGAAAGCCATCTGCTTTCAAAAGCCACTACTAAGGCAAGGAAGCCAATTCAAGACTACGAGCGCAAGACGTTCTCCGCAGAAGAAGTCAAGAACACAACCAAGAATGAAAGATGGCGTCTCTCTGAAGCAGATGCTTACAAGAAGCGCATCGATGATTTGTCGATCGCCATTGATAGATACCAAAGCGCATTACTTGACGTAAGGGTCTTGGTTGGATCAAAGGTCTATCTCGGTTTCCTTCCATTCAGCCACCTCGTTACCGAGGTAGTTCTCAGAATCGGTAACTACGTCGGCGTGATTCAGGACTACTCGCAGACAGTCTTACCCGAATCACGCGAGGTATTAGAAGTTCAACAAGAGTTGTATCCGTCGGAAAATCTCGACGATGAACTCTCTCAGCAGATTGCAGATGCACGTGAGGGGGGAGAAAAGTGCTTGCTTGAGTTTTTGCACCGAACGAGCATCCAGGGCTAACCCACATTCCACCGACCTGCGCGAAAAGCTGCGCAAGCCATGGCACGCTACAATCAGCCCTATCCCCTACCGGAGATCAATCATGAATTTCAGCATCGAATGCGAGGAAGAAGTTGATGGCCGATGGATCGCTGAGGTTCCGCAGCTTCCGGGTGTCTTGTGCTATGGCAAGACCGCTGACGAAGCTATAGCAAAGGCCGAAGTGCTCGCCCTCCGCGCCATGGCCGAGCGTCTTGAGCAGAACGAATCGCGCCCGGTCGCAATTAATCTTTCTCTGCCTATCGCCGCATGAGTCAATGGCCTTCGATCAAGGCCAAGCGGTTGCTTGCGGCACTGCTTGGCCTTGGGTGGCAGGTCAAGCGGCAGTCCGGTTCTCACCGCACGTTATCCCGCGAAGGGTGGCCTGATGTCGTATTCGCGTTTCACGACGGCGAAGAAATCGGCCCCCGAATGCTTGCGCGCATCGCCAAGCACACGGGCATTACTCCCGAAGACTTGTAGCCCTTTCCGCGAGGAAGAGGCTAGGGGAATGGGGGCTTAGCTCACCAGAGCTTCCACCACGGCACGTCGCGGTTCAGGCCGCGTTTGTAGTACTCGCTGTTGGGGAAGTTCTTTTTCATCACGCGCTCGGCATCGTCGCGCAGGTCGTTCATGCCGAGTGCGTCGTAGGCCTTGACCATGATGAACAGCGCTTCCTCGTTGGCAGGCGCATCCGGGTAGGTCTTGAGTGTCGTCTGGGCGCGGTTGGCCGCCGCGACATAGGCGCCGCGGCGCATGTAATAGTGCGCCACATGCACCTCATGCGAAGCCAGCGCATTGACCAGATAGGCCATGCGCAAGGTGGCATCCTTGGCGTACTTGCTCTCCGGGAACTTATTGACCAGCGCCTTGAACGCTTCGAAAGACTCGGCGGCGGCTTTCGGATCGCGCTCGGTCAGATCCTGCATGCTGAGGTGGCCCATCATGCCGAGGTCTTCATTGAAGTCCACCAGCCCCTTCAGGTAGTAGGCATAGTCGACGTTCGGATGATTGGGATGGAGGCGGATGAAACGGTCGCAGGCGGCGATGGCCGACGCCTTTTCCTGCTGCTTGTAGTAGGCGTAGGCCACCTCAAGCTGGGACTGTTGCGCAAAACGGCCATAGGGATAGCGCGCTTCAAGCTTCTCGAAATACTTGACCGCCTTGTCATAGGCGCCCTCGCCCATCGCCGACTTGGCTTCGGTGTAAAGCTTGTTGGCCGACCATCCGGCGGTTTCGTCGACCTGCTCGGGGAGCAGGCCGCAACCGGCGGAAAGGGTGAGCAAAAGGAAAGCAAGCAGGGAAGCTAAACTACGCATGATGAGCGAACCCTCAAAAAGGTCGGCCGATTATAACGAAATCACCGTCCCCCCCGACTGTGCCGGCCTGCGGCTGGATGCCGCCCTCGCCCGGCTGTTTCCCGAACACTCGCGTAGCCGCCTGCAGAGCTGGCTGAAGGAAGGGCTGATCACGCTCGATGATGCCGGCGCCGAGGCCAAGCAGAAAGTCTGGGGCGGCGAGCGCCTCACCCTTGCCGTCCTGCCAACGCCGACATTTGCCGACGTCGCCGAAGACATTCCGCTCACAATCGTTTATGAAGATGCCGACCTCCTCGTCATCGACAAGCCGGCCGGGCTGGTAGTCCACCCCGGTAACGGCAACGCGCATGGCACGCTGATGAACGCCCTGCTCCACCACGCCCCCGAACTGGCCGCCGTGCCGCGCGCCGGCATCGTCCATCGCCTCGACAAGGACACCTCGGGGCTGCTGGTCGTCGCCAAGACGCTCGCGAGCCAGACCGATCTGGTACGCCAACTACAGGCACGCACGGTGAAGCGGCACTACCTTGCGCTGGTGCATGGAAAAGTCGGCGCGGGCGGGACGGTCGATGCGCCGCTGGGCAGGCATCCCGTCCAGCGCACCAAGATGGCTATCGTCAAAAACGGTGGCAAGGAAGCCCGCACCCACTATGCCGTACTGGAACGCTTCTCCAACTGCACGCTGATCGAATGCCGCCTCGACACCGGCCGCACGCACCAGATTCGCGTGCACATGGCAAGCATTACTCACCCGCTCGTCGGTGATCCTGTTTACGGAAAAACCAAAAGCGGCGATGTCTGGCTCGACGCCTTTCAGCGCCAGGCGCTGCACGCATGGCGACTCGCGCTGATCCATCCGGCGTCGCATCAGGAAATGGCCTGGGAATCCCCCATGCCGGCTGACTTTGCCGCCCTGCTGGAGGCGCTCAGTGAAGCCTGAATTCATCATCCCGAACTGGCCAGCGCCACCCAACGTGAGGACGCTACAGACGACGCGGGACGGCGGCGTCAGCACCAGCCCCTACGCGAGCCTCAACCTCGGTGACCATGTCGGCGACGCCCCGGCCGCCGTGGCCGAAAACCGCCGCCTGTTGCGTGCACATCTTCCTGCCGATCCGCTCTGGCTGAAGCAGGTGCACGGTACGCGCTGCCTCGACGCTGCCATGGCACAGCCCGGCGACGAGGCGGATGCCACCTTCGCCCGCCAGCAGGGCAAAGTCTGCGCCGTACTCACCGCCGACTGCCTGCCGGTGCTGTTCTGCGATGTCGCCGGATCCGTCGTCGCCGCCGCCCATGCTGGTTGGCGTGGGCTGGCCGCCGGCATTCTCGAAAGCACGGTCGCAGCGATGGGGGTGCCCGGCGGTGATCTCATGGTCTGGCTCGGCCCGGCCATCGGCCCAGAAAACTTCGAGGTCGGCGGCGAGGTGCGCGAAGCCTTCATCACTCACGACGCAGCGGCCGCCGCAGCCTTCGCGGCCCGGCCGCACGGCAAGTGGCTCTGCGATATTCATGTACTGGCGCGTCAGCAGCTCGCCGCGCTTGGTGTATGCCGTATCACCAGCGCCGACTTTTGCACGGTGCGCGATGCCGACCGTTTCTACTCCTATCGCCGCGACGGCACCACCGGCCGCATGGCCAGCCTGATCTGGCTGGAATAATTTCCCGCTGCCTCCTAGCGATCCTCCTATAATTTTCGGATGCTATCCAAAGTCATAGGTCGCACACGCTTCACCCGCCTGCACATTGCCGCCACTGCGGTGCTGGTGCTGGCCATCGCATTTTCAGGCGCCTACTGGTGGCGTCTGCTCGACACACAGGCAAAACTGCACGAAAAGACCGTCAATCAGGTAGCGCAGCGTGCCCTGCAACTGACCGAGGCGATGGCGGGGCAGGCCGATACCCTGGTGCACCTTGTCGATTTCACCGTCCGCCACCTGGGCGACGACTACGGCAATGGAGAGCGCGGGGCGTTCGCCGCAACGGTCGAAACCGTCCTCAACGCGTTTCCGGCGGGCGCCGTGTTGCAGATCGGCATCATCGATGCCGACGGCTATCTGGTTTACTCCAACCTCGGCTTGCGTGAGCGCGTGTTCCTCGGCGATCGCGAACACTTCAAGGTGCATGCCGGCAGCACGGAAGACCGGTTGTTCATCAGCAAGCCGGTGTTCGGCCGGGTGTCAAAAACCTGGTCGATCCAGTTCACCCGCCCGATCATCGTCAATGGCCGCTTCGCCGGCGTCGTCGTGCTATCGCTGGCGCCAGAATATGTTTCCGGCATCCTGGCCGGCCCCGACCTAGGCGAGGATGACGTAGCTGCGCTGGTTGACATCGAGGGCAGCTACCTGTCGCGCAACCGGGATCTCGCGAATGCCATGGGCAAGGCGGTGCCGGCAGAGCGGCCCTTCGTCGGCGCGACGGCGCCGGTGCGCGGCACAGTGCGCGCCATCGCGGCCTTCGACAAGGTGCATCGCACCTTCGCCTGGCGCCGCTTGAAGATCTATCCGCTGGTCATGGTGGTCGGCATCGGCGAAGCGCCGATTCTCGCCGCGCTCGATGCGGCGATGGACGACGAACGCCAGCGCAATCTGCTTGGCATCGCCATCGTGCTGCTGCTGGCAAGCGGCGTCGCGGCGCTGCTGGTGCGCGCGTCGTCACGCCAGCAGGCGCTGGCCGAAAGCGAAAGCCGCTATCGCGGCTTCTTCGAGACCAATACCGCCGTGAAGCTGCTGATCGATCCCGCCGACGGCCGCATCGTCGATGCCAACCGCGCGGCGGTGGCGTTTTACGGCTACCCGCGCGACCAACTCCTGTCGCTGCGTATCGCCGACATCAACTGCCTGCCGCCCGAAGAGGTGAAGGCGGAAATGGCGCGCGCCAGAGCGGAGCAGCGGCTCTATTTCTGTTTCCCGCATCGACTGGCTTCCGGTGCGATCCATCAGGTCGAGGTCTATTCCGGTCCGGTCGAGGTCAACGGCCGCCCCCTGTTGTTCTCGATCATCCACGACATCACGCCGCGCATCGAACTCGAACGCCGCCTGCGCGAGAGCGAGGAACTGCACCGCACCTTGTTCGAGACCATGGCCGAGGGCGTACTGCTGACCGCCCCCGATGGGCACATCATGAACTGGAACGACGCCGCGCTGCGCATCCTCGGCGTGGATGACGCCAGCCTGATCAACCGCCGCGCGCAGGTCGTCGATGCCACGGGGGTACCGCTGGCCGCTGCGGACTTTCCCAGCGCACGCGCCGCACGCGGCGAGGAACTCGAACATGTGCTGTTCGGTATCCAGCGCGACGACGGGCAGACGATCTGGACGACCGTCAGTAGCCGCTCCCTCTGCCGCGAAGGCAAGGGAAAACCCTGCGCAGCCGTGGTGTCGTTCTCCGACATCACGCCACTGATCGAGGCGGAAGAGTCGCTCAAGCTCTCCCAGTCCGTCTTCGACGCCGCCGGTGAGGGCATCATGGTGACAGATGCCCACAATCGCATCGTCGCCGTGAATCCGGCCTTTGCGGCAATCACCGGCTATACCCGGGACGAGGCAATCGGCAAGACGCCGTCGCTGCTCGCTTCCGGGCAGCACGACACGGCCTTCTACCAGGCCATGTGGCACCGGCTGCTGACCGATGGGCGCTGGGAAGGCGAGATCGCCAATCGCCGCAAGAACGGCACCACCTTCATCGAATGGCTGAAGATCACGGTGATTCCGGACAGCAGCGGCAAGCCGCGTCGTTTCGTCGCGCTCTTCAGCGATGTCACGGAACGCAAACAGAAGGAGGAACGCGTCTGGCGACAAGCCAATTATGATGTCCTGACCGGGTTGCCCAATCGCCAGCTCCTTGAAGACCGGCTGGAACGTGCCATGGCCCAGGCACATCGCCGTCATGCGCAGGTGGCCTTGCTGTTTATCGACCTGGATCGCTTCAAGCCGGTCAACGATACCTTCGGTCATGCGGTCGGCGATGAATTGCTCCACCAGGTCGGGCAACGCCTGGAAAACATCCTGCGCGATGAAGATACGGTCGCGCGACTGGGCGGCGACGAATTCGTCGTGGTACTGCCGGACCCGCGCTCTGCCGAAGCGCCAGACCGGACGGCGGAAAAGATTGTCGCGGTCCTCTCGGAGCCATTCCGCGTCGGCGAGCATATTCTGGACATTTCATGCAGTGTTGGCATTGCCCTCTTCCCGCGCGATGCCGACCATGCGGCTGCCCTGATCGAGCGTGCCGATACGGCAATGTATGCAGCGAAAGAGGCGGGACGAGCGACTTGGAAGAAAGCCTGATGCGCCGCCAGACATTCTCATGCTGCATGCCGTTCCGTCAGCGCCGACAATTCATGTCTCCATTGGCAGATGAAGAAAAACGATCACATTGACAGTCGCTATGCTGCATTGCAAAATCCCACCATTGCCATCCCGTAGGTAGCCTGCGCATGACTTCATTTCCCGCCCCCGATCCCGCACTGCTCGCCCTGCAAAATGAATGGCGTGAAAAACATGCGGTCTTGTGGCAGGCGATGCTGCAGAAAAATGAAGGGGAAAGCGCGCCCCTCATCCAGCCTGAGCCGGGTGACAAGCGGTTTGACCATCCGGCATGGTCCAGCAGCCCGATCTACGACTACCTGCGCCAGGCCTATTTGCTGAATGCACAGTATCTGAAGAAAATGGCCGATACGGCCCCCGCCCAGGATGACCTGGCAAAAAGCCGCCTGCAGTTCGCCACACGCCAGGTCATCGACGCACTCGCTCCGACCAATTTTGCGGCCACCAATCCGGAATTCATCCAGAAAGCGCTCGAAACCAAGGGCGAAAGCATCAAGCTCGGCCTGCAGAACCTGATCGCCGATCTCGAAAAAGGCCGCATTTCGATGACCGATGAAAGCGTCTTCGAAGTGGGCCGCAATCTGGCCATCACCGCCGGTGCCGTGGTTTTCGAAAATGAACTGTTCCAGTTGGTCCAGTACAGCCCGCTGACCGACACGGTCGCCAAGCGCCCGTTGCTGATCGTGCCGCCCTGCATCAACAAGTACTACATCCTCGACCTGCAACCGGAAAACTCCTTCGTGCGCTATGCCGTTGCGCAAGGGCACACGGTCTTCCTGCTGTCATGGCGCAACCCCAAGGAAGCGCAGGGGCATCTGACATGGGACGACTATCTTGAGCAAGGCCCGCTGACCGCCATCAAGGTCGTGCAAGAGATCACCAAGTGCGACAAGATCAATGCCCTCGGCTTCTGCGTCGGCGGCACCATCCTTACCTCGGCCCTGGCTGTGCTGCGTGCGCGCGGCGATGATCCGGTGGCTTCGCTGACTTTGCTGACCACCCTGCTCGACTTCACCGACACCGGCGAAATCGGCATCTTCGTCGACGAGCAAGCCGTCTCCCAACGCGAAGCCACCATCGGCAAAGGCGGGTTGCTCACGGCCCGCGAGCTTTCCGGCACGTTTTCCGCCCTGCGCGCCAACGATCTGATCTGGCAATACGTCGTCGGCAACTATCTCAAGGGCAACAAACCCACCGCCTTCGACCTGCTCTACTGGAACTCCGATTCGACCAACCTGCCCGGCCCCTTCGCCGCCTGGTATCTGCGCAACCTCTATCTGGAGAACAATCTGCGCGAACCGAACAAACTGGTGATGTGCGGTACCCGCGTCGATCTGGGCAAGGTCGATATGCCCACCTATATGCTGGCCACGCGTGAGGATCACATCGTTCCCTGGCAGTCGTCTTACCTCGGCCGCAAACTGTTGGGCGGCAAGACTACCTTCGTGCTGGGAGCCTCCGGCCACATTGCCGGCGTGATCAACCCAGCCGCCAAGAACAAGCGCAGCCACTGGGTGGGTGACAGCGACAGTACCAACCCGGATGAATGGTTCGCCGCCGCGACCGAAAACAAGGGCAGCTGGTGGCAGGGCTGGACCGACTGGCTCAAGCAGTTTGCCGATGGCGAGATGCCGGCACGCGGCCGCCTCGGCAGCAAACAATATCCGCCGGGCGAACCTGCCCCAGGGCGCTACGTCAAGGAAAAAGCTTAACGCCACAACAGCAGAAGTAACAGCAACAACAATATCAACCACAAGAAGGGAAAAGAAAATCATGACTCAACGTATCGCCTTCGTCACCGGCGCCATGGGCGGCCTCGGTACCGCCATTTGCCAGGCATTTGCCAAGGACGGCCACAAGGTCGTCGCTGCGTATCACCCCGAATTCGACAACAAGGACGCATGGCTCGCAGAAATGGCCGCTGCCGGCTTCAAGGACTTCGTCTGCGTCGCTGGCGACGTCTCTGACCTGGCTTCCTGCCAGGCCATGGTTGCCGAAGCCGAAGCCAAAGCTGGTCCGGTCGACATCCTCGTCAACAACGCCGGCATCACGCGTGACCGCATGTTCGCCAAGATGGAAAAGGATCAGTGGGATGCCGTCATCTCCACCAACCTGACCTCGCTGTTCAACATGACCAAGCAGGTTTCCGCCAAGATGGCCGAGCGCGGCTTTGGCCGCATCATCAACATCTCGTCGGTCAACGGCGTCAAGGGCCAGGCGGGCCAGGCCAACTACTCCGCCGCCAAGGCTGGTGTGATCGGCTTCACCAAGGCATTGGCGCAGGAACTCGCCACCAAGGGCGTGACGGTCAACGCCGTTGCCCCAGGCTATGTCGCCACCAAGATGGTCATGGCGATTCGTGAAGACGTGCTGAAGAGCATCGTCGACACCATCCCGATGAAGCGTCTGGCCAAGCCGGAAGAAATGGGCGCCCTGTGCTCCTATCTCGCCTCCGATCTGGCCGGTTACATGACAGGTGCCACGCTCAACATCAACGGCGGCCTGTATCTGCAGTAAGTAAGCAATAAATGGCGGCGCTGCTTGCAGAAGTGGCGCCGCACACAACGAGGAAGGAAATATCATGGTCGAGCAGGTTCGCCTGATTAAAAAGTACCCGAACCGCCGTCTCTACGACACGCGTACCAGCACCTACATCACCCTGACTGACGTCAAGGAACTCGTGCTCAAGCATGAGGGATTTCGTGTGGTGGACGCCAAGACCGGCGACGATCTGACCCGCAGCATCCTGCTGCAGATCATTCTTGAAGAGGAAGCCGGTGGCGCACCGATGTTCACCTCCGATCTGCTCTCCCAGATGATTCGTTTCTATGGCAATGCCATGCAGGGCATGATGGGGCAGTATCTTGAGAACAACATCAAGGCCTTTGCCGACATGCAGAGAAAACTGCAGGAGCAAACCAAGAGCCTCTATGGCGACAACCCCGTCATGAGCAAGGACATGTGGGCACAGTTCCTGAATTTTCAGGGACCCGCCATGCAGCAGATGATGGGCACCTACGTCGACCAGAGCCAGAAAATGTTCCACCAGATGCAGGAAAACATCCAGGAACAGACGAAGAAGATGTTTACCGGCTTCAAGTTCCCGCACCAACCCGAAAACACACAAGAAGCACCCGAGAAAAAGAAATAGTGGGCATTAAGAAACCGGGAAAACCGCACGTCCCACAAGTTGGATTCGTTTCGCTCGGCTGCCCGAAGGCTGCCAGCGATGCCGAACAAATCCTCACGCGTCTGCGTGCCGAGGGATATCAAATCTCCGGCAGCTATGACGGCGCCGATCTCGTTGTCGTCAACACCTGTGGCTTCATCGATGCCGCTGTTGAGGAATCGCTGGATGCCATCGGTGAGGCGCTGGCCGAAAACGGCAAAGTCATCGTTACCGGTTGCCTCGGCGCCAAGGGCACGATCGTGCAGGACACGCATCCGAGCGTACTCGCCGTCACCGGCCCGCACGCGCTGCAGGAGGTCATGGATGCCGTCCATGCCCACCTGCCTCCGCAGCATGATCCATTCGTCGATCTGGTACCGCCGCAGGGCATCCGCCTCACCCCGGATCACTACGCCTACCTGAAGATTTCCGAAGGCTGTAATCATCGCTGCAGCTTCTGCATCATCCCGAGCCTGCGCGGTGATCTGGTCAGCCGCCCGATCGGTGAAGTGCTCAAAGAAGCCGAAACACTCGCCGATGCCGGCGTGCGCGAACTGTTGATCATCTCGCAGGACACCAGCGCCTATGGTGTCGACGTCAAGTACCGCACCGGCTTTGTCGGTGGCAAGCCGGTCAAAACACGTCTCCATGAGTTATGCAAGGAACTCGGCGAACTCGGCATCTGGGTACGCCTGCATTACGTTTATCCCTATCCCAGCGTCGATGACCTGCTACCGCTGATGGCCGAGGGCAAGCTGCTGCCCTACCTCGATGTACCCTTTCAGCACGCCAGTCCGCGTATTCTCAAGCTGATGAAGCGTCCCGGCGACGTCGACAAGGTGCTTGAACGCATTGCCGGCTGGCGCAAAGTCGTTCCCGACCTGACCATCCGCTCGACCTTCATCACCGGCTTCCCCGGTGAGACGGAAAACGAATTCAACGAACTGCTCGATTTCCTTGACGCCGCCCAACTGGATCGTGTCGGCGCCTTCGCCTATTCACCGGTCGAAGGGGCTGCCGCAAACGCCCTGCCCGGCGCCCTGCCCGATGCCGTTCGGGAAGAGCGCAAGGCGCGTCTGATGCGCCATCAGGAAGACATTTCCACGCAGCGCCTTGAAGCGAAGATCGGCCGAACCATGACGGTCCTCGTCGATGACATCGACGAGGAAGGTGCAATCGCCCGTAGCGAAGGCGACGCACCGGATATCGATGGCCTCGTCTACATTACGGATGGGCATGACCTGGAAATTGGCGAGTTTGTTGAGGTCACCATCACCGATTGCGATGTGCATGACCTTTACGCTGAAATAGCTGCCGTCTCGTGAGCGCCGACTTTTTGAATCAGTTGCGCGGGATTGTTGGCGCAACGCACGTACTCACCGAATCATTCGACACAGCACCCTACACGACCGACTGGCGTGGCCGCTACCAAGGACAGCCGCTGTGCGTGGTGAAACCGGCCAACACAGAAGAAGTCGCTGCCCTCGTCAAGGCGTGTGCTGCCCATCACATTGCCATCGTACCGCAAGGCGGCAATACCGGTCTATGCGGTGGTGCCACGCCGATCCACGGGGAAGTCGTTGTCAGCCTCACCCGCTTGAACCGGATTCGCGCCATCGACACCGACAACAACACCCTGACGGTCGACGCCGGCTGTACCCTCGCTGCGGTACAAGCCGCCGCCGAACAGGCTGGCCGGCTGTTTCCGCTATCGCTCGCTGCCGAAGGCACCGCCACCATCGGCGGTAACCTGTCGACCAATGCCGGCGGCGTGCAGGTACTGCGCTATGGCAACACCCGCGAGTTGTGCCTCGGCCTGGAGGTCGTCTTGCCCGACGGACGCATCTGGAACGGCCTGCGCGGCCTGCGCAAGGACAATACCGGGTATGACCTAAAACATCTTTTCGTCGGTGCGGAAGGCACGCTTGGACTGATCACTGCCGCAGTCCTCAAACTCTTCTCGCCACCACGCTCGACAGCAACCGCATGGGCTTCGCTGGACAGTCCCGCCAAGGCGGTCTCGCTACTGACGCGCCTGCGCGAGCACATCGGCGGACGCATCACGGCCTTCGAACTGATCGACCGCACCGCCCTTGAACTCGTCCTGGCCCATATCCGTGGCGCACGCGCCCCATTGGGTGAGCAATCCCCGTGGCAGGTGTTGATTGAACTCACCGACACCATGACCACCGACCTCTCGGCTGCGCTGGAGGAGGTGCTCGCCGAAGCCGCCGACGCTAACGAGATACGCGATGCCGTCATCGCACAAAGCGACACACAAGCGCAGGCCCTCTGGTCGCTACGCGAGAACATCTCCGAGGCACAAAAGATCGAGGGGCTGTCGATCAAGCATGACATTTCCCTGCCGGTCTCGCGCATTCCGCAATTCATCGGCGAATGCAATGCGGCCCTCGCGTCATCATTTCCGGATGTCCGAATCGTCTGTTTCGGTCATCTGGGCGATGGCAACCTGCACTACAACCAGTCAAAGCCCGTCGCACAGGACAATGCCGGCTTCATCGCACAAGCGGCTGCGGTCAATCGTATCGTGCATGACCTTGTCCACGCCCTCGATGGCTCGATCTCTGCCGAGCATGGCCTCGGCCAACTCAAACGCGATGAGATTCTGCGTTACAAGAGTGGGGTTGAAATGGACATGATGCGTAGCATCAAGCAGGCACTTGACCCGCATGCCCTGATGAACCCAGGCAAAGTAATCTGAAATATTTTTTCTTAAGAGGTTTACAGCGCCGTTAGTATCGATATAATGCGGCCTCTCTTTTGGGGGTATAGCTCAGCTGGGAGAGCGCTTGCATGGCATGCAAGAGGTCCGCGGTTCGATCCCGCGTACCTCCACCAACGACGAAGACCCTATCGTCTAGAGGCCTAGGACAACACCCTTTCACGGTGTGAACCGGGGTTCGAATCCCCGTGGGGTCGCCAGCATTACCGACGGCTTAGAGGAAATTCCTCTAAGCCGTTTTCTTTTGTGCTACCGCCTCAGCAAACACCCTCCCCATCATGAGGGTGGCAGGTTGGATGCCTCGCGGGCGCGCTGCTTGGCGGCAACATAGTCGGCATGTCCGATATACAACAGGTCGGCAAGCTTGCGCATCAAGTGAAGTTCATGGGCATCGAGATGGCTATCGGCCATCGCCACCTTCCAGAGATTTTCGATGATCTGAATCTTCTGTTCCAGCGTGCAGCGCTTGTTGATCAGCGAGGTAAATTGGTAGTAGTCGTTGGCCTGCCGTGCTTCCTGTTCGGCCAGCGACATCAGGGTCGCAATCTGCGCATCGTCCAACCGGAACTGGGTACCAAGCGTTTGAGCAATCGTGGCGCGCTCCTCGTCCTTGATCTGGTCATCCATGCGCATCATTTCCAGCAGCAACGCAGCGGTGGCGATTTGCAGGGCGTGTTCTGAATGCGTGCTTGCCTGGCGTGTGCCGGATTCGATGAACTGATTGAAGAATTCCTGAATGGCGCTGATCATGACTTACTTGTATTTCTTGAACACGGTTCTGGCATCCTCATGGGCGCGATCCTGTGTACAAATCTTCGGATTGTCGTCATGGCCACTGAAGAATTCATCTTCTTGCGCCCGCATCACCATCTGAATGGCGGCTTCATCTATCACATCATACTTCTCGGTGATGAGTGTAGTGACTTCGTCGAGGAAGGCCTCGTAGGTCATGGGCTTGGTCATAGGTTTGTTTCCAATGGGTGTCATGGTGTATCGGGTAGGGAGATTACTCGTTCACCTTGCTGCGGCCCACCTTGATTGATGTGCCATCCTTAAATGCCGGGGGTTCCCACCCCATGAGTTCAGCCAGTCGGCAGATCACCCACCGGGATTCCCTCTCGTTGAAATCCGCCTCCTGGTCGATCAATCCTTGGTGGCAACGCTCAAGGACCTCACTCTCCGAAAGGTTCTCCTTGAACTTCAGTGTGTCCGCCTGCTCTGCCAGGATGCAGGCCATGTCTTCGCATTGCTCGTAGCGGGCAATAACTTCTTCCTGAGGTGCGTTGGGCCGGTTTTGCCCCGGCTTGAGGTACATGGCCATGAACGACTGCGGGGGTTCAATCTGATTATCGATGGGCATGGCGTTCTACGATCATCGAACTCATGGTGACGCACGCATCAGACGCATCGCGATACGGATACCAAAAATCATGTTCCCCAGCGCAAAACCTGCCAACACCAGAACGATGGCCCAAGGGAACGCTTGTGTCTGCAAGAGGTAGGAAATAACGGCCGACAAGCTATTCAGCAGCACGAAAAGCCAGAACAGCGGGTTGCGCGGCTGGAACAGCCTAGCGAATCGCATCGGATTTCGTCTGTGTCATTACTGCAAGCTCCCTATGCAGCGTCGGCAACCAGGCTTCCTTCGTTACGGGGCCAGCACCAAAGCGAATCCGTACCGGCTTGCCGTCCAGCGAAGCATCGGCACCAAAGGCATCGATTCCCCGCAAAAGACAGTCCTGACGCCCTTCCTGCGCATACCGGACCAGCAAGTCCGCCTCATCGTTCAACGAGATAACCGCTGCTTCAATCAAACGACTGCCCTCAAGCCAGCTGGCCTTGGCAAAACCACCGACCGTCAGCACCCGGAGGGGTTCAAAACGGTGAAAACGAAAATCCCCGAGTTGCAGAAAACGCTCGGCATGAGGGTGATAGCGGAGATATCGCGCAACCAGGAGTGGATCGGCTTCGATGGGGCGCACTTCGCCCATCAGGGAGACACGTGCCATTTCACCTTCCCCCAGGGTCTTGGCGATCATCAAACTGGCACGGGGACTGGCAAGGAGATTGTGGCTGTGCTCAGCCAATCCTGAGATCAGCATGACCGGCCGGTGGTGCGCGTCGGTGACAAAGGGAACGGCGCTGGCGAAGGGAAACCCGTCGAGCGTCGTGGAATGCGTTGCCAGTGCCGCGTCCGGGACGGAATGCAGCAGATCGATCAGAAGCTCAAGACGTGAAAACATCGGAGGATTGGTGATATGGGTAAGCCATTAAATTAAAAAGCCGTTAGTGAATTCCTCACTAACGGCTTTGGTATTACTGGTCGGGGCGGCGGGATTCGAACTCGCGACCCCTTGCACCCCATGCAAGTGCGCTACCAGGCTGCGCTACGCCCCGACAAGCTGCGGATTATAGCTCAAACACGCAGAAGTTCGATGATGCCAAGCAACTCTGCGCGTAATGAAAAACCGGCTTCACCCTGTATCGCACTTGGGGCTGCTTCTGCTGGATGTTGCCTGCTGTGTGGCTCATCCAGTCGATTGCGCGCGCCACTGATGGTGAATCCTTCGTCGTACAACAACTGACGGATACGCCGCACCAGCAACACTTCGTGATGCTGGTAGTAGCGACGATTACCACGACGCTTGACTGGCTTGAGTTGAGTAAATTCCTGCTCCCAATAGCGCAGGACGTGCGGCCTGACGCCACACAGTTCGCTCACCTCGCCAATCGTGAAATAACGCTTGGCCGGGATGGGCGGCAGGACGATCTTATCCTGCTGGCTGGAGCTGGTCATGGGCCGTATCCTCGACAGAGGACTTCAACTTGTGGCTGGCGTGGAAGGTCACGACGCGACGTGCGGTAATCGGGATTTCTTCGCCGGTCTTTGGATTGCGGCCGGGACGCTGGGGCTTGTCGCGCAGCTGGAAATTGCCAAAACCGGAAAGCTTGACGCTATCGCCAATTTCGAGGGCCTTGCGCACTTCATCGAAAAACGCTTCCACCATATCCTTGGCTTCGCGCTTGTTGAGCCCCACCTTTTCGAATAGGAGATCCGCCAGTTCTGCCTTGGTCATTGTCATATTGACTTTCCTTATCCCCTCAACGTAGCACCAAAACGATCTTGAACAACTTCCAGCAGTTTGGCCATTGCCACATCCGCATCGGTATCGGCCAGCGTCCGCTGAGTATCTTGCATCGTTACCCGAAATGCAAGACTTCTGCTGTCAGGCGCAATGCCTTTGCCCTGATAGACATCGAATAGGCGAATTTCCCTGACATAGGCCGGTGATGCACTGTAAAGCGCATCCTGCACATCCTTCACGGCACATTTCTGTGAAAGCACGACGGCCATGTCACGCACCACTGCCGGGAAACGCGAAGTTTCGCAATAGGCGGGCATAGGCGTTTCCAGCAAGGCCGCCAGATCGATCTCAAACAGCACAGCGGGCACCGTCAACTCATACTTCTGACACCACTGCGGATGCAGTTCGCCCAACACGCCAATTGACTTGCCATCCAGCAAGACGGTAGCCGAACGGCCGGGATGCAGTGCAGGATGGCTGGTACGCTCAAAACGCAATGCGCGCGGCGCAAACAACGCTTCCAGATCACCTTTAAGATCGTAGTAGTCGACGGGGCGCGCCGTACTGCCCCACTGCTCGGGATGCACGGCGCCGGCCGCCAGCGCAGCCATGCGTACTGGCTGATGGAAACCGGTGACATCCTGACGGTCCGACTGGAAGCAACGGCCAATTTCAAAGACACGGACGCGCTCGGTTTGACGCTTGAGATTGCTGACCAGCGTGCCAACGAGACCACCGATCAGGCTGGAGCGCATCACGCCCATCTGGCTGGCAATCGGGTTGGCAAGCTGAATCGGCGTGGCATTGCCGGAGAAATCGGCTTCCCAGGACGACTCGACAAAGCTGTAATTGACGACTTCGAAATAGCCACGCTCGGCCAACAGACGACGCACCACCATCGCATTGCGCCGTGCTTCGGGCAGCGGCAGCATTTCGCAGCGCGCCGTCGGGGGGGAGGCTGGAATGTTGTCGTAGCCATGCAGGCGTGCGATTTCTTCGATCAGGTCTTCCTCGATATCGATATCAAAGCGATAGGACGGCGGTGTAACGGTCAATTCGTCACCATTCCGAACATAGGCAAACCCTAAGCCGGCGATGAGTTTTTCTGTCTGTGCCGGACCCAGATCGATACCCAGCACCTTCGCCGCCCGCGTCATGCGCAGTTTCACAGGCGCACGAGCCGGCAACTTGTCTTCCGCCACGGCCTCGACGACCGGGCCAGGAACACCGCCGCAGATGTCGATGATCAATTGCGTCGCACGCTCAATGGCCCGACGCTGCAAGGCAAAATCGACCCCACGCTCGTAGCGGTAGGAGGCATCCGAGGAAAAACCCAGTGCACGCGCCTTACCGGCAATCGCATCCGGTGCGAAGAAAGCGCTCTCCAGGAACAAATCGGTCGTCGCGTCATTGATGCCGGAATGTTCGCCGCCCATGATGCCTGCCAGAGCCAGCGCCTTCGCTTCGTCCGCAATCAGCGCGGTATCGCCCGTCGGCGTGACGGTCTGCTCGTTGAGTAGCAGCAACTGCTCACCCGCATTGGGATAGCGCACATGAATCGCTCCCTGCAACTGCGCATCATCAAAGGCATGCAACGGCTGGCCGAGTTCCAGCATCACGTAGTTGGTGACGTCGACCAAGGCAGTAATCGGCCGTACGCCACAGCGCTCGATGCGCTGCTTCATCCAGTCGGGCGTCGACGCCTTGGCATTCACACCACGCACGATGCGGCCGCAATAACGCGGGCAGGCAGCGGGTGCATCCAGTACCACGTCGCGGGTTGATGAATGGGTGGGAGCAACCGGGGTAATGGCCGGCAATGTCAGCGGCGCACCTGTCAGGGCAGCCACCTCGCGCGCAATGCCCGTCAGCGACAGGCAATCAGCACGGTTCGGCGTGAGCTTGAGCGTGATGAGATTGTCGTCGAGGTTCAGGTAGCTGCGGATGTTCTGACCGATCGGCGCATCGACGGGGAGCGACAACAAGCCGCCATGATCTTCAGACATGCCCAGTTCGCGTGCCGAGCAGAGCATGCCGAAGCTCTCGACGCCACGCACCTTGGCCTTCTTGATCTCGATACCGGGCAGCTTCGCACCAACCAATGCGCAGGGGACAACGAGGCCAACGGCGGCATTGGGTGCGCCGCAAACAATTTGCAGCACGCCATGTTCGCCGGTATCGACTGTGCAAAGCTTCAACTTGTCGGCATCCGGGTGTTTTTCGGCCGTCAGGATGCGGGCAACAACGACATTTGAAAAGTCGGCGCTGGCAGGACGGCATTCTTCCACTTCAAGACCGGCCATCGTCAGCAGATGGCACAGCTCATCCGTCGCCAGCGGAGGATTGACGAGGGCGCGCAGCCAGGATTCGGAAAATTGCATCGTGCGGCCTACTGGAATTGGGAAAGAAAACGCAGATCGCCGTCGAAGAACAGGCGCAGGTCATTGATGCCATAACGCAGCATGGTCAGGCGATCCGGCCCCATGCCGAAGGCAAAGCCGGTGTACTTCTCCGCGTCGATGCCGCCAAAGCGCAGGACATTCGGATGCACCATGCCGCAACCGGCAATTTCGAGCCAGCGGCCTTCCATCGGGCCGCTCATGAAGGCGACATCAATCTCGGCAGAAGGTTCGGTGAAAGGAAAGAACGAGGGGCGGAAGCGTACTTTGAGGTCGTCACTCTCGAAGAAACGGCGCAGGAAGTCGGCCACCACGCCCTTGAGGTCGGCAAAGCTGACGTTCTCGCCCACCCATAGGCCTTCGACCTGATGGAACATCGGTGAGTGCGTCGCATCCGAATCAACCCGATAGACACGGCCGGGACAAATCACGCGGATCTCGGGCATCGTGTCGAGATGCTTGAATTTCTCGACATGCGCCAGCATGGAGCGAATCTGTACCGGGCTGGTATGGGTACGCAACAGCACATCCTCGCGCACCTTGCCCGTTTCATCGAGCAGGTAGAAGGTGTCGTGCATCGAACGTGCCGGATGATTCTCAGGCGTATTCAATGCGGTGAAATTGTGCCAGTCGGTTTCGATCTCGGGGCCATCGGCCACTTCGAAACCAATTGAACGAAACAATTGCTCGATGCGATCGAGCGTGCGCATCACGGGATGAATGCCGCCGCGTGATTGGCCGCGACCGGGCAGCGTGATATCGAGTGCTTCGGCAGCCAGTTGCGCTTCAAGCTGCGCATTGCGCAAGGCATCGCGGCGCGCCGCCAGGGCGGCTTCCACCTGCACCTTGGCCGCATTGATCGCAGCGCCGGCTGTTTTGCGCTCTTCGGCCGGCAGTTTTCCCAGACCTTTGAGCAGGGCCGTTAGCGAGCCGTCCTTGCCAAGATATGCTGCCTTGGCATCCTCAAGACGCGCCAATTCGGTTGCTGCAAAAAATTCAGCGGTCGCCTGCGCGACAAGTTGTTCCAGATCGTGCATATGAAGCTGCTGGGCTGCAAATAGAGACGGGCTAAAACTGGAAAGGCCGCCATCAGGCAGCCTTTCCGTAGGGGCAGCTACCTGACTCAGGCAGCCAGTTGGGCCTTGGCCTGATTCGCCAGCGCGGCGAATGCCGGCTTGTCGAACACAGCCAGATCGGCCAGCACCTTGCGATCAACCTCGATGGATGCCTTCTTCAGGCCATTCATCATGGTGCTGTACTTCAGGCCCAGCTCACGCGCTGCCGCATTGATACGGGCAATCCACAGGGCGCGGAACTGACGCTTTCTTTGACGACGGTCGCGATACTGGTACTGACCCGCCTTCATCACCGCTTCTTTGGCGATGCGATAGACGGTAGAACGCCGACCGCGATAACCCTTGGCCTGGGCGAGAACTTTCTTGTGGCGCGCGCGCGCCGTTACACCACGTTTAACTCTTGGCATGCTGGCTCTCCTTAACCGTTAGGCAACATGGCGCGAATGGACTTAGCGTCCGACTCGTGCACAGTCTGCATGCCGCGCAACTGGCGCTTGCTCTTGGTGGTTTTCTTGGTCAGGATGTGGCGCTTGAACGCACACCCGCGCTTGATGCTGCCCGACCCGCGCACTTTGAAGCGCTTGGCGGCACCGCTCTTCGTCTTCATCTTCGGCATCGAAGATCTCCTTCTTGCATGTCTGCCAGGTGTCCCCCGCCTCGGGAGTGCTTGATAACCTGCAGCCACTTCTTTTCGCCCAACGCCCCGTGTAACAGGGCATCCAGCAAAATTCTTACAGCGCCCTGAGTTACGGCGCCTTCTTTTTCGAGGGCGCCATCACCATGACCAATTGGCGTCCTTCCATCTTCGGGAACTGCTCAACCATGGCTTGCTGCTCAAGGTCCTGCTTGATCCGCTCCAGCATGCGCATGCCAATTTCCTGGTGGGCCATTTCACGGCCACGGAAACGCAGCGTGATTTTCGCCTTGTCGCCTTCAGCCAGAAACTTGATGACATTGCGCAACTTGATCTGGTAATCGTTCTCGTCGGTACCCGGCCGAAACTTGACTTCCTTGACCTCGACAATTTTCTGCTTCTTCTTTGCCTCGGCCGCGCGTTTCGCTTCCTGATACTTGAACTTGCCGAAATCCATCAGGCGACAAACCGGTGGCGCGGCCATCGGTGCAATTTCAACCAGATCGACGCCAGCCTCTTCCGCCATTTGCAGCGCCTGACGTACGGAACAAATTCCAAGCTGTTCGCCTTCGACGCCGATCAAACGGATTTCCGGGGCGGTTATTTCGTCATTGATGCGCTGCGACTTTTCCTGAGCGATGGTGCAGTTCTCCTAAAATTCAACAAAATCAAGCCGCCACGCCCTTGCTGGAACGATCCAGCAACAGACGTTCAATCAAACCATCCGGGGACATTTGCCCGAGATCCTGATTGCCCCGAGCACGCAAGGCGACCAACCCGGCGGCCTTTTCCTTGTCGCCAACGACAACGAGATAAGGCCGCTTCAATACGCTATGTTCCCGGATTTTATAGTTAATCTTCTCGCCGCGCAAATCGCATTCGACGCGGAAGCCGGCATCGCGCAACTTTTTCGCCACACTTTCGGCATAGTCCGTCTGCGCTTCCGAGATATTCATCACGACCACCTGCACCGGCGCCAGCCAGAGCGGTAGTGCGCCGGCATGGTTTTCGATGAGAATGCCGATGAAACGCTCCAGCGAACCGAGGATCGCGCGGTGCAGCATCACCGGCGTATGACGCGCATTGTCTTCGCCGACATATTCTGCCCCGAGGCGGCCCGGCATTGAGAAGTCGACCTGCATGGTGCCGCACTGCCAAGAGCGGCCAATCGCATCCTTGATATGGAATTCGATCTTCGGGCCATAGAAAGCCCCCTCACCCGGCAACTCGGTCCATTCGAGACCGCTGGCACGCAGGCCGGCACGTAACGCTTCCTCTGCCTTGTCCCAAAGCGCATCCTCGCCGACGCGACTGTCCGGACGCAGGGCCAGTTTGACGGCGACATCGGTGAAACCAAAATCCGCATAGACCTTGCGCACCAGGTCGTTGAAGGCCGTGACTTCAGGCTGGATCTGGTCTTCGGTACAGAAAATGTGGCCGTCGTCCTGCGTGAAGCCGCGCACGCGCATTACACCGTGCAGCGCGCCCGAAGGTTCGTTGCGGTGGCAGGAGCCAAACTCGCCGTAGCGCAGCGGCAGGTCGCGGTAGGAGCGCACATCGGTGTTGAAAATCTGCACGTGACCGGGACAGTTCATCGGCTTCACTGCGTAGTCGCGCTTTTCCGACTCGGTGGTGAACATGTTGTCCTTGTAGTGCTCCCAGTGGCCGGACTTCTCCCACAGGCTGCGGTCGAGAATCTGTGGGCAGCGCACTTCCTGATAGCCATTGTTTCGATAAACGGCGCGCATGTATTGCTCGATCTCCTGCCACACCGTCCAGCCATGCGGATGCCAGAACACCAGCCCCGGCGCTTCGTCCTGCAGGTGAAACAGGTCGAGCGCGCGGCCCAACTTGCGGTGATCGCGCTTCTCGGCTTCCTCCAGCATGTGCAAGTAAGCTTCCAGCTCTTCCTTCTTCGCCCACGCCGTGCCGTAAACACGCTGCAACTGGGCATTCTTCGAATCACCGCGCCAGTACGAACCCGCCACCTTCATCAGCTTGAAATGCTTGAGCTTGCCAATCGAAGGAACGTGCGGGCCGCGACAGAGGTCGATGAAATCGCCTTCGCGATACAGCGAGACATCTTCTCCAGCAGGGATCGCTCCGATCAACTCGGCCTTGTAGTGTTCGCCGATCGACTTGAAAAATTCGATCGCCTTGTCGCGCGGCCAGACTTCGCGCGTCACCGGGAAATCCTTCTTCGCCAGTTCGGCCATGCGCTTTTCCAGCGCAGCCAGATCGTCCATCGTCAGCGGCCGGCAGGCAAAGTCGTAGTAGAAGCCATTGTCGATCACCGGGCCGATGGTCACCTGCGCCTCCGGCAGCATTTCCTTCAGCGCATGGGCCAGCAGGTGGGCGGTGGAGTGACGAATGATCTCGACACCCTCGGCATCCTTCTCGGTGACGATGGCGAGTGCGGCATCGCCCTCGATGCGATACGAGGTATCCACCAACTTGCCATCGACCTTGCCTGCCAGCGCCGCCTTGGCCAGACCGGCGCCAATCGAAGCTGCCACCTCCGCAACCGTCAGCGGTTGCGGATATTCACGTTGTGAACCATCAGGAAGGGTAATGACCGGCATGTCTGGCTCCAGAAACAGAACAGGGTGACTGATTGCTCAGGCACCCCGTTTAACTTGATTTTTGCTGTCAGCGCGCAGCGTTTTCAGCGCACTTTTACGACTGCAATCTTATCACAGCCCGCTCTGGCTCAAGATTTTGGGGCGATCAGATATTCTGGGGTAACGTGCAGCGACACGCCGTCAATTACCAGCCACAACTCGCCATCCTGCAAGGTGCAATCGACCTGCAGGTTACGCGCTGCCGCCCCGGCAAGCGCGAGGGTTTGCTCTGTGGCCAAGCGGATCACGATCAACTTGTCCAGTTTGTGCAGAGCGGACTGGTTCTGCTCCCACCAGATATCGGCACTGCGGCCGCCATACGAAAAGACAACCACCTGATCGGATCTTCCCGCCGCCCGACGCAAGCGCTTCTCGTCAGGCAATCCAGTCTCGATCCACTGCTGGATGGCGCCCGTCAGATCCTTGCGCCAAAGATCGGGCTCATCCTCCGACGACAAGCCCTTGCCAAACTCCAGCGCCGGATCGGCATAGAGCGCGAAGGCCAGCACCCGTACCATCATGCGCTCATCCGTCTCGGAAGGATGGCGTGCAACCGTCAGCACATGGCGCTGGTAGTAATGCCGATCCAGATCGGAAACCTGCAAGTCGATTTTGTAAATGGTTGCCTTGAGTGCCATCCGAACCTTCCTCCCGCGATGCTCGTCGCTTATCTGGACCTTGCCTTTGTTGATGGGCAACCACAATCGCCGGGTAGAAAATAAAAACGCCCCGGAAGGGGCGTTTTTACGATGTACTTGGCGGAGTGGACGGGACTCGAACCCGCGACCCCCGGCGTGACAGGCCGGTATTCTAACCAACTGAACTACCACTCCGCGCTGGTCTCAGCGAAACTGAGGGGGCGGATTCTAACAAAGTTTTCTGATTGAGCAAGCGCATTTTCCAAAAAAGTCGGCGCTGGCAAGGCGGCCTATCCAAGTTCGGTCTAGCGCTCTTTGGCGGGGCGCTTCGAAAGCTTCCTTTGCAGGGTGCGCCGATGCATTTTCAGCGCACGCGCGGTAGCCGAAATGTTGCCGGCGTTGTCATGCAGCACACGCTGGATATGCTCCCACTCGACACGGCTGACCGACAGGGGATCGCTGGGCAATTCCGCTTCATCAACTGTCGGTGACACTTCACCAAAGGCAGAGACGATTGAATCGACCTCCACCGGTTTGGCAAAATATTGCGTGGCACCAAGCTTGATCGCCTCGACCGCCGTCGCAATGCTGGCATAGCCTGTCAGCACGATGATCCGACATTCCGGCGCAATATCGAGGAGCGGACGAATCAGCGTCAATCCGGATTTATTACCGAGATTAAGATCAAGCACCACGGCGTCAGGCGATGAAGATTGCGCTTCGGCCAACGCGCTGTCGGCATCCTGCACGCCGCGCGCATGAAAACCCCGGCGACTCAGGGCACGGCTGAGTACCTCATTGAAGGTCGGATCGTCATCGATTACCAGAATGGATTGCGTCATTTTTCAGGTCCTTGCCGAGGCAGGATGAGGGTTGCGGCAGCACCCGCTGCCAGATTTTCCAGTTCCAGACGCCCACCGGCCTGACGGGCCGCCGCGCGCGATAACCACAAGCCAATACCGGCACCCTGCGTTTGCGAAACCACCGGCTCATCACCCGCATATTTCAACACATCGGCAGGGAAACCCGGCCCCCGGTCGTACACCCCGATGCGGATCTCATCGGCATCCCAAGTCAGATGAACACGCATTTCCTGCGGCGTGACTTGTGCCGCATTGTTGAGCAGGTTAACCACGGCCTGTTCCAGCGCAGGCGTCGCATCGATCAACGGTGCGTCCCCTGGCGTGTCGATGACGCACGTACAAGCTGCCTGCGGCTGGTGCGAACGCCAGCGACTCAGCAAACCGGCGAGCCAGTCCGTCACTACCACACGCTGCGCATCCCCGGCACGACCGATACCAGCCCGCCGGGTCAGTCCGCCAATCAGGTCCTTGCACAGGGCGATCTGCCGATGCATGAGCTGCAAATCCTGCTGGGCATCCTCGGGCAGGCGCCCGTCCCGCATCAGTTCGCCGGTGAGGACATTCATGGTCGCCAGCGGCGTGCCCAGTTCATGTGCGGCCCCTGCGGCAAGTTGCCCGAGTGCCACCACTTGCGCATTGTGCAAGGCCGTCTCGCGCGCTTCGGCCAACTGTGCATCGCGCTGCCGAATCGCCGCTGTCATGCGCGTCACGAACCAGGCGATCAGCACCGACGACACGAGGAAGGTCAGCCACATGCCGGCCAGATGCAGGCGCGTCGCACGTTCGGCATCGGCAATGGCCAGCGGGAGCGAATACAACATCAGGAACGAATACGCAGCGATGGCCATCCCGGCGATACCCGCCACCCAGACACCCGGCAAGGTCAGCGCAGCAATCGCAACCGGCAGCAACAGCAGCGAGACCAGCGGATTGCTCGCCCCGCCGGTCAGATAGAGCAGGACGGACATGCCGGTGAGATCAATGCCGAGTTGGGCCGCCAGTTCGGGGGTATCAAAATCGCGATGAGCGGCACGGCGCTGGGCGATGAAATTGAATCCAGCCAGCAGCAGCAACACCGCGATCACCGGCGGTAACGGCAAGGCAATCGCCAGAAATGTCGGCGCTGACAGGACGGCAATCATCAGCCCGGCCACCCACCACCAGCGCAACAGCACAAGCCGGCTGGACATTGCCGGCGATGCGGCCTTAGACGCGCTGTTCAACCCAAGCCTTGACACTGGCCAGTGCCGCCGGCAAATGTTCGGGCTGCGTCCCGCCGGCCTGCGCCATGTCGGGGCGACCGCCGCCCTTTCCGCCGATTTGTTGAGCGACGCTATTCACCAACTCGCCCGCCTTGACCTTGCTGGTCAAATCCGCCGTCACGCCGGCGATCAGCGACACCTTGCCATCGGCCACCGCTGCCAGCACGATGGCCGCCGACTTGAGCTTGTCCTTGAGCTTGTCCATGGTCTCGCGCAGCGTGGCGGCATCGGCGCCTTCCAACGTAGCAGCAAGTACTTTGATGCCCTTGACGTCGACCGCCTGCGCGGCGAGATCATCCCCCTGCGACGAGGCCAGTTTCGACTTGAGCCGCGCCAGCTCCTTCTCCAGCGCGCGCACGTTGTCGATAAGGCCGACGACGCGCTCAGCCACTTCGTCGGGCTGCGTTTTCAGCAAGGCGGAAACGCCCTGCACGCGGCGCTCCTGCTCTTGCAGGTAGCGCAGCGCGTTGGTACCGGTCACAGCCTCGACGCGACGCACACCGGCCGCCACGCCCGCTTCGGCGACCACCTTGAACAGGCCGATGTCGCCAGTGCGGCCGACATGGGTGCCGCCGCACAATTCGCAGGATGAGCCGATGTCGAGCACGCGCACCTCGTCGCCGTACTTCTCGCCGAACAGCATCATCGCGCCGGTCTTTTGCGCGTCCTCAATGTTCATGACACGCGCCTGGGTCGCGACGTTGGCGAGAATTTCGGCGTTGACGAGCTCCTCAACCTCACGAATTTCTTCTGCGCTCAGCGATGCGTTGTGAGCAAAGTCGAAGCGCGTCTTGTCGGGATCAACCTGCGAACCCTTCTGCTGCACATGCTGGCCCAGCACTTGGCGCAGCGCCTTGTGCATCAGGTGGGTGACGGAGTGGTTGCGCTCGGTGGCGGCGCGCGCGGCGACATCCACTTTCGCCGTCACGCCAGCGCCGACTTTCAGCGTGCCGGTCTTGACGATGCCGTGATGGCCAAAAACAGTCGCCTGAATCTTCAGTGTGTCCTCGACGGCAAAGATACCGCCGCTGGCCTTGAGTTCGCCACGGTCGCCCACCTGACCGCCCGACTCGGCATAGAACGGCGTGCCGTCAAGCACGACCACGCCCATGTCGCCTTCATTCAGTTCGTTGACCGCGACACCCTCCTTGTAGAGCGCCAGCACGTTGCCCTTGGTCTCCAGCATCGCGTAGCCGTGGAAGGCGGACGCCGGGCCGTCGTATTCGAGCGCGGTGGCCATCTTGAACTTGCCGGCGGCGCGCGCCTGTTCCTTCTGGTGCGCCATCGCCTTATCGAAGGCGGCAGCATCCACCGTCACGCCATGCTCGCGGCAGATGTCGGCGGTAAGGTCGAGGGGGAAGCCGAAAGTGTCGTGCAGTTTAAATGCCGTATCACCGTTGAAAACTTTCACGCCTTCCTTGTCCATTGCGGCCAGGTCAGCTTCGACAATCGCCATGCCGTGTTCGATGGTGGCAAAGAAACGCTCTTCCTCCTGCTTGAGCATGTCCATCACCTTGCCCTGCGCCTGCGCCAACTCGGGATAAGCGGCGCCCATTTCGGCGACGAGATCGGGCACCAGCTTGTGGAAGAACGGGGCACGCACACCGAGCTTGTAACCGTGGCGAATCGCACGGCGGATGATGCGGCGCAGGACGAAGCCGCGGCCTTCGTTGCCGGGAATCACGCCGTCGGAAAGCAGGAAGGAACAGGCGCGGATGTGGTCGGCCAGCACACGCAGGCTGGGGCTGCTGGCATCTTCACATTTCGTCTCACGCGCGGCGGCATTCACCAGCGCCTGCATCAGATCAACTTCGTAATTGCTATGCACATGCTGCAACACCGCCGAGATGCGTTCGAGGCCCATGCCGGTATCCACCGAGGGCTTGGGCAGCGCATGCATCACGCCGGCCTCGTCACGGTTGAACTGCATGAACACGTTGTTCCAGATCTCGATGTAGCGGTCGCCATCCTCTTCGGGCGAGCCCGGCGGGCCGCCCCAGATGTGCTCGCCATGATCGTAGAAAATCTCGGTGCAGGGGCCGCAAGGGCCGGTGTCGCCCATCATCCAGAAGTTGTCGGAGGCATAACGCGCGCCCTTGTTGTCGCCGATGCGAATGGTGCGCTCGGCCGGCACACCGATTTCCTTCGTCCAGATGTCGTAAGCCTCGTCATCCTCGGCATACACCGTGACCCAGAGCTTGTCCTTGGGCAGTTTGTAGACCTCGGTGAGCAGCTCCCAGGCGTACTTGATCGCATCGCGCTTGAAGTAGTCGCCAAAGCTGAAATTGCCGAGCATCTCGAAGAAGGTGTGATGGCGCGCGGTGTAGCCAACGTTTTCCAGGTCGTTGTGCTTGCCGCCGGCGCGCACGCATTTCTGCGAGGTGGTGGCACGGGTGTAAGGACGCTTGTCAAAGCCAAGAAAAACGTCTTTGAACTGGTTCATGCCGGCATTGGTGAACAACAGCGTCGGGTCATCGAAAGGCACAAGCGAGCTGGACGCCACGATCTGGTGCCCCTTGGACTCGAAGAACTTAAGGAATTTTTCTCTGATTTCAGCGCTTTTCATGGCTTGGCTCGGCACGACGGGGAAAGCGGGGAATTCTACGCGAAGGCCGGCAGCAGCAGGTCGGGGCGATCGGTAAACACGGCCGCGCAACCGCTGGCAAACAGTTGATCGGCTGCCGTTCGATCATTCACCGTATAGCAGGCCCAGGGCAGGCCGGCGAGGGCTTCCGTCACGGCATGATCGACTTGTGCTGCATCCAGATGCACGACCACCGCCCCCAGTCGCGCGCGACTGGCTTGCCAATCGGCGGGCAAGGCCTCGTAGAGCAAGGCAAAGTGCTCATCCGGCAAATGCCGCCGTGCCGCCAGCGCCGACTTTTCGGAAAAGGAGGAAATGACGCCTTGCCCGTTCCAGTATTGCGCCAGCCAGACACCAACCACGGTACCCGTTTCTTCTTCAAGACCGCTCGATGGCTTCAGTTCGATGTTTGTCCAGAGCTTGTGGTGCTCACACACCGCCATCGCCTCAGCCAGCGTCGGCACGCCGGCATCACAGGCACGAATTTGCGTCAGCGTCTGCTCGGCCACGCAACCGCGACAGCGCGTGGTGCGCTCCAGCGTCTCGTCGTGCATGAGAATCGGCACGCCATCCGCCGTAAGCATCACATCAAACTCAACCGCACGGCAACCGAGGCGAGCCGCCGCCTCAAGCCCGGCCAAGGTATTTTCCGGCGCCAGTGCCCCGCCGCATCGATGGGCGATGATGCGGGGATAGACAATCACTTTTTCGATATAGGCATCGGTGCGAGGATGGGGCCGGCACGCATGACGGCCGTATCGAGCGCCTCCTTCGGGGGCTTCTTGTTGCCCCAGATGAACGCGACTTCCTCGTCGAGAATGGCACGGATGCGGCTGCGCCCGCCGCCTTCATTACGCGTCCGCGCCGCCTCGCGCGTGGTCATGGACAAGCGTTTTTCAGCCTGATCAAGCAGGGCGGGATTGCCTCCCGTCTCGCGCAAAGCCTGTACGGCCGCCGGTGTCATCGGCAGATAGCCGGTGGCACGTACCCATTCGCGTTGTACGTCCGGCTGCAGGAGGAAGTTGATGAAGCGGCCGATTACCTGGCGCTCGGGCTTCTTGTCTGCGGCCAGCACCCACAAGGCCAAACCGTCCGGCAACACGTTGGTGGGACGGACGCCATACACATCATCGTAATACGGCAATACAGTGATGCCCACATCGAGGTTCGGCACGGTTTTCTTCAGGCGTGCATAGAGGGCCGATTCGCCCGTCAGCATGGCGCACTCGCCGTTGGCAAACTTCTCGTCCCCTTCGCGGCCGGGGCCAGCGTAGATGAAGTAATTGCTCTTGTACCAACTCGTCAGCAGCGACATGTGCTTGACGTTCACCATGTTGTTGAGCGCCAGCTGATCCTGCTTGCCGTTCTTGACCACCATCGGCTCACCATGCTGGGAAGCCACGTTCTCCACATGCACCCAGGAAAAACGCGAACTGGTCAGCGGGCACTTCCAGCCGGTGTCTTGCAGCACGCCGGCGGCTTCCTGCAGTTGCCACCATGTTTGGGGCGGATTGTTCGGGTCGAGCTTGGCCTTGGCAAAGGCCGCCTTGCTGTAGAACAGCACCGGCAAGGACATACCCAGCGGCAGCGCCTGAATCTTGCCGGCGAGATCATCAACCGCATCGCTCATCTGCGGATAGAACTGCTTGGCATCGAAGCGCTGTCCGGCGGTTTCCATCACCTTGTTCAGCGGCAGGAAACGTGGGCGACTGTCAAAAACCGCCATCGCATCATCCTGATCGAAGATGGCCAGATGAGGCAGGCGCGCCTTGTCCAGCACGGATAGGCTGTCTTCCAGCACGATGCGGCCGATTTCCTTCTTGCCCTTCGCCTCATTGTCATTGAAGCGCACCACCAGTGTCGCCAGCGCACCCAGCGCATCGCCGGACAGGGTGTGGCGGAGAACCAGCTCCTGTGGCGCCGGGGGCGCTACGGGTTCCTTGGCTGGACGAGCGGATTTTGGCGCAGCCAGCGCACCACCAATTCCCATGGACAGCAGCAAAATGACTTTCAGCAAACGTTTCATTGGCGCAACCCTATCGAGGCGAGGTGCGTAGTCTATCCTGTGCACCCATTGCCGAACCCAGCCCGCTCGGCGTAGCCTATACAGAACGCAACCTGCCCAACCGTCATGAACCGACTGCAACGTCTCGCAATCGTCTGCATTGCCCTCAACCTGCTGCTGGTGTGTCTGTTTCCGCCCTACGACTACCTCAGCATGCAGCGCGGCGTGCCGACCTTCGACGGTTTTCATTTCGTCTTTGGCGAACATGCCAATCAACGCATGAACACCGATCTGCTGGCCATCGAGGTGATCGTCCTGCTGATCAATGCCTGCATTGCCTGGCTGCTGTTGCGTGAGCGCCCGATCGGCCAAGCCCTGCCGGGGGGCAACCGTTACCAACGCGGCGTACTCTGGTTCGTTGCCCTCAACCTGATCCTGATTGCCTTGTTCCCGCCTTTCCAGAACTATGCCGCGATCAGCAAGGCCACCCTGCCCAGCTTTGAAGGCTTCTACTTCCTGTTCGCCGACAACTCGCAACGCCAGCTGGTGGGTGCCATTCTCTACCTCGAAGCCTGCCTTGTCCTCATCAATGGCGGCATTCTCTGGTTGCTGCTCAAGGGGCGCGGACAGGAAAAACTGACGGCAGCAGAAATCCGTGCGCGGGCCCAGGAAATCCAGGCTGTTCAGCGCAAAGGGTAAACTCGGGTAAAGATTTCCCGGCCCAGGCCGTAATATTCGATCAGTGTTGCCATCCTCCCACTTATTCATGCGCATCATCCCCCTCCTTTCCCTGTGCGGACTCCTTCTGGCCGGCTGCGATCAGCTCGGTCTGGAGACCCCTGCGCAAGTGGCCGCCGCCAAGGAAGCGGAAGGACGTGCAGTGGGTAGCGCCTGCCGGCACAGCGGGCGGGCGCTGGAGGATTGCTACATCATGAATCCCAAGGCACAAAAGGCCGCTGTCTTCACCGGCTGGCGCGACATGGATGCCTACATGCGCGAGAACAACATCGAAGTGGTTCCCGCACAGATCCCCAAGACGGACAAGAAAAAGGCGCCCGCAAAAGACGAGGCTGCCAGCAAGGTAGAAGAAAAGCCTGCAGCCAAGGATGCGACCCACGGCTCGGCCGAACCCGCCATGCCCGCCCCCGGGCCGGGCGGCAAGATGGTCTAGGCCACAGCCCGGGGCTATTTACCCGTACAATCCCCCGCGCATCTTGCCGGTTGGATGCGTTTCATCCCAGTCGCTGATTTTGCCCGTCTGAGCCGGTCGAGCCTCGCATCGAGGCAAATGGTCGGGCGCCTCTCTACTGGAGCAAAACTTGATATTCGACGACCTCGGGCTGGCGCCCGAAATTCTCAAGGCCGTGCATGAAGCCGGCTACACCACCCCTACCCCCATTCAAGCGCAGGCGATTCCCATCGTCCTTGCCGGCCATGACATCATGGGCGGCGCCCAGACCGGCACCGGCAAAACGGCTGCCTTCATCCTGCCGCTGCTGCACAAACTTTCCCGCCACGCCAACACCTCGCCCTCGCCGGCCCGCCATCCCGTCCGTGCCCTGATCCTGGCACCGACACGCGAACTGGCGATGCAGGTGCAGGAATCGGCCAAGACCTACAGCAAGTTTTTGGGCTTGCGTTCGGTCTGTATCTACGGTGGCGTGGACATGCGCGCCCAGATCGCCGAACTCAAGGAAGGCCGCGAGATTGTCGTCGCCACCCCCGGTCGCCTGCTCGATCACGTCGAACAGAAAACCGTGAGCTTTGGCTCAGTCGAATTCCTCGTGCTCGACGAAGCCGACCGCATGCTCGACATGGGCTTCATTCCCGACATCAAGCGCATCCTCAAGCTCTTGCCGACCACGCGCCAGAGCCTGCTGTTCTCGGCCACCTTCTCGGAAGAAATCAAGAAGCTCGCCGACGCGATGTTAAAAGCGCCGCAACTGATCGAAGTCGCCCGCCGCAATCAGGTCTCGGAAACCATCACCCACCGCGTGCACCCGGTCGCCGCCGACAAGAAGCGCTATTTGCTCAAGCATCTGCTGGATGATCCGGGCATGACGCAGGTGCTGGTGTTCGTCGCCACCAAGTTTGGCGCCTCGCGGCTGGCCACTTGGCTGGAGCGCGAAGGCATCAACGCCACCGCTATCCACGGCGACAAGAGCCAGCAGGATCGCACCAAGGCGCTTGAAGCCTTCAAGTCCGGCACCGCCCGCGTGCTGGTTGCCACCGATGTGGCGGCCCGTGGCCTCGACATCGACGACCTGCCCCACGTCATCAACTACGAACTGCCGCGCGTTGCCGAAGACTATGTGCATCGCATCGGCCGCACCGGGCGCGCCGGCAAAAAGGGCGAGGCCACCTCGCTGGTCGCCCCCGAGGAAATGAAGCAACTGGTCGACATCGAGAAGCTCACCAAGTTCAAGATCGAACAGGTGGTGGTCGACAACTTCCCGGTCGGTTCGGGCACGCTCGAAATGCGCGAGCGCTCAGGTCGCGATCGTGGTCATGGCCACAAGCATGAACCGCGCGTCGCTCACGGCCCCAAGACCCCCGTCGATCGCCTGCCCAGTCCGATCGCCCATATTCCGCGCGTGCCGAATAAACCGGTGATCGCTGCCGACGGCTTCGATTTCTCCAAGCCCTATATCGCAAAGGGTGAGGAAGGTGCCGCGCCCGCTACCGCCGACAAACCTGCCGAAAAGTCGGCGCTGGCACCACGGCGTCCAATCCGTCCGGTCGCCGCGCTGCTCGGCGGCATCCTCGGCAAAAAGGATGGGGCATGAAACTGGTCCGCTATGGCGCCAAGGGACGTGAGAAGCCGGGGCTGATCGACACACAAGGCAATCTGCGCGACCTTTCCGCTCACTGTGCCGACATCGGCTGGCAAGAAATCTCCCCAGCCGGACAGAAGCGCCTGAAGGCCGTCAACACAGTTACGCTGCCCCTCGTCAAGGGCAAACCGCGCCTGGGCGTGCCCTTCACCGGCATCAGCAAGATCATTGGCGTCGGCCTCAACTACCGCGACCACGCCAAGGAAACCGGTGCGGCGATCCCGACCGAACCGGTGTTGTTCATGAAGGCCACCACCGCCATCAACGGCCCCTGCGATGACATCAAGCTGCCACGCGGCTCGATCAACACCGACTGGGAAGCCGAGTTGGGCCTCGTCATCGGCAAGGAAGCGCGTTACGTCAGCGAAGACAAGGCATTGTCGTATCTGGCCGGCTATGTGACCTTCCACGACGTCTCGGAACGCGATTTCCAGAAGAACCGTGGCGGCAGTTGGGACAAGGGCAAGGGCTGCGATACCTTCGCCCCGATCGGCCCGTGGCTGGTCACCCCGGATGAAGTGAAAGACCCGCAGAAACTGCGCGTCTGGCTAGAGGTCAATGGCGAGCGCCGTCAGGACAGCAACACCGACGAGATGATTTTTCCCTGCGCGCATCTCATCAGCTATATCTCGCAGTTCATGACCCTGCTGCCCGGCGATGTCATCTGCACCGGCACGCCGCCCGGCGTCGGCCTCGGCATGCAGCCGCCGCAGTTCCTCAAGGCCGGCGACGTGGTGCGTCTCGGTGTCGAAGGGCTGGGCGAACAGCAGCAGAAAATCGTCGCGGGCTGAGCGACAAGATGGCGCAATCGGTTCACGTCAAACTGGCCGGACATCACGACAACCCGGCCCGCTTCCACCAGCAAGTCGACGCGACGCTTACGCACACGACCAATGGCGGCCTGCAGATCGTCTATGCCATTCATGGCCTGAACCTCGATCTGCGCATCCCGACAGTGCATGCCCCGGCGCCTGCCGATGGGTTGTGGAAAACCACCTGTTGCGAAATCTTTCTGGGCAGCATCGGCCAGACCGGCTACCGCGAATTCAATTTCTCGCCGTCCGGCCAGTGGGCGACCTATGAGTTTTCCGGCACCCGCCAGCGCGCGCCGCACGCCTTCGACTGTCCTGCACCAGACCTTGCGTTTGAACGCAGCGAAGACTTGCTGAAGCTCACGGCCACGCTACCCAAGCAGGCCCTGCCCAAGGCAGAAACCCTACGCATCGCCGTTTCGACCATTCTTGAAATCGAAGGCGGCGACCTCGGCTACTGGGCACTGGCCCACCCGCCCGGCAAGCCGGACTTTCATCAGCATGCCGGCTTCGTGCTGAGCCTCGGCACACTCGGTTTCCGTCCCTCGCAATGGCCATGAAATTCGGTATCGAGCGGCTGATCGAGGATGCCGACCTGCGCCAGCCGCTCGTCGGCGAACGCATCGCCTTGCTCGCCCACCCGGCCTCGACCACACGCGACCTGACCCATAGCCTGGATGCGCTCGCTGCACTACCGGAAATCAAGCTCACGGCCGCATTCGGCCCGCAGCACGGCCTGCGCGGCGACAAGCAGGACAACATGATGGAGTCGCCCGACTTCGTCGATCCGGCGCTCGGCATTCCGGTCTTCAGCCTGTATGGCGAAGTGCGCCGCCCCACCGCCGCGATGATGGACACGTTCGACGTGCTGCTCATCGACTTGCAAGACCTCGGCTGCCGCATCTACACCTTCATCACCACACTACGCTACCTGCTCGAAGCCGCCGCGCAACACGGCAAGGCCGTCTGGATTCTCGACCGCCCCAACCCCGCCGGCCGGCCGATTGAAGGCCTGACCCTGCGCGCCGGCTGGGAAAGTTTTGTCGGCGCCGGCCCGCTGCCGATGCGCCACGGCCTGACCATGGGCGAACTGGCACGCTGGTTCATCGCCACGCTGAAACTCGATGTCGATTGCCAGGTGATTGCAATGCAAGACTGGCAACCCGACGCGGCACCGGGATACGGCTGGCCATCCGAACGGAGCTGGATCAACCCCAGCCCGAACGCCCCCAACCTCTCGATGGCGCGTTGTTATGCCGGCACGGTCCTGCTCGAAGGCACGACGCTCTCCGAAGGGCGCGGCACCACCCGGCCGCTCGAACTGTTCGGCGCACCCGACATCGATGCCGCCGCGATCCTCAAGGAAATGCAGCAGTTTGCGCCGCAGTGGTTGCACGGCTGCAAGCTGCGTCCGATCTGGTTCGAGCCGACCTTCCACAAGCATGTCGGCCAGTTGTGTTCCGGCATTCAGATTCATGTCGACACCCTAAGCCATTACGACCACGCCACCTTCCAGCCGTGGCGCCTGATGGCGCTCGCCTTCAAGGCAATTCGCCGCTTGCAGTCCGACTACCCGCTGTGGCGCGACTTTCCCTACGAATACGAGCGCGACCGCCTCGCCATCGACCTCATCAATGGCAGCCCGCTGCTGCGCGAGTGGGTGGATGATCCGGTTGCGACGCCTGCCGATCTGGATAAACAGACAAGTGCGGATGAGCAAAGCTGGCAAACGGCAAGCCTGGCGTTTCATCTGTACCCATGACCATGACCGAACTCGTGATACCGCCGTCCCGCCAGCGCCGACTTTTTCAGGCGCCACGCCCTTAGGAGAGTTTCCGATGCAGTCACGTTTTCTTGCCATATGTCTGGCACTGTTATGCCAAGTCGTTGCAGTCGAGGCCAAAGAAGCTGTTCAGCCGTTCCGCGTCGGGATACTCTACTGGTCGATGAGCATTCCCGGCCAGGTTGCCATGCGCAAGGGACTGGAGGCAGAAGCCGACAGCATCAATGCGGCAGCGGCAAGCCGTGGCGAGCGTGGCGTCAGATTGCTCCCCGAAGTGGCCGGTGATGGCGCTGCCGGTGTCGAACGCCAGATCGCGCAGATGCAGTCAATGGTAGCGAGCAAACCTGATGTCATCATCGTGCAGCCGACCGATAACGCCGCGCTGGCCGCACCGCTCAAGGCGGCCAACGCCGCCGGCATCCCCGTGGTGGCCTACGATCAATACATCAGCGGTGGTCAGTTAGCAGCTTTTGTCACCTCTGACAACCGCCAGGCCGGCTATCTCGATGGCGAATACCTGGCGGCCATATTTCCCAGTCCGACGCCTTTGAAACTGATTCTGGTGGAATATCCGCTGGTCTCCTCCACCGTCGAGCGGCTGAATGGCTTTCTCGATGCCCTGCGCGATCATGGCAAGGCTTTCAAGATTCTCAAGACTTATGAGGCCGTCGAGCCGGTTTCCGGCCGCAAGGCAGGTGAGGCGATCCTGCGCGACTTCCCCGAACGCAACAGTATCGATGCCATCTTCACCGTCAATGATGGTGGCGGACTGGCGGTGGTGGACGTGCTCGCCAAGGCCGGACGCGACGAGATTGCCGTCGCCAGCATCGACGGCGACCCCAAGTCGGTCGAGAACATCCGTGCCCGTCGCCTGACCCGCATCGACTCGGCGCAATTCTGCGGCCCGCTGGGCGCCGCAGCAATGAAAGCAGGCTATGCCGCTGCAAGAAAGCAAGCGGTGGCGAAGCAGATTCTGGTGCCCGTATTCCCGATCACTGCAGAAACACTTGACCGCTATCCAGGCTGGCTCGGGCCGATTCCGACGCCATTCAAAAAACCATGGTCGGCAAAGCAACCTCTCTGGCAAGGTGACAAGGTCACAAGTAAATAATGAAGTCCCTGACAAACGAAGCAAGCTACACGCTGCCTAACCTGGTCGATGTCGACCGGCGCCTGGCGCTGGCCTTTGGCGGCCTGATCTTTCTGCTGATGGTTGCCGTGCTGCTGGCCGGTGGGCTCTATTTGCGCGGCGTGATGGAAAGCGAGCAGGACCGGCTGTCCACCCTGACGACACGGGTGCTGGCGAATGCGGTCAGCCGGGTCAGTTTTTCCGGCAAATATCAGGCTCGCCTCCTGCTCGAAGAAATCGCGGCAGTCCAGCCGGACATTCTCTATCTGCGCCTCATCGACCGGCAGGGCCAAGTTTATGCGCACAGCGATCCAGCACAGAATGACCAGCAGGTCGATCCGGCCACGCTGGCGATCGTGCGCGCGCTACTGGACCAAAAAACCGCGTTGCAGGTGCGTGAATATCTGTTGGCAGAACAACCGGTGCGGGAAGTCAGCATCACCTATCAGGGCGGCTACGACAACGCCGTGATGGGCGTCATCCAGGTTGGCATCTCCGAAGTCAATCGCAAAAATGCCCTCGAAAATGGCCTGCTATTCATCGCGGTCGTGGTCGTGGCACTGTTGCTGGTCGGCATCTACGCCACCTTGCGCATCAGCGCCCATTTCGGCAACCCAATCCGGCAGGTGGCCCGCGCGCTGGAGCGCGAGCGCACCCATCTGCGCACACTGGTGGCCGCCATCCCCGATCTCGTCTGGCTGAAAAGCACCGAAGGCGTCTACCTTGCCTGCAACCCGGCCTTCCAACGCTTCTTCGGTGCCAGCGAGGCAGCCATCATCGGCAAGACCGATTACGACTTCGTCGACAAGGAACTGGCCGACTTCTTTCAGCAAAAGGATCAGAACGCGATGGCCGCCGGCGTGCCGAGTGTCAATGAGGAATGGATCACCTTCGCCAGCGATAGCCACCGCGCACTGATGGAAACTACCAAGGTACCGATGGTCGCGTCTGATGGCAGCCTGATCGGCGTGCTGGGGATCGGCCATGACATCACCGAGCATCGCAATATCCAGTCCGAACTGACACAGCATCGCGATCACCTCGAAAAGGTCGTCGCGGCACGCACGGCCGAACTCAACCTGGCCAAGCAGGCTGCCGAAGCGGCCAATGTAGCCAAGAGCGCCTTCCTGGCCAACATGAGCCACGAAATCCGCACGCCGATGAACGGCATCCTGGGCATGGCCCATATGCTGCGGCGCGAAGGCGTTACTGCCCGCCAGCAAGACCGCCTCGACAAGATCGACAACGCAGCACAACACCTGCTCGGCATCATCAATGACATTCTGGATCTGTCCAAGATCGAAGCCGGCAAATTGGTTCTTGAGGATACGACTGTCGTGCTCGCCAGCCTTGCTGCCAACGTCGTTTCCATGGTGAGCGAACGTGCCCATGCAAAGAACATCCGGCTGATCGTCGATGTCGCATCGCTACCCCGTCTGTTGGGCGATCCGATCCGGCTACAGCAGGCGCTGCTCAACTATGCAACCAATGCCGTCAAGTTTACCGAACAGGGAACGGTCACTCTGCGCATTCATCCGGTCGAGGAAGGTCCTGATAGCTTGATGATTCGTTTTGAAGTGCAAGACACAGGGATCGGCATCGAAGCGGACAAGATAGGCAAACTCTTCAACGTCTTTGAGCAGGCCGATAGTTCCACAACACGAAAATATGGCGGCTCGGGCCTGGGCCTGGCCATCACCAAACGATTTGCCCTGCTCATGGGAGGCGATGCCGGGGTGCTAAGCACCCCCGGAGTCGGCAGCACTTTCTGGTTCACCGCCCGTCTCAAGAAGGGGAACGATAACGGGCTGCTCAGCGCTCGCGCCTCGGCCGAATCTGCCGAGGCCATCCTGATCCGCGATTACAGCGGTAAACGGATACTGTTGGTCGAGGATGAACCAATCAACCGCGAGGTAACGCTGGATTTGCTAAACGACATCTGGCCAACTGTCACGATTGCGGAGGATGGACTGGATGCCCTCAATATGGCACGCCAGCATGACTTCGACCTGATCCTGATGGATGTGCAGATGCCACGCATGGATGGTCTGGAAGCCACACGCCAGATACGCCGCCTGCCCAACTACGCCACTGTGCCGATTCTTGCCATGACGGCCAATGCCTTCGCAGAAGACAAGACAAATTGCTTCGACGCAGGCATGAACGATTTCATCGGCAAACCGGTGAATCCTGATGCGTTGTACTCACTTCTCCTGCGTTGGCTGGCGCCGCCGGGCGCCTGAACGCAGTCCGCATCAAACCGCGCCCACTTAGACCATGCTGCTCCTCGAACTGATCCTCCTGCTGATGCTTGTTGCCGTCGCCCTCGGCTGGGTGGCGCGCCACTTCAAGTTCCCTTACCCGATTGCACTGGTCATCGGCGGTCTCGCCCTCGGCCTGATTCCGCGCCTGCCGGCCTTCCCTTTCGATCCGCAACTGATCCTCGTACTGGTGCTGCCGCCGATTCTCTATCAGGCCGCGCTGCTCACCTCATGGCATGACTTCAAGTCGAACATCCGGCCGATCGGCCTCTTGGCCATCGGTCTGGTCATCGTCACCACGCTGGCGGTCGGTGCCGCCCTCAAGCTGCTGGTGCCGGATGTGCCCTGGGCGGTGGCCTTCGTCCTTGGCGCCATCGTCTCGCCGCCGGATGCCGTCGCCGCCACGGCCATCCTTTCGCGCATGAATATCCCGCGCCGCATCGTCACCATCCTCGAAGGCGAAAGTCTGGTGAATGATGCTTCGGGACTCGTCATCTACAAGTTCGCCGTGGTCGCCGTGCTGACCGGCGCCTTCTCGCTGACCAATGCCAGCCTGCAGTTCATCGCCGTCTCGGCCGGCGGTATCGGCATCGGCCTCGTGCTGGCCTTCATCTTCATCGCCATCCACAAGAAGCTTGGCGACCCCTTCATCGAAGTGCTCACCTCGCTGACGATTCCCTACGTCGCCTACATCGTTGCCGAGCAAGTGCATGTCTCCGGCGTCCTCGCCGTGGTCGCCGCCGGCTTGCTGCGCGGCCGCTACTCGCCCGAGATCGTCTCGTCGGAAATGCGCATCCTCGCCCGCTCGGCCTGGAGCATCCTGGTCTTCATCCTCAACAGTCTGGTGTTCATCCTGATCGGCATCGAGATGTCGAACGTCGTCGAAAAACTCAACATGTACACGCTCGGCCACCTCGTCTTCCTCGGGCTGGTCGTCAGTGCGGTCGCCATCTCCGTGCGCTTCCTCTGGGTGTATCCGGCCGCCTACCTGCCGCGCTGGATTGCCGGCAGCCTGCGCGAAAGCGATGCCCAGCTCAGAAAGCGTGAACTCGGCATCATCGGCTGGTGCGGCATGCGCGGCATCGTCTCGATTGCCGCCGCCCTCGCCCTGCCGACCCTGCTGCCCAACGGCAAGCCTTTCCCCTACCGCGATCTGGTGATCTTCCTGACCTTCTTCGTCGTCGCCCTCACACTGGTCGGTCAGGGCCTCAGTCTGCCCGCCCTGATCCGCAAACTCAGGGTCGGTTCCAACTGGGATATACACCGCGAGCAGCAACGCGTGCGCGCCGCCATGAGTTCCGCTGCACTCGCCGCCATCGACGACATCATGGCCACCGAAAAAGCCCCGCCCGAATGGGCCGAACGCCTGCGCACCGAGATGATGGAGCGCATCGTGCTAGCCGCACCCGACGGCATCGAAACAACGCCACGCAGCGCCCTCGAAAACCGCCTGCGCCACGCCGCCATCAAGGCCGAACGTCAGGAACTGATCCGCCTCTGGCGCGAGAACGAGATCAGCGACGAAGTGCTACACCACCTTGAAGAGATCCTCGACTATCAGGAAGCGCATTTGTAATCAGGGTGCCGTCCCGCCAGCGCCGACTTTTTCGGGGCGTCAATCTTTCAGGTAGGGACTTTGTTGTTTGGCGGCGCCGAGGATGTGGCCGAGCCACCAGAGCGCGAGGAAGCGCTGCAATTCGATCTTGTCGAAATTTTCCGTGGTGGCGATCTCGGCGGCGAGGAACTCATACTCCTCGACTTCGCAGCGGTAGTCTTCGAGATCGGGATAGGCCGCAGCAACAAGCAGCGCTTCTTCGACAGCGAAATGCTCACGTGCCATGCCCATCGTCCGCTCGAAGGCGGCCGTGAATTCTGCGTCGGCACTGCTGTTGCCGCCGTCGGTGGCGCACAGGTCGGCCAGGCGGTCACACTGTGCCAGAAGCTGTCGATGCTGTTCGTCGATGGTGGCGTGGCCGACCGTGAAGTGCGGCTCCCATGGGACGCGGCTGGGGGTCATGCGTAGTTCCTTTTGCTCAAAAACCGAGCGATTCGACGACGACGACGAGGTCGACGAAGCTGGCTGCTTCGAGTTTTTTCTTCAACGCGGCTTTGTCCAGACCTTCGCACTCAAACGCGGTCAGGCCAACCTCGAACGGCAGCTCCTCGATTTCCAGCGGCGACATGAAGCCGATGTGGCAGATGTGGGCGATGCACTGGCGCTCCGGCTCGGTGAGCTCAATCCCGTGGCGGCGCCGTATTTCGAGATAGCGTTCGGCGGTGCGGTTGAGTACCCCGCTGATTTCCATCGTGTTCTTCTGGCCGTCCGTGAGGATGGCCAGCGGCGGGCCGAAGAAGACTGGCGTCTTGCCCACATTGCGGGTTTTTTCCTCGCGCGTCAGGGCAGGAGCGACCCAAGTCGGGTCGCCCCTGACCGGCGAGGGCTTATCAGGTGAATCCGACATCAATGGTTGGGAATCGGATGTACTTTTTCGTGATCGGCGTTCGCCATGCCTTTCGGCAGTTGCGGCGACGGCTCGGGCTGCAGCTGGATGAAGCCACGGTTCCGCTCGCCATCCTGCACATTGTGCGGGTTGTGGCACTCTGTACAGGTGAACCAGCGCTTCTTGCCGTTGCTGGCGAATTCACCGATACGCTTGCCGTGGATACCGTCCCGCCAGTCGCGCAGCTTGTCGCCGTGGCACTTGCCGCACAGCAACTGCGGCTGGTCGAAGCTGATCGGATCGCCAAAGTGGTCGACCAGCTTGTCGCGCTTGGTCGTGTGATGGCAGTCAAGGCACCAGATGCGGCCGCGACCGTGCTGCAGATCCTTGACGTCGGGCACCAGCCCTTCCATGGTCGGGATCGGTGTCGGCTTTTTGCCCTTCGGCAACTTCGGCGGGTTGAACTGGGGGCCAACGCCGTTGTGGCACGCGGTGCCGCACATTGGCAGGATGTTGAGCTTGCCGGAACGCGGCTTGACCAGCGCATGCCCCTCGGGGAGCTTCTCCAGACCCGGCATCTTGCCCATCGGCACGGTACCTTCGAAGGGATCGCCATACCAGAGCGCCGCACCGGTAGTCGGCGAGCACTTCACATTGGGCCAGCCCGGCTTGATCTCCTGCTGGGTGATTTCCGAGGCGCCCTTGCGGCTTTCAAAGCAAACGATGGGTTCCTTGGGGGCTTCTGCGGCGGCGGCCGGTTCGGCCGCGTTTTCAGCGGCGATGACGGAATACAACGCACCGCCCGAAAGGGCGAGGACCGTCGCGTAAATGGCTATTTTTTTCATGATCCTTGCCTCACCTCGTCGCAACGGCCTTGGCGCCGCGATATTTGATGTCACCCAGCAGGATGCCGATGGCACCCTTGAGCAGGATGGTCAGAATGAAGAAGCCGAAGGCCCAGATACCGAGGGTCAGCAACACTTCGACGAAGCTCGGGTAATACTCGGTGACTTCGCCGATCGGCGACGGGATGAAGCCGGGGACAATCAGGCCCATTCCCTTCTCGATCCAGATACCGGCAAAGGTGGTCGCGCAGAGAATCGGCAACATCTTGTAGTCGTGGCGGAACTTCGGAAAGATCAGGAGCAGGAAGGAGCCGACCATCAGCACCACCGAGGCCCAGAACCACGGCACCAGCTTGGTCAGGCCATGCAGGCCGAACATCAGGTAGTAGAGGCCGTTGGCGTGTTCGGTGCGGGCGTAGAGTTCGACGACGACTTCCGACATGGTCAGGAAGATGGCGATGCCGAGGCAATAGGTAACAATGGTGGAGAGCAGGTTGATCACGCTGTCGTCGATCCAGAACTTGGTGTTCTTGCGGATGATCATGAAGGCCAGGATGATCAGCGCGGGACCGGCGGCAAAGGCCGTGACGATGAAGCGGATCGGCATCATGCTGTGGAACCACATCGGACGTGACGGCATGGTCGAGATCAGGAAAGCTGTAACGGTGTGGATCGAAAACGCCCAGACAATCGAGAGAAAAACAAGTGGCATGAACCACTTGTTATTGATCTTGCCGCCCGTGTACTTGATCCACAGGTAGTAGAAGCCACAGATGGCATTCAGGATCAGGTAGCCGTTCAGCACCAGCACGTCCCAGGCCAGCATGGAGTGCGGGAAGTTGTAGATGCCGATGATCGGGATCATGTGCCAGAGCCGGTCCGGCCGGCCCATGTGGGCAAACACGAACATCATCACCATGATGACCGCCGTAATGGCGAGCATCTCGCCGAGCACCGTTACCTTGTGCATGCCTTCATGATGATAGACATAGGCCGGGAAGACGATGGTCACCGCACCGGCCGCGACGCCAACGAGGAAAACGAGGTTGGCAAAATACAGGCCGTCATGGATCTGGCTGGTCATGCCGGTGACGATCAGGCCATCGGTGTTTTGCAGGTAGAAGACATACAACATGCCGACAATGAGGACGGCGAGCGAGCCCATCCAGGCATAGAACTTGGTGCCGCCCTTGAGAACGTAGCGCGTGTAGTCGGTAGCGAAACTGGTCAGTTGGTGCACGGTCCGCTCCTCAATCGTAGAAGTAGAAGAATTTCGGGAAAGTATTAAGCTCGGCCTTGAGGCGGAACACATTCTTCCGCTCCAGGATCTTGCTTACTTCACTTTCCGGGTCAAGCAGGTTGCCGAACTTGCGGGCACCAACCGGGCAGACTTCGACGCAGGCCGGGTAGCGGCCGTGGCGGCTGCGCTGCAAGCACCAGTGGCACTTCTCGACGACGCCACGCATGCGCGGCCGATTGCCGAGGTAGTGCGTTACCGGGTTCATTTCCTCTTTCGGCAGCACCGGGGTAGTGACATTGAGGCGGCGCGCCCAGTAGGGGCAGGCGCCCATGCACATGCGGCAGCCAATGCACCAGTTGTAGTCGATCACCACCGGGCCGTCGGGCTCGCGGTAGGTGGTACGCACCGGACAAACCTTAACGCAGGGCGGCTTCTCGCACTGCATGCAGGCAATCGGCATGTAGGTGGCGTCCGCCTCCGGCACCTTCTCGGGGTTGTAGTGGTACTGGCCTTCCAGCACCTGACCGGCGGGCGTGTAAGCGTTGCCGCCGACCTGGATACCCAGACCCTCCGGGTAACCGTGATCCATCTTTTCCTGTTCGAACTTGCCGCGCTCCATACGCAGCACCTGGATCCACTCGATCTTCTCGCCGGGACGGCCCTTGCCGCGTGACTGGTTGTTCTCGGCAACACAGGCATGCACGCAGCGGCGGCAGCCGATGCACTTGCGGATGTTCAGCGCGTAGCCCATCAGCACGCCGGGTTGCGCATCGGTGGTATCGACCGTGACCTGCTTGCCGTACTCGGCGGAATAGCGCCGTTCGAGCCGCGCGCGTGCTTCATCCTTTTCTTCTTTCGTCATCAGACGATAGTTTTTCTGGAAGTGCTCGGCCCATTCGACGGCAGCCTTGGCGTCACCGGTTTGGGCCATGAGCGCACCGGTTCCCACCAGCGACGACAGGCTAAGCATGCCGCCGGACTTCAGAAAGTCGCGCCGTGTGGTTTTCAGGACTGCTTTGGCAGGATCAGCCGATGCGGGCGTCTTGACCAGCTCGGTGGGGGCTTTCTCATCAGGTATCACAATAATTCTCCAGGATATTCCGGAATGGTGAAGTCTTCTCGGCTAGTCGAGCAGGGCTGCCAACCGAGGGGGATTGAGCAGCCGCACACTCGTCCGGCCGGCCTTGATGAGGCCGGCTTCCGCAAGGTGGCGAAGACTACGTGAAAATGAATCAGGAAAGGGGACATCCCTGCCTTGAAACGCCTTTGTTCTATTGAAAAATTCAAAATTGCGCATGCCGCGATGCTAGCAATTTCAACCCATCCTGCCGATCCGGCGCAGTCCGATTTTGGTGTAGGAATATTCCTATGCAATCTTTCGAAACGATGGCTCTCTCCAGAAATCTGCCGCCGTCCCGCCAGCACCGACTTTTATTCACGGCTCATTCGTCGTATTGCCGACGCAAGCGTTCCAGCCCCTGCCGGAACGCCTCGGCATCGCCATAGTCGAAGAACTGCGGATAGCGCCCATGCGCTGCCTTGAGGCGGCGCGCATGCTTGATCGGGCACCAGTACTGTTCCGTCCGCGCGGCCACTTCCCGGGTGTAGGCAGCCACGCCATTGCCGTAGGAGCAGTAAAAGCAGTTGAACTTCTCGATGAAGTTGAGATAGGGCAAACCTTCACGGTCAAAGACGATGTAGTCGCTGCGCCGCACCTGAGGAATCTTGTAGATCGAGAAACAGATGGCCTGAAAGATCGTCACGAACAGATCCATCAACAGGAAGGGGATCCAGCCCAGGTAGATGACCGGCGCCGTGAGTACCACCAGCAGGCGGGTACGCGCCAGAAAACGAAGCAGACCAATCTTGTAGCGTCGTTGCTGCCGTAGCAGTTCTTCAGCCAGTTCGAGGCGCTTCTGTTCGAACTCCTCGCGCTTCTGACGATACTCTTCTTCGACCTCATCCTGCAGCACCCGAATGCGGGCCAGAAGTTCATCGAGGTGTTGTTTCATGACCTGCCTCCATCTTTGATCTGCGCAGGGTTTTACCAGATAGGGACGTTCGCTCCCGCTTCAAGCACTTGAAGTTTGCGCAGGGAATCCCATTTCCGCAGCAAGGGCGGCCATCACGTACACCGCCCACACGAAAAGGAGAAGCCCATGCGCTACCGCGCCATTTTTCCCCGCGACCTGTTCGCGGAACTTAACCGACTGCAGCGCGCCATGCAGCAGTCGGACGACATTTCGCCCAACATCCGCGGCAGCAGCCACGGCGCCTATCCGGCCATGAATGTGGGCAGTACGCCGACCTCGGTCGAGGTCTATGCCTTTGCCCCGGGTCTCGATCCGGCCGGCATTGATGTGCAGCTCGAAAAGGGCACGCTCACCCTTGCCGGCGAGCGCAAGGTCGAATACGCGGGCACCCCGGAACAAGCCTCGATCCACATCGACGAACGCTTCGCCGGCCGTTTCCGTCGCGTCGTCAGCCTGCCCGACGACATCGATGCCGATGGCGTACAGGCACGTTATCGGGATGGCGTTCTGCACATCAGCATTCCGCGTCGGGCAGCCGCACAGCCGCGGCGCATCACGATTCAGTAAGGAGAATTCAAATGACGGACAAGACGACGACCAAGCCAGCCGAATCGCCATCGGAAGAGGCCGCGCTGTTTCCCCCGGTCGATGTGATCGAGGATGCAAACGGCATCACGCTCTATGCTGACCTGCCCGGTGTGCCGAAGGACCGGCTGCATGTGCATGTCGAGGCCGAGTCGCTGACCATCGAAGGTGAGGTGCAGTTGAGCACGCCGACCGGGATGGATTCCACCCATGCCGAGGTGGGCCTGCCGCGCTATCGGCGCCAGTTCACGCTCTCGAAGGAACTGGATACTGAAAAGGTGGTGGCCGAGTTCGACAAGGGTGTGCTGAAGTTGAGCATCCCGAAAGCTGCCCACGCCCAGCCGAAGAAAATCCAGATACGCGTGGATTAAGCCACCAGTTGCGGCTGCTCGATCATCTTCTGGTAGATCATGCTTTGCAGGATCAGGCGGTCGTTTGATTCCATCTCAAGGAACTGCACGCCGTGGCAAATCACGCCGACCTTGCCTTCCTCCGCGAAGAGGCTGCGCACAATGGCGGTGACGGTAAGCATGGCATCGACATCGTGCAGATTGACGCGGAAGGCCAGGCGAATCCGCCCGTTCTTTTCGGTCAAGGGCTGCTTGGCCTGAATCAATGCCCCATCGGCACTGACGTTGAGGATGATGGCCGAAAAACGCGATGCCGACTCCTGGGGCGCATTGCTATCCGGCGGCAGCGGCGATACGGTCGAAATCATGCGCATCTTGATGCGCGGCGATTTGCGGATCACGGCACCCTGAATGCGTGTCGGAAAAGTCAGGTGCAGGTGATCGAAGGGAATCTTCACCGCGCGCATCACATCGGTATCGAAGGCAAAGGCATTCTGGTTGGCGAAAAGGCGCGCCACCACCTTGTCGTTGTCACGCAGCGGGACGCGCAAGCCCCCCACCATCGGCGTTGTCACCAGCAGGCTTTGATTGTCCAGCCAGCCGATGACCTTGCACATGTGCCGCTCGGTGCTGACCGTCGCCGGCGGTTCGATTTGCAGGCGATCACCGACGCGCAGGCGCATGTCGGCAAACGTGTAGATCTTCTGTTCCGGCTCGGGAGCAGCGGTCGCCGTGCCTTCATCCGGATTACGCATCGGCTCCAGCGCCAGCAGGCCATCGAGATCATCGAGCGATTCAAGGATCGCGCCCGCTTCGAGCAACACATTGCCATGCCGGTCATAGACCATCCAGTGCAAAGGGGTACCGAGAGACAGATCGTCGCGCGTAACTGGAAGCAGATTCATGACCGTACTCCGATCTCAGGACTTCAAAACGACCAATACTTCGTCGCGCATTTTCTTCGCATCGCCGATCACCATGCCGACATCAGTCCAGGTGAAATCCTCGTTGATCACGTCCATCTCCATGACGCCATTGTAAGGCACCTTGGCCTCAGCCGGCACACGTTCATGCGGCCGGGATGTATCACTCCGGCAGCGTCATCTGTAGGGCTTCGATCAGTTTGGGCAGGCGCTCGGCCAGCGGGGCCAAGGCGGCTTCCGCCGCCGGTTTGTCGCCGAGCTTGAGCGCGGCATCCAGCCGGCCGGCCAATTCATGAATCGGCTGAGCCCCGATATTGCCCGCTGCACCCTTGAGGGCGTGGACAAGCTTCTGGGCGGAGATATAGTCGTTCTGTTCGATCAGCTCGGTGAGGCATGCCACATCCTCGCCATGTCCGTCGGCAAAGAGCTTGAGAATGCGCTGATAACTGTCCAGCTTGCCGCGCACCAGCTTGAGGCCGACCTCCATATCGAGATCGGTAATGGCCGCCAGGCGGGGGCGCAGGTCCGCTACGGCATCATCGAATGACGCCTCGACTGTCGCCACACCCGCTTCGGCGTATTTCATCTCGTCAGCGTCGTCTTTTTCGGCACAGGCCGGCAGCCACTTGAGCAGCGTGGCAAACAGTCGATCGGGATCGACTGGCTTGGCCACATGGTCGCTCATGCCGGCAAGCTGCGCGGCCCGCCGGTCTTCGTCGAAAGCATTGGCGGTCATGGCAAGGATGGGAATATCTTTCCAGCCCGGCAGCGCACGGATGGCGCGGGTGGCTTCCAGACCGTCCAGGTTCGGCATCTGGAGATCCATCAGCACCAGGTCGTAGTGGTGCTGGCGCGCCCGTTCGAGGGCCACGATGCCGTCTTCGGCAATATCGACGGCAAGGCCGACGCCATGCAGCAGTTCGAGCGCAACCTCGCGGTTGATCGGGTTGTCTTCAGCGAGCAGCAGGCGCGCACGCTGCGTACGGGCGCGCAGCCGGTCGGCGGCGGCGGCATCGGCATTCGGCGTTTCCGCCTGCGGCAGAATGCCGTGGCCGCGTTGCAGGCGCGCGGTGAACCAGAAGCGGCTGCCCTGCCCGGGCGTGCTTTCGGCCCCGGCATCGCCACCCATGAGTTCGGCCAGCCGCCGGGTAATGACCAGACCCAGCCCGGTGCCGCCGTAATTGCGGGTGATGGAGGCGTCGGCCTGAGTGAAGGGCTGGAACAGCCCGGCGAGTTTCTCGGGCGGGATGCCGATGCCAGTGTCGCTGACTTCGAAGCGGACCAGCAGATCGTCGCCCTGGGCTTCAAGCAGTTTGGCGGCAAGGGTAAGGTGACCGCGTTCGGTAAATTTGAGGGCGTTGCTGGCGTAGTTGAGCACACCCTGGCGCAGGCGCATGACGTCGCCGCGCAGCCAGACCGGCACGGCATCGGAGTCGATGCGGATATCGAGACCTTTCTCGGCGGCGGCATCGCCGAGTAGCGAGCGCACGTGGTCGAGCACAGCGGCCAGGGTGAAGTCGCTGTGCTCCAGTTGCAGCTTGCCGGCTTCGATCTTGGAAATGTCGAGAATGTCGTTGATGATGGAAAGCAGGTGCTTGCCGGCGGCATCGATCTTGTAGAGCCGGTCGGCTTGCGCCGTCGTGGCGCCGCCGCGCAGCAGGTAGCTCAGGCCGAGGATGGCGTTGAGCGGTGTCCTGATTTCGTGCGACATGTTCGCCAGGAAAACGCTCTTCGCCAAATTGGCCGACTCGGCAGCGAACTTGGCCTCGACCAGTTCCGCCGTGCGCTGCTCGATCAAATCCTCAAGGTGGTTGCGATGTTCGGCCAGGGCATGAATCATTTGGGCAAAATCGCGGTTGAGGCGGGACACTTCATCGCGCCCTGCATCCGCGACTATCGCGATCGAAAGATCGCCAGCCGCGACACGATCGGCCGCGTCGGACAGTACTTCGAGGCGCCGGGTCATGGCACGCACCGCGAGCCACGCCACCAAGCCGCCGAGTGCGATGGCGGCCAGCATGTACATGACGCCACGGACGATTATTGCGTCGATCTCCGCCCCAACTGACGCGGTTGTCAGAATGATGCGGACCCGACCGATGACCTCGTTACCGGACTTGATCTCGGCCACACTATCGACCAAGCCGTCGTGCCATATCTGGTGCACACCGGAACTGCCGAGCAAGTCCCGGCTGACAGGATCGTCGAGCACGAGGTTGAACAGCGACGGATCGGTGGCGGCCCGTACCTTACCCTGCTTGTCGAGGATCATCCCCACGTCGAGATTCGGTGCGCTCTTCAGACTGTCGACGAGTTCGCCCAGGCCGTTGAGATCGTTGCTGATAAGCCAGGACGGGGCATTCACTGCCAAAGTCGATGCCAGCCCTTCTCCCTGGCGGGCCAGCAGATTCAGCAGGTATTCCCTCTGATGGCTGACGGTGCCGACCAGCACAGCTCCCATCAACAGGGCATACAGCAGCATCACGCTGGCCGCAATACGCCAGCGCAGGCTATCAAAAGCAAACTCGCGCGGACTGACTAACCGCATGCGGCGGACTACTCCGCCTTCGGCGGCTTGATCTGGGAAGGCAGCCCTATCGCCGCGTCATAGCGACGCAAAAAGTCGATCACGGGCTTGTAGGCCTTGTTATCGGCCAGTTCGAAGTGCTGCTGGTCGATCTTGAACTGAGCCTGGTCCACCGCCGGATCCTTCGACAGGCCGGCCAGTGCCCGCGCAACCCGCTCGGCAACGTCGTGCGGTACGTCATTGCGCGCGACCACTGCATTATGCGGCAGCGGCGGCGTCCGCCAGAGCTCCCTGACATTTTTGGTTTTTTCCGGGTTCGCCCGCGACCAGTTGCGGAAAAAGCGCGCGGTGCTGCCGCAGGCGTCGAATTCGCCGGTCCATGCGTTCAATATCGAGGAAAACTGCGAGCCGACATAACGAATCTTCAGGTTTTTCACATCCACACCCTGATCGTGCAGCCACATCAGGGGTTGCAAGGTGCCGGCCAGCGCGGTTGGCGAGGTAAAGCAAACCGTCTTGCCGGCCAGTGCCTTGGGCGAGGCAGGGATATCGGCGTCCTCGCGTGTAACGAACAGCCCACGGAAGTCGTCGTCGGGCGTCATCTTGGCGATCACCCGATAACCGTGCTCGAAGCTCGCCACCGCCTGCGCCGGATTCGGCAGGGAGAAGTGGAAACTGCGCGCCGCCAACTTGGCCTCGTAATCGGCATAGTCCCGTGATGCCTCGATTTCGAAGCGATAGCCGGGCAATTTCGCCTCCAGATACTTGGCGATGGGCGCATAGGCTTCGTACAGATCCTGCGGATTCGAATAAGGATGGATGCCGAAAACGAAGGTTTCCGACTTCGCCGCAGCGCCGCTGGGCTTGTACCCTTGGGCCGCTACCGGTAACGCCAGGAACGCCGAAAAAACCGCGATCAATCCGCCAAAAGTATAAAAACGCATGATCTAGCACCCCCTGCCATGTATTCATGGCATATTAGATGGATTCAGCCATGTTGCGTGCATATTACACTCCGTGCCGCCGCATATCCCGATCAGGACAAAACCCACGATGCGACTTTCCAAACGCATGTCTTCACTGCGGCCGGCAATCCTCTCGGCCACGCTTGCCGATATCGCCAGAATGAAAGCTGTCGGCAAGACGGTCATCAACCTCGGTATCGGCGAATCCGACTTTGATACCCCCCAACACATCAAGGATGCCGCGATCCGCGCCATCGCCGCCGGCCACACGAAATACACGCCGGTCGAAGGCGTACCCGAATTGCGCCGGGCGATCATCGACAAGTTCGAACGCGAAAACGGCCTGACGTTTGAAATCGGCGAAGTCATGGCCAGTTGCGGCGGCAAGCACAACATCTACAACTTTTTCCAGGCCGTCCTCAATCCCGGCGACGAGGTCATCGTTCCCGCCCCTTACTGGCCGTCGTTTCTCGACATGGTGGCCCTGTCGGACGGCGTGCCGGTCATCGTGCCCTGCCCGATGGCCGTCGGCTACAAGCTGACGCCGGCGCTTCTCGATGCCCACCTGACGCCCCGCACCCGGGTGGTCGTCCTCAACAGCCCGTCGAACCCGTCCGGGGCGGTATATGGCCGGGACGAACTCGACGCGCTGGCGCAAGTCCTCGACCGCCACCCGGAAATCTGGATCTTGAGCGACGACATGTACGAGCACATCGCGCTGGAGGACTTCCGTTTCGTCAACATCCTCAACGTGCGTCCCGATTACCGGGAGCGGACGATTGTCTGTAACGGCGTCTCGAAAGCCTACGCCATGACCGGATGGCGCATCGGTTACTCGGCCGCCCCCGCGAAGCTCACGGCGGCGATGGCGAATTTGCAATCGCAGAACACCTCGAACCCCGCCGCAGTCTCCCAATATGCCGCCATCGCCGCCCTCGACGGAGGACTGGACGCGATCCGGCCGATGACGGATGCCTTCCGGCAACGCCATCGGTATTTGCTCGACAACCTTGTCGGCACCTGCGGCATCGCCAACCTGCGCGCCAAGGGAGCCTTTTATGTGTTCGCCGACGTCGGCGCCGCCATCGACCGCATGTACGCACAAGGGCGCATCGCCGCACCGACCGACCTGGCCTTTTGCACCTACCTGCTGTCAGAAGGCGGCGTAGCCGTGGTGCCCGGCAGTGTCTTCGGGATCGACCGGCACATGCGGCTATCGTTCGCGGCATCGCAGGAAAAACTGGCGCAAGCCACCCAGGCGATCCAGCGCGTTTGCGCCTGACCCACCGCCCGGCACATGATTTCCTTCGAGCCGTTCGGCATGAGTACCGCGCAGATCATCGCGGCGTGGCTCATCATCGCTGGTGCCTATTTCGTCCGCGGTATTACGGGTGCCGGCTCGGCGCTCATCGCCACGCCCCTGCTCGTACAGTTCATGCCGATCCAGACCGTGGTGCCGACGATGCTGCTACTCGACTTCACTGCCTCTTGCCTGATGAGCCGCGCCACCATATCCCATGGCGACTGGAGCGAGGTGAAACGACTGCTGCCGACAGGCATCGCCGGCATCTGCCTCGGTGCCTGGCTGCTGCTGAAACTGCCCCAGCAATTCCTGCTGCTTGCCCTTGGCCTGCTGATCGTTCTGTTCGGGTTGCGCAACATTGGCGGCGGCGCGATCACTGAGGCGATTTCGCCTCGCTGGTCCCACCTTGCGGGCCTGCTGGGAGGCGCCATCGGCGCCACCTTCGGTACCGGCGGGCCACCCTACATCATTTACCTGAGCCGACGCATCGACGACAAATCCGCCCTGCGCGCCACGCTCTCCCGGCTATTCCTCGTCGAAGGCGCCGTACGGATCGTAGTGTTCACCCTAACCGGCCTGCTGTTGCAAACCGCGCCACTGCTGCTCTGGGCAGGCGGCCTCACTGCGCTATGGCTGGGCCTACGATTGGGCGGCCGTGTCCATCTTGTCATCTCCCACGCGCAAATGCAGCGCATGATCGGTGCCCTACTGGTAATCAGCGGCTGCGCACTCGCCGTTAAGGCGCTCTAGTCGGCGCCGCTAGGACTTCAGAACAACCAGCACCTCGTCGAGCATTTTCTTCGCATCGCCGAACAGCATGCGGTTGTTGTCCTTGTAGAAGAGCGGATTGTCGACGCCGGCATAGCCGGACGCCATCGAGCGCTTCATCACAATCGAGGTCTTCGCCTGCCACACCTGCAGCACCGGCATGCCGGCGATCGGGCTGGTCGGATCGTCCTCGGCGGAGGGGTTCACAATGTCGTTGGCGCCAATCACCATGCTGACGTCGGTGTTCGGAAAATCCTCGTTGATCTCGTCCATCTCCATTACGATGTCGTAAGGCACCTTGGCTTCGGCCAGCAGCACGTTCATGTGGCCCGGCATGCGGCCGGCCACCGGATGGATGCCGAAGCGCACATTGACGCCCTTCTCGCGCAGCAGTTTGGTGATCTCATAGACCGTATGCTGGGCCTGCGCCACCGCCATGCCGTAGCCGGGGACAATGATGACGTTCTTCGCCTCGCGCAGCAGCTCGGCGGTGTCAGTTGCGCTGATCGACACCACTTCACCTTGCGGTTGTGCCGTCCCGCCAGCGCCGACTTTTGCACCGTCACCGGTACCGAAGCCACCCGCGATGACGCTGATGAAATTGCGGTTCATCGCGCGGCACATGATGTAGGAAAGGATCGCGCCCGAGGAACCGACCAGCGCGCCGATCACAATCAACAGGTCGTTCGAGAGCATGAAGCCGGTGGCCGCCGCCGCCCAACCGGAGTAGCTGTTGAGCATCGACACCACCACTGGCATGTCAGCCCCGCCGATGGCCATCACCATGTGGATGCCGAACAGCAGGCCGATTACGGTCATGACAATCAATGGCACCGTACCGTCTGCCACCGTCGGCGCCTGCAGGAAGGCATAGGCATAGTAGATGACGATCAGGGCGGCGATGCCGTTAATGGCATGGCGGCCGGGGATGAGCATCGGCTTGCCGCCGATCTTGCCCGAGAGCTTGCCGAAAGCGATGATCGAACCGGAGAAAGTCACCGCGCCGATGTAGATGCCGACATAGATTTCGAGTTCGTGGATGAGCTTGTCGGCACCCGCAAACTGAATCGAGGTATCGATATAGCTGGCAAAGCCGACCAGACAGGCGGCAAGGCCGACCAAACTATGCATCAGCGCGACCAGCTCGGGCATCTGCGTCATCTGCACCTTCTTGGCAGCGATCAGGCCGACGCTGCCGCCAATCACCATGGCGCCGATGATCCACGGAATGCCGGCCGCCGTGACACGCGGACCAAGCACGGTGGCGAGCACAGCAATGGTCATGCCGATGATGCCGTAGAGATTGCCGCGCCGGGCGGTTTCCGGGTTCGACAAACCGCCGAGGCTGAGGATGAAGAGGATGGTAGCGCCGATGTAGGCAACAGCAGAAAGGTTTGCGCTCATGTCGGACTCACTTACGGAACATCGCCAGCATGCGGCGGGTGACGGCGAAGCCGCCGAACATGTTGATGGCGGTCAGCACCAGTGCGAACACGGCCAAGCCAAGAATCCAGCTGCTCGGCCGACCGTCGGCAACCCCTTCTAGTGGCGGCGCAACTTGCACCAACGCGCCGATGGCGATGATGCTGGAAATGGCGTTGGTCACGCTCATCAAGGGCGTATGCAGCGCGGGGGTGACGTTCCACACCACCATGTAGCCAACGAAGCAGGCCAGCACAAAGACGGTGAAGTGCGAGAGGAACGAGGCCGGGGCGAAGGCGCCGACCAGCCAGAACAGCACGGCACCGCCGCCGAAGAGCATGGCGAGGCTGCGGCCGGCCATCGGGGCACCTGCACCGTGACCGTGGGCCGATTTTTTCTCGGGGGGGGCAGCGGCAGGTTTCGGGGCCGGGGCCGGAGCGACCTTGGGCGCTGGGGCCGGCCAGGTGATTTCGCCGTCCTTGATGACCGTCAGCCCGCGGATGGCGTCGTCTTCCATATTGACGTTGATCACGCCATCCTTGGTCTTGCACAATTCCTCGGTGAGACGCTGCAGGTTGGTGGCGTACAGAGTCGACGACTGGCGCGCCAGACGGCTGACCAGATCCGTATAACCGATGATGGTGACGCCATGCTTCACCACGGCCTGGCCGGGCTCGGTCAGTTCGCAGTTGCCGCCCTGCTCGGCGGCCATGTCGACAATGACGCTGCCGGGCTTCATGCTCTGCACCATCTCGGCGGTGATGAGTTTGGGCGCGGGCTTGCCGGGAATCAGCGCGGTGGTGATGATGATGTCGACTTCGCGCGCCTGCTTGGCATACATCTCGCGCTGGGCCTGCTGGAAGCCCTCGGACATTACCTTGGCATAGCCACCGCCGCCGGAACCCTCTTCTTCGTAATCGACCTTGACGAACTCACCACCCAGGGAAACCACCTGATCGGCCACTTCGGCACGCGTGTCGTTGGCGCGCACGATGGCGCCAAGTCCTGCGGCGGTGCCGATGGCAGCGAGGCCGGCGACGCCGGCACCGGCGATGAAAACCTTGGCCGGCGGCACTTTGCCCGCCGCCGTAATCTGGCCGTTAAAGAAGCGGCCAAAGGCGTTAGCGGCTTCAATGACGGCACGATAGCCAGCCACCCCCGCCTGCGAGGTCAGCGCGTCCATCTTCTGGGCGCGCGAAAGTGTGCGCGGCAGCGCGTCGATGGCCAGCACGGTCACTTTCTTCGCGGCCAGTTGCTGCATCAGTTCGGGGTTCTGCGCCGGCCAGAGGAAACCGATCAGGGTCTGACCTTCCTTCATCAAGCCGACTTCGGCCGTATTGGGAGCGCGAACCTTGAGGACAATGTCGGACGACGACCACAGACTGGCCGCATCCGGTGCAATGGTGGCGCCTGCGGCTTCGTAGATAGCGTCGGCAAAGTTGGCGGCATCGCCTGCGCCGCGCTCGACGCGCACGGCAAAGCCCAGCTTGATCAGTTTTTCGACGACGTCCGGTACGCTCGCGACGCGCTTTTCGCCCGCAAACGTCTCCTTCGGTACTCCGATGGTCAACGGCATGGTGTTCCCCTCTGTTTTACTTAACTGGCGACCGCTTCCATGGCGGTGGCGCCTTTTCCTCTTCGAGCTGCTTCAGGCGCACGATGGCCAGCGAGCAGTTGTCGCCGTGCCCCTTGGCCCGGTCGCGCGATGTATTGATCAGGATTTCGGCCGCCTGACGCACCGGATACTCCTTGAGTATCTTGCCCAGTTCCTCATCGCTGAAATAGGCCCACAACCCATCCGAGCACAGCAGAAAGCAGTCGCCGTCCTGCAACGGGGCCGTCTCGCCAAAATCGATTTTTGGTGGATCGTTGTCGCCCAGGCAGGAGATCAGCAGGTTTTTCTGTGGGTGCGTCTCAGCCTGTTCCTCGGTGAGATAACCCATCTTCACCAGATTCATCACGTGCGAGTGATCGTAGCTGCGCGAGATTTTTTCGCCATCGCGATAATGATAAATGCGCGAATCACCGCAATGCGCCCAATCGGCCCGGCCCGGCTGCAGGATCAGCGCGCAGGCGGTGCTGTGCGGGTCCTGCTCACTGGACATGGCCGACAGTTTGATGCCGTCGTGGGCATCGTTGATGCCGGACGCAAGCGTTGCCTGAATATCGCCGGGCCCCAGCCCGCCGGACTGGAAATTCGTTTTGGCCGAATGGATGACCTGCTCGGCCGCCATGGCGCCGCCGGTGTGTCCACCCATGCCATCGGCCAATACCGCCAGTAGTGTGCCTTTATGCGTGGGATGGGCAAACAGGCCAACACGATCCTGTTGCTCGGAACGATCGCCGATATGTTGTGCCGTGCAGGTTTCGATATTAAAAGCCATGGTCAATGGTCAGCAGCGTCAGTGTGCGCCGTCAAGAAAACGGCCGCTCATCAGTTCGTAAAAATCCTTTTCCTCGTCCCGTCCCAGGGCAAGCTCGGACATCACACGCGGGCCGATCTTGTCCCACAGGGGATCCTCCACATCATGGAGGTGATGATAAAAATGGCTCGCCACCTGCACGATGGCCACCAGACTCACCGAGGCGCCGATGGTCTTTTCATCAGGCAGATCGTGGTGAAAACGAATGGCGTCGCAGACAAAATCCGGCAGCCCCCAGTGGCGGGCCACCAGATAGCCGACCGAACAGTGGTCGACGTCGAATTTTGAATCCTCTTCCGACAGATTCGGCCAGCAGGTGGCATTCTCCAGCTTGAGCGTTTCACAGTATTTCGGGAAGCGCATCATCAGCACCGGCACGCCACACTCGTGGAAGATGCCGGCCAGATAGGCCTGCTCGGGAAAGACATTGCAGACCGATACGCGGTCATCCGCAATAATCGCCGCCATCTGGGCGATTTCGTGGGCGCGGTTCCAGAAAATATCGAAGGCGCGCCGCGTGCTGCTATTGATGGTCGTGGTCAAGGACACGGCCTGTACCAGACTGAACACCTGTTTGATGCCCACCACCATCAGGATCTGATCAAGGGTCTTGGCACTGCGAGCGCGCGCAAAAGCGGGCGAACGGGTCGCCTTGAACAGCAGCGAAACGATGCCGGGGTCTTGCGAAATGACCTTGGCGACCGAACGCATGTCGTAGTCTTCGGAAGCCAGCAGCTTTTGCAGTTCCAGCAGCACACGGGGCTGCGGGGGAATTTTCACCCCCTGCTTGGCCAACTGTTTGAGGGCTTCCTGCTCGTTGATCTGCATTATTATTTTTCCTAGTGCGACAGTCTCAGTTCAGCAATATTTCGTCCAGCCATTCTATCCAGTGTTTGATCGGCAATTTCGTCCCGGCCTGCAGATGGGCAATACAGCCAATATTGGCGCTGGCAATGCCGATGGGCTGTCCGGCCGTCAGGGCAGCCAGTTTGTTATCCCGCAGTTGCAGGGATATTTCAGGCTGGAGGATGGAATAGGTGCCGGCCGACCCGCAACACAGGTGGCCGTCGGCCACCGGCGTCAGGTCAAACCCCGCCACCGTCAGCAGTTGCTCGACGCTGCCCCTCAGTTTGAGGCCATGCTGCAGGGTGCAGGGGGAATGGAAGGCCAACGGATGCCATCCTGCCACCGCCGACTTTTCAAATAGTTTCATTAACGCCGCCTGCTCGGCCGCCACAACTTCGCTGACATCGCGCGCCAGTTCGGCAATCCGCGCCGCTTTTTCGGCATAGGCCGCATCGTCCTGCAGCAGATGACCATAATCCTTGACCTGTACGCCACAGCCCGACGCGGTGATGACAATCGCCTCGGCCCCGGCTGCCACATGCGGCCACCAAGCGTCGATATTGCGCCGGGCCTGATCCTGCGCCCCGGCAGCATCGTTCAGGTGCAGCTTCACGGCGCCACAGCAGCCCGCTTCGCCGGCCTCGAAGAGGTGGATACCCAGCTTCGCCAACACGCGTTTCGCCGCGCCGTTGATGTTCGGGTACATGCTCGGCTGGGCGCAACCGGCCAGCACCAGCATCTTGCGCGTGCCCGTGTCGGGCGCCAGCGTACCCGCCGAGGTCAGCGGTGGTACCTTGGCCTTCAGGGCGCCGGGCAGCAACAGCCGCACCATCTGGCCCAGCTTCATGGCCGTGCCGAACACCAACGGACGCGGCAGCACCGCACGCAGGGCGCCACGCAACACCCCATCCACTCCTTTTCTCGGCACGCGCTCCTCGACGAGGGCACGGCCGATGTCGAGCAGGCGCGAGTAATGCACCCCGGACGGGCAGGTCGACTCGCAGGAGCGGCAGGTCAGGCAACGATCCAGGTGCAGGCGCGTCTTCTCAGTCGGCGGCACGCCTTCGAGCACCTGCTTGATCAGGTAGATGCGGCCGCGCGGCCCGTCGAGTTCGTCACCGAGCAACTGGTAGGTGGGACAGGTGGCGGTACAGAAACCACAATGCACGCACTTGCGGAGAATTTCCTCGGCCTCGCGGCCGGCCCGGGTATCGCGAATGAAATCGGCGAGATGCGTCTCCATACTCAGAATTCCTTGTAGAGACGACCGGGGTTGAAAATCCCCTGCGGATCGAAAGCGGCCTTGAGGTTCTGGTGCAGTGCCATCAGCGGCGCAGGCAGCGGGGCAAAGGCATCGACCTGGGCTTTCAACTCGGCCGACGCGCGATAAAGCGTAGCGCTGCCGCCCACCGCTGCAGCCGCCGCGCGAATCATTTCGGCCGGTGCATCCGATTTCAACCAGCGCAGCGCACCACCCCATTCGATCAGTTGTTCTCCGGGCAGCTTGAGTTCAGGCGCCGTCGACGGCACGGATAAGCGCCAAAGCGTTTCCGTTTTGAAGAAGTCCGCCGTCTGGTTGCGCAGGACATCCCAGCACGTACCATCTGCCGTCTCGCCAACGCCGACTTTTAGTTTGGCGGCCTCGACAGCCGCCCGCGCACCGGCCAGCCGAATCGTCAGCACATCATTCTGCCAAGCGCTCGCCACGATAGGTAGCGGCCGACCGGCCCAGCGATTGAGCTTGTCGAGCGCAACCGCTTGCGCCATCTCGAAGCGCAGCGTGGCATCCGCCACCGGCTGCGGCAACACCTTCAGCGACACCTCGGTGATCAGCCCCAGCGTCCCGAGGCTGCCGGCGATCACGCGCGAGACATCGTAGCCGGCGACGTTCTTCATCACCTGCCCACCAAACGTTAATTCGCGTGCGGCGCCATCGAGCAGCTTCACACCCAGCACGAAGTCGCGCAGCGCCCCGGCACTGACGCGGCGCGGGCCGGACAGACCGGCAGCGACGGCGCCGCCCACGGTACTGTCAGGTGAAAAACGCGGCGGCTCAAACGCCAGAAATTGCCCCTGCGCGGCGAGTGCCGCCTCAATCTCGGCAATCGGCGTGCCGCACTTCGCCGTCACATACAACTCGGTCGGCTCATAGGCGACGATGCCGCTGTGAGTGCGTGTATCAAGAATCTCGCCCTGCGGCGGATTGCCGTAAAAGTCCTTGCTGCCCGCGCCGCGAATACAAAGCGGCTTGCCTTCCAAAATCCGTTGCTTGAATCCCGCAATCATCAGAAGCGCTCCAGTTCGGGATGGGACAACTGTCCCTGATGCACATGCATGCGACCGAACTCGGCGCAGCGGTGCAGCGTCGGAATCGCCTTGTCGGGATTGAGCAGCCCCTGCGGATCGAAAGCCGCCTTGACGCGGTGGAAGGCCGCCAGTTCGTCGCTGGCAAACTGCACACACATCGAGCCGATCTTTTCAAAGCCCACGCCATGCTCGCCGGTGATCGTGCCGCCGAGCTGGACGGTCAGCGCCAGAATCTCGGCGCCAAACGCCTCGGTGCGTTCCAACTGGCCGGGCACATTGGCATCGTAAAGAATCAGCGGATGCAGGTTGCCGTCGCCGGCATGAAAAACGTTCACGCAGCGCAGGCCGTATTTCTTCTCCATCTCGGCAATCGCCATCAGCATCTCGGCCAGACGTTTTCTTGGAATCGTGCCGTCCATGCAGTAGTAGTCGGGCGAAATGCTGCCCACCGCCGGAAAGGCCGCCTTGCGCCCGGCCCAGAAGCGCAGGCGCTCGGCATCGTCGGTCGAGACGCGAATCTCGCTGGCGCCGCTTTTTTCCAGCACGGCGCGCATCGCGGCAATTTCTTCCTCCACCTCTTCCGGCGTGCCGTCGGATTCGGCCAGCAGGATCGCCTCGGCATTGAGGTCGTAACCCGCCTTGACGAAAGGCTCGACCGCACGCGTCGCCGCCTTATCCATCATCTCCAGCCCGGCGGGAATGATGCCGGCGGCGATGATGTCCGCCACCGCCGCTCCGGCCTTGGTCACGGCATCGAAAGAGGCCATGATCACGCGCGCCACCTCGGGCTTGGGCACCAGCTTCACCGTCACCTCGGTCACCACGGCCAGCAGGCCTTCGGAACCGATCAGCAGCGCCAGCAGGTCGTAGCCGGGACTGTCCAGCGCCGCCGAACCGAATTCGACGATCTCGCCGGCCATCGTCACGCCGCGCACGCGCAGGACGTTATGCACCGTCAGGCCATATTTGAGGCAATGCACACCGCCGGAGTTCTCGGCGATGTTGCCGCCGATGGTGCAGGCCAGTTGCGAGCTGGGATCGGGTGCGTAGTAAAGACCATGTGGCGCGGCGGCCTCGGAAATCGCTAGGTTGCGCACGCCGGGCTGAACCACGGCGGTGCGCGAATACGGATCGAGCTTGAGGATGCGCTTCATCTTGGCAAGGCTCAGCACCACGCCATGTTCGTTCGGCAAGGCGCCGCCCGACAGCCCCGTCCCGGCGCCGCGCGCGACCACCGGCACGCCCAAGCGATGGCAAGCCTTGAGCACCCCTACCACCTGCGCCTCGTCTTCGGGCAGCGCCACCGCCAGCGGCACGCGCCGATAGGCCGAGAGGCCGTCGCACTCGTAGGGTTTCAGGTCTTCGTGATCGGCTAGCAGCGCGGCCGCTGGCAAAACGGCCGCAAGAGCCTGCAGCAATGCGGCCCGGTCGACATCCGAGAAATCCTGATCGCGTTCGTGACTATGGCTACGTGTCGTCATGGTGATCTCAGTTTTCAACAAGAATTGCGCGAAAGTCGTTCACATTGGTGCGGGTCGGGCCGGTCACGATCAAATCGTCCAGCGCGGCGAAAAATCCGTAGGCGTCATTGTCCATGAGCCGCCCCTTGGCGTCCATTCCCCGCGTCAGCGTCGTGGGATCGACCCACGCCCCGGCATTGTCTTCCGAACCGTCGATGCCGTCGGTATCACAGGCAAGGGCATGGATGCCCGGCGCCGCCTTGAGGGCAAGGGCCAGCGCCAGCAGAAATTCGGCATTGCGGCCGCCGCGCCCGCTGCCCTTCACCGTCACCGTCGTCTCGCCGCCGGAGAGCAGCACGCACGGCGGCCTGAGCGGCAGACCGTGCGACTGGCACGACAGCGCAATGCCCGCCAGTGCCTTCGCCACCTCGCGCGCCTCGCCCTCGATGCGGTCGCCGAGGATCAATGGCGTCACCCCGGCCTGCCGCGCCACGTCCCCCGCAGCTTGCAGAGCATCCTGCGCAGTGGCGATCACGCGGGTTTCACAGAAGGGATAGGCCGGCTCAGCGGGCGCCGGCACCGTCGGGCCCGAGGCGATGGTGGCCGGATCGTCGCCGGGCACATCGGAAATCGCCAGCGTCAGCACCCGTGCGGGCATGGCGGCAGCGGCGAGCTTGCCGCCCTTGATGGCCGACATCGCCTTGCGTGCCGCGTTGATTTCGTGGATCGACGCGCCGTTCTTCAACAACTCGCGCGTCCGCGCCTGCTTCTCCACCAGCGTGATGCCCGGCGCCGGCAGCGCCAGCAAGGCCGACCCGCCGCCCGACATCAGCGCCAGCACCAGATCGTCTGCCGTCAGCCCCTGCACCGCCGCAAGAATGCGCCGTGCCGCGTCCTGCCCCGCCGCGTCCGGCACCGGATGCGCGGCCTCGACGACCGCAATCTTTTGCGTCGGAACCCCGTGGCCGTAGCGCGTCACCACCAGCCCCGACACGCGATCAAGCTGCGCCGCCCAAGCAACTTCAACCGCAGCCGCCATCGCCGCCGCAGCCTTCCCCGCGCCCACCACCACAATGCGCCCCTTCACCGTCGCCGGGTCCGGCAAATGCAACGGCACGCAGCGCGCCGGATCAGCGGCGGCCAGCGCCGCGTCGAACAAACGCCGAAGAAAGTCGCGGGAATCGAGCATCGCCGCACTATACCTGCGCGCATTCACCACCGCTCACCGCGCAAAAAGTCGGCGCTGGCGGGACGGCACGCGCACCCACAACGCAACTTGCCATCGGCATGACGGAAAGCTATCCTAGCCGGCACTTCAACGCGCCACGCCCATCAGGAACGCTCGCGCATAAGCGGAAACCGGAAACTTGGATCACGAAAGAATCTGCCTGAATATGGTTGGGCATTTATTGGAGAGCACGACGTAATGCGCCTAAAAACGATCACGACAAAGAACTATCGAACGTTGCACGACTTGACTCTTACTTTCGCGAATAACTACTGCACTATTTCTGGAAGAAACAATGCAGGTAAGTCGTGCGTGATTCGTCTCCTGTCTGCCCTGTTTCGAGTACGAACTCGGTACCCATGGCAGGTTGATGAGAGTGGTCTTGACTACAAAGATGACAAGACGCAATGGGTCAAGGATAGTGAGCCGATCTTGGCCTCGTTTACGCTCGAAATTACAAGGTTAGAAGATCCCGCCCTCATTTCATTCATTGAGAAAATTGCCACAAAGAAAATCGAAAAACCTGCAGTAACGCTCTGCGTTGGCTATTCCGTTTCAAGTAATGATGACATCACGATCTCGGTCGCGGTCGATGGCGACAAGGTTGATGACAAAGCTGCAAAAGAGATTGATAAGAGAATCAAGGATTCGAGTCTCCTATTTCTATACAACTCCACGACCCGGCACGATGAGTTCTTCTTTGGGCGGGGGCGGCGGCGTATGTTTTACGAGTTCGTGATGTCCGCAGAGGAACGAAAGGCCCTAGATGAAGCCGGTAAGCATATTGAGCGCCGACTAAAAAAATTGGCAAAGGATCACACCGAGGGTTTAAGTAATATTCTCGGGAGACTTACGGAAAAATACGATGTAGAAGTATCCCCCTTAGAGGGCTTTGCCGCACGAGAAATGCCCCTAGGCATAAATCTCAAAGACAAGAATGTTGAGGTTCCTCTTAGCGATTGGGGAAGTGGAACACAGAATCGCACACATATCCTCATGGCGATACTTCAGGCCAATCGCATCAAGACTACGGGGTCGCCAGATGACAAGATTACGCCGGTTGTTGTCATAGAAGAACCTGAGAGCTTCTTGCATCCGTCCGCCCAAGCCGAATTTGGGCGCATGCTGCGTCACCTGTCGGAGGAGTTGGGTATTCAGATCGTGGTAACCACGCATAGTCCGCACATGCTGAATCAAGAGGAGGGCATATCGAACATCCTCTTGGCGCGAGAGACCAAGCGAGGAAAGACTTTTGAAACTGTCCGGGTGGATACATCTGGGGACAACTGGATGGCTCCTTTTGCGGACCACCTTGGAATCGGTTCGCAAGAGTTCACGAACTTGAAACTGCTTTTCTCAGCCGACCAGTCAAAGGTGCTATTGGTTGAGGGGCCTATTGACCAAGAATATTTTCAGTTCCTACAGAAACATTCATTGGCTTGCGATCAATTGTCCTCTGCTATTGAGGTGGTTCCATATGGAGGCAAGGACACTCTAAAAAATACATTGCTTATTCAATTCGTGTTGCGGAAATTCGACAGAGTCTTCGTGACTTATGACTTGGATGCGGCGACGGAAGCAAGGACAGCGCTTACGCGTGTTGGACTGACTGAAAACTCTGATTTCGCTGGCCTGGGAGTAGATCAACCTGGAAAGGACTGCATCGAAGGCTTGCTCCCACAAAGCGTTCTATCAGCTGTGAACGGACGTGAAACCGATTTAGTGATGAAGCTTGGTAGCAGAGATAACGCAGACCGACGAAAGGCAAAGGATGCACTAAAGAAACTCTACCTCAGTGAATTCAAATCGAAAACGGATCACAGCAAAGAAGAGTTGAAAGAACTCTCCAAGATAGTGCGCTTGGTCAATACACGACTCAATGCCCAACAAAGCGACCCAAGGGACGCGCCGTAAACGGCGTTCCCTTGAGCTTGAACGTTGATACCGAAGAATCTCATGACGGACAAGCCTGATTCGAATGCCTCCCCGCAGGCAAATCTGGCGGCGCCCGGTGCCGGGCTGCCGCGCTTGCAGGCGTTCGCTCTGCGTCATGTGTTGTTTCCCGCGTTTTGCCGGATGACTTCATGGGACAAGGCGCTCGGGCTGTTCTTGCAGGAGGGCGAACGCGTGGCGGCGGCGGCGCAATCCCTTGCGCCCGAGGCATTGCAGACCCGCGTTTTAATCCGCGCGCCGATGGGCATCGAGGACAGTTCGCGCTACTGGTCGGCGGCGATGGTGCTGGAGCATTTGATCGAGGTCGGTTCCAGAATTTCAACCGGGGTCGTCGAGCTGACGCAAGGACAGGCGATTTCGGTGAAGGCGGATATCGCGGCGGTGAAGCCGCAGGGCAGCAAAGACAGCGACATCGTCTCTGCATATCGGGCGTTTCTGGAGAGTTACACGGACAAGGTGACGCACCGGGTGGGCGACCGCGCAGCGCGGCATACCGCGCCCCATCCCTGGTTCGGCGCATTGACGCCGCAGCGTTGGGTTTGCCTAGGCGCCATTCACCAGCAGATTCACCGCCGCCAGATGGAGCGGATCATCGCCGGCTTGCGTACGGCATAGTTACCGCCGTTCAATGCGCCGGCCAATCCCCTATCGCCGGCACATCCCGCGCATGGTGCAGAACGCGCGCGATCATGATTCCGTCGGTATCCGCGAAGTAAAACAGAATGTAGGGCGTCGACGTCGGCCAACTGCGCAGGCCGACGGCCAGTTCGTCGCGTGCACGGCCCATTTTTGGCTGCTGAAGCAGCGTGCGCGCTTCGGCGTCGATCCGATCGAGGAGGCGGTCGGCCGCGCCGATGCTTTCCTCGGCGACATATAGCCAAGCCTCCAGCAAGTCGTTTTCCGCGCTCGCGGAATGCCGCACTTTTCCCACTATGCCGGCTGCCGCTTCGCCAAGGCCGCCCGACCACGCTGCTTGATCTCACCCATGTCCAGTTCGCGCACCCGGCCGGCGGCAACATCGGCTACGCCCAAGGCGATATCCGCTTTCAGGCTGGCCAGGTTAGCGGCCTGTACGTCCTGATAAGCCTCGAAGAGTCGCAACGCCTCGCGAATGACTTCACTGACGGAACTGTAGAGGCCGGATTCCACATGCTGGCGCACGCGGTTTTCCAACTCGGGTGGCAGGGATACATTGAGGGACATGGCGCGCTCCAGGGAATGTCAGGGGATGGCATAGTTTGACATCAAAACCCGTTTTGCGGGCACCTGCCGTCGCCCCGGCGCCGACATTTAGCGCGCTACGGCACCCAACCAGCCGAAGCTGTCTTCGGTCGCGCCGCTCGGCTGGTATTCGCAACCGATCCAGCCGGTGTAGCCAAGTTCTGCGAGACGACGAAAGAGGAAGGGGAAGTTGATCTCGCCGGTGCCCGGCTCATGGCGGCCGGGGTTGTCGGCGATCTGGAGGTGGCCGATGCGCGGCAGTAGCTGTTCGAGCGTGCGCGTCAGGTCGCCTTCCATGATCTGCGCGTGATAGACGTCGTATTGCAAGAAGAGGTTTTTACTGCCGACGGCATCGATCACCTGCATGGCCTGCGTGGTGTCGGAGATCAGGAAGCCGGGCGTATCGCGCGTGTTGAGCGGCTCCATGGTCAGGCGGATGCCGGCACGCTGCGTCACGGCGGCGGCGAACTTGAGGTTGTCGATCAGCGTGTCGATGGCCTTGCCTTGCGCGGTCGTGGGAATGCCGGCCAGACAGTTGAGGCGCGTACAGCCGAGTGCTTCGGCGTATTCGATGGCACGGCCGACGCCGTCCTGAAATTCGGCCTTGCGTTCGGGCAGGCAGGCAAGGCCGCGCTCGCCGCCGGCCCAGTTGCCGGCTGGAAGATTGAACAGGACGACTTCGACGCCCGAGGTCAACCCGACTTCGGCCAGCACGGCCTTGTCGTGTTCGTAGGGGAAATGGAATTCGACGCCCTTGAAGCCGGCCTGTGCGGCGGCACCGAAGCGGTCGAGAAAGTCCTGTTCGGCGAACAGGAAAGACAGGTTGGCAGAGAATTGGAGTGGCATGGCCGGATTATGCCAAGGCCAGCGCCGCCGTGTCGTGCGAGAGTGCGGCGACGGCGGCTTCGTCCGCCGCCAGCAGGTGACGGGCAAGCGCCTCCCAGTGGATGGCGCCACGCTGCACCTTCTCGATCAGTGCCGTCTTGCCAACGCCGACATTTGCATAATCGAATACCGCCAGCGCCGGCCAAAGTTCGCGCCGCATGCCGTCAAAGTTGGAGAACCAAAACCACAGTGAGGGCCAGGCCTCGCGCTCGATCAGTGTCGGCAAAGTCACCAGACAATCGGCGAGGTTGTCGCGCACCGCGCGCATGAGGATTTCGGCCCGGCGCTGGCGCGAACAGGCGAGGCGCTCTTCCCAGACCATGCCCAGCAGCCGGCCCGCCGCATGTTCGCCGCGCTCATGCAGGATCAGGGTGGCGGTTTCCGCATCGGTCATGCGCTCAAGAGCGCCCAGCGGATCGTCGGCATAGCCGTGGCTGTGCAAGGCCAGGGCAAAGGCGCCGGCCGTCTTCTTGACGTTCCAGGCATCGACCTTTTCCCACAACCACTGGCGCAGCGCCTCGCGCCGAACGATCACCGTCTGTCCCTGCAGGGCCGCCGGCATGGTGGTGAGATCGCGCGCATATTCACATTCGCAGACCAGCACCGTCAGCCCGCTCTCATTTTCCTGAGAGGCCAGCTTGCCAAGGAAGAAGTGGGGCTTGCCGAAACGGCCAATGCCGGCCCCATAGACGAGGCCATGCGGCACCAGGATGTCGTTGATCTGGGCGGCAGCAAATGGTTCGAATACCGTATCGGCCAGCGGCACGGGGCTGAAGTCCGCCTCGCCCAGGGTCTCCCACAGGCGCTCGCGCTCGTTGAGCCAGGTGCCGACCTCGGGCCGCGCCAGCGGGTCGCCGAGGGGAATGCCGGCTTCCCAGCGATAGAACTCGCGCATCTCCAGCAGGTAGGTGCACAGCGTCATGTCGCGCGCATGACGGGCATCGGCGATGTGGCAATTGCGCTGGACGGCGGCAACCAGCCGGTCGAACTGGGGAATCATTCTTTGAGCGGGCGGCGGCGCCGAATCTGCCAGTGGGCCACGCCTTGGACGATGCGCGAAAACGGCAAATCTTCGAGGGCACCAAACTCGGCCTGCGCCAGACGAACAAGTTTCAGTACATCCGGCGCATGCGCTTCGTCATCGAGCAGTTCCTTGAGACCGGTCAGACCGCCACACTGGATTTTCATCGTCATCGCATGCGGCAGGATGCGCTGGGTATCCTTGACCTTCAGCGCGAAGCTGGAATTTACCCGCAGCAGTTGCAGCAGGTTGCCGCAGGCGGCGCGGGCCAGCGGTTCGCTGCAGGCCACCATTTCGCGCTCGGCCAGCGAGAGGCGGCGCGCGGCTTCGCACACTGCGGCCTGGCACAGCAGCGCCTTTTCAAAGACGCAGGGCAGCGGATTGATTTGCTGGCGGGTGAGATGGTAGCTGCTCTCGTCCATCGCCAGACTCCGTGCTTACCAGTCGTCGCCGGTCAGCGGTTCGGCCTCGCGCACGGTATGGAGCGCTTCTTCAGCCTGCAGTTCGTTCTCGCCGAACATCACCTGGATTTTGCATTGGGTCAGATCATTCTCTTTGCGTAGTTCCTTGGCCTTGGCGGAAGCCTCCTTGAAGACGTCAAACTGGGTGAGCTTTTCGAGATTTTTCACCGGGCCAAGCTGGGTGATGCGGTAGATGTAATACGGCATGATTTAGTCCACGTAGCGTTTGGCCGCCTTGCGCCGGCCGGGTTTGGATTTCTGGATGATGACGCCCTTGATGCCCGACAGGTCGGGGATGTCGGCTGTGGGGTACTTGGGGTTGAGCGGCTGCAATTTCCAGCCCCCACTGTTGCTTTCGTTTTTTTTCAGCTGACGGAAAATCCACTCGTCGGCGAGCCAGGCCATGACATAGGAACCATCGGTGGCCAGCCCTTCCGGCTCGATGATGATGATGTCGCCTTCGACGAACTCCGGCTCCATGCTGTCGCCGAGCACCATCAGGGCAAAGGACTCGGCGCCGCTGCAGGCATCCAGCGCCGGATCAGACTCCGGCCCGGCGGGCACCACGGGAATGGGAAAAGGTTTTTTATTCACTCAGCCACCGTACCAGATAGTAAAGATGTATGCCTTCGGACGAGCGCGACGGTCCCATGACCTCGGCGGCGTGCAGGTTCTGCGCCGCATCCTCGCGGGCCAATGCTTCCTCGGCTGACGCCACCGGCTCGACGACGTTGTCAGGAAAGCGCTTGCGCTTGGCGCGGGTTGCCGGCGTGGCATGCACCAGCGCGAAATGCGCCTTGACCAGACTGGGCGCTTCCGCATCGAGATAAACCCCACCCTTCATGTTGCGCCTCTCAATGTTTTCAGGTGCCCGATGATAGGCGCAAACAGCGGCTCCAGATGACGCCGCATCAAGGGGCCAACCGCTGTGGTTTTGGTCAGGATCGGTTCGGCCACCGTATTCGAGAGCTGTGACAGCGCCGCCAGTGCCGCTGCCTCGGCTGGATAAACATCAAGTTGGGCGACTGCCTCCCGCCCATCCGCAAAATACTGGCCGAGCAGGTCGAGCATCAGATACACCGCTTCATGCGCCGGCGGTTTTTCGAGGATCAGCTCGGCCGCTTTCAGATAGCTTTGGCCGGTGCCGGAAAAACAGCGCGCCAGTAACTTGGCTGCAGGGCTGTCCGGTTGCCTATCGGGCAAGGGGCGTGCTGGTTCAGACGGCAAGGCATCCGGCAGGCTTTCGAGAAAGCCCACCAGATAATGGGGACGGCGCTTGCCCTTGAGCCACAGTTGCTCACGCGCCTGCGGCGAGATCAGCCCGGCGGCCAGTACCGCGCGCACCGAGTTCATCGCCGTCACGGGGTCTTCTTCAAACGGCAGATGCTCGATCAAAAAGTCGGCCAGCAGCGGCCCCATCTGTCCCCGACGCACGGCCGGGTGGGCCAGCATGGCACGCGCCACGTCCATGGTGGGTAGTGCCCACCAGACCCGGCGCGCCAGTTCATCGGTAAGTTCAGCCGCATACGCCACCGCCAGCACCGCCTCGGGCTCGCCCAGCTTGAGCATGGCTTCGAGTTTTTTCGGTTCGGCATGGCCCAGCCGCGTCCAGCGGCGCAGATGCACCGGATAGCCGCCGGGCGAATCCAGCGCATGGCCGCCCAGCAGTTCGCGCACATGCTGGAAGTAGCGATCGGGGCGCCCGATCGGATTGAGCGCCAGCTTCGCCTCACCCTTTGGCGTCAGCCCGTAGAGCAGACGCGCGCCCTCGTCGATGCGGACGGCCAACACATCCCCCGCCAGCAAGACGTTCAGGCGCAGGGCATCTTCGGGGCTGAGTAAATCAGGCATCGCTCGAACATATCACCCCCCACCCCGCCCCGCGCATGGGACTTGTTTATGCCGCCATTTCCCGGTCGGCGGCAGGGAAATCAAAGCGGGCTGAAAATTATTTTGTGCATTGCACAAATTCTCCTTGACTTACCCCCTTCCCTACCTATAATCGAGTCATGTTGCACTGCAGCATACGCAGTGAAAACCCTCACCCACTTAGGAGAACACCATGTACAACACCAACACCCCCGAGAAGCTGATCAGCGCCAACAAAGCCAACGTCGAGACCCTGATGTTCATCGCCAACACCGCTTTCGCCAGCGCCGAGCGCCTTGCTGCCCTCAACCTCAATACCGCCCGCGGTTTGATGGAAGACACCGTAATCAACACCAAGGCCGTCATGTCGATCAAGAACCCGCAGGAACTGCTGGCCATGCAGAAGAGCCTGGCGCAGCCCGCGCTGGACAAGGCGATTGCTTATTCCCGTGCCATCTATGAAATCGCCACGCAAACCCAGGAAGTCATGGGCAAGCTGGTCGAAGGTCAAGTGGCCGAGTTGAACATCAACGTCAACACCGCGCTCGACACCGCTGCCAAGAACGCCCCGGCCGGTGCCGATATGGCCTTCGCTGCCGTCAAGTCCGCGATTGCTTCCGCCAACTCGACCATGGACACCGTCAAGAAGTCCGCCAAGCAAGCCGTCGAAATGGCTGAAGCCAATGTCGCCGCCGCGACCAGCGCCACCATCAAGACCATGAAGGCCGCTGCCTAAGCACAGGTTTTCAGGAATCCCCTCCCGGCTGCGGCCGGGCTACCCCGACCGGCGCTTGCGCCCGTCGGGGTTTTTATTTGGCTGCTCATCTCGGTTGCAGCGGCAGACGAATGGGTTGCGGTGAGCGCAACTCGTGATGCAAGCCGTTAAGCCGGCTAACGACCTCGTCCTTGGTCGCCATCAGAGGCGGCACCAGCGCCCGCGCCACATCAACATTCCCCGCATCGCGCGCCTGGACAATTTCGTCCGCAAGGGTATGCACACGCTGGTGGTAGGCATCGATCTCGATGAAAGCGGGCAGGTGACCATACTGTTGTATGCCGGGACCGGTATACCACTGGCCAAAACGACAGGCACGCGGGTTGGCAATCTCGTCGGGAAGCTCAAGCGTCGGATAGTCCAGTGCCGCCACCAACCGCTGCACCCACTTGAGATGATCGTATTCGGCCAGCACCAGCGGCAGATGGCTACGATCCCAAGCCGCCGCCGCCCAGTGCTGCCAGTCAGGATCGGGCCGGAAGTCGGCACACCACGTGAGCACCTGATCGGCCGGCATCGGGCGGGCAATGTAATAGCCCTGCACCACATCACAGCCAATACGCATCAGCACGATGCCGTGCTCACGCGTCTCAACGCCTTCGGCCACGATATCCATATGGAACACGGCGGCGAGGCCGATGACGCCCTCGACCAGCGCCAGATCTTCCGGGTCTTCGAGCATGTCACGGATGAAGGTCTGGTCGATCTTCAGTTCGCGCGCCGGCAGACGCCTCAAATACGTCAGGGTCGAATAGCCCGTGCCAAAATCGTCGAGTGCAAAATCAACGCCCATCTCCTGACAGGCCAGCACTACCGCGCGGACGTTTTCCACATCGTCGAGCGCGGTGCTTTCAAGCACCTCGATCTCCAGCAGACGTGGAGGAACCGCCGCATGGTGCGCAAGGATGGTGCGCAGGCGCATGACAAAATCGATATGCTGGAACTGGCGCGCGGCGATATTGACGCTGACCTTCATTTCGAGGCCGTCGGCGGCCCAGCGCTCGATCTGGGCCAGCGCCTCCTTGATCACCCACTCGCCCAGATCGACAATCAGCGGCGAGTTCTCGACATGCGGCAGAAAATCGCCGGGCGGCACCAGCCCACGCTCGGGATGCAGCCAGCGAATCAGGGCTTCCATACCGACAATCCGGCCGGTGCGCAGATTCACCTTGGGCTGGTAGTAAAGGCGGAACTCGCCATGTTGCAAACCCTCGCGAACCCGGTTCAACATACTGCTGATCTTCTGGTTGGTCGTGTCGTCCGCCAGGTCATACATGTGCCAGTTGTTGCGTCCCTGATTCTTGGCGATGTACATCGCCTGATCGGCATGGCGCAACAAAGTATCGGTATCGGCATCGTCAAAGGGATGCACGGTCACGCCGATGCTGGCGGAAATGATGATCTTGTCCACACCGACATAGACCGGCTTGCGCAGGGTATCGAGGATGCGGTCGAGCGCAAACTCGATCTCGTCCATGTTGGCGAACTCGGCCAGCAGCATGACGAACTCGTCACCGCCGATGCGCGCCACCGTGTCGGTCGCACGAATCACATGGCGCAGACGCTGGGCCACCTCGACCAGCACACGGTCGCCCGTCTCATGTCCATAAGTGTCATTGACTGGTTTAAAACCATCCAGATCGACAAAGCAGACGGCAACCAGGCGCGTATGCGTCCGCGCTGCATTCAATACCTGATGCAGCTTGAGCGACAGGCCGATGCGATTGGGCAAGCCGGTCAGCGCATCGTGTGTCGCCATATCCTCAAGCCGTTCCTGCGTCTGCTTCTGGTGGCTGATGTCGCTGAACAACCCCACGTAATGGCTGACCGCGCCAGCACCATCGCGCACGGCGTTGATCGCCAGATGTTCGGGAAAGACTTCGCCATCCTTGCGCCGATTCCAGATCTCGCCACTCCACTGGCCGGTCTCGTGGATGGTCTGCCACATATCGCGGTAGAAGGTCAGATCGTGCAACCCGGACTGCATCTGGCGGGGCGTCTGACCGATCACCTCCTCGAGGGCGTAACCCGTCAGCCGCGTATAGGCAGGATTGACCTTGACGATGTGCGCCGTTGCATCGGTAATCAGAATACCTTCGGAAGAATTCTCGAACACCGATTCGATCAGCCGCAAATCGGCTTCACTCTTCTTCCAGTCGGTCAGATCGCGCAGGGTTTCCACCACCGCGATGATTTTGCCTTCCGCATCGCGAATCGGGCCGGCATCGATCGACAGATAAAGCTCAATACCACGCAGCGGCATACTGCACCAATTCTCCACGTGCAGGCCGCCATAGAGCATGCAGGAGCTATCCGTGGCAGCGTAGAGTTCGCTAATCCGTTCAGTCTCGCCGCAAAGAATCAGGTCAGCCAGGCAGGGACGCGGCTGCGGGTAATACGCGCGCCAGTGGTCGCGCGTCCCCACCACCTCCGCTGCCGGCATGCCGGTCAGCAGTTCGCAGGCGCGGTTCCAGACCAGCACCTGCCCCGCCGCGCCGATGACGAACGTCGGCACGACCAACTGGTGGACCAGTTCGTCGAACGGAATCTGCAGGCGTGGTGGTGCGGTCATGCCCCCCTCATGTTGCTACGGCGATGGCGCCTGTTGCGGTGCCATGCCCGTTACATTTTTATGCCGACCAGCATACTGCAATTGGGGCGTAGGGGATACGCGCAGTGCAAAATTTCTGCCCGCATAGCCGGTGAAAGCGGGATGCCGGCGGGGTTGCGGCAAATGTCGGCGCTGGGACGACGGCGGTTCTCGACCCTGTCAATAAAACACTCGGCTAAGCTGCAAGCAACTCCCGAACATGGGGAACATCGCGGCTCCGGGCCTCGCGAACCTGCCGAGCCTCTAGCGTTTCAATGGTAAGCGTGCCACCATCCAGAGACATAAATTCGACCTCGAAAGCCTTGCCTTCGCGATGGACATGCACGACCACACCCACATCACCAGCCTCTAAGCCGGATGCGGGGATATTTTCAGTTAGGACCACTGAAGCATGTTCGGTAATCATGTTGCCTCCTAGATCGGGTGAGCTGTAATCAACCGCAACTCGTCGCTTGGAATTACAGGTTAGGTATCACGGCACGTCTGGTAAAGACGCGATGGTGGGTGCCAGGTCTTCGATAAGGCGACAGAGCAAGCCTTCAGCCTGAAGAGCCAACAAGCCATAATCTAGCGCTCCATCTCGGAAATGCTCAGCCATAAGATTGTGCAGTTCGTCTGGGCTAACTGACTCTAGTTCGACTTGGGATATTGTGACAAAGAGTCCAATCTCCCGAGAAGAAAATTCCTCCGCATGAGCAACTACATTTCGATTTCTCCAGTACGGCTCAAGCAAGGTTTTCAGTTCGACTAATATTTCGATAGTGCTCCGAGCATCAGAACCCTTGAGATTTCGCAGGACGTCGGAGTTGCCGGACTGCCGGTCAACTTCCTGTGATGTCATACCGACGGCCACCCCTACAAAGCGACACGCTCTATCGTAAATACCAGTTAAGCGTAGAAGATAATTTTCAACGTGGTAGCGGTACTGCTCGACGTTTGGAGAATCGGATGTTGCTTCGGCTTGGAGTCCGGCTATCGCAATCCGTAATGAGCGGAGACAGTTATCAATTTCAGAGACACGCGAGAAAATCGCGTAAGCGCGATGCTCAGCAGAACTCACTTGTACCTGTGGAGGTCTGCCCTTTGCGTGGGCAAGCATCTTCACTAGGCATGTGCGTAAGTCTTCAGTGATCGCCGCAAGCGCGGGATGCTCGATAAGCATGGCGGTTACCTGTGCCCCCTAACGTTAAATTCACTATCGCTCGTGCTTCGAGGCGTCCGTGTGGAATGATAATTAAAAGAACTGGGGCCGCATTTTCACTTGCAGCCAAGCCACAAAACGCCGACAGCATACCCGTAGCGCAGTTATTTGTTCGCTTTGGAGCAAAGCGAACAGCGGCGACATCAGGCCGAAAGTGGCCGTCCTCCCACCGCCGACATTTCAATTCAACTGAATGCGCCGCCCCCACGGCACGGGCGCCTTGCCTTTGACCAGCCACAGCACGGGGAAGTTTGGCGGCGTGGGCGGAAACTCGCCTTCGGCATCGGTGAAATACACCAGCGCATCCGGCTGCTGGCCGGCCTGTGAAATCCAGTCGAAGACCGGCGCAAATGCCGTCCCGCCACCGCCGACAAATTGTTTGGGCAGGCGCAGCTCGTCCCAGGGTTCGAAGGTCCAGGGCGCGCCATCGGCGAGCGTGCTGTCGCAGGCATACAGGGTGATGCGCACTGGCATGGTTCCTTTTAGCGCATTCAGCTCACCGAGAAAATTGGCTAGGTCTGCCTCGCTTACCGAGCCGGAGACATCGATGGCGACGTGGATATCGCCGGCATGGCTGCGCAGGCTCGGCCAGATGACATCACCACTCTGGCCATTGCTACGCCGCGAAGGGCGCTGCCAGGAGTAGTCGTCACGAGAAACCTGCGACAGATATTGCGCCAGCAAGGCGCGCCACGACACCTGCACGGCCAGTGCCGCCTCGGTCAGGCGCGCCAGTTGGCCGGGGAGTTTGCCGGCTTCGCGGGCGCGCTGCGCCGCAGCCGCCAGATGGCGTTGCCACTGTTGCTGTAGTTGCTCCTTTTCTTTTGCCGTTAATGGCGGCGGCGGTCCGTTTTCGTCATCTCCTGCCGTCCCGCCAGCGCCGACTTTTTCGGGGTCGTGGCCACCCGACTGACCACCGCCCTTGCCCTGTTGGCGCTCATCGTTCTGGCCGCCCTCTTCCCCATCCCAGAGATGATCATCCATCATCTCACTGTCGTCGTTGCTGTCGTCAATGCAGGGGTAAATCTCTTCGGCGGCCATGCCGCGATAGACATCGAGCACGATGGCTTCGCCCGGCGGCTTCAATCCTTCATCGACAAGCAACGGGTTAATCGCAAAATCGCAGGCCATGTCCCACTTGCGCTGGATGCGATGGCCGCGCCGCGCGAAATGACCCAGCGCACAATGCAGTGCCTCATGCGCCAGCGCAAACTGGACTTGCGAAGCATTGAGGCTGTCGATCCAGGCCGGGTTGTAATAGAGCGCGCGGGCGTCTGTCGCCGTCGTCCGGCACCAGTTGGCTGGCTTGAGCGGCAGCCGCAGCACCAGCGCCCCAAGGAAGGGCTTGTCGAGAATCAGGCGCGTGCGCGCAGCGGCCAGCCTGGATTCGACATCGGACATGCGGCCAGTTAAACGACCGGGAAACGCAGATTGCTGCCGAGAATGCGCTCGGGACGACCGATGTAGTAACCCTGCGCCAAGTCGATACCGATCGTGCGCAACTCGTCGAGCACATGCTCGGTTTCGACGTGTTCGGCGATCACCTTGATGCCCAGATCGGCCGCCAGTTTCCAGATCGTTTCGACAAAGGCACGGTCCTTCTGGTTCTCCAGAATGTTGGCAACAAAATCGCCTTCGATCTTGAGGAAGTCGACCGGGAAGCGGCGCAGGTACTGGAAGGAGGAGAAACCGGAACCGAAGTCGTCGATGGCAAGCTTGAAGCCGTCGAGTTTCAACTCGCTGACCAGGCGTTCGAGCACGACAATGTTCTTCACCGTATCGCGCTCGGTGATTTCGAAGACGATCTGTTCCGCACGCACACCGCAATCCGCCACCGTACGTTTCAGGGTCACCAGGAAATCCGACAAGGCCAGCGCACGCGGCGACAGGTTGAGGAAGATGTAGCCCTCAAACTTCAGTTCAGCCGCAGCCCGCAGGGCCTGCTCCATCACCATGATGTCGAGACGATGAATCACGCCGGCCTTCTCGGCATACTCGATAAAGCGGCTCGCCTCGATATGCTGACCGTCAAGCGACAGACGCGACAGGACCTCGAAGGCCACGACGCGATTGTTATGGATGTCCATGATCGGCTGGAAGAAGGGCACGATGCGCCCTTCGTTGACCGCATTGACCACCTGTACCGTCGTTGCCGTCATGTCGCGGAAGACCTCGGCCACTTCCTCCTCGGACGGAATACCGACCTGCTGCTTGCCGCCAGCCTTGGCCTTGTACATCATGTTATCGGCGAAGAGGAACAGATCCTTGGCGTTCTCGGCATGCAAGGGATAGATGGCCAGACCGATAGAAGCGCTGCCGGTGATGCCGACGCCATTGTCGGCTGTAATGCGCATGCCATCGACGCTTTCCAGCAGGCGCTGGGCAACAACACCGGCGGCCTGCATCTGGGTATCCGGCAGGATCAGCACGAACTCATCGCCGCCATAGCGGGCGAAGATGTCGCCCGGCCGCAGGACGCCCTTGATGGCGTGGGCGATGCCCTGCAGATAACGGTCGCCGACGCTGTGGCCGTAGTTGTCATTGACCAGCTTGAAGTTGTCGAGGTCGATCACCAGCAGGGCAAACTGGTAGTTGTGCCGCTGCGCGCGCGCCACTTCGTATTCGAACAGTTCCCAGAACACGCGACGGTTGTAGAGGTCGGTCAGCGGATCGCGCGTGGCGTAGTACTCCATGTCGCGGGTGTATTTGTGGATCGCTTTCACCGAACCGACCACATTCAGCATCGTCGACAGGATGCTGTCCATCACCAGGCGCAGCGTATCGTCGTCTACGGCATCCGCATTGACGCCGATGCCGACGATGCCACCGATCTTCGGATGTTCGACAATCAGCGTCTTGGTATGCAGGGCCACTTCCTGCTCGTCCAGCACCAGCGCCGCATCCTTATCGCTCCGATTCGACGGATAGTGATGATGCAGCGTCACCTGTGCCAGTTCACTCATGCGCTGCTCATAAATGACATTGCGCACATGGCGCTCGACCATCAGACGGGTTTCCTCGGCCGGCATGCCGAACCAGAAGATTTCCAGGTCGAACACTTCATCATCGACCTGGAAAACCGAGAACAGCACATGCGTCGGCATCACATGGTTGATTTCGGCCAGCAGACGCGAGATGTACTCGCCCCAGTCGCGCACCACTTCGGAGGTGATGACGAACTTTTCAAGCAGGCCGATCTCAAAATGCAGCACATCCTTGTCCACGGCCACTTCACGCAACCGGCGCACCAGCGCCCCGAGATGGCCGAACAGGCGTTCGAATTCTTCCAGGCCGGTGTCATGGCGATCGAACTCAAGATGCTTAAGGTCGGCCACCGCATTCACTTCCGACACGGCCTGGCTAACCCCATCGAGCGAACGCTCGATGCGCCGACTGACCTGCCAGACAGCAATCGCCGCGAGCAGCATGAGGATCGGCGTCAGGCCGGCCATCCAGAACAGGAAGTCGCGGCGCGACTGTTCCAGCAAGGGACTGAAGTCCTGTTTGACTTCGATGACGCCTAGGACATCACCCTCGTTCGGCGTAGTGTGGCAACGCATGCAGCGTTCGGCCGCCACCAGCGGCATCAGGTAGCGCACGCCCCCCGCAGGCGACTCGACGACCGGCTTGCCGCTGGCAAAAACTTCCTCGATACGGGCATCAAACAGCGGCTGCTTGATCTTGCCGTGGTCTGCCTCCACCATCGGACCGCGATAGATTTCCACCTCGGTCGGCGTTCCCTCGGCCGCATTGCGCACCGAAGCGATGAACTTTTCCACCTGGGCGCGCTGCCAGCCGGTGCTCATCACCTCATACATCGCCGCGAAAGTCACATGAGCCAGCGTATTGGAGGATTCGCGCGCATTGGTACGCACCGTGTGTTCAAGCACCCGCCCCAGGGTGTAGTAGCTGATGCCGAAGAAGCCGAGCGCCACCGCTGATGAAGTTGCCAGGATAAACGTCCTGATCCGCATGCCAAAGTTCCCCTGTCGTTACCGTGTCGTCGCCGATGTACTACGGTTGCAACCGCCCATTACCCACGGCCGGATTGTAACCAGACCAAAGATCAGGGTGACTTGATCCTGATCATTCATAAAGCATGATGTCGGCCACCGCATTCGCCCACGCCGCGAACTGCGGCACGCCAAACAGCGCCTGACCGATGCCGCGATGCATGTCCGAGATCAGCATCACGCCCATCTCGCGCTGCGGGAAACGCTGCGCATAGTCGAGGATGTGGCCCCAGATTTCTTTTGCGCGGGCTTCATTGCGGACGCGCATGGCCCGCCCGGCCAATGCAGCGGCGACGGCATATTGCAGATCAATCTCGGTCGGCACAGCCACGCTCTGGCCGGCACAGATCGCTTCCAGATCGGGCAGGCGATCGAGGCTGTCGATGAAAGCGGCGCATTCGATGCCCGCCGCCTGACCCACACAGGCCGCCAGCGCACCGACCAACAGTTCGGGGTGATCGCCAAACTTCTGCAGCGCACGGTGGGCAAATTCCCACGAGCGCGGACTGGGGAAAGCCATTTCCCCACCGGCACTCTTCGCCGGATCAAAGTCAAAAATCAGCTCGGGCTTGAAGCGCAGGAAGGCAACCAACCGCTCGTCAATGCCGTTCGCGTAGGCCCAGGCCGCCCAGTCGTCGAGATTGACCGCCACTTCGTAATGCGAGAAACGGTTGGCCAGCGGCGCCGGCATCGCATACGTCACGCCACGATCGCCCTGGCGATTGCCCGCAGCGAAGATCGCCCAGCCGGGCGGCACGCGATAGTCGCCGAGCTTGCGATCCAGAATCAACTGATAGGCTGCCGCCGAGACGGCCGGCGGTGCGGAAGTAATCTCGTCGAGGAACAGGATGCCGGCCGGCCAGTGCCGATTCGCATCCGGCAGCAGTGCCGGGATCGCCCACTCGACGCGTTCATCGACACGAAACGGGATGCCGCGCAGGTCGGAAGGTTCCATCTGCGAAAGACGAATATCGATCACCGGCACGCCATGACGCGCCGCCACCTGGGCGACGATCTGCGATTTGCCGACACCGGGCGGCCCCCACAACATGACCGGCGTGTGGTGGCCGGCGGCGGTACTTTCGAATTCACGGTCGAGGATAAAGGCCAACTGGGCAGGACGCATCACAACACCTCGACACGCAATTGAGCGGCCGGCAAACCTGCCGTAACGAGGCGCCGATGTGCCGCCTCGACGAAGTCCGGCGGACCAACGACATACACGTCTCGCGTCTGGATGTCCTCGTCGGCCAGCGCCCGCTCGGCCGCCAAGGTGCCGGCCACGCCGGGCGACTCGGCCATCAGCGTCACGTAACTGAAGGTCTCGATAGCGTCGGCCCAGGCGCGGCACTGGTTTTCCAGATAGTGGCCATCGGCGCGCGTCGCTGCCCAGATCAAGCGCAAGGCACCCGGCAGGTCAGCGGACACCGCATGTTCGATCAAACTCTTGACCGGCGCAAAGCCGCTATCGCAAACCACGAAGAGGCTATCGTTGGGCGAATCCTTCTGCAGCACGAAATCACCGAAGGGGCCAAACAGGCTGACCGCATCGTTGGCCTTGATCGCCCCGGCGAACAGGCGGCTGGCAAAGGCATCGTCCTCATCACGGCAGACATGCAGCAGCACATTGCGGTCATCGCAGGGGCAGGAAGCAATCGCGTACTCGCCGCGAAAATTAGCCGTGCTGCCGGTGACCGAGAGCGCGACGCGCTGGCCGGCCAAAAAGCGCAGGCGACTGCTGCGCGGCGTCTGCAAATGCAGCAGCATGATGTCGGGCGTCAGTGCCGCCACGCTGCGCACCTTGACCACGATCTCCTGCTGCGGAATGTCATCGGGCGCATTCGCTTCAAGCATCTCGATCACCAGATCCGATACCGCCGTATGCGAACACAGCAGCGCATAGCCTTGCGTGCGCTCGTTGGCCGAGAGCGGATAGTCGCTTTGCTGGACCTGCTGCGTCTGACCCGAGATGATGCGCGCCTTGCACAGGCCGCAGTTGCCGTTGCCGCAGCCGTAGGACGGCGCCAGACCGGCCCGCAGCGCCGCCTGCAGCACCGTCTCGCTACCTTCGACAAAGAACTCGTGGCCGGACGGCTTGACGGTGACATGCGCGGACATGACGCGCAGCACATTGTCCATCACCTGAATCGAGTCAGTCGGTTCCTCGCTGCCCAACACCCTGGCGAGACTGACATCCAGAAAAGCAGCAAGGTCGGCAATCTGCTCGGCTGCCGAAGCGCTGCCGATGTGATCGATGCGCTCGCGCAACGCCTCAATCAGGTCGTGATAATGCGCCAGATGACGGCGCACATCCTCCAACTCTTCGCTCTGCGCGGCCAGGCGCTGCGCAAGGATTTCCTGATTCGGCAACACGCGCTCGCGGATGCGCTTGCCGAAGGCCTCTTCGCGAATCTTGGTGATGCGTTCGAACGCACCGGAGTCCTCCAGCTTCAAATCGGGATAGACACGCTGCAAATCCTCGGCCGACACGCAGCCATCGAAAGACGGCAGTTCACCCGAGGCAATCTGCTTCTGCAGCACGGCCCGCGTCACACCGATCAGATGCGCCGCACGCGACAGGGTCAATCGTTGGGACATACCGGGCTGCTCCTCGTATTTTTTGTTTGGATGATGATACCCAATCGGCACTGGGCCAATCGTGCCGACACGTGCCGCAAAAAGTACTTGTAAATATATCTACATTAAAGTAGAGTTATCTACATGATAGAACTCGTCGAATGGCTCGCCCTCGTCACCAGCCTGCCCGCCCGCAACAAGGCGGCACGCATGCGGCTTTGGCGCTCGCTCAAAGTGCTGGGGTGCGCCACACTGCGTGACGGGGTCTATCTGCTGCCCGCCAAGGAAGCCGCCGATGCGGCCATGCAGGCGCTCGCCGAGGACGTCCGCAAGGCCGAAGGCAGCGCCGAGGTGCTGCACATCGCCGCCAACGGCGCACAGGACGTGAGCTTTCGCCAGCTGTTCGATCGCAGCGCGGATTACGGCACGCTGGTTGAGGCCCTCCGCAGCGCCCCCCTCGACGAGAAATCCCTGCGCCGCCTGCAACGTGACTTTGCTGCGCTGGTGAGTACCGACTACTTTCCTGCGGCTGCGCAGGAGCAGGCCCGTATCGCCCTAACCGAATTTGCGGCACGCCTGTCTCCCGATGAACCCAAGGCCACGACAACGACCATAGGCCGTCTTTCCAGCGCCGACTTTTCAGGACGTACCTGGGCGACGCGCAAACACCTGTGGGTGGACCGCATGGCCTCGGCCTGGCTGATCCGCCGCTTCATCGACCTGCATGCAGACTTTCTCTGGCTAGACCAGCCCGCCGACTGTCCGGCCGATGCGCTCGGTTTCGATTTCGACGGCGCCGCCTTCACCCACGTCGGCGAACGTGTCACCTTCGAAGTGCTGGCGGCCAGTTTTGGCCTCGACACCGATCCGGCCCTTGCCCGCATGGGCGCCATCGTTCATTGCCTCGATGTCGGCGGCGTACCGGTCGCCGCAGCAGCGGGCATTGAAGCCGTGCTGACGGGTCTGCGTACCGCCGCGCCAAATGACGATCAACTGCTCAGCGAAGCAAGCCATGTCTTCGACGGCCTCTACCAACATTACCTTCAGGAATCACGATGACTGCCACTGACGCCGTCCCGCCAGCGCCGACATTTCGCGAAGCCGCCGGCTACTGGCTCAAACTCGGCTTCATCAGCTTCGGCGGCCCGGCCGGCCAGATTTCGATGATGCATCAGGAGCTGGTGGAAAAGCGCCGCTGGATTTCCGAGCACCGATTCCTCCATGCCCTCAACTACTGCATGCTGCTGCCGGGGCCGGAGGCGATTCAACTGGCCATCTACATCAGCTGGCTGATGCACGGCATCAAGGGCGCGATGATGGCCGGCGTGCTGTTCTTCCTGCCCGCCTTCCTCCTGCTGTCGGTGCTGGCGGGCGTCTATCTCAACTTTGGTGATGTGCCGGCGGTGCAAGGCATCTTCTACGCGATCAAGCCGGCCGTGGTCGCCGTGGTGCTGTTTGCCGCCTGGCGCATCGGTTCGAAGGCGATCAAAAACGGCGTACTCGGCACGCTTGCCGCGCTGGCCTTCGTCGGCATCTTCTTTCTCGATATCGGCTTCCCGTGGATTGTGCTGACGGCGGCCCTTCTGGGCGCCATCGGCGGCAAGTGGCTGCCGGCCAAGTTCAAGGGCGGCGGCGGCCATGGTGCTGCCAACCAACAGTACGGCCCGGCCCTCATCGACGACGACACGCCGCCCCCGGCGCATGCCCGTTTTAGCTGGGCGAAGTTCACCGTCACGACCCTGCTGTTCGCAATTATCGGTGCCGTCGCACTCGGCACACTCGGCGGCAGCGCCGACCTGTTCCACATGGGCGAATTCTTCCTCAAGGCCGCTTTCCTCACCATCGGCGGCGCCTATGCCGTGCTGCCCTATGTCTATCAGGGCGCCGTCGAGCACTTCGGCTGGCTGACCGGCCCGCAGATGATGGATGGCCTGGCGCTGGGCGAAACCACGCCCGGCCCGCTGATCATGATCGTCACCTGGGTCGGCTACATCGGCGGCGTCACCAAATCCGTGCTGGGCGATCCAGTCGCGGCAGCCTATTCAGGATTGGCGGGCGCCACGGTCGCCACCTTCTTCACCTTCCTGCCGAGCTTCTGGTTCATCATCGCCGGCGGCCCGCTGGTTGAAGCGACACGCGGCGAACTTAAATTCACCGCGCCGCTCACCGCCATCACAGCCGCCGTCGTCGGCGTCATTCTCAACCTCGCCGTATTCTTTGCGTGGCATACCTTCTGGCCCAAAGCGACGGATGCCGATCCCTTCGCTGCACCGTTTGAATGGCTCCCCATACTGATTGCAGTGGCGGCTTTCCTCGCGCTATGGAAGTACAAGCAGGACATCATCAGGGTCATCGGCGCCTGTGCAGCGCTCGGACTTGGCTTGAGCTTGCTGCCTTGAAATGACAAAGACGGGCGATTCGGGGACAATAGCCCTCCCGCATTGATTGCCGACGTCTACGGACCCATCGGCTACCTGTATGGAAGTCCTGTTCCTGATTGCCCTTGTTCTGCTGAATGGCGTTTTCGCCATGTCCGAAATTGCCCTGGTAACGGCGCGCCGCGCACGCCTCGCCAAGCTGGCCGAAGATGGCGAGACCTCTGCAGACGTCGCCATCGAGCTTCACGACGAACCTACCCGCTTCCTCTCCACTGTCCAGATCGGCATCACCTCGATCGGCATCCTTAACGGTATCGTCGGTGAGGCCGTGCTGGCAGAACCCTTTGCCGTCTGGCTGACCCGGCACGGCATGGAGGCCGAGGTCAGCAGCATCGTCTCGACGGCCCTGGTGGTTATCGTCATCACCTACATTTCCATTGTGGTGGGCGAACTGGTACCCAAGCGCATCGGTCAGTTCAACCCGGAAGGCATCGCCTGCCTGGTGGCGCGCCCGATGCGCTTCCTCGCCCTGTTCACCCGTCCCTTTGTGCGCCTGCTGTCATTCTCGACCGATGCCATCCTGCGCCTCATGGGCCAGCGCGAGCAGCCCGGCCAAAGCGTGACCGAGGAAGAAATCCACGCCATGATCGAGGAAGGCTCGGAGGCCGGTGTCATCGAGGATCAGGAACGCGAGATGGTGCGCAATGTGTTCCGCCTCGACGACCGGCAGATCGGTTCGCTGATGATTCCGCGCGCCGACATTGTCTACCTGGATGTCGAACGTCCCCTCGAAGAAAACCTGCAGTGGGTCGCCACTACCGACCACTCGCGCTTTCCCGTCTGTCGCGGCGGCCTGCACGATGTGCTGGGCATCGTCAATGCCAAGCAGTTGCTGAACCAGAAACTCAAGGGCGGCGACACCAATCTGGCCTCGCAGCTCCAGCCAGCGGTGTTCGTGCCCGAGACACTCAACGGCATGGACCTGCTCGGTCATTTCCGCGCCTCCGGCATGCAGATGGTGCTGGTGGTGGATGAGTATGGTGAAGTGCAGGGTCTGGTCACGCTGCAGGACGTCCTCGAAGCCGTCACCGGCGAATTCAAGCCGCGCAAGGAAGAGGATGCCTGGGCGGTACAGCGCGAGGACGGCTCGTGGCTGCTCGACGGCCTGATCCCTGTGCCGGAACTCAAGGACCGTCTCGAACTCAAGGCCGTGCCCGAGGAAGACAAGGGCCGCTATCACACGCTGTCCGGCCTGATGATGTATCTGCTCGGCCGCCTGCCGCAAAGCAGCGATCACGCCGACTGGGAAGGCTGGCGACTGGAAGTGGTTGATCTCGACGGCAAGCGTGTCGACAAGGTCTTGGCTTCGCGCCTGCCCGAAAATGCAAACGCCACCGAAAACGGTGGCGCTGCAGGTGGAACCGAAACCGCCTCAGGCTAGTACAGCACCTCGTTCCAGCGGCCACTGGCCTTCATGGAATCCTTGATTTCATGCCATGTCTGTTCGGAGCCGATCATGTCAACCAGTGCCCGCTCGACGCGCGGGAACATCTCGTCCACGCCAGCCAGATACAGGTAGGTATCGGGCGCTTGTAGCATCTCCCAGACTTCGCCGGCATTCTGGGCGATGGCCTTGTCAAGTTCGACCGGCGCATCAAAGGCGGGACGCGGGCTGATGGCCTGGAAGGCCTTGAAGGTGGGCTGGTAGACGTACTGCGACAGGTCTTTGTTTTCGTCATTCATGTAAAGCATGTCGAGGCCGGTCTTGGCGCCGTAGAACAAACGCACCTTGCCATCCCAACTGCCATACTTCTCGTAGATGGTACGGATCAGCGCGCGGAACGGCGCAATGCCGGTGCCCATGCCGATCATGAGGATGTTGGCCTTGCGGTTTTCCGGCATCGCATACGGATAACCGTAGGGGCCAGCGAATTCAACCTGCGCGCCGACCGGTAAATCACACAGGAAGTTCGAGCAGATGCCGGGGTAGCGCTCGCCATTGAAGTCATCAATGTAGCTGTGGCGCTTGACGCAGATGGCGAACTCGATGCCGCCATCGCGTTCGACCACATTGTCGGCCACCAGATAGAGGCGCGGATGCACTTTGTTGCCATACTGACCGGGCGCCATCACGCGCACGCACTGGCCCATGCGGCAATCGAACGACAGGTCGTCGCGACGAAAAACCATGTGACGCACATCTTCGCTGGAGGTCACCGGGGTAATCCGTTCGGAACGCACCAGCGTGGCGACGTATTGTTTGGAGGAGGCGGGTTGCTGCGCTGCAGACATCTTTTTGACCTTTCGATGTTGATTTTTGTGGCGATAATACCCGAATGATCCTGCCCTTCTCCATTGCCCGCCTGCCCCGCATCGAGTTTGGCAGCGGCGTCTTTCGCAAGCTGCCAGAAATCGCCGCCGGCTACGGCCAACGCCTGTTGCTGGTCACTGGCGCACACAGCTTTCTCGCCTCCGCACAGGCCAGTTGGCTCTTCAACGCCCTCAAGACCCGTGGCATCGATTGGGAAGTCGTCACCATTGCCGTCGAGCCAGCGCCGACATTTATCGACACGACCGTGGCCGCGTTGCGCCAGGACAATTTCGATGCGGTGATCGGCATCGGCGGCGGTTCGGCCCTCGATGCCGCCAAGGCCATTGCCGGCCTGCTCAAGCCCGGTAATTCGGTGATGGATCATCTCGAAGGCGTCGGCCCTGAACTACCTTACCGGGGACCGGCCACGCCTTTCATTGCGGTGCCGACGACCGCCGGCACCGGCTCGGAGGCGACCAAGAACGCCGTACTGTCGCTCGCAGGGCAGTTCAAGAAGTCCTTCCGCGACGATGCGCTGATGGCCGAGTGGGCGATTGTCGATCCCGACTTTCTCGCCACCTGCCCGCCCGCGCTGATTGCTGCCGATGGCATGGATGCCTTCACGCAACTGCTGGAAAGCTTCGTCTCGACGCGCAGCAACCCGATGACCGATGCGCTTGCCCGCTCCGGCATCATGGCCGTGAAGGACAGCCTGCCATCGCTTTACGCGGAACAATCTGCTGAGGCGCGCGAGAAGATGAGCTATGCCGCGCTGCTCTCGGGCATCTGTCTGGCGCAGACCGGGCTCGGTTCGGTGCATGGGCTGGCCGCCCCGCTCGGCGCCTTCTTTCCGATCCCGCATGGGGTGGCCTGCGGCACGCTCGTGGCCACGGCTACGGAGATCAACATCGCCGCCCTCAAGGCGCGCGATCCCGCTAGCCCGGCCCTGCCAAAATACGCCGAGATCGGCCGCCGTTTCGCGATGCAGAAGGGGCTAAGTGGCGACGCTGCCCGCACTTATCTCGTCGACACCCTGCGGCAGTGGGAAGAACAACTCGCGCTGCCGCGCCTGGGCCAATGCCGTATCACCAGCGCCGACTTTTCAAGGATTGTCGCCAACAGCCGTGGCAGCAGCATGAAGACCAATCCGGTGGTGCTGACGGACGACGAGATCACCGGTATCCTTGCGGCACGACTTTGACGCAATCGCCATGACTTACTCGCGCCGCCTGCTGCTGATCATCACGCTGATCAATCTTTTCGTCACATTACTCGCGGCGGTTTCCGCCTTCCAGGGCTATCGGCAGTATCAGGAACGCGCGCGGATCACCACCCACAACCTGGCTGCCGCACTGGAAAGCCACCTCGCCGACGCCATTCGCCGCGCCGATATTTCGCTGCTGGCCCTGAGCGACATGCACGAGCATGAACAAATGGAGGCCGCGCACCTCAATCAGCATATCGAACTGATGCGCTCGCGCCTACCGGAAGTGGAAGCCATCCGCATCACCGACCGTGACGGGAATCTGATCCTCGGTACCGGTGTCGCCCCGGCCAAACGCATCAACCTGGCGGATCGGCCACATTTCATCCGGCTACGGGATGAGCCGGGCGACGAACTGCTGCTTTCAAAGCCCCAGATCAGCCGCGTCAATAACAAGTGGGTAATCGTCATGGCGCGTCGCACCACCCGCACCGATGGCAGCTTCAACGGCATGATCTTCGCCACCGTCACGCTGGAATACTTCACCCACCTGTTCTCCCGCCTTGACCTGGGCTTCAATGGCGTGGCCTTCCTGCGTGACGTGGACATGGGCCTGATTGCGCGTTACCCGATCATCAACACCCCCGACATTCAAGTCGGCAAACCCTTCGCCACGCCCGAACTCGCCGCCCTGCTGGCGGCTGGCAAAACCCAGGGTAGCTACTACTCGGGCGCGACGCCCGACAAGATCGACCGCATGCTCTCCTTCCGCAAGCTGGAGCACTATCCCATGTTTGCCGTCATCGGCATGGCAGCCGACGACTACCTGGCCCCCTGGCGCAGCGATACGCAACGTCTCGCCATCCTGATCCTGTTGTTCATCACCGGCTCCGCCTATGTTTTCCGCATCCAGCATGGCGCCTGGCTGCGCCAGCAGGAAGACCACGCCACCATCGAACGCCAGGAAGCGCTCTATCACGAACTGGTGGAAGACACCCCGGTGATGGTGATGCGTTACCAGCCCGACACGTCAATCAGCTTTGCCAACACCGCCTTCGCCGCTTTTCTGGGCACCAGCGCCGATGCACTCGTTGGCCGGCGCTGGCTCGAATTTCTGCCCGAGGCTGCCGACCAAGCCAGCACACGCACCCGCATCGACGCCCTCACGCCCGCCCAACCGAGTGCCTCGAGTGTGGTCTATCGCATGCTCGCCCGCGATGGCCAAACGCACTGGACACAATGGATCGACCGCGCCATCTTCGATACGAACGGACGACTGATGCACCTGCAGTCGGTTGGCGAAGACATCACCGAGCGCAAGCGCAGCCGCGACATCCAGGCCACCCGCCTGCGGCTGATGGAATACGCCAGCGACCACAGCGTGCATGAGCTGCTGGTGGCGACTCTCGACGAAGCCGGCGCCCTGTCGGAAAGTCCAATCGGCTTCTACCACTTTCTGGCGCCCGACCAAAAGACGCTCGCACTGCAAGCCTGGTCGACGCGCACCTTGAAAGAGTATTGCCACGCTGAAGGTGATGGACGCCACTACAACATCGACGAAGCCGGTGTCTGGGTCGAGGCCATTCGCGAGCGCCGGCCGATCATCCACAACGACTATGCCGCACTGCCGAACAAGCGCGGCCTGCCGCCCGGCCATGCAGTCGTGTTGCGTGAAATGGTCGTCCCGGTATTCCGCAAGGGACTGATCGTCGCCATCCTCGGGGTTGGCAACAAGCCCACACCGTATACCGAATATGACCTGCAGACGGTCGCCCTGCTGGCCGACCTGGCCTGGGACATTGTTGAAGGCAAGCGCCTCGAAGCCGAACTGGTGGAAATGGCGACCACCGACTTCCTCACCGGTCTGCTCAACCGCCGCAACTTCCTCTCCGCCATGGAGAACGAGTTGAACCGCCTCAAGCGCTTCGATATCCCGCGCGCCGCTGTCCTGATGCTCGATCTCGATCATTTCAAGCGCGTCAATGACAGCTATGGTCACGCAGCGGGCGATGCGGTGCTCAAGCATTTCGCCGGGCTGATCCGTGCCGAACTGCGCAAGGTCGATAATGGCGGCCGCCTCGGCGGCGAGGAATTTGCCATCCTGCTGCTCGGCGCCGAACTCGACGCAGCGCAGGCCTTTGCCGAACGCCTGCGCAAAACCGTCGATGTAACGCCGCTCGAATTCGAAAACCAGCCGATCGCCATCACCGTCAGTATCGGCATCGCCATGCTGTCGCCCGACGATAACGGGCCGGACGATGCGCTGATGCGCGCCGACAAGGCACTGTACGAAGCCAAGCACAGCGGTCGCAATCGCGTTTGCTGCGCACCATCCCGGGAGGAAAGCCCGCATGGCCATCCACAAGCAGCCGATCCAGCAGCGCATTGACTGGCTCTTCGAACTGGCCAGCCGCCACGGCGCCGACTACCGCAGCCCGGAAGCGTGGCTGGCGCGCGAACGCTATCTCGCCGAACACCCGACCGCCATCGCGGTATTGAAGTGCATGGACGGGCGCATCAACATTCCCGTCGCCACCCACACCCCCGTCGGCATCCTGATGCCCTTCCGCAATCTCGGCGGCATGTTCGACCTCGGCTGGCCACACCTCGGTGAAGTGCTGGCCCATCATGTGCAGCGCATGGTGGCGAGCGGCCGACGCGTGCTGTTCCTGATCACCTACCACTTCTCGAAAGGCGACCCGCAGCGCGGTTGCGCCGGCTTCAGGCACGACACGGCAGCGGCGATTGCGCACACCTATGAAATCAAGCGCCAGGTCGAACACATCTTCGGCGCCGGGCATGCCACCGTCTATCCGCTCGTCTGCGGGTTCGAGACCGATGAAGATGCGCTGATCCTCCACGGCCAGGACGGCCAGACACTCGAACTGGCCAATCTCAGCACCGCCCGGCGCAATGCCCTCGCCCCCGAACTCGCCGCGCTGCTACCGGACATGCCGGCACAAATGCGCGCCGACCTGTTGCCGCTGCTGCTCGGCAACCTCGAACACATCGACACAGTCCGCGCGCAGATCGCCCACCATCAGCGCGAACTCGATATCGAACATCGCGAATGGATGATCTGCCTCGGGCGCGGCTTCGACTTTCTGCACACCCCCAACATCGCCCTGATCATCGGTCCCTACAGCCCGAACCTTGACGAGCCGATCAAGACAGCGGCCGGCATCATCGACCACAACATGGCCGCCGGCCGTATTCCAGCCGACGGTTTTCTGCTGCTGACCTCGGTGCCCTACGACGAGATTGGCGTCGATCGCGCCCGCGCCGAACTCAAGTCACGCTTTCTGTCCGGCTTTGCCGCCGAGGTCATCCGCAAGGACTTCCCGGCTCTGGCCGGCAAGATGAGCATGCGTACCGCCGTGCTCGACTGGCGCTCGCGCCAGTTGGAAATCATCGGTACGCAGTCGCCTTGAGCACCATTCAGAATGCCTTTTTCGCCGTGATCGCCCCGCGAATCTGACCTATGTCATAGCCCGTCGCCTTGTCATCGGGATAAAGTTCCTTGAGCTTGGCCTGTACTTCGGCGGATACCTTGTTGGGCTTGCCGTGACAGCTCATGCACAATTCCTGCGTGGGCAGGGCTTTCATGTAGCGCATGGTTTTCTGGCCGTCGATCATGACCACCTCGCTCTTGTCCATGGTCACCGGACTTTGCCCGGCGGCGAGGCGTTGCTCGAATTCGCGCAGAACGGCTTCTTCCCACGCATCGGGCACCGCCTTCGGATTGCGATTCTTCAAGCTGACCCGACGAATCGCCCAGCCGGTCTTTTCCGATAGTCCCTTCGCCATGGCCGGCGCCTTGTCACGGCAAACCGAGATGGCGTGGGCGTGGCCACCTTTGGCAATTTCATCCTGCAGCACTTCGAGCAGCTTGGGCACCATCGTGGCGGGCAACGCACGTGCTTCCTCAAGCAGTTTGGCTTCGTCCGCCAGCACCGGGGTAGCAAACAACATGCAGCCCGCCAGGGCCAGGATATTCTTCTTCATGGGTATCTCCTCCGTTACGTTAACCTATACCTTGAAACGCGAAACCGCTTCCTGCAGGGCGCGCGATTCCGCCTCAAGATCGCGCATGGCCTGCTCTGCCCGCGAGACATTGCCGGCGTTCTCGTCGCTCATGCGCGCCACGGTCTCGACGTTTTGCGCAATCAGCGTGCTGGCCGACGACTGCTCGCCAAGGGCAGACGTAATGTCGCGCGAATAGCCTTCGCTCTTCTCGGTCTGTACGCGAATTTCCTGCATCGCCGTACGCGCCTCAAGCGACTGGCTGCTGATCTGCTGCACTTGATCGACCACCTGACGAATATCGCCCACTGCCTGACCGGCGCTGTGCTGCACCGCCTCGATCATGCGCGTGATTTCCTCGGCCGAACTGGTCGTCTTCTCAGCCAGCTTGCGCACCTCGTCGGCGACCACCGCAAAACCGCGCCCCTGCTCGCCGGCACGCGCCGCCTCAATAGCCGCATTCAGTGCCAACAGGTTGGTCTGGTCCGCCACCTCGCGGATCACCTGGACAATGGTGGAAATATCGTGCGACTGTGCGCCCACCCGCTCGATCACGGCAGCCGCCTCCTGCACGCTGCCAACGATGCCGGTCATCGCATCCGAGGTCTGGCCGATCACGCGATCGCCCTTCAAGGCAGATTGCGTCGCCTCGCTGGTCGCCGCCATGGATTCGCTGGCGTTACCGTGGATTTGCGCAAAGCTCGTCGTCAATTCTTCAACGGCAGCCGCCATGGTACTGGTGGCATCGTTTTGCTGCGCTGCGGCCTGTTCAATCTCACGCAACGAACCGGCCATATGCTGGCAGGAACTCGCCGTCTGGCGCGCGTTGTCCATGATGCGCCCGACCACATCCTGGAAGTTCTCCAGCATCATGTTGATCGCACGTGCCGTCTGTGCCACCTCATCCTGCCCATTCACAGGCACCCGTGTGCGCAAATCCCAGGTCTGGGGGATCGACTCGACGGTGCGCTGCATCGATTCGAGCGCATTGCGAATGCCATTGACCAGCGCCATCACTGTCACGCTGGCCCCGACAACCACCACCACGATAATGGCAATCAACATGTTGCGGCTTGAGTCATAAACCGCTTGCGCCTCGGCCACCTGATGCGTCATGTGTTCCAGTTCTTCTTTTTCGATCCTGGTCGCCAGCGCAAGCAGTCCCTGTGAGGTAGCGCGGTCCATGCCCTTGACCGCCTGATCAACCTTGCGACCGGCTTCATGATCGCCCACATCGAACGCCTTGAGCGCCTCACGATACTTTTCGCCGAGCGCGAGATGCTCCTTCATCACCGCCTCGGTTTCCGCAGCACGCGACGGTTCGCCATCGGCACGGAACGTATCTGCCGTAGTCTTCAGAAGTGCCTGAACCTTGGCTTCCTCCTGACCAAACTGGGCCACGTACTTGTCGAAATCCTCCTGACGGTTGCCACGGATCAGGATGTTCTTCCATTCCTGAACCTGCGTTTTAAAGCCAGCCTCGGCAGACTTGAGATTAGTGATGATCTGGACGTCGCCACCGATCTCGCCCAGATCCGCCGACACCAGGCTGTTGAAACTGGATAGCTTGTACAGGCCCAGGCCTCCCAGCATCATCAAACCCAGAATGCCTCCGATAGCAAAGGCGAATAAACGCTGCGCAATGGTCATGGCAATTCTCCAGAAAGATCTTGCAACATTATCAGCGAAAAGTCGGCGCTGGTAAGACGGCAGGTGTCCGGCAAACAACAGACCAAGGGGCAGACTCAGTGCCGCATTGCCGCATTGCCGAGCTTTTTTGCCAGACGCCCACGTACCAAAACCGCTATTTAGTCCCTACTCTTCATGATTGGTCAAGACTGGACATTTTTGTCAGGAGGAGTAGTCTGAATGTGCGCCTGTAGAGCAGGTAGTCAGGCCACTCGGAAACAACGCGACTGGAGGCAAGATGACTGAAAATCCGCCGCAGTATGTGATGATTGCGTAGTACCCAAACGGCGAATGCCGAATGCCTCGATCAATCGCTACGAGGTCAAAGATTTACGAAGCCCATGCCCGACCGGCATGGGCTTCATGCATTAGAAATCCCGCCGAGTTAAAGCCTTCTACATCGGCTATGTAACGAGCTGTGGGCCCTTAAGGTACTGAACCGCCGCACGTACGCTCTCCATATCAGCGAATTCACACTGCCGGCCAAGAACGGTCCGTGGCGAATGATCTGTGAAATGCCTGCTTTGGATTGGAAATAGACATCCAGCCGCAGCAGTCATTGTCGTCCCTCATGCCCCTCGATGGAGGGCTGTCCATGCTGGCTTATCTGTAGAATCTCCCTCTCTCAATCAATGGGCAGACCGAAATGAAAGCAAAGGTCTTCGACCGCTCGGAGCACGTTTACAGAAACGATGCGTTCGTCGAACTGGTGAAGGACGCAGTGAGATTTTTCAGCGGCACTCCCGTCCATACTCTGCCGCCCCCAGAAAGATTTTCAGGAACGGGCGTCTATGCCCTTTACTACACGGGACGCACGGGCCTTTATGGCAAATATGGCGAACTCAATCGCCTCTCATATGGCTTCCCTATTTACGTTGGCAAAGCCGTACCCAAGGGTTGGCGACAGGCCCGTTTGGCAGACAATCCTGGCGATCAGTCCAATGAACTTTTCTCGCGCCTTCGGCAACACGCTAACAGCATCAAAAAGGTTGCCACATCGGGGATAGCACTGTCTGACTTCATGTGCCGCTTCGTGATATTCGAGGATGCAGGATCGGACATGATCGGAACCATAGAGGCTGCTCTGATAAAGCTTCACCTCCCGCTGTGGAATATGTCGTTGGACGGCTTCGGCAACCACGATCCAGGGAAAGGGCGTTATGAACAGGCCAAGTCTGACTGGGATGTCCTGCACGAGGGGCGCTCCTTTGCGGCCAAATGCAAGGGTGTGGCAAACGACCGGAAGACGCTGTTGGCAAACATCAACAAGCACTTCAAGATGTTGCAGAAAACCTAATGCAATCGTTGGAGATTTTCTCTGGCACGGGCGGGCTTGCGAAAGGATTAGAGGACGCAGGCTTTCGCCATGCGGCCTTTGTCGAGTTCAATAAACATGCCTGCTCATCTCTACGAGAGAACTTCGACCCCGGGAAAATTTTCGAGGGTGATATCCGCGACTTTGATTTGGATGCTGTGGGGTCAATCGATGTTGTAGCGGGCGGACCACCTTGTCAGCCGTTTTCCCTCGGGGGAAAGCACAAAGCACACGATGATCACCGTGATATGTTTCCTTACGCTATCCGGGCGATTGAGCATCTGTCGCCGAAAGCGTTTGTGTTTGAAAACGTCAAGGGTCTGTTGCGTGAGTCGTTTTCCAACTACTTCGAGTTCATTCTTCTACGTTTGACGTATCCCGGCTTTAAGCCTGAGGGATCGGAGGATTGGCGAGATCATCTTGCGATGCTCCGTAAGCTCGGTAAGTCCTACACCGGCGTCCGCTACAACGTGAAATACGAACTCTTGAACGCCGCCGATTACGGCGTTCCGCAGACGAGAGAGCGCGTCGTCATTGTCGGCATCAGGTCAGATATCGGCGTCGAATGGAAATTCCCCGAAAGGACGCATTCTATTGATCGCCTTCTTTGGGACATGTATGTGTCCGGCGACTATTGGAAACGCCACGACATTGAGGCCCGCGTCGACCGGCTCGACCCAGAAAATTCTCATGAGATATCGGCCTCCTTGATGAAGCGATATGGCATGTTCGAGCCAAGCTCAAAGCCGTGGCAAACGGTGCGTGACGCCCTTATCGGCGTTCCAGACCCGCGATCTGATCACGGTATTGTGGATCATCTTTTCCGCAGCGGCGCGAGGACATATCCGGGTCACACAGGAAGCTATATAGACTGGCCGTCAAAGACCATCAAAGCCGGCGGACACGGCGTCCCAGGCGGGGAAAACATGATCCGCTACGAGGATGGAAGCATTCGGTATTTCACAGTACATGAGGCGAAGCTCATACAAACATTTCCCATCGAATTTCAGGTGCTTGGTGCGTGGGGCGAGGCATTGCGGCAAATCGGTAACGCTGTTCCTGTGCGGCTCGCATCAGTACTTGGCAAACACTTGTGGAATACGCTCCACAAGAAACCGTCAGCCGTCAGGCAGCGAATGTCGGCAATAGCTGCGTAGCTGCGGTTCAGGTGTTAGACCCGCAAGGGTCGTTCAGGGTCGCAACCAGCCCAAAAGTCGGCGCTGGCGGGACGGCAGGTGATCTTGCCCTTGCTCAACCGATCAGCGCGTGGACCTTACCGCGTACTTCGGCCAGCACGTCGTCTGTGACACGACCCTTGCGTTTGGCGCGACGCGCACGCCAGTCGAGGCTTTTCACCTGATCGGCCAGCACCGCGCTCGGCGGCTCTCGGCTGACAACAACCTCGAATGGATACCCTTTGATCTGCGTGGTCATCGGGCAGCAGAGCATCATGCCGCTCTTGCCGTTGTAGAGGGCGGGGCTCACTACCAGCGCGGGACGATGCCCGGCTTGTTCGTGTCCCGCCTGCGGCGAGAATTCCAACCAGACGATGTCGCCGGCTTCGGGCACGCGCGCTGCGGGCATTACCAGACCTCGCTGCCAATGGCAGGGCCGGTATCGACGCTGGCGTGTCGGTTGTCTTTTGTGATACCGCCAACCAGCTCGGCCAGCGAGTAGGCGGCCGGGCGCGCCGGCTCAATGACGATACGCCCCTGTTCCTCGCGCACCTCGACGCTCTGGTCGATGCACAGATGTGCCGCTTCGAGCATGGCGACGGGTATGCGCACTGCGGCGCTGTTGCCCCACTTCTTGACGACGGTTTCCATGCCACCCCCATGTAGATACATTGTAGATACGCTTAGTATGGGCTGACCTGGCACACGCGTCAAGCGTGTTCAGCGCGTCTTGATTGCGGCAAGGATGCCCTGCATCAGGGCCGTGGGCGTCGGTGGGCAGCCGGGGATGCGCACGTCGACGGGGATGACGTTTTCCACCGCGCCGCAGGTGGCGTAGTTGGGGCCGAACAGCGCGCCGACTTCACCGCAGCCACAGCCGCAATCACCCACGGCAACCACCAACTTCGGATCAGGCGTGCAGTCGTAGGCAATCTTCAGCGCGTTTTCCATGTTCTTCGTCACCGGGCCGGTGACCAGCAGCATATCGGCATGGCGCGGGCTGGCGACGAACTTGATGCCGCAGCCCTCCAGGTTGTAGTAGGGGTTGTTGAGCGCGTGGATTTCCAGTTCGCAGGCATTGCACGAGCCGGCATCGACCTGGCGGATGGTCAGCGCACGGCCGAGGATGCGCAGGATTTCGTCGCCCAGTTGATCGAGTTCGCGCTTAGCGTCGCCCGTATCCGGGGACGGCTCACTGACGATGCCGGTTTTGAAAATGCGCTTGAGCAAGGGGATCATGTGTCTTGCCCGGAATATGAGAGATTGAACGATTTGTTGATCAGCGGGAAGTCCGGCACGATGTCCTTGAGCACCGCATGCTCAAGCGCCGGCCAGGCCTGCCATGAGGGATCATGCGGATGGCAGCGCGCAATTTTCCCGCTGGCATCGAGTTGCACGCCGACCAGCACTTCGCCACGCCAGCCTTCCACCACCCCCAGACCGGCGCCACCGGGTTTCGGTTCCATGACGACACAGGTCTCGCCACTCGGCATGCCGACCGCCAGAAGACGCAGCAGGCGCAGGGATTCGTAAATCTCGGCGAAGCGCACCGCCACCCGCGCCGCCACGTCACCGCGTTCATCCGCGGCCGGACGTACTGCCAGCTTGTCGTAGGGCGGTGGTGGCACATAACCCTGACGATGGCAGCGTGCATCGAGCAGCAGGCCAGTCGCGCGGGCAGCCATGCCGGAGAGCGACAGTTCATGCACCAGTGCCGTGTCGATCGGGCCGGTGGTGAGGAAACGGTCCTGCAGGCCGGCATGCTCGTCGTAGATGTGCTGCAGTTCCTTGACCTCACGGCCGATGCTGTCGCACTGCGCGACGATGGCCGCCAGACCGGCAGCATCGACATCGCAGGCTGTGCCGCCGGGAAGAATGGTGTCCATCAGGAAGCGATGGCCGAAGAGCTGGGCATTGAGCCGCACCCAGTCCTCCTTGAGACGGAAGAATTGCGTCAGGCCAAACGCGAAGGCGGCATCGTTGCCGAGCATGCCGAGATCGCCGAGATGGTTGGCGATGCGCTCACGTTCCAGCAGCAGCGCGCGCAAACTCAGGGCACGCGGTGGCGGCGCAATGCCACAGGCCGCTTCGACGGCATCGGCATAGGCCCAGGCAAACGCGCAGGTGCTGTCGCCCGAAACGCGACCGACCAGCTTGGCGCCGGTGAAAATGTCGGCGCTGGCGAGACGGCACTCGGTGCCCTTGTGCTGATAGCCGAGACGCTGTTCGAGGCGCAGCACGCGCTCGCCGATCACGGAAAAACGGAAGTGGCCCGGCTCGATGATGCCGGCGTGAATCGGGCCGACGGGAATCTCGTGCGCGCCTTCGCCACCGACCGGCAGGAAGTCGTAATCGGTCGGCTGGTTATCGTTAGCGGGCATCTCGCCTGCATCGTGGCGCAGCGGGAACCAATCGGCCGGCCAGCCGCCGTGACGCAGCCAGGGGCGCTGATCGGCGCCATCGTGGCGAATGCCGACGAGGTCATAGGCGGCGCGCTGCATGCGGTTCGCCGCGGCGAAGACACCGGAGAGATCAGGATAGACGGGATTGTCCGGCGGCAGATCGAGACTCAGCCACTGCCAGCCTTCGTCGAGCGCAAAGACGCAGTGGAGGCGGAGCACAGCATCGGACAGCCGCTCGTCACTGCCCCACAAGGCGCACAGACGGCCCGCATGGCGATGCACCGAGATAGCATAACGCAGCAGGTCTTCGCCATCGGCCGCCCGGCCACGCCAGATCGGCGCGCCCTGCCCCGGCTGGCGGATGAAGTCGATGGGTTCGGCATGGAAACGCATGATCACCCCAGCATGCGCGCGGCTTCATGGAACCAGCGCGTGAGATACGGCGGAATCCACAGGCCCATCATCAGCGCGAGGCCGAGATGAATGAATACCGGCGTGATCGCCGGCGCATGCGGCAGGCGTTTGGCTTCCGATTCACCGAAGACCATCGGATGCACCTTGCCGAAGATGGCGGCGAAGGCCACGCCAAGGCCAAGCAGCAGGAAGGGCGTCGTCCACGGATGGTATTTCATCGCATGGGTGAGGATCATGAACTCGCTGGCAAAGATGCCGAACGGCGGCATGCCGAGGATCGCCAGGGTGCCGAGCATCAAGCCCCAGCCGATCAGCGGATTGATACGGATCAGGCCGCGGATGTCTTCCATGTTCTGGGTGCCGCATTTCTGTGCGGCGTGGCCGACGGCGAAGAAGATCGCCGACTTGATCAGCGAGTGCATGGTCATGTGCAGGAATCCGGCGAAGTTGCCGACCGCACCGCCCATACCGAAGGCAAAGGTAATCAGCCCCATGTGCTCGATCGACGAATAGGCGAACATGCGCTTGACATCGCGCTGGCGGCCCAGGAAGAAGGCTGCGGCCAGCAGCGTGAACAGGCCGAAACCGATCATCAGGTCGCCGGCAAAATCGCCGTCGATGGCACCGTCGGCCAGTACCTTGCAACGCAGGATGGCGTACAGCGCGACGTTCAGCAGCAGGCCGGAGAGCACGGCAGAGACCGGCGTCGGGCCTTCGGCATGGGCATCCGGCAGCCAGTTGTGCATCGGTGCCAGACCCACCTTGGTGCCATAGCCGACCAGCAAAAAGATAAAAGCGATGGCCATGATGTTGGGGTCGAGGAATGCCTTGACCCCCACCAGATGCGTCCACAGCAGGGCGGTGCCGCTTTCGCCCAACACCCGTTCGGCCGCGAAATAAAGCAGGATGGTGCCAAACAGCGCTTGGGCGATACCGACACCGCAGAGGATGAAATATTTCCACGCCGCTTCGAGCGACGCCGGCGTGCGGTAGAGCGAGACCAGCAACACGGTGGTGAGCGTGGCCGCCTCCATCGCCACCCAGAGGATGCCAAGGTTGTTGGTGGTGAGCGCCACCAGCATGGTGCACATGAAAAACTGATACATGCTCTTGTAGAGGCGCAGGCGCCCCGGCGTGAGCTTGCCGTGCGAGCGATCATTCTTCATGTATGGGTCGGAGAAAATCGCCGTGGTCATGCCGACGAAGGCGGTCAGGGCGACGAAGAACACATTCATCGAATCGATGAAAAACTGCTCGCCAAAGGCAAAGCGCGGGCCGTTGGCCACAATCTCGGCGGTCAGGCCGGCGGCGGCCAGAAAGGTGGCGGCGCTGGCCGTAACATTGATGTGCGGCGCCCAGTCGCGCTCACCGGCAAAGGAGAGCAGGATGCCGGCGACCAGCGGGATGGTGAGCGTGAGGATGAACAGGTCCATCAGTGTTCTTTCAGCTTTTCCATGTGATGGATGTCCAGACTGTCAAACTGGTCGCGGATCTGGAAGAAGAACACGCCGAGGATGATCACACCGACCAGCACGTCGAGCGCAATGCCCAGCTCGACCACCATCGGCATGCCATAGGTCGCGCTGGTGGCGGCGAGGAACAGGCCGTTCTCCATGGCGAGGAAGCCGACCACCTGCGTAATCGCCTTGCGGCGCGTGATCATCATCAGGAAAGCCAGCATCACAGTTGCCAGCGCAATGCCCAGCGTGCCGCGCGCGATGGTGCTGGAAAGCTGCGAGATCGGCAGCGCGACGTTAAAGGCGATGACGACCAGACCAAGACCAATCAGCATCGTCGTCGGAATGTTGATCAGCGGCTCGACCTCGTTCTTGACGTGGAGCTTTCGCACCAGGCGATGCAGAATCCACGGCAGCAGCACGGCCTTGAGCGTCAGCGTCAGCGCCGCAGAATAATAGAGGTGCATCTGGTCGATCTTCACCGCCATGACCAGGGTGGATAGAAACAGCGTCAGCCCTTGCAGGGCAAACAGGTTGATGAGTTGGAGCACGCGCCGCTGCGCCAGCATGGCGAAGGCCAGCAGCAGGATCACGGCCGCGAACAGGTTGATCAACTGGGCATGCAGGGGGATCGCCGCGCTCATACTCGTGTCTCCAGCAGCAGGCGCACCAGCAGACCCAGCACCGCCAACAGGAACGCGGTGCCGAGAAATTCCGGCACACGGAAGATGCGCACCTTGGCGTTGATGGTTTCGAGCAACGCCAGCAGCATGCCGCCGATGGTCAGCTTGACGAACAGCAGCGGCAAGGCGGCGCTCATGGCGAGGAAATTATCGCGTTCGGCAATGCCCCAGGGAAAGAACAGGGCCAGCCCGAGGCAGGAATAGGCGTAGAGCTTGAGGCTCGCCGCCCATTCGATGAGCGCGAGGTGGCGGCCCGAGTATTCGAGGATCATCGCCTCGTGGATCATCGTCAGTTCGAGGTGGGTGGCCGGATTGTCGACCGGCACACGGGCATTCTCGGCGAAGGAAACGAAGGTGAAGGCGATGCCGGCAAAGGCGATGCTCGGGTAGATGATCATCTCGCGGTGCGCCAACGTCTCAACAATGGTCGCCAGCGACGTTGACTGGGCAATCATCGCCATGGTGAAAATCACCATCAGCAGGGCCGGCTCGGCGAGAAAACCGACCAGCATCTCGCGCCGGCCGCCGAGGCTGCCGAAAGCGGTGCCGATGTCCATCGCCGCCAGCGCGATGAAGATGCGGGCCAGACCGAAGACGCCGACCAGCGCCAGCGCATCGGCCGCCGGGGCAAAAGGCAGGTCGGTGGACAGGCTGGGGATGATGGCGCAGGCCAGCACCATACAGCCGAACACGATAAACGGCGCCGCACGGAACAGTGACGAGGCACCCTCCGCCAGCACCACATCCTTGTGGAACAACTTGTGCAGCATGTAGTAGGGCTGCAGGAGCGGCGGTGCGCTGCGATTCTGCAACCAGGCGCGGCACTGATTCACCCAGCCGGTCAAGAGCGGCGCCAGCATCAGCGCGAGCGCGATGGCGAAAAGCTGGCCGAGGAGTCCTGTCAGGCTGATCATGGTCTGGCGACGAGCAACAAGAGAATCAGGGTGACAAAGCTGTACATCAGATAGGCGGCGATACGCCCGCCCTGCAAGCGGGTGATCAGTGTCGATAGCGCGTTCACCAATCGTGCAATCGGCAGATACAGCCAGTACCAGAGGTGGTCCTCGACCTTGACGCTATAGGTCGGCGCGCGGTCGCGGATCGTCGGGAAATGCCGCGTCATGCGAAACATCGGTTCGAAAATGCGGCGGATCGGCTGCGAAAACCCCTCGGCCGTATCCTGGGCGCGCGGCCCCTGGAAGTGATAGCCGCAATCCCAGGCCGGCGTGCGGCGCACCCGGCCGTGATAAAGGCGATGCACCAGCCAGCGCCCCAGCAGCAGCGTCGCCGCGATGATGGCGAGGAAGATCATCGGCTCATAACTCGCCTGCGCGGGCGAGATCGGCGCCAGCATCCACCAGCCGTTTTCTGCGATCCGCTCAGCCAGTCCCTTGCCGAGCAACTGGCGGGTGGCCGCATCGAGTCGCAGGATCAGGGTGCCGGGCAGCACGCCGAGCAGCAGCGTCAACGCCGCCAGCCAGAGCAAGCCAAGCTTTTCGAGCGGACCGGCATCATGCGCCTCCTTCAGGCCCGGGTCGCGCATCTGGCCGAGGAAGATGATGCCGTAGAACTTGACCAGGGCGAAACCGGCCAGCGCGGCCACCAGCGCAACCGCCGCTGCAGCCACCGGCACCACCATGTTGAGCCAGGAATGCGGCAGGCCGGGCGAGAACAGGAAAGCTTGCAGCAACAGCCATTCGGAGACAAAACCGGAGAGCGGCGGCAGCCCCGCGCCGGCAATCACACCGGCCAGCGCCAGCCACGCCACCCAGGGCATCGGGCCGATCAACCCACCCAACTTGCCAAGGCTGCGATGACTGGTCGCATGCAGTACCGACCCGGTGCACAGGAACAGCAGGCTCTTGAAGCCGGCATGGGCGAGGCAGTGATAGAACACCGCCGTCAGCGCCAGGGCCGCCAGCGCTTCCATCTGGTAGGAATGGAACAGCAGCGCCAGACCGATACCGACGGCGAGCAAACCGATATTCTCGATCGAGGAGTAGGCCAGCAAGCGCTTCATGTCCGACTGCACGGTGGCATACAGCACGCCGAACAGCGCCGTCGCCAGCCCCACCGCCAGCGCCACCACGCCCCACCACCACAGAGTCATGCCGACCAGATCAAAGCTGACGCGCAACAGGCCATAAATCGCGGTCTTCAGCATGACGCCGCTCATCAGCGCCGACACCGGCGAGGGCGCAGCCGGGTGGGCTTCCGGCAGCCAGACATGGACGGGAAGCAAACCGGCCTTGGCACCGAAACCGAACAGGGCCAGCAAGAAAGCCACCGAGCCCCAGAACGGCGACAGTGCCTGGGCGCGCATGCCGGCGAAACTGTAGTCGCCGCTGCCCGAGGTCATCACCCCGAAGGACAGCAGGATGGCGATGGCGCCGATATGGGCGATCAACAGGTAGAGATAACCCGCCTGACGAATCTCTTCGTGACGATGATTGGTCGTGACCAGAAAGAACGACGACAGGGCCATCGTCTCCCACGCCACCATGAAGGCGTAGGCATCATCCGCCAGCAACACCATCAGCATGCTGGCCAGGAACAGGTGGTATTCCAGATTGAGCAAGCCGGGCGAAGGGCCTTCGCCGTCGCGAAAATAACCCGCCGCATAGATCGAAATACCGGCCGAGACGAACCCCAGCAGCAGGATGAAAATCGCCGCGAGGTTGTCGAGCCGCAAATGGAACGGCAGGTCGGGCAGGCCAATGGCCAGCACGGCGGTTTGCGTATTCGCCCCCAGCGCGGTCAGCCCGATCAGGCCGACGCCCAACCCCACCAGAGCACCCAGCGGAAACAGGACGCGCGCAATCAGACGCGGCTGGCGGGATGCCAGCAAACCCGCCAGTCCAATCACCGCCCAAAGACCGGCGGCAAGCAGCAGGAGGTCGATGGCCAGCAGGGGCATCATCAGTCGACACCCAGCAGCGACAGGGCGCGCTGCATGTAACCCAGTTTCTGGCTGCGCTCCAGTTTTTTGGCATAACGCGGGAAGTCGAGGCCGTAGCGCGCCTTCATGGATGGCGCCTGACTCGTAATCCAGCGCCACCGCGGCTCGAACACGGCATCACGAAAAGCGATCACGATGGTGTTGCCATCCTCCATGACCGGCAGGGTCAGTACGTTGTCTTCAAACGCCGTTTCGATCATGCCCAGATGGGCCTTGCGGCTGTCCCGCGACCCCGCCAAATTCGCCACCAGCATCCCCTTTTGCGTCAGCGCCTGGCGAATATTGGCATAGAAATCCGCATTGCTCACCGAAGCGGCCGGCCCATCCTGATCGAACGCGTCGACGAGGATCACATCCTGGCGCTCGGTACATTCCGCGACATAGGTCGCCGCATCCGCCTGCACAATCTGGAAACGCTCATCTTCAGCGGGGACTGAAAACAAGCTGCCGAACGCAATCACCTCAGGACTCAACTCCACCACGGTAATCCTGGCGAGCGGCAGATGGCGCTGGCAATACTTGGCCAGCGATCCGCCGCCCATACCCAACATCAGGATTTTTTTGGGTTGGTGCGCAAACAGCAGAAACGACATCATCTTGCGCGTGTAGGCGAGATCGAGTGCAAAGGGATCTTTGAGGCGCATCGAACTCTGCACAAAGGCCATCGAAAAATACAGCACGCGCTTGCCGTCGCCCTCGAAGACAAAGGGGCGGTCATAGATGCCACCGATGATTTGCTGCATCAGGATGTCGCAATCGGCGTCCGCCGGCTCGCGCACCCAGAAACACCCCGCTTCGACGTTGGGCGGACTGGGGATTTGCAAAAAAGTCGGCGCTGGCAAGATGAAATGCCCCGTAGCGGGTACGGCAGTTCTCATCCCAGGCGCGCCACCCAGGCTTCTGCGGCCGGACGAATCAGGTCAAGCAGCAGACTCGGGAAGAAACCAAACACCAGCAGCACGACCGCAAACAGAAAAGCCAGCCAGCGCTCGCGCGGCAACAGGTCGGCGGCCTGTTCCACCTCGGGGCGCAACACCGGACCGAAGAAGGCGCGGCGGTACAGGTTGAGGAAATAAGCCGCACCGAGCACCATGCCGACCAGCGCCGCCAGACCGGCCCCGGCATGGTGCTGGAAGGTGGACAACACGATCAGCAGTTCGGCCGGAAAACCGGATGTTCCCGGCATGCCCATCCCGGCCAGGCCGAACAGCAGGAAGAAACTCGCCAGCAGTGGCATGGTGCGTGCCGCCCCGCTGAGGTTGGCAATGTCGGTGGTGCCGGTACGCTGGTGGAGGTGATTCATTAGCAGGAACAGGCCACCGGAGGCGATGGAGAAGTTCAGCAACTGCAACACCGCGCCCTGGATGCCCTGCAGGTTGAACATGGCAATGGCGACCACCACCAGGCCGACGTGCGACAGGCTCGCATAGCCGAGCATGCGGCGCAGGTTGGTCTGCGCCAGGGCGGCGGCGGCACCGAACAGGATCGACACCACGCCGAGGCCAATCAGCAGCCATTGCAGTTCCTGCGCGGCCGTCGGGGCCAGCGGTACGGCAAACCGCAGCAGACCGAACGCACCAAGTTTGAGGCCGGTAATCAAGGCGGCGATGGCGGCCGGACCATCCATGGTGATGAGCGTCAGCCAGGTATGCAGCGGGAAGACCGGCACCTTGACACCAAAGCCGAGCAGCAGTAGCAGGAACACCAGCATCTGGAGGTCGGAGGGCAGCGGCATGCTCAGCAAGGTCGGCAGATCGAAGACCGGGCTTGTGGCGGAAGCGCCGAAGGCTAGCACCAGGAAACCGAACAGCAGCGGCACGCCACCGGCCAGCATCACCAGCGTGTATTTCGTGGCGGCATGACGACGGTTCGGCCCGATGCCCCACAGGCTGACGAGGAAGTAGATCGGAATCAGCGTCAGTTCCCAGAACAGGAAGAACAGGATCGTGTCGAGCGCACAGAAGACACCCAGCGTCGCCGCCTGCAGCAGCAGCAACAGGCTGTAATAGAGACGCGGCAGGGTATGCACGCTGTTCCACGAGGCGAGGATCACGCCGACGAACAGCAGCGCCGTCGCCGGCAGGAAGAGGACGGCAAGGCCATCGACGCCGAGGGAATAGTGGATGCCGAGGCTGGCAATCCATGGGTACTTTTCCACCAGTTGGAAGCCGGCCTGGGTCGGATCGAAGGCCCACAGCACCAGCCCGCTGAGCGCCAAATTGAGCAAGGTGATGGCGAGGGCAATGCCGCGCGCCCGTTCAGCCTGCGACATGCCCCAGATCAGCATCACGCCGATCGGCAGGGTCAGGAACAGTCCCGAGAGCAAGGGCAGATCCAGGCTCATTCGTGCCCTCCGAAACGCAAGGCCATGGCACGCGTGGTGGCCTCGATCAGGTCAAGCCAGGTCTCGAAATAGAAGCCGGCCAGCAGCATCACCCCGATCGCCAGCCCGCCGACCAGATACTCGGCCGGCAAGGTCCGTTCGAGTGCCTGCGCGGTTTCATCTTCCGGGCGTGGTGCAATAAAGGCTTTCTGGAAGGCCCAGAGCAGGAAGCCGGCCGCCATGACGTTGCCCAGCGCGGTCGCTACCGTGGGCAGCGCGCCAAAGCGCTCCATCGCGGCCTCCAGCACCAGATGGGCCGCATCAAAACCCGGCGTGCCGGGCATGCCGACAATCGCCAGACCCGCGATCAGGAAGCAGGTCGCAATGAAGGGGATGCGCTCGAACAAGCCACCGAGGCGCGCCAGATCGGTGGTGCGCGTGCGGCGGAAGACAAAGCCGACCATGAACAGCATCGCCGTTACCGCCAGGCCGAAGTTCACCGACAGCAACACCGCGCCGGCGATCCCGAGCGGATGCAGCGAGAACAGGCCGATGACAATCAGGCTGGTGTGGCTGACCACCGCGAAGGCGAGCAGACGGCGCAGGTTGGCCTGCAGGAAAGCCAGCACCGCCGCATAAAAGACGCCGATCATGGCGAAGCCGACGATGACGTTCTGCCAGACAATCACTGCCTCTTCGGTGAGCGGCAGCACGAAGCGCAACATGCCGTAGATGCCGACCTTGACCCCCAGTAGCAACGACGGCGCAATCGACACCATGCCACGATGCATGATGTTGGGCAGCCAGCCGTGCAGCGGGAACATCGGCGTGCGCACCGCCAGGCCGTAGAACAGCAGGAAAAAGGCCGCCGACTGGAAGCGCCCCTGCGCCGGCACCTTGATCAGGTCGAACAGGTCGAAACTCCAGCGCCCGGTGACATCGGCATGGCCCCAGGCAAGGATCAGAATGCCGCCCGCCAGCATTAACAAGCCGATGCCCTGAAACTGCAGGAAGCGGGTCGTTGCCATGATGCGATTCTCGACCGTGGAGGTCGACCAGCGGCCAATCAGCGTGCCGGCAATGGCAATCTCGGCGAGCGATGCAAACGCAAACCACAGCAGGTTCATCGTCAGCAACATCGACATGATGGTGGCTTCCGCCAGCAGGATCAGGGCCAGCAGGCGCCCAGGTCGCGCCAGCCCGCGCACCAGTTCGTACATCGCCATCAACACCACGATCAGCGCGCCAAGCAAAACGAACAGGGCGCTGATGCCATCGGCGGCGACGTGATAGCCGATCAGGTCAATACGCTCGGCCAGTTGCAGGGCAGGATTACGGGCGTCGATCGCACGGTAGACCGCCATCGCCAGCCCCAGTTCCAGCAGGGCGAACAGACGGCCCGCCCAGACGGCAGCGCCACGCTCACCTAACGCAAGCACCACGGCAGCCCCACCCAGGGGAACCAGTTGCAAGAGCGCCAGCAGCGGCCAGCCGGAAAGACTCAGTTCGGTCATAGGATCACGATGAAGGTGGCCGCCACCGCCAGCACCAGATAGCGCGGCCGTTCGAGCAGGGCTTCAAAGACCCGCAAATAAATACCGACGTGGGCCATGGCACGCGTAAACACGCTCTCGCCGCGGCGCATCACCAGATAGGCCTCGATTTGCGTGAAGCGTTCTGCACACCAGAGCAGGAGGCGGCCGGCCAGACCATGCGCCCGAATCACGTCATCCCCCTTATCATTCCCCCCCGCGCGCTGCCGTTCCGGCATGCCGACCAGATGCGACAGGACGTTATCGTCAAAGTCGCGCATGTCATGGCCGATGGCCTGCACCGGGCGCGTCACGGCACTGCGCGCGAAATGCTCCAGCCAGAAACGCTGCACCGCCGCCGTGTAAAGCCATTGCTGGCGGGCAAGCCATGACGGTGGCGCCTTGGCTTTCCGGGAGACCAGGTGCATGTACGACGGGGCCAGCAGGAACTGATAGGCACGCCAGGCCGCATGCAACAGCAGATGCACGGAGGCCAGCTCAAACCAGCCGAGGCCGCAGGCGAGGAACATCAGGCCGACCTGGGTGCTTGTCGCAAAAATCAGCGCGGACTTCACATCCGTCTGCACCAGTCCGGCCAGCCAGCCATACAACGCCGTCGCCGCGCCGATCAGGGCGAGATAGACCATGATGTCCGGCACCTGCTGCAACACCGGTGCCATACGGATAACCAGATAGACGCCGGCATGCACCATCAACGCACCGTAGAAGATCGCCGAGGAGGGCGTCGGTCCTTCGAGCGCGCGCGCCAGCCAGGCCGACAGCGGCATCTGCGCCGATTTCGCCACTGCGGCAAGCATGAAACCAAACAGCAGCAGGCGCGCCTGCACCTTGTCGAACTGACTTGCATTGTTTGCCCAGGCATGGATACCCGACCACTCGACCGTCCCCAGCCACCAAACCGCGAGGCTGATGCCGAGGATGAAACCGGCATCGCCGATGCGGTTGGTCATGAAGGCATACAAGGCATTGCCGGTCGCGACCGGACGGTCATAGGCGTAGCCGATCAGCAAATAGGAACTGATGCCGCACAACTCCCAGCCGACGAAGGTCAACACAGCATTGCCGGACAGCACGATCAGCAGCATGCCGGCCAGGAACAGCGACATGCACAGGAAGAAGCGATGGAAGCCGAGCTCGCGATGCAGGTAGGTGCGCGAGAAACGCAGCGTGATCACGCCCACCAGCGCCACCAACGTGGCAAAAGCCAGCGACAGCGGATCGAGGATGAAGGAAACCGGCACGCTGAACTGGCCGCTGGCAAACCATTGGCCGACGACGAAATGGCCCGGTGCACCCTGCCGTACCGCCAGCGCCGACAATCCGAGCAGGATCAGCAACGCGCCCCAGGCCGCACCCTCGGCAAGGCGTGCGGTCGGCGGCTCGGCATCATCGCCGCTTGCGCCATTCAGCACATAGACGGCAATGCCGAAAGCAGCCATGAGCGGCAGCAACGGCACCAGCAGGGTCAGGATGAAGAGGCAGTTCATGCGGCCACCTGCAAGGGTTTTTCCAGCAGCACCGGCGGTAGCGGCTCACGCTCGCCCATGAACCAGTCGGTTGACTGCTTCACCGTCTGAATCGCCGCGTTACCCGACCACGGCAGCCAGCCCTGCTGCGGGTCAAAAAGGTGCATGACGCCACTGTCGGGATCTTTCGCGGCAACAATCACCCAGCCATTGCCGACCAGTTCCTGCAGCGGCGGCTGACGCTGATAGACGGCGGTGATGATCTCCAGCGTCTGCTCGATCACCACCAGCAGGCGCATCGCCTCGTGAATCTCGATCATCTGCTTGGGCAGCCCGGTACGCAGATCGGAACTGGCGCCCTGCATCACACCGAAGTAACCGGCGACGTTGTGCATCACCTTGCTGCCACAGCCAAAGTGTTCGTTATTCACTGTCGAGAAGAAATACTCGAGGCTGATCCCCGCGCCGACAGCGCCGTTGATCAGCAGGTGGCGCTCCAGCACCTTGCCCTCCGCATCCTGCTTCGGGTCGTAGGAAATCAGGAAAGCCCGCCGATCGAAGTAGGCGCCGCGCGACATGGCGCGGCGGCCGAAGAAGGCACAGGCATTGGTGACGTGCCCCAGTTCCGGCCGCGGCTGGGCAAAGTCATGGCGACGACCGATCACGTGGCGCAGCGCACTGCGCTGGCCAATACCGAGCGGTGCGGAATAGAGGCGGCGACAGCGCTCCTGCGCATGGGCCTGACCGGCGGCGGCAAGGTCACGATCCAGTTGATCGAACAACGCGCGATGCTGCACCGGCAGATCCTCGACGTCATACCAGGTGATGCCGTCATCGGCGGTGTTGTGCTCGCCGGCGAGGAACCAGCTCTCCGCCGGCACATGGATGCCGCGCGCCGCGAGGCGTTCGCGTACCGCCGGACGATTGGCCATGGCGGCAAATAGCCGCGCGTTCGGCCCCGAATGGCGACCGGAACAGGCACCGCAATCGTAGGCGGCCAGATGCGGGTTGTTGGTACTGTTCGAGCCGTGGCCCATGATCACGACGACGGGCGCGAAGTCTTGCGTCAGGCCCAGTGCCGTGAGGAAGTTTCCGATGCGCTCGGCCTGTTCGGCATCGTTGAAGCCCTCACGCGGCGATTGTGGCGTGGCGGGTTGACCCGGGTCTTTGGCGTTGAGATCGAGGCGCGTCGGCACCGGCAATTCAAAGCGTTCGCGCACCGCCGTGTTGCGACGGCCAAAGCCATACGGCGTGAGGCTGCGCCACAGCAGATTGAGCAGCGCAAACGGTGCCGCCAGCGCGCTCACCACCGTGCCCATCAATGGATCGTGACGCGTCAGTTGATGCAACTGTTCGCGCCAGTGCAGCCGCAGCGCATGGCGCTGGCGATGCTTGATGACCTGCGAAGGCTTCAGCCCGGCCTGGCCGTCGTCGGCCTGTCGCGGGATTTCATGGACGTTGTGCGCCGGCACGATCACTTCAGGGATCACCGGGCACAGCGGCGTCGGCTTCTCGTCGTCGAGGCCATAGTAGTTCTGGAATACGGCGAAGTGCGCCGCACCGCCGAGCGTTTCAAGCGACGGGTTGATCTCTTCGAGGTGGCGGCGCATGCCCTCCTCGCGGTCATCCATGCAGAACACCAGTTGCGCCGCTGGGCCTGACTGATGACCGCCCCAACGCCCATGGTTCGCCGCCAGACCGGCGAGAATCTGCTCGCGGTAATGCCGCTCATAGGCATTCAACCAGAGGAAGCCGCGCTGATGGCCGTCGAGCTGGCGCAAGGCGCCGAGCAGGGCCTCGGCACCGCCGCGCCCCAGCACACGCACATCGGCGGCACTCAGTTCCAGTTGGCGCACCAGATTGAACAAGGGCCAAGCCGAACGGGTCAGGCCATGGCTGGCGGTCTGCTCGGCCGTTGGCGTATCGCGCCAGGCCTCAATGCATTCGGCCAGCCAGTCCCACAAGCCGGGCGGCTGCGGCAGCGCCGTATCACCCACCGCCGGCATGTGCGGCTCGATCAGGTCGAGCAGATATTCGGGCAAATCGCCACCATGGTAGGCATGGCGCACCCACAACTCGGCCGGATGCTGGCGGAAATAACTACCCAGCGCCGGCAGGGTCGCTTCAATATGCCAGTGGCGACCCACAATATCGGTCATGACGATGCGCTCCAGCACCATGCGCACGGCCAAGTAGTCGAGCATATTGACCGGCACATCGTCCGTCTCGGCATAGCCGGGGCGCAAATGGCGCCACAGGAACATGCCCGACCAGCCCGGCAGTTCGAGCGCCAGTCGTTCGAGATAACCACTCCAACGTTCTTCCGGCAGGCCAAGGCGCATCAGTTCGCCATGCAGGGCATCGAGCGCATCGTCGGGCAGCCGCGCCACCTCGTCACGCACCGCCTCGAAGTTATCGAGATCCCAGGCGATGTCATGCTCGGCACTGGCGCGCCAGGCGGCATAGAAACCCTGGGCGCGCGCCGGATGAGTCCATGGCGCCAGGCCCTGATCGAGGAAAGCACCGAGTTGGCGGATCAGCAGCGGGCGTACCTGCTCCAGCACATCCTCGTCGGTCAAGTCCTTGATCAGTTCACCTGCCGTCCTGCCAGCGCCGACTTTTTGGCGTAGCTCATCCCACAGAGCCGCCGTGCGCTCGACAAAGGCTTCCTGCGCGCCGAATGCACTGACCTGGCTTTTCTCTTCGCGCGCTGAAAGTTCCAGCAGGGATTCGGGATGTTCGAAGGCATGGTCAATGCCCAGCACTTCAAGGCAGGCCAACCAGCGGTCGGCATCGGTCCGCAGCACACCGGACTCTTCCACCAGCCAGCGGAAACGCGCCAGCGGCACGGGGGCCAGCGCATGCAACAGACTCAGCCGGATCACCTCGCGGCGCGTGATCGCACGCTCGCCACTGTGCACCAGCACGGCATCGAGCTTGATGGCGGCGCGGCGGCAGATTGTCTCGATGGCATCGTCCAGATCGCTGTCATCAATCCGCCCGGCGCGATACCAGTCGCGATAGGTCGTCTCGGGCAACCAGACGCGCGCACCGCTCAGCCGCTTGGCTGCGGCCAGTGCCTCGGGAAACGGCAGATGCTGGAAACCATGTAGCGTGTTGTGATGGACGAAATCGCGAATCGAGGCCTGGCTTGGCAGCACATGCTCAAGATGATGCAGGCAATCGGCAATGCGTTCGCGCGGCGTCATCTCAGCCTCCGAACAATCGGCTCAGCCGACCCACCGAGGCGCCAACCATGCCCAGCAGGGGGGACGGATAGAAGCCGATGAGCAGAATGGCCAATGACAAGATGCCGGCGGCGGCCATCTCGGCGCGGGACAGATCGGCCACCGCTTGTCGTGCCACATCGACCGGTCCGGTAAATAAGCGGCCGACCGTACGGAAAGCATAGGCCGCGCCGATCAGGACACTCAGCGACAGGGCCACAACCCAGCCTCCCCAGCGCGCATAACCGCCAACCAGCACATGCAGTTCGGCCACAAACCCCACCGTCCCCGGCAAACCCACGGCCGCCGTCAGCGCCAGCACCATGAAAAAGGCAAAGCGCGGCATGGTGCGCACCAGCGAGGCATAGTCGCCGATGTCGCGGGTATGGGTGCGATGATTGAGCAGCCCCACTAGCAGGAACAAGGCACCGGCCACCAGACCATGCGCCACCATCTGCATCACCGCCCCGGTCAGGCCAGCCGTATTCAGCGTGGCCACGCCGAGCAGCACCACGCCCATGTGCGAGATCGAGGCATACGCCAGCATCACCACCAGATCACGCTGACGCCACGCCAGCACACCGGCATAGAGCAGCGTGATACAGGCCAATGCGGCGAGCCAGCTCTGCAACGCCCAAGCTGCACCGGGCAGGGTTTCGGTGGCGCGCAGCAGACCGTAGCCACCCATTTTGAGCAGGATGCCCGATGACAGCAGCGGCAGCGCGGCGGGTGCTTCGGCATACACCAGCGGTACCCAGCCGTGCAGCGGAAAGATCGCCATCTTGACGCCGAAGCCGATGAACAGGCCGACGAAGATCCACACCTGCGTACTGATCGGCAAACCGCGCGCCGCCTCGGCAATGGCGCCCATGCCAAAACTGTGCGTCGGCACCGCATCGTAAAGCAGCAGAATCGCCACCAGCAGGAACACCGAACCGCCCATCGTGTAGAGCACGAAGTTGAGCGCCGCCTTCTGGCGCCGTTCGCGGTTCGAACCACCGAGACGGTCGATCAGGAAGAACAGCGGAATCAGCGTCAGTTCCCAGAACACGTAGAACAGCGACCAGTCGCGCGCCACGAACACGCCCATCATCGCCGTTTCGAGCAGCATGATCAGCGCGAAGTAGAGACGGGCGCCATTCTTCACCCCGCTCGATGCCACCACCGCCACCACCATCAGGAGCGCAGCCAGCAGCAGCATCGGCATCGACAGGCCGTCGACAGAGAGCGAGAAACTCGACCCCAGCCGCGCATGCCAGGCATGTGTTTCGACAAACTGGAAGCCGAACTGGGTGGGATCGAAAAGGGCAGCGAGGAACGCGACATAGGCCAGCACGGCCAGCGTCGCACCGAGCGCAACCAGCCGGATCAACCGGGCGTCACGCGTCGGCAGCAGCGCAATGGCAGCCGTGCCTGCCAAAGGCAGAATCAACAAGGAACTCAGTGCACCCACGGGAATCTCAAATCAAAATCATCTGCCGCTCAAGCCAGTCTCACTTCTGCAGGCGATGTACCCCCATCAGTTTGAGCACATACTTTTCAAACGCCGGCTCGGTGTCGCCTTTCTTCATCTTGCGCATGAAGTATTTTTCGAAACCGACCTTGGCCAGATGCACCCACTTGCCTTTCGCGAACCAGCTGACATTGCGCGGCGGAATCTGCGGAATGGCGACGAAGGCCGCACCGTTGTCGCCGAAGTCGGCGAGGCAGACGGCATTCCAGGTGGCCTTCTGGTCCGGCTCCTTGCCATCCATCGCCAGACGGATGTTGTGCACCGAAGCGGTGACCATCGACTCGATCATGTAGCCGGTCTTGGGCGTACCGACCGGAATCGGTGTGGCTTCCACCGGCGGGATGGCGACGCAGACACCGACCGAATAGATGTTTTTGAACTTCGGGTTGCGCTGGAACTCGTCGATCAGGGTGAAGCCACGAGGATTGGCCAGACCTTCGATGCCGAACACCGCGTCGATACCCTTGAAGGCCGGCAGCATCATCGAATACTTGAAAGCCAGTTCATGTTCCTTCTTGACGCTGCCATCCTCGTTGTGCTCAGCGACAAACATCTTGCCCGCCTCGACCTTGGTCACCTTGGCGTTGCAGATCCACTTGATGTGCTTCTCGCGCAAAATGGACTCGATCATGCCCTTGGAATCACCCACCCCGCCCAGGCCCAGATGGCCCACATACGGTTCGGCGGTCACGAAAGTCATCGGCACCTTGCTGCGAATTTTGCGGCGGCGCAGGTCGGTATCCATGATCATGGCAAATTCGTAGGCCGGGCCATAGCAGGAAGCCCCCTGCGCAGCACCCACGACAATGTGGCCGGGATCCTTGACGAACGCATCCCAGGCCTTGGCTGAATTTTCAGCATGGTTGACCGTGCAGATCGACTGGGTATGGCCTTCGGGGCCGAGACCTTCGACCTCATCAAAGGCCAGCTTGGGGCCGGTCGCGATGATCAGGTAGTCATAACTCACCGACTCGCCGTCAATCAACTCGATGCGATTCTCTTCGGGATGCACACGCTTGGCGCCCTTGGCGATCAGGCCAATGCCCTTCTTCTCAAGACAGGGGGCGAGATCGAAGGTGATGTCCTCGCGCGTCCGCCAGCTCACGGCAACCCACGGGTTCGAGGGAGTGAACTGGAAGTAGGGATTGTCGCTTACGACCGTAACCTTGTCGTTGGGGCCGACCTTTTCCTTCATGTCGTAAGCCGCGTTCAGACCACCAATGCCGGCGCCAAGGATGACGATGTGTGCCATGTAAGTTTTCCTCTAGTAATAGTTATTGGATGAACAAATCGCTGATGGCAGAAATACCTTCATCGACCGTTGAGTTTGCAGAATAAGCAAGAAATTCTGTCAAAACTCAGCAGTTTTATCACAGTTAGACAAGCCTTCGACCCGTAAAAGTCGGCGCTGGCAGGACGGCAGCCCTGATCAGAACTCATTGCGGATGCGGTTATAACCGCGCACCAGAGTACGATTTGCCTCTGCCACACTCTCAGAAAAACTCGTGGCATCACCCGTTACCGGCTGTATGCGGGCCAACTCTTCGTCGGAATGAATATTGGTGGTGGAAGGAATATAGAAGCCGGGCGGAACGTGGCACCCCTCGACCACCGAGTTGTGGCGTACTACCGAACCATCGCCAACTTCGCAGTTAAACAGGACGGAATTGAAGCCGATAAACACGTTACTTCCGACCACGCACGGCCCATGGACAATGGAACGGTGTGCGATGGAACTGGAACGCCCGATCGTCACTCCGCCGCCCGCCTTGCAGTGGATCACCACACCATCCTGAATGTTCGAACCTTCACCGATGACGATCGACTCCATCTCACCGTTATCGTCGACCTCGTCAGCGCGGATCACGGCGTAGGGACCGATAAAGACGTTTGCCTCGACCACGACTTTGCCGCACAGGATCGCGGTAGGGTCGACAAAGGCCGACTCATGGACAACAGGGATGTCACCACTAGGATTTTTGCGGATCATGATGAGCGTACGCTAATGAGATAGCGCGAAATGATATCCCCACTCTCGATCCCACCACAGGCCCCCCATGTTATTTTTTCAGCAGGGTGGAACCGTGTTCCTTGCCTGCTGCCGAAGCGGCCGCATACGCTGTTTCGATCGCCTGGTCGGCCGTCGCGAAGATATTGTCCTGGCCAATGTAGTCCAGCAGGTGCGTGGCTCGCATGACGTCAATCACCTGCTTCTTGAGGCCAGAGAACATCACCGTGATGCCGTTGGAACGCAGGCGCTCGACCAGGTGATGCACCACCTCCTCGCCTGAGGCATCCAGTTCGTTGATGCCATCAGCCACCACCAGCAAGTACGAAACCTGAGGGTTGTTGGCCACAGCTTCAAGAATGGCATCTTCAAAGTAGGAAACATTGGCGAAATACAGTCGTCCGTCAAACCGCACGGCAACAATGAGCTTGGATTCCGGCAGATTATTGACCTTGACGTCGCGCAGCGTGCCGTCGTGATAACGGCCAAGAATAGCCACGCGCGGCGACATGGTGCGATACAAATAAAGAATGATCGCCAGCCCCGCACCGACCATGATGCCTTTGTCGAGGTGCGGCGCGGCAGCCAGCGTGGCGATGAAAGTGACGACGGAAGCGATGCCGTCATGCTTGTTGGCCTGCCAAGCATGTTTGACGGCACCAAAGTTGATCAGACCAATCACCGCCATGATGATCACTGCAGCCAACACGGCCTGCGGCAGGTGATAGAGCAGTGGCGTGAGGAATAGCAACGTCAACAGCACAAAGGCTGCGGTGATCACCGAGGACATGCCGGTCTTGGCCCCTGCGTTGATATTGACCGCCGAACGCGAGAAGGAGCCGGAAACCGGGAAGGCCTGGGTCAGGCTGCCAATCAGGTTCGACAGGCCCTGGCCGATCAGCTCCTGGTTCGGGTCGATCTTGTCCTTGGTCTTGGCGGCGATGGCCTTGGCGATTGAAATGGCTTCCATAAATCCAACCAGCGAAATGACGATGGCCGCGGAGAGCAGGCTGCCGATCATTTCGAGGGAAAACTTGGGCAGGCCAATCGATGGCAGGCCCTCGGGAATCCTGCCGACCACTTCGCCGCCGCCAGTCAGCCTGAGACTGCCGCTGCTAGCCTTGGCAATGCGCCAGAGATGACCATCGGACTGTGCGCCAGCTGGCAGCTTGCCCTGGGCATAGAACTGCGCCGCCGTCCCCTCGGCGTCCAGCACCTGCTCGAAGACAAAGCTGCGCAGCGCACGGTTGCGCTTGCGATTCTCGTCTTCGCGATCCTTGAGTTGTAGCTTCGCCAGTTCGATCTCGTAATGCAGCGTCGCCGCGTCGTGGGCCCTCTCGGCGCCCGACTGATGCAGCTTCTTGACTTCGGCCGACTTGCCGAGAATCTGTTCGTTGATTTCCTTGATGCGCTCTTCGGTGCGCACGAACTCGCCGAGCAGCAACTTGGCCTCGGGTTCGGCAATCTGCTCCAGCGTCGCCGTCGCATTGCGTTCGAAACCGATCTGCCACGAAACAATGGTCGTCAGCGCCACAGCAATCAGCACACCCGGCAGCTTGGGCGCTTTTTTGCGGATCACCCACATGATGGCAATCGCCGTCACGCCCATCGCCAGCGTCGGCATATGGGTATCACCCGCCAGCTGCAGCACGCCCCAGATGTCGTTGATGAAGGATTCCGAACGGCCCATCGGCACGCCCATCAGCTTGTTGAACTGCGACAGGCCGATAATCATCGCCGCCGCGTTGGTAAAGCCGACGATGACCGGATGCGAGAGGAAATTCACCACCACGCCGAGCTTGAAGACGCCGAGCGCCAATTGCACGATGCCCACCATCAGCGCCAGCATGATGGCCAGAGCGACGAAGGCATCCGACCCCGGTGCCGCCAGCGGCGTCAACGAGGAGGCCGTCAGCAGCGAAGCTACCGCCACCGGCCCGGTACCCAGCTGGTTCGACGAGCCCCACAGCGAGGCCACCGCCACCGGCAGGAAGGCCGCGTAGAGGCCGTAGTAGGCCGGCAGGCCGGCGAGCTGGGCATAGGCCATCGACTGTGGCACCAGCACCAGAGCGACGGTCAGCCCGGCGAGGAAGTCGGCACGCAATGTCGCGCCACCATAAGGAAACCAGCGCAGGAAGGGCAGGAAACGTTGCAGCAGGGGCGGAAGGGTCATGATCGAGTCGTCAGGGGCGGATAGCGCCGAGATTTAACGGTTTCTTAACGGAGCTTGCGATATTAACAGCCCCACCCTGGCCTCAACCGACAGGATTTTTATTGACTAATCAGGGCAGCGTATTTCGGCACTGCAACACGACACAGGTGCCGTCCTGCCAGCGCCGACTTTTTCAGCGGGTGATAATGCAGTCCATGCCAGCCCTCACAGCCCAACCGCCCTTGAAAATTCTCGTGATCGAGGACAATCCCGATCTCGCGGCCAATCTGGTCGATTATCTGGAAGCGCAAGGCCATCTGGTCGATGCTGCCGGTGATGGACTAACCGGCCTGCATCTGGCCTGCACACAAGTATTCGACGTTATCCTGCTGGACCTGATCCTGCCGGGTATCGATGGCATTACTCTGTGTCGCCGGCTGCGCGAAGAAAGCGGCAACCTGACCCCGATCCTGATGCTGACCGCACGCGACACCCTTGACGATAAGGTGGCCGGCCTCGAAGCCGGGGCCGACGACTACCTGATCAAACCCTTCGCCCTGCGCGAAGTTGTCGCACGCGTGCAGGCACTGGCTCGCCGTAGCCACGCCACGATGGCACCGCAAATCCTGCAGGTGGCCGATCTTGTATTCGACCCTACGACCCTGCGCATCACCCGTGCCGGCCGCAGCATCGAGTTGCCACCGATTCCCTTGCGCATGCTCGAGACACTGCTGCGTGCCAGTCCACGCGTGGTGGTTCGTGAAGCGCTGGAACGCAGCATCTGGGGCGACGCGCCCCCTGACTCCGATGCCCTGCGCACGCACTTGCACACCCTGCGTACTGCCATCGACAAACCCTTCGACCAGCCTCTGCTCCACACCCTGCGGGGCATCGGCTGGCGCATCTCACCGCCGGATATCGATGCGCCGCCGCCATAGCCTGCGCTTTCGCGTCGCCCTCGCCTTCGCCGGTCTGGGCGCCCTCCTGAGTCTGCTGCTTGCCCTCGGCATCTGGTTCGCGGCTCACGATGTCTCACGCCGCCTGATGGATGAAACACTCGATGCAGAACTGGCGGACTACATGGCGCGACGCGCACGCAATCCCAACTCCCTGCCCCCTGCCACAGCCAGTCTGAGCGGCTATCTGATCAAGCCGGGTGACACGGCCACCGAACTCCCGGCCGCGATTGCCACGCTGCCGCCGGGGCGCCATGAAATCGTCCTCGATGGCATCCCGCACCGCGTCGATGTCGCCGACCAGGGCAACGAACGCTTTGTGCTGCTGTTCAACGAAACTCGGCAAAAGCGGCGCGAACAGCGTTTTCTCGCCTACCTGATCGCCGGGGCGACACTCATGACCTTGTTCGCCACAATCGGTGGGCTATGGTTCGCCGGACGGGTCATCGCACCGGTTACCGAATTCGCTCATGCGGTCAGCGGGGCCGACCCGGAAAAGCCGCCGCGCTTGTCACGCGATTCCGACCCGGGCGACGAAATCGACGAACTCGCCCGCGCCTTCGACCGTTATCTGGCACGTCTGGCCGCCTTCATCGAACGTGAGCGCAGTTTCGCTGCCGATGCCAGCCATGAACTGCGCACACCGCTCGCGGTCATTCGCGGCGCCGCCGAAGTGCTAACCGACGACCCTACCCTGACAACTGTTCAGCAACAGCGCGTTGCTCGCATCGGGCGCGCGGCGGAAGACATGACGGAACTGATCGCTGCCCTCCTGCTGCTGGCCCGCGAGGAAGCAAGCCCGCTTGAGGCACCCTGCGATGCCGTGAAAATCGCCAGCGACTGCATGGTGCGCTATCAGCCGCTGGCTGAACAGCGCGGCACCACACTCCTCCTAAAAACCACCGAGGCAGTCACCCTGCCGGTGCCGGCAGCCCTGTTTGCCATCGTCGTCGCCAACCTGGTACGCAATGCCGTGGCCCATACCGAGCATGGCAATATCGATGTCGAACTCGATGCGGCACATCTGGTCGTACGCGACACGGGCAGCGGCATCGGTACAGAAGCACGCCAGCACGTCTTTGAGCGTTATTACCGCGGACCGGAAAGCGCCGGTACCGGTATCGGCCTGTCGCTGGTCAAACGCATTGGCGATCGACTCGGCTGGCACATCACGCTGCACAGCCACGTCGTGACGGGCACCATAGTCACCCTGGACTTCCAGGCGCCCACCACTGCTTAACGCTCTCTTCACGGTCACTCGATTAGCATCGCTCACCGACCTGCGGCGTCCCGCCGAAGGCAGTCGAATATCTTCATCTGCTAATATTCATGGCCTCCAGCTTGTCTTTTCCCGACGAAAATCTCCCCGATCCCGCCCAGATGAAACTGCCTGCCGGCCCCATGGGAAAATTCTTTCCCTTCCTGCTCTGGTGGCATGCGATTACCCGCCGCACGCTCAAGGATGACCTCCTTGCCGGCTTTTCCGGCGCCCTGATCGTCCTGCCGCAGGGCGTCGCCTTCGCCACCATCGCAGGCCTTCCCCCGCAATACGGTCTATATGCCGCCATGGTGCCCGCTGTGATCGGGGCGCTGTTTGGCTCCAGTTGGCACCTTGTCTCCGGCCCGACCACGGCTATTTCCATTGCTGTCTTTGCCGCACTTTCCCACACGGCTGAACCGGGCTCGGCGGAATACATCAGCCTGGTCCTGACCCTGACCTTCCTCGTTGGCGTATTCCAGTTGATCCTCGGTCTCGCGCGCATGGGGGCGCTGGTCAACTTCATCTCGCACACCGTGGTGATCGGGTTTACCGCCGGCGCCGCCATCCTGATCGCTGCCAGTCAGGTAAAGAACTTCTTCGGCATCGCCATTCCGCGCGGCACGCCGTTCTACGAAATCGTGCATCAATTGATGCTGCAGTTTGCCGACATCAACCCCTGGGTACTCACAGTCAGCCTCGTTACCCTCGCGACCGGGATCCTGACCAAGCGTTACGTCAAGAAGATTCCCTACATGATCGCGGCAATGATCGTCGGCAGTATCGTGGCGGAAATCCTTAACATCTGGATCGGGCAAGAGATTACCGGTATCAAGACCGTCGGTGCGCTACCGTCGGGACTGCCACCGATTTCCACGCCCGATTTCTCGCTGGATGCCCTGAAGAAAACCGTTGGCCCGGCACTGGTCATCACCATGCTGGCGCTGACCGAGGCAGTTTCCATCGCTCGCGCCATCGCCGTGCGCTCGGAGCAGCGTATTGACGGCAATCAGGAATTCATCGGCCAGGGCCTGTCCAACATCATCGGCAGTTTCTTTTCGGCCTACGCTTCGTCCGGCTCTTTCAACCGCAGTGGCGTGAATTATGAAGCTGGCGCCCGGACACCGCTGGCTTCCGTCTTCGCTTCGATCTTTCTCGTGCTGGTGTTGCTGGTCGTTGCCCCGCTCGCAGCCTACCTGCCGAACGCCGCCATGGCCGGCATCCTCTTCCTCGTCGCCTGGGGACTGATCGACTTCCACCACATTGGACATATCTGGCACACCAGCAAGGCCGAATCGGCGATTCTCGCCGCCACACTGATCGGTACGCTGATCAACCTCGAACTCGGCATCTTCCTCGGCGTCTTTCTTTCGCTGCTGATGTTCCTCTATCGCACCTCGCGGCCGGAGGTCATCCCCGTCGTGCCTGCACCCGAAGAAGGTGCTTACCACTTCGTGCGCGCCAAGGGTCGGCCGGAATGCCCGCAACTGCGCATCGTGCGCGTTACCGGCTCGTTCTATTTTGGCGCGGCCAGCTACGTGCAGCAGGTGCTGCAACAGATTGACGAGGACAACCCGCAGCAGAAGTCGGTGCTCCTCACCTGCTCGGGCTTGAGCTACATCGACATCGCCGGTGCCGAGGTGCTGGCGCAGGAAGCACGGCGGCGGCGGCGGCTTGGCGGTGGTCTCTACTTCTACCGGCTTAACGAAACCAACATGCAGATGTTGCGTCAAGGCGGCTACACGCATGAGATCGGCGAGGGGGCTTTCTTCCCGGTCATGACCAATGTCACCAAGGCGCTTTACTGGACGCTCAACCCCGATATCTGCCGCACCTGCAAGACGCGCATATTCAAGGAATGCAATGCCGGCATCCTGCCCGACGGCTTCCGCCGTCAGCGCCTGCTGCTGGCGACCGACGGCAGCGAGTTCAGCCATGCGCCCGAGGAAATCGCCATCGCGCTGGCGCGCAGTTTTGGCGTAACCCTCGACATGGTGACCAGCGTCGAATCGACCGATGACGACGAGATCGCCAAGGTGCGGCTCGGCCAGGCAGAGCGCAAGGCGCTCATCGCCGGCGTCGATACCGAAACCATCATCCACCACGGCAAAAGTCCCGTGGAGCAAATCGTGGCCGCCGCCGCCGCCGCTGACAGCAATATTCTGGTGATTGGCCGCCGACCGCCGCGCGGCGGCATGAAGGAGCATCTACTTGGCGATATCGCCCAGCAGATCATCATGAACGCGCCCTGTCATGTACTGGTCGCCAACTGGCAAGCACAGCCCTGGCAAAAGCGCATCCTGATGACCACCGACGGTTCGCCGATCAGTACGACGGTCGTCGAGGTCGCTGCGCAGATTGCCAAGGTCGCCCACTTGCCGGTCACCGTGCTGGCCGCCGCCAGCACCGATGCCGAGCGCGCCAAAGCCGAAGAAGATGTGGCCGAAAAAATTGGTCTGTTGCGCGTCGAAGGCATCACCTGTGAGGCTGCGATTGTCGCCAAGCCACCCGAGCGTGCCATCATCGACACAGTGCAGGAAATTGGTGCGGATCTGGTCATCATCGGCAATGATCAGCACAAGGGCCTCTCGCGCAAACTGGCCGGGCAAACCACGGATCGCGTGGTTGGTGGCCTCAACTGCGCGGTACTGGTCGTCAAGCGTGCGCCCGAACCGGACAATCTGGTCGCGGCCGTGCAGAAGCAGGCCTGATCAAAAACAACGGGGAGCCATGGCTCCCCGTTGTACTCAAAAGATACAGTGACTTATTCGGTCGGAAGCTTCTTGGCTTTCCAGTCCGGGAAGCCATTGCGATACCAGGCCACGTTCTTGAAGCCATTCTTTGCCAGCACGACGGCGGCCTTGTAGGATTTCCAGCACGATCCTGAATTGCAGAAAGTCACGATCATGGCATTCTTGTCTGCAAACTTGGCTACATCGAACTTGTCCTGCGCAGGATCGAAGCCGGCATCCTTGGCGCTTTTTTCCGGATCGTAGGGCACATTGATGGCACCCTTGATGGTGCCCTCGGCATACTCCGATGCGCGTCGCGTATCGACGACCTTGGCGCCCTTGGCCATCAGATCCTGCACGTCCTTGGCCTCCACCAGCTTGACGCCCGCCGGGGCTGTGGTCGGGGTTTCCTGCGCCAGCGCAAACTGCGATGCCGCCACAAAACCGACGCTTGCTGCTGCAACGATCAACTGTTTCAAAAACTTCATCTGTTATCTCCTCCAGGGTTTGAGTGTGTGACACGAACATGCCAGGAGCAAATATACTCCGGCTCGCGTCATAAAGTTTGTTCAGCTATCTGCCCACGATAAAAGCGCTGCTCAATTTCAAGCAGCCAAAAAGAAAGGCTCTCATGTTCAATGCAATGTCCATTCGTGCTCGCCTGTTGGCGACGGCGGCCCTGTCGATCGGCTTTCTCATCCTGCTCGCCGGCGTCAGTCTGTATGGCCAGCAACGCACCACCCAGGCGCTGGAAAATGTCCAGACCAAGTCAGTCCAGCCGATGCTCGCCATTCTGGAAATCGACGACCGCCTGAAGGAGATCCGCTTTGATATGGCCGCCTCGGTGCTTGAGGTGACCTCCTACATTGGTGCCCGCAACCGTCTCAAGGAAAAGCGTGAACGCTTGCTGCCTGCCTGGCAGGAATTTCTCGCGCAATATGACAAAGCACAGGCCTCACCGGAGCAGACCGAAGTCATTGATGGCATCGGCAAGCAACTCGAAAATCTCAACGGTCTGCTGAATACGCTGGACGAAGCCTATGCGAAGGAAGACAAGGCCGCCATCACGGCACTGCTCCAGGAGCAGTGGCCCATCGTACACAAGAAGCTGATCAAGCCTCTGGCTCAACTGGTGCCCGAGCGCGTCGAACTCGTCAAAACCACCTTTGAAGCCAGTGTCGCAGAAGGCCGCAAACTCAGCACGCTGGCCATTGGCAGTTTTGTCGTCAGCGCACTGGGCTTGCTCATGATCCTGCTGCCGCTGACTGGCTCCCTGTCACGTGCCATTTCGAATCTCAATGACACGCTCAGCAAGATCGCCGGAGGCGATCTTTCAGCCCACCCGGACACCTCACGGCAGGATGAACTCGGCGACATGGCGCGGGCATTGGACAAAACGGTTGAGCAACTGCGCGACATCATCGCGGGCGTCAAGAATGCAGGGGACAGCCTTGCCTCTGCCGCCGACCAGATGGCAGCAGAAATATCGGTGATCATCCAGCGCGGCCATGAGCGCTCCACTTATATGGAACGGGCCGCAAGCTCCATCCAGCACATGAGTTCGGCAGCCGAGCAGATCGCCGATGGCTCGACCTCGGCCGCGACGGCATCCGACGCGGCCCGCACCCGCGCCACCGAAGGGGATGGCCGCATGGAAAGCAGCATCGCCGCCACCCAGCGTGTTGAAGCCGCCGTGGACAACTCTGCAGCCGTGATCCAGGAACTTTCCTCCGCGACCGACCGCATCAACGAAATCACCAACACCATTCGCGAGATCGCCGACCAGACCAACCTGCTGGCGCTCAATGCGGCGATCGAAGCCGCACGTGCCGGCGAGCAAGGCCGTGGCTTTGCCGTGGTGGCCGACGAAGTCCGCAAGCTGGCCGAGCGTACCTCCGCCTCGACGGCTGACATCACCAGTATGGTCGAATCGATTCGTAGCCAGACCGGTTCGGCCGTCGATGCAATGGCGCGCGTCCATGACGAGGTTTCCGACGGCATGCGTTACGCACGGGAAACCCGCGAGACTTTCGACGGCATCGTTAACGCTGCCCAGCAGGTCACGGACTTCGCCAAACAAATCGCAGATGCGACCCGCGCGCAGTTGACGGCGAGCAATGCCACCACGCGCGATATGGATCAGATCGTTGCCATGAGTGCCGAAAACAGCGCCAGCCTCGGTCGCGTCGGCGATATTTCATCCCGTCTGACGTCGATGTCGCATCAACTCCAGCAGATGATCGGCCGCTTCCGGTTGCACTGACAAGCACGCAATGGGTTACCGCCTTTCCAAAATCTACACCCGTACCGGCGATGCCGGCACCACCGGCCTCGGTGACGGCTCGCGCGTCGGCAAGGATGCGCCGCGCGTCGATGCACTCGGCGACGTCGATGAACTCAATGCCCTCATCGGCGTGCTGCTATGCGAGCCGCTGCCGGATGAAGTAGCTACGCTCCTGACCGGGATACAGCATGATCTGTTCGATCTCGGCGGCGAACTGTCCGTGCCCGGTGCAAGTTTCCTGAAGGACAGCCAGCCGGGACGACTTGAAACGGCCATCGACCGTTTCAACGCTGACCTCGAACCGCTCAAGGAATTCATCCTGCCGGGCGGTACCCGCGCTGCCGCGCTGACCCATCAGGCCCGCACGGTGTGCCGCCGCGCCGAGCGTTTGGTGGTGGCCCTCGCGCACAATGAAGTGGTATCGGAACCCGCTCGTCAATATCTGAACCGGCTATCTGATTTGCTCTTCGTGCTGGCCCGCTGGCTCAACAAAGAAGCAGGTTGCAGCGACGTGCTATGGCAGAAGGGCATGAACGCCTAGCGAATCCGCAGGCGCTGATTCTCCAGACACTTCATCAGGTCACCGCTCACTGCACGCAGCCGCTGGTTGAGCAGCATCAGCAGTTCCATCAGAATTTTGACGCCGATGCGCGGCTCATCGGAGATGACTTGCACGAGCGAATCGCGATCGAGCACGGCGAAGAGGGTCGGCTCCAGCGTCAGGCAACTGGCAAAGCGCGGTTCGCCATCGATCAGCGACATTTCACCAAGGGTCTTCCCCGGCCCGGCGACTGCCAGGCGCTGGGGCAGGCCGCGCGGATCAATCTTGACGATTTCAACGGTGCCTTCCAGGATCATCAGCATGAAGTCGCCGGGCTCACCCTCACGGATCAATTCCACGCCCAGACCGGCCCGGCAGCAGCGCATGTAACGCGCCAAACATTCGATATCCTCGCGCGAGAAATCTTCGAGCAGATTGATGTGGTCGATGATGCCGAGGATGTGATCGACAAAGCCGGTCGCGTCGCCGAGCAATTCGACGCTGCCAAAAGAGCCGGTCAGTTGAGTCTTGTCCATGTCGCTATATCGCAATGGAAGCCAATGACCCGTGCATTATGCCAGCAGCCAGATCACTAGCGTGAGCCACAGGGTGAAAACCCCGAGCAAGTGCGGGTCGGTGAGCAACTCACGCGCGGGATCGCCACCACCACCAGCATTGTGCAGGCGATAGAGGTAACGTAGCAGGCCATAGGCCACGCACGGCACCGTGGCGATCAGCCAGGGCGTGCCGTGAATCGCGATGGTGTCTTCGCTGACGGTATAGAGACTGTAGGCAATCACCGTCGCACCGGCCGCCAGCGTGATGAACTGGTCGAGCATCGCCGGCGTGTAGTGCTCCAGCACGCGCCGGTGCTGCCCGCTCTCGGCCTGCAGGGCATTCAACTCGGCACGTCGCTTGGCAAAACCGAGAAACAGCGTCAGCATCAAACCACACAAGAGCAGCCAGTGCGACGGCAGGATGCCGATGCCGAGCGTGCCAGCCAGCAAGCGCAGCATAAAACCGGCCGCAATGATGAAGACATCGAGCACCACCACATGCTTGAGGCCGGCGCTGTAGCCAGCATTCATGATGAGATAGACGACGAACAGCCAGGGCGCCTCGGAGGCCGGCAAGCCCAACGGTGCCAACAGCCCCCAGGCCAGTCCCAGACCCAATACGAGACAGAGTACGGCGAGCATCACGGCAGCGCGCACGCCGACGCTGCCACTGGCCAGCGGGCGCTTGCACTTTTCGGGATGCAGGCGATCCTGCTCGCGATCCACGAGATCGTTGCCGACATATACCGCCGAGGACAGCAGGCAAAAGGCGATAAAGCCAGACAACGCCTGCAGGAACAAGGCAGCACCCTCCCCCTGCTCCCAGGCATGGCCAAACAGCAGGCCGACGAAGACGAAGCCGTTTTTCACCCACTGGTGCGGACGCATCAAACGGATCAACGGGTGCATTGTTCCCCCGGAAAATAGCGATCGCAGAAATAACAACCGGACTGGGGCAGCCATTGCGGAATGGCATAGTAACGCCGCACCCCGGTCAGCACTGTATCCCGGTAGGCGGCATAGTCAAACTGCTGGCCGCGCACCACCCAGAAGCGCGCTCCCCGATGCTCAAAGCTTTCCGTCATCACGGCAGCGAACCATTTGTCGTATTCGCCCGGGTCGGGAGCCGTCTTGCGCAGCACCACAATGTCGCGCCCGCCATGTTTGCGCCAATCGGTGAGGATATCGTCATGGCGGGCATGGCTGGAGCCCGTCCCCAGCACCGGCACATAGCGACCGGCGTTGTAGCCGAGCGTCACCGCGTTCGAATAGCCATCCGACGCCAGCAACGCATCCCCCGGTGCTGCGCGCGCCAGCAGCGCATCGCTTTCAAACGTAAACACCAGGCCAGGATAAAAATTGAGGTCGCGCCAAGCCTCCAGCGGCAAACGCGACACAACAGTCGCCGCTGCAATATGCAAGGCGGCAAAACCAAGGAAAAAGACAACCAGCTTCGGCAAAGCCTGTTCGGACATCTGGCGGGCGATGAGCAGCAACACGAAGGGCACAAAGGAAAACACCCAGTGCAAGCCGACCGTCTTGACCAGCGACAGGCCGGCGAACAACAGCAGCGGCACAACAGCAAGCGTCATCAGTGAAAAGTCGGCGCTGGCAGGACGGCGCCGCAACATCAGCCACAGCGCCGGCGGCGTCAGCACATAGGCCAGCGTGACAGCATACAGCAGTGGCGTCTGCCAAGTCAGGCCGGTATTGCCGCTGCCATGCCGATTGACGAAGTTGAACATGTAGTTCGACCAGCAATGTTCGCTGTTCCACCACGCCATCAGCAGCAGTGCCGGCACGCAAGCCGCATAGGCAATCAGCAGCCCGAACCAGGCACTGCGGGTGCGACGACGCAGCACATCGATCAAATAGGCGAAACCGAGCAGGGCAACAAAGTATTTTGAGAGCACCGCCCCGGCAAGCAGGATGCCGGACAACAGATACCAGCGGGGGTTATTGTCACGCGTAGCACGCAGCCACGCCAAACCGGATAGCACGGCGAAATAGACCAAGGCCGTATCGGTCGTGATGAAGACATTCCAGACATTGACCGGCGCCAGTAGCACAAGGAGCGCCACCCAGTCGCGCCGTGTCGCCTGTTCAGGCCACAGTTGCGGCCAAGCCCAGCGCACAGCAAGCGCCAGCAAGGCAGGCTGGATCACCTGCGGCAAACGCAGCCAGGCTTCGTTATCGGAAACAGCGAGCAGGCCGGCCAGCCACCAGCCGATCATCGGCGGATGATCGTAGAACCCCCAGTCCGGAAGTTTTCCCCACCAGATGAAATAGGCCTCATCACCGGTGATGGGAAAAACGAAGGCCAGCCAAAGCCGAAACGCCAGCGTCAGCCCTAGCGCGGCAGCGAACAGCCGGGCAGGCGACAGGTTCTGCAAGATCAGCGTTCGGCCAGCACGTTGCGCCGCTGCTGCACAGCAGCCGCCAACTGATCGAGCACCGCCACGGTATCTTCCCAGCCGATGCAGGCGTCAGTGATCGACACACCATGGGCGAGTGGCTTGCTGGGCTGAAGATCCTGCCGCCCCTCATTGAGGTGCGACTCGATCATCACGCCAAAGATACGATCCTCGCCGGCCGCCATCTGGGCAGCGACATCGGACGACACTTCCTTCTGGCGACGATAGTCCTTGTTGCTGTTGCCATGCGAAAAATCAACCATCACGCGCGCGGCGAGACCCGACTTGCCCAATTCGGTGCAGGCGGCATCGACATGCGCATGATCGTAGTTCGGCTGCTTGCCACCACGCAGGATAACGTGACAATCCTCGTTGCCGTTCGTCGACACGATGGCGGAGTGACCCGCCTTGGTGACCGAAAGAAAATGGTGCGGCGACTGCGCCGCACGAATCGCGTCAACGGCGATCTTGATGTTGCCATCGGTGCCGTTCTTGAAGCCGACCGGACAGGACAAGCCGGATGCCAGTTCACGATGCACCTGCGACTCGGTAGTGCGTGCGCCGATGGCGCCCCAGCTGATCAGGTCGGCAGTGTATTGCGGCGTGATGGTGTCGAGAAACTCGGTGGCGCAGGGCAGGCCCATCTCGGTGAGTTCCCACAGCAGGCGGCGCGCGAGGCGCAGGCCCTCGTTGATCTTGAAGCTGCCATCCATGCGCGGGTCGTTGATCAGCCCCTTCCAGCCCACGGTGGTACGCGGCTTTTCAAAATAGACGCGCATCAGGATGACCAGATCACCGGCCAGACGATCATGCTCGGCCTTGAGCAGGCGCGCATATTCCAGCGCCGTATCAAAGTCGTGGATCGAACAAGGCCCGACGACCACCAGCAGGCGATCATCAGCACCATGCAGGACGCGATGGATGGCACTGCGCGCATCGTAAGTCGTGGTCGCCGCCAACTCGGTAGCCGGAAACTCGCGCAGGACGTGGCCGGGCGGAGAGAGTTCCTTGATCTCGCGAATGCGAACATCATCAACAATATGTTTCATGGCAGGCGTCTGGATCGAAAGGGCGCGATTTTAGCGCAGCGCAGCAAACAGGGCTTGCTGCCTGCCGGGTGAGCCTATATCCTTCTGGCGGTCTTCCACACACGCACCCCCGTGTCCTCATAATGTCCCCAGAATTGCGCGCCCTGATGGCGGCAAGCCGCCTGTTCCGCAAGGTCAATCTCGCGATGGTCGAGTCAATGCTGAACAGTTGCACCCGCCACCAACTGATGCCAGGCGATACCGTCATCGAGGCTGATGCCCGCAATCAGACGCTGTATCTGGTCTTGTCGGGACAGCTGCGCATTTATGCCGGCGGCCGCGACACGCCCGCCAATGCCCTGCTCGAAGCCGGCGATTGCGCAGGTGAGATGTCGTTTATCGATGGACAGAAGAGTTCGGCACTGGTACTCGCAGCGGCCCCGAGTGAATTACTCGGCATCCCGCATGAGCGCATGTGGGAAATGATGGATGCCGACCCGATGGTCGCGCGCAACCTGCTGGCCATCATGTCCGGCCGCTTGCGCAACAACAACCTGACACTGGTCACCACACAAAGCGATTCACTCGAATTCGCCCAGGCCAGCACAGTCGATCCATTGACAGGCCTGCACAACCGGCGCTGGATCGAATCCACCTTCATGCGCCAGGTACGCCGCTGCCGCCAGGATCTTGCCCCCATCTGCCTGCTGCTCGCTGACGTTGATTTTCTGGCGCAGATCAACGAACGCAACGGCTACCTGACCGGCGACAACGCCCTCAAGCACGCCTCGCGCGCGCTCGCCGAATCGCTGCGGCCGCAAGATCTGGTCGGCCGCTGGGGTGGCGACGAATTTGCCGTTCTGCTGCCCAACACGTCCACCACCGAAGCCCTCGCCGTTGGCAATCGCCTGTGCCGGGCTGTCCTTGAGGCCAGCATCATCGTGCCGCCGAGCAAGGAGCCGCTCAGCATTTCCTGCGGCGTCATTCCGGTCAAGGCCGAAGATTCGATGACCAGCATGTTCACGCGCGTGCGCGTGGCACTCGAAGAAGCCAAGGCCAAGGGGCGCAACCGTGCCGAGCTGGTGGCTTAATTAGCCAGTCTATTAGCCCGTCCCACCCACCGTCAGGCCGTCGATCTTCACTGTCGGCTGCCCCACGCCGACCGGCACGCTCTGGCCTTCCTTGCCACAGGTGCCGACCCCCGGATCGAGCGCCAGATCGTTGCCGATCATCGAAACACGTGTCAGCACATCCGGGCCGTTGCCGATCAAGGTAGCACCGCGCACCGGCCGGGTGATCTTGCCGTTTTCGATCAAGTAGGCCTCGGCGGCGGAAAAAACGAACTTGCCGCTGGTGATATCGACCTGCCCACCGCCGAAGTTGGCGGCATACAGGCCCTTTTTCACCGAGGCGATGATTTCTGCAGGTTCTTTGTCACCGGCCATCATCGTCGTGTTGGTCATGCGCGGCAGCGGCACATGAGCAAAGGATTCACGTCGCCCATTCCCTGTGGGCGCCACGCCCATCAGGCGCGCATTCAGGCTGTCCTGCAGGTAGCCAACGAGAATGCCATCTTCGATCAGCACCGTGCGCTGGGTCGGATTGCCTTCGTCGTCGATGGAGAGCGAGCCGCGCCGGTCGGGAATCGTGCCGTCGTCAACCACGGTGACACCCTTGGCCGCCACACGTTCGCCCACCCGCCCGGAGAAGGCCGAACTGCCCTTGCGATTGAAGTCGCCTTCGAGGCCGTGGCCGATCGCCTCATGCAGCAGGATGCCGGGCCAGCCACTGCCCAGCACCACCGTCATCTCACCCGCCGGCGCAGGGGTTGCCGCCAGATTGACACGCGCCTGATGGACGGCTTTCTCGGCATAGTCGGCCAACACGGCATCGGTGAAATAACCATAGTCGAAACGCCCACCGCCGCCCGATGAACCCTGTTCGCGGCGGCCGTCCTCTTCCAGAATCACCGTTACCGAGACACGCGACAGCGGCCGCACGTCGGCCGCCAGATGACCGTCGGAACGCACTACCAATACCGTTTCCCAACTGCCGGCGATGTGCGCCATGACCTGCGTCACGCGCGTATCGGCCGCACGGGCCAGACTTTCGAGGCGTTCGAGCAACTGCACTTTGGCTTCGTCCGGCAACGAGGCCAAGGGATCGTTGCCGGCATACAGCGCGGTTTGCGAACGGCCGGCCAGTTTTGGCGCGCGCCCGTTACCGCCTGTGCGGGCAATGGCGCGCGTAGCACTGGACGCGCTGCGCAAGGCCGGCAGGCTGATTTCGTCGGAATAGGCGAAAGCGGTCTTCTCACCACTGACGGCACGCACCCCCACACCCTGCTCGATGTTGAAGCTGCCCGACTTGACAATGCCCTCTTCCAGACTCCAGGCTTCGGAACGGGCAAACTGGAAATACAGGTCGGCATAGTCGATCTGGTGGCTGAACAACTCGCCAAACACGCCGGACAGATGGGCGGGACTCAGATCGTAGGGTGTGAGCAGGTGGCGTTCGGCGGTCTGGAAATGGGTGTCAGTCGTCATGGGGTCTATATGGGGTCGAATAAGGGTTTTCACGCCGTCTTGCCAGTCCCGAAAAGGGGATTCCCTTCGGTCACGCCGGCATTCCGGAGTTTACAGTCTGCGATGCGCAAGTGCCGGCAGGCTGCTGCGTATTTCGGCAATGCGCGCCCACTCAAGCGCGGCCCGCACAACGCCCTCGCCCTTGTCGAGTCGGGCGAGAATTTCGCCCCACGGGTCGATGATCATGCTGTTGCCGTGGGTCATGCGTCCAGTCGGATGCTGACCGCCCTGCGCGGCTGCCAGCACGTAGCACTGGTTCTCGATGGCCCGGGTGCGCAGCAGGATTTCCCAATGCGCACGCCCGGTGGTGTCGGTAAAAGCAGCAGGCAACACGATCAAGTCCACCGGGGCCATGGCGCGAAACAGTTCGGGGAAACGCAGGTCGTAGCAGATGCCCAGACCGACACGGAGGGTCTCGTCGTCAATTGCCATATCGAAGGTCACGGGTTTGGCCGGCCCGGCCTCGATGGTCTGCGCTTCGTCGTAAGTCTCCGCACCCTTGCTGAAACCAAACAGGTGGATCTTGTCGTAGCGGGCCACGCGCTGCCCCGCCGGGTCGAACACCAAACAACTGTTCAACAGCTTGTCGGGATGAGCAGCCACCAAGGGAATCGAGCCGCCCACCAGCCAGATGCCATGACGTTGTGCGATAGTGGCCAGAAAGTCCTGTAACGGCCCGTGACCATCGGCTTCGCGCGCCAGCAGCCGCGTCGCATCACTCGGGCCGATGATCGGGAAATATTCTGGCAAGGCCACCAACTGCGCCCCCTGATCGGCAGCTTCGGCAATCAGCCGCGCCGCCGTCACAAGATTGGGGCCAACTTCAGGCGCAGAGATCATTTGCACAGCGGCAAGCTGGATACTCATGGCGGCGCAACTCCCGTGCTCTTCGGCGCCTGATGCAGCTTGTCGACTTTCGGGTCTTTCCAGTTGCCGCTCACGGCATATTCATACGCAAAGATCTGGTCGAGCGGATCGTTAAGGGCTTTCTGCGCCAGCCAGGCGACCGCGCCAACCACCGGGTTGACCAGCATCGCCCCCGTCGCGACGGTCTCGCCCACCGAGGGCTGCACGCGCACCTTGAGATCCTGCGTTTCCTGCATCAGATCGACCTGGCCCGAGAGCAGAATTTTCGCGGCCGGACCGCGAATACGCAATTCATCCGTCTGCAGCCGCCCCTTGTCGAGGACAGCGCTGCCGACAATGCTGTCAAACGCAAAGCCTTCACTAAAGATGTCACGAAAATCCAGCGTAATCCGCCGTGGCAAGGACTGCAGGGACAGCACGCCTAACAAGCGGCCGACCCCCGGTTCGAGCTTCTTGAACTGTCCCTTGCCAATATCCGCCTTGACGCGACCGGACAGCCTGGCCAATTCGAAATCGACCGGACCGCCGGGCCAGGCGACATCGCCCTCCAGCTTGCCGCTGCCGCGCCGCACCGCATCCACAAAACCCAGGCGCCCCAGCAACTTTTCGCCATCCTCGACATCGAGCTTGAAGGTCAGCGACGTTTCCGGCTGTCCCTGACCCAGACGCCAGCGGCCCTCGCCGGCAAAGCGCGCGGCCTCGTTCTTGACATCCAGCTTGGCCAGCCACGCACCGGCACGATTTTCCGCATTGATGCGCACTTCGCCAAACGCCATGTCCTTCAGACGGAAATCGTCGATGATCAAATCGAGATCCGGTGGCGTCTCCTGATCATGAGGTGTCTCCGCGCCAACCGGCGCAGACGTAATGGTTGCCGGCAGTGCCAGCAAGGGCATCCGGCCCGACAGGCGGCCGGGCCCAATAGCATCCCAGGTCAATTGACCACGCGCCTCGCGGCTCTCCAGATTCATGCGCCAACGGGGGGACGCACTGATGCCAGTCCCTCCGATATTGCTCGCACTGAAGCGAACATCATGAAACTCGCGCTGCAGGGCGCGTAGCGTACCGCTCTTCAATTCAATCGCGGGCATGCTGAATGCCGCTGCGCCATCCGCATTGCTGCCATTGTTACCCGTTCCATTGCCCGTCAGCAGCGGACGCCAGGCATCCAGATCGAAACTGGGCTGGGCAATCGTCACGGTCAGCCCCTGGCCCGGCAGGGCGGGAATGCCGGCCTTGGCTGCGTCACCCAGGGCCAAACGGCCGCGCACGGGAGTTGGGGCGTCCCCCATCAGCAGCCGCAAAGCCGCAATATCGCCGACCGTACCGGTCCATTCATCCACGCCTTTGTCGATGCGCGCGTTCAATTTCAGAGGGAGCGCCATGCGTGTCGGCTTGTTGAATGGTGCCGGCAGACTCGATGAAATGCCTTCCAGCGACGATTCAATGCGCACCTCCGCGCCCGGCTTCTTGACCCGGATGTTGGCCGTCCAGCCCGCTTCGCCGGAGAGGTGTTCCAGCACCGGCCAGCCATATTCCTGCCGTGCACCCCGTGTCGTCAGCGTGCCCCTGGCATCGATGCGCACCGCCCCGCCTTTACCGCTCGTCACACTGGCGGTCACGGGTGCCCCGAGCAAACGGGCACGCAGCCCCTTGCCCTCCAGTCGATCCTCGGTAAAGTCAAATTCGCCCTGTGTCGTCGTCAGCACGGGCAGCATAGGCAGCACACGCAACTGGTTGTCGGCAAACCGGTACTTGCCCTGAACGCGCGTTTCGCCGAGTTTGCGCAAGGGTAGTTTGAGCTTGAGATCAAGATTGCCATTACCTTTCGCACTCATCGGTGCGGTGAAATGATCAATCATCTCGCCCACCGGGCTGGCCTCGATGAAATCGAAGAAGCGCTGCGTTTCGCCCTGCGCCTTGCCGGTAACCACCAGCAATTCTTCGGGCGCGTCCAGGTTGGCGATTTCCGCACGGACATCGCTCAAGGCAACGCCCATCATCTCGGCACGCTGGCCGCGAATCAGCATGCGCACGCCTTCGAACAACAGGTCGCCATCAATGCCGGTAATCTGCGGCCACTTGGGCGCGAAATTCAGGCTGGCCCCGCGAATCGTGCCCTTGACCTGAAAAATGCCCTGCTTGCCATCGGCAAAGGGGAAGGCATCCAGCGGCCCCTTGAGGCGCAAGCTCGTTTCGTCGGACGTCCCGCCGACAATCCCGGCCCGCAACCAGTCGCGCGCATCGGTGTTCACCACCAGCGGCATATAGCGCCACACGGCGTGGCCAGACGCCTGCTTGAGCTTGGCCGAAAGGTCGATGACGCCCAACCCCGCCCCCGTGTAGTGATAGGTACCCGCCGCCTCGCCCGTTGCATCCTCGTTGCGGAAATTGGCACGCGCCAACTGGAACTCAATACCGTCCGCGCGCGCGCGCCAACCTGCTTCAACCTGCAGTTTTGCCAGCGATAAAGTCGGTTCCGGGAAGACGGCAGGCAGTTCAATCCGCACATCCTGGCTGTCAAGAACGATCTCGCCAGCCTTGGCTTCCCCCGAGAAGCGGCCGGACATACCAGCGAACCCTGGCAGCTCCTTGTGTGCCGCCAGCGCCAGCCCGGTAAAGCGGCCCTTTGCCGACCAATCCTCGGGTGCATCGATTGCCCCGCGCCACGTCAATTTGACTTCATCCACCTGACCGGTAGGGGCAAAGGATTTCAGGCGATCCAGCAAGTGGTCGGGCAAGGGCAGATATTGGGCCAGCGCGGCCAGCATGCCCAAGTCCAGATGCGCAATCGAGAACTCGCCACCCAAACGACGTCCCGCCGTATTCAATGCGATTTGTGCCTCGCTACTCGGCATGACAATACCATCGCTGGTTGTGAGGCCGAAACGACGCATCTCGCCCGCATAGCCATCTGCGGTTTTTCGCACAGCCAGTCGCCCATGCAGCGTTTCCAGTGCCAGCACCGGCAGATCCGGCCGCAAGCGCGCGCTCATGCCCGACAGGCTCAAGTCTGCCGTCACGGCCAGCGGCTGTAAATTCTCGAACTCCAGCCAGAAGCGCACACCGCCCCGCCCCTGGTGCATTTCAAACGGCAGATCAAGCCAGGCTTGCCAGACACTGATGTCGGCCTCTTCGAGGTCGGCATACAACTCGCCACGCCAATCCGCCAGCTTGCCCGGATCACTACCGACCAGGTTGCCGCGCAAATCAAGACGACGCGCCCCTGCATTCAGCGGCTGAGCGCTAAGTCCAAAGCTGTGATGACGACCGAAATTGCGCAATTCAAACTGCAAGGGATTGAATTCGAGCGGCGGTGCAGCGCGCAGCTCGTCATGCCAGACAATCCGCGCATCGCGGATCACCACCTTGCTCTGTTGCAGCAGCCAGGGCAGAAAGCCCCCCTCCTCCTCGCCCTCCATCGGCAGGCCCGCCACAAACATTTTCCCCTGCGGATCGCGCCGCAGTTCCAGTGCGGGCGCCTGAATCTGCAGGCGATGCAGACGCAGGCCGAGATGCCAGAGCGACGACCAGCCCACCTCGGCCTCGACACGCTCAAGCATGAGTGCCGGCCGCCCCTCACGGTCGTGAATCTGCAGGCCATTGATGACCAATTGTGGATGCAAGCCGGGCCAGGCCGCCGTCAGCCCCGCCACCTGAATCGGCAGACCAACCGCCTCAGTTAGCTTGGCAGCAATCCACTCGCGCTGGCCGGAGATTTCCGGCATCAGGTAATAACGCCCGAACAGAATCAGCGCACCCGCCGCAAAGTAGGCCAGCAACAGCATGCGCCCCGCCCATACGAGAACAGAACGCAAGCGACCGGCAGGGAGAAAAGCGGGCTTAGGCAAAGAGATGAGGGCGGCTAGAATGGAAAAATTGAGGCGTTAAACAGCAACGGTTGCAATTCTATTCGATGACCCTACCCCCCTCTCCCTGCGACTACTCACGCTATCTGTCCCGGCTGCTCCAGGCGCACCCGGAACTGGCCTGCGAAATGGTCATCGGCACGGCACCACTCTCCAAGCCCCTGCTGGAAGCGTGGCTGGCGCAACTGTCCCCTCTACCCCTGACCGAAGACAACCTCAAGCCGGCGCTACGCCGCCTCAAGCAGCGTGCCATGGCACGTATTGCGAGCCGCGACCTGACCAGCCAGGCCGATCTGGCCGAAGTCGTCGAAAGCATGAGCCTGGTTGCCGATGCGGCGGTCGATGCCGCCCTGCAAGTATCCGAAGCCGCGCTGGTGGCCCGTTATGGCGAGCCGCGCAATGCCAAAGGCGAACGCCAGCAGCTGATCGTGATCGGCATGGGCAAACTGGGCGGGCGGGAATTGAATGTCTCATCGGATATCGACCTGATCTTTATTTACCCGGAAGACGGTGATACCGATGGAGGTAAGTCGATCTCCAATTTTGAATTCTTCGGCCGTCTTGGCAAGAGCCTGATCAATGCCATTGCCGAAATCACCGGCGACGGACAGGTCTTCCGCGTTGACATGCGCCTGCGGCCCAATGGCGATTCCGGCCCGCTGGTCTGCTCCTTTGACATGCTGGAAAACTACTTCATCACTCAGGGCCGCGAATGGGAGCGCTACGCCTGGATCAAGGCGCGACCGATGACGGGAGAACGCTGGGAGGATCTTGAGGCCATCCGCCGCCCCTTCGTCTTCCGCAAGTATCTCGACTTTGGCACCATCAATGCGATGCGCGACCTGCATGCACAGATTCGCCGCGAAGTGGCCAAGAAGGACATGGCGAATAACGTCAAGCTTGGCCCCGGCGGCATCCGCGAGATCGAGTTCATTGCCCAGGTGTTCCAACTGATCCGGGGTGGTCGCGACCGCACCCTGCAGGTCAAGCCAACGCTGGAGGTGCTCAAACTATTGGTTGATCGCGGCCAGCTGGCGCTTGAAACCGTTATCGCCCTCTCTGCCGCCTATCGTTTCCTGCGTCGCCTCGAACATCGCCTGCAGTATCTCGACGACGCGCAAACCCATGCGCTGCCGGAGAATACCGATGACCAGCAGCGCGTCGCACAGGCCATGGGCTTCGCCAACTACGAAAGCCTGCTGATGGAGCTGGACGATCATCGCCAGACCGTGGCGCGCCACTTCGAAGCAGTCTTCGCCGACCCCAACGAAAAGCAGCACCAGCTCGATCCGGTCTGGACGCAGGCCGACACCCAGAACAGTCATGCCGGCGAACTGGCCAAACTCGGCTTTGACGACACGGCCGCGCTGTGTGAACGCCTCGCCGCCATCCGCTCGGGATCGCGTTACCAGCAGATGAGCGAGCAAGCCAAATCGCGTTTCGATGCCATCGTGCCGCGCGCCGTTCAGGCAGCCGCTGCCGCCGCCAATCCCGATGACACGCTGTTGCGCATGCTCGGCCTGCTCGAAGCCATCAGTCGCCGCTCCGCCTATCTCGCGCTGCTGCAGCAATATCCGCAGGCACTGGATCAGGTGGCGCGTATCGTCAGCGCCTCGTCCTGGGCAGCCGACTATCTGCTGCACCACCCGGTCCTGCTCGACGAATTGCTCGACCCGCGCCTGTTGGAAATGGCCCCCGACTGGATCGCCTTCCGCCAGCAACTGACCGAACAAACCGACAGTCTCGAGCCCGACACCGAGCAGCAAATGGATGCGCTGCGCGAGGCCCATCATGCGCAGGTTTTCCGCCTTGCCAGCCAGGACGTGGCCGGATTGCTCACCGTCGAAAAGCTCTCGGACCACCTCTCCGAACTGGCCGACATTCTCGTCGATCGCACCATCGTACTGGCCTGGCGCAAGCTGCTGACCAAACACCGCGACACACCCGCCTTCGCCGTCATCGGTTACGGCAAGCTCGGTGGCAAGGAACTCGGCTACGCCTCCGACCTCGATCTGGTCTACCTCTACGACGATCCAGCCCAGGATGCCGGCCACATCTACGCCAAACTCGGCACGCGACTCAATACCTGGATATCCTCCCGCACTTCGGCGGGCATCCTGTTCGAGACCGACCTGCGCCTGCGCCCCAATGGCGATGCCGGCCTCGTCGTTTCCTCCATCGAGGCTTTCCGCAAATACCAGCTCGAATCGGCTTGGTTGTGGGAACACCAGGCACTGACACGCGCCCGCTTCATCGCGGGTGATCCCGCTATCGGCGGACAGTTCGACGCCATCCGGCACGAAATTCTCTGCCAGCGACGCGACCGGCAAAAGCTGCGCGAGGAAGTACTGGCCATGCGCCGGAAAATGTTCGACAGTCTGTCCTCGCGCGGCAACGATGAAGTCTTCGATCTCAAGCAGGATTTCGGCGGTTTGGTCGACGTCGAGTTCGCGGTGCAGTATCTGGTTCTGGCGTACGCCTGTGACCACCCCGAGCTCACCGCCAACCGCGGCAACATCGCGCTGCTGCGCATCGCTGCGGCTTGCGGTCTCATTCCCGCCGATCTCGCCACGACGGTAGGCGACGCCTACCGCGAATATCGCCGTCAGCAGCATTTGCGGCGCCTCAACAATCTCGACAGCCGCGTCGACGCCGCCCCGCACCGGGAACGCATCGTCACGGTGCGCGCCCTTTGGAAACACGTCTTCGGAGAATGACATGCCCGTCAATTACACCACCCCTGCCCCCGACCAACTCTTCCCCGTCGCCGGCGTACGCTTGGGAACCGCTGAAGCCGGCATCCGCAAGGCCAACCGCCGCGACCTCACGGTCATCGAACTGGCGCCCGGCAGCCGCGTCGCCGGCGTGTTCACCAAGAACCGCTTTTGCGCCGCCCCCGTGCATGTCTGCCGCGCCCACCTGAAGCAGGAAGGCATCCGCGCCCTCGTCATCAACACCGGCATCGCCAACGCCGGCACCGGCGAACCAGGCATGGAAGCCGCACGCCAGAGTTGCGCCGCCGTCGCCAAGCTGATGGACCTTGGTGCCGCCCAGGTACTGCCCTTCTCCACCGGCGTGATCCTCGAACCGCTGCCGGTCGAGCGCCTCAAGACCGGCCTGCCCGCCGCCCTCTCAGCGCTCAAGGCCGACGGCTGGCATGACGCCGCCCACGCCATCATGACCACCGACACCGTCGCCAAGGCCGCCTCCCGAAAAGTCGGCGCTGGCGCGACGGCAAGTACCATCACCGGCATTTGCAAGGGCGCCGGCATGATCCGCCCGAACATGGCGACCATGCTCGGCTTCATGGCCACCGATGCCGCCATCGCCCAGCCGATGCTGGAACGCCTCGTCAAGGAAGCCGCCGACGAATCCTTCAACTGCATCACCGTCGACGGCGACACGTCGACCAACGATTCCTTCGTGCTGATCGCCACCGGCCAGGGCACGGCGAAATTCGAGACCATCGATGCACCGGGCTGGGCCGAGTTCAAACAGGCCGTCATCGAAGTCGCCCGCGAACTGGCCCAAGCCATCGTGCGCGACGGCGAGGGCGCCACCAAGTACATCCAGATCGCCGTCGAGGGTGGCCGCTCAATCTCGGAATGCAAGGCCGCCGGTTACGCCATCGCCCACTCGCCGCTGGTGAAAACCGCCTTCTTCGCCTCCGACCCCAACCTCGGCCGCATCCTCGCCGCCATCGGCTACGCCTGGAACAACGACCCGGCCCTGGCCGACCTCGACGACACCAAGGTCAAGGTCTGGCTTGGTGAAACACTGGTCGCGGAAAATGGTGGTCGCGCCATCAGCTACAAGGAAGAAGATGGCGCTGCCGCGATGAAACCTGCGGAGATCAAAATCCGCGTCGACCTCGGGCGTGGCAGCCAAACCGCCCATGTCTGGACCTGTGACTTCAGCTATGACTATGTGAAGATCAACGCGGATTACCGTTCGTAGTTGCAGTTTCGTTGTCGTTTCAATCACTCAAAAAGGGAGAAATTAATGTTCAAGAAGTTCCTTGCTGTTCTGGTTGCCGCAGCGGCGGTTGGTACCGTAGCCGCACAAGTCGAGACGGATCTCAAAGTAGGTGACAGCATGGTCTCTGCCATGACCATGGGCGAAGGCGACCACGTCGTGATCGCCCTGCATGGTGCAGGTGGCAATGACCGGCGTTTTTTCTTCATCGACCGTGGCGGCGAGTTGGGACAGGCACTGGCAAAAGCCGGCTTCCGGGTTGTCGCACCCACCTGGGCAGGCCAGGCCGGCATGGGGTTCAGTGAAGTCGCCCTTGCCGTCAGTTACGCCAAGGAAACCGGCGCCAAGAAAATCTCCCTGATGGGGCACAGCCGGGGCGGTGAGTTGGCCGCAAACTACGCCAAGCAACAACCCGACGGCACCTTCGATACGGTGATCCAGCTGGCTTCGGTGGATGATCAGGGACTGCCCATGACGCAAACGAAAAAATTGTTTGCCTACAACAAGTACGACAAGTGGCCAAAATGGCAGAAGGCCGCCTTTGAGAAATCGGCCGAGCCGAAGCAAATCATCGAACTGGGCGGCAGTGGCCACCCGGTCAGCGACCTGATCAAGGAAAAGCCGGACTTTGCTCAGGATGTCATTGGGCTACTGAAAAAGTAGTCGCAAAGCAGGTTCGCAGATGAACCTGACTTATCTCGCCCTCGGCTGGATCGCTTACGCAGCACTGCATTCCTTGCTGGCTGCGCTGAGTGTGAAGGCGTGGGCGACTCGTCGTCACCCCGCTTTTGCACCTTATTACCGCCTCAGCTTCAATGCGCTGGCCATCCTGCTGGTACTGCCGCTGGTGTGGGCAACGTATGCCATTCCCGGTGAATGGTTGTGGCGCTGGACCGGACTTGGAGCCTGGCTAGCCAATGGGCTGGCGCTGGCCGCACTGGCGGGCTTCCTGTTTTCGGCCGGCACCTATGACATGGGCGAATTTCTCGGCCTGCGCCCCTGGCGCGAAAAGCGTCGCGATGCCGCTGAGCATGATGGCCTACGGATTTCCACACTCCACCGTTTCGTGCGCCACCCCTGGTATGCGCTGTCGCTGCTGTTGATCTGGACACGCAACATGAATGCACCGCTGCTGGTCTCGGCCAGCGCCATCACGCTGTATTTCATCTTCGGCTCATGGCTGGAGGAGCGCAAGCTGGAAGCGCATTTTGGCCGGGCCTATCGCGATTACAAGGAAAAGGTGCCGGGGCTGATTCCCCTGCCCTGGAAACGCCTGTCGCCGGCCGAGGCCGACGCGCTCATGGAGCCATCAATGAAGCGTTCTGGGCATCGCCAGGATGAACTCTGAAACCGGGGCCTCGAAGCGCGTGCCGTCCTCGGCAACCATCTGATAGCTGCCGTGCATCGTCCCCACGGGCGTCGCCAACGGGCAGCCGCTGCTGTATTCAAACGATTCGCCGGGCTTGAGGAAGGGCTGATGGCCCACCACGCCCAGACCGCGCACTTCTTCAGCCTTGCCCGCAGCATCGGTAATCACCCAGTGGCGGGAGATCAGTTGCGCCGCCTCGGTGCCGGTGTTGGTCACGGTGATGCTGTAAGCAAAGAAATAGCGTTCCTCGTCAGGATTCGACTGCTCGGGCAGATATTGCGTTGCCACCTCGATTTCAATCTCGTATTTTTTTGACTCGGCCATTGCTTATACCTGCCATTAGAAAGTCTTAGCAGGCCTGATAAGCGGCACCGCTAGAATCGAAGCCATTCTAATTCAACGAGGAGGGTTCTCCATGACGTACCGTATCGCGCCGTCCATTCTTTCCGCCAACTTTGCCAAGCTCGGCGAGGAAGTCGACAACGTCCTCGCCGCCGGCGCCGACATCGTGCACTTCGACGTCATGGACAACCACTACGTGCCCAACCTCACCATCGGCCCGCTGGTCTGCGAAGCCCTGCGCAAGCATGGCGTCACCGCACCCATCGACGTGCATCTGATGGTCAAGCCGGTCGACCGCATCATCCCCGACTTCGCCAAAGCCGGCGCCACCTACATCACTTTCCACCCGGAAGCTTCCGAGCACGTCGACCGCACCATCGGCCTGATCAAGGAATGCGGCTGCAAGGCCGGCCTCGTCTTCAATCCCGCCACGCCACTCGACGTCCTCGAATACACGCTCGACAAGCTCGACATGGTGCTCTTGATGTCGGTGAACCCCGGCTTCGGCGGCCAGAAGTTCATTCCCTACGTGCTCGACAAGGCACGTGCCGTACGCAAGATGATTAATGATCGCGGTCTGAAAGTCGAACTGGAAATCGACGGCGGCGTCGGCCCGGCCAACATCGCCGATGTGGCCCGTGCGGGCGTCGACACCTTCGTCGCCGGCTCGGCCGTGTTCGGCGCCGGCAAGGACAGCGATCCGCAGCGTTACAACAGCGTCATCGCCGCCATGCGCGCCGAACTGGCGAAAGTTTGACAAGGCCAATCAAAGCCGTCCTGCTCGATCTGGACGGCACCCTGCTCGACACCGTGCTCGACCTGCATGCCGCTGCCTGCGGCATGCTCGCCGACCTCGGCCGCCCGCCAGTGGCAGTCGAGGAAATCCGCGCCTATGTCGGGCGAGGCATTCCCAACCTCGTCAAGCGCGTGCTGGCCGGCAAGCTGGAAGCGGCGGACGATCCCACCCCGCCGCCGGCTGATGCGCTGGCGAGTTTCAAGAAGCATTACGAGCATTTCAACGGCCGCGCCGCCAAGCCGTTCCCCGGCGTGATCGAAGGTCTCGACGCCTTCAAGGCAATGGGCCTGCCGCTAGGCGTCATCACCAACAAGGCGCAAGCTTTCACGGTGCCGCTGCTGGAGCGCACCGGCCTGATGCTCTACATGAGCGTCACCGTCAGCGGCGACCAGTTGCCCAAACCGAAGCCCGACCCGATGCCGCTGGTCTGGGCCTGCGGGCGCATGAATGTCTCACCCGCCGACACGCTGATGATCGGCGACTCGCTGCATGATTTTCATGCCGGCCGCAATGCCGGCTGCAAGGTGTTCCTGGTGCCCTACGGCTACAACGAGGGGCAGGATGTGCAAGGCCTGGCGGCCGATGCTATAGTTTCGTCCATTGCAGACGCTGCACGCCTGATCAAGACACAATGAACACCCTCTCCACAACACCTATGACCGCCCGCCTCATCGAGGCCGAGGCCTGGCCCTGGCGACCCTGGCACTGAGTTTCCGTTGCCAGTGCGCATGCATGGACATGCGCCTTCCTACAAGTTTTGTTGTGGAGTTGTCATGAAAGAATCCGATTTCGACCGGTTGGCCCATGAAGGCTATAACCGCATCCCCGTCACGCTCGAGACCTTCGCCGATCTCGACACGCCGCTCTCGATCTACCTCAAGCTCGCCGAAGGCCCGCATTCCTACCTGCTCGAATCCGTGCAGGGCGGCGAGCGCTTCGGCCGCTACTCCTTCATCGGCCTGACCACCTCAACGCGCATTTCCGTCAGCGGCTCGACCATCCTGCTGCTCTCCGGCAACCGCGTCGCCGAGCGCCGCGAGCACACCAACCCGATGTCCTTCGTCTCGGAGTTCATGGCCCGCTTCAAGGTGCCCGATACCCCCGGCCTGCCGCGCTTTTGCGGCGGTCTCGTCGGCTACTTCGGCTACGACACGGTGCGTTTCATCGAACCCAAGCTGGCGGACACGCAGAAGCCGGACCCGCTCAGTGTGCCGGACATCCTGCTGCTGCTGTCGGAAGAAATTGCCATCGTCGACAACCTCTCCGGCAAGCTGACCCTCGTCGTCTTCGCCGAGCCGGGCTTTCCCGGTGCCTGGAAACAGGCGCAGGCACGGCTCATGGAACTGCTCGCCAAGCTGCGTGCCCCGGCGACCATTCCCATGGACACGGCTGCCGTCCCGTCAGCGCCGACCTTTGAGTTCAGCGAAGAGGACTTCAAGGCCGCCGTCAGGAAGGCCAAGCAGTACATCGTCGATGGCGACGTCATGCAGGTCGTCCTCTCGCAGCGCATGAGCAAGCCGTATGCGGCGAGTCCGCTGGCGCTTTACCGGGCGTTGCGCACGCTCAACCCGTCGCCCTACATGTTCTTCTTCGACTTCGGCGACTTCCAGGTCGTCGGCGCCTCGCCGGAAATTCTGGTGCGGCTCGAAGGCGAAGGGGAGATCAGAAAAGTCACCGCACGCCCGATCGCCGGCACGCGCAAGCGCGGCGCCACCGCCGCCGAGGATGCCGCCCTCGCCGCCGAACTCCTCGCCGACGAGAAGGAGCGTTCCGAGCACCTGCAACTGCTCGACCTCGGTCGCAACGACATCGGCCGCGTCGCCAAGATCGGCACGGTGAAAGTCACCGACCAGTACATGATCGAGCGTTACTCCCATGTCATGCACATCGTCTCCAACGTCGAAGGCGAACTCAAGGACGACGAAGGCCCGGTCTCGGTGCTCAAGGCCACCTTCCCCGCCGGCACCGTCTCCGGTGCGCCGAAAGTACGCGCGATGGAAATCATCGACGAACTGGAGCCGACAAAACGTGGAATTTACGCGGGAGCAGTGGGATACCTCGGCTTCAATGGCGACATGGATCTGGCCATCGCCATCCGCACCGCCGTGCTGAAGGACGGCAAGATCCACGTCCAGGCCGGCGCCGGCATCGTCGCCGACTCCGACCCCGACAGCGAATGGCAGGAAACGCTGAACAAGGCGAAGGCGCAACTGCGCGCCGCCGAGATGGCCGAATCCGGCCTCGACACGCGTTTCGAATAAGGAGAACGACATGTTGCTGATGATCGACAACTACGACTCCTTCACCTACAACCTCGTGCAGTATTTCGGCGAACTCGGCGAGGACGTGCGCGTGTTCCGCAACGACGCGATCACGCTCAAGGAAATCGCCGCGATGCAGCCGGACAAGCTGGTGATTTCGCCCGGCCCCTGTTCGCCCAAGGAAGCCGGCATTTCGGTGGACGCCATCAAGGAATTCGCCGGCAAGCTGCCGATCCTCGGCGTCTGTCTCGGTCACCAGAGTATTGGCTACGCCTTCGGCGGCGAGATTGTCCATGCCAAGCAACTGATGCACGGCAAGGTCTCGGCGGTGCAGCATGCCAACGTCGGCCTCTTTGCCAATCTGCCCAATCCCTTCAAGGCGACGCGCTACCACTCGCTGGCAATTCGTCGCGAGACGCTGCCCGCCTGCCTCGAAGTGACCGCGTGGACCGAGGACGGCGAGATCATGGGCGTGCGTCATAAGGAACATGCCATTCAGGGCGTGCAGTTCCATCCCGAATCGATCATGACCGAGCACGGCCACCAGCTGCTGCAAAACTTCTTGAAAGGCGTTTGAAGATGATCACTCCGCAGGAAGCGCTTCAGCGCACCATCGAGCACCGCGAGATTTTCCACGACGAAATGCTGCATCTGATGCGGCTGATCATGAAGGGCGACGTCTCGCCCGTGATGATGGCCGCGATCCTCACCGGCCTGCGCGTCAAAAAGGAAACCATCGGCGAAATCGCCGCCGCCGCAACGGTGATGCGCGAACTGTGTACCAAGGTTGAAACCCCGCACAATCCGCATTTCGTCGACATCGTCGGCACCGGCGGCGATGGTTCGCACACCTTCAACATTTCCACCGCATCTGCCTTCGTCACCGCCGCCGCGGGCGCCACTGTCGCCAAGCACGGCAATCGCGGCGTCTCGTCGAAATCCGGCGCCGCCGACGTGCTCGAAGCACTCGGCGCGAAGATTGATCTGCAGGCGCCGCAAGTGGCCGAGTGCATCAAGGCTACGGGCATGGGCTTCATGTTCGCGCCCAACCACCACCCGGCGATGAAGAACGTCGCCCCGGTGCGCAAGGAAATGGGCGTGCGCACCATCTTCAACATCCTCGGCCCGCTGACCAACCCGGCCGGCGCACCGAATACGCTGCTCGGCGTCTTCCACCCCGACCTCGTCGGCATTCTCGTGCGCGTCATGCAGCAGCTCGGCGCGCAGCACGTCATGGTGGTGTATGGCAAGGACGGCATGGATGAAATCTCCCTCGGCGCCGCCACGATGGTGGGCGAACTGAAGGACGGCAAGATTCTCGAATACGAAGTGCATCCCGAGGACTTCGGCCTGGCGATGATTTCCAACCGCACGCTCAAGGTCGCCGACGCCGCCGAATCGAAAGGCCGCCTGCTCGGCGTGCTGGAAAACCAGCCCGGCCCGGCACTCGAGATCGTCTGCCTCAACGCCGGCAGCGCGCTCTACGCCGCCAACCTCGCGCCCGACATCGGCGCCGGCATCAAGCTGGCGCGCCAGACCATCGAAAGCGGCAAGGCACGCGCCAAGCTCGACGCGTTCATCGCCTTCACGAACAAGGTATGAGCGACATCCTGAACAAGATTCTCGCGGTGAAACGCGAGGAAGTCGCCACCGCGCAAGCCGCCAAGCCGCTCGCCGCGATTCGCACCGAGGCGGAAGCGCAAGCAACGCCACGCGACTTCGTCGGTGCCATCAAAGCAAAAGTCGGCGCTGGCGGGACGGCAATCATTTCAGAAATCAAGAAGGCCAGCCCCTCGAAGGGCGTCATCCGCCCCGACTTCCATCCCGCCGAAATCGCCGCCGATTACGAAAAGCACGGCGCCGCCTGCCTCTCGGTCCTCACCGACCGCCAGTTCTTCCAGGGCTGCACGGCATACCTGCAAGCCGCCCGTGCCGCCTGCGCCCTGCCGGTGCTGCGCAAGGACTTCATGATCGACCCCTATCAGGTCTACGAAGCCCGCGCGATGGGCGCCGACGCGATCCTGCTGATCGTCGCCGCGCTCACCGATACGCAAATGGCCGAACTCGAAGACCTCGCCCTCTCGCTCGGCATGGCCGTCCTCGTCGAAAGCCACGATGCCGGCGAACTCGACCGCGCGCTCAAGCTCAAGACCCCACTGCAGGGCATCAACAACCGCAACCTGCGCACCTTCGAGGTCAGCCTCGACACCACGCTCTCGCAACTCGCCCGCATCCCCGCCGACCGCATCGTCATCACCGAATCGGGCATCCTCGCCCCGGCGGATGTCGCCCTGATGAAGCAGCACAACGTGCATGCCTTCCTCGTCGGCGAAGCCTTCATGCGCGCCCCGTCCCCCGGCGCAGAACTCGCGCGGCTGTTCGGCTTCTAGTTGCCGTCCTGCCAGCGCCGACTTTTCGCCACAGGAGTCCGCAATGACCAAAGACTTTCGCAATATCGGCCTTACCTCGGCGAACCGCTCCGCATCCGGCGATACCCAGTCGCCCGCCGCCATTCCTCAGACGCTACCGCGCCACCAGCACCTGATCCTGCACATCATCTTTTTCGCAGCGCTGGGTTTTCTGGTCGCCGGCCTCTGGCTGCTGACAGGGGGCCGCAGCCCGCTGCCCGAGCAAACCTCGTTCTTCCTCGGCCTCGCCCTGGTCATTTCCGCCTTCGCCGATTTCGCCGTTATCGTCATACTCAAGCGCATCTGGTCAAAGCCACGGTAATCCTGCTATGTTCTGCTGATGGCGGGGAGTACGCGGTGTCCACAGAAGACTTGAAGACGGTAATGCCCGCAGACGGCGAGAGACTCATTCAGGATGTTTTATCTGACTTAGGGTGGTCAGCAGATGCTGCGGCCGTTGCTGAGGGCGTTAGGCGCCTTGACGTTGGGTTGCCAGTAGAGGATGAGTTCTCTGTCGTCTGTGCTTGGCTCGGGAAGTGCCTGATCCTTCACAAGCTGGACCAGCAGCAAGTACCCGTCGCGTCTCGACAGGAATTCCAAGTGCCGGACCTACTGGCCAAGTTCTCGACCCAGACCAGCAAGTCCCCTGTGCTGATCGAGGTGAAGTCAAAGAAGAAGAAGCTCCTCTCTTTCAAGCCAGACTATTTGCAACGTCTACAGAACTACGCCGATCTGTTGGGCATGCCTTTACTGATCGCGTGGAAGTTCCACAACCTGTGGATGCTTTTTGAGGCAAGGCACATGAAAATGGCTGATAGGAATTTCAACATCACATTGGAGACGGCCATGCGAGAAAACCTTCTCGGCGCTCTGGCCGGCGATGTTGCGTACAAGATCGGTGCTGGTGCAGGTATCCATCTTCGGTTCCGCAAGGACAATCTGGTTGAGAAAGATGAGACCGACGATGGCTACACGGAGCAGTGGATGATGACCATCGACGAGGTCACCTTCACCGACTATCAGGGCAACCGACGAGAAGACTTATGCGGAGAGGTCCAGTCGCTTCTCGGCACATGGGATCTGGACGAGCAGGAGGAGCACAACGACTCGCACATTTATCTGCGCTTCGTTGCCCGCAAGGAGGGCATGCAGTTCGCACATACGGCACTGGTTCATCTGCTTAATTGGGAATCACCACACGATAACCGACCACACTGGCGTGGCCTGTTGAGGAGAGATCAGGTGACCGCAAACGTGGCTAACTTCTCAGCCGCATTGGAATCTGCCTTCCAGCAGAAGGTCGTGTCCCACATATTCCATGTACGGCCACACGCCATGCCAGCGTTCTTGTTACCTCCGAACACTTAGCAAGTCGTACGCATCTAGTCGCCGCCTTGCCGTCCCGCCAGCGCCGACTTTTTCTGGTTAGTGCTGCTGCTGGCGCTGCGGTTTCCCGAGAGCGGTATATTGATCTGCATTAACGCGCAACGGAGGATGCCGCCATGTTCTTCAGCCCCGCCACTTTCAGATTCCTTGAGCAGCTTGCCGATCACAACGACAAGATCTGGTTCGAGGCGCACAAGGCCGAGTACGAGGAATTGGTGCGCGGGCCGGCGCTGGATTACATCCACGCGATGGCGCCACTGTTGGCGGATTTTGCGCCAGAGTTTCGCGCCGATGCGCGCAAGCTGGGCGGTTCGTTGATGCGCGTGTATCGCGACACGCGCTTTGCGCGCGACAAGACGCCTTACAAGACCAATGTCGGCATCCAGTTCCGCCACGCGCTCGGCAAGGATGTGCATGCGCCCGGCTTCTATCTGCATGTCGCGCCGGAGGAGTGCTTTCTCGGGGTGGGAAGCTGGCACCCGGAGGCCGATTTGCTCGGGCGCATCCGCGACCTGATTGTGGCGCAGCCCAAGCGCTGGCATGCCGCGCGCGACGACCACGATTTTTCCGCGCAGTGGCAGTTGGTGGGCGGCAGCCTGACGCGCCCACCACGCGGTTATGCGGCTGATCACCCGGAGATTGAGGACATCAAGCGCAAAGATTTCATCGGCCTTGCAGGGCTGACGCGCAAGGAGGTGACGGGCGGACGACTCGTCGACCTGTCGGCGGAACGTTTCGCCGCCGCCGCACCCTTCATGCGTTTTCTGTGCGAGGCAGCGGGAGTGCGCTACTGAGGCGCCGTCCCGCCAGCACCGACATTTTGAAAAACAAAAGGCCGCCCCAATTACACGGGCGGCCCTGCTTGCTGAAGTAAAACGGCTTACTTGATGACGGCGTTCAACTCGCCCTTCTTGTAGCGATTGGCCATTTTCTCGAGGTCGATGACCTTGATCTTGGCGGCCATGCCGGCGCAGCCGAAGGCTTCGTAACGCGCCTTGCAGATTTCCTTCATCGCCTTGCGGGCTTCGGCCAGATACTTGCGCGGATCGAAGTTCTTGCGATCCTTGTTGAGGAACTGGCGGATGGCGCCGGTGGAGGCCATGCGCAGGTCGGTATCGATGTTGACCTTGCGCACGCCGTTCTTGATGCCCTCGACGATTTCTTCGACCGGCACGCCGTAGGTCGCGCCCATCTCGCCGCCGTTTTCGTTGATGATCTTGAGCCAGTCCTGCGGCACGCTGGAGGAGCCGTGCATCACCAGGTGGGTGTTGGGCAGGCGCGCGTGGATTTCCTTGATGCGGTCGATGCGCAGCACGGCGCCGGTGGGCGGGCGGGTGAACTTGTAGGCGCCGTGGCTGGTGCCAATGGCGATGGCCAGTGCATCAACGCCAGTTGCCTTGACGAATTCGGCGGCTTCGTTAGGGTCGGTCAGCAGCTGGTCGTGCGACAGCACGCCCTCGGCGCCGTGGCCGTCTTCCTTTTCGCCCATGCCGGATTCGAGCGAGCCGAGGCAGCCCAGTTCGCCTTCGACCGACACGCCGATGGCGTGGGCGATATCGACGACGTGCTTGGTGGTGTCAACGTTGTACTTGAAGGACGACGGGGTCTTGGCGTCTTCCATCAGCGAGCCGTCCATCATCACGCTGGAGAAGCCGGAGCGCATCGACTGGATACAGATGGCCGGGCTGGCGCCGTGGTCCTGGTGCATCACGATTGGCACGTCGGGATGGGTTTCAATCGCGGCTTCGATCAGCTTGCGCAGATAGGCTTCGCCGGCATATTTGCGGGCGCCGGCCGAGCCTTGCATGATGACCGGGCTGTTGGTCTCTTCGGCAGCTTCCATGATGGCCTGGATCTGCTCGAGGTTGTTAACGTTGAATGCTGGCAAGCCATAGCCGTTCTCGGCGGCGTGGTCCAGTAGTTGGCGCATGGATACGAGTGCCATTGATATCTCCTCTTCTAGGTAAAGTAATCGGTGTTAAACGAGTCAGGCGGGACGATGTTCGCCGACCCGCACGAGCTTGAGCGTATTGGTGCCGCCGGCCTGGCCGATCGGTTCGCCGTAGGTCATCACGATCAGGTCTCCCAGTTCGACGGCACCCGAGCGCAACAGTTCCTCTTCGGCTTCGAACAGCAACTCATCGCGGTCGTGGCCGACATAGCGCATCATCAGCGGATAAACGCCACGATAAACGCTGACCTTGTAGCGCGTCTGGCTATCCGGCGTCAGCGCATAGATCGGCACGCCGACATCGAGGCGCGAAATCCACAAAGCCGTCGAACCGGACTGGGTCAGCGCGGCAATCGCCTTGACCTTGAGGTGATGCGCGGTAAACAACGCGGCCATCGCCACCGACTGGTCGATACGCGTGAAGACACGGTCAAGGAAGTGACGGTCGAGCGCGGCCGGGTCCATCGACTTTTCGGCTTCGTGGCAGATGCGCGCCATGGCCTGAACGGTTGCGACCGGGTAATCGCCAGCAGCGGTTTCGGCCGACAGCATCACGGCATCGGTGCCATCAAGCACGGCATTCGCGACGTCCGATACTTCGGCACGCGTCGGCACCGGGGAATGGATCATCGACTCCATCATCTGCGTCGCGGTAATGGCGAACTTGTTGTGCTCGCGCGCCAGGCGGATGATCTTCTTCTGCAGCGCCGGTACGGCCGCATCGCCCACCTCGACGGCCAGATCGCCGCGCGCCACCATCACGCCATCGCAGGCATGCAGGATGTCTTCGAGATTGTCGATGGCTTCGCAGCGCTCGATCTTGGCCACGATCTGGGCCTGCGACCCGGCCTTGTGCAGCAGCTTGCGCGCCAGACGCAGATCGCCGCCGGTCTTGGGGAAGGACACGGCGACATAGTCCACCTGCAGCTCTGCCGCCGTCTGAATGTCTTCCATGTCCTTGGGCGTCAGGGCCGGTGCAGACAGACCACCGCCTTGCTTGTTGATCCCCTTGTTGTTCGACAGCTCCGTGCCATGGCGTACCACGCAGAAAATTTCGGTTTCCTCAATGCGTTCGACATCCATGACCACGCGGCCATCGTCGAGCAACAGCGTATCGCCCGGTGCCACATCATCGATCAGTTCGGGATAGTCAAGGCCGACGCGCTGGGAATCGCCCAACTCGCAGGCAGCATCGAGAATGAAGGGCTGGCCCGGCTTGAGCAGGATCTTGCTGCCGGCAAACTTGCCGATGCGAATCTTTGGCCCTTGCAAATCGGCCATCATGGCGACGGTGCGGCCATGCGTGCGCATCGACTGTTGTAACACTTCGATGCGCTTGCGATGATCGTCCGGCGTGCCGTGCGAGAAATTCAGCCGCACGACATCAATCCCCGCCGCGACGAGCTGATCCATGGTTTCGGCATCTGACGAAGCAGGTCCGAGGGTGGCGACAATTTTGGTTGTTCTAAGCATCGAAGTCATGAGGGCTGAAAAACATGGGCCGCACAGTGGCGGCCCGACAGATTAACCCTTGGCGCGTTTTTCAAGAATATCCACGGCAGGCAAGACCTTGCCCTCCAGATATTCAAGGAATGCACCGCCGGCAGTGGAAATGTAGGATACCTTGTCGTAGATATCGTATTTCTGGATGGCGGCAATCGTGTCACCACCGCCCGCGAGGGTAAACGCCTTGGTGTTGGCAATGGCCATGGCAATCGCCTTGGTACCGGCACCAAACTGATCGAATTCGAACACGCCGACCGGACCGTTCCACACCACGGTGCCCGCCTTCATGATGATGTCGACCAGTTCCTGGGCCGACTTCGGGCCGATGTCGAAGATCATGTCGTCATCCGTCACCGCGCCTGCATCCTTGCTCACGGCCGGCTCATTGGCATCAAACTTCTTGCCGCAGACGACATCGACAGCGATTGGGATGGTCGCGCCACGCGCGGTCATCTTGCTCATCAGGGCCTGGGCGGTGGGCACCAGATCATCCTCGCACAGCGACTTGCCGACGTTCTTGCCGGTGGCCTTCAGGAAGGTGTTGGCAATGCCGCCGCCGACCACCAGTTGTTCGCACTTCTCGGAGAGCGCTTCGAGCACGGTCAGCTTGGTCGACACCTTGGAACCGCCAACGATGGCCACCATCGGGCGGGCAGGATTGGCCAGCGCCTTGTCCAGCGCTTCGAGTTCCTCGCTGACCAGCTTGCCGGCGCAAGCCGTCGGGGCAAACTGGGCGATGCCGTAGGTCGAGGCTTCGGCGCGGTGGGCGGTGCCGAAGGCATCCATCACGAAGACATCGCACAGCGCGGCGTACTTCTTCGCGGTTTCCTCGACGTTCTTTTTCTCGCCCTTGTTGACGCGGCAGTTTTCCAGCAGCACAACTTCGCCAGCAGCAACCTCAAAACCACCATTGACCCAGTCCTTGATCAGACGCACCGGCTTGCCCAGTTTGGCGGCCATGACATCGGCAACCGGCTTGAGCGACACTTCCTCATTCCATTCGCCTTCGGTCGGACGCCCGAGGTGGGAAGTCACCATCACCTTGGCACCGGCCTTCAGGGCATGCTCGATGGTCGGCATCGAGGCGGTAATACGCGCATCGGACGTCACCTTGCCGTCCTTGACGGGCACATTCAAGTCAGCGCGGATGAATACGCGCTTACCGGCGAGGTCCAGATCGGTCATGCGAATGAACTTGGGCATGGGGTCTCCTTGTTTATTTTTGGAATAGGTGAAATTAACCACTGAAGCATTGCGTCCATATGACAGGACGCAATGCTTGGATTGCTAATCTCTACTTACTTGGCGACGTGCTTGACGAAGCGCAGCATGTTGCAGGTGTAACCGTACTCGTTGTCGTACCAGGCCACGATCTTGACGAAGGTCTTGTCCAGCGCGATACCGGCTTCAGCGTCGAAGGTCGACGGCGCGGTGCAACCAACGAAATCGGTGGCAACCACTTTCTCATCGGTATAGCCGAGTACGTCCTTCAGTGCGCCTTGCGAGGCGGCCTTCATGGCGGCACAGATGTCCTTGTAGTCGGCTTCCTTGTTGAGTTCGACGGTCAGGTCGACCACGGAAACGTCGGAGGTCGGCACGCGGAAGGCCATGCCGGTGAGCTTGCCCTTCAGTTCCGGCAGCACCACGCCGACGGCCTTGGCAGCACCGGTCGAGGACGGGATGATGTTCTCGAGGATGCCACGACCACCGCGCCAGTCCTTGTTGGACGGGCCATCAACGGTCTTCTGGGTGGCGGTAGCAGCATGCACTGTCGTCATCAGGCCACGCTTGATACCCCAGTTGTCGTTCAGCACCTTGGCGACGGGCGCCAGGCAGTTGGTGGTGCACGAGGCGGCCGACACGATCTTCTCGCCGGCATACTTCTCGTGGTTAACACCGAACACGAACATCGGGGTGTCGTCCTTCGAGGGGGCCGACTGGACCACCTTCTTGGCACCCGCATCAATGTGCTTCTGGCAGGTGTCCTTGGTCAGGAAGAAGCCGGTGCACTCGATCACGATGTCGGCGCCGATTTCGTTCCACTTCAGGTTGGCCGGATCCTTCTCGGCGGTCAAGCGAATCTTCTTGCCCTTGACGATCAGGTTGGTGCCTTCGACGGAGATGTCGCCATTGAAACGGCCATGCACGGAGTCGTACTTCAGCATGTAGGCCAGGTAATCAGGCTCAAGCAGGTCGTTGATGCCGACCACTTCCAGTTCGGGGAAGTCCTTGGCGATGGCGCGGAAAACCATGCGGCCGATACGACCGAAACCGTTGATACCGACTTTAATACCCATGTGTCTGATCTCCTAGAGATTTAATGATTAGATGAAAGACTCGACGGTCTTCACGACATTGTCTGCCGTGAAGCCGAATTCCTTGAACAAGACGCCAGCCGGGGCCGACTCGCCGAAGCGGTCAAGACCGATTACTTTACCCGCTCCGCCGACATACTTCCACCAGCTATCGGTGACACCCGCTTCGACGACAATCTTCGGCAGGGCTTTGGGCAGCACGCTGTCCTTGTAAGCCTGATCCTGACGGTCGAACACATTGGTCGAAGGCATCGACACCACGGTGACGCCCACGCCCTTCTCGGCCAGTGCCGCCTGGGCCTTCATGGCCAGTTCGACTTCGGAACCGGTGGCGATGATCACGGCCTTGGCCGTGCCCTGAGCAGCGGACAGCACATAGCCACCCTTCTTGATCGCTTCGATCGTCGCGGCATCGCGCTTGACGAAGGGCAGGTTCTGGCGCGACAGGGCCAGCGTGGTCGGTCCGGTCAGTTTTTCGACGCCGGCGGTCCAGGCCACCATGGTCTCGACGGTATCGCAGGGACGCCAGAGATCCATGTTGGGGATCAGGCGCAGCGTGGCAATCTGCTCGACCGGCTGGTGCGTCGGGCCATCTTCGCCGAGGCCGATGGAGTCATGAGTGAGAACATAAATGACCCGCTGCTTCATCAGGGCCGACATGCGCATTGCATTGCGCATGTATTCGGAGAACATCAGGAAAGTGCCACCGAAGGGCAGCAGGCCGCCATGCAGCGCCATGCCGTTCATGATGTGGGCCATGCCGAACTCGCGCACGCCGTAGGAGATGTAGTTGCCGGTGCTCTTGCCGGAGACATGCTTGCAACCCGTCCAGTTGGTCAGGTTGGAGCCGGTCAGGTCAGCCGAGCCGCCGAGGAACTCGGGCAGCGCCGGGGCCAGGGCGTTGATCGCCAGTTGCGAAGCCTTGCGGGTGGCAACGGTCTCGCCCTTGTCGTTGGTCGCGGCAATCGCTTTCTTGGCGAAGTCGGCCCAGTTGGCGGGCAGTTCGCTGGCCATGCGGCGCTTGAACTCGGCGGCCTCAACAGGAAAAGCTTTAGCGTAGTGCTCGAACTTCTGGTTCCACGAGGCTTCCCATTCGGCGCCCTTCTTCTTGGCGTCCCAGGTCTCATAGACTTCCTGGGGAATTTCGAAGGGACCAAAGTTCCAGCCAATGTGCGGACGGGTCAGCCCAATCTCGATATCGCCGAGCGGTGCGCCATGCACGTCATGCGTCCCCTGCTTATTGGGCGAACCGGCGCCGATCACGGTCTTGCAGCAGATCAGGGTGGGCTTGTCGGTGACGGCCTTGGCCGCCTCGATGGCCTTGTGCAGGGCCTCGGGATCATGGCCATTGACGTTCGGCACGACGTGCCAGCCGTAGGCTTCAAAGCGCTTGGGGGTATCGTCGGTAAACCAGCCTTCGACGTGGCCGTCGATGGAAATGCCGTTGTCGTCCCAGAAGGCGGTCAGCTTGCCGAGGCCCCAGGTACCGGCCAGTGCGCAGGCTTCGTGCGAGATGCCTTCCATCAGGCAGCCGTCGCCGAGGAAGACGTTGGTACGGTGATCGACGATCTCATGGCCGGGCTTGTTGAATTCAGCCGCCAGCAGCTTTTCGGCCATCGCCATGCCGACGGCGTTGGTGATGCCCTGGCCGAGCGGGCCGGTGGTGGTCTCAACGCCGGGGGTGTAGCCATACTCCGGGTGGCCCGGGGTCTTGGAGTGCAACTGGCGGAAGCTCTTGATGTCGTCGATGGAAACGTCATAGCCCGTGAGGTGCAGCAGGGCATAAATCAGCATCGAGCCATGGCCGTTGGACAGCACGAAACGGTCACGGTTCGGCCACTTGGGGTTGCTGGGGTTGTGGCGCATGTGGTGGTTCCACAGCACCTCGGCAATCTCGGCCATGCCCATCGGGGCGCCGGGGTGGCCGGAATTGGCTTTTTGCACGGCATCCATGGCAAGGGCACGGATCGCGCTGGTCAGGTTGTTGAACACGGGCGGCTCGAAATCGCTAAAAGTTGCGGACATAAGGTGTTTTCCTCCGAAGGGAAGCGCGGAATTATCCGCGAAACCCGTTTATCAATGTTGTTGAAAGCGGTTTTACAGTGCCATCGCGCGGCGCTTGTTTTCCATCAGGCGCAGGATCATCGGCGTGAAGATCAGTTGCATCGCAATTTCCATCTTGCCGCCGGGCACGACAATGATGTTCGGCCGCGACATGAAGGAGTCCTTGATCATCGACAGCAGGTAGGGGAAGTCGATGCCCTTCGGATTGGCAAAACGGATCACCACGAAGCTCTCGTCCGGCGTGGGAATGTCCTGCGCGATGAAGGGGTTGGAGGTATCCACGGTCGGCACACGCTGGAAGTTCACGTGGGTACGCGAGAACTGCGGCGTGATGTAGTTGATGTAGTCGGGCATGCGACGCAGGATGGTATCGACCACGGCCTCGGTCGAATAACCGCGTGCGCCCTTGTCGCGGATCAGCTTCTGGATCCACTCGAGGTTGATGGTCGGCACCACGCCAACCAGCAGGTCGGCATGCTGGGCCACATTGACCTTGTCGGTCACCACGCCGCCATGCAGGCCTTCGTAGAACATCAGGTCGGAAGGTGGCAGATCCTGCCAAGGCGTGAAGGTGCCCGGCTCCTGCTTCCACGGCGCGGCTTCTTCGTGGTTGTGCAGGTAGTAGCGACGCTTGCCGGTGCCGTTTTCGCCGTATTGCTTGAACAACTGCTCAAGCAGTTCGAGTTCGTTGGCGTCGGCGCCGAAATGGCTGAAGTGGTTGTTGCCCTTCTTGGTCTGCTCTGCGGCTGCATCCTTCATGGACTTGCGGTCGAACTTGTGGAAGGAATCGCCTTCGATGATCGCGGCGGTGAGCTTCTCGCGACGGAACACATGCGCGAAAGACTTGGTGACGGTGGATGTACCTGCTCCCGAAGAACCGGTAATCGCGATGACTGGGTGCTTGACCGACATGGACTTCTCCGAAGAAAGTGAATTGAAATAAGGGAGGCCGGCGGACGAACCGCCTAGCGAAACAGGGAGCGCGAGGAGAAGAGCGGCATATCGTAGCTGCTCGGGTCCTTGCCTTCGACGTATTCCTGATGGTAGCGATGCAGGCGATCCACCTCGTCCTTCGAACCGAAGATGAAAGGCGCGCGCTGGTGCAGTTCTGCGGGCTTGATGTCGAGGATACGGTTACGGCCGGTAATCGCGCCGCCGCCGGCCTGCTCGATGATGAAGGCAATCGGGTTGGCTTCGTAGATCAGACCGAGACGGCCACCCTGCTCGCGGGTACGCTCGTCATGCGGGTAGAGGAACACACCGCCACGGGTAAGGATGCGGTAGGCCTCGGCCACCAGCGAAGCCACCCAGCGCATGCCGAAGTCCTTGCCGCGCGGGCCTTCCTTGCCGGCCATGCACTCCTGCACATAGCGGCGCACCGGCGGCTCCCAGTATTTTTCGTTCGAGGCATTGATCGCGAAGGTGCTCGCCTCGGTCGGAATCGTCATCTTGGGATGTGTCAGCACATACTCGCCGATCTCGCGGTCGAGCGTGAACCCATTTACACCATGCCCGGTGGTCATGATCAGGCGCGTCGAGGCGCCATACTGGATCATGCCGGCGCAGACGATTTCGGCACCCGGCTGGAGAAAATCTTCCGCCTTCGGCTTGCGCTTGGCATCCGGCGCCAGCAGGATCGAGAAGATCGTGCCGGTCTGGAAGTTGATGTCGAGGTTGCCCGAGCCGTTGAGGGGATCAAAAGTCAACAGGTACTTGCCGCGCGGCTGGGTGGAACTGATGCCATCCATGTCCTCGGAAGCCATCGCCGACAGGTGGCCGGTCATCTTGGCGGCCTCCAGCATCACCTCGTTGGCCATCGACTCGAGCTTTTGATTCAGATCCTTGCCGCTGGCCAGGAGCGCACCTTTGCCGACCTGATTGGCGATGATCTTGCTCGCGGTGATGATGTCGTTGAGCAGCCCGGTAAAGTCGCCCGTGGCGCCCGGAATCTTGCGCTGCTCCTCGTTCATGAACTGGGTCAGCGTGATGCGGCTTTCCTGCATATTCCCCTCCTTGTAATGGCGCCTGCCAAATTTATGTTTTTGGTCTGCTGGCTGTCACTTCTCCCTTGAGAAAAATCCCTGCCCCCGATCGGGGGCAGGGCCAAACTGGCAAACGCCAGAGGGAGTGGAGAAACAGTTTCAACAACACCGGGCAACACTGCCTTTGGTGTTATTGAGCAGATGAGCGGACTCTAATGCTCGGAACCCATAAGCGCCAGTCACTTTTTCTTATGATGAGAATAAGGTCTCTGCTGTTGCTGTGCAGCATATCCGGCTGACATCCGCCGTCCCGCCAGCGCCGACTTTTCAGACTACGCGGAATCAGCGACAGGCATCGGCAAGCTGAACCGAGTCCAAGCCCAGAGCCACCGGCACAGGATAGCGTGGCAGCTTTTTGCGCCAAGCCTCAAGCAAGGACGCCGAATTGTGCGCCAGTTGTGCGCACACGGTCAGCAGCATATCGGAGCCGATTCATGTCCGGCGTGAAAAGTCGGCGCCGGCGAGACGGCATGACATTCAACTTGCCAGCGGCATTCACCGACGCTATCCTCGCCGCCAGCCTTCCCGCAAGGGATGCACTAAAAACACGTATCACACTGAAGTTCAACGATTTCCAGGAATGGATTTCTGGCATGAACAATGCCAGACGCAATATTTCCCATCTTTTCGGAAGTCCACTTAACGTTAGGCCACATTGATGACTGACCGTAGCCGCTATTTCGAGTACATCGGTGACGCTTCAGCAATCTGGCGTGGCTACCGATGGTTCCTCGTCGAGCGATATCGCTACGAAACGAATTCTGGTCATCCGCTTGCGCCAAGTGAAGCACTGGAGTTCTACCTCACCGATCAAGTCTTTTGTCGCTCGTTCTATGAGCAGAGAGTCAAAGACGTTCCAGGCGTTCACGGTCCGTTTGTCGCCGATGAATTATCTTCGCTTGGTTTGTCAGCGTATGAGGCGCTTTCACCTTCCGAATTTCGAGCTTCGGTTGAGCGCATTCTTGCTGAGAATTTCGGGAACCCGGAAGAAAGAACAGGCAGCGAGCAACATCGCTTTGCAAATGCTCAAAGGGTTCTGAGCGCGGCCTCCTCGCCCAACACTAGCGCCGTGTTCCGGCTCCGAACGGAAAGCATCGCCGCGCTAAAGCACGAGTCGGCCTTCATCTTCGACTACTATGCTGAATTCATTCTTATTGACCCAACGGCTGGAGAGCTACAAACGTGCGTAATCGCGGCCGACTAATCGGGGCGCCATGTGGCCTAACGGTGAAGTTAAGGTGCTTCACATCAAACCAAACGAGCTTGTCTCGTCTGCCGCACTAAAGAAAGCTTTGCTAGCGCACTGCATTCTTTACACAGCCACCAAGGCCGAACATGAAAGAAATCTCAAGCAATTGTTCAAAAATCCACTGCGGGTGGCCTAACCCGCCGCTCCAGGGGAAGCCCGAGAAGCTATAAATAGGGGGCGGACCACGATTTCCGCCGTCCTGCCAGCGCCGACTTTTCGCTCCAATGTAATTTGACATTGTGTAATCGTTCGATTACGATCGTCGCATGTTCTCGCTAAAACCTCTTCCTCAATTTTCCGCTTGGCTTGACGCACTACCTGACATAACCGTCCGCAGTGTTGTAATCGCCCGGCTCAAGCGTCTGGAATTGGGGTTGATGGGTGATGTCGAGCCGGTTGGCGAAGGCGTATCGGAACTTCGCATTCATTTGGGTGCCGGCTGGCGCGTGTATTTCGCTCAACGCGGCATGCAGGTGATCGTCTTGCTCGCCGGCGGATCAAAGCGCACCCAGAAGCGGGATATCAAGCACGCCAAGACATTGGCTGCGCTGCTGGACTGACTGGAGAAATAGCCATGACCAAACGCATCAAGGTTGCCGAACTACCCGAATTCGACGCTGCGCCCTATCTCGACAGTGAAGAGGCTATCGCGGCCTATCTCACTGACATTCTCACTGCTAACGACCCAGCACTGCTGGCAGCCGCCTTGGGTGACATCGCACGTGCGCGCGGCATGAGCGAAATCGCAAAGGCGTCAGGTATTACCCGCGAGGCGCTATACAAGGCGCTGCGTCCGGATGCACAACCACGCTTCGACACCGTAAACCGCGTATGCGCAGCGCTGGGCGTCAAGTTGGTAGCCCAAGCCGTGCATGCCTAACTTATCGCTCCAGAGGGGCGCTGTCTTTCCGCCCGTTTTGTTCTCCCCTCGCCGTCCCGCCAGTCCCGAAAAGGGGATTCCCTTCGGTCACGTCGACTTTTATTTCGTCAGGCTGAGATAGAGCATCGGTAGTTGTTCCGGCAGGCGTTCGATGCGGTCGAGCACACGAAAGCGATTGCCGAAAATTTCGCGCACATACTCATCGGCTTTCGGGTCCAGACTCAGGCAGAAGGTCGTGATGCCCTTGGTGTCGAGTTCCTCGACCGCCTTCTTGGTGTCGGCACGCAGATGTTCGGGATCGGTGACATCGATGTCGGCCGGCTCACCGTCGGTGAGCACCAGCAGGATGCGCTTGTCGGCCTTGCGGGCGCCCAGGTAGTGGCCGGCATGGCGCAGGGCCGCGCCCATGCGTGTGGAGTAGCCGGCATCCATCGCGGCGACGCGCGCCTTGACGGTGTCGTCCCAGCGTTCGCTGAAGCCCTTGATGTGCTGGTAGCGCACTTCGTGGCGGGTGTTGGAGTGGAAGCCGGCGATGGCGAGCGGATCGCCGAGCCGATCAATCGCCCAGGCGAGCAGGGAAACGGCTTCCTGGCTGAGTTCGAGGATGCTCTGTGCCGTCTCGCCAGCGCCGACTTTTTGATGTAGCGACTCCGACTGGTCGACCAGCAGCATCACCGCAATGTTGCGGCCATCGGTGCGATGGCTCATGTTGATACGCGGGTCGGGCGTGGCACCGCCCTTGAAATCAACCAGCGCGCGCAGGGCAACATCAAGATCGAGTTCGCTGCCCTCTTCCTGATAACGGATGCGTACCTTGTCCTGCGGCTTGAGCAGGTCGAGCAGGCGTTTCAACTGCTTGGCGAGCGCAGCATGTTTTTCCAGCAGCTTGTCGATGTCGGCCGGATTGCCGCTCGGATGCAGGGCTTCGTAGACGCTCGTCCAATCGGGGCGATAGGTCTTGGTGTGGTGATCCCATTCGGGATAGTGGCGTGGCGGCAGGCCGACGATCTCGGATTCCTTGGCGAGCTTTTTGTCCGGATCATCGAAGAAATCCTCGTCGTCACTGTCTTCGATGAATTGCCACAGATGACGGTTGTCGTCGCGGTAGTCGATCACCGTGTCATCGAAGTGCACTTTGGCCAACTGGTCGCTCTGGCGGCGCGTCTTGGCGACATAGGCGAGGGCTAGGCTAGCCATTTCGGCCGTGTTCGATGGGCCGTCCTGCAGCAAGGCGTGGAAGCGTGCCACAACAAGATTCAGCTCGGCATCGCGATAGCCGTGCGCGGCATCCAGAAAGGCCCGTGACAGCATCGCCAGCCGATGGCGCAGGCAAGAGGTTGTTGCCGGATCGCAGGCCTCCTCGACCGGCTTGGGATGCAGCGCGAGGAAGATGCGCCGCAGACCGGGATACGCGCGACACAGCAGCGTCTCGATGCGGCAGTCCTCGAAGAACTCCACCGCCATGCGCTGGAACGGGCTCCAGTTGTCGGCAATCTGCGGCGTGCTCCATTTGCGATGGCCGACCATGTGGGCAAGGACGGCACGATACCGGTCGATGCCACCGATCTGGCCGGCATCCTCGAACACATCCGGCACGCGCAGGCCGCGCGAATCGAAATAGGGAATCGGCTTGCGCAGCTCGTCAAAGGCGGTGGAATACGGCACCAGCTGGTCGCCGTCCTGCCACAGCGCACGCAGGTAGAGATCGAGCTGACGTTCGACGTCGGCGAACAACGTGCCGCGTCGCTCGCGTTGCATCACCGCCTTGCTATCGGCCAGCTTGAGACCAAAATATTCTTCCTGCCGCTCGGGGTGATGGCTGTAGTTGCGAATGCCGTAGTCGACCCAGTTCTTCAAGCCGCCGAGCGGCAGCAGGTTCAGCAGGAACGGTGCCTGTTCGAATAAATGCGGCAGGCCCGGACTCGGGAAGGTGCTGTGGTGGCCGTGGATCGAGCCGGTGGTGCGCACCATCAGCTCGCGCGCCACGTCGAGGTAGTTTTCAATCTGCTCGGCCGACTGCAGGCGCCGTGCCACCGCCGCGAGCGTTTGCAGGAAGGGCGTGATGGCCTTGCCGTTCGGCGATTTCTGCATCGCCTTGATGAACAGCACCACCGGCTCCAGCGCACCGGGGCCAACCGACTGGGCGACCGATGGCCACTCCTGTAGGAAGACCAGCATCGGCTCCGCACCGCGGCCAAGCTTGCCGAGCAGACGCGCGGCCTCGACATAGGCGGCCATTTCGTCCTTGTGCAGGGAAGTCAGCGCATCGTAGATGCACTCTTCGAAAACATCGGCCACCTGGGCAAAGCCGCAGTCGACGGCTTTCCAGTAGTCCTGCACCTGTGGGTGCTCAAACGCGCGCTGGCGCGCGTCTGCGACTGTGCGAATCCCCGTGGTCATTGATGCCGTCCCGCCAGCGCCGACTTTTTAAACAAACGTCGTGTCGATGGCGTGGTCGAGCGTCGCGCGGATGTCGGCGTCGTCGGTGATCGGCCGCACCAGCGCCATGCGGCAGGCATCCTGCGCATCGACACCGCGCTTGATCAGCGTCGCCGCATAGACCAGCAGGCGCGTCGAAATGCCTTCGTCGAGACCATGGCCCTTGAGGTTGCGGCCCACTTGGCCGATCTTGACGAGCTTGGCAGCAGTCCCTTCAGCCAAGCCCGTTTCCTTGGTGAGAATCAGCGTTTCCAGTTCCGGCGCCGGGTAATCGAAGTCAAAGGCGGTGAAGCGCTGCTTGGTCGATTGCTTCAAATCCTTCATCAGCGACTGATAGCCAGGGTTATAGGAAATGACGAGTTGGAAGTCAGGATGCGCCTCGACCAGTTCACCCTTCTTGTCGAGCGGCAACACGCGGCGATGGTCGGTGAGCGGATGGATCACCACGGTGGTGTCCTGGCGCGCCTCGACGATTTCGTCGAGATAGCAGATCGCGCCGATGCGCGCCGCCGTGGTCAGCGGGCCATCGAGCCAGCGCGTGCCGTTGGCTTCGAGCAAATAGCGACCGACCAGATCGCTCGCCGTCATGTCCTCGTTACAGGCCACGGTGATCAGCGGCCTTTGCAGCTTCCACGCCATGTACTCGACGAAACGCGACTTGCCGCAGCCAGTCGGGCCTTTGACCATCACCGGCAGTTTCGCGGCATAGGCGGCTTCATAGAGGGCCACTTCCTTGCCCTGCGCCTGATAGAAGGGTTCCTGCTTGACGAGGTATTGGGTCTTGTCCATACACTTATCCGATCAGTTAGGTCAGGTATAGGCGGTTAAAAAAAGCCCCGCTTGCGCGAGGCTTTTTAGCAGAGCCGGGATTACTTGTGGACACCCAGCTTCTCGCGCCAGCCCGGGAAGATCTTGTCGGCATCTTTCGGGAAGGATTCGAAGGCGCGGGCGAATTCCTTGTGCTCCTTTGCCCACTGGATCGGGTCGGCCTTGGCCTTCCAGCAATCGTAAGCCTGACGCAGCGAAATGGCACCCGCTGCCGGGGAATCGATGTGGCCGTAGGAGCCGCCACCGGCGGTGTTGATGACGTTGCCGTGACCGAGATTCTCGAAGAAGCCGGGCAGGCGCAGCGCGTTCATGCCGCCGGAGATGATCGGCGTGGTGGGCTTCATGCCATGCCACTTCTGGTAATAAACCGGGCCTTGGCACTCGTCGCGCTCGATCATGTAGGCAATGATCTTGTCGTCGCCTTCGCCTTCCATCTTGCCGTAGCCCATGGTGCCGACGTGGATGCCGGACGCACCTTGCAGACGCGACATCTTGGCCAGCACGAAGGCGGTATAACCGCGCTTGGCGGACGGCGAAGTCACGGCGCCGTGGCCGGCGCGGTGGTAGTGCAGGTACTGACCGGGATACTGACGTCGGGCGGTAGTCACCATACCCGGGCCGCCAACGTAGCCGTCAACCAGGAAGGCCAGCTTGTCGGCATCAGGACCGAACACTTCCAGACCGTAGTCGGCGCGCGCGCACATTTCGTAGTGGTCGTCGGCAGTGATGTTCAGCGAGAAGATCTTGGCCTGGCCGGTTTCGTCCTGGGCACGCTTCATCGAGTCATAGACCAGCGGCAGCACTTTCTTGAGCGGGCAGAACACCTGGTTGCCTTGCGGTTCGTCGTTCTTGATGAAGTCGCCGCCGAGCCAGAACTGGTAGGCCGCCTTGGCGAAGGGCTCAGGACGCAGGCCGAGTTTCGGCTTGATGATGGTGCCGGAGATATAGCCGCCATCCTTGACCGGGCGACCGAGAATGCGCCACAGATTGGTGATATCCACGGCGGGGCCGTCGAACATCTGGATGACACGGTCGGGCATGTAGAAGTCGATCATCTTGGCATGCTCAATATCGCCCATGCCCTGGTTGTTGCCAATCGCCAGCGTCAGGAAGGAAACCAACATGAAGCGGCCATCAATGACGTTGCGGTCGAAGAGATCGATCGGATAGGCGATGCGCATATCCTCGGTGGCTTCGTCGATGTAATACACCAGCGCATCGACACCCTTGGTGAAATCGTCGGTGGTCGATACTTCAACGTTGGTGCCGGTAGAAGACTCGGCAGCAAAGTGCGCGGCTGCTTCGAGATAACCGGTGCCGGCCTTGGGCTTCATCTTGTAGGCCACCAGGATGTGCTTGCCACCCTTGATCAGGTCGTCTTCTTTCAGGTCAAGTGCGGCGTAGCGGCTGGATTGATCCATTGTCCCTTCTCCTCTTTCAGTTGTCGTTTGGTTGCTGCGATGAATGCATGTTAGTCAGGCGTTACCATAAAGAACAGTCACAAGTTTTTATCTCGACGATAAGCTTTTATTAAAGATTTGCTGTACATCGGCGAACGTGGTTTTGGCCAGATCGGACAGCACCGCGAGGGCGCCCGTGAAGTCATGGCCACGCGTGTAATCATTTTCGGTCACCAGCGTCGGAATGCCGGCCGCGCGGCTGGCCTTCAAACCATTTTCGGAATCCTCGAACGCCAGACAGGCTTCCACCGGCAGGCCAAGGCGCGCCAGCACCCAGTCGTAAATATCCGGGGCCGGCTTTTTGGCCGGCACGATATCGCCCGCGCCGATCACCTCGAACCAGCTTTCGGACTCGGGTGACAAACTGGCACGCAACAGCGCCGCCACGTTCTCCGGCGACGTCGTTGTCGCAATCGCCAGCCGGATGCCCGCCGCGCGCGCTTCATAAATCAGGCGGGCGACACCAGGACGCAGGGGCAGCTTGCCGGCCTGCACTAGGTGGACGTAATGCTGGGTCTTCAGGGTGTGCAGCTTGCGCACCAAATTATCGAATTCCGGCCTGGCCAGCAGTGCCGGCGCATGCAGGCGAGCGTAATGGAACATCCGCTCCTTGCCGCCGGTCACGGCCAGCAGCTCGCCATAGAGGGCTACGTCCCAGTGCCAGTTCAACCCGGCTTCTGCAAAGGCCGCGTTGAAGGCAATGCGATGGCCGTCGCGCTCCGTGTCGGCCAGCGTGCCATCGACATCAAAAATCAGGGCTTGCAATGGTTTCATGGGCCGCAAAGATAATGGCACCAAACCATAAGTAACAGTCATGTTTTGTTATCGTGATGATAAGATTCAACGACAACAAAAACGGAGTGGAAAATGAAGCATGTCACCCTGCGCCAGCTCAAGGTGTTCGAGTCCGTGGCGCGTCACCTCTCGTTCTCGCGCGCGGCCGAAGAACTGCACCTCACCCAGCCGGCCGTTTCGATGCAGGTCAAGCAGCTCGAAGAACAGGCCGGCCTGCCGCTCACCGAGATGGTCGGCAAGAAGGTTTATCTCACCGGGGCCGGCGAGGAAATTGCGCGCCACGCACGGCGCATCGCCCAACAACTGCGCGAAGCCGGCGAGGCCATCGATGCCATCAAGGGTGTGCGCGGCGGGCGCTTGTCCATCGGCGTGATCAGTACCGCCAAATACTTCGCCCCGCGCCTGCTGGCCGAGTTCCTGCGTAGCAAACCCGGCATCGAGCTGAACCTGCGCGTCAATAACCGCGAAACCGTCGTGCGCCAACTCGCCGACAACGAGATTGATCTGGCCATCATGGGCCAGCCACCACAGGAATTCACCACGGTCTCGGAAGCCTTTGCCGACCACCCGCTGGTCATCGTCGCCGCCCCCGATCATCCCCTCGCCAAGGCCAGGCACATCACGCCGGCCGAGCTCAACGCACAGACCTTCCTGATCCGCGAACCGGGCTCCGGCACGCGTGCGACGATGGAACGCTTCTTCGCCGATGCCGGCATCGCCCCGCAGCATGTGCTCGAAATGGTCGGCAACGAGACGATCAAGCAGGCCGTCATGGCCGGGCTCGGCCTCGCCTTCATCTCCGGGCACACCGTCTCGCTCGAATGCGAGGTGGGGCGACTGGTCAAGCTGCCGGTAGCCGGCACGCCGGTGACCCGCCGCTGGTTTGTTGTGCATCGCGCCGACAAGGAACTGCTGCCGGTCGCCGAAACCTTCCGGGAATTCCTGCTGGCTGAAGCGCCGGCGCTGATGAAATAAAAATCAGCGCCGATGAAATGTCGGCGCTGGTCAGACGGCGGTAGGCGACCCTGAAGGGTCAGTCAGGTTTTCAGGCCCGCTGTCGGCAGTGCAGCGGGAGCAGCCATACGCGCTGCTGGAGTCGGTTGATGTATGAATGGCAGGTTTTCGGCGACCAACTTGAAATTCGTTTGGGCTCGACCCGGCCACCAAGAGACGCAACGCCGTCATATTTAAACGATTACCGACACGCCTTGAGTGCAATTCGGGTGCTTTCCATCCTGCGCTGAAGCGATCTGGTCGCCTCGAATACTTTGCCGTTGATATCGTGCGCCTCGGCCAGACGCTGAAAACTGAGCAGCCAATCGGTTGCGTTGTAGGCCTGATTGATGGCATAGGAGGTCCATGCCACCACCGGCATTTGCTTGGCGACCCATTTGCCAAAGAGCTTGGCAGATGCCGCCATTTGCGTGAGATCGATCATCGCCTGAATTTCCGGCATTTCGGTCGAGAAGTAGCGCTGCATCAGTGGATCGTCCAGTATCTCGGCATTCGAAGTGGTGAGTTGCTTGAGCACCGCAGACATGCCGTCTTTCATGAAGCCCTGCCAGTCTTTCGCATCAGTGATAACGCCTGCCGCCTTGCCCAATCGGGTGGTTGCCTTCAGGCGCGTAATCTTTCGCTCAATGGCGGCGATATTCACGCCATCGGCCAGCATACGGGTTCTATTGCGGTCAAGCGCCTGTGCCAGTCGTTCGGCAGCCTCGCCGCGTCGACCAAGCGCATCAAGGTATAGCCCGGCGAAATGTTCAACGCCTTCCTTGGCCGCATTGATCAGCGCATTCCGGTTCGCATCCTCCCAGATGCCTACCTGTTCGTTCGCCATCAGAATGGTTTGATGAAACTTGTTTTGCTGGTCAATGTAATTGTTCAGCTTGCCTTGCATGGACACACACTCGTGATGGCTGGGGCGTGTCTGGATGGGTTTTCCTTCACTTCTGGCGTCTTGCGGCATCTTTGCCGACTCGACCACAAATTTATGGGCTTTGCGCAGATCCACGATGCGCGGATCACTGGCGGGTTCGACGAGAAGACGAATGTCGTCTATCGGCATGCGGTCACCGAAGAACGGGGTTGGTGCCATTGCTGATGAGGTAGGTGCTTGCGCCAAGGGAGTATCGAAGGGCATTCGGGCAGCTGCAGCCTGTGCATCAAGTCCATCATCCAGTGCCTTGAAGCTGACGCTTGGGTTTGACAGGCTCTTGAACCCCACAGCGGCCGTGCCCTCTAATTGCTTGTACGATTTCATCATCTGGTCGTAGGCGACCTGTGCAGCAATTGCCTGGGCGCGCTGTTCGGCCAACTGCTGGGCGGCCAAGGCGGCCTCCTTTTCCCGTTTGCGTTGATCTTCTTCCTTGTTGTCAGGAGGAGGTGCCAATGCCGCACCGAGGATGGCCCCGAATATCGAACCAACGATGGCGCCCTTCATGTCCCCGCCAGAACTGCGGCGGGAAGACGAACTGCGCTGGGACTTGGTGGTTCCTGGGCAATCGCGAACGCATTCGATACCGGTCGGCATCGGCACGCCACCCGCTTGGCTCAGGTTACTGACAAGAAGCAACGTCAGACAGAGCCACCGCAGCGGAGCGGTGAAGGAAGGCATTAGGGCTTCCCTGTCATGCTGCTCAGCAATTCCCATTCGTAGATCTTGTCCTGAGCCTGCCTCGCATCCTTGCCGTTTGGCAACAGCAGGAGGTACTTCTTCATGAAGTCGATTGCCGCTGCATAGCGCTCCATGAGCTCTAACAGCAATGCACTATTGAAATAGGCCTCTGGATACGCGACGGGGTCAATATCCAATGCCTGCTGATAGAGATCGAGGGCCTGGGCATAGTTCTTACGTTGCGTCATCAAATTCGCCTGCACGAGTAGACGCCGTTGATCCTCAGTAACCGCTGGCTTCACACCTGCACGATACTGTGCAAGCCTGGTTTCGAATCGGGCGGTACGGCCTTCCTCGGCAACCTGCATCACAGATTGGATAAAGAACAGGTTGTCTGCGAAGGCGGAAGCATTTTCCAGCTTCCCGAAGTGGAAGGATGTCCCGTTTTTGAGAACAATGCGAAAAGGGTGGGCACCTGCAACAATTGGATTTGGGCGACCGTCAGGGGTGGGTTCTCCATAGGGGTATGAGGTTTGCATTAAGTCGAGTCCCACACTGCTCGCAGAAACCTGCCTGACGCTCAGGTCGGCACCGAGTAAATCGGAATACTTAACCGACACTTCGTTGCTGGCATGCAGACCCGTCGACAAAACCTGAATGCTTTCATAGATTACATACAGCAGCTGGTCCTTGCGACAGGCAAGCGACGCATGGCTCGGGCCACCTTTGCCGAGTCGGTGTAATGCCTCTCTCGATATGCCGCTGCAGGTCGCCGGCGTAGTGGCCGTCCGGATGCCCGGAATATCCCCGCCCCTTACAGACAATAGCTCGGCCAGATTGTTTCGTGCTACTTCCAGGCTGTTGATCGAAGTTTTTGCCTCTGGCCGGTATGCAATTCCATCAGGGGGCAACTTCTCATCAGGCTCAGATAAGGCAACTAAAGGAAACAACGAAAGTGCTAGCAACCCTATGGCTGAAGCTATGGTTTGTTTAACGCTACGCATATTCCTCCAACGATAACTTTTGAATCAACAAATAAAACGCGTGGAGGCATTATCCACCTTGGGCAAAAATCCTGGGGTTGAGTATCAGATGCGTATGGAGATCATCCGGCAGGTTTCAACACGTAGTAGCCGCAGGAGTGTCAGCCCGGCAGATCATGTGAGGGAGCGCTTCTGGCCGATAGGTTGAGATCACCAACGGCAGCTATGTAGAGGGCTAACTCATCAGAGCGGGGCGAGAATGCTGCGTCTGTGAAAAATCCCTCAATGTCTCTTCCCAGTCTGAAACGGTCCGATAGGCTTTGGTGTCGAATGGCCGTTGATGGCCTTGGATTCAACCGATAGCCGCTATTTGAAAAGTCGGCGCTGGCGGGACGGCGCAGTAGATCAGCCGCCTTCGAGGATGACCAGTTCAAGGCTGTCGGACGCCAGCCCGATCGCACAGGGACCACGCTCGCCTGCCACGCGATAGCGCTTGTTGCCCAGGTGCACTTCGACGCCTTCGTAAATCGCCTGCTCCACAGTCACCCGTGACTGCTGCGAGAGTTCGATCTTGTTGGTCATGCCGTCCTGCTCCTCGCGCATCGCGGCGATCTCGGCTGACAGCACCGCCGCAGTCGCCCGCGCCTTTTCGATCATCTCGGGGCGCAGCTTGCCGGGGTTCTTGCGGGCAAAGTCCATCAGCTTGCTGACTTCCAGCAACTGGGTTTCCTTGACATCGCGCTGCTTGCTCATTTCCAGCAGTTGCTTGTGCATCAGCGGATTGACGCCGATCTCGCACAGTGTGCGCACACGGTTCGGTGAGCCGATCACCCTGGCCGTGATTGATAGCGTCGCCTGAACATGGCCGCCGATGATGTGGCCACGCTTATTGTTGCCGACACGAATGTGGTTGATGGCGGTCAGATCGGACTGCATGGCCATGTCGTCGATAAAGATGCTGTCGCCGGCATCGATTTTCGCTTGCTGGACATAGGCGGCATTGAAGCAGCCGTCACAATGCACATGCTGATCCTCAACGTTCTTGCGCCCGAGCGAACCCATCACGCCGCCCTTGACGACGATGCTGCCACCGGCCTCAAGCGTGGCCATATCGACAATGCCGCCAATCTGGATATCACCACTCACCTTTACTTTCATGCCGGCGCTGACGTCGCCCGTCACCACTACGCTGCCATCAAAGTTGATATTACCGGTCGACAGGCTGACCGTATCCACCGTGAAGACCGGCTCGACCATCATACCGCCACGAACCACCACGGGCTGACCGGTAATGGCCGCCTGCAGGAGATTGGGATTATCCGGTGCATAGGCGGTACCGGGCAGGCTGGCAGAGAACATCACATCCTGCCCGGCATTTGCCTCGATCTTTTCGCCAAACAGCGTCAAGCCCGGTTTACCTTCGGTCGGCGGATGACGCAGCATCAGGTTGTCACCGACATGGACCACGAGAATCTCGCCCAAATCGCGGTAATCGGTATGCCCACCCTCGTCGACGCGCGGCACGCGCGAACGCACTTCAGGAATCAGGGATTCGAACCGGCCATCTTCGCCATGGACGGGGGGCACACCACGGGCGACCACCACCTTGTTGGCCTCGCCGGCCGCTACTGCGGCATCGATTGCCTCGGTCAGAATACCCTCGCCGATGCCATTTTCGGCCAGTGCCGCGAGCACTGCGGAAATGTCGACCGGCGTACCACCTGCGGCCGGCAGAATATCCAGAAAGGCTTCTAGACCATCTGGCGATACCTCAAGATGCAGGCTGCCATCCACACACTCGGCCAGCTTGATTTCAAAGGCCATGCCGGCGTTGTAATGGGCCAGCAGCGGCGTAACGGCATCGGGCAGAAAACGCAGGGCGCCATAACCCTCGGAATCCAGTCGGGCGCGCAGATAAGCTTCGTCGATGGACTGTGCGGCCGGGTCAGGCGTCACCGTGGCAATCAGCGCCTTGGCATCGGCATCCAATCGGTAGGTCAGGCCGAGTCCTGATTGTGATACGGCATTCTCATCGTTCATCGGCAACCCTGCTCAGTCAAGTAATTCTGTGTACGGGCGATAGCGCTGATCCTCACCCAGGATGTGATGACTCAGCCAGTCGCGCAGATAAAGCAGGACGGACTCGCCGAGGGGACGCTTGCCATAAGTCACATATTCCTCCCGCAGTTCGCTCACCCAGCGCACAAACGCCGAATGAATGATTTTGTGTTCTTCGAGTTGCGGATAACCGGCGCTTTCCATCAGGCGCTCTTCGTAATCAAAGTGAAAGGTAGCATAACTGGCCAGTTCGTCAATGATCATCAGGACGCAGTGGTGATTATGCAGGCTCTCGGCACTGGCAAGCTGATTGATCGTATCGATGAGGATCGAGTGCTGTTCGTCGATATGCAGGTTGCCGACGCTGAACTCGTCGCGCCAGCGCACCACCGAGACTTTCTCCCGTTCCGCAACGACTTCGAGGAAGCTATCGACCACGTCCGGGTCGAACTGCGTACCGCGCTGTTCGCGGATCAGCGCCACCGCCTTGCCGGTCTCCCAGGGTGTCTTGTAGGGGCGGCGCGAGGTCAGGGCATCGAACACATCGGCGACGGCACAGATGCGCCCCGCCAGCGGAATCGCATCGCCGGCGAGACCGTGCGGATAACCGCCACCGTCATACCATTCGTGATGCGTCAGGGCAATCTCCACGCCGAGTTCGAGATACGGGCTGCTACCCATCGTCAGTTTGGCCTGTTTCAACAGGTAGGCGCCGTCGATCGTATGCTTCTTGATGATTTCGCGTTCTTCGCCGGAAAGCATGCCGGTCTTGAGCAGGATGCGGTCGGGCGTCGAGATCTTGCCGACGTCGTGGAGGATGGACGCCGTGGCAATCTGCTCGACGTATTCCTCGTCCATTCTGCCGTCGAACTTCCCGGACTGCAGCAACTTGCGGGCGGTCTGACCGACCAGGCGAGCCACGCGCAGCACATGCACACCGGTATCGGTATCGCGATGCTCGGCAAAGTTGGCCATCGCCACGACCGTGGCCTTGGCACTGCGCCGCTGCAACTCGCGCGCTGCCCGCTCCCGGGTGACATCCAGAAAGCTGTACACGTAACCGCCGGCAGGCAACGGAATCGCCTTGACGAGGAGCGCAATACCATTCGGGCGGACACGTTCGATACACAGCGATTCACGCCGCGCCATCGACGCCAGACGCTGCGCAAGATAGGTTTCACGATCCTCGTCAAAGAACTCGCCGCGCGCAAGCAAATACTGCAGCAGCTCGGCATAGGGGCGGCCGGTGAAATCATCGTTTGTAATGTCGAGCAAACGGCGGTAGGAAGCGTTATAGCCCTGGACGTAATAGTCCTGATCCAGCCAGAGCAATCCCTGGTCAAGCGCATCGATAAGCTCGGAAAACTGGGAAGGCAAACAAGGCAACATTGGGTTCAATAATTATCAGATTGAGGGGGCGAATAGTACCCAATAAAACTGCGGCGATAAGCTCGAATACCAACCGTTCCCTAAAAGTCGGCGCTGGCAGGACGGCATGATGGAAGCGGCGCTAGGTAGGGTTAGCACAAAGCCCCACAGCCGGCTGCCCGCGCCTGCCGCAGGGCGTCTTCGCAGCGGGCATCAGCGTCGGCGTACCCGCCTCATCCATCTGCGCGGCATGCGTCTCCCACATCACAACACCGTCGCGATCGAGCGTCAATGTCAGCAGCCAGCCGATCTTTGCCGCCGGCAACTCAAAGCCATCGAAGACGAAATTGCCGAGGCTCCAGATGATCGGCTTGCCGCGATAAATGTCGGCACCTTGCGTGACGTGCGGATGACTGCCCACGATCACGTCCGCACCGGCATCGATCATCAGGCGGGCCAGTTGATGCTGACGGGCCGAAGGCGCGGTCTCGCGTTCCCAGCCCCAGTGCATGAAGGGAATCACCAGATCGGCACCCGCCGCACGCGCGGCACGAATGTCGGCCAGCACCTGGCTGTCTTCGCTCCAGGCAATGCCCGGCCAGTTCGCGCCCGCTTCGAAACGGCGCGGCTTGAATTCGTTGTAGGCCAGCAGGGCAATGCGCAGGCCGTGCTTCTCCAGCATCAGCGGTGCATGGGCTGCGGCCAGATTGGAACCGCCGCCCACGGTGCGAATCCCGGCCGCATCGAGATGGGTGAGGGTTTCCATGAAGGCATTCCGTCCCTGATCGCCGGAATGATTGTTGGCCACCGACAACACATCGAAGCGCCCGCGCAGCACCCGCATCACGCGTGGATCGGCACGAAAGCTGTAGATCTTGTTCTCCAGCGGGGTGCCGCTGACCGCAATCGGGCACTCCAGATTGCCGATGCGGAAATCGGCGGTGCGCAACAGGGTATCGAAGCCGGCAAGCGGATCGCCACCGGCCGCGATGGTCCGCCCCGGCCCGTCATCCAGCATGATGTCACCGACAAACAGCAAGCGCACCGGCTCGGCACACGCCAGCGATGTCCACAGCAGAAGTAGCCACGCAAAACGGTTCATGACTGTTCCAGTGTGCACCAGTAACGCAATTCGCCATCGCGCACCGGTTCATAGACGAACTGCTCACCGGTAAACCCGAAATGGCCACCCTCTGCCGCCGGATATGGAAAGTGCGCCACATGGAGCGGCACCGGGCCATCCTCGCGGTCGGCAAAGGTGGTGATCTTGATACCGGGCAAAGCGCGCGCAGGATGTTCGAAGAGCACGCGGAACAGGAAATAGGAACCCACGGCGACCGGCGTCACGACATAAGGATCATACGTGGGTGCGGCGCGAATCACCCGCTGCTCGCCACCATAATCCACATGGCAAACCACATCGTTCGCGTAGGCAACATGCCAAGGCGCCGCCAGCAAGACCAGCGGGAGCGCAAGATAAGGTCTAAACACTGGGGGCCGAACTATTGGTCTGCTTGCTTTTCACACGCGACGTATTGAGCAGCAGCACTTCCTGATTCAAGTCGGTCAAGTGCTCGGCCAACAGGGCCGCAATATTCTTGAGCAGGAACACCGCCACCTTGGGCTGGCCGAACAAGGCACTCTTGGTGAAGCGCAGAACGGTCGAATCTTCAACAGCGCGGACCGAGGCCATGCGCGGGTTATCGGTCACCAGGGCCATCTCCCCAAAGTGCTCACCCGGATCGACATAGGCGATATGCGCCTCCGTGCCATTGGCGACATACTTGAAAACCTCAAATCTTCCTTGCACGACCACATACATCGAATGGCCGGAAAATCCTTCTTCAAAGACCATGCCACCGGCCGCGAAGTTTGCCTTGGAGGCACTGCGCAGCAAATCGGCCAGATCCTCCATCTCCAATGCGCGAAACAGAATGATGGATGACAGCAAACGCAGCAGCAGGGGTTCGATTTCATTCGTATTCATGGTCATCTCCACCCAGGTTATTTGCCGACCGGCACTTTCCACAAGGTCACCGTCACACCGAGCCTGCCGATGAACGCTTTGGCGTACTGATCGTCCAGCCGCAGCCGTGGGCCACCCTCGGGCAGTGCCGACAGGTAGATATCGCTGAGTTGGGCATCTGTAAGTTGGGTCGTGCCCTCGGCATGCCAAAGGTGAATATGCCCACAGCCATCGCGATCAACCAGCCAGGCACGATCGCTGGGCGCCTCGGGCAGGCGGATCATCACCCCGGCGGGCAGTTCGAAAGCCTGGGCGCGTCCCAAGGACGTCTTGACGAATTCGCCGCCCTCGGGCCGAGCGGTCGCCATAATTTCAAGGATGTCATCGTCGGGCAGCACGCTCGATCCCTCGACATGCCAGACGATAAAGCCAGTCGGGCCGGTCTGGATCAACAGCACGTTATCGGCCGCCGCGACAACTCCAGTCCAACACAGGCCGCACCACAGGCCGATGAGACATAGCAGGCTGCGCAGCCGATTCATGCCGTTTTCCATTTGATCGAGCAGCCGATGCTCGGAATCTGCTCACGTGGCCCGGCACCCGTGAGCGCGACCTGCTTCATGGCCTCGAACAAGTCGCGGCGCACATTTGCCGATGCTGTTTCCTTGCGCGATTCGTCGAGTCGGCCGCGATACTGAAGTTCCAGCCGGCCGTTGTAGCCGAAGAAGTCGGGGGTACATACGGCGCCATAGGCCTGAGCGACGGCTTGCGATGCATCGAGCACATAGGGGAACGGAAAATCAAACTGCTTGGCCACCTGCACCATGTGCTCCCAGGAATCCTCGGGGTAGTCGCTCGGATCGTTGCTCATAATGGCGATGCTACCAACCCCGAGCGTCGCCAGTTCGCGCGTATCGCGCACGATGCGCTCGATCACTGCCTTGACATAGGGGCAATGGTTGCAGATGAACATCACCAGCAGGCCATTCGGGCCGGCGGCACTGGTCAGGGTATGGCGCTTGCCATCGACACCAGGCAGGTCGAAATCAACAGCCTTGCGGTCAAAGTCGCAGACGGGGGTAGGCGTACTCACCATGAGGCTTGCTCCTCCATTTTTCTCAGTCTTTTCTGGCCGCTTCCAGCGCCAGCTTCAGCGGCACACTGCCCTCGCTGGGTTCAGCCTTTTCCGCAGTGCGCTGCTGAATCCGTTCGGCGGCCACCCCTGCCGACTTGAGCGTGTTCACAGCATACACTGCCCGTGTTTGCGCCAGCGCCTGCAGGCGCTCGTCGCCGACATTCTCCTTGGCACGCACACGCTCATACAGCAGGCCATAAAAATCGACGCCCTTGAGCTGGCCGACCTCGGCTTCGCTCAAGGTCTTTTTCTCGCGCAGCAGACCTGACAGGCGCGACATCATCTTGCCGGCCATGTTCTCTTCGAGCTGGCCAGGATTTGCCTGACGGAAGCCTTCCTTGAGCGCCGCCAGATCACTCGCACCATAGCGCTGGCCATATAAATCTTCAAGGGCCGCGCGCACCTTCGGCAGCGCCGTCGACAAGGGGCCGGGATCGCGCTCTTCACTAACGCGCTCGCCGATCTGCTTGAGGAGGGTACGACGCAGTTGCACGTCCTGCAGGGCAAGCCGATCCGCCTCGGCATAGGTGCCGCTGACACCGAGCTGCAGCCCCGGGCGCTTCGCCATGGCGCTGGCCACCTTGGTGAGTTTTTCGCGCTCGGGGGGCGTGAGCTGGCCGACGCCGGCCTCGAAAACGATGTTTTCAAGTTTTTCGCCCCCGCCAAACAGGGCGCCGAGCGCACGGAACGGTGCCGTGACAATCTTGGTCAGCACATTGGTGATCGCCTTCCAGACGATCGAGCCATAACTGAACTCGGGGTCATCCAGACTGCCCGCCACCGGCAGGCCGAGGTCGATACGGCCATCCGAATCTTCGAGAATGGCGATGGCCAGATCCAGCGGCAGATCCTTGGCGGTCGGGCTCTCGACCCGCTCGCCGAGTTTCATGCGATCGACGATGACCTGATTCTCACCCTGCAACTGGCGCTGCTTGATCTTGTATTGCAGGTCGAGCGAGAGCTTGCCCGAATCGATCTTGCGCCCGGCAAAGGTCGCCATGTAGGGCGTCAGGCGCGTCATCTCGACGTTCTTGAACAGCACGCGAATATCCATGAAACCGGTCGGATCGAACAGGTCGACCTGTCCCACCGCGCGCGCCATGCCGTACTCGTCCACTTCACCTTCCAGTTCGAGCTGACCATGCGCGCCGCCCGGGCGCGACGACAGATGGCTCATGCTGCCGCGCAGGCCATGAATGCGCGTGCCGAAGGGCAGCATCAGCGACTCGTCGGCAAACCACATTTCGCCGTTGTAGAAGCGCAGCCGGTCGACATTGACGAGGAAGCCATCAGCCTTCGCCGGCGCTGCTGGCGCAGCGGGTTCGGCAGCCACTGCCTCGACAGGTGCTGATGGTGGCGACTTGAGTACTTTCTTGAAGTTGATGACCTTGTTCTTGTCGATGATCAGCTTGGTATCGAGCGCGTTCAAACGCAACTCGCCGATGTCGAGTTTCTGCGGCGTCACGGTCAGGCTGCTGGTGCTGAAGTTCTTCCATGCCAGCAACACATTCTTGGTGCCGGCTTCGTTGATGCGCAAATCGCGCACGGAGAAGTCGCCGCGATAGCTCGGCCCCTTGCTGTCCATCAGCAGTTGCCCCTCGGTGGAGACGCGACCGCTGGCGAACTGCACATGGGCCTTGCTGGCAATATAGGCCTCGGCAGGCTTCAAGGAGAGATCCATTAGTTTTATATGAATATCCGCCAGTGCATTGGCTGGCGTGTACTTGCCGGCTGCCTCAAACTGTCCGCCACTGGCCACGTTGAAGGCCAGATGTACCGGCAGCGGCTGCGACAAATCCTGCGTCACGTCCTCCACATTCAGCGCAATTTTCTCCAGAGCAAACTCACCAGCCGGACTGACGCCTTCATCGCGCAAGCGGACACCCAGATTGCTCACCGCCAGTTTTTCAAGGCGGAATTGCCAGGGTTTGGCCTCTGCCTGACGGGACGGCGTCGCAGCTGGCGACTTGCGGCGCGTGGCCATGGCCTGAATGGCTTCCAGCACATCGATCCGGCCTTCACGGTTGCGCACGATCTGGAGTGCGCCCTGCGCAAACCGCAAGCGCTCCACCACGACACGCTGTTCCGCCAGATCAAGGCGGCCGCCTTCAAGGGAAACGTCACCGAGCGTCGCCCCCACGCGACCGGCGGCATCGAGCGGAATGTGCAGGCCCTTCACTTGCGCCTGAATATCCTCAACCTGAACATCAACCCGGCCATCGCCATTGCCCACGCGATAGCGTGCAGAAAGATCTGCGGTGCCTTTCGGTGCGGCAGGTAAAGCCTCCCTGAGATAAGGTGCCAGATGTTCGAGCCCCAGCCCTTTCATCGCGACATTGCCGGAGAATGCCAGCGGATTCAGGTCCGCCTCTCCGGCCAGTGTCAGATCGGCACCGATGGCGGTTTTGGCCTGCAGCGAGAATTTCCCGCTGTCGTCGGGCAGGGTGGAGATATCGGTCAGGGTGATATCCAGCGGCTCCGCGCGCGTGCTGAAATCCCTGCCGTCACGCCGGTCGGCGAAGGCCACGCGGCCGCCTGCCAGTTCGAAATGACGAATATCGAAACGTGGCAGGCCTTTCTTTTCTTCTGGCGGCGTTTCCGGGCTCTTGAGCGACGCGAGGAACGGCCCCCAGTTGAGCCCGCCATCCGCCTGCTGAGTAAGGGTCAGCTCAGGACCGGTCAGCCGGATATCGTCGAACACCAGCGCGCGCAGCGGCAGGCTGGCAGCAGAAACATCGACAATCAGCTCATCGAACGCCAGCAAGGGCTCGCCGTCGGGCTGGATCAACTGTACGGCGCTCAGCCGCAAGCGCAAGGCAAACGGGCTGAACTCAGGACGCGCCATACTTAACCGGTGGCCCGTCTTCTCACTGACGAACTGCTCGGCCTGGGACTGGAGAATGCGCGGCAGCGCAAGCCACAACAGCAGGATCAGGGCGACAAAAATGCCGGCGCCAATCAGCGCAATCTTTTTCAACAAGGGCAGTGAAAGTTTCATGGCTGTTTCCAAGCAATGGGCATGTGGAATAATCCATTCATGATACCGCGCTTCCATTGCCCCACTTCTGCCGGTGCCCTGGCTCCCGGCGCCCATCTCGAACTGCCGGAAAACATCGCCCGCCACGCCGTGAAAGTGCTGCGCATGCGGCAAGGCGACCCGCTCATCCTGTTCGATGGCCAGGGCGGCGAATGGCAGGCAGAACTTGAAAAAGTCGGCGCTGGCGGGACGGCACGCGCCGCCCTGCTCGCCTTTGATGCGCGCGATTGCGAATCGCCCCTCAACATCACCCTGGTGCAGGCCCTGCCCTCGGGCGACAAGATGGACTGGATTGTCGAAAAGGGCGTCGAACTCGGTGTCACCGCCATCCAACCCGTCGCCGCGCAGCGCAGCGTGATTCGCCTCTCGGCCGAGCGTATGGAGCGCCGCGTGTCGCATTGGAACCACATTGCAGCCGCTGCCTGCGAGCAATCCGGTCGAAACAGCGTGCCAGTCGTGGCACCCATCCTTGACTTGCCTCAATATCTCGGTATTGCAAAGGCGCAGAATGCCATGCGGCTGATGCTGGCGCCACAGGCAGAAGCAGCTTTGCATGCACTAACAAAACCTGCCGATCCGATCATCATCATGATCGGGCCGGAGGGAGGCTGGGACAGTAGCGAAATACAGGCGGCGCACGTTGCCGGGTTTCAAACGATCCGGCTCGGACCGCGCGTGCTGCGCACCGAAACCGCCGGCGCTGCGGTACTGGCGGCGATGCAGTCTATTTGGGGTGATTTTTAGGGGAGAGCGCAATGTTTGAATCTGCAGAACTGGGCCACAAGATCGACAAGGAAACCTACAAGAAGGAAGTACCGGCCTTGCGCGCGGCGCTGCAGGATGCGCAGTGGGACCTCAAGGAAAACGGCAAGATTCCCGTCGTCGTGCTGGTTAGCGGCCAGGATGGCGCCGGCAAGGGTGAGACGATCAATGTGCTCTACGAATGGATGGACCCGCGCTACATCTCGACGCTGGCCTTTTCAGCCCCCACCGATGAAGAACGTTCCCGCCCCTTCATGTGGCGCTACTGGCGTGCCCTGCCGCCCAAGGGCCGGGTCGGCATCTTTGCCGGCTCGTGGTACTCCAGCCCGATCCACGATCGCATCGAGGGCCTGCTCTCCAAGGCCGACGTGGATGCGCGTATCGACCAGATCAACCGCTTCGAGGCCATGCTGGTCAACGAAGGCGCGCTGGTCCTCAAGTTCTGGTTCCACCTCACCAAGGACGGCCAGAAGCGTCGTCTCAAGGCGCTGGAAAAGGACCCCCTGACCGCCTGGCGCGTCAGCAAGTGGAACTGGGATCGCCTCAAGACCTACGATCAGTTGCAGGACGTGGTCGGCCATGTACTGCGCATGACCAACACGCCGTGGGCGCCATGGACCATCATCGAGGGCGAGGATGATCGCTATCGTTCGCTCACCACCGGCAAGATCCTGCTCGAGGCGATTCGCCAGCGCCTCGCCAATGCCGGCAAGCAGTTCACCCCGGTCGCCCCGCCGTCACGGCCCAACATTGACGGCCGCGATGTGCTCTCCGAACTCAAGCTCAACCGCAAGCCGATCACCAAGGAAACCTACGAAACGCAACTGGCCAAATGGCAGGGACGGCTCTCGGAACTGGTGCGCGATCCGCGCTTCAAGCAGCGTTCCGTCGTCTGTGCCTTCGAGGGTTCGGATGCTGCCGGCAAGGGCGGTGCCATCCGCCGCCTGATCGCCGCGATGGACGCGCGCGACTACCAGATCGTGCCGGTTGCCGCGCCGACCGAGGAAGAACGCGCCCAGCCCTATCTGTGGCGTTTCTGGCGGCAGATTCCGCGTCAGGGCCGTGTCTCGATCTTCGACCGTACCTGGTACGGCCGCGTGCTGGTCGAGCGCGTCGAGGGCTTCTGCGCCGAAGCCGACTGGCTGCGCGCCTATTCGGAGATCAACGACTTCGAGCACGATCTGTCAGACGCCGGCGTCATCGTCATCAAGTTCTGGCTGCAGATCAGCAAGGAAGAGCAGTTGAAGCGCTTCAAGGAACGCGAGAAGATCGAGTTCAAGCGCTTCAAGATCACCGATGAAGACTGGCGCAACCGCGAGAAGTGGGACGACTACCATCAGGCCGTCTGCGACATGGTCGACCGTACCAGCACCGGCAATGCGCCATGGACACTGGTCGAGGCGAACGACAAGAACTTCGCCCGTATCAAGATCATCCGCACCATCTGCGAGCGCATCGAAGCGGCGCTTGACCAGATGACGCCCCTCGCACCGGCGAAAACCAGGAAAGGCGGCAAGAAGGCTTGAACATGGCGGAACCCGAAAACACTGCGCTTTCCGACGCACGACTGGTCGCCTGGGTACGCCAGGCGGCGCCCTACATTCATGCGTTCCGGGGGCGCACCTTTGTCATCGCTTTCGGTGGCGAAGCACTGGAGGATCGCGCCAGCGCCCTTGCCCTGATCCACGACATCGCGCTGCTCGACAGCATGGGCATCCGCCTTGTGCTGGTGCACGGCGCCCGCCCGCAGATCGACAGCGAGATGCAGGCGCGCGGCCAGACCCCACGCTTTCACAAAGGGCTGCGTGTCACCGATGCGGCCGCGCTGGAATGCGTCAAGCGCGCCATGGGCATCACGCGCATCGAAATCGAAGCGATGTTGTCGCAGGGCCTGCCCAACACCCCGCTGGCCGGCGGCTTCCTGCGGGTGACCGGCGGCAATTTCATCTCGGCCCAGCCGGTGGGGATTGTCGATGGGGTCGATTACCAATACACCGGTGCGGTACGCAATGTCATTGCCGAGGAAATCAAGGGCGATCTGGCACAGGAAAACGTCGTGCTGATCACGCCGATCGGTGCTTCTCCCTCCGGTGAAATCTTCAACCTCGCCTGGGAGGAAGTGGCCGAAGCCGTCGCTACCGCCATCGAGGCCGACAAGCTGATCTTCCTGTGTGACGCCCCCGGTCTGCTCGACCGCAAGGGCCAGCTGATCGAAGCCCTCACGGCCGATGAAGGCGATGCCCTGCTCACCAAGCGCGTCAAACAGGCCCCGGAAGTAACCCGCGTGCTGCGTGGCGCCCTGCGCGCCGTGCGCGGCAAGACCGGCCGCGTGCACTTCCTCGACCGCAAGCGCGACGGCGCCATGCTGATGGAATTCTTTACCCGCGATGGCATCGGCACCGTGCTGACCCACGCCCCGCTGGAGCGGCTGCGCGATGCCACCATCGCAGACGTCGGCGCCATCCTCGGCCTGATCGCGCCGCTCGAAGCCGACGGCACGCTGGTCAAGCGCGGGCGCGAACGTATCGAGATGGAGATCGAACGTTTCTCGGTGCTGGAGCTCGACGGTGTCATCGTCGGCTGTGCCGCCCTCTACCCGTTCTCTGCGGAAAAAGGCGTACCGCGCGCCGGCGAACTGGCGTGCCTCGCCGTGATGTCCGACTATCGCGAGATCGGCTATGGCGACCGGCTGCGCAAGCACATCGAGGCACGTGCCAAAAAGCTGAAAATCAAGCGCCTGTTCGTACTCACCACGCGCACGGCGCACTGGTTCATCGAACGCGGCTTCGTCGAGGAAGACATCACCGCCCTGCCCTCGGCCCGCCGCGAGCTTTACAACTACCAGCGGCGCTCCAAGGTGTTCGTCAAGACCCTGTAAAATTCGCCCTTTATCGCGAGAGGAATTTCCCCATGGCAAGAACGGTCAATTGCGTCAAGCTCGGTCGCGAGGCCGAGGGTCTCGACTTCCCCCCCATGCCCGGCGAACTGGGCAAACGCATCTTCGAGAATGTCTCGAAAGAAGGCTGGCAACAGTGGGTACGCCTGCAAACCATGCTGATCAACGAGAACCGCCTCAATCTCGCCGATGCGCAGCATCGCAAGTATCTGGCTGAGCAGGTCGACAAGCATTTCTTCGGTGAAGGTGCCGATCGTATTTCGGGTTTTGTCCCGCCGCGCGGATAACGCACGCCACCCAACAAAAAGGCCGCACCCGTACGGGCGCGGCCTTTTCTTTTGTGTTGCCTACGAAACGGTCAGGGCTTGGCCACTTCGCGCTCAAGCACCTCCAGGCCAAGGTGGCGCACATCGCGTCCCTTCTCCATATAAACCACATATTCCGAAATATTCTTGGCGTGGTCACCAACGCGCTCAATCGATTTGGCGATAAAGAGCAGTTCGAGCGCACGCGAGATGGTGCGTGGGTCTTCGATCATGAAGGTGATGAGCTGGCGCATCGCCGCCTTGAACTCGGCATCCACTTCCTTGTCACGCCGCACCACCTGCGTCGCCACGGAACAGTCAACACGGGCAAAGGCATCGAGTGCCTGACGCAACATGGATGCTGCAATCTCGGCACCATGGCGCAACTCGATGCGCGGCACGAACTGCACATCGCTTGAATACAGTGCCCGTGCCTGCTTGGCAATCTTCTTGGCCTCGTCACCAATCCGCTCCAGGTCGGTAATCGTCTTGATCACCGTCATGATCATGCGCAGGTCGATCGCGGTCGGCTGATGCTTGGCGATCACATGCGTGCAAGCTTCGTCGAGTTCGACTTCAAGGCGATTAACCTCCTGGTCGGTATTGATGACCTGCTCACACAGCACCAGATCACCCTCGGCCAGCGCATCCATCGCACGCAGGAGCTGGCGTTCGACCAAGCCGCCCAGTTGCAGCACCTTGCCGCGAATATTTTCCAGTTCGGCATCGAACTGCTTGAGGGTATGTGCAACCATGCGGGGTTCTCCAGGAATCTAGGGTGAGTAACGGGCGAGTTTAGGCAGTTTCAATGACAGTTTTGTTTCAGCGCGCCATTTGCTTCACGCCCGAAGGCGTGGCCAGCAACAGCAAATCAGCGCCACGGCAGGCAAACAGGCCATTGGTCACCACGCCAACGAGGCCGTTCAGCGTCGTTTCAAGCCCCGCCGGATCGGCAATCTGCAGGCCATGCACGTCGAGAATCACATTGCCGTTGTCGGTAACAAACCCTTCGCGCAACTTCGGCTGACCGCCCAGCTTGATGATCTCGCGCGCCACATAGGCACGCGCCATCGGGATCACCTCGACCGGCAGCGGGAACTTGCCAAGCGTACCGACCAGCTTGCTCTCGTCGCAAACGCAGATGAATTTGTCGGCCACCGCCGCGACGATCTTCTCGCGCGTCAGCGCGCCACCGCCGCCCTTGACCATCTCCAGCTTTGCGGTGATCTCGTCAGCGCCATCCACATACACCGGCATACTCGTCACCTCATTCAGGTCGAGTACCTTGATGCCATGGCCCTCAAGCCGCTTCTTCGTCGCCTCGGAACTGGCCACAGTGGCGCTGATACGATCCTTGATCTTCGCCAGTGCATCGATGAAGAAATTGGCCGTCGAGCCAGTGCCCACGCCCACAATGCTACCCGCCGGCACATGCGCGGCCACATAATCGACTGCTGCCTGAGCCACGGCCTGCTTGAGTTCGTCCTGCGTTGCCATATTGCGTCCTCCTTGGAAAAAAGATGCCCGGTCATGCCGGGCTTGTATTGTCGGGGTAAGTATACCGGTCTTAGCGTTTCTTCAGCGGCGGCAGATCCGTACAACTGCCATGCGCCACCTCCGCCGCCATGCCAATACTTTCGCCCAGCGTCGGGTGCGGGTGGATGGTCTTGCCGATGTCGGTCGCGTCGGCACCCATCTCGATGGCGAGACAGATTTCGCCGATCATGTCGCCCGCACTTGGGCCGACAATCGTGCCGCCGACGATGCGATGGGTCTCCGCATCGAAGAGCAGTTTGGTGAAACCGTAGTCCGCCCCATTGGCGATGGCGCGGCCGGAGGCTGCCCAGGGGAACTTCGCCACTTCAATCGGGCGGCCGGCTTCCTTCGCCTGCGCTTCGGTAAGGCCGACCCAGGCGACTTCGGGATGGGTATAGGCCACACTCGGAATCACGGTTGCATCGAAATGCGCTTTCTGTCCGGCCGCCGCTTCCGCCGCCACATGCGCCTCATGCACCGCCTTGTGCGCCAGCATCGGGTTGCCCACAATGTCGCCGATGGCGAAGAGGTGCAGGACGTTGGTGCGCATCTGTGAATCGACCGGAATGAAGCCGCGCTCGTTCACGTTCACACCGGCCTTGTCGGCGGCGATCTTCTTGCCGTTGGGGCTGCGGCCGGCAGCTTGCAGAATCAGGTCGTAGCGCTGCGGCTCTTTCGGTGCTGCTTCACCTTCGAAAGTGACCCAGAGGCCATCAGCCTTCGCCTCAACGGCGGTGGTCTTCGTCTTCAGCATGATCTTGTCGAAGCGCTGGCTGTTCTGCTTTTCCCAGACCTTCACGGCATCGCGATCCGGCCCCTGCATCAGGGCGTCGAGCATTTCGACCACATCGACTTTGGCGCCCAAGGTCGAATACACCGTCGCCATTTCGAGGCCGATGATGCCGCCGCCGATGACGAGCATCTTTTCCGGCCGGGTACGCAGTTCGAGTGCGCCGGTGGAATCGACGATGCGCGGATCGTCGGGCAGGAAAGGTAGATGCACCGCCTGCGAACCCGCCGCGATGATGCACTGCGTAAAGCGGATGGTCTTTGTGCCAGCGGCCGTTGCGACGGCCATGTGGTGGGCATCGGCAAACTGCCCGACGCCCTGCACAACCTCGACCTTGCGCGCCTTGGCCATGCCGGCCAGGCCCCCGGTCAGTTTGCCGACGACTTTCTCCTTGTGCGCACGCAGCTTGTCGATATCGACCTGCGGAGGAGCGAACGTGACACCGGCAGCGCCGAGATGCTGCGCTTCGTCCATCACGGCAGTGACATGCAGCAAGGCCTTCGAGGGAATGCAGCCAACGTTGAGACAAACACCGCCGAGTGTCGCGTAGCGTTCGACCAGCACCGTCTTCATGCCGAGGTCGGCACTGCGGAAGGCGGCCGAGTAGCCGCCGGGGCCGGCGCCGAGGACGAGCATCTCGCATTCGATGTCGGCGGTTGAAGAAGTCGGCGATGGCGAGACGGCAGGTGCAGGTGTCGGCGCGACGGTACTCGCCCCAGCTTCAAGCAACACGATCAGATGCCCCTCGGCGACCTTGTCGCCCAACGCGACTTTGATCTCCTTTACCGTCCCCGCAGCCGGGCTGGGCACATCCATCGTCGCCTTGTCCGACTCCAGCGTGACGAGCGAATCGTCGGCCTTCACGACATCGCCCGGCTTGACGTGAATCTCGATCACCGGCACGCCCTTGAAGTCGCCGATGTCGGGTACTTTCACTTCCAGGGTCGTCATAGCATGACCCTCCTGAAGTCACCGAGTAACTGGGCAAGGGTGGCGTTGAAGCGTGTCGCCAGTGCGCCGTCGATGGCGCGGTGATCGGCTGACAGCGACAGCGGCACGATCAGGCGTGGCACGAATTCCTTGCCATTCCACACCGGTTTCATGCTCGACTTGCTGATGCCGAGAATCGCCACTTCCGGCGCATTGACGATCGGTGAGAACGACGTTCCGCCGATGCCGCCGACGCTGGAAATGGTGAAGGTTGCCCCCTGCATGTCGGCAGGCGGCAGTTTGCCTTCGCGTGCCTTCTTCGCCAGTTCCGAGGTTTCCTGCGCAATCTCGAACACGCCCTTCTGGTCGGCGTTCTTCAACACCGGCACCATCAGGCCATTCGGCGTATCGGCGGCGAAGCCGATGTGCCAGTAGTTTTTGAAGACCTGATTTTCCCCGTCGAGCGACGAGTTGAGATCGGGGTATTTCTTCAGCGCCGCCACGACGGCCTTGATCATGAAGGCCAGCATTGTCACCTTGGTGCCCGACTTCTCGTTCTCCTTGTTGAGGCTGACCCGCAACGCTTCGAGGTCGGTGATGTCGGCATCCTCATGGTAGGTCACCGCCGGGATCATCACCCAGTTGCGCGCGAGGTTGGGGCCGCTGATCTTCTTGATGCGTGACAGCGGCTTGACCTCGATGGGGCCGAACTTGGCGAAGTCGACCTTCGGCCAGGGCAGCAGGTCGAGTCCTCCACCGGAAGAAGTCGGCGCTGGCAGGACGGCACCTGCCCCCGACATGACGCCTTTCACGAAAGCCTGCACGTCCTGCTGGGTGATGCGACCTTTCGGCCCACTGCCCTTGACCTTCGCCACATCAACACCCAGCTCACGGGCAAAGCGCCGCACGGAGGGCGAGGCATGCGGCTTGATGCCATCGAGTTCGGCAACGATTTCGGCCGGCGTGGGAATATGCACGGACGGCGGCAGGATGGCAATGCTCGCGGTCGGCGGGGCTGCGCCTGCCGCTGATGAAGCGACAACAGACGGTGCTGCAAAAGTCGGCGCTGGTGGGACGGCAACCTGTGCTGGTGCTGCGGCCGGCGCAGGTGCTGGCGTCACCACGGGTTCGGCGGCAGTCGCGTCGAGCAACACAATCACACTGCCTTCCGCCACTTTGTCGCCAAGGGCAACCTTGATTTCCTTCACCACGCCGGCCACCGGGGCCGGTACATCCATCGTCGCCTTGTCCGATTCCAGCGTGACCAGCGAGTCATCGGCCTTGACCGTATCGCCCGGCTTGACGTGAATCTCGATGACGGGCACGTCCTTGAAATCGCCGATGTCGGGTACTTTGATCTCCATCATGATCACACCCCCACCGGATTCGGTTTGCTCGGATCGAGGCCATATTTCGCAATCGCCTCGGCCACCACCTTCACTTCAATCGCGCCATCATCTGCCAGCGAGGACAGCGCGGCTACCGTCACGTAATAACGATCGACCTCGAAGAAGCGGCGCAGTTGCTCGCGCGTATCGGAACGGCCAAAACCATCGGTGCCGAGCACCGTATAACGCCGCCCGCCTTCGGTGATGAAGGGGCGAATCTGCTCGGCGTACATGCGCGTGTAATCGGTCGCCGCGACAATCGGGCCGCGCGTATCGGCCAGCAATCCCTTGGCGTGGCAGGCGGGGCGCGCCTCGCCCGGATGCAGCATATGGAAGCGCGTGCAGTTGTGGCCGTCGCGCGCCAGCTCGTTGAAGCTGGTCGCGGACCACAAATCAGCCGCCACCCCCCAGTCGTTCTGCAGCAGGTCGGCAGCGGCGATCACCTCGCGGAAGATCGTGCCCGAGCCGAGCAATTGCACGCGCGGGCCGTTGGTCGCCGCACCCTTCTTGAACAGGTACATACCCTTGAGGATGTCCTGCTCGACGCCCTCGGGCATGGCCGGGTGCTCGTAGTTCTCGTTCATCACCGTGAGGTAATAGAACACATCCTCCTGCTCGGTGACCATGCGGCGCAAGCCGTCCTGAACGATCACCGCGACTTCGTAGCTGAAGGTCGGGTCATACGAAATGCAGTTGGGAATCGTCGCGGCGAGGATGTGCGAATGACCATCCTCATGCTGCAGGCCTTCGCCGTTGAGCGTCGTCCGCCCGGCGGTGCCGCCGACGAGGAAGCCGCGCGCACGCGAGTCGCCCGCTGCCCAGCACAAGTCCAGCGTGCGTTGCAAGCCGAACATCGAATAGAAGATGTAGACCGGAATCATCTGCACGCCGTGCGTCGAGTAGCTCGTCGCGGCAGCGATCCAGTCGGCCATCGCGCCGGCCTCGTTGATGCCTTCCTGCAGAATCTGGCCGTCCTTCGATTCCTTGTAGAACATCAACTGATCGGCGTCCTGCGGCACATACTTCTGGCCTTCCTGGTTCCAGATGCCGACCTGACGGAACAGCCCTTCCATACCGAAGGTGCGCGACTCGTCCGGCACAATCGGCACGATGCGTTTGCCGATCTGCTTGTCCTTGATCAGGGTGTTGAGGATGCGCACGAAGGCCATTGTTGTCGACACCTCGCGACCCTCGCCACTGGCTTTCAGCAGTGCATCAAAGGCGGCCAGTGCCGGCACCGGCATGGGTTCGACACGGCGACGGCGCTGCGGCAGATAACCGCCGAGCGCCTCACGGTGGCCGCGCATGTATTCCAGTTCGGGCGAACCATCGGGGAACTTCAGGTAGGGCAGTGCCTCCAGTTCCTCGTCGGTGATCGGCAAGCGGAAGCGGTTGCGGAAAGCCTTGAGCGAGGTCGTGCCCATCTTCTTTTGCTGATGGGTGATGTTCTGCGCCTCGCCCGATTCGCCCATGCCGTAACCCTTGATGGTCTTGGCGAGGATCACCGTCGGCTGGCCGGTGTGATTGACGGCAGACTGGTAGGCGGCGAAGACCTTGTGCGGATCGTGACCGCCACGGTTCAGGCGCCAGATGTCCTCGTCCGACCAGTTGGCGACCATCGCCTTGAGTTCCGGCGTGTTGAAGAAATGCTCGCGCACATAGGCGCCATCCTTCGACTTGAAGGTCTGGTAGTCGCCATCGACGCACTCGGCCATGCGCTTCCTCAACAGGCCATGCTTGTCCTGCGCCAGCAGCGGGTCCCAGTAACTGCCCCAGACCACCTTGATGACGTTCCAGCCGGCGCCGCGAAAATCGGCTTCCAGTTCCTGAATGATCTTGCCGTTGCCACGCACCGGGCCATCGAGGCGTTGCAGGTTGCAGTTGATGACGAAGATCAGGTTGTCGAGTTTCTCACGCCCGGCCATGCCGATCGCGCCGAGGCTCTCGACCTCATCGGTCTCGCCGTCGCCCATGAAGGCCCAGACCTTGCGGCCGGCGGTCTGCGCCAGCCCACGGTCGTGGATGTACTTCATGAAGCGCGCCTGATAGATCGCCTGCAAGGGGCCAAGGCCCATCGAGACGGTGGTGAACTGCCAGAAATCCGGCATCAGCCAAGGATGCGGGTAAGAGGTGATGCCCTTGCCGTCGACGTCCTGACGGAAGCCATCCAGCTGCGCTTCCGTGAAACGACCGAGCAGGAAGGCGCGCGCATAGATGCCGGGGGCCGAGTGGCCCTGCACGAAGATCAGGTCGCCACCATGATTCTCGGTGGGCGCATGCCAGAAATGCTGGAAGCCGACGTCGTAGAGCGTGGCGGCAGAGGCAAAGCTGGCGATGTGGCCGCCGAGGTTCGAGTCGCCCTTGTTGGCGCGCAGCACCATCGCCAGCGCATTCCAGCGCACATAGGAACGGATGCGGTTCTCGATGGCATAGTCGCCGGGAGCCAGCGGCTGGCGGTCGACGGGAATCGTATTGACGTAATCGGTATTGGCCGAATAGGGGATGTTGATGCCGGCGCGGTGGCCCAGCTCGATCAACTTTTCGATAAGAAAGTGGGCGCGTTCGGGGCCGACTTCTTCAATCACCGCTTCAAGGGCATCAAGCCACTCGCGGGTTTCCTGCGGGTCTGCATCATTGGCATGCGCGGCAAAAACGGCGGTCGCGCCAGGGTGAATCTCGGACATGTCTCCTCCTGATGGAGTTGTTATGGGTGTGCGGCACGGGTGACATGCAGCACGCGGAATGCGTCTGCCGGGTAGGCGGACGTATCGCATGGTAAAGGGTTACACAGCCCCCCGCAATCGGGCACTGCAACATGTCCGATGCATTGCCGGAAAAGCGGAGTGAAAATAGGCGCAGTGCCAGGATGTTGCCGTCTCGCCAGCGCCGACTTTTTGGCTGACGGGCTGCTGGTCAGGCTGGGCGGCTTGGACTCTCGCCTCTCGAACGAAGCGGATGATCAACAGTCAGCAAGCGAATGTGGACTACCGACCCGAAGCGGTCTGTCACCTCGCGCAGTAGTCGGGCAGCTATCAGTTCAGAACTTGAAGTTAAGGTTGCCCATAAGGGTGGCGTTCCTAGCGCTACGACGACTGAGCTCCTCCGTGTAGCCAATTCCCCCGGTTATCTGACTGGCGATAGAGAAAAAGTTTGCGCCAGCCTTCAGAACAATCGCATCCCTGTCCCAACTGTTATCTGTCACCGCAACTTTTATCCGAATGTCTTTAGTGTATGCCACACCGACATATGGCATTACACCGCTCATCCAGTAACCCGCCTCAATGCCAATATTCAACTGTTGAATCTGGTTTTTGGTGGCAGTCCCTGCATTGATTTGGCCATACGTCGTTGAGTCCTTATAGGTTTCCTTAGACACTAGATACCCGGCCTTGCCTGAAATCTGGATATTGTCGATCCACTGACCGTAGTTCAGGTTAGTGGCAAGGAACTCGCGGTCGGATTTTGCCTCAAGGCCACCTACTTGCCTGGCTATGCCTTGCCCCAAGCCGAGAGATAGATCAAGGGCCATGTTTGAACTAAGCTGCAATCCCATATACGGAGCAATTGAGTAACCCTCGGTATTAGTGCCCGTTGCCGCTGCGCTTACTGAACCATGGCCTCGATCAAAAGCCGCCGAAAGTCCGGCAACCACTCTTGGGCCAAATTGGTAGTCTGCCCCAACCACGGCGTTATTGATTGTTGCTGAACGTTTTTTGCCAGCGTCGGTCGGTGAGTATTTATTTGAGTTTTCGGATAGCGAGGCCCATGCGTTCCAACGCTTTGCTATATCTCCTGCAGCCATACCAGTGCTGATGGATGCTTGCTTCGTGGATTGCGGACCACTTCCTCCTGACAGCATTCTGGATCCTATGGACGCGGAAATCGCTGATACCTGTTGCGCAACGGTGGCCTGCACTTGGGCCTCAGCACCTGCTGATGAACCACCGCCACTTACACCACCTAGCGCGACTGAGCATGAACCTGTGATGTTTCCAGCATTGCTTGAGCCGTAGCAATTCCATGCAGCCCCTTGAAATGAACCAGAAGAGGAAAAGCTGCTGCTACCGCCAGAACAACCACCATTGACGGTTCCTGACAACGAACCGGAAAAAGACCCGCTGAACGTGACTGTAGAACTGCCTGTGCTGTCTCCATCGCTACAAGTGACCGTACAAGAAACTGATCCAGTAATTCCGCTTGACGAAACTTGGGGGGTGCCACTGCAGTTACTAACGGATGCCGTCAGCGATGCATGCGCAGAACCTGACAGTAGAAACAGAGCAGCTACCGCATATAGATGCAACATGAGTTTGTGTTTCATTGCTTGATTGCCCCTTAGTGGTTTCAACCTGCCCTGTATCCAGTTCGTGCTTACGGGGTTATAACGTTACTTGGTAGTGATATGAGGTTTGGCGGCACTCCATACCAAAGCAAGCTGATTATAGGCGCGATAAAAGCATGGACAAGCACATTCATAATATGAGTTTTGGGTATTGCTAATGACCGTTCAAGGTTTGGTGCTGTCGTAGATCTTGCAAACGGCAATGGCTGCAGTTGGCCGATCCCGGCCGTCACCCCAGCGCCGACATTTCAACCGGTCGCGACAATCATTGTGCTACGGCTAGTTCACCGGCGGGCTTTCTTCGGGATGTCCGCGCCGGCTTGGCGGGAATGGTTGCCGGCGCGGCGTGGAGTTTTACGCCAAGGGCGTGGACGACCTTGAGGATGGTGGCGAAACTGGGGTTGCCTTCGCCGGATAGCGCCTTGTAGAGGCTTTCGCGTCCAATGCCGGTGTCGCGGGCGAGCTGCGTCATACCCCTGGCGCGGGCGATGTCGCCGATCACTTTTGCGATAAAGGCTGCGTCGTCGCCGGCCTCTTCCATTGCTGCTTCGAGGTAAAGGGCCATGTCCTCATTGGTCTTCAGTTCCTCGACCACATCCCATTTGCGCAGTTTCAGTGCCATCGCCATCTCCTCCATCCGTCTAAATTTCGCGCGCCAATTTCAGCGCCATTCTGATGTCCTTCGTCTGCGTGCTCTTTTCTCCGCCCGCCAGCAGAATCACCACCTCCATGCCGGTGCGTTTGAAATAAACGCGGTAGCCGGGGCCGTAGTGAATCCGCATCTCCGACACACCTTCGCCCACCGGCGCGCAATCGCCGAAGTTTCCTTCCTCGGCACGGCGCATGCGCACCCTGATAGCTGCCTTCGCGCGCGCGTCGCGCAGAGCGGCATGCCATGTGTCGAATTGCTCGGTGGTGAAAATCACGCCCATGCAGAACTGTATCCTATTATTTACACTATTGCAAAACCGCAGCACTGCCGATTGTCCGCTGCAGGGCAAAGTTATCGACAGTCGCTTCTAGCCGAAAGCAGCGTTCAATATCCCATGACCGAACAGCAGCTTCATCTCTTGGATTCAACCAACCGAAGCCATCGCATAACTGCATCCACCGGGAATACAGTTGTGCCATGACTCCGGCGATTGCTTGGCGGTCTTCGCCAGGGTTTGCTTTTCCTTCCGGCGCAGGGCTTTTGCCGGCTTCTCGTGGGCACCCGCTTTGCGGAACTTGGCGAGGGCCACGAAGGGGTTTCGTGGCTTGATTTTGGGTTTCATCGTATGACTCCTTTGACTCATGTCGGCACGAAGGCGGCCGGATTGATGCTGATGGATTTTGCCATGACGCCGTCTCGCCAGCGCCGACTTTTCCAGCGCACCGCGCAGCGATTCGCCAAAGCGCTACACTGTGCGCTGCAATCGGGCGCTGCAACGCACATGCATGTGCCGGCCAGAATGACCCGAAACATAAAAGGAGGAAGCAATGTTCCAGGTCCGTATTCACGGCCGGGGCGGTCAGGGCGTCGTTACGGCGACCGAGATGCTGTCCATCGCCGCTTTCGACGAAGGTCGTCACGCGCAGGCCTTTCCCAGCTTTGGTTCTGAACGCACCGGCGCGCCGGTGGTCGCCTTCTGTCGCATCGACGACAAGGAAATCCGTCTGCGCGAGCCGATCATGGCGCCCGACGCGCTGATCATTCAGGACCCGACGCTGCTGCATCAGGTCGATTGCTTCGCCGGGCTCAAGCCCGACGGCTACATCCTGATCAACACCAACAAGACTTTCGAGCAACTCGGGCTGGCGGATTTCGTCAAGAGCCATCGTGCCGACCGACTGTGCACCGTCGCCGCCACCGAAATCGCGCTCAAGCATGTCGGCCGCCCGGTGCCCAACGTGCCGCTGCTCGGCGGCTTTGCCGCCATCTCGGGCCTGATCCGGCTGGAGTCGGTGATCAAGGCCATCGAGGAGAAGTTCTCCGGCAAGGTCGCCACCGGCAACATCGCCGCGGCCACCGAGGCTTACAACACCGTCAAGCAGGAAATGGAGGCCGCCCATGCTGAAACAGTGTGAAGGTTCCCACGCCGTCGCCGAAGCGGTCGCCCTGTGCCGGCCGGAAGTGATCTGCGCCTATCCAATCTCGCCGCAGACGCATATCGTCGAAGGGCTCGGCGAGATGGTCAAGGACGAAACGCTGCAGGACTGCGAGTTCATCAACGTCGAATCGGAATTCGCCGCGATGTCCGTCGCCATCGGCTCTTCGGCCGCTGGCGCGCGTACCTACACGGCCACCGCCTCGCAGGGTCTGCTGTTCATGGCCGAGGCGGTATTCAACGCTTCCGGCCTCGGCCTGCCGATCGTCATGACGGTGGCCAACCGTGCCATCGGTGCGCCGATCAACATCTGGAACGATCATTCCGATTCGCTCTCGATGCGCGACTGTGGCTGGCTGCAACTGTTCGCCGAGACCAACCAGGAAGCGCTCGACCTGCACATTCAGGCATTCAAGCTCGCCGAGGAAATCTCGCTGCCAGTGATGGTGTGCATGGACGGCTTCATCCTCACCCACGCCTACGAGCGCGTCGATGTGCCGACGCAGGCACAGGTGGACGCCTTCCTGCCGCCCTACGAGCCGCGCCAGGTGCTCGATCCGGCCGAGCCGGTGTCGATCGGCGCGATGGTCGGCCCCGAGGCCTTCATGGAAGTGCGCTATCTCGCCCACGCGCGGCAAGTGCAGGCACTCGAACGCATCCCGCAACTCGCCGCCGAGTTCAAGGAAATTTTCGGTCGCGACTCCGGCGGCCTGATCCGCCCCTACCGCTGCGAAGATGCCGACACCATCGTGATTGCGATGGGCTCGGTGCTCGGCACGCTGAAAGACACGGTCGACGAAATGCGTGAGGCAGGACACAAAATTGGCGTGCTTGGCATCATCAGTTTCCGCCCCTTCCCGCTCGTTGCCGTCGCTGCTGCGCTGAAGTACTGCAAACGTTTTGTCGTGCTGGAAAAGAGCCTCGCCGTCGGCATCGGCGGCATCGTCGCCACCAACGTGCGCATGGCCGTCACCGGCATGGGGCTGAAGGGCTACACCGTCATCGCCGGCCTCGGCGGCCGCGCCATCACGATGAAGTCGCTCACCGCCATGCTCGACAAGGCCGGCCGCGACGAACTGGAACTGGTGACCTTCCTCGACCTCGATTGGAAAGCGGTCAACAAGCAGATCGAGCGCGAAAAAACCCACCGCAAGACCGGCCCGGTGGCCGAAGCCCTGTTACGCGATGCCGGCATTGTCGGCGCGCGCAACTATTGATCACGAGGAGACCAGCATGAGTTTCCAACCCGTCAAGTTCTACCAGACCGGCACCTTCACCGTCGGCAACCGCCTGCTCGCGCCCGAAGAACGCAGCGTGCAGGCCAGCGGCAAACGCTTCAACTCGATCAACTCTGGCCACCGCGCCTGTCAGGGCTGCGGCGAAGCACTCGGCGCGCGCTACGCCATCGACGCCGCCATGGAGGCGACGCAGGGCCAGCTGATTTGTGCCAACGCCACCGGCTGTCTTGAAGTGTTCTCGACGCCCTACCCCGAGACGAGCTGGCAGATTCCGTGGATTCACTCGCTGTTCGGCAATACCGCGGCGGTCGCCACTGGCGTCGCCGCAGCGCTGAAGATCAAGCAGAAGAAGAACCCGCGCGCGCAGGAAATCCGCGTCATCGCGCAGGGCGGTGACGGCGGCACGACCGATATCGGTTTCGGCTGCCTCTCCGGCATGTTCGAACGCAACGACGACGTGCTCTACATCTGCTACGACAACGGCGGCTACATGAACACCGGCGTGCAGCGCTCCAGCGCCACGCCACCGGCGGCACGCACCGCGACGACCATGGCCGTCGGGCCGGAGCCCGGTAACGTCTTCGGCCAGGGCAAGTTCGTGCCGGCCATCGCCATGGCCCACGAGATTCCCTACGTCGCCACCGCCACCGTCGCCGACCTGCGCGACCTCGAAGCCAAGGTGCGGCGCGCGATGGAATTCCGCGGCGCACGCTACATCCACATCCTCGTTCCGTGTCCCCTCGGCTGGGGCACCTATTCGAGCGAGACAATCAAAATGGCGCGCCTCGCCAAGGAGACCGGCATCTTCCCGGTATTCGAAGCCGAACATGGCGAGATAAAGTCGGCGCTGGCGATACGGCGCCAACTGCCCGTGGAAGACTATCTCAAGCCACAGAAACGCTACGCCCACCTGTTCGGCAAACAGCCGAATGTCGCAGTCATCGCCAAACTGCAGGCGCTCGCCGACCGCAATATCCGCAAATACAAATTGTTGGAGGGTGTGTGATGACGATGATGGACAAACCCTTTGCCATTACCCTCGACCCCGGTTCGTCGCTCGCCAACCGCACCGGTTCCTGGCGCACCTACAAGCCGATTTATCTGGATCGTCTGCCGCCCTGCAATGCCACCTGCCCGGCGGGAGAGAACATACAGGGCTGGCTGTTCCACGCCGAGAGCGGCGACTACGAAGCCGCCTGGCGCTCACTGACCGAGAACAATCCGCTGCCCGCGATCATGGGCCGCGTCTGCTATCACCCCTGTGAAGGCGCCTGCAACCGCCAGCATGTGGACTCGGCAGTCGGCATCAATTCCATCGAACGTTTCCTCGGTGACGAGGCGATCAAGCGTAACTGGCAATTCGTCAAGCCGGCGACGCAATCCGGCAAGCGCGTACTGGTGGTCGGTGCCGGCCCCTCGGGACTTTCCGCCGCCTACCATCTGGCCCGCCTCGGCCACACGGTCGAGATTCAGGAAGCCGGCCCGTTCGCCGGCGGCATGATGCGCTTCGGCATTCCCAAGTATCGCCTGCCACGCGAGGTGATCGAGGCCGAGGTGCAGCGCATCGTCAATCTCGGCGTCACCATCACGCTGAATACCAAGGTATCGAACATCGAAGCGTCGATGCAGGCCGGCAAGTTTGATGCCGCCTTCCTCGCCGTCGGCGCACACATCGGCAAGCGTGCCTACATTCCCGCCGGCACGGCCGCCAAGGTCGTCGACGCGATTTCGGTGCTACGTTCGATGGAAGGCGAAGAGAAGCCGATGCTCGGCCGCCGCGTCGTCGTTTACGGCGGCGGCAACACGGCCATCGACGTCGCGCGCTCGGTCAAGCGCATGGGCGCCGAACCGATCATCGTCTATCGCCGCACGCGCGACAAAGCACCCGCTCACGATTTCGAGATCGAGGAGGCGCTGCAGGAAGGCGTGATGGTCAAGTGGCTATCCACCATCAAGCAAGCCGAAGAAGGCGAGATCACCATCGAGAAGATGGCGCTCGACGACAAGGGCTTCCCGCAGCCGACCGGCGAATTCGAAACCCTCGCCGCCGACTCGGTGGTGCTGGCGCTCGGCCAGGATGTCGACCTCGGCCTGCTCGACGGCGTACCCGGCCTCGACGTGAAAGACGGCACGGTGCAGGTCGGCCCCAACATGATGACCGGCCACGCCGGCATCTTCGCCGGTGGCGACATGGTGCCTTCGGAGCGCACCGTCACCGTCGGCGTCGGCCACGGTAAGAAAGCCGCGCGCCACATCGACGCCTGGCTCAAGGGTGAAACCTACGCACCGCCGCCCAAGCACGAAGTCGCCGCCTTCGAGAAGCTCAACACCTGGTACTACTCGGAAGCGCCGCACGTCGTGCGCCCAACGCTCGACATTCTGCGCCGCCAATCCACCTTCGAGGAAGTCGTCGGCGGACTCGACGAAAGCAATGCCCTGTTCGAGGCGCGCCGCTGTCTCTCATGCGGCAACTGCTTCGAGTGTGACAACTGCTATGGCGTCTGTCCCGACAATGCAGTGATCAAGCTCGGTCCTGGCAAGCGCTTTTCATTCAACTACGACTACTGCAAGGGCTGTGGCGTCTGCGTCGCCGAGTGTCCCTGCGGGGCGATCAAGATGGTACCGGAGGAGAATTGACATGAGTAAGACGCACTTTTTTGCGCTCGCAACACTGGCCGCCTGCCTCTCGGCACCACCGGCCTTCGCCTACCCGCATGCGGGACAGAAACAGGTCATTTCCGCCGGCGGCGCTTCCTGGACCGTGTTGCAGGATCACCAGAATCCACTGCGCTGGTACTACGTGCCAGCAGCGGCTCGGCTGGTCGAGCGCAAGCACCAGGCTGACAAGCCCGTCCCGGAACTTGCCCTGCTCAAATACCAAGCCCCCAGCCCCGCCGATAAGACCCGACTGGTGGACAACGCCTTCCTTTTCTTCACGCTGGGTCTCACCCCGGAGGCGGCCACGCTCGCCCAACTGACCAGCGCCATCGCTCAGCTCAAGCCCATGCAGGATGCCAAAGCCGCCGCCAAGGACATCCTCCTTGAGGAAATCGCCCTGCAGGATATCAAGCTGAAACTGCCCGAAATCCGTGCCGAAGCCGCACCAGACGAGGGCTTCGGTTTACCCATTCCAGCCACCGCGCTGCAATTCACGCTGCCCCTGTCCGGCGTTGGTCCCGACATAGTCCAGAAGCTGCAATCGCAGGGGCTCAAGGTCCAGCTTGAGTTCAACTATGTTGCCGCCACGCCCAAGCCCGACGGCCAGCCTGCCCGGGTTTCCATTGGTGGTCAGATAGCCGGCTCCATCGGGTTGGCGGGGTATCCCAAAGCAATGCAGGACCAGTCCATTGCCATCGTTCCACCGGGTGAGTTCAACACTGCTTTTTTCCGCCTGCCGCCGATTTATGCAAGCTCCGGCGCCAAGCAGGTCGACTATATGGTCACCCTGCTCGCCCCCGATGGCAGGCAGGTTCCCGGGTTCCGCGCCGAGACCGTGTCATGGAAAGCAACTGCTGACACACCTGGCTGGACGGACAAGAACCGCAGACCACGCCCCTTCATTCTCTTCCCGGTCAAGGGGCTTGCCGATTACGCCAAAGAAACCGGCACACATCTGGCGGACTACAAGCTCAAGATCGACGGGCAGTTCACCATGGGCACCCGTCAGGAAAAATTCTCCGGCACGACCGCCCTGTTGATCCACGACACGCCAGTTACCGTGCTACCGCCATTTGTCACCTCGCTGCACCTGTCGCCGGACTTTCTCGCACCAGCGGCGATCGACCCGCAGTGCCAGGAATATGCCGCTGCGCAGATCAAGCTTGCATGTGGGCGGATGACCTACCAAACACAACTCAAGTTCGTCAGCAACACTCCCTCTCCCGGCACACCCATGACCTTCCTTTTCGACAAAGCTTGCGGCTCGGTCAAGCTGGAAAGCAGTCTCATCTGCCGCGACGGAAAACGACACGCGCTAAGGACCTTGAACCTGGGCAACGCACCGGGGCCGACGGTATATCTGGGGAACTAGCCGGACTGATGCGGGCCGGATAAGGGAAATCAAGGATCAGGGCACGACGAGCTTGTGTGCCGTCCATCATTTCGATATTATTAGAAATATGGAAACTACAAACGCTGTCGACAAACTTGCCGCGCTGGCGCAGGAAACCCGCCTCCGCGTCTTTCGCCTGCTCGTCACCGCCGGGCCGGCGGGCATGAACGCCGGGGCAATTGCCGAGACGCTGGTATTGGCGCCGGCCACCTTGTCGTTTCACATCGCCCATCTGGTGCGAGCCGGCCTCGTCACCGCGCGGCAGGAAAGCCGCTTTATCTATTACGCGGCCAGTTTCGCGGCGATGGACGACCTGATCGCCTTTCTGACCGACAACTGCTGCAAAGGCGGCAGCGCCTGTTTGCCCAAGACGGCCGCCGTGGCCACTACCACCCAGCGCCGCGCCAAACTCGGCAAGGAGAAAACCGCATGAGCTTCAATGTTCTGGTGCTTTGCACCGGTAATTCCGCCCGCTCCATTCTTGGCGAAATGTTGTTCAAACATCTCGGTCAGGGGCGCGTGAATGCGTATTCGGCCGGCAGCAAGCCGGGCGGTGTGGTGAATCCGGTTGCCATCGAAACGCTGCAAAAGCATGGCATCCCATCTGAAGGGGCGTGCAGCAAGTCGTGGGATGAGTTCGGCCAAGCGGATGCACCGCAGTTCGATTTCATCTTTACCGTTTGCAGCAACGCCGCCAACGAAGTCTGCCCGGTCTGGCCCGGCCATCCTACGACCGCCCATTGGACGATCCCCGACCCGGCCCACGTCGAGCCGATGGCAGCGCGGCGCGAAGCGTTCGAAACCGCCTACCAGTCGCTGAAGAAACGCATCGAAGCCTTCCTCGCCCTGCCGCTGGAAAGCATGAGCGGCGAGGAGGCGATGGCTGCCGCGCGCAAGATTCACGAGGAGGCTTGAGATGTCAGTGCAATGTGAAGTCGCGGCCAAGCAGATCGCCGGTGCACCCATCGGTTTTTTCGAGCGCTGGCTGACGCTCTGGGTCTTCCTCTGCATCCTCGGCGGCACGGCGCTGGGTGTGGCGCTGCCGGCCGTCGCCCAGGCTGTGGGGCGCATGGAAATCGCCCACGTCAACATTCCGGTCGGCCTGCTGATCTGGGTCATGATCATCCCGATGCTGATGAAGATCGACTTCAGTTCGCTGCATGAAGTCCGCCAGCAGAAAGCCGGCATCGGCATCACGCTGTTCGTGAACTGGGCGGTCAAGCCCTTCACCATGGCGGCGCTGGGCTGGCTCTTCATCCGCCACATCTTCGCTCCTTATTTGCCTGCCGAGCAACTCGACAGCTACATCGCCGGCCTCATCCTGCTCGGCGCGGCGCCCTGCACGGCCATGGTCTTCGTCTGGAGCAACCTGTGCAAGGGCGATGCCAACTTCACCATTTCGCAAGTGGCGCTGAACGATCTGGTGATGGTCTTCGCCTTCGCGCCCATCGTCGCCTTCCTGCTCGGCGTCTCGGCCATTCCGATCCCCTGGGACACGCTGTTTCTCTCGGTGGTGATGTACATCGTCATCCCCCTCGCGCTGGCCCAGCTCTGGCGCAAGCTGCTGCTGAAACAGGGCCAGGCGCATTTCGACGCGGCAATGGCGAAGATCGGTCCCTGGACCATCACGGCGCTACTCGCCACGCTGGTGCTGCTGTTCGCCTTCCAGGGCGAGGCCATCATCGCCCAGCCGCTGATCATCGCCATGCTGGCGGTGCCCATCCTGTTGCAGGGCCTGTTCATCGCCGCGCTGGGCTATTGGCTTAATCGGAAATTCTGCGTCGCCCACAACATCGCCGGCCCGTCGACCATGATCGGCGCCAGCAACTTCTTCGAACTCGCGGTGGCGGTCGCCATCGTGCTCTACGGCTTTGAGTCCGGCGCTGCGCTGGCCACCGTGGTCGGCGTGCTGATCGAAGTGCCGGTGATGCTGTGGCTGGTGCGCATGGTGAATTACAGCAAAGCGTGGTACGAAAGAAGAGCCACGCAGGAACAATAAGCCATGGATTTCATCATCAATGCGTTGCAAAGCGGCCTGGCCAGTCTGGCTGCCTATCTGGCCGCCCATGTGTTGTTGTGCCTGGTGCCGGCTTTCTTCATCGCCGGGGCCTTGTCGGCTTTGGTTCCCCAGCAATCGATCGTCCGCTTTCTCGGCCCGAATGCACCGAAGTATGTGTCCTATCCGGCCGCTGCCGGCGCTGGCAGTCTATTAGCGGTTTGCTCCTGCACCATTCAACCGCTGTTTGCCGGCATCTACAGCAAGGGCGCGGGACTCGGGCCGGCCATCACATTTCTGTTTTTCGCGCCGGCAGCCAACATCCTTGCCTTGTCCTATACCGGTGTCGCCCTGGGGGCCGAGTTCGCCATCGCCCGGATTCTGCTGTCGCTGGCCTTTGGTATCGGTATCGGTCTGTTGATGGCGATCATCTTTGCCCGGGACGAAGCGGTACGCATTTCGGAGAACGACATCTTTGCCGACAGCGGCGGAATACCTCGGCGCAATCTCGTTTTTCTGGGAACACTTGTGGCCCTGCTGATTGCCGGCACGCTGAAAATGGATTGGCTGACTGCCCAACTGCTGACCGTCGAATGGCCGAACCCTTCCGCCGTCAGCCTTCAGACCGCCCTCAATCTGCTGGTTCCCGTCAATGAACTCAAGGGCGAAGAGGGACTCAGCCTGCATGGACTCGTCCTGATCGGTTTGCTGGCATTGATGGGTGTGGCCGCCTGGCGTGGATTGGAAACCATTCTGGACGGTTTCAATCGCCAGACCGCCATAGTCATCGGTCTGGTCGTGGCGACGCTGGCCTTTGCCGCCCTGAAAATCGTGGTCAGCGATACGGGCATCCGCATTACGGTGACGGGGCGTACCGTGGCGGTCACCGCGCTGTGCCTGGCCATTTTTCCGTTGGCGCGACGCTTTGAACTTTGGGACATGCAGCAGTGGCTCTGGGAAACCTGGCGCTTCGTAAAAATGATTTTTCCGTTGCTGGTGGTCGGGGTGTTTCTCGTTGGCGTAATTCGCAGTTTCATCCAACCGGCGTGGATTCAGGCGATCGCAGGCAGCAACACGGTGCAAGCGAATCTGGCGGGCGTGGTGTTTGGCGTCTTCATGTATTTCCCGACGCTGGTTGAAGTACCGATTGCCAAGATGTTCCTTTCGCTCGGCATGCACCCCGGCCCGCTGATTGCCTACCTGATGGCAGATCCAGAGTTGTCACTGCAAAGCATCCTCATCACCGCCGCCATCATCGGCAAGTTCAAGGCCTGGACCTATGTCGGTCTGGTGGCACTGTTCTCGACCCTGGCCGGTCTGGCGTATGGCTCCTGGGTGGATGGCATGTCGCTGGCGATGCTAGCGCTAGCGATTGGCAGTTTCATCACCTTGCTGGTCCTGGTAGCGACTGTCTTGGGGCGTCGGCAGCGTATCGAAGAAGCACATTGAGCTGCATCCTTTCTCTTGCCGGTTCGTCTCCCTCGGCATCACCCACTCTGGAGTCACCTCATGAAAAACATCAAGGTTCTTGGCACCGGCTGTACCAACTGCAAAATCACCCTCAAGCTTATCGAAGAAGTTGCTGCCGCCAAGGGCGTGGAAGTACAACTCGAAAAAGTGGAAGAGCTCAAGGACATCATGAGCTACGGTGTGATGAGCACGCCCGGTGTTGTCATTGACGGCAAAGTGGTGCATGCCGGCGGCGTGCCGGCGCGTACGAAGGTCGAAGGCTGGTTCTAAAAACCCCGGTAACGCCGTCCTGCCAGCGCCGACATTTCAGCGTGGTGCGAGATGGCGCGCCCCAAGCAGCTCGGTGCTGCGCGCCCTTAGCTGACCGCAACCGCCCTCGACATCCTGTCCGGCCGACTGGCGCAGTTTGGTCAGGATGCCGTGTTGTTTGAGTTGCTGCGCGATGTCAGCAATGCGTTGCGGCGGCGGGCGACGAAAGGCAGTCGCACCGGGTGATTCGGTCTCGTTGTAGGGAATGAAGTTCATCAGCCCGTAACGGCCCTTGAGCAGGCGCACGAGGCCATCGATTTCCTCGTCCGTGTCGTTGATGCCTTCGATCAGCGTCCATTGGTACTGGATCGGGTAGCCGGTCGCGCGCCCGTAGGCATCGGCCTGCGCCACCAGTTCGGCCGGATCGATGCGTGGCGCCTTCGGCAGCAGTTGCGCACGCACCTCGGCCCGCGACGAGTGGAGCGACAGGGCCAAGGCCGGCTTGACGGTACCAAGCGGCAGTCGCTCAAACACCCGCGCATCGCCCACCGTGGAGAACACCAGATTCTTGTGACCGATGTTGCCGAGCGTGCCCAGCAGTTCAATGGCTTCAAGCACATTATTAAGGTTATGCGCCGGCTCACCCATGCCCATGAACACGACTTTTTTCACCGGGCGCAGGCTGCGCCCCAGCACCACCTGGGCGACGATTTCGCCACTGGTCAGTTGGCGCAGTAGCCCGTCACGTCCGGTCATGCAGAAAGTGCAGCCCACCGCGCAGCCCACCTGCGAAGAAACGCACAGCCCATCGCGTAGCAGCAGGACACTCTCAACGGTCTGCCCGTCATTCAGGCTGACCAGCAGGCGGGAAGAACCGTCCGCCCCCGGATGCGCAGAGCGTAGACGCGCCAGCGCGGCGAGCTCGTCTGCCATGATGGGCAGTTCGTCGCGCAAGGGAGCGGGCAGGAAATCGCCAGCCGTCACCCGGCCGCTATCGAGCGGTTTGGCCTGCAGCCAGGCGCGCAGCACACGCGCCTCATGACAGGGCTTGGCGCCGAGCGCCCGCAGACGCTCACGGAGTTGTTGAATGTGCATGGGGTCGGCATATTAACCTCCATATAGACGCACCCCCGCCGAATCCGGATAATCACGTCCTCATGACCTGCGCCAAAGCCCCACTTGGACGCGGGTTAATTTTTTTGTTTCCTTTTTCACGAGATCATTCATGGCCGCCATCCTGCCCGCGCCCAGCAATTCCCGCCTGCTCCTCTCCGGCAACGAAGCCGTTGCCCGCGCCGTCTGGGAATCCGGCTGCAAAGTCGCTGCCGCCTACCCCGGCACGCCCTCCACCGAAATGCTTGAGGTCCTCTCGACCTACCCGGACATCTACACAGAATGGTCGGTTAACGAGAAGGTCTCGCTGGAGGTCGCCATCGGCGCTGCCTTCGCCGGTTCGCGTTCGTTCTGCTGCATGAAGCATGTCGGCATGAACGTCGCCTCGGATGCGCTGATGACGCTGACGCTGACCGGTGTGATCGGCGGTCTGGTGATCGCGATTGCCGACGATGTGGGACTGTCATCGTCGCAAAACGAACAGGACTCGCGCTACTGGGGCCGCTTCGCGCATATCCCGCTGTTCGAGCCGGCCGACTCGCAGGAAGCCTACGAGATGACGAAGATCGCCTTCGACTTCTCCGAGAAACATCAGGTGCCGGTGATCCTGCGCATGACGACGCGCATCAATCACGTCAAAGCACTCGTCACCGTCGGTGAGCGCATGGCACACGCTGCGAGCGGCTTCAAGAAAGAACCTGCGCGCTGGGTGATGACGCCGGCCGGTGCCGGCAAGCGTATCCCGCTGATGTTCGAGCGCGACAAGACCCTGCGCGCCGAAGCCGAAATCTCGCCGCTCAACACCATCGAAAACGGCAAGGACAAACGTGTCGGCTTTGTAACCTCTGGCCCCGCCTACATGCACGTGCGCGAGAGTTTCCCGGATGCGCCGGTGCTGAAGCTCGGCTTCTCCTGCCCGATTCCGCTCGAAAAGATCCGCGCCTTTGCCAAGACGGTTGAAAAACTGGTGGTCGCCGAAGAAGTCGAGCCGCTGGTCGAAACCGAACTCAAGGCCGCCGGTATTGAATGTCTTGGCAAGGACATCCTGCCGAAACAGGGCGAACTCGCGCCGAATGTGCTCAGGCCCGCCATCGCCAAACTGCTCGGCGAACCAATCCCGGAAATGCCCGCCACCCCGGCACAGGTTTTCCCGCGTCCGCCGACGATGTGCGTGGCCTGCCCGCACCTCGGCGTTTATTACACGCTGGCGCAGATCAAGAACATTACCATCTCCGGCGACATCGGCTGCTACACGCTCGGCGCCGGCCATCCGTGGAATGCCCTCGACACGACCATCTCGATGGGCGCCTCGATGGGCATCGCACTGGGTCTCGACAAGGGCCGTGCCGAGGCCGACAAGGACAAGCGCATCCTCGCCGTGATCGGCGATTCGACCTTCCTGCACATGGGTATGCAGGGCCTGCTCGACATGGTTTACAACGGTGGCAACGTCACCGTGTTGCTGCTCGACAACCGCGCCGTCGGCATGACCGGCGGCCAGTCGAATCCGGGGACCGGCCGCGACATTCATGGTCAGGAAGCGCCGCGTGTCGATTTCGCCAAGCTGGTCGAATCGCTCGGCGTCAAGAAGGAGCGCATTCACGTCGTCGATCCCTACGTGCTGCCCAAGCTGTTCAAGACCATCCGCGACGAGATCAAGATTCCCGAAGTCTCGGTCATCATCACCGACCAGCCCTGCGTGCTGGTCGATGACTACAAGAAACAGAAGCCCTTCGAAGTCCTCGACGAGAAGTGCACCGGCTGCGGCAACTGCGTCGACGTCGGCTGCCCGGCGATCCATGTCACGCGCCGCGAGAAAGTCGTCAAGCCGAGCGGCAAGGAAGTCGAACTGCAGTTTGTCCGCATCGAGACCTCGGCCTGCACCGGCTGCAACCTCTGCGTGCAGCCCTGTGCGCCCGAAGCGATTGTGCACGCCGACCTGACCAAGCCGATTCGTTTGGTAAAGCATTGAGAGAGCGCCATGCCTGATAACAACGTAACCAATATCCTCGTCGTCGGCATCGGCGGCCAGGGCGTGATGACCGCCACGGAAATCCTCGCGGAAGCCGCCATCGCCCTCGGCCACGACGCCAAGAAAACCGAAGTCGCCGGCATGGCGCAGCGCGGCGGGGTCGTCTCCTCGCACCTGCGCTTCGGCCCCAAGGTGCTCTCGCCGCAGATCATGGCCGGCACCGCCGACCTGCTGGTCGGTTTTGAATCCGCCGAAGCCATGCGCTGGTGCCACATGCTGCGCCCGGGCGGGCTGGTGCTGATGAACACCGCGCGTCTCGTGCCGCCCGTGGTCGACATCGGCCTCTATGAATATCCAGACGATCCGCTCGCCGAAATCAAGGCGCGTGGCTATCAGGTGCATGCCTTCGACGCCATGGCCATCGCGCTGGAACTCGGCGACGTGCGTCTTGGCAACACCGTGATGCTCGGCGCCATGGCCGACCACCTGCCCTTCCCTGCCGAGGTGCTGCTCGACGCCATCCTCAAGCGCTTTGGCGCACGCAAGCCGCACATGGTGGAAGTGAACCGCAAGGCTTTTGAAGCAGGCCGGGCTGCTGCGAAAATGGCAGCCGAGGAGGCCGTGGCATGAGCGCGCAAATTATTGACGGCAACGCCCTGGCGCAAACCGTCCGCACCGAACTGGCCGAAAAAGCCGCCGCACTCAAGGCCTCGCGCGGCATCACGCCCTGCCTCGCCGTCATTCTCGTCGGCGAAGATCCGGCCTCGGCGGTTTACGTGCGCAACAAGGTATCGGCCTGTGAAAAAGCCGGCTTCCGCTCGATCAAGGAGGTTTACCCGGCCGACGTCGAACCCGCCGTGGTACTCGGCAAGATCGCCGCGCTGAATGCCGACCCGGACGTGCATGGCATCCTCGTGCAACTGCCGCTGCCCAAGCAATTCGATGCCGATGCCGTACTCGAAGCCATCGTACCCGAGAAAGATGTGGACGGTTTCCATGCCGAGAACGTCGGCGCGCTGATGCAGGGCAATCCGCGTTTCATCCCCTGCACACCGTATGGCGTGATGAAGATGCTCGAATCCGCCAACGTCCCGCTCAAAGGTGCCGAGGCGGTCATCGTCGGCCGCAGCAATATCGTCGGTAAGCCGATGGCGATGCTCTTGCTGGCCCAGAGCTGCACGGTCACCGTCTGCCACTCGCAATCGAAGGATCTTGCCTTCCATACGAAACGCGCCGACATCCTGGTCGCCGCCGTGGGTCGCGCCAAGATGATCACCGGCGACATGATCAAGCCGGGCGCCACCGTCATCGACGTTGGCATCAACCGCACCGCCGATGGCAAGCTGTGCGGCGACGTCGACTTCGACTCCTGCAAGGAAGTGGCTGGCGCGATCACGCCCGTACCCGGCGGCGTCGGCCCGATGACCATCACCATGCTGCTGGCCAACACCCTCGAATCTGCTGAAAGGACTTTGAAATGACCCATCCTCTCGTCGGTATTGTCATGGGCTCGGATTCCGACTGGCCCATCATGAAAGCCTGCGCCGAAACGCTCAAACAGTTCGGCGTTCCCTACGAAGCCAAGGTGCTGTCGGCCCACCGCACCCCCGATGCCGCGCTCGACTACGCCGCCACGGCACAAAGCCGCGGCATGAAAGTGCTGATCGGTGCGGCCGGCGGTGCGGCGCATCTGGCCGGCGTGCTGGCCGCAAAAACCGAATTGCCGGTGCTCGCCGTGCCGATGCCTTCCAAGCATCTCGGCGGCTTTGATTCGCTGCTGGCGATGGTGCAGATGCCCGGCGGCATTCCCGTCGCCACCTTTGCCATCGGTGAAGCCGGCGCCACCAACGCGGCACTGTTCGCCGTGTCGATGATGGCGCTAAGCGATGCCTCGATGGCCAAAAAGCTCAGCGACTTCCGTCTGAAGCAGACCGAAAAGGTGCTGTCCAAGACGCTGCCCGAGGTTTGATGTCTACAGATATACAGCAAGCTGTTGATCTGCTCAGGCAGGGCGAGTTAGTTGCCCTGCCCACTGAAACTGTCTATGGCCTCGGTGCAGACGCGGCGAATCCCGCAGCCGTTGCCAAAATTTTCACCGCCAAGGGACGGCCGGCCGATCATCCACTGATCGTTCACATTCCCGACGCCTCGCACCTGGAGCGCTGGGCATGCGATATCCCTGCCGAGGCGCATGCACTGGCCAAGGCCTTTTGGCCCGGCGCACTGACCCTGATCCTCAAACGCCAGCCACAGGTCCCCGATGCCGTCACCGGCGGGCAGGACACCGTTGGGCTGCGAGTCCCCAATCATCCGGTCGCACTGGCGTTGTTGCGTGCCTTCGATGGCGGCATTGCCGCACCGTCAGCCAATCGCTTCGGACGCATCAGCCCGACAACAGCCCAGCATGTACGCGACGATCTTGGCGATGCGGTATCCCTGATTCTCGATGGTGGCCCCTGCCAGGTCGGCATCGAATCGACCATAGTGGATTTATCCGGCAAGCGCGCCATGCTGCTGCGTCCCGGCATGATCTCGGCCATCGACATCGGCAAGGTGCTCGGGCGTGTGCCACTGAGTCCCGACGATCCGTTGGCACCACCGGCAGTGAGAGCCTCGGGCACACTGGAGGCCCATTACGCCCCTCGCACGCCGCTGGTGCTGATGCCCGATGACAGCCTGCCGATTGCGCTGCGCAATGCCATCGTGCAGCAGGAGCGCATCGCCGTCCTCGCCACCCATCCGGCACCGTTCGAGATGCCGCAGGTGATCTGGCAGGTCGCGCCGGCCGATCCGAGCGGCTACGCCCACGAACTCTATGCCAACCTGCGTGCGCTGGATGCGCTCGGCTGCGACCGCATCTATGTGCAGAAACCGGTCGGCCAGCCCTGGCAGGCGATTTATGACCGGCTCAAACGTGCGGCTGCGGGATCGGGCGCATTCGTTTAAGATAACGAACAACAACAGTGGAGGAACATCAGTATGTCAGCCATTCATAAAGAAGTTGCCGCCCCCCAAGCCCTCACCACCTTCAAGGCTCCGGAAAGTACCGGCTATAGTGAACCAAGCACCTTCACGCTGGTGCGAGCCGATTCGCCCGCGATGTGCGTCATGACCGATTTCAAGTCAGTCTCGGTCGCCACTATTGCCCCGGATGCCACACTGGCACAGGCCAACCAGACCATGATCTCGCGCGGCGTGCGTTTGCTGCTGGTGGTCAACCGTAACGACGAAGTGCTCGGTCTGATTACCTCGCGCGATACCAGCGGTGAAAAACCGATCAAGCTGATTCAGGAACGTGGCGGCAAGTTCAACGACCTGCTTGTCAGTGACCTGATGGTGCCGCGTGAGCGCATTGACCTGATCGATACGCGTGACGTGCTCACCGCCAAGGTCAGTGACGTCGTCGAGACCATGAAGCACTTCAAACGCCAGCACATGCTCGCCGGTGAGCGCGATCCCGTCAGCGGCAAAGTGCGCATTCGCGGCGTTTTCTCCGCCACGCAGATCGGCCGCCAGCTTGGCGCTGCCATCCAGACCTTTGACGTCGGCGCCACCTTCAGCGAAATCGAAGGCCTGCTCGCCCAGGATAACGTCTGAGCTTTGCGCGGCCTGTCTCGTCCCGTCGCCACTCCGCTTTATACCGTCTGGAGCACCGCCGATAATCTATCCGTTACCGGCCTAGCGACGCCATCAAGCGATTAAGGTCGGCGGCCAGTTGGTCGACCTGTTTGATCGACCGCAAAGTGGATTCGGCATTCGCGGCCACATGTTCTACCTGGCGCGCGATTTCGTGGCCAGAACTGCTTTGCTCCTGCGCTGCATTGGCAATATCGCTGACCGCGGCAACCACCTGCTCAGATCGCTTGGAAATAGTAATGAGTGCCTGCTCGACCTGACGCGAGCCACTCGCGCTCTCCTGGGCTTTATCGGCGGCAGAAACAACGTTCTCCGTCACCCGCATCACCTGTTCATTAATGGTCGACAAAATGCTGTGGATATCGTGGGCAGACTGATTGCTGCGTTCCGCCAGCTTTCGCACATCATCGGCAACGACGGCAAATCCTCGCCCCGTTTCTCCGGCGCGGGCAGCCTCAATGGTGGCATTCAGGGCCAGTAAGTCGGTCTGTTTGGCGATGCCCTGAATCGTCGCCACGATGGTCTGAATTTCCTGGCTCTGCTGGCCAAGATCATGCACTTTGCCTGCCGCCTGGGCGACCAGGCTGGAGGTTTCCTCCATTGCTGTAATCGTCTGGTGTACAACCCCTCGGCCAGCCGTCACCGCATCGGCCGTCTCGCGGGTCAGCGTCAATGCACTGCCCGCATTCTGCGCAACCTGATCGATGCTGACCGACAACTCTTCTGCAGCAGCCGACATGGCCGTCGTCGCTGCGGACTGATCACTCATTGCCTGACGCACCTGACGGGATTGCTCCACCAACTCGGTGGTCGTCTTGCGCACACTCTCGGTAATGTGCGCTTTCTGTTCCTCCATCCCGGCCTTGGCAATGGCATTGTCTTTAAACACACTGACCGCACGCGCCATTTCCCCGATCTCGTCCGTCTTGTCGGTATAGCCGATCGGCACCGCCGTATCGCCTTTCACCAGCCGCTGCATGGTTGAATCCATCAACTCAAGCGGCTTGGCAATACGAAAGCGCAGGAACCAGAAAAAGAACAGGCCGAAGAACAGCAGAAAAACGAAGATGCCCATCATCACGCCCCCCACCGTGGCGGACAAACGCCAGACCGCATCCTCAACCGCATTGGCCCCTTCGAGGCGCTGCTTTTGCAGCAAGTCGCGCAGGCTGGTCAGTGCGCTAATCGCAGTATTCGGATCAATCGCTGTCGTGCCACGCTCGTATTCGCTCAGCGTACCTTCAAGGGTCTTCAGGGCAGCGCGCTCTGATTCATTCGGTTCGGTCTGCAGGTAGGCTGCAAATGCCTCACGCACCTTGGTGATATCGCCTTGAACCGCCTGTTTTGCTGCTGCATCGCCATTCACCGCTGCAGGCCAATGCTGGGCCAATCCACCATACCCCATGTAGTGCTGAAACTGGCCGAGCAAGTCGATCCGTCGCGCCAGATTGCTATCAAAATCGCGCCAGACGCTGGCGATACTGCCGACCGAATGAAAGGTCACCGCCGTCGCCAACGCGCCTGCCGCCAGCAGCATGATGGTCATGATCGTGATGACGTGACCGACGCGCGCGAGACGCACATTGTCGATCACTCGGAACATCCAGACCGCCAGTTTGCCGAGCGCGTTCAGATCCTCTTCACGCGCAGCATGGGTATATGCGTTCATTGTGGCTTTCCTTCTGTCTGCCATGCGGATAGTTCGGCAAGGCCAAGTGCGATGGCGTGCGGGATGGCCGCCGCCACCGTATGCGTCAGGCTGCCGCCCCACTCATCAATCGATTCCGGCTGCACGCCGATCAGCGTAATCATGTCGGGCACTGCGCCGGTCAATTCGGCGGCGGCCAGCACATCGGTGAACCCCGTCTGGTGCAGGCTAAGCGGACGCTGACCGAAGAATGCCGGAATTTCACCATCACGCAGGACAACGATCTCGCCGGGCGCATGGCCGAAATCCACGGCATCAAACACCAGTAGCCGGCGCGCCTGTTGAATGCAAGGCAGCAGATAGAGTCCGAGCGTACCCCCATCGAGCGCCTCGACTTCAGCCGGCAACACACCTTCGGCCATCAGGCGATCGATCACCGAGGGGCCAAAACCCTCATCGGCCCAAAGTCGGTTGCCAATGCCAAGAACCGTGACCGTCACCGTCATCATCAATCCCGGTAGAGGCGGTCGCCCGACAGCATCGCGCTGACGGTCGTTTGACGGGAAAGAATATCCTCGCGCACGGCAATATAGATATGCGCCATGGCAAAGCTGAGGACGACCCACATGGCCAGCCGGTGCAGGATGTGCATGTCGAGGGTATTACCAAACAGCGCGCTCATCCAGCCAAACAACAGGTATTGCCAACTTTCATGGCCCGTTACCTCGGCATACATGGCGAACCCGGTCAGCACAAGCACCACCGAAGGAATGACGAACATCAGCAACATAACGATGTTGCCGAGCGGATTCAGCCCGATATAACGCATCGGCCGATTGGTCAGCAGCAGATTCCACTCAATCTGTTTCATAAATCCACGTAGCCAACTGGCACGCCAGATGGCAGGCACAAACAGTTGATGGGCAACGCCCCCCGCCGTCAGGGCAAGCCAGATGCGCATCAGGAACAACACCCCGAAGATATAGCCGGCAGCCAGATGGATAAAGCGAATCCAGCCCATCCAGTAAAGCACCGAGGTATCGCCAATCGATGAGGGTGGCGGTGTGCCGATGAAATAACCGGTCACCGACAGAACCACCACCATCAGCGCATTGCTCCAGTGCCAGAATCGAATGCCGGTGCCATACATCTGCACATCGGGCAACGGCCCGGTATCGGGCAGGATCGTATAAGGCAGACGGGGCTGCATGACTCAGAGTACCTGGACAGTCGTCAATGGCCCGCCGTCCGGCCCCACCACGTGGGTGGCACAGGCCAGGCAGGGATCGAAGCTATGGATGGTGCGCAGGATTTCCAGCGGCTGCTTCGGATCGGCCATCGGAGTTCCCAGTAGGGCGGCCTCATAAGCACCGATAGCCCCGGCGTTATCACGCGGGCTGGCATTCCAGGTCGTGGGCACCACCGCCTGGTAGTTGGCGATTTTCTGGTCACGGATGACAATCCAGTGGCCCAGGGCACCACGCGGGGCCTCGGCATAGCCGACACCCTTGGCTTCAGCCGGCCAAGTGGTCGGACTCCACTTTTCGGTATTCGCGGTATCCAGGTTGCCGGCCTTCACCTGGTCAATCAGGTGATGCACTTCTTCGACCAGTCGATCGGCCGCCCATTGCGCCTCCAGGCCGCGCGCAGCCGTCCGTCCGAGCGTTGAGAACAGGGCCGGCAAGGGCAGATCGAGCTTGCGCAGTGCGCCATCGACCAACTCTTTGATGTCCCTGCGCCCCATGGCATACGCCAGCACCAGACGCGGCAACGGCCCGGTTTCCATGGCATGGCCCTTCCAGCGCGGGGCTTTCACATAACTGTATTTTTCGTTTTCGTCGAAGGCATCAATCGCACTGCCATTCTTGCCACCCTGTGTCTTGGCACCGAGCCGGAAATCGAGTTCGGTAATACCATCCCACGGATGCAAGCCGGCCTTCTCGTCTGGATAGCGATACCACGAGTGCGGCACAAACTCCTGAATGTGAGTCGGATCCCGGAGATCGACCGGATGGATCGTACTCAAGTCGCCATTGAGAATCGCACCGCGCGGCAGCATCAGGCTATCGTTGCTGTCGTCGTTGGCGCGAGAAGGAAAATCACCGTAGCACAACAGATTTTTGCCCGACAGGCCGCCGCCCCACTTCGTCCAATCCTTGTAGAAGGACGCAATCGCCATCAGGTCGGGGATATACACCTGCGAGATAAAGGTCTGCGTCATCTGGGCAATCTTCAGCACCAGATTCAGGCGCTCAACGTTGATCGCCCCGACAGCGCCGGCCGAGTGCACATTGATCGTCGCCGGCACACCGCCGACCAGCCAGTTCGGATGAGGATTCTTGCCGCCAAACACTGCATGGATCTTGACGATCTCACGCTGAAAATCGAGTGCCTCGATGTAATGCGCTACCGCCATCAGATTGGCTTCCGGTGGCAGCTTGTAGGCCGGATGTCCCCAGTAACCATTGCGGAAGGGACCCAGCTGGCCCGAGCCGACCAGTTTCTTGACGCGTCCCTGAATGTCCTTGAAGTAGCCGACCGACGATTTTGGCCACGGCGACAGCGATTGCGCCAGATCGGAGGTGGCCTTGGGATCGGCTTTCAGCGCAGAGACAATGTCCACCCAATCGAGCGCATGCAGGTGATAGAAATGCACCAGATGATCATGCGCGTACAGTGTGAAGTGCATGATGTTGCGGATGATGTTCGCATTACGTGGAATCTCGATCTTCAGTGCATCCTCGACGGCCCGGATCGACGCCAGTGCATGCACGCCGGTACACACGCCGCAGATACGCTGCACGAACGCCCAGGCATCGCGCGGATCGCGATCCTTCATGATGATTTCAAGGCCACGCCACATGGTGCCCACCGACACGGCATTGCGGATCACGTTGGCATCATCGACATTCACCTCAATGCGCAGATGGCCCTCGATACGGGTGACGGGATCGATAGCAATACGTCGGCCGGAGTTATCCAGCTCAAAGCCGTTGGGGGTAACGATGCGACTCATTTGAACTCTTCTTCGGATTCAGGTTTGCGGTCAAGACCGGCATCGAGCTTGCGGCCGGTGACAATGCGCTTAAGCAGCGTGGCACCGGCCTGCACGGCGATGCCGCCGGCGAGTGCAGCACCAGCCGCCAAACCGACTTTATCGGCATTCGACTCGACCCCCCACTGCATCATGTTAGGCAGACGTTCATAGAAGGGACCGCGATCCCAGAAACCCTCTTCGGAGCAGCCAATACAGCCATGGCCGGACTTGATCGGGAAACTCACCCCCTCATTCCACTCCATCGCGGCACACGCGTTGTAGGTCGTGGGGCCGCGACAACCCATCTTGTACAGACACCACCCTTGCCGCGCGCCCTCGTCATCCCAGCTTTCGACAAACTGGCCGGCGTCAAAGTGGGCGCGGCGATAGCACTTGTCATGGACACGCTGTGAATAAAACATTTTGGGACGCCGCAGGCGATCCAGTTCCGGGATACGGTCGTAGGTCAGCATGTAGGTAATCACGCCCGTCATCACCTCGGCAATCGGTGGGCAGCCCGGCACATTCACCACCGGCACATGCGTCACCAGCTTGTGGATAGGCGTCGCCTTGGTCGGATTCGGCTTGGCGGCCTGGACACACCCGGACGACGCACAGGTGCCCCACGCAATGATGGCCTTGGCATGACGTGCCGCCTCATGAAACTGATCCTTGAACGGCCGGCCACCCACGATACAGGCCATGCCATCGCCAGCCAGCGGCACATTGCCTTCCACGGCCAGCAGGTAATTACCCTTGTAATCGCGAATGATGTCTTCGACGATCTGCTCGGCCTGATGTCCCGCCGCCGCCATGATCGTGTCGTCGTAATCGAGCGATATCATGGTCATGACGATATCGCTGGCCAGAGGATGGCCCGAACGCAAAAAACTCTCGGAACAACAGGTGCATTCGAGGCCGTGCAACCAGAGGACCGGAATACGTGGTTTGGTTTCAAGGGCGTGTGCCACAAGGCCAACACCGTCAGGGCCAAGCCCCATATAGGTTGCCATCACACCGCAGAAGCCGAGAAAGTCCCGGCGCGACACCCCCCTGCCTTTGATTGCCTCAAAGAAGGTTTCTCCCTTTTTCATTCTTAACCACTTATGATGTTGTCAACAGCGGGTAAGTTATCCGCATACCAATTTCTGATTGTTGATCTTAGTCAACTTGCGTTTGATTTACCCTGAGGGCAACGTTCACGACAACCGCATTGTCTGATAAGGCAGCCGTGATTAGAATGAGCCACGGTATGTTAATCAGGTAGAGAGGCACGCCAATGAAACTGCGCACAAAGATGTGGCTGGTTCTCGGGCTGACGCTTCTACTTGTGTTTGCCCTCGACATGGCGCTGACTTGGCAAAAGATTCGTCACGACCAGCGTGCTGAACTTGAAGTCGATGTGCACACGATACGCGGCATCCTCATGGCGACGCGGCGCGTCTATCACCGGCAATTCATCGATAGCGGTCTGCCGGTTAACAATAAAACGGTGGGCTTTCTGCCGGCCCATTCCATGTCACGCATTTCGGCAGACTACAAGGAGTGGAACGATAACGGCTATCTGTTCAACAACGTTTCCGATCGGCCTCGCAATCCCGCCAACATGGCCGACAGGTTTGAACTGGCGGCCATGGATTACTTCCGCACAGCCCCGCAGGCCAAGGAGCGGATGACGCCGATTCAGGACGATCAGGGCAAGCGCTGGTTTCATTACACCGCGCCGATATGGATTGAAGGTTACTGCTTGCGCTGTCACGGCACCGAAGAAGAGGCACCGGAAAGTATCCGCAAAGCCTATCCCGGCGTTTCATATGACTATCAGGAAGGTGACTTGCGCGGCGTCATGAGCATCAAGCTGCCGCTGGAACGTTACGATGCCGAAGTATGGGAAAGGTTTCAGACCCGGCTGATCAGCGATCTGGTTGCTTTTCTGGCGCTATTCATCGTACTCGGTTGGTTTATGGAGCGCTTCATCCTGCATCGTATCGAGTTGCTGCGTGTGGGATCTGGCGAAGTAGCAAGAGGGCTTGCCCCGCAGGTTCAGGATGGAGGAAGCGATGAGTTGGGCGAACTGACCCGTGAGTTCAACTATATGGCCAACATGGTGGCGGATCGTCAGCATGCCCTTGAAGACAGTCGAAATGAACTGGAGCGTCATCGTGACAAGCTTGAGGAGGAAGTCCGGCTGCGCACGCACGAATTAGAGTCTGCCCGTCAAACCGCCGAATCCGCCAGCAGGGCAAAAAGTGCTTTCCTGTCCAACATGAGCCATGAGATTCGCACCCCGATGAATGCCATCATCGGACTATCTCATTTGATGCGGCGCGAGTTGGCCGAGCCGGCAAGCCTTGAGCGTCTCGACAAGATCGATACGGCGGCCCGTCACTTGCTACAAGTCATCAACGACATTCTCGACCTGTCAAAAATCGAGGCGGGCAAGTTCGAGTTGGCGCATCAGGACTTCGAACTGAGCGTGGTACTGGATCACACGCGATCGCTGATCGCCGATACCGCGCGTGCCAAGGGGCTGACGGTCGAAGTGGATAGTGATTCCGTGCCAATCTGGCTGCACGGCGATGCCGTGCGTTTGCGCCAGGCACTGCTGAATCTGGCCAGCAATGCGGTCAAATTTACGGATCATGGCACGATCTGGCTGCGCTCCCAGTTGCTGGAAGAAAGCAACGGCAACTTGTTCGTCCGCTTTGAGGTCGAGGATACCGGTCAAGGCATCGCCCCGGAGGCACAGGAACGCATCTTCAAGGCATTCGAGCAGGCCGATACCTCGACCAGCCGCATCTCGGGCGGGACCGGGCTTGGCCTCGCCATCACGTCACGGATTGCGGAACTGATGGGCGGAACAACAGGGGTCGAGAGTCGCCTCGGCCAGGGCAGCCGCTTCTGGTTTACCGCGAAAATCCGCCGGGGGCATGGCGTCATGCCGGTGCAAGTCAATACGCCTCCTGATGAGGCTGGTCTGCGTCGCCGTTTTGCCGCGCGACATATCCTGTTGGCTGAAGACAACCCGATCAACTGTGAGGTAGCGCTAGAGTTGTTGTACGGCGTGGGTCTGACCGTCGATGTGGCCAAGGATGGCAGCGAAGCCGAAGAACTGGCTCGGCAACATTCTTATGATCTCGTGCTGATGGATATGCAAATGCCCAATCTGGATGGGCCCGAGGCAACGCTGCGCATACGGGCGTTGTCTGGCTGGAACACCATCCCCATCATCGCCTTTACCGCAAATGCGTTTGACGAAGATCGCCAGCGTTGTATCGATGCCGGCATGAACGATCACATCGCCAAACCAGTCACCCCGGATGCACTTTACGCGACGTTAGCCAAGTGGCTACCACCTCAACCTGCCGACACGGAACCCTCTTCCCGGCAGCCTCAAGGCGACACGCGAATCCAGCCATGCGAGGTACATGACTTCCGGGAGCGCCTGGACAGGATTGCCGGACTTGATGTCACAACTGGATTGATAGCAGTACGCGGAGATCTCGCCAAGTACGCAAAGCTATTGAAGATGTTTGTACTGACGCAGGGCGATGACGCAGCACAAATTGCCAACCATCTGTCTAAGGGTGAGTTGTCGGCTGCAGCCCAACAGGCCCATGCACTCAAAGGATCGGCCAGCACCCTGGGTGCTGCAGAAATTCATCAATTGGCAACTCACCTTGAGTTGTTGCTGAAGCAGCAAGATACTGCGGCTGCCGTCAAGTTATCCGAGCAGCTCACAAAACAGTTACCCGTATTCGTGGCCGATATCGAGAGAGCACTCGGCCGCGCCTAGCACCCTGATCAGCCCTTACACCGTCAGCTTGCGATAAATATCAGCGACCTTGAGCGGTAGCTTTTTCACATCGTCCAGCACCGTATAACTCGCCGGGCCGACCATGTGCCTAAGGTAGTCGGCGCCGTGGCGATCAATCGTGATGCAGTAGCTGCGAATGCCTTGTTGGTGCGCTTCCAGCAAGGCACGCCGGGTGTCTTCAATGCCGTAGGTGCCACGATACTCATCACCGAAATCGTCGGGGCGACCATCAGAGAGCGTCACCAGCAGCTTGTGGCGTGCCGGCTGTTCGGCCAGCAGTTTCGACAGATGACGAATTGCCACGCCCATGCGCGTGTAATCCTTCGCCTCGATGGCGTCGATGCGGCCCCGGACGCTTTCACTGTAAGTCTCGTCAAAACGCTTGATGCGATAGATATCGCAGCGCGTGCGCGTCCAGCCGCTGAAGCCGTAGATGGCATAACGATCACCAAGTTTTTCCAGCGCCTCGCACAGCATCACCAGCGCCTCACGCTCGGCATCGTTGATCCAGCCTTTGGTCGAGCCGCTCATGTCGACCATGAACATGGCGGCCAAGCTGCGGTCATTGCGCACCCGGCGGCTGAATAGCCGGGGCGAAGGTTCCGCCCCGCTCTTCCGATCATTCACCGCCTCGACCAGCGCATCGAGATCGATCTCCTCGCCTTCGGGCTGGCGGCCAATGATGCGGTCTTCGCCGCGCACCGCTTCGAAGCGGCGTTTCAACTGCTGGATAAATGGTGCGTAGCGCTGTTTGGTATCCCGCACGAACGCGCCGCTGCCCGGCTTCACCTCCATCTCGTAGACGTGGCACCAGCCGCGCCGATAGGCATTACGGTGATAGTCCCACTCATCGTAGCGAAAATCCGCTTTGCGGTCGCTGGCCAGTTCGGGCGCTGTCTCCGGCAGATGGTTCGGATCGACCGGCGTCCACATGCCGTCGCCCGCCGCCGTCAGCGCCTCGGGCGGCACTTCGCCGAGGTCCTGCAGCAGTGACTGCACCGCCGCCTGCGCCTCGTGATGGAGTTGCACGGCTTCGCCATCGAGACGGATTTCCATCGCACCAGTCTCTGCATTCAGCTCCGCCGCAAACTCATTCGGTGCAGCCGCCTTCTTGCCGCCCACGCCCTTCAGCGCCGCCAATGCTTTTTTCAGAACATCGGTATCGCGCGTGATACGCTCGGCACGCACGCGGCCGGCAATACCCGGTTCCAGCCGCCCGCAAAAAGTCGGCGCTGGCGGGACGGCAAGTTTCTCCATAAAGCGGCCCAGCCACGCGAGGGTGACGCGCACATCGGCACCCGGCGCCTGCAGATCGGCCAGCGCTTCCTCCATCTCCACCGGCCAAGCGCCGCGCAACTGCGCCAGCATACCGGCCAGCCCGGGCAGCTCACGCGCGATGCAGGCTTCGAGACGTACCGCTTCGAGATGAGCCAGCCAGGTCAGCGCGGTCTCGCGCTCCGGCCAACGCGCCAGTTCGCTTTCCAGATCCACCGCAAACGTGCCATAGCGCGTCTGTGCCCACAACTGCACCGCCAGTCCCTTGTAGAGCTGGCGGTTGTCTGCCGCTGCCGTGAAATGCGCAATGCGCTCGGGCAGGAAAATCGTCTCGGTATCCGTCCAGGGGTAAGCACCTGCTTTCAGAGCCAAGGGGCGACCTGACAGACCCTGGACGAAACGCACCAGCCGCTGCTCGACCTCACCGAAGCGCGCAAACAGCCGGCCTTCCTTGATGGCCATGAAACCATCGAGATCGCGCAACACTTCTATCGCCGCGCGCAGCCCTTCCTTGTCGTAGGTATCGAGACCGGCCAATACCCAGCCCTCGAACGCCTGGTCATTCAGCGCCCCCAGTGCCTGAGGGGCCAGCATCGAAACCATATGCCCCATCTCGGTATTGGTCTGCGCCGCCACACCCGTCCAGTGCAACACGAGATCCTGATGATGACGCGGCAAGGCTTCGAGCAAGGTCGCCAGCCGTTCGATGGAGCGGTGCGAGGGCGAGGCAAACAGCAGCGCGTCGAGCTTCTCTGCGAGCTCGTGCTCGAAAAGTCGGCGCTGGCGGGACGGCGAATCAGAAGACGGCACGAACCAGATCGTCCAGCGTCTGCGTCATATCGGGATCGTCGGTCAGCGCCCGCGCGATGGCGGCGGTACTGGCCGCAGCGGCCGGCACGCCCGCACCGATAAGTTGGGCGGCATGCACCAGCAGGCGCGTGCTGGCGCCTTCGTCGAGGCCGGCACCTTTGAGGTTGCGCGTCAGTTCGCCGAGCTTGACCAGCTTCTTCGCAGTGTCGACATCGATACCGCCTTCCATGGTGACGATCTGCGCCTCGACTTCTGCGCCAGGGTAATCAAACTCCATCGCAACGAATCTTTGCCTTGTGCTTGGCTTGATCTCCTTGAGCACGCTCTGATAGCCGGGGTTGTAGGAAATTACCAGCATGAAGTCGGGCGGCGCGGGAATCAGCTCACCGCGCTTATCCACCGCCAGCGCACGGCGCGTGTCGGCAAGCGGATGAATCACCACGGTGGTGTCCTTGCGCGCCTCGACAATCTCATCGAGATAGCAGATCGCCCCACCGCGCACCGCCGCCGTAAGCGGCCCGTCGAGCCACACGGTTTCATCACCGACGATCAGGTAGCGGCCGACCAGATCGGCAGTGGTGAGGTCGTCATGGCAGGCCACCGTCACCAGCGGGCGCTGGAGCTTCCACGCCATGTATTCGACAAAGCGCGTCTTGCCGCAACCCGTAGGGCCTTTCAACAATACCGGCAGATGTTTGGTGGCGGCCGCCTCGAACAGCTCCACCTCGTCGGCGACAGATTGGTAATAAGGCTCGGTGCCGAGCGATTCGAGTTCGGGGGTGATGGTGCGGAGCTTGGATGAGGTCATGGCAGGCCGGTTGCAGACATTTTGGAGAAGTCTCTAACAGGCATCCATCGCTGTCAAATACCACAAACGAAATAGGTATACTGCGGCAGCGCATCGTCGGAACATGGACAGCGCAACCTTCCCCTATGCGAGACGCCCATGAAGTCCCCGTTGGTCCGTGCTTCCACCCTGCTGGCTCGGCTACGGCGCGTCGGGCTGCTCCTCGCCCTGCTGGTTCCGACCGCACCTGCCCTGAGCCAGACGACAGCCGAAACGGTCAAACCGTTCATCATGCTGCTCGACGGCGATCCGACCACCTACGGCAACCGCTGGGGCACACTGGTTCACATCGAGGTTTTCAAGCGTCTGGGTTTGCCGCTCCAACTGGAGCACTACACCCTGGCCCGCCGCACCGCCCTGACGGAAGAAGGCATGACCGATGGCGAGGCCTCGCGTGTGTACGCCTATGGCAACGACCGTCCCCATCTGGTGCGCGTGGAGGAGCCCGTGCTCGACTTCAGCTTCGCACTGTTTGCGGCAAATCCGGGCGTGCGTCTCGAGCGGCTGGAAGATCTGCGCACCTCTTCTCATCTGGTGGAATATCGACGCGGCATCCTGCTGTGCGAGAACACGCTGAAGAAATGGCTTCCCGCCGAACGGATCTCTGACGTGCTAACCCCGCAGCAGGGGCTGAAAAAACTACAGGCTGGCCGCACGGATCTGTATTGCGACCTCGATGTCTTTGTTCGCCAGGAACTGCAGTCGCCCGAATTCAAGGGTGCCGCGATACGCAAGGTCATCGCTGTCGGCAATGCCGTGCCCACCTATCCCTATCTGAACAAGAAGCATGCTGCCCTGGCGCCACGCATGGCCGCCGTCCTCAGGCAAATGAGGGCAGAAGGCCTGATCGAGGCTTACCGACAGCAAGTGGAACGGGATCTCGGGTGGACGCATTAGTGATGTGCCATCCAGTCGAGGCCCCCGCCTCATTCGCCCGGGCGCGTGTGCCGGCCGCGCCCTGGCTGCGCCGGATCGGGCTGCTCCTTGCCCTGCTGGTTCCCGCCGCACCGGCCCTGAGCCAGACGGCGGCCGAAACGGTCAAGCCGTTCATCATGACGGTCGACGGCGAACCGACCACCTATGGCAGCCGCTGGGTTACGCTGATCTATACCGAGGTTTTCAAGCGCCTGGGCATGCCGCTCCAACTGGAGCACTACACCCTGGCCCGCCGCGCCGCCTTGGTGGAAGAAGGCGCGGCCGATGGCGAAACCTCGCGCGTTTACGCCTATGGCAACAACCGTCCCCAGCTGGTGCGCGTGGAGGAATCTCTGATCGACCTGAGCTTCGCGCTGTATACGGCGAACCCGGCGGTACGCCTCGAACGGCTGGAAGACTTGCGCGCCACCACGTATCTGGTGGAATACCGACGCGGCATTCTGCTATGCGAGAACACGCTGAAGCAGGCGGTTCCCGCCGAGCGGATTTCCGATGTACCCACCCAGCAACAGGGCTTGAAGAAGCTGTTGGCCGGCCGCACCGATCTGTATTGCGATCTTGAGGCCTATGTCCGGCAAGAACTTGAGTCGCCGGAATTCAAGGGCACAACAGTGCGCAAGGCCATCGGTGTCGGCAATGCCGTGCCCACCTATCCCTATCTGCACAAAAAGCATACTGCCCTGGCGCCGCGCATGGCGGCGGTCATCAAGCAGATGAAGGCGGAGGGCCTGATCGAGGCTTACCGGCGACAAGTGGAGCGAGACCTCGGATGGACGAACTAGCGGCCGGCGGCCCTCACGCTGCGGGGGATAAGTGCCGAACCTGAAAACCTGGCTGCTCGGGGAAAGGCCGCGGGTCGGGCGCCACCTGATCGTCTTCATCATTGCGTTCAGTTCGCTGATCACGCTGTGCATTTCCGTGGTCCAGTTGTTTGCCGAATACCGCAGCTTGCGCAGCGCGCTCGACCAGCAGCTCGAAGGCGTTTCGATCTATGTACCGAGCATTGCCAGCAGCGTCTGGGATTTCGACCAGCAGCAGGTGCAGCGGGCGCTCGATGCCCTGATCCTGCTGCCCAACGTTGTCCAGGCCCGCATCGCCACCACCGATACCGGCCTGCAGCGGGAAGCAGGCAAGCGCGTCGCCGACAACTTCATGGAAAAAGCCTATTCGCTGCGTTACACCGTTCGCGGCGAGGACAAGGAAATCGGCGTTCTGACTGTCGTAGCGAGTCTTGAGGGCATCTATCATCAAGTGGCGACGAGCGCGCTCGCCATCGTGCTCAGCAACGGCCTGAAAACCTTTCTCGTCGCACTGTTCATGATTGTCCTGATTCGTCGGGTCGTGACAGGGCGACTGGAAAAGCTCGAACAGAAGATCAGAACGCTGGTGCCCGACACCTTGCCCCAGTCTGCGCATACGCTGCCGCAAGTACTGCCCCGGCACATCGACGAACTCGATGCCGTGGATTGGACGCTCGATCATATCGCCGGAAAACTGGTCACCGCCGTCGCGTCATTGAAGGAGATGGGCGAGGAACTGGAGCGGCGGCTGACCGAACAAAAGCATACCGAAGCGGAGCTGGCCGGGCTCCGTCAGCATCTGGAAGCACTGATCGAGCAGCGCACGCAGCAACTGGCAGAAGCCAGGGAGGCCGCCGTAGCCGCCAGCGTGAGCAAAAGCGCGTTCCTCGCCAACATGTCGCACGAAATCCGCACGCCGCTCAACGGCATTCTCGGTCTGGCACACCTGATCAAGCGTTCCGGCGTCACGCCGCAACAAACCGAGCGGCTCGAAAAAATCGATACTGCAGGCAATCACCTGCTGGAAATCATCAATGCCGTTCTCGACCTGTCGAAGATCGAAGCCGGCAAGTTTTCTCTCGAAGAAACCGAGGTCGGCATCGGCAGCGTCATGGCCAATGTCGTCTCGATCCTCCACGAACGCGCCCGTGCCCAGAACCTGAAGTTGCTCGTCGAGACCGAGCATATCCCCCGTAACCTGCTGGGCGACCCGACCCGACTGCAACAGGCACTGCTGAATTACGCCACCAACGCGATCAAATACGCCGAAAACGGCACGGTCACTTTGCGGGCCACGCCGCTGGAGGATTTTGGCGATAGTCTGCTGATCCGTTTCGAGGTGCAGGACACGGGCGTCGGCATCGCGCCGGAGGTGCTTTCCCGACTCTTCACCTCCTTTGAGCAGGCCGATAACTCGACGACCCGCAAATATGGCGGCACCGGCCTTGGCCTGGCCATCACCCGCAAGCTCGCCCAGTTGATGGGCGGGGATGCCGGGGTGGACAGCACGGTGGGCGTCGGCAGCACCTTCTGGTTCACCGCGCGTTTCAGAAAGGGCGAACATGCCCTTGCCGGGCCGACCGCCCGCACGACAGAAGCGGCCGAAGCCATCCTGACCCGCGACCACGGCAGCCGCCGCATCCTGTTGGTCGAGGACGAAATCATCAATCGGGAAGTCGCCCGCGATCTGCTGAACGATACGGGACTGATCGTCGATATTGCGGAAGATGGCGTCGCGGCCGTCGAACTCGCCACGCACAACCGCTACGACGTCATTCTGATGGACATGCAGATGCCAAAGATGGACGGCATGGAAGCCACGCGCCAGATCCGCCAACTGCCCGGCGGGGCCGTCATCCCCATCCTGGCGATGACCGCCAACGCCTTTGTGGAAGACCGGACGCGCTGCTTCGATGCCGGGATGGACGACTTCATCGCAAAGCCGGTCAACCCGGATGTGCTCTACCAAACCTTGTTGAAGTGGTTGGAGCAAACAGCACAGCGGGACACGCGCCAAAGCTAGAATTCGTTCGTATGCAGATCACCGTCGCCGCCCTTATCGTCCGCTTCATGGAGCGCCTCGGCATTGCCCGTGCCTACGGCATGCCAGGCTCGCACATCCTGCCGGTGTATGACCAGCTTTACGACTCGCCGATCAAAACGGTGCTGGTCAAGCATGAGCAGGGTGCCGCCTTCATGGCCTGCGGCGAAGTGCGGGCGACGAGAGGAATAGCGGCGTGCATTACCACGGCCGGGCCGGGGGCGACCAATCTCGTCACCGGCATCGCCAATGCCTATGCCGATAAACTCCCGATCCTGATCATCACCGGCGAAACCTCGACCGCGATCTTCGGCAAGGGCGGCCTGCAGGAAAGCTCGGGCGAAGGTGGCAGCATCGACCAGACCGATCTGTTTCGCGGCATCACGCGCTATCACAAGATTGTCGAGCGCACCGACTATCTCCTGCAGGTGTTGCGTCAGTCCACCCGGATTCTTTTGTCGCCAAATGCCGGGCCGGTGCTGCTCTCGTTCCCCTACAACATCCAAAAGGAACTGGTCGAGGAAACGCTGCTCGACGACATTCGCTTCGTCAAAGAACAACCACCAGTCTGTCACCGCTTTGCCGCCACCGACGACATGGCGCAGATGCTGCGCGCGTCGAAACATCCGGTGATTGTCGCCGGTCATGGCTGCTTCATCGCCGGCGCGCAGAATGCCTTGGAACGACTCGGCGAGCGCCACGCCGTGCGCGTGGCGACCACCCTCAAAGGCAAGGGACTGATCGCCGAGAGCAGCCCGCGCGCACTCGGCTGCCTCGGTGTCACTTCGGATGGCAGCGCCTATCGTCACATTGTCGCACATGCCGATCTGGTGATCGTGCTCGGCGCCACCTTCAACGAGCGCACCAGCTATCTGTGGGATGCCAAGCTGATGGCCGGCAAGCGGGTCATTCAGGTCGACCACGATGCGGCGCAACTGGAAAAGGTGTTTCGCGCCGACCTCGCGATCCACGGCGACATCCGCGCCGTGCTGGAGGATCTGCTCGAATGCCTGGGCAACGATGCCGTCCCGCCAGCGCCGACATTTTCACGGCCACCGGTGGCGCCCCACTTCACCGCCATCGCCCACCTGTTCGACCGGCTGGTCGACAACCTGCCGAATGCCATGGTGTTCGACGACAACATCATCCTCGCGCAAACCTATCTCAAGGCCTCGCCACAACATCGCTACTTTCCGAATTCCGGCGTCTCGGCCCTCGGCCATGCGATCCCGGCCGCCATCGGTGCGCGCTGTGCCATCGCAACGCCGACCTTTGCCGTCACCGGCGACGGCGGCTTTCAGATGGCCTGCATGGAGCTGATGACGGCCGTCAATTACAAGGTTCCGCTGAATGTCGTGATGATCAACAACGGCACACTCGGCCTGATTCGCAAGAACCAGTTCCAGCTGTATCAGGAGCGCTACATCGACTGCGATTTTCAGAATCCCGATTACGCGCTGCTGGCGCAAAGTTTCGGCATCGCCCACTGGCGCGTCGAAACACCGGCGGATGTAGATGCGCTGTTCGAGCACGCCGACCTCAAGGACGGCATCAACCTCATCGAAGTGATGTGGGACAAGAACGTGTTCCCTGCCTATCGCTCCGACCGATGAGCCAGCACCGTTTCATCATCGTCGTGCCGGTCGCCGACCGGCCGCGCCACATTCAGGCCTGTCTGGATAGCCTGCATGAACTGCTGCGCCGCTATCCGTATCCGCACACAGTTCGCGTATTGATCGCCGACGACAGCGCTGACGCGGCCAATGTCACCGCCAACCGCGCAATCGCCGCGCAGTACTGCACGCCAGGCTTGCAGGTCATCCACTTCGGACCGGAGGAACAGTGGACGCTGAGCGCACCGCTGCGGGCATCGCTACCCGGCGTGGTGGGCAACAAACCGCGCGACGCTTTCGGCCATAAGGGACAAGGCGTGATGCGCAACATCGCCTATCTCAAGGTCGCCGCGATGTTGCAAGACGAGCCTGATGATGTCCTGATCTGGTCGCTCGACAGCGATCAGGAGTTCTGCGTCAAGCTCGCCGATGGCCGCATCGACTATGCGGTCGATTACTTCGGCGGCCTCGATGCGATCTTCTCGCGCACCGATGCGCTGGTGCTGACCGGCAAGGTGGTGGGCGACCCACCCGTCTCGCCTGCGGTGATGACAGCCAACTTTCTCGCCGATGTAGAAGGCTTTCTGCAGGACATGGCGACGCGCGACGCGCAGGCGCCATGCAGCCATCACAGCACCACGCAGCGCAGCGGCGATGCCGCCTATCACGACATGGCCGACCTGTTTGGCTTCCAGCCGGATGCACGCTACGCCTACCCCTGTCCGCTCACCAGCCTGCACAGCGAGGCCGACTGCTTCGTCCACTTCGCCAGCCGGGTGAACAGCTTCTTCTACGGCGAGCATCCAACACGCATTTCCTGCTACGAACCGGCCGAGCTGTTTTCCACTGTGCAGGCAGCGCGCACTGTCTATGCCGGCAACTATGTGTTCAAGCCGGCAGCGCTGAAGTATTTCATCCCCTTCGCAGCACTGCGCCTGCGCATGTCCGGCCCCACGCTCGGGCGCATCGTCAAGTCCGAACTCGGCCCGCGCTTCGTCTCGGCCAATCTGCCGATGCTGCACAAGCGCACGGTCGAAAGCGGCGGCCAGTCGGAGTTCCGCCCCGGCATCGAGACGCAGGCCGAGACGATTGATATGAGCGGCGAATTCGAGCGCCAGTTCTATGGCGACGTGATGTTATTCACCACGGAACGCCGTCCCGCCAGCGCCGACGTTTCGTTGCTCGACGCAGTACGTAAAGAAATGCTCGGCAAGTACAACACACGACAGCAGGCAATTCTGCAGCGGCTGGACGCGGTCGAATCCCTGCTGAACGATCCCACCCGTTGGTGGCAAGATAAGCCTGCTACCGAGCACTTCCGCCACTTCTGCGCCAATGTGCGGCGCAATTTTGGCGCCGAATCCTCAGGCCATGCGCGCATCAACGATCCTGCGCGCTGGCAGCAGTGGCGTAGCGACCTGCTCGCCGCCATCGAGCGCTACCCGGCCGAACGTGCGGCTTGGGAGTCAGCACTTTGTCCGCACTGAAAGCCTGGCTGCACCGTCGCCGGCAGCCGCTGCGTTATCAACTGCTCGACGGCCTGCTCGCCACCCAGGCGCTGACGCCCGATCAACTACACCGCAAGCAGCAGGATGACCTGCGCGCCATGGTCGACTTCGCCCGTGCCAACACCGTTTATTACGGCGAACGCTTTGCAAGCTTGCCGGATGACTGGCAGATCGGCGACCTGCCGATCCTGACGAAGGACGAGGTGCGCACCCGCCTGCCCGACCTGCTGGCCCGTGACCATAATCCCCACACCACACCGATCGGCCACACCGGCGGCTCGACCGGCAAGCCGCTCGCCTTCTATTACAACGCGGCCAAACATGAGCTGATGCGCGCCGGCATGATGCGCAGCTACATGCTCTCAGGCTGGCGACCGGGGCAGAAGATCCTGAATTTCTGGGGCGCACGGCAGGACACCGTGGTGGGTGGCGTCTTTGGCGGCGAACGCCTCGGCGACTTCATCGCCGCCGAAAAGACGCTGCCCGCGCATGAAGTTTCCGAACACAACTTGCAGGATTGGGCGCGTTGCATCCAGCGCTACCGCCCTGTCCTGCTGCAAGGCTACGCCTCGATTCTCGCCGCGCTGGCGCGCTTCGTTATCGACCGGCGACTGAACATGCCCGCCAGCCTAATCGGCGTCTATTCCACCGCCGAGATGCTCGACGACACGCAACGTCATCTGATGGAAGAGGCCTTTGGCTGCAAGGTGTTCAACCAGTATGGCAGCCGCGAGATCCCCAACATCGCCTGCGAGTGTCGCCACGGCCGCATGCACGTATTTACCGACATGGTCTGGCTGGAGTCGCAACAGGGAGAAAATGAGGGCGCTCTGCTCGTCACCTCGCTGACCAACCGGCTGATGCCAATGATCCGCTACGAGAATGGTGATTCAGGCGAATTGCTGGACGAGACATGCGACTGCGGTCTGCCCTTCCCGCTGATGGCGATGGGCTTGTGCCGCAAGAATGATTTCATTGTCACCACGGATGGGCGGCGTCTTCATCCATCCTTCCTCAACCGGCTGCTGTATGGCCAGACGCAGATCGCGCATTACCAGTTCATCCAGCATATGCCCGGCAAGATCGAACTGCACGTGGTCGCTGAACCATCCGAAGAAAGGGATCTGCAGCAAAAGCTTCAGCGCGAACTTGGAGCAACCCTCGATTTGACGGTTAAATGCGTCACCGCCATCGACCGCACCGCCTCGGGAAAACATCGCTATGTCATCAGTCATTGCTGACGCCTCAGTTGCCACCACGGTTGCTGTGATCGGCCTGGGCTATGTCGGCCTGCCGCTGGCCGTCGCGTTTGGCCAGCGCTTCAAGACCATCGGCTACGATTTATCCGCCGCCAAGGTCGTCGCTTATCAGTCATTTAGCGACCCGACCGGCGAAATCTCTTCTGCGGAATTGCGTGCTGCCACGCAGCTCGAATGCACCACCGATCCATGCCGTCTCGCCAGCGCCGACTTTTTGATTCTGGCCATCCCGACGCCCGTCGATGCCGCCAACCTGCCGGATTTCGGTCCGCTGATCGCCGCCAGCATCACGGCCGGCCAGCACCTGAAACGCGGCGCCACGGTGATCTACGAATCCACCGTCTATCCGGGTGCTACGGAGGAAATCTGCATCCCGGTGCTGGAACAGCATTCCGGTTTGAAGTGGCGCGAAGATTTCCATGTCGGCTACAGCCCGGAGCGGATCAATCCGGGCGATCGCGAACACACGCTGACCAAAATTACCAAGGTGGTTGCCGGCGACAGTCCAGCGACGCTCGACAAGGTCGCCGCGCTCTATGAGGCCATCGTCACGGCAGGTGTCCATCGAGCCAATTCGATTAAGGTGGCCGAAGCCGCCAAGGTGATCGAGAACACCCAACGCGACCTGAATATTGCCCTGATGAACGAACTGGCGATCATCTTCGATCGCATGGGCATCGACACCGGCGAGGTACTCGCCGCGGCCGGTACTAAGTGGAATTTCCTGAAATTCAAGCCCGGGCTGGTCGGCGGCCACTGCATCGGCGTCGATCCCTACTACCTGACGCACAAGGCCGAACAACTCGGTTATCAGCCGCAGGTCATCCTGGCGGGGCGGCGCATCAACGATGGCATGGGCAAATTCATCGCCGAGAAAACCATCCAGCAGATGATCCGGCAAGGCTTGCCGATCAAGGGCGCGCAGGTCATCCTGCTGGGGCTGACCTTCAAGGAGGACTGCCCGGACCTACGCAACAGCAAGGTGATCGATGTCATCCGCGAACTGCAGAATTATGGTTGCTCAGTGGTCGTGCATGACCCACTCGCCGATCCGGCCGCGGCATGGCACGAATACGGCGTGACGCTGATACCGTGGGCCGACTTACCGCAGTCGGCCGCTGCGCTGGTGCTTGCCGTTGCGCATCAGGCGTACCGCGAGATGCCGCCAGCGAAACTGCTAGCCAATCTGCAGCCTGCAGGCATTGTCATTGATGTGAAATCGGTGATTCGCGATGGCGATGCCGGCGACCACCCGCACTGGCGGCTCTGATCAGCCTTTGCCGCCGCAGCCGCCCGCTTCGTCGTCACAGAAGCCGAGGCCGGACGCATCTTCATCGATGCCCTCTTCGAGCATCTTGCGCTCGTATTCGGCACGTTTGTCGGCGGCTTCCTTCTCGATTTCAGCCTGACGCGCCTGCCACTTGGTGAGGCGCTCCTGTGCAGCCTGCTCGTCGAGCGCGATGCTCTGCTCGCCAAACAGCACCTGCTTGAGGAAGCGGAAAGAGAACTGCATCAGCTCGACATCGTCGGCCATCAGCATGGCCTTTTCGTCGGCACCGAGCTTGAACAGCTTGCCGAAGGCTTCGCTCTCGACGAAGTTGTGGAAGGTATCAATGTCGTAGCAGGCCATGAAGAAGAGCTGGCGGCTCTTCAGCGACAGCGAACCGATGGTGGGGCCGGAGGATTTTTTCTTCAGGACCAGCTGTCGCCAGCCGCGCGCCAGGTCGTCGTATTCGATAACGCCCTGCTCCTTTCGATAGTCGGCGATGGTAAGACGGCGTGCGACCTGATGGCCCTTACAGTGCTCTTCCTCGACCAGTGCGTAGGACTGGGTATCGGTGTATTCGTCCTGCTTGCGCATCGACAGCAGCGCCACCGGGTAATAGCGGCAGGCGGTGGGACGGTCTTCATAGACCGCACAGCCTTCAGGCTGCATGAAGCGACAGGCGGTGCCATTATCGACCGGGCGGAATTTCACGCCGGCGATGCCGTCCTTTTCCATCTCGTAGGGCACGGTGTAGTCGCGCAGGAACTGCGTCGAGGTCATGCCAAGGCGTTTCTTGAGGCGGATGATGTCGTAGGGGGTCAGGGAAATGTCGATGTTGGCGCAACAGGCGTTCCAGCAACCAATACCCTTGTGGCAGGAAAACTGAATTTCCTTGCTCTCATCGTACATGGTGGGAACCACGGGGCTCACGGGCATATTGTTTTCTGGCGTCGACATTGAAAAACCTCGTAACAGCTAGGGGGTTAGGACTTTATAAATGAAACAGGCCGGAAGCCCGAGGGCGTCCGGCCTGCATGTTACAGCTTGCCGTGCTTAGTGCGGTGCAGCAGCCTTGAACAGCTTGGACTTGTCGACCAGATCCACGTGCTTGCGCTTGAAGCAAGTCCAGGTCTTGGTCTTCTTGTCGTAGATCGAGTTCACGAAGCAATGCCAGTTGGTCTCATCGACGAAGTTCTTGTCGGTGCGATAGTAGAAGCCGGGGTAACGGCTCTCTTCACGGAACTGGATGTGCTTCATGTGGGCTTCGGCCGTCAGGATGCGATGGTAGTTTTCCCAGGCACGCAGCAGCTCGTGCAGGTCCTTCGCGCGCATCTTCTCGGCGTCTTCCTTCAGCATGCCCAGCTTCTCTTCTGCAACGGCCAACATCTTGTCGTTGGTGTTGTAGTAGGTCGCCACGCCTGCAACGTACTCGTCCATGATCTTCTGCAGACGGAACTGCAGCATCTTCGGGGTGATGTAGTTGGGGTTGACGTCGATCGCGGTCGAGTAATCCTTGAACTGCAGGAAGTTGCGGACCGGCTTCCAGATCTCTTCGGCCAGCACTTCGGGTGCGGTGTCGAGTTCCGGCGTGAAGTCGGCATTGTCCATGCAGTACTTGACCATGGCCTTGGCAGCCAGACGACCTTCGGTATGCGAACCGGAGGAGAACTTGTGGCCGGCAGCGCCCACGCCATCGCCGGCGGTGAACAAGCCCTTGACCGTCGTCATGCCACGGTAGCCCCAGTTCCAGCCTGACGGCAGGTGAGCGGGGACGCCCGGCAGTTCTTCGGTGGTCGGTGCGCCGACGTCGGTCGGGCCGGATGCCCAGATACCGCAGCAGCCGGAGTGCGAGCCGAGCAGGTAGGGCTCGGTCGGCATCAGCTCGGACATCTTCTTCTCGGGCTCGATGTTCTCGCCAACCCAGATGCCGCACTGGCCGATACACATATCCAGGAAGTCTTCCCAGGCTTCGGCTTCGAGGTGCTTCACTTCCTTCGGCGTCAGGGTCTCGGCCAGCTTGGCCAGGGCGGTGACGGTGTCCATGTAGATCGGGCCGCGACCTTCCTTCATCTCCTTGAGCATCAGGTGGTTACGCAGGCAGGAAGCGGGAACGGCAGCCTGACCATAGGGCGGGTAGTCGTTCAGCATGTCCTTGTTCTTGGTCATGTAGTCTTCGCCGTAGGCGTTGGCTGCACGGGCCTTGAACAGGAGGAACCAGGCGCCAACCGGGCCGTAACCGTCCTTGAAGCGGGCGGGCACGAAACGGTTTTCCATCATGGTCAGCTCGGCGCCGGCTTCTGCCGCCATCGAGTAGGTGGAACCTGCGTTCCACACCGGGTACCAGGCGCGGCCCGTACCTTCACCGACGGAGCGGGGACGGAACAGGTTCACACAGCCGCCGGCAGCCAGCATGATGGCCTTGGCCTTGTAAACGTAGATCTTGTTCTCGCGCACTGAGAAACCCACGGCGCCAGCGATCTTGGAGGGGTCGTTCTTGTCGTTGATCAGCTTGACGATGAACACGCGCTCCTGGATGCGGTCGAGGCCGAGTGCCTTCTTGGCGGCTTCAGCAACGATCCACTTGTAGGATTCGCCGTTGATCATGATCTGCCACTTGCCCGAACGGACCGGCTCGCCGCCGTCCTTCAGGAGGGGCAGGCCTTCCTTGATCGCATCGGCGCCATCATGACGCACGCCATCGGGAGCGGTCTTCCAGATCGGCAGGCCCCACTCTTCAAACAGATGCACGGAGTCATCCACGTTGCGGCCCACGTCGTAAGCCAGGTCGTCGCGGGTGATACCCATCAGGTCGTTGGAGACCATACGGGCGTAATCGGCGGGGTCCTGACGGGTGCCGATGTAGGTGTTAATCGCGGACAGGCCCTGGGCAACAGCGCCCGAACGGTCCATCGCGGCCTTGTCGACCAGCTTGATCTTGAGTTCCTTGCCGGTCTCAGCCTTGAGAGCTTCGGCCCAGCGCATCATTTCGTAGGCAGTGCCGCAACAGGCCATGCCGCCACCGATCATCAGAACATCGAGTTCTTCTTGAACGACTTCTGGTTTGTCAAAAGTTCCAGCCATTTTTTATTCCTCGGTCAAAAATTACTTGCGGATCAGTTCGGCGGGGTTGCCGGCACGGAAACCACCCATCATGTCGCGGGTGAACGAACCGACAGCGGCGATGTCAGCCAGCTTGGGCATCGGCTTGCCACCGAACGGGTCGATCGAACCCTCGGGTGTGGTGCGGATCGGGAACTTGAAACGCTTCATGTTGCCATTGCGGAACTTGATGGTCCACATGATCGAGTCGGAACCACGCAGCGGCTGCACGGAACCACCCAACGGCACGACGTCGGCGTAGTGACGGCACTCAATGGCGCCTTGCGGGCAGATCTTGACGCAGGAATAGCACTCCCAGCACTGCTCCGGCTCTTGGTTGTACGCCTTCATGGCGTGGCCGGTATCGGTACCGTCCTTGTCGAGCTTCATCAGGTTGTGCGGGCAGATGTACATGCAAGCGGTCTTATCTTGACCCTTGCAGCCATCGCACTTCTCGGTACGAACAAAGGTAGGCATTACTTACTCTCCTTGCTAGCTAACAATCCGCTGTTCTTTCGTAGCAGCGGTCCATTTGACTTCCGTGCCCTACCTTGGCCGTGGCGTATCGCGAGTCCGCTTCCGGCGGAGCACAGAGCTTTCAAATCCTTTATAAAGCCGACGGAGGCTATCACCTTACGCGCGGCGAGATAATCCCGATTTTTGATTGAGGAATAAGCCCCGCCAATTGTTTTCGCGGAATATTTGATCTAGATCAAATGCCCGGTTTTCCCGCGTTATGCCCCTGACATCAGCAATTAGTCATTGGCACGGTTGAAGAAGAATTATTGATCGAAACGCCCTTGGGCTTATTGTATTTTTCGCGGTCCGAAATCAAACTCAAATGGGAGGATCACCAGTGATTAAGCCACACGGTTCCGATCAACTGCAACCGTTGTTCGTGTACGACCCCGACCAGCATCGTGCGCTCACACACGAAGCGGCGTCGCTGCCTTCGATGATGCTCTCCTCAGCCGCTGCGGCCAACGCAGTGATGATGGGCTCAGGTTACTTCAACCCGCTGACCGGCTACATGAATCTGGCCGATGCCCTCAGCGTGGCCGAAAACATGAAGACCACCAGCGGCCTGTTCTGGCCGGTACCGGTCATGAACCTCACCAGCGACATCAGCGCCATCAAGGGCCAGAAACGCATTGCCCTGCGTGACCCTAATGTCGAGGGGAACCCGATCCTGGCCGTCATGGACGTAGCAGCCATCGAAGAGGTCAGCGAAGACCAGATGCGCCTCATGACCGAGAAAGTCTATCGCACCACCGACCCGAAGCACCCCGGCGTGGCCGCCTTCAATGGCGCCGGCCGCTTTGCCGTTTCCGGTTCGATCAAGGTCTTGAGCTTCAGCTATTTCCAGAGCGAATTCCCGGACACCTTCCGCACCGCCGTCGAGATCCGCAACGAGATCGCCGAGCGCGGCTGGAAAAAAGTCGTCGCATTCCAGACCCGCAACCCGATGCACCGCGCCCATGAAGAACTCTGCCACATGGCGATGGATCGTCTGGGCGCCGATGGCCTGGTCATCCACATGCTGCTCGGCAAGCTGAAGGAAGGCGATATCCCCGCACCTGTGCGTGATGCCTGCATCCGCAAAATGGTCGAGTTGTACTTTAAGCCGAATAGCGCAATGGTCACCGGTTACGGCTTCGACATGCTCTACGCCGGCCCGCGCGAAGCCGTGCTGCATGCTGTGTTCCGCCAGAACATGGGCGCTACCCATTTCATCATCGGCCGCGACCATGCCGGCGTGGGCGACTACTACGGTCCCTTCGACGCACAGACCATCTTCGACGACGTACCCAAGGGCGCGTTGCTGATCGAAATGTTCATGGCCGACAACACGGCTTGGTCGAAGAAGCTTGGCAAGGTCGTGATGATGCGCGAGGCCCCCGGCCACACGCCGGAAGACTTCATCACCCTGTCCGGCACCAAGGTACGCGAAATGCTCGGTCGTGGCGAAGCCCCGCCGCCAGAGTTCTCCCGTCCTGAAGTCGCCAAGATTCTCTCGGTGTACTACCAAAGTCTCTAAGCAAGCCAACCGGCTGCGGCATTCATACTGCAGCCGGTAGCGCCATCCTAGCGGCGGCGCATTTCCTCCATCTTGCGCTGCTTCAATTCGCGCAAACGGGCATCCACTTCGGATTGCTCGTAGAAATTGCCATCACCCGCTTTTCGGGCCAGTTCAAACTGCTCGATGGCCGGGTCCAACTGACCTTCAACCAGATACGCCTCTGCCTGTGCGCGATGCTGAAGCAAGCGCTTGCCCAGGGCGGCATACACTTTGGCCTGAAGGCGATGCAAACGGGCATCCCCCGGCGTCAGCAACAATTCCCGCTCAATCAGGTTCAAAGCATCGGCAAGATGTGCCGTCCCACCAGCGCCGACTTTTGTGTCGATCAACACATACGTTAGCGCCCGCACATGGGGATAGCGTTGCTGCGCCTGCTGCAAGGTCTGCAAGGCCTCGCTCACTTCCTTCCGACGTAACTGTACTTGCGCGGTCAGGGTTTCCAGCATGGGGGATTCCAGTTTGAGCCGCCGCAAGGTCGTCACTTCCGTAGCCGCAGCCGCCACCCTGTTGTCACGCAACAAGGCATGGGCATAGCCAAAGCGCACATCCGTTTCGCGCGCAAACTTGCCCGACTTGAGCTGGGCTGTGAAATCCGCCACCGCATCGCCCGGTGTGCCATCGTAGGCCTTCAGCTTCGCCCGCACCAGCCCAAACTCAACGCTGTCCGGCACCTGTTTGTAGGGCCGCTGAGCAATGCGGTTCTCCATGTCGGTAATCCGCTCGGTGGTCAGCGGGTGGGTCCGCAGATAACCCGGTGCGTTGTTTTCATAGAGACGGCCAAACTGCAACATGCGCTCGAAAAAACTGCCCATCCCGCGCGTATCAAAGCCCGCACGTTCCAGCAGATCAAGGCCGAGCCGATCCGCTTCGCGCTCAAAATCCCGCGAATAGTTCAACTGGTTCTGCACTGCCGCCGCCTGACCGGTCATCGCCGCACCGACGGCCAGATCCGGCGCACTACGCGACGCCAGCACGGCGACTGCAAGCGATAACAAAGACACCAGTTGAGCTTGACTTTGCTTGCCAAATATTCGCGCCAGATGGCTCTGCGTGACGTGAGACACCTCATGCGCCAGCACGCCCGCCAGTTCAGACTCGGAGCGCGCCGCCAGTACCAGCCCGCTATGCACGCCAATGTAGCCACCGGGCAAGGCAAAGGCGTTCAGCATGGCATCCTTGACGACGAAAAATTCAAAGGGATGACGTGTCCCCTCGGCATGGCTGGCCACGCGTTGCCCCAACTGACCGATGTAACCGGCCACCTCCGGATCATCCAGATAAGCCGGATCGCGCCGGATATCCAGCATGATCTGCTCGCCAAGGCGGCGCTCGTTCGTCAGGGACAGGCCACCGCGCTCCAGTTCGCCCAGATCGGGCAGACCGTCGGTGTACGCCAGCGTCGGCGCAAAAAGGAATGCCAGAATCAGCCACCCGCGTAATCTCATACGGCTATGATACCGGCTCCCCCCAACTGCCCGGTTATCGGAGTTGCAAGCAAATGTCACCAGACGAAGCCACCGCATCCCCCCTCACCCACTTTGATGCCACCGGCCAGGCCCACATGGTCGATGTCGGCGCAAAATCCGAAACCGCCCGTCTTGCCCGTGCCAGCGGCCGGATTCGCATGCAGCCCGCGACCTTCGCACTAGTCCAGTCCGGTAGTGCCAAAAAAGGCGACGTCCTCGGCATCGCCCGCATCGCCGCCATCCAGGCCGCCAAGCGCACCAGCGACCTGATCCCGCTTTGCCATCCCATTGCCCTCACCCGTGTTGCCGTCGAATTTGTGCTTGATGAGCCAACGTCCTGCGTGACCTGCACCACGACCGCCGAGACTTTCGGGCGCACCGGTGTCGAGATGGAAGCCCTGACTGCCTGCAGCACCGGACTGCTGACGATTTACGACATGTGCAAAGCAGCAGATCGTGGCATGGTCATTGAGGAGATTTGCCTGCTCGAAAAGGCGGGGGGGAAGTCCGGACACTGGAAGCTCAGATGAATCACGTATCCGGTGGTAAAACCTGTGCGCAGCCGCTAAGATCGGTGCCGCAGATAAAAACAGGTTGGCCTACAAGCAAGCAGCTCGAGCAGTGAATCCTTACTGTATAGCCACTCGCCCAGAGGAGAGAAGTTGATGAATATGCTCTTGCAATTCTCACGTCTAATTGATGCCATCAGTGAAACGGTCGGTCGCGCAGCCATCTGGCTGGTCATGGTGGTGGTGTTGATTTCTGCCGGTAATGCGATATCTCGATTTGCCTTCAATCTGAGTTCCAACGCAATGCTGGAAATTCAGTGGTACCTGTTTTCAGCGATTTTTCTTTTCTGTGCAGCGTATGTGCTGAAGAAAAACGAGCATATTCGCATCGACGTCATCGCCGGCCGGCTTTCGGAGCGCGCCCAGAACTGGATCGACGTATTCGGCATTCTGGTTTTCCTGTTGCCGATGGCCCTGATGATTGCCTACCTTTCCTGGCCGGTATTCATGAACGCATGGAATTCCGGTGAAGGCTCGCCTAGTCCGGGTGGTTTGATACGCTGGCCAGTTCGACTATTGCTGCCAATTGGTTTCGCTCTACTGATCCTGCAGGCGTTTTCCGAACTGATCAAGCGACTGGCCTTCCTGACCGGTGCGGGTCCCAATGTGCTGGCCAAAGAGTCAGGGGCCAGTGCCGAGGAAGAACTGGCGGCAGCGATCAAAAAGCATCAGGTCGCCCCGGAGGTGGCCGACATTGTCAATATGAACCATGACATGGCGGTGGCCAAGACCGAACCGGGAGATGCGAAATGACCGAGTTCCTGATTGCCAATATGGCGCCGATCATCTTCGGCTCGCTGGTTATCTTCCTGCTGCTCGGTTTCCCGGTGGCATTTGCGCTGGCCGCCAATGGCGTCATCTTTGGCTGGATCGGCATTGAGCTTGGCTTGTTCAATCCGTCCTTCTTCCAGGCGCTGCCGGAACGCATCTTCGGCGGCATCATGAACAACGACACGCTACTGGCCATCCCCTTCTTTACCTTCATGGGGCTGATTCTCGAACGTTCGGGCATGGCCGAGGATCTGCTCGAAACCATCGGCCAGTTGTTCGGCCCGATCCGTGGCGGCCTGGCCATTGCCGTCATCTTCGTTGGCGCCATGCTGGCGGCCACCACCGGTGTCGTCGCCGCCTCCGTGATTTCGATGGGCCTGATTTCGCTGCCGATCATGCTGCGCTACGGCTACGACCGACGGCTGGCCTCGGGCGTTATTGCTGCCTCTGGCACGCTGGCGCAGATTATCCCGCCCTCGCTGGTACTGATCATCATTGCCGACCAACTCGGCAAGTCGGTGGGCGACATGTACAAGGGCGCATTCGTGCCGGGCTTTGTACTGACCGGACTGTATCTGCTCTACGTCGTCGGCATGGCCATGCTTTACCCCAAGTCGGCGCCAGCGCTTCCCCCTGAAGCGCGCGTTTTCAGGGAACCGAGCGGCAAGACCGGGGTGCTGTCCCTGCTGATACTGACGGCACTCTCAGCGGCGGCCGCCTTCTATTGGGTCTCGACACAACCTGATGACAAGCCGACAGACGAACTGATCGTCATTGCCATGTGTATCGGCATGGCCGTCGCCTTCGTCGCTGCCGTTGCCAACCGAGTGACCAAGCTTGGCTTGCTGTCGAAGATGGCCGAGAAAGTGACCTTTGTCCTGATCCCGCCGCTGGCGCTGATTTTCCTCGTTTTGGGCACCATCTTCATCGGTATCGCCACCCCAACCGAGGGTGGTGCCATGGGTGCTGCCGGTGCGCTCATCATGGCAATATCGCGCAGACGTCTCAATGTCAGTTTGCTCAAGCAGGCGATGGATTCGACCGCCAAGCTCACCACCTTTGTCATCTTCATCCTGATCGGCGCCCGTGTCTTTTCGTTGACGTTCTATGGCGTGGATGGCCACAAGTGGGTCGAGCATCTGCTCGCGAATCTACCTGGTGGTGAAACCGGCTTCCTGATTGTGGTGAACATTCTGGTTTTCCTGCTTGCCTTCTTTCTCGACTTCTTCGAACTGGCCTTCATCGTGCTGCCGCTGCTGGCCCCTGCCGCCGAAGCATTGGGTATCGACCTGATCTGGTTTGGCATCCTGATGGCGGTGAATATGCAGACTTCCTTCATGCATCCGCCCTTTGGTTTTGCACTGTTCTACCTGCGCTCGGTGGCACCCAGTTCACCCTACAAGGATCATGTGACCGGCAAGACGACCGAGCCGGTCACTACCGGGCAAATCTATTGGGGCGCGATTCCCTTTGTGGTCATCCAGATCATCATGGTGGCGCTGGTCATCACCTTCCCGCAACTGGTAGGACATGATCCCACACCGGACACGGCAGGAGGGCCGGAAATCGATATCAACCAGATGATCGAACAGGATGCGGCAGCCGACGAATCTGCAAAGGAAGACGCCACCACCGACGAGGATGCCGAAGACGATGCTCTCAACAAATCCTTCGAAGAAGAAGATAAGGACGCGAAAAAGAAATAGCGCGGCCCAAACAAAAATCCCCGACAGTTACCTGCCGGGGATTTTTTATTGCAGCCTGGAAGATCGGATTACTTGATCGTTTGCAGGAATCGATCCAGGCTGGCCTCGGCCACGCCAAACCACTGGTTCTGGCTCTTCTGGTAAGCAAAATAGTGCTCGGCAATTTTCTTGAAGTGCGGGTTCTTGGCCGACTCGTCGGCATACAGCGCCTGTGCTCCCTTGTAGGCGGCCTTGAGGATTTCCTGCGAGTAGCTGCGCAGCTTGACGCCTTGCTTGACCAGATTGCGCAGGGCGATTGGGTTCTTGTGGTCGTACTCGGCCATCATGGTGACGTTGGCCTCGTAGGCGGCCGCCTGGAAGGCTTCCTGGTATTCCTTCGGCAGCTTAGCCCAGGCATCCTTGTTGATGAAGAAATTGATGCCGGGACCCGGCTCCCACCAACCCGGAAAGTAGTAGTTCTTGGCGACCTTGTAGAAGCCCAGCTTCTCGTCGTCGTACGGGCCGACCCATTCGGCGGCATCAATCGTGCCTTTTTCCAGCGCCGGGTAGATATCGGAACCGGCAATCTGTTGTGGTACAGCACCCAGACCGGCAAACACCGCACCACCGAGGCCGGCGATACGCATTTTCAAGCCTTTGACATCCTTGAGGGTCTTGATCTCCTTGCGGAACCAGCCGCCCATTTGCACGCCTGTGTTGCCGCCGAGGAAGTGCACGACGTTGTAGTTCGAGTAGAACTCATTCAACAACTTGTCGCCACCGCCATAGTAAACCCACGCATTGAGTTGACGATTGTTCAGTCCGAAGGGCACGGAAGTACCGAAACCAAAGGTCTTGTCCTTGCCAACGTAGTAGTACGAACAGGTATGGCAGCACTCGACCGTGCCGTTCTGTGTGACATCCAGTGCTTGCAGACCGGGCGCGATTTCACCCGCTGCGAAGACCTGTACTTCAAACTTGCCGCCGGTCATCGCCTTGAGGCGATTGGACAACACCTCGGCACCGCCGTAGATGGTATCCAGACTCTTCGGGAAGCTGGAGGTCAGGCGCCAGCGAACCGCAGTTTGTGCATGGACAACAGCCGGTGCAGCACCAGCCGCCAGGATGCCGGCCAATCCAGTACCGGCGGCGTTCTGTAAAAACTTGCGACGTTCCATGTGGTCACTCCTCAGTGGGGTTGTTTTTGGGCATCCTGTTGACAGGACGTGCGCGTAATCCTACACCCAAAAAAGTCGGTGCTGGCAGGACGGCAAAACGGAATCATCGAGAAAGTTATTGGGCTTAGCTGCCGGCCACGGTCATGCGGTCGATGACGATCGAACCGACGGTACGCGACCCGCGGGTGACCGTGTCGCGGCCGATGGCTTCGATACCGGCAAACATGTCACGCAGGTTGCCTGCCACCGTCACCTCATGGACCGGATAGGCAATTTCACCATTCTCGACCCAGTAGCCGGCGGCACCGCGTGAGTAGTCGCCGGTCACATAGTTGATGCCGTGGCCGAGCAGTTCAGTGACCAGCAGGCCTGTGCCCATTTGCTTGAGCAGACCGGCAAAGTCGGCCGGCGCATCCGGGCTGGGGGCAATCAACAGATTGTGGCTGCCCCCGGCGTTGCCCGTGGTCGGCATGCCCAGCTTGCGCGCCGTGTAGGTGGACAGGAAGTAACCCTGCAACACGCCACGATCCACCACGGTGCGGTCGTGCGTTGCCACGCCATCGTCATCAAATGGCGTAGAAGCAAGTGCGTTACGCAGGTGCGGGCGCTCCTCGATGTTCATCCATTCGGGGAAGAGGCACTGGCCGAGCGAATCGACCAGAAAGCTCGACTTGCGGTAAAGACTACCGCCGCTGACGGCATGCACAAAGCTGCCGATCAGCATGGTGGCCAGCGGCGCCTCCAGCATGATCTTGCACTGACGCGTCTTGAGCTTGCGCGCCCCGAGGCGCGACAAGGTGCGCCGTGCCGCGTAGTCGCCGATGATCTCCGGGGCCGACAGTTGTGCCGGATCGCGCCAGCCGGAATACCAGTCATCGCGCTGCATGTCCTTGCCCTGCGTGGCAATCGGCACACAGGATATGTAATGCCGCGTGGTCGGAAAGCCACCCATGAAGCCAAGGCTGTTGGCCGACATGAAATGGGCCGCATGGGTGGATACCGTCGCCCCTTCGCTGTTGCTGATGCGCGGATCGACGGCAAACGCGGCGGCTTCACTGCGGCTGGCAATGTCGATCGCGTCCTCGACGGACAGGGGCCACGGGTGATACAGATCGAGATCCATCGTGCCGCGCGCCAGCAGGGCCGGATCGGGCAAGCCGGCACAATCATCTTCGGCGGTAAAGCGGGCGATCGACAGTGCGGCTTCGACCGTCGCCCGCAGTGAGGCGGGTGAAAAGTCGGAAGTGCTGGCATGGCCGCGGCGCTGGCCGAGATAGACACTCACGCCAATACCCTTGTCGCGATTGAATTCGATGGTTTCGACTTCCCCCTTGCGCACCGTCACCGACTGGCCAATCCCCTCGGACACATCCGTCTCACAGGCCGTGGCCCCGCAGCGTTCGGCATGGCGCAGTACATCGCTGGCAAGTTGGCGAAACTGGTCAGGCGTAAAGGAAAAATCGGATATGGCGGACATGGGCGATTATCTAAAAGTCGAAAGCTATAATCTTACCCGTGGAAACCGAAGACAACCCCTACGATAGGCCCAGTAAATCCGCGAAAAAACGCGAGATGCTCGACCTGCAGTCAATCGGCGCCGAACTCGTGGCGCTGTCGACCGACCAGCTCAAGAAAGTTGACCTGCCCGACGACTTGCGCGAAGCCGTGCGCGATTGCCAGCGCTTCACCCAGCACGGCGCCCATCGCCGCCAGTTGCAGTACATCGGCAAGCTGATGCGCAATATCGATCCGGCACCGATTCAGGCGGCGCTGGATGAGATCAATGGCCTCTCTGCTGCCGCCAATGCGCGCATGCATGCATTGGAACGTCTGCGCACCCGTTTTCTCGAAGATGAGAAGGTCATCGGTGAAATTGCCGATGCACATCCGGGGGCGGATATTCAGTATTTGCGCCAGTTGCGCCGCAATGCGCTGCGGGAAAAAGAACAAGGCAAACCGCCGCGGGCCTTCCGGGAGCTGTATCGCCGCTTGCGCGAACTGGATGGAAATGCCGATGAGGCAAATGAAAGTGACGCAATCGACCATGACGAATGAACTGAAAATCGGCTTGGTCTCGATCTCCGACCGTGCCTCGTCGGGTGTATATGAGGACAAAGGTATCCCGGCGCTACAGAAATGGTTCTCTGCGGCACTGGCCTCGCCGTGGCAACTCGAATCCCGCCTGATTCCCGACGAACAGCCGGTCATCGAAGCCACCCTGATCGAGCTGTGCGATGTCGCCGGTTGCCATCTGGTGCTGACCACCGGCGGCACCGGCCCGGCCCCGCGCGACGTGACGCCCGAAGCAACGCTCGCGGTGGCTGACAAGGTCATGCCGGGTTTCGGTGAGCAGATGCGCGCTGTCAGCCTCAAATACGTGCCAACGGCCATCCTGTCGCGCCAGCTTGGGGTCGTGCGTGGAAAGTCACTGATCCTGAATCTGCCGGGACAACCCAAGGCGATTAAGGAAACGCTCGACGGCGTCTTCACTGCCGTGCCTTACTGCATCGACCTGATTGGTGGCCCTTACATCGAAACGCACGAGAACGTCGTCAAGGCGTTCCGGCCAAAGTCGGCACAGCGACCGGCAAGCTGACTGCTGTTACCGCAGCATCTCCGAATTCATGACCGCCCGCAACACCGTCTGGTCGTGCCCTTCGCGGCTACGCCGGGCGAACCACCAGACCCCGCCTTTCTTGACGCTCCAGTCAGCCTCTGTGCCCGAGAGCAGAAGGGCAGCCAGACGACCCAGGCTTGGCTGATGGCCGACCAGGAGAACGGCACCGGATTGTGATGGCCAGTCGACGGCCGAAATGAGATCGGCGACATCGGCGCCCACGGCAATTTTTGGCTCTACCTCAAAGGGCAGGGCTAGCGCATGGGCGGTCTGCTGGGTGCGGACGGCCGGGCTGACGAGGATTTTGGTCTTTTTTGGTAACTGCGAGCGCAGCCACTTGGCCATGTCGTGCGCCTGTTTTTCGCCACGTGCGGTCAGGCGGCGCTTGCTGTCGGGCATGCCGGCCCCGCCTTCTTCCGCTTCTGCATGCCGCCACAAAATGAGGTCCATCATGAGATTCCCTGTTAGATCAGGGGCGTAATTTTGGCAGATGAAGTTTACCGAGTTGTTTCAGTCCTGGCTTAATCGCCAACAACAGGGTCTGGTGGCGTGGGCCGTGCCAGCCGCCGATCAGGGTAACCGCTTCCCGCAAAGGCGCTTCGTTATCGGCGCAGTCCATCAGCAGCGCTCCCGCATTGGCAAGGTCGTTGATCTGGCCGAGTGTTTCCTGCAGGGTGACAAGATGACTCAAGATCCGGCGCATGGCAACGGGTGAAGCGAGGGGCGAGAAAAACTCCAGTGCATAGCGCAAGCGCTTGATGGCGATGCGTAGGGCATGCAGCGAGGGGGGATCGTCGATGCGGGCGCGGTGGGCCAGCATCAGCACTTTCTTGCGCAGGCGGTGCAGGCGGTCGGTAGCAAATTCGAGCAGGTGTTGTGTCAGGGCGTCGGCTTCAGTTGCCGTCCCGCCAGCGCCGACTTTTTCGGCATGGCCGTGTAGATCAGACAGGGTTTCAAGCGTGATCAGGCCATAGCGGGGCGAACGCAGAAATTCGACGGCGGCGCGACGACGCTCGAAGCGCCGGTCCGTGATGATGCCGATCAATGCCGCCAGACGCGGTTCATCCGGCAGGGCGTGCAAGACCGGCTCGGCGATTTCTGCGAGGAGGACATCGAGGTCGCGCGCTTGGCCCAGTACGGCCATCATGTCACGCAGGGCGGCCACTATCTGCGTTGCAAAGTCGACGGGCAACAGCGGCGCAAACAAACGCAGGGCGGCGCGCAGACGGCGTGTGGCGACACGCATCTGGTGGATGTACTCGGGGTCATCCGTTGAAATGGCGCCGACGTGGTTTTGCTGTAGGTGGTCGAGGCAGGACAAGGCGATGCGCGAGAAAGCCGCTGCCGGATCATCGGCGGCCGCCAGTGCCAGGGGCCCTGCCTTGACGGGTGCCAGCGGCACTTGTCTGAACAAGCGATAGCCGCGATCGGCTTTCGAGCGCGCAGCCGGTGCCACCGGCACACGCTCGGCCAGCGTGCGAGCCACGGTAAAGAGATGGGCGGCATCGCCGCGCAGGAGTTCGATCTCGATTTCCGAAATGGCTTCGCGCCGCCCGCCCGCCGCGATCCAGCCGCGATCGAGGACCAGAATGAGCTCGGTGCCTGCGGCGGGCGCGAGAATCCAGGCCATGCGCTGGAAGTTGGTTTCGAAGATTGGGGCAATGCGCGAACGTAGCTTGGGCCGATCCAGCCAGTTACGCACGGCCAAGTCGTCGATGGCGGAAAAATCGAAGTGGCCAGCGTAAGACGTTTCCCATTCCGGGCGTGCCGAGATGCCACCGGCAGCTTGACCGGCACACTTGACGGTCTGTAGCCACACCTTGCCCTGGGCGCGCAAGCGCAACGCCACGCCGTGCTTGCGCAAGGCCAGGTCCGGGGTGTCGTAATAGAGATTGACCAGCTGATAGCTTTCCCGCCGGGTCGCCTTTCTGAGCAAGGGATGGCGCAGAAAGTTGCGATGCTCCGCTTCCGGCAAAGCCAGCTTGAGTTCGATTTCTTCGGACATTGGTGACGAATGTATAACAAACGGCCCGATTCTAGGGGCTAGCCCCCGGAGAATTATTACAGTGCCGACGCGCTTACTCGTGGCGGAGCGCTTCGATGGGCGACATGTGGGCTGCCTTGCGGGCCGGATAGTAGCCAAAGAAAATGCCAATGGCTGCGGCAAAACTCACCGCCAGTGTGGTGGCGCTGGCCGACAGCGCGATCGGCCAGCCGGCGTAATAGCCGATCAACTGCGCGCCGCCGCTACCGAGCAGGACGCCGATCAACCCGCCGATCAGGGCCAGCGTCACCGCCTCGATGAGGAACTGGCGCAGGATGTCTCCCGAACGGGCACCGACCGCGCGGCGCAGACCGATTTCACGGGTGCGCTCGGTGACGGAAACCAGCATGATGTTCATGATGCCGATGCCGCCCACCAGCAGTGAGACTGAGGCGACTGCGGCGAGCAGCAGGGCCATCACCCGTGAGGACTCTTCGCGGGTTTGCAGGATTTCGGTCAGGTTACGTAAGGTGAAGTCGTCGTCCTGACCGGGTTGCAGACGGTGGCGCTGACGTAACAACTCGCGTGTGCGTTCCTCGGCCAGCTTGCTGTCGGCACCTTCCCGAATCTTGATCTGGATCGAGCCGACCGAACGTGACTTGGCCAGCGCCGTGGCGCCCAGTACGCGGTTGCGTGCCGTGGTGATCGGCATCAACACAACGTCATCGAGGTCGCTGCCGCCTGGGCTTTGTCCCTTTTCCGCCAATACGCCGATGACCGTCAGCGGCACGGTACGGATGCGGATGACTTGGTCGATCGGACTCATGTCCCCGAACAGGTTGGCGGCGACGGTCTTGCCGAGGATGACGACCTTTGCGGCACCATTGATCTCGGCGGCTTCGAAGAAGCGTCCCTCGGCCAGCCCCCATTCGCGTACGTCGAAATATTCGGGTGTGACACCATAGAAACTGGTCGACCAGTTGCTGTTGCCGGCCACAATCTGGCCGCTGCCACGCAAGGCAGGCGCAGCCCCGGCGACAACATCCGGCAGTTCGCGGGCAATCGCGTAGGCATCATCTTCGCTGATCGTGTGCGTTGAACCCGCCGCGCTGCGGGCGCCGGTAAAAGACGGCGAGGCGGAAAACACCATCATCAAATTGGCGCCGAGACTGCGAATCTGCGCCTCCACCTGCGCGCGCGCGCCGCTGCCGACCGCAATCATGATGATGACGGCGGCCACGCCGATGATGATGCCGAGCATCGTTAATGCCGAGCGCAGCTTGTTGACGCGCAGGGCCTTCAGCGCGATGGCGAAGGTGGCGAGGAAGTTCATGATGATGCCGAGACCACGCGACCATCGCGAAAGTGAATGATGCGGTCGGCGTAGGCGGCAATGTCATGCTCGTGGGTCACCAGCACGATGGTGATGCCTTCCTGATTGAGCTGCTGCAGCAGCGCCATGATCTCGATGCCGGTACGCGTATCCAGTGCGCCGGTCGGCTCGTCGGCGAGCAGTAGCGAGGGATTGCCGACCAGGGCGCGGGCAATCGCGACACGTTGCTGCTGGCCGCCAGACAACTGTGCCGGATGGTGGTCCATGCGCGCCGACAGGCCGACCTGCCCAAGACGCTGTGCGGCCTGCGCGTGACGTTCGTTAGCCGGGAGGCCGCGATACAGCAGGGGCAGCGCGACATTGTCGAGCGCTGAGGTGCGCGGCAGCAGATTGAAATGCTGGAACACGAAACCAAGCTTGCGGTTGCGCAAAGTTGAGAGCGCATCGTCCGAAAGTGTCGATACTTCCTCTGCATCCAGCCAATAACGCCCGCTACTCGGCTGGTCGAGGCAGCCAAGAAGATTCATGAAGGTGGATTTGCCTGAACCGGAGGGACCCATGACGGCGACAAATTCGCCACGGGCAATCTCCAGTGTGACGCCCTGCAATGCCGGCACATCCGTTTCTCCCAACCGGTAATGCTTGGCCAGATTGTCGGTGCGAATCAGCGGCGCGGTTTCCTTGGCCATCGCGATCAGAACATGCGCGGCGGGGTGGTCTTCTTGTCTGCGGCAGTGACCACGCCCACGATGACCTGCTGGCCTTCCTGCAGCGCACCTTCGAGCACTTCGGTCTGGTTTCCATCGTTGATGCCGGTCTTGAGTTCAACGGCGCTGGGTGTGCCATCCGCGCCCAGCGTCCAAACCTTGCCGCTACCGGCGCCGCTCTTGCCCCCGCCTTTGTTCATGCCCGGTTGCCGTCCGGCCAGCGCCGACTTTTCCTCGTTACCAGTGGCGGGCGGACGAAAGCGCAGGGCGGCATTCGGGACGTTCAGGACGTTGTCTTTCTGTGCCGTGATGACGCGGACGTTGGCGGTCATGCCCGGCAACAGCAGTTGATCCGGGTTGGCAGCGGAGACTACTGCCGTATAGGTGACGACATTGGAGACCACCAGCGCCGCCTTGCGCACCTGGGTCACCTCGCCCTTGAAACGCTTGCCGGGAAAGGCATCCACCGTGAAGTTGGCCTCCTGCCCGGGTTGCAGACGGCCGACGTCGGCTTCATCAACCGAGGTTTCCACCTGCATGTCAGCCAGACTTTTGGCAATCACGAACATCTCCGGTGCCTGCAGACTGGCCGCAACGGTTTGCCCCGGCTCGACACTGCGCTTGATGACGATTCCATCCACGGGCGCGCGAATCTCGGTGCGACCAAGGTCAACACGCGCCTGACCCAGTTGAGCCTCGCGTTGCTTGACCAGTGCGGCACTGTTACTGGCCTGCGCTTCGACCACCCGCATCTGGGCACGTGCCGCTTCCAGTGTCGTGAGTACTTTGTCGAGTTCCGCCGGGGAGATGAAGTTCCTGGCGACCAGCGATTGCTTACGTGCATAGTCGCGCTCGGCATCGGCGAGATTGACCTTCGCCCGGTAAATCTCGGCCTGCTGCACGGCGACCGTGGCGCGCGCCGCCTCCAGATCGGCCTCGGCCTGACGCACGCGATGCTGGTAGGTCTCGGGGGAAATCTGGGCGATCAACTCGCCCGCTTTGACGATACTGTTGAAATCGACGTAGATCTTCTGAATCTGGCCGGAGATTTGCGAACTGACCTGCACGGCGGTCACCGGGTTAAGCGTTCCTGTTGCGGCAACCGTGGCAGTAATCGGGCCGCGCTCGGTGGCGGCCAGTTTGAATTCGGGTGCTATTGGCCCCGCAAGAAAAAGCCGATAGCCTGCATACCCGGCACCAGCGAGTAACGCAGAAGCGGCGAGGATGAGCAGTTTGCGGCGACGCGAATTCATGCGGAAATTCTAGCTGAACGGCCATCATTGCCGTCCTGCCAGCGCCGACTTTTACGGTTTGTTACGTCCGTCCGTATCGGCAAGGAAGAGTACGTCACCGACGCGCACCGTCGGTGGGAAACGCTGCGGAGGAATTTCCGCGATGCTCGTCTTGCCCTCGACATGCTTGATGATGGCGGTAGGCTGAGGTTTTGCCGTGGCCGGCACGCTTGGATGGCGAGCCGGCGGCGCGCTACCCGGGCGCCAGGACTGGAGAGCCATGCCGACCGTAATACCCGCGTCGCTGCCGCGGTCGAGTGACAGGCGCCGCTCATCCACGCGGGTAACGCTGACTGAAAATGGCAGGCAGGTCAGCGTGTCATCCGCCCAGAGAGCCATTTCGTCGATCAGGCTGTTGAAGGTTTCGCCCAGTCGCGAGGCGGCAAATTCGCTGGTGCCGGGGGCGACAGACTTGGGTATGCCCCCGAAAGGTAGCTGGCGCGTAAACGACTGACGGGCCAACAGGGTGGTGCTATGGGCCTCGTAGAGATAGGCTTCGACGTGCATTTGCCTTTCGGGAATGACACCTTTCAGCTTCGATACGCCAAAGTCATGGATGACGCCGGCAATCACGTACTGTGCGTTTTCCTGCGCGGCCCAGCGGCTGATCAGCACGCCCCCCTGATCCTGCTCCAGCGCCGGGGCCTTGTCGGCAGACGCGAAGGGAAAACGGTAGGCGGCGGACGAGGCCAGCAATCTGCCTTTACCTTCAATCGCTCGTTTCAGCTCTTCGCCCGTGACTTGCGCCCAACCCATGAATTCACCGGATTTGATTTGCTCCGGGTAGCGCATCGGGAAGGCTGTCACCAGCACCTTTCTCTTTGGCAATCCCTGACACTTTGGTGTAACGGGTTGCGCTTGAGGCTTCGATTGCGCAGTGGTTGCATTCGGCTGGGCCGCACGCTGCGTGGGCAGTTGGGCAATGCAGCCCCCCAGCATCTGCGCTGCAATAGCCAGGATCAATAATGGGCGCGAAGAAATTATCATTGGTCCTAACAGTAGCGTAAGCCCATCGCTTCTGATGGTCGAATAGGCCTGCAATTTGGCGTGATATTGCAACTGGCTCGCCTGCGTCCACTAAACTCAGGGCAATTCAACATTCCGAGGTTAGCCAGTGATCTCCCTTCGATTTGGCCTTTATGCACTTGCTTTGTTGGTGAGCGTGCCTTTCCTGCTGCCTTGGCATACCACACCAATCCCAAGTTTTTATGCCGAGTGGTGGGCCATTGCGCTGGGATTGCTCACCTGCCTAACGTTATTTCGAGCACGTAACTTGCCCATGCCGGGTATTTCGTGGCTGGCGCTGGTGCTGGCTACAGCAGGCCAGTTACAGGTTTTATTAGGCATCTCCCCCCTACCGACACTCGCGCATATGACGAGCCTGGCTTTATGTTGGGCTGCGCTACTCGCCTGTGCTGCCCGTTTCCTAGCCGACGAGTTGGGGGTTCCCTTACTAGCAAAACATGTGGCTGCTGGTTTGGCAATTGGCGCCAGTCTGCTGGCGCTGCTGGCGCTACTGCACCCGTGGCTGGCGCCGCTGGGCTGGCCTGGATTCTCCGCACGCGATGGGGGGTTGCTTGGGCAGGCTAACCATTTCAGCAGCTATGTCTGGCTTGGGCTGGCATCGTTGATCTTTCTGTACGGTGCCTGTGGACTGCCCAAAGGCTTGTTTTGGAGTGGCGCGGTGTTGTTGACGCTGGCCGTTGCGTTGGCCGGACAACGTTCGTCTTTCCTTTACGCATTGGTAATAATTTCTTTTTTACCGTGGCGACGCATGTCACTTGCTGTCGGTTTGTTGTTTATTGTCATGCAGCCGGCGGCATGGATTTGGCCAGTGGTCGATGGAGGCGGACAGAAGCCACCAGCGGCAGTACGCATGGTACAGGCAGTCGAGGGACCATCGATCCGTTTGCAGCTTCTACGCGTAGGCTGGGAGGGTATTGTGGAGAAGCCTTGGTTTGGCAACGGTGTAGGTGCTTACCCGACGCTGGCGCTACGCCATGCCGATGTGATCCCCGCAGAGCACAATCCTGGTCCTGCTGAAAGTGCCCACAACCTGATTGTTGATTTAGCCGTCACATACGGTGTCCCCGCTACGTTGCTTGTGCTGGGTGCGGGAATCGTCTGGTTATGGTGCCGTCGCGCCGAAGCCAAACCAGAATCCGCATGGGCGGCGACACTATTTGCAGTATTGGCAACGCATGCGTTGATCGAATATCCGTTGGCGCATACCTATTTCTTAGGCACGCTGGCGGTGATTGCCGGTATGTTTGGCTATGCCCGGTCGCTGGGTAGCCGGCTATTGCCATTTGTGCTGACGCTTGCCGCTGTGGTTGCGGGGATGACGATGTTGGCAGAGACACGGCGCGATTATCGCCATCTTGAAACTGCGCTGGCACTCGGCAAACAACCTGAATGGCTGGCGCAGTCGCAGGCCTTGCTGCTGAAAATTCCGGCCGACTCACTCTTTGCTCCATGGGTCGCAACGACGGCTTGTACGAGCCTCGATCCACTTAGCGTAACGCTAGCGGATGGCCTTGCTGTATGTCATATGACTATGCTCTTTTCGCCAACAGTCGAGCGTGGAATGAATACCATCGTATTAATGTGGCGAGCAGGTGATACCGATAGGGCCAAGGACCTTCTAAATAAATTTAGAGGGTTAAAACTATATTACCCGGGTAGTATAGATTCCCAGATTGCAATAATCATTACAGAAGATGCTCGTCTGAATGAGTTAATAAAACCGTAGTACTTAATTGACAAAAAAATAACGGCTCGGAATATCCCGAGCCGTTATCAAAGTAGTGCTAGTGTTATCAGCTACCGCAGCCACTGGTTGTAGTAGCAATTGAAGGGAAGGCTCCTGATGCGGCCTCATTGTAGGTAACTAGGCAGTTGGCTTGCAATGTAAAGGTTGTGGCCGCCGCCGCCTCTGCTACCGTAGCACCTGCATTATCTTGCAGCATGTCGCTAATGGTTTCAGCGTCAGGGTAGCCGTTTACAAGGGTAATAGTTGTACTTCCAACGCTAATTGCACCTGTTGCACCTGTTTGCCCTCTGGCAGCAGCTGCACCATAAGCAATCGAAGCAGCAGAACTAATTGCTCCCTGTAACCCTTGCAGCGCAGCAGTTCTCGCATCACCTGCTAGGTTTGCGAATCTTGGAAGTGCCGTCGCCGCCAAAATTCCCAGAATGACAATCACAACAACCAGTTCAATCAATGTAAAGCCTTGTTGGGTGCGGGTGGGTTTCATGTTTTTGTCCTTAAAGAAGGTTCGACCAAAGTATAGAAAATAAATTGCGCTTCAGCAGCCCGTTGTTACAACTGAAATGACAGGCGCAGTGATAACGGTGCCTGAAAGGGTGGCAGGCTCAAATGTGATTCGGCAGTTCGGGGCCGTGCCGCCCGAAATATCGAGACAAAGCGCACCTGCGGCACAACCGGCACCACCTGTGCTCATACCATCAGCTGTCAGATTGATATCGGCGGCGGCCAGAATACCGTTGGTCGTGGCAGCGGGGTAGCGGTTGACGATCTCAATCGCCTTGCCGTCCATATTGACTTGCGGTGTGGCGGCCTGGCAGTTGGCGGCAGGTAATGTGGCGATGGCGGCGGCCAGATCCAGTTCGCAGCGTGAGCGGGCCAATGCAGAAGCGGAGCGAATCGAACCGTAAATGGCGTTGGCCTTGGCGATACGCGCATCGCGCTGGGCGTCGATCAGCCTTGGTAATGCCACCGCTGCCAGAATGGCGATGATGGTGATGACAATGATCAACTCGATCAGGGTAAAACCCTGATGCAGGCGTGGAAGAGTAGGGCGGAAGGTGTTTTTCACAACATCAGCTTATCACGGCAAGCTAACCTAAGTATTAAGCAAATAACGGCCGGCATCGGGCTTACTTGAGCGGTTCAAGCTGCAGGCCCACGGTACGACCGAGGCTGTCGGTATGGCCAACATAGCGCCAATGAAGCTCCTTGCGGCCTTCGAACGCCTCCGGTTGGCGGGGGCGATAGATCAGGATGCGTGCGTTGGGTTGGTAGGCCCAATGACCTGCCGTCCCGCCAGAGCCGACTTTTTGCCCGAGAAAGTTCAGGGGATTTTCACCCAGCAGTTCGGGGATGCGTGCTTCCTCGCCGCGCATGATGTGTTCGCCAATCGCCAGTTTCAGGCCAACGTGGATATGGCGCAGTGTCAGGGAAACTTCCAGTTGCTCGGTTTCATGCTCCAGCGCGATGAGGCGATTCAGCAGCAGCGTGGCAAGAATGCCGAAAATGACCAACACCACGGCGAATTCGAACTTGCCGAAGCCACGCTGTAGGTCTGCGTGGTGCGTCACTTTTTCATCGCCACCTTGCCCAGATCCCACAGCGGCAGGAAGATGCCGAGGGCAAGAACCAGCACCATCGCGCCGAGCATGACGATCAGGATGGGTTCGATCTGCTGCGCCAAAGTCTTGAGCTCGTACTCAACCTCGCTCTGGTACATGCCGGAGATTTCCTCCATCATTTCGTCGAGCGAGCCGGATTCTTCGCCAACCGCGATCATCTGTAGCACCACCGGCGTAAAAGCGCCAGAGGTAATCGCCGAGCGCAGCACGGATTCGCCGCGTTCGACCTGGTTGCGCATTTGTTCCACCTTGGCGGCGATGTACTCGTTATCGACCGTTTGCGCCACGGTGGTGAGGGCCTGAATGACGGGCACGCCTGAGCGCGAAGCGAGTGCAAAGCTGCGCGCAAAACGAGCCAGCGTGGCTTTCTGGACAATCTTGCCGGCGATCGGGATGCGCATCTTGGCCTTGTCCCACAGATAGCTGCCGCGCTTGGTACTCGTCCAGCTCTTGAAGGCAAAGACTGCTGCGACGATGATGCCGATCAGGGCATGCCACCAGTTCAGCATGAAGTCCGAGAAGCCGATGAGGATGCGCGTCATCAGCGGTAGTTCAGCGCCGAACCCCTTGAAAACTTTTGAGAAAGCAGGAATCACCCAGATATTGACAACGAACATGGCCGCGCCCATGGCCATGATGACGAAGCTCGGGTAACGCAACGCCGACTTGACCTGTTCGCGCATGAAGCGTTCGAACTCCATGTGGTCGAAGAGCCGCAGCAGCACTTCTTCGAGCCGGCCGGTCATTTCGCCCACACGCACCATGGCGAGATAGAACGGGGTAAATATCTTCGGGTGGCGCGCCAGACACATCGACAGTTCGCGGCCCGAATCGAGACTTTCGCGAATCTGACCCAGTATGGATTTCATGGCCGGATTGACGCTGGACTCCTGCAGGCCTGCCAGTGCGCGCATGATCGGCACGCCGGCCTTCATCAGGGTATAGAGTTGACGCGTGAAGAGCAGGATGTCGACGTGCTCGATCTTCGGGGCAAACAGATTGAAGCCTTCGCTATCGCCCGCTTTTTTCTTCAGTGCGCTGGCTGGCGCCGGTTTGATTTCAAGCGGTGTGACCCCGCTGCTGAACAGCAGATCGGCCACGGCAGAAGAGGTGGCGCCTTCCAGCACGCCGGTCACGGCTTCGCCGGAACCATTGCGGCCACGATAGGAAAAGACGGCCATGGTTATTCGTCGAGCTGCGTCGCGATGCGCATGGCTTCTTCAATCGTGGTGCGGCCATTGACGACGAGGCGTACGGCATCGCGGCGCAAGGTATGGCCACCCATCTGCTCACGGCCGATGCGCATGAATTCGTTGGGGTCGCCGTGGTTGGCGGCCTCAACCAGCGCATTGGTCATTTCGAGGAACTCATAGACCGCCTGTCGGCCGGTGTAGCCTGTATTGGCACAGTGCGCGCAACCGGCACCTTTCGAATATTTGAAGTTGCCAGTGCGATCGCCCAGCTCGTAGCGTAGCCACTCAAGCTCGTGCGGTTCGGGCGTGTGCGGTTCGATGCAGTTCTGGCAGATGACCCGCACCAGACGTTGTGCCAGCACCATCTGGATCGACAGCGCCACCATATAGCGCGGCACACCCATGTCGAGCAGGCGAATCGGCGTGGACAGGGCATCGTTGGTGTGCAGGGTGGACAGCACCAGGTGGCCGGTCATGGCGGCACGCATGCCGATTTCGGCGGTTTCCTGGTCGCGCATTTCGCCGATCAGGACGATATCCGGGTCCTGGCGCAGGGCAGTCCGCAGTACGCGCGAGAAGGTCAGGTCGATCTTTTCATGCACCTGCACCTGATTCAGGCCGGGCAAGCGGTATTCGACCGGGTCTTCGACCGTGATGATCTTGACCTCGGGGTTGTTGAGTTCGTTGAGCGCCGCGTAGAGCGTGGTGGTCTTGCCGGAACCGGTCGGCCCGGTCACCAGCACGATGCCGGAAGGCCGCGAGATGGCATGGCGAAAGCGCTCCATCACCCGCGGCGGCATGTGGATCTTTTCAAGTTCAAGCAGGCCGGTATTTTGGGCGAGCAGACGCATCACCACCGATTCGCCATGCTGGGTCGGCATCGTCGAGATCCGCACGTCGACCGCACTGCCGCGCAGCTTGATGTTGAAGCGGCCATCCTGCGGCAGGCGCTTCTCGGAGATATCGAGGCCCGACATCAGCTTGAGACGCAGCACCAGCGCCGTCGACACCTTGCTGTCCGCTTCGGTCTGCACATGCAGCACGCCGTCGATGCGGAAGCGGATGACCAGTGATTTCTCTTGCGGCTCGATATGAATATCGGACGCACGGGTCTTTTGCGCTTCTTCGAAGACGGTTTGCAACAACCGGACAACGGGGGCATCCTCGGCGCCCGGCGCAATCCCCAGCACATTGCCGAACTCGACCGGAATGTCACCCATCTCCTGGGTGAGGTCCTTCGCCAGGTTGGAGATTTCCTCGGTACGGCGATAGACACGGTCGAGCAGGGGCAGCAACTGGCCTTCGGTGACCACCGCGAGATCGATGTCACGCCTGACAATGCGGGCGATTTCGTCGAATGCGCCCAGATCAGTGGGATCGGACATGCCGACCCGCAGCAGACCGCCTTTCTCGTCGAGCACCAGTGCACGGAAGCGGCGTGCCTGCGCCTCGGGCAGCAGCTTGACGAATTCCGGTTTGGGCTGGAATACCTTGAGGTCGATGAACTCGGCGCCGAGCTGCCGCGCCAGTGCCTTCGAGATGCCCTCCTCGGTACAGTAACCCGATTCGACCAGCACACGCCCAAGCTTGCGTCCTGTCTCTTTTTGGGCAGTCAGGGCGAGCTTGAGTTGCTCATCGGTGATGACGTCCTGCTGGACGAGAAGGTCGCCGAGGCGAATTTTTTCTGGGCGTGCCATGTGATCAGTCGCTAGTTAAACTGCGGGAAATAGTCGGACAACACTAACATTGCCATATAACTTATGTTCCAGATCGTTTTATTTCAGCCGGAAATCCCGCCCAATACAGGCAATGTGATCCGTCTTGCCGCCAATACCGGCTGCCGGCTCCACTTGGTGGAACCACTCGGTTTCGAGGTTAGCGAGCGTTCGCTGCGGCGTGCCGGCCTTGATTACCACGAGTTTGTCGAGATGCGTGTGCACCCGGATTGGGCTGCCTGCGTGACGGCTTTGGGGGAAGCACGGCTGTTTGCATTTAGCACCAAAGCAAGCACGCGCTACGACAGCGTGGCCTACCAGCCGGGGGATACCTTCGTCTTTGGCCCGGAAACGCGCGGCCTATCTGCCGAGATGCTGGCAAGCTTTCCGCCCGAACAGCGGTTGCGCCTGCCGATGATGCCGGAGAACCGCAGCCTGAATCTTTCCAATACGGTCGCCGTGGCGGTTTTCGAGGCATGGCGGCAACAGGGGTTTGCCGGCAGCGGCTGATATGCCGTCCTGCCAGCAGGGAGGCCGTCAGGCCGGAAGCGGCCCGAAGAGGCTGCGCCGACTTTTCACTCGTGCTTGGGATCGCGTGTCATCAGACGCTCAACCGCACTGTGTGCGGAAAGCTTGCCATCCAGCACATCGCACACGGTTGCAGTAATCGGCATATCGACACCCATGGTCAGCGCACGCTGTGCGACCTCACGGGCCGTCGGCACGCCTTCGGCAACATGCCCCAGGTCACGCTGGATATCGACAAGCGACTTCCCTGTCGCCAGCGCCAGGCCCACGCGACGGTTGCGCGACAGGTCGCCCGTACAGGTCAGGATCAAATCCCCCATGCCGGCCAGTCCCATGAACGTCTCGGGGCGGGCGCCGAGGGCGACGCCAAAGCGGGTGATTTCGACCAGTCCGCGGGTCATCAGCGCGGCGCGGGCATTCAAGCCCAAACCCAGCCCATCACAAATGCCGGTTGCGATAGCCATGACGTTCTTCACTGCCCCGCCCACTTCGGCACCGACGATATCGTCATTGGCGTAAAGGCGCAGGCGCGGGCCGTGCAGCGCTCGGGCCATGGCTTCAGCGAAAGTGGCATCGACAGAAGCAATCGTGACCGCAGCGGGCAGACCACGTGCCACTTCATCGGCAAAGCTGGGGCCGGTCAAGGCACCACAATGATGGCGCGCTGTTGGATGCACTGCCGCAACGGCTTGGTGTGGCAACAGGCCGGAACCGGCCTCCAGACCTTTGCAAACCCACAAAAAAGGCAGTGCCGGATGCAACTCAGCCAACTGTGTGGCGGTGCTACGCAAGCCCGCCATGGGTGTGGCAATCAGCGCCAGATCAGCACCCTGCAGGGCGGTGGCCAGATTGGCCGTGACGTTGAGTGCTGCGGGCAAGGCTTGGCCCGGCAGGAATGCCGTGTTTTCCCGTGTACTGAGCATGGCCGCCGCATGTTCGGTCTGCCAGGTCCACAAGACAACCTGATGACGTGCGGCAAAATTCAGGGCCAGTGCAGTCCCCCAGGCGCCTGCCCCTAATACGGCGATGCGCATGTTCAGTGGCCCCAGACTCGGCTGGTCTTGACGAAGCCCTGTTGGCCACCCCGATGCCGCACCTTGACCCAACCGGTTTCCGCCGGCGCAACATAGTCGAGCAGCACATCAGGCTCGGCGGCAAACACCACGCTAGCCGATTCATTCGGTTCGGCATGAATCTGTGCGGTCTCGCCGCGCACCTGTACCGTGCGTCGGTCGGCCAGTTGGCGCCTCTCGATCCAGGCCAGTTCCCCCTTCATGTCGCGCACCTTGACCCAGGCATCCAGCGTCACGATGGCTTCGAGAGGGGTGCCCGCCGCGATGACAAAGCGTGGCTTGGCCTTTTGTGAGGGCGCGTCGTAGAGCACCGCCGTTTCACCGGCCGAACGGTAATCGAGCGCGGTCGCCATGCCGGGCAGAAACAATGCCAGACCCGCCAGCAGGGCAAGCGCGCCGGATTGCATTACTGGAGCGAGGTGCTGGCCTGCTCGGCCTGCTGTTGCTGGCGCTCGCGATAAATCGCCTCGAAGTTTACCGGTGCGAGCAAGACGGGCGGGAAGCCGGCACGGGTGACCGCGTCGGAAATGGTTTCGCGCGCATAGGGGAACAGGATGTTCGGGCAGGCGACGGCCACAATGGGTTCGATTTCCTCGTTCGGCACATTGCGAATCTGGAAGATGCCGCTTTGCGCTGCTTCGATGAGGAACTGGGTTTTCTCGCCGATCTTGGCCGTCACTGTCAGCGTCAGCACGACATTGAAGACGCCATCGCCAACCGCTTCGGCCCCCGTTTGCATTTGCAGGCTGATTTCGGCCGCATCGCGTTCAAGGAAACACTGCGGGGCATTGGGGACCTCAAGGGAAAGATCCTTGACGTAGATTTTTTCGATGCTGAAAACGGGCGCTTGATCCTGGGCTTGTTCGGTCATGATGGGTATCGGGTCAGTGGAAATCAGGCAGCCAACAAGGGATCGAGTTTCCCTTGCCGGTCAAGTTCATGAAGATCATCGCAGCCGCCGACATGGAGGCCATCGATGAAGATTTGCGGGACGGTGCGGGCGCCGGGCACGCGCGTTTCCATTTCCTGGCGCTTGGCCGGGTCGAGGTCGACGCGAATTTTCTCGATCTCGGTGATGCCCTTGCGCTGCAGGAGTTGCTCGGCACGAATGCAATAGGGACATACGGCCGTGGAGTACATCTCGATCTTGGGCATGGCGTTCCCTTACTTTTTAGTCATGGGCAGGCCAGCATCGCTCCAGGCATGAATGCCGCCGGCCAGATTGAAGACCTGCTGGAAGCCGGCCTTCTGCAACACATTGCAGGCCGAGCCGGAGCGGTTGCCGCTGGCGCAAACGACGATCACCGGCTTTTCCTTGAATTTCTCGATCTCGGAAAGATGCTTGGACAAATGGCCGAGCGAAATATGGCGCGCATTGGGAATATGCCCGGACGACCACTCGGCAGTTTCGCGCACATCGACGACGATCGCGTCCTGGCGATTGATCAGCAGGGTGGCCTCATTGATCGAGATATTGTTACGACCCTGGCCACTAAACGTCTGCCAGAGCAGCATGCCGCCGCTCACGGCGGCGAGGCCGACCCACATCAGGTTTTGCTGAATGAATTCCATGGGCATTGCGTTTAACTTTCTTTAATGAGGTTGGCCGGGAATGCCGCAGAATACTTCGCGCATCATCACGATCAACTGCAAGGTACGTCGATCGGCAACCCGGTAAAAAACACGATTGGCGTCCTTGCGCGTGGCCAGCACGCTCTTGTCGCGCAGGATGGCCAGATGCTGGGAGATATTGCTTTGCGAGGTGCCGACCGCATCGACGATATCCTGTACGCAGACTTCCTGATCGCCCACCACGCAGAGAATCTTCAGGCGCAGCGGATGTGAGATCGCCTTCAACGCACGGGCGGCGATTTCGACATGCTCCTCGTGATCCATCATTTCGCTGATCGGACTATTCATGGCGGTAGACTGTTCTTAGATAACTTCGAATTTTACAAGATGCACCCATTCATGCTTGCTACCCCCCTTATTCTCCTCCTCACGCTGTCGGGTACCGTCCTGGCAGCCGGGGAGAAAGAAAAGGCACGACTTGACACGTTGCGTGAGCAGCGTGCCACGCTTGAGAAGAAGCTTGAGGAAAGCGAGCATTCGCGGACCGAAAGCGCCAATCGCCTGCGTGAAACCGAGCAGGCCATTTCGGCCGTCGGGCGCAAGCTGCGTGATCTGGGGGATGCCCGCTCGGCCGCACAAAGGGAGTTGGGCGAACACGAACGCGAACTTACCCAACTGGAACGTCAGCAGCAAACACGTCAGGCGCAACTGGCGCGGCTGTTGCGCCATCAGTTTCGCGCCAAGGAAGCCGATGCCTTAAGCGTCCTTCTGGCCGGTGGCGACCCGAACATGGCCGCACGCGACCGCCACTTCCTGGCCTTGCTGTCGCAGGCCAAGGCTGACCTGATTGCCAGCTTGCGCCGCGATGCCGGACAGATCCGCCAAGTCTCCGAAACCGTACGGGCGCGGGGCGAAAAACTTGCCGAACTGGCACGCCATGAAGAAACCGAGCGGGCGGCGCTACGCCAGCGCCAGCAGGAACGGCAGATCGTTCTGGCTAAAATCGCCGTGCAGATCAAGACGACACAGCGGAAAATCGAGACGCTCAAGCAAAATGAGCAGCGTCTTGCACAACTGATCGATAGCATCGGCAAGCGCAGTGCCAAGAAAAAATCTGCCGTAAAACCGTCGTCGCCTAGCAATCGCAAGATACCAACGGCTGAACCCATCGGTGCCGGTGGCGACTTCGCAAAACTGCGCGGCAAGCTGCTACGCCCCATCGACGGCACCGTTACCGCGCGCTTTGGCAGCAAACGTGATGATGGCCAGTCGATCTGGAAGGGGCTGTTTTTCCGCACAGAGGAGGGGGCCAGCGTCAAGGCAGTGGCGGCCGGTGTCGTGGTCTTTGCCGACTGGCTGCGCGGTTATGGCAACCTTATCATTATCGACCACGACGACGATTTCCTTTCCGTCTATGGCAACAACCAGACGCTGCTGGCCGATGTCGGCCAAAAAGTCGGCGCTGGCGCGACGGTAGGGACTGCCGGCACCGGTATTGGCACGGGCGGAGGGCAGGTGGAATCGGGTTTATACTTTGAACTCAGGCATCGCGGGCAGGCCTTCGATCCGGGTAAGTGGCTCAAGTAGTAACGGTGGCAATAGCGAGGGATTCCATGCGCAGCAAACTCCAACAAATCGGTCTCGTCTTCGTCGGCCTTGTCGCCGGCGTGATGTTGAGTGTCCATTACTCCGCCATCGCCCAGAAGGACAGCGCGCCGCTGCCGATTGAGGAGTTGCGCAGCTTTACCGATGTCTTCAGCGCCATCAAGCAGGGCTATGTCGAACCGGTCGAAGACAAGCAACTGATCACCCATGCCATCAGCGGCATGCTGGCCAATCTCGACCCGCACTCTGCTTACCTGGATGCCGATGCGTTCAAGGATCTGCAGGTTTCCACACAGGGCGAGTTCGGCGGTCTCGGTATCGAGGTCGGCATGGAGGATGGCCTCGTCAAGGTCGTCTCGCCGATTGAAGACACCCCCGCCTACCGCGCCGGCATCAAGAGTGGCGACCTGATCTTCAAGCTTGACGATACGCCGGTAAAGGGTCTGACCCTCAACGATGCCGTGAAAAAGATGCGCGGCAAGCCGAAGACCTCGATCAAACTGACCATTTTGCGCAAAGGCGAGGCCAAGCCACTCGAAATCACCATCGAGCGCGACAAGATCAAGGTGCAGAGCGTCAAGTCGAAGTCGCTGGAGCCGGGTTACGGCTATCTGCGCGTGACGCAATTCCAGGAAGAGACAACCGCCGATGTGGTCAAGCATCTCGACAAGCTCTACAAGGAAGAAAAAGGCGGTAGCCTGAAAGGTCTGGTCCTCGATCTACGTAACGATCCGGGCGGTCTCCTGCATGGAGCCGTGGGCGTGGCGGCGGCTTTCCTGCCGCAAGGCAGCGTGGTCGTGACCACCGATGGCCGGGTCGAGGACGCCAAGCGCAAATACACCGCCTCTCCCGAGGACTATCTGCGCGGCCAGCGTGAGGATTTCCTCAAGAAACTGCCGGAAGGTGTCCGCAATGTGCCCATGATCGTGCTCGTCAATGCCGGCTCGGCCTCGGCTTCCGAGATCGTGGCGGGGGCATTGCAGGATCACAAACGGGCGGTCGTCATGGGCACGCAGACCTTCGGCAAGGGTTCGGTACAAACGGTCTTGCCGCTGTCGGCCAAGACGGCAATCAAGCTGACCACGGCGCGCTACTACACGCCGAATGGCCGTTCGATCCAGGCGAAGGGTATTACCCCCGACATCATTGTTGAGGAAACTGCCAATGGCGGGTCGCGCGAACGCATGCGCGAGGCCGACCTGGAACGCCATCTCTCCAACGACAAGGAGAAGGAAACCGAGAAGGCCGCCGTGTCGCAAAAGAATGGCAAAGCAAAGCCGAAGGAAGGCGAAGGCGATGAAGCCCACGCTGCCCCCGTCGAGTTTGCCTCGAAGAATGATTACCAGTTGGCACAGGCCATGAACCTCCTCAAGGCTCTGCAGGTCATCAAAAAATGAACCCCGAACGCGCGCGCCACCTACGCGACCAGGAGCGCGGCATGCACCGGCCGCATCCACTGGCGCCACAGGCGGGCACGCGCAAGCATCGCGAGATTCGTTTCTGCAAGCTGAAACAGGATCAGCAAGTCGCCGATGCGATTGCCCTGTTGTCTGCGTTGCCGCATCTTGAAGTGGCCTCCGGCACCTTGCCGAACGGGGTGTCGGTCTGGTACGAGATTAGCGATCACTGCATGGAAGCGCTGGAGCGTCTTTTGATCGACAAGGGCTTTCATCTGGAAAACACCCTTTACTGCAAACTGATCCGCGCCCTTGTCTATTTCACCGAGGAAACCCAGCGGCGCAATATGGTCCAGCCCGAGCGCCTGATCAAGAAGTCGCACGAAGTGTATTCACAAGCCTGGGAACACCACCCGCACGGCGACCGCGACGAAACCCCCCCGGAGTTACGAGAATACAAGTGACCGTGTCGCTTGATGACGATGCGTTGCTGCGCTACAGCCGCCACATCCTGCTGCCCCAGATTGGTATTGAAGGACAGGAACGCATCGCCAGCGCCCGGGCACTGATTATCGGTGCCGGTGGCCTCGGCTCACCCGCTGCGCTGTATCTGGCCTCTGCCGGCATCGGCACGTTGGTCTTGGCCGATGGCGATACGGTCGATCTCACCAACCTGCAGCGTCAGATTCTGCATCGTACCCAGAGCATCGGCCAGCCCAAGGTCAACTCGGGCGCTACCACGCTGGCTGAGATCAACCCGCACTGCCACGTCGTTTCCTTGCAAGAAAGGCTATCTGGCGAACGATTGGAAGCAGAGGTCGCTGCCGCCGATGTGGTCCTCGATTGTTGCGACAACTTTGCCACCCGTCATGCTGTCAACCGCGCCTGCGTGAACCTGCGCAAACCCCTCGTTTCCGGTGCCGCCGTGCGCTTTGATGGTCAGGTGGCCGTTTTCGATCGCCGTCAGGAGAACACCCCCTGCTACCACTGCCTCTTTCCCGAGGCCGAGGATGTCGAGGAAATCCGTTGTGCGACGATGGGCGTTTTTGCGCCGCTGGTCGGCATCATCGGCAGCATGCAGGCTGCGGAAGCCCTCAAGCTCGTGATCGGTTGCGGTGAATCGCTGGCCGGCCGATTGCTGCTGCTGGATGGACTGGCAATGGAGTGGCGCAGTATTGCCGTGCCGCGCGATCCGCAATGTAGCGTGTGCCATGCCGCACACGCCGGTTAGCCACCGCATTACCCGGCTGTTGCCATTCGGCCTGCTGGGCAGCGCCCTGGCGGCATTGGCCCTGATCATGCCCTGGTCCAGCGCGATCGATCAGGTGGCTTACGATACCTGGCACCGCCTGACCGGCAACCGCGATACGCTGCAGCATGTTGCTATCGCGGCCATCGACGATGCCAGCCTGATCCAGTTTCGCGACACGCCACTGGCCTTCTGGCAGCCGCAGCTCGGTGCTGCCATGGCGACCCTGCGTGCGGCGGGTGTCGTCGCCATCGGGGTCGATCTGATTCAGGCCAGCAGTGCTGAAAGCTGGCTCGAAAAAGTCGGCGCTGGCGAGACGGCATTGAGCCGTAACTACGAGGCTTCCTTTCGGGCCGCTCTGGTCGGGGGCAGCGTTGTATTGGCGGCGGCGCGCGGCAGCGAAGGCGATCTGCTCCCGCCGCTGGAGCACCAGCTGCTGCTGCCGGGTGGGCTGGAAGATACCGCTCTGGTTAACCTGCATGCCGATGCCGATGGCGTAATCCGTCGTTTCCTGCCCCGCTTCGCGGGCGAGGCGCCGACACTGTCATTTCCGGTACGGCTGGCCCTGGCGGCCCGCAACGCATTGCCGGACGAAGCTGCCGTGCAACGCCTGCTCGGCGGCACATTACAGGAATCCCGCCTGATCCCGTTTTCCGGTCCGCCGGGGCTGGTGCCGCGCGTCTCCCTTGCAGTGCTGACTGCCGCCGACGCTTTGCAGCGCCCGGAAGTCCAGGCCTTGCGTGGCAAAGTGATCATCATCGCACCCGAAGCAACCAGCCTGCAGGATGTGCAACTGACGCCCTATGCCCGCGCCTTACCGGGCGCCCCCCCGCAGTTGATGAGCGGGGGAGAACTGCATGCGCAGACCGTGGAAGCCTTGCTGACGCAGCGGCACATCACGATCACGCCCGTTGCCGCGATTGTTATTGCCGCCGGCATCCTCGGTTGGCTGCTGGCACTGATCGTCGCCCGCCAGACACCGCTACGCGCCAGCGTGGCGTGCGGTATCGCAGGCAGCGGTATCGGCATCGCCAGCCTGCTTTTGTTTGGCATCGACATCTGGCTCGCGCCAGCCCCCCTGTTGATAGGCGGCGGGCTGGCGTGGGCCGCAGCGATGGCCTCCCGCTCGGGACGCGAAGCGCGCGAACGCGGCCGCCTGCGGTCACTGTTTGCACGCTATGTTTCCGACGATGTGGCCGATCTGGCGGTCAGCGGCGACCTGCCGGATACGGGGGGGCGTGAAGCCGATCTGACCATTCTGTTTCTCGACATTCGCAACTTCACGGCGATTTCTGAAAAACTGAGCAGTCGTGAAGTCTTCGAGATGCTCAATGCCTGGTTGCCGCGCGCCTGCGCCCCGATCCTCGCGCAGGGTGGCAATGTCGACAAATTTATCGGCGACGCCATCATGGCAGTTTTCGGGGCACCCCTGCAACAAGCCGATCATGCGCGCCGCGCACTGATCACGGCACGCGAAATCGTCAGGGCTGCGGATGCCTTTGCGCCGTGGGTCGCCCAGCGTTTCGCCGATCGTGGCTTGCCACCCTTCGCCATCGGCATCGGCATTCACAGTGGCAAGGCGGTCGTGGGTAATCTCGGCACGGAGCGCCGGGTGGAATTCACGGCCATCGGCGATGCAGTCAATCTTGCGTCACGCCTGGAATCGTCCACCAAGGAACTGGGATGGCGTATCGTGGCCAGTCGGGACACGCTAGATGCAGCCCTTGCCTCGGGCGCGACAGCAGATGAAGCGCAAGCAGGGGCGCGTACCCAAATCAGCGTCAAAGGGAAAAAGCTGCCTATCGAGGTCGTTGAAATTCTTTAGTCGGGAAGTCGAAAGGAATCGTTATGTCATTACTGCGAATGCTGCCAGCCCTGCTCCTCCTGTGTGTGTCTTTGGCGCACGCACAGGCACCTGCTTATGTCGGTCTGATTGACCGTCTGTCAGGCCAGGTCGTGGCCACCAGCGCCGCCGGCGCCCGCTTTGAGCCCAGTGCTTTTTCGCGCCTGCGGGAAGGGGATGAGGTGAGGCTGTCTGCCGGGGCTGAAGTCCAGATCGTGCTCTTCGAAAGCCGCCGCCGGGAACAATGGCAGGGGCCGGCCAGTTTCCGCCTGCGGGCCGGCGGCAGTGAGGTTCTGGCAGGCAAGGCCGCCCAGGTCGCGGAAGTGAAAGGCGCGCCCAGCCGGGTTTCACTGGCGGCGGCAGGCAATGTCCAGCGCATCGGCGGACTGACGTTACGGGGCGGCCCAGGGCGAATTCCCGACGATGCTACCGTGGCACAGGCGCAGGCCGACTATGCCGAGTGGATCAAGGTCACGCATGCGGACGACATCCTGCCGGAGCTGTACATGGTTGGCTTGCTGCAGGAGCGACGTGACCCTGCGTTGCTGAAGCCCTATGTCGAGGTCATGCTGAAGAAGCAGCCCGAGCGTCCCGAAGTCAAGGCGCTGGCTGAACGGATTGGCCTGCACTAGATCCGCCATGCGGTTTACCGGGCTTTTGCTCTGCGCTTTTCTGTTCGTGAGCAATGCCTTCGGGCAGGCGGCGGGGGAAAGCCTGTCGCGGCTGCGCGAGATGGCCGAAAAGGTCAGCGGCACCCCACGCGAGATGTTTGTGCTGGGCGGGCTCTACAAGGCGGAGCGCAAAGCCGGCAATCATCGGCGTGCCGATCAGGTACGTGAGCGCATCCTCGAGCACCCCGGTGAGAACGAGGCCGGCAAGATTACCGTATATTTTTTCGATGCCGACTATCTGGCCCAGAATGCCGATTTTCGTGCCGCCCGCGAACAATGGGAACTGGGCAGGGCCATCGTCACTGAACTGGAACGCACCGGACGGATGGCGCACTATCTGGCACGCTTCCGCTCACGTCAGGAAGCCGCGCTCGCTGCCATCCTGCGCACAGAAGGCAACATGGAAGAGGCGGGCAAGGCGATGGAGCGTGCCCTGGCAGCCAGTGCCGAGGATATCCGTTACTACCGCGAGGGGCCGGGGCTGCAACGGCCACGGGCAGATCAGGAACTTGGCGCCGCAGAGGGGGATCGTTCCAACCTGCTGTCCGAACAGGTTTCCCTCTACTTGGCCACCGGCCGCATCGGCGCTGCAGAACTGGTCGTGCTCGACTGGATACAGTCGGCGCGTGCGGTCGGTATAGTGCAACAACTGACGGGCGCATTGAAACGTCATGGCGACGTGCTCATGGCGGCCGGCCGTTTTGCGAAAGCCCTGGCCCGCTTTGACGAGGTGCTTGTCCGCCAGCAAGCGGGCGGTCTCGACGAAACCTCGGTGCCGGGTATCATGGCACGGCGTAGCCGTGCCCAGGCCCTGATGGGGCTGGGGCGCTGGAACGACGCCCATGAAGTTTTCCGCAATCTGGAAGTGGCGACCAAGGGCAATCCGGCCGCCCGCAAGGTACTGCGTGCCGGCAACGATCGCGCACTGACGCGCGCCATGACCGGCAAACTGGTTGAGGCTGAGCGCACTATCGATGGTTCTTTGGCCAACAACCGCAGCAACTATGGCACAGACCATCCGAATACAGTTTTATCCGAAGGACTGCGTGCCCTGGTGCTGGCGCGTTTTGGTCGGGACGATCTGAGCTTGCCGTTGTTTCGTCGCTATGTGGATACGTGGGGATACTCTCTCGCCAGCGCCGACCCCGCGCTGGAGGAGTCGGCCCTTGCGCAATTGCGCCATCGCCTCATTCTCGAACACTATCTCGCCGTGCTGGCCCAGCGCGTAAGCAAAGACGGGAGCGCCATCGGCGAAGCCTTCCGCGTCGCCGATGCCTTGCGTGCCGGCCATGTGCAGCAGGCCGTTGCGGCTTCCGCCACCCGCGCCAAGGTGACCGATCAGCGGCTCGCCGCGCTATTGCGCGAAGACCAGGATCTGGGACATGCCATCGCCGCGCTGTATCGTTCCCTGAGCGAGGGGGGCGAAGATGAAAAACAGACCAGTGCGGCAGACATCACGCAACGGCTGGGCGCAATGGAAAATCGGCGCAAGGCACTCCAGAGCGAACTGAAGCAGCAGTTTCCCGAATATGCGCAACTGGTTCGCCCCACCCCACCCCTGCCGGCGGAAATCGCCCGCCAACTCAGGGCACAGGAAGTCCTGACGCTGATTACCAGCACGGCAGAAACCAGTTATGTCTTTACCGTGACGGCGGATGGCACCACCCGCTTGCACGTGGTGCCCGTTGGCGAGCCGCATCTGGCCGCGCTGGTGCAGCGTATACGTGCGGCACTGGACGTTGGCGACACACCGCTTGAACGTCTCCCACCCTTTGATCTGGCCGCAGCACACGAAGTATTTCAGCGCCTGCTGCTGCCGCTCGAAGCACAGTGGGGCAGCGCGCGCCATCTGATCGCCAGCACGGGGGGGGCGCTGGCGCAGATTCCTCTGGCGGTGCTGGTTGAGTCTCCGGCAATACATGCTGCCGGCAGCGTGCCATTCGCGGAATATGCTCAGGTCGCTTGGCTGGGGCGGCGTCTGGCACTGTCGCACATTCCCTCTGCCGCAGCCTTTCATGCCCTGCGGCGCATGCCGCCCAGCCCGCAAGGGCGGCAACCCTTCATTGGCTTTGGCGACCCGGATTTTGGCGGGCGACAACGGCCGACGCCGGGCAGCCTGCGCAGCGTGCGCCGCAATCTGGATGATTCACAGGCGGCCAACCTTTCCCTGCTCGATGCGTTTCGCGCACTCGCGCCGCTGCCGGATACCCGGGATGAAATTCTGTCGCTGGCCCAGACGCTCGGCGTCGCCGCTGCCGGCACCAGCTTTCTCGGTCCTGCGGCCACTCGCGCCCAGGCACTTTCCAGCGTCGTATCAGGAAAAATCGTGGTGGCCTTTGCCACCCACGGCCTGCAGCCCGGCGAATTGCCCGGGCTTGACCAGCCGGCGTTGGCGATGACCTACGTCAAAGGAGATGCGGTTTCGCCCTTGCTGACCCTGACCGATGTGCTGGGGCTGAAGCTCGATGCCGACTGGGTGGTGCTGTCGGCCTGCAACACGGCCGGCGCGGATGGCGAAGCCGCCGAAGCGCTCTCGGGGCTGGGCCGGGGTTTCTTCTATGCCGGCGCGCGCGCGCTGCTGGTGACCCATTGGCCGGTTGAAAGCGAGTCGGCCCGCAAGCTGGTGAGTGCCACCTTCGCCCGCTATGCAAAGGAACCGACAAGCTTCCGTGCCGAAGCGCTACGCGCGGCGCAACTGGAACTGATGCAGGACAAGGGGACAGGGTTCAGCTATGCCCACCCGTTATTCTGGGCGCCGTACTCGTTGATCGGGGATGGTGGGCGCTAGGTAAAACGGGCGCGCAGGAAAAAGTCGGCGCCGACAGGACGGCGTTCCATCACCGTCAGGCGTTGTGCCTGCGCCAGTTCGACCAGCTCACCGATGTCGGCCATGCCGCGTGCGGCATCGCCCAGCAGCATCGGTGCCTGATAGAGCAACAGTTCATCGACACAGCCCTCGCGCAGCAGGGAACCATTCAGCTTGAAGCCGGCCTCGACCATCACCTCGTTGATGCCGCGTTGTCCCAGTGCCAGCATCAGGCCGGGGAGGTCGACCTTGCCTTGTGCGTTGGGCAGAACGATGACGTCAGCACCGCTTGCTTGCAGTTGCACCGACTTATCCGGTTGATTTACCGCAGCAGCGATCAGGCAGTTGCCGTTTTCAAGAATCGCCGCATCGGGTGAAATTTCCAGCCGGCTATCAACCACCACGCGCAGGGGTTGTCGGGTCGTCTGGACATCGCGCACATTGAGGCGCGGATTGTCATCCTTGACGGTGCCGATACCGGTCAGCATCGCGCAGCTCCGGGCGCGCCAGGCATGCACATCGCGGCGCGCATCGGCGCCGGTAATCCACTGAGAGCGGCCATTGGCCAGCGCCGTCTTGCCGTCGAGACTGGTCGCCACCTTGAGGCGCACCCAGGGACGGCCGCGCGTCATGCGTGAGATGAAACCGATGTTCAATTCTTGCGCTTCATTTTCCAGCAGACCGCAAGCGACTTCGATACCGGCCGCTTGCAGGCGCGCCAGTCCGCGCCCCGCGACCAACGGGTTCGGGTCTTGCATGGCGCAGACGACACGGGCGACACCTGCGGCAATCAGCGCATCGGCACAGGGCGGGGTGCGGCCATGATGGCTGCAGGGTTCAAGGGTGACGTACGCAATAGCATCTGCCGTCTCGCCAGCGCCGACTTTTGCCAGAGCGGCAGCTTCTGCGTGCGGCCCGCCGGCTTTCTCGTGCCAGCCTTCGGTAATCACGGTGCCATTGCGCACGATGACGCAACCCACGCGGGGATTCGGGCTTGTCGTGTTCATGCCGAGTGCGGCGAGTTGCAACGCCCGCGCCATGAAACGATGATCGTCCGCCGAGAAGGCCACAAGCAGGCTTACTTGCCGGTACCGCGCTGCCGGGGTGGCTTGGATGGTTTCACTTCGCGGATCGCGTCGGAAAATTCATCAACGTCGGCAAAGTTCCGGTAGACCGAGGCGAAACGGATGTAGGCCACCTTGTCGAGCTTCTTCAGCTCACGCATCACCAGTTCGCCGACCCGATCCGATGGCACCTCGCGTTCGGCCAGTTGCACCAGTTTTTCCTCGATGCGGTCGAGTGCAGTTTCAACGCTTTCGGTCGTTACCGGACGCTTGCGCAAGGCCAGCATCATGCTTGAGCGCAACTTGTCCCGATCGAAGTCGACGCGGCTGCCATTCTTTTTGACGATCAGCGGCAACTGCAACTCGGCGCGCTCATAGGTGGTGAACCGCTTGTCGCAGGCAAGGCAACGCCGCCGACGGCGGACGGTATCGCCTTCCTCGTTCTCGCGCGTGTCGACGACCTGGGTGTTGTCCTCGTTGCAGTAAGGACAGCGCATCGTTGCTTAACCGTAGACCGGGAACTTCTTGCAGAGCGCGGATACCTTGTCGCGCACCGTGGCCAGTACCGCCTCATCGGCCGGCGCATCGAGTACATCGGCAATCAGGTTGGCCACTGTCTCGGCTTCGATTTCCGTAAAGCCGCGCGTTGTCATCGCCGGCGTACCGATACGCACGCCACTGGTCACGAAAGGCTTCTGCGGATCGTTCGGGATGGCATTCTTGTTGACCGTGATGTGGGCCTTGCCCAGCGCGGCTTCGGCATCCTTGCCGGTAATGTTTTTGGCTTGCAGGTCAACCAGAAACACATGGCTTTCGGTACGGCCGGAGACGATACGCAGGCCGCGAGCCTTCAGCACCTTGCACATGACTTGTGCGTTCTCGATCACCTGTTCCTGATAGTTCTTGAACTCTGGCGTCATGGCCTCCTTGAAGGCGGTCGCCTTGGCCGCAATCACGTGCATCAGCGGGCCGCCCTGCAGGCCGGGGAAGATGGCGGAGTTGATCGCCTTCTCATGCTCGGCCTTCATCAGGATCAGGCCGCCGCGCGGACCGCGCAGGGTCTTGTGCGTGGTGGAAGTCACGACATCAGCGTGCGGCACCGGGTTCGGGTAGAAGCCAGCGGCCACGAGACCGGCGTAGTGCGCCATATCCACCATGAAGATCGCGCCCACTTCCTTGGCTACCTTAGCAAAGCGCGGGAAATCGATTTTCAGCGCATAGGCCGAGGCGCCGGCGATGATCAGCTTGGGCTTGTGCTCGCGCGCCAGTCGCTCCATCTCAGCGTAGTCAATTTCTTCGTTGGCATCGAGGCCGTAGGGCACAACGTTGAACCACTTGCCCGACATGTTGAGTGCCATGCCGTGGGTCAGGTGACCACCCGCGGCGAGGTTCATGCCGAGGATTGTGTCGCCCGGCTTGAGGAAGGCCATGAACACGGCCTGATTGGCCTGCGAACCGGAGTTGGGCTGGACGTTGGCGGCATCGGCGCCAAACAGTTTTTTGACACGATCAATCGCCAGTTGCTCAGCCTTGTCGACATATTCGCAACCGCCGTAGTAGCGCTTGCCCGGATAGCCTTCGGCATACTTGTTCGTCAGCTGCGAACCCTGCGCTTCCATGACCGGCCAGGAAACATAGTTTTCCGAGGCGATCAGTTCAATGTGATCTTCCTGACGACGTATTTCTTCCTGAATGGCGGCATGCAGCTCGGGGTCGGTCTTGGCTATGGTATTTTGTTTTGAAAACATTGGCTTACCCCTGTCGAAAGGATGGAAAGGAGAGATTTTAACAGGCCGCTATAGTTCGTCGCGTGCAGCATCCAGATGGTCGCGTTCCGCCCAGGACAGCAATGACCAACAGCCATTGACGACCTCACACCAGTTGAGACCGCAATTTGGAATGGCAAAGTCGCGTGGGGTGGTCAGCGGACTACCACTGGCCTGACGATGCACGATATCGAGTACACCCCCATGCGTGAAAATCGCTACGGTCTGGCCGACATGGCGGCGCACAATCTCGTCGAAGGCTTTTTCAAGCCGCGCCGCGAAGTCGAGCAGGCTTTCGCCACCCGACGGCACAAAGCGTACATCGCGCGCCTTGTGGCGCGCATAGTCCGTTGGATAGCGCTCTGCTGCCTCTTCATAGGTCAGCCCCTGAAACACGCCATAGTGGCGCTCACGCAGCCCCACCTGCAACTGCAGCGGCAAATGGGCCAGATGCGCCGTGGCCTCGGCCGTCTGGTGCGCACGCATCAGGTCGCTGCTGTATATCGCGGCGAAGCCTTCATCCTTCAAGGCATTCGCCGTCGCACGGGCCTGCGCATGTCCAACTGCGGACAGTGGCACATCGATCTGACCTTGAACGCGCTTACCGGCATTCCAGTCGGTCTCGCCGTGACGGATGAAACACAAGCGGGAGGGATGTGTCTGGTTCAACATTTTCGGTTTAAGGATTTGCTTGCTGTCTGGATTTTTTGGAATTTTTAGCCGTCTTGCCAGCGCCGACTTTTTCGAGCAAGGTGGATAAATAACGGCCAGTATGACTCGCCGAGTTCTTGGATACAGCATCCGGCGCACCCGTTGCAATAATGCGCCCTCCCCCACCGCCCCCCTCTGGTCCAAGGTCGACAACCCAATCCGCCGTCTTGATGACATCGAGGTTATGCTCGATCACCACCACCGTGTTGCCATGGTCGCGCAGGCGATGCAGTACCTTGAGCAGTAGTTCGATATCGGCAAAGTGCAGCCCAGTGGTCGGTTCGTCGAGGATGTAGAGGGTGCGACCGGTGTCACGCTTGGAAAGTTCGAGGGCAAGCTTCACGCGCTGGGCCTCGCCACCGGAGAGCGTCGTCGCCGATTGACCAAGCTGGATGTAGGTGAGACCGACGTCAATAAGGGTTTGCAGCTTGCGCGCGACAACGGGCACGGCCGAGAAGAATTCGTGCGCCTGTTCGACGGTCATCTGCAGCACTTCGTAGATGGTCTTGCCCTTGTAGCGAATCTCCAGCGTCTCACGGTTGTAGCGTTTGCCGTGGCAGACATCGCAGGGCACGAAGATGTCGGGCAGAAAGTGCATTTCCACTTTAATCATGCCGTCACCCTGGCAGGCTTCGCAGCGCCCACCCTTGACGTTGAACGAAAAGCGGCCAGGGCCGTAGCCCCTTTCCCGGGATTGCGGTACGCCGACGAACAGTTCACGGATCGGCGTCAGCAAACCGGTATACGTCGCCGGGTTGGAGCGCGGGGTACGGCCGATGGGGCTTTGGTCTACGTTGATGACCTTGTCGAAGAATTCGAGGCCGAGGATTTCGTCGTGCGCGGCCGGCTCGGTGGCGGAACCGTAAAGGTGACGAGCCGCAGCAGCGTAGAGCGTGTCATTGATCAGCGTTGATTTGCCCGAGCCGGAGACGCCGGTAATGCAGGAGAACAGGCCAACCGGGATTGCCAGATCCACCTGTTTGAGATTGTTCCCCGTTGCACTGCGGATCTTCAACTGCCGCGCCGGATTGGGCGGCGTGCGCTTTGCTGGCACCTCGATCTTACGACGACCGGACAAATAGGCACCCGTCAATGAATCGGCATTCGCCTCGACTTCGGCCGGCGTGCCTTGCGCGACGATGCGGCCGCCATGCTCACCGGCCCCCGGACCCATATCGACGACGTAGTCGGCCGACTCAATCGCCTCCTGATCATGTTCAACCACAATGACGGTATTGCCGAGATCGCGCAGATTGGCCAGCGTCTGCAGCAAGCGCGTGTTATCGCGCTGATGCAGGCCGATGCTCGGCTCGTCCAGCACATACATCACGCCGGTCAGCCCTGAGCCGATCTGCGACGCCAGCCGGATGCGTTGCGCCTCGCCACCCGAGAGGGTTTCCGCGGAGCGATCCAGCGACAGGTAATCGAGGCCGACATTGATCAGGAAGCTCAGGCGCGCGGTGATTTCCTTGACGATCTTCTCGGCCACCTGCGCACGATGGCCGGTCAGTTGCAGGAGGTTGAAGAAATCGCGGCAATCGATCAGCGAGAGACGCGAGACCTCGGTAATCGTCTTGCCGCCAACAAACACATGACGCGCCTCCTGCCGCAGACGCGCACCTTGGCATTCCGGGCAGGGCTTGTTGTTCTGGTACTTCGCCAGCTCCTCGCGCACCATCGGGCTGTCGGTCTCACGATAGCGGCGCTCCAGGTTGGGGATGATGCCCTCGAAGTTGTGCGCGCGATCAAAGCGCGTGCCCTTTTCGTTGAGGTACTTGAACTGAATCTGCTCGCGGCCCGAGCCGTACAGCACGATCTGGCGAATTTTCTCCGGCAGTTGCTCGAACACCACATCGGTGCCGAAGCCATAGTGGCTCGCCAACGACTCGATCATCTGGAAGTAGAACTGGTTGCGCTTGTCCCAACCCTTGATGGCGCCCGCCGCCAGCGATAGATGCGGATAGGCCACCACGCGCGCCGGATCGAAGAACTGGATCTGGCCCAGGCCATCGCATTCCGGGCAGGCGCCCATCGGGTTGTTGAAGGAGAACAGGCGCGGTTCCAGTTCCTGCAAGGCATAGCCGCAATGCGGGCAGGCAAACTTGGCCGAGAACAGGTGCTCGACACCGGTATCCATTTCAACCGCCAGACAGCGCCCTTCGGCATGCGTCAGCGCGGTTTCGAAGCTTTCGGCCAGACGCTGGCGCACGTCGGGCTTGACCTTGAGTCGATCGACGACGACATCGACCGAATGCTTCTGTGACTTGGTCAGCTTGGGCAGGGCATCGATGTCATGCACCTTGCCATCGACCCGCAAGCGAACGAAGCCTTGTGCCTTGAGTTCGGCAAACAGCTCGAGTTGCTCGCCTTTGCGATTCGCCACCACCGGCGCGAGGATCATCAGCTTGGTGTCTTCGGGCAAGGCCAGCACATGATCGACCATCTGCGAGACGCTCATCGCTTCGAGGGCGACATCATGTTCCGGGCAGTGGGGCGTACCGGCACGCGCGTAGAGCAGGCGCAGGTAGTCGTGGATTTCGGTGACCGTGCCGACAGTTGAGCGCGGGTTGTGGCTGGTGGCTTTCTGTTCAATAGAGATCGCCGGCGACAAGCCTTCGATCAGATCGACATCGGGCTTTTCCATCAACTGCAGAAACTGGCGCGCATAGGCCGAGAGCGATTCGACGTAGCGACGCTGCCCTTCGGCGTAGAGCGTATCAAAGGCAAGTGAGGACTTACCTGAACCCGACAGGCCGGTAATCACCGTCAGCTGATTGCGCGGCAAATCCAGGTTGATATTCTTGAGATTGTGGGTGCGTGCACCGCGAATCTTGATGGTGTCCATGCAAAGCTCAGGCAAAATGCAGATCGCGCCAATATACGGAAAAAGAATGCCGTCCCGCCAGCGCCGACTTTCTTTTCTGCGTTATCGGTCGCGCCACATTTGGTGTATGATGTGCATTAAAGTGCAGAAGGGATACACATCGTGCGCACAAACATTATTCTCGACGACGAATTGATCACTCAAGCCATGAAGGCCGGGCCATTCAAGACCCGCAAGGAAGCGGTGGATGCCGGCTTGCGATTGTTGGCGCGACAGGTCGCCTATCGCGACATCCTCGCCCTGCGTGGCAAGCTGCGCTGGGACGACGCCGCTCCGGCAGCCAGCCACCTCGTGATGGAGCGCCCTGCAAGCTATGGGGCCGAAGCAATCAACCCGGTAATAAGCAGCAAATGATCCTCGCCGACGCCTCGGTCTGGATTGACTTTTTTAACGGTCGCGAAAGTGTGGCCGTCGACCGTCTTGCCGATCTGCTTGATGATGGTGCCGCGCCGCTCGAAATGGCCGATCTCACGCTTTTTGAAGTGCTGCGCGGTTTTCGCCATGCGGCAGACTTTCATGCCGCGCGCCAGGCACTGGCGGCGCTGCCGGTCGTCACTATCGGTGGCCCGGAAAACGCCCTGGCAGCTGCCGAGCATTATCGGGCGCTGCGGAGCCAGGGTGTCACGATCAATAGTCCCATCGATGTATTGCTTGCCAGCTTCTGCATCGAGCATGGCTATGCCCTCCTGCACAGCGATCAGGATTTCGATGCGCTTGAGGCCCATCGCGGTCTACGTGTCTGGCGACACTGAGGCGAACCGTGCTTTCCCCCGTCGCTGACCCCATGACCCCTGCCGAACGGCGCACGGGTGCTGTGCTGGCCGCCATTTTCGGCCTGCGCATGCTCGGGCTGTTTCTGGTGCTGCCGGTATTTTCCGTACTGGCTGGGGGTCTACCGGGCGGCGAAGATGTCATGCTGGTCGGCCTCGCGCTCGGCGCCTACGGACTGACGCAGGCTTTTCTGCAAATTCCGTTCGGCATCGCCTCTGACCGTTTGGGCCGGAAACCCGTCATCGTCGCCGGCCTGTTGCTGTTTGCTGCCGGCAGTTTCATGGCCGCCGCCGCCCCTGATATTTACTGGATGATCGCCGGTCGTGTGCTGCAAGGGGCCGGCGCCATCTCCGCTGCCGTCTCCGCACTGGCTGCCGACCTGACGCGCGAACAACACAGGACAAAAGTCATGGCGATGATTGGCGCATCCATTGGTCTGGTATTTTCGCTCTCGCTGGTGATTGCGCCGCCGCTGGCGGCTGCCCTTGGCTTGTCAGGCCTGTTCATTCTGATTGGCCTACTAGCCCTCGCGGCGATTGTGCTGCTGTTTACGGCCGTCCCGCCAGCACCGACATTTGTACATCAGGATCGCCCCCCCTTCTCGACTGTGCTGCGCGACCCCAAACTCATCCGCCTCAACGTCGGGGTCTTCGTCCTGCACCTGATGCAGACCGCGCTTTGGGTGGTGGTGCCCACCGCCTTGGTAGCCGGTGGCCTGCCCGGTGGCGAGCACTGGAAAATCTATCTGCCCGCCGTCCTGCTGTCCTTCGCCGTGATGGTGCCGGCCATCATCGCGGCCGAGCGGCGCGGTAAAGTGCGTCCGGTATACGCCGGCGCCGTCGCCCTGCTGGTACTGGTACAGGCCGGGCTGGCCCTCTTCAGTGGTGGGCTGTGGGCGATCGGCATCTGGCTGCTGCTGTTCTTTGTCGCCTTCAATATCCTCGAAGCGCTACAACCATCGTTGATCTCACGTCTGGCGCCGGGCGCCTCACGTGGCGCGGCGCTGGGCATCTACAACACGACCCAGTCCATCGGTCTATTCCTCGGCGGCCTGCTGGGCGGCTGGCTGGCAAAACATTACGGCATCACTGCAGTGCATCTGGTTTGTGCGGCAGCCGGTATCATCTGGCTTGGGCTGGCAACACGCGTTTCGGCACCGCCCCGGCCAACTTCAAACTAGGGAGAAAACATGGCATCAGTTAACAAGGTCATTCTGGTCGGCAACCTGGGCGCAGACCCGGAAATGCGCTATCTGCCAAGCGGTGAGGCCGTGGCTAACCTACGCTTGGCCACCACTGACAGTTGGAAGGACAAGGATGGCAACAAACAGGAGCAGACCGAGTGGCATCGTGTTTCGTTTTTCGGTCGTCAGGCCGAAGTGTGCGGCCAGTACCTGAAAAAAGGCAGCCAGATTTATGTCGAGGGATCGATTCGCACGCGCAAGTATCAGGACAAGGATGGTCAGGAGCGCTACGCCACCGATATCCGTGGTGATCGCATGCAAATGCTTGGCGGACGCCAAGGCATGAGCGACGCACCGCCCCGCGAAAATAGCAGTAGCCGTCCCGCCCCAGCCAGGTCGCAACCCGCCAATAACAGCAATGGTGGCAACAGCGGCGGGGGTAACTTCAACGATTTCGAGGACGACATTCCGTTCTGATGAAACGGCCTGCCCTGCGTCGGCTGCGGGAGTATTCGCCACGCGATCTGCTGATCGTGGGTATCCCGCTGCTGTTCGTGGTGTTTGCCGGCTTCTGGCTGGCCTCGCGCTACATCCAGCCGGCCCCGCCCGATACGCTGATCCTCTCAACAGGGGGCGAGGGCGGCGCCTACCAGCGCTTTGCCGCAGCCTACAAGGACATCCTGGCCCAGCAGGGTATCCGGCTTGTCGAGCGTCCTTCCGCCGGCTCGCTCGAAAACCTGGCCCGCCTGCGTGATCCGGCAAGTGATATCGACGCGGCTTTCGTGCAGGGCGGCGCAGCACGCGTGCAGGAAAACGATACGCTCTTCTCGCTGGGAATGCTCTACAACGAACCCCTGTGGATTTTCTATCGTGCCGAGCTTGGTGCGCTCACGCAAGTCACCGAACTCAAGGGCGCACGCGTCGCCATCGGCCCGGAGGGCAGCGGCACCCGCCATCTCGCGCTGGAACTGCTGCACGCCAATCGCCTTGAACCGCAGCAGTTAAAACTGCGCAAGCAAGGCGGCCTGGAGCTCGCCAGCGCCTTCATGAGGGGCCAGATCGACGCCGCCTTCGCCGTTGGCCCGGTGGAATCCGCCACCATCTGGACCCTGCTGCACACCCCCGGCCTGCGCTTGCTCAACCTGTCGCAAGCCGAAGCCTATACGCGCCAATTTCCCTATCTTTCCCACCTGGTGCTGCCACGTGGTGCCATCGATCTGGCCAACGACTCGCCCCCGCAAGATACCCATCTGCTGGCGACCCAGGCCACCCTGGTGGTCCGCGATGGCACCCACCCGGCACTCGTCAGCCTGCTGATGCAGGCGCTCAGCGAAACCCACGACAAGCCGGGGATCTTCCAGAAAACCGGAGAGTTCCCCCGTGCTGCCAGCGCCGACTTTCCTCTCGCGCCCGAGGCCGAGCGTTACTACAAGTCGGGCAAGCCGCTACTGCAACGCTACCTGCCGTTCTGGGCGGCGACGCTGGTCGATCGCATGATCGTGATGCTGATCCCGCTGTTTGCCATCCTGATTCCGGTCATGAAGGTTGCGCCGGGAATGTACAACTGGCGCGTCAAGTCACGTATCTACCGGCGTTATGGTGAACTAAAATTCATCGAAGTAGAACTGGAAGCCGATCCGGGCCGGCTCACGCGGGCCGAATGGCACCAGCGTGTCGACGCCATCGAGCATGACGTCAATCACATGACCATGCCGCTAACCTTCACGGATATGGTCTATACCTTGCGCATGCACATCGGCCTGGTGCGCAAGGCGATTGACCGAACCGTTACAGCGCCCTGACCTTTTCCAGCAGCGCCGTCGTCGAGCGCTGGTGGATGAAGGGGATCGAATGCACCTGCCCGCCCCAGCCAAGCACTTCAGCGGCGCCGACAATTTTCCCGACCGGCCAGTCGCCGCCCTTCACGAGCACATCTGGACGACAATCGAGAATGCGTTGCAGCGGCGTGTCTTCGTCGAACCAGGTCACCAGCGACACACATTCGAGCGCCGCCAGCAGCACCATGCGGTCTTCCAGGCCATTCACCGGGCGGTCATCACCCTTGCCGAGGCGCTTGACCGAGGCATCGGAATTGACGGCGACAATCAGGCTGGCGCCCAGCGCACGTGCTTGCGCCAGATAGGTGACATGCCCGCGATGCAGGATGTCGAAACAGCCATTGGTAAATACCAGCGGCCGCGGCAGGCTGGCAAGCCGTCCGGCCAGTGCCGCCGGCGCGCAGCACTTGTCCTCAAAGTTCACGGCGTCGTGGATGTCACAGGAGCCGGATTCTGCTGTGGCATCGCCTTGGGCGGGTCAAGGCGCCGCGCCTCGGCATCACTGATGATCTCGAAGACACGCACCACTTTTTGTACGCCAGCCGTTGTCCGCGCTACCTCGACAGCTGCCGTCGATTCGCGTTGCGTCACCATGCCCATCAGGTAGACCACCCCATTCTCGGTCACCACTTTGACATGCATCGGAGAAACCTGACCGGCATCGATGAACCGTGCCTTGACCTTGGACGTAATGTAAACATCGTTGCTGCGGTTGCTCAGCGTGCTGATCGCACCGACGGCCAGTTCATTGCTGATCGCCTTGACGTTGGCCACGCCGGAAATCATTTTTTCAATCTCGTCGCGCGCAGTGACATCCGGCACTTCACCAGTCAGCAGTACGGTACGGTTATAGCTGGTGACATTCACATGCACGCGATCACCGAATTTTTCCCGAACCCGATTGGCCGCGCGAATCTCGATACCCTCATCCGTCAGAACGGTTTCGGTGGCACGCCGGTCGGCAAAGATCAATGCGCCGGCCCCCACGCCAACCGCAGCGGCGCCAATACAACCGGAGAGAATCGGGACCAACAGGGCAAGTAGCGTCAGGGTACGAACATTCATGTCGTTTCTCCTAGGATGAGTGCATCAATGCCATCGCACAGGCAATGAATGGTGAGCAGGTGGACTTCCTGAATACGTGCCGTGCGATCCGCCGGCACACACAGATGGACATCATCAGGCCGCAACATGGCCACCATCTTGCCGCCATTTTTGCCGGTCAGCGCAACCACGCGTACACCCCGCTCATGCGCCACCTGAATGGCCGCCATCACGTTGGGCGAGTTGCCCGATGTGGAAATCGCCAGCAACACATCGCCGGCACACCCCAGCGCCTGCACCTGCTTTGAGAACACCTGCTCGTAAGCATAGTCGTTGGCAATCGAGGTCAGGGTCGAGGTATCGGTGGTCAGCGCAATCGCTGCCAACGGTGGCCGCTCCTTCTCGAAGCGGTTGAGCAGTTCGGCCGCGAAATGCTGCGAATCGGCGGCCGAACCACCGTTGCCGCAGGCCATGACCTTGCCGCCCGCCCGCAGGCTGTCGGCCATCAGACGAGTTGCCAACTCAATGCGGTGCGCCATGGCCGCATACGCTGCCTGCTTGACGGCCACACTGTCATCGAACTGGTTCTGGATGCGCTGTTGAATATTCATCCGGTGGATTCTAGCCGAGCCCCCCCTCAGTCCGCCGCAGAAAAGACCATTAAATCAGGACAAATACCTCGATTCGTACCCGGCGCCAAGGGTTGCGATGCGCCACCAGCGCAGCAATCCGCCCGGCCACCCGCTCGCCGCGATCCATGGCGGCCGCCACCGCTTCGTTCTCGGCACGCGGCAGGTAGCCCAGCATGACGCCGCGCCACTCGACACGCACCGCACGAGCGTCATGGGGATTCTCCGGCTCGCGGATCAGCATCAGCGCATCGCCCACCTGCAGCCGCTCCCACAACGCGGCACCGGCGTGATACTGGAACCCCGCCAACGGAGAGCTTTGCACCAGCAGCTTGATCGACTCGGCCTGAGCGGCAAGGCTCAGCACCAACAACAAGCTAGCCAGCGTCAAACGCATTTTTTACCCATTCCAAGTTGGCTCCATCAATCAGCACGCAATCGAAGCGGCAATCGCAATCGCCATGCCGCGCCAGCCAGTGACGGGCGGCGAGAATCAGGCGCTTTTGCTTCGTCGCGGTAATGCTGGCCCCCGCACCACCAAAGTCGGCGCTGGCACGACGGCGCACCTCGACAAAGACGGTTGTCGCCCCATCGCGGCAAACAAGATCGATCTCACCACCCTTGACGCGAAAATTGCGTGTCAGGATTTTGAGCCCGTGCGTGAGCAGATACTGCGCGGCAGTTTCTTCGCCGGCATCGCCGATCTGTTTGGTGGTGTGAGGGATAATGGGTGCCATGAAGGCCACATTATTCATCGTCGCCACCCCCATCGGCAACCTCGGCGACATTACCCTGCGCGCCGTCGAGACATTGCGCCAAGCCGCTGTCATTGCCTGCGAGGACACCCGCCACGCCCGCCGGCTGCTCGATCATTACGACATCCGCGCCGAATTACTGGCCGTGCACGAGCACAACGAACAGGCTGCGACTGAAAAAATTATCGCCTTGCTTGAAGCGGGCAAACCGGTGGCGCTGATCTCCGATGCGGGTACGCCCGGCATTTCCGACCCCGGTGCACGCACCGCCGCCGCCGTGCGCACGGCAGGCTTCCGTGTCGTACCCTTGCCCGGTCCGAATGCCGCTGTCGCCGCCTTGTCGGCTGCCGGCCTGACGGATAACGCATTTCACTTTATCGGCTTCCTGCCCGCAAAAGTCAGCGCTCGCCGGACGGCACTGGAAGCGCTCAAGGGCATTCCGGCCACGCTGGTGTTCTATGAGGCGCCGCATCGCATCGAGGAAACCGTGGCCGACCTCGCCGCCCTGCTGGAGCCCGAACGCGAGATCGTCATCGCCCGCGAACTGACCAAGCTGTTTGAGGAAATTGTGCGCCTGCCCCTGCCGGAAGCGCCGGCCTGGCTGGCTGCCGATGAGAATCACCGGCGTGGTGAATTCGTCCTGCTGGTTTCAGCGCCCCCCGCACGGGAAGGGCTGGATGCCGAGAGTAAGCGCATCCTCAAACTACTGCTGGCCGAGCTGCCGGTCAAGCAGGCGGCCAAGCTCACCGCCGCCATCACCGGCCTGCCGAAGAACGACCTTTACCAGCAGGCACTCGCCTTGAAGGATGGCTAAAATCGACCGCATGCAGACACTCACGATCACCCGGCCCGACGACTGGCACCTGCACCTGCGTGACGGCGATGCCATGAAAGCCGTTCTGCCCGATACCGCGCGACGCTTCGCCCGCGCCATCGTCATGCCCAACCTCAAGCCGCCTGTCACCACGGTGGCGCAGGCCGCTGCCTATCGTGACCGGATTCTGGCTGCCGTCATGCCAGCGCCGACTTTTTCACCGTTGATGACGTTGTACCTCACCGACAAGTTGCCCGCCGCCGAAATCGACAAGGCCAAGGCCAGCGGTTTCGTCCATGCCGTCAAGCTCTACCCGGCCGGCGCCACCACCAACTCGGATGCCGGCGTCACCGACCTCAAACACTGCCGAGCCACCCTCGCCCGCATGGAGGCGCTCGGCCTGCCCCTGTTGGTGCACGGGGAAGTCACCGATCCGGCCGTCGACATCTTCGATCGTGAAGCAATCTTCATCGAGCAAGTGCTGCAGCCGCTCCTCAAGGACTTCCCCACGCTCAAGCTCGTGCTCGAACACATCACCACAGAGGACGGCGTGCAATTTGTCGCCAGCGCCGGAGCTAACGTCGCCGCGACGATCACGGCGCACCACCTGCTGCTCAACCGCAATGCGATTTTCAGCGGCGGCATCCGCCCGCATCATTACTGCCTGCCGGTCCTGAAACGCGAAAAGCATCGTCAGGCACTGGTCGCCGCCGCCATCGCGGGTAGCCCCAAGTTTTTCCTCGGCACCGATTCCGCGCCGCACGCCAAAAGCGCCAAGGAAGCGGCCTGCGGCTGTGCCGGCTGCTACACCGCCCATGCGGGTATCGAACTGTATGCTGAAGCCTTCGAAGCCGCCGGCGCACTTGACCAGCTGGAAGGTTTTGCCAGCTTTCACGGGCCTGATTTTTATGGCCTGCCGCGCAATACCGAAACCATCACGCTGGTACGCGAGCCGTGGGCCGTGCCGGCAACGCAGGCTTACCTGCCGGACGATTCGATCGTGCCACTGCGCGCCGGGGAAACCATCGCTTGGCGCATTGCCTCCTAGAGGAGTCATGCAATGAAACTTCGCTCGCTGCTGCTGGCCCTGCTGACCGCCCCCCTGCTGTTGGGCTGCGTCAAGGAACCTGCCGCCTTTCTGATTCAGGGGGGAGATCACTCACTGACGATTGAGCGCAACAAGCCCTATTTCTGGAGCGACGGCTGGGAACTCGACCTGATTGTCGCACGCTATCCCGACTGCCAGCGCCGCTACCCACTCAAGAAATCCGGCGAAAAACTGCGCATCGATTTGTACGGCACCAGCTCTGGTGCCTTCATCCTCAGTCAGGGCAAGCGCTGGTACGTCGCCGAGACGAAGGAATGCCGCATGCAGCAGTTCGATGCAGAGCCGCCCGACCCTGGTGAATTTATCGGCTCGTTCCGCGAGAAGAACGACGCCTTCATCTTCGAGCCTTACGAAGAAGAAACCAAGACCACCAAGAACGCCAAGAAGTAGGCGCCTATAATCCCGAGTGGAAGTTCGCCAGGCAGTCGCTGGACAAAACATCGTCTGGAGGAAAGTCCGGGCCCCATAGAGCAGGATGCCGGCTAACGGCCGGGCGCCGTGAGGCGACAGACAGTGCAACAGAAACATACCGCCGATGGCTCCGCAAGGAGATCAGGTAAGGGTGAAATCGTGCGGTAAGAGCGCACGGCCGCGCTGGTAACAGTCGCGGCGGGCAAACCTCATCCGGGGCAAGGCCAAATAGGGGAGCATTGGCGTGGCTCGCGTCGCTCCCGGGTAGGCTGCTAGAGGCTGGCGGCAACGTCAGTCCCAGAGGAATGACTGCCCACGACAGAACCCGGCTTATCGGCGAACTTCCACCCATCCCACCAGAAAAACTCCTCACAAGTCACTTTCAGACTTGTTTTTGATCTATTGATTTTTAAGGGAATTATTGACATGCTTTTTATATCAAAAGCATCATAAGCCATTGTTGCGCCTAAAAAATTTCCATTTTTCTTCTTGACTCACCCATTTTGGTGGAATAAAGTGGGGACTTGTGGGATTTAGTGGGAGCTAGATAGGCGTGTTTCAGGGGGCTGCACAACTAACGCTGGATGCAAAGGGACGCTTGGCGATCCCGGCCCGGCATCGCGACGCCCTCGCACAAGCCGGTAGCCATCTGGTCATGACGGCCCATCCGCATCGCTGCCTGCTGCTTTACCCGGCCCAGGCCTGGGAGCCGATCCGCGACAAGATTCTCGCGGCTCCCAGCTTCGACCAGCGCTCAGCTGCACTGAAGCGCATCCTGGTCGGCAACGCCCGCGATTGCGAGATCGATAACGCCGGCCGCATCCTTGTGGCACCCGAACTGCGCGACACCGCCGAACTCGACAAGCAGGTCTGGCTGGTCGGTATGGGTTCCCATTTCGAACTGTGGAGCGATGCCGGCTGGCGTCGCCAGCATGAAACCGCCTTCGAGGCTCTGGCCGGCGATCAACCGCCGCCGGGATTCGAGGGTATTTCCCTGTGATCGTCGCCAATGAGCGAACACAAACCTGTGCTGCTGGCCGAAGCGCTGGCAGCGCTAGCGATCAAACCGGATGGCCGCTATGTGGATGGCACCTTCGGGCGCGGCGGACACAGCCGGGCGATTCTGGAAAAACTCGGTGCGACGGGAAAGTTGATCGCACTGGATCGCGATCCGCAAGCGATTGCTGCGGGCGCGCAAATCACCGATCCGCGCTTCACACTGGTGCATGCCGCCTTCAGTCAGCTGAACACGGTACTGGATGCGCAAGGTATCAAGCAAGTGGATGGGATTTTGCTGGACGTGGGGGTGTCGTCGCCGCAACTGGACGACGCAGCACGGGGAATGAGTTTTCGTTTCGATGCGCCGCTGGATATGCGCATGGATACGACGCAAGGGGAGACCGCGGCAGATTTTCTGGCGCGGGCGGAACAATCTGAAATTGAGGAGGTGATTCGTGAGTATGGCGAAGAACGGTTTGCTCATGCGCTTGCAAAGGCGCTTGTTATTGCTCGGCAGCAACAGCGTATTTCATGCACAGGACAGCTTGCCGCGCTCGTGGCGCAGGTCGTCCGCACGCGCGAGCCAGGGCAGCACCCGGCGACGCGCACCTTCCAGGCTCTACGGATTTACGTCAATCGGGAGCTTGAGGAGCTGTCGCTAACCCTGCCGCAAGCGCTCGGCCGCTTGAAGCCGAGCGGAAGATTGGCTGTGATCAGCTTCCACTCTCTCGAAGACCGTATCGTCAAACACTTCATGCGGGACGCAGCCCATCCGCCGCAACCGCCGAAGAATGTACCGGTACGAGCGGCCGACCTGCCACAGCCCGTGGCACATCTGGTCGGCAAGCAGATTCGTGCCAGCGATGCGGAAATCATCGCTAACCCGCGAGCGCGCAGCGCGGTCTTGCGGGTGATGGAAAAAATCTGACATGGCGCGCATCAACCTCGTCCTGCTCGCCGCTGTGCTGATTTGCGCGCTGGCCGCCGTGACGACCAATCATCGCGCGCGCAAGCTGATCATCGAGTACGAGCGGGAAACCAAACGTATGCAGGCACTGGATGTCGAGTGGGGGCAGTTGCAACTGGAGCAAAGCACCTGGGCCACACATGCGCGTGTCGAGGAAATCGCGCGCCACAAACTGGCCATGCACGCCCCCAAGCCCGCCCAGATTCTCTCCATCACGCCATGAGACTGACGCGCAGTCCCTTGCTGGACGACAGCCTGCCCGCCTGGCGCGCACGACTGGTGCTGGGGCTACTGATCACCGGGTTCATTGCCCTGATTGGGCGTTCGCTCTATTTGCAGGGGATCAACAAGGACTTCTATATCGGCAAGGGCGAATCGCGCTACGAGCGCGTCATCGACATGCCGGCGACACGCGGGCGCATCCTCGACCGCCACGGCGATGTGCTGGCGATATCGACACCGGTCAGATCGGTCTGGGCGATTCCCGAGGATGCGAAGCTGACACCCGCCCAGACGCGCGAACTGGCAGCCCTGCTGGATCTGGACAGTCGCGAAATCTCGCGCAAGCTGGCCGCTGACCGGGATTTCACCTACCTCAAGCGCCAGATCGCGCCGGATGTCGCCGAGCGCATCACGGCCCTCAAATTGCCCGGCATCCATTTCCAGAACGAGTACCGCCGCTACTACCCGGCCGGCGATGTCACTGCGCATATGCTCGGCTTCACGGGGGCCGAAGACATGGGGCAGGAAGGCATCGAACTGGCCTTGAACAACCAGCTCGCCGGCAAGTCCGGCAGTCGCCGCGTTATCAAGGACCGGCGCGGCCAGATCGTCGAGGACGTCGAGTCGATCCGCGCCCCGCAGGAAGGCAAGGATGTGGTGCTGGCACTCGATGCAAAGCTCCAGTACCTCGCCTATTCGCAGCTCAAGCAGGCGATTACCGATCACAAGGCCAAGGCCGGCGGCATTGTCATCCTCGATGCCAAGAGCGGCGAAGTGCTGGCGCTGGCCAACCTGCCGACCTACAACCCGAACAATCGCACCAAGCTTTCCGGCGCCCAGTTGCGCAACCGCGCCTTCACCGATACCTTCGAGCCCGGCTCGACCTTCAAGCCGTTCACCGCGGCGCTGGCCCTCGACAAGGGCAATGTGCGTTTCGACACGGCCATTCAGACCGCCCCCGGCAAACTGACCATCGGCACGGCCACGATTTCCGATGCGCATCCGCACGGTGTACTCTCCGTCGCACAGGTGATCCAGAAATCCTCTAACGTCGGTGCCGCCAAGATGGCGCTGGCGCTGCCTTCCGAAGACATGTGGACGATGTTCGACAGCCTCGGTTTTGGTCAGCCGCTCAAGCTCGGTTTTCCCGGCGAGGCCGGCGGCCGACTGCGGCCCTGGAAGCGCTGGCGGCCGATCGAACAGGCCACCATGTCTTATGGCCATGGGATTTCGGTCACGCTGATCCAGCTGGCGCGCGCCTACCAGGCCTTCGCCCGCAACGGTGATCTGGTGCCGCTGTCACTGACGCGCGCCGAGAGCGTGCCGACCGTCGGTGCTCGCGTATTCTCCGAACAGACGGCCCGCGAAGTCCGCGCGATGCTCGAAATGGCCGTACAGCCCGGCGGCACTGCCCCCAAAGCGCAGGTACGCGGCTACCGCGTCGCCGGCAAGACCGGCACCGCACACAAGCTCGAAGGCGGCGTCTATGCCAATAAATATGTCTCCTCCTTCGTCGGCTTCGCGCCGGTCTCCGACCCGCGTTTGATCATTGCTGTGATGGTGGATGAACCCAGCAGCGGCGGGCATTACGGCGGCGAAGTCGCTGCACCGGTGTTCTCGTCGGTGATGGGCGGCGCGCTGCGCGCGCTGGGCGTGCATCCGGACGACACGCCGAAGCCGCTGCAAGTCGCCAACATTCCGCCCGCCAAGGAGGAAATGTGAGCATGGCAGCACAGCTCCTCAGCAAACTGAAGGCGCGCGGCATCCAGCCCACGCGGCTGGCCATTGATTCGCGCCGCGTCCAGCCGGGCGATATTTTCCTCGCCATGCCAGGTGCGCAGGTCGATGGCCGCCAGTTCATCGCCGATGCCGTCGCGCGGGGTGCCGTTGCAGTTGTTCATGAAGAGAGTGGCGCAGACATTGCCGTCTCGCCAGCGACCGAAGGAAGTCCCCTTTACGGGACGCCGACATTTGCCGTGGAAAACCTCGCCGCCCACGCCGGCGAAATTGCCCATCTGGTCTATGGCCGTCCCTCCGAACAGATCTGGCTGTGCGGTGTCACCGGCACCAATGGCAAAACCTCGGTGTCGCAATGGATTGCCCAGGCAATGAGCGCCATCGACTGCAAATGCGCAGTGATCGGCACCCTCGGCAATGGCTTCCCGCCGAACCTGGAGGTCAGCCCCAACACCACACCGGATGCCATTACCCTACACGCTTCCCTCGCACGCTACCTGCGTGAAGGCGCCGTCGCCTGCGCCATGGAAGTTTCGTCGATCGGCCTCGAACAGGGGCGCACCAACGGCGCCCATTTCGATGTCGCGGTGTTCACCAACCTGACGCGCGATCACCTCGAATACCACGGCAGCATGGCGGCCTACGCCGCCGCCAAGGCCAAGCTGTTCGACCTGCCCGGCCTCTCGGGCGCGGTCATCAATCTCGACGATCCTTTCGGCCGCGAACTCGCCACGCGCCTGACCGGCAAGGTCAGCCTGCTCGGCTACACGCTGGAAGTTGCGCCGGATATCGAGCGCCATAGCGACACACGCCTGCGTGCCGAGGATATCGAGATGACCGCCACCGGCGTCCGCTTCCGCGTCCGCGATGTGGACTTCGCCGCGCCGGTCGTCGGCATGTTCAATGTCTCCAATCTGCTCGCTGTCATCGGCGCGCTGCTGCTCGGTGGTGAAACCCTCGAAGACTGTGCGCAAGCCATCCAGGCCATCACCCCGCCGCCGGGCCGCATGCAAACGCTGGGGGGCGATCAGCAGCCCCTGGTGGTGGTCGACTACGCCCACACGCCCGATGCACTCGAAAAGGTGCTAAACACACTACGCGCGACAGCCACGGCACGCGGCGGCCAACTGGTCTGCGTGTTTGGCTGCGGCGGCGATCGCGATGCGGGCAAGCGTCCGCAGATGGGCGCGATTGCCGAACAACTCGCTGACCGCGTAGTCGTCACCAGCGACAATCCGCGCAGCGAAAATCCGTTGGCCATCATCACCGCGATTCAGGCCGGCATGACGCGACCTGTTGCAACCGAACCGGACCGCACCAAGGCAATCACCTCTGCCATCGCTCAGGTAAGCGCCCGCGATGTCATTCTGATCGCCGGCAAGGGGCACGAGCCCTATCAGGAAATCGCCGGGGTGCGTCATCCCTTTTCCGACCTGGCCGTCGCCCGGTCTTCTCTCTCGGAGTGGCATGCATGCTGAAGCTTTCGGAGACCGCCGCATATCTCAAAGGTCGCCATTGCGGCCACGATGTGGAATTCACCACGGTCGGCAGCGACTCGCGCACCATCGTGCCGGGCATGCTGTTTGTGGCACTCATAGGCGACAAGTTCGACGGCCATGACTACGTGCAATCGGCACTCAATCAAGGCGCTGCGGCCGCGCTGGTCGGTACTGCCTTTGCCGACGCCCACCCCACCCTGCCATTGGTGGCCGTGACCGACACGCGCCTCGCCCTAGGTCAACTCGCCGCCCACTGGCGCAGCCGTTTTCATCACCCGCTGCTGGGCATCACCGGCAGCAATGGCAAGACCACCGTCAAGGAAATGTGCGCGGCCATCCTGCGTGCCGACTTCGGCCAGAATGCCGTGCTCGCCACCAGCGGCAACCTCAACAACGATATCGGCCTGCCACTCACCCTGCTCAAGCTGCGCAGCACCCATCACGCCGCCGTGATCGAGATGGGCATGAACCATCCGGGCGAAATTGCCTACCTCACCGAGATTGCCAAGCCGACCGTCGCCTTGGTCAACAACGCCCAGCGCGCCCATCTGGCCGGCCTCGGCGGTCTCACCGAAGTGGCCCGCGCCAAAGGCGAGATCTTTGCCGGACTGGCCAAGGACGGCGTTGCCGTCATCAATGCAGACGATGTCCATGCATCACTATGGCGCGAACTGGCGGCCGAGCGACGTATCCTGAGTTTCGGCTTCAGTGCTGCCGCCGACGTACGCGGCGAGTGGCAAGCCAGCCACGTCAACGAAGGCTACGGTGGTCAATTGACACTGACCACGCCACAGGGAAATGCCGTGTTGCATCTGCCCATTCCCGGCGAACACAATGCCCGCAATGCCCTGGCGGCGGCAGCAGCGTGTCTGGCAGCGGGCATACCGCTCGCACCAGTTGTGCGCGGCCTCGAGCACTTCACCAACGTCAAGGGCCGTCTGCAGCGCAAGGCCGGTCTGCAGGGCGCCACGGTCATCGACGACAGCTACAACGCCAATCCCGATTCGATGCGTGCCGCCATCGACGTGCTGGCCACCCTGCCCGGACGGCGCATCTTCGTCATGGGTGACATGGGCGAAGTCGGCGAAACGGCCGGCCAGTTGCACAGCGAAATCGGCGGCTACGCCAAGAGCCAGGGCATCGACGGTCTGCTGGCCATTGGTGAGATGAGCGTCGCGGCCGTGCATGACTTTGATGGCGGCGGCCAGCATTTTGGCAGCGTCGAGGCATTGCTCAAGGTACTCAAGCCGCAAATGGACAAGGAGACCACCGTGCTGGTGAAAGGCTCGCGCTTCATGCGCATGGAACGCGTGGTGGAACAGATTGTGGAGAATTCCCATGCTGCTTGAACTCTTTCAGTGGCTGGCGCAAGATACGCGCGCCTTCAACGTTTTCAGCTACATCACGCTGCGCGCCGTATTGGCGACGATGACGGCGCTGACCATTTCCTTCGTGCTCGGCCCGGCGGTGATCCGCTGGCTGGCCGCCAAGAAGATCGGCCAGTCGGTGCGCGACGACGGTCCGCAAACGCACCTCGTCAAGGCCGGCACTCCCACCATGGGTGGCGCATTGATCCTGCTCTCGCTCGGACTCGCCACCTTGCTGTGGGCGGATCTGTCGAACCGCTTCGTCTGGATCGTGCTGATCGTCACCTTCGGTTACGGTGCGGTCGGCTGGGTCGATGACTGGCGCAAGGTGGTTTATCGCAATCCCAAGGGGCTCTCGGCCAAAGCCAAGTTCTTCTGGCAAACCGTGATCGGCCTCGTCGCCGCCGTCGGCATCGCCTTTTCGATCTCGGCCCCGAGCAGTGAGAAGGCGGTCGAACTGTTCATGCAGTGGGTGGCCAGCGGCTTCACCCTCGACATGCCGACCAAGACCGACCTGATCGTACCCTTCTTCAAGAGCGTGTCTTACCCACTTGGCATCTTTGGCTTCATCATCCTCACCTATCTGGTGATCGTCGGCAGCAGCAATGCCGTCAACCTCACCGATGGCCTCGATGGCCTGGCGATTCTGCCCACCGTGATGGTCGGCGGCGCACTTGGCATCTTTGCCTACGTCACCGGCCACGCCGGGTTCTCGAAGTATCTGCTGATCCCCTACATTCCGGGCACCGGCGAACTCATGGTGTTCTGCGGCGCGCTGGCCGGCGCCGGCCTTGGCTTCCTGTGGTTTAACGCCTATCCCGCCGAAGTCTTCATGGGCGATGTCGGCGCGCTGGCGCTTGGTGCGGCCCTTGGCGCCGTAGCCGTGATCGCACGCCAGGAGATTGTGCTGTTCATCATGGGCGGTGTCTTCGTTGCCGAAACCCTGTCGGTGATGCTGCAGGTCGGCTGGTTCAAGTACACCAAGTGGCGAACCGGTACCGGCCAGCGCATTCTGCGCATGGCGCCACTGCACCACCATTACGAACAATCCGGCTGGAAGGAAACGCAGGTCGTGGTGCGCTTCTGGATCATCACCATCCTGTTGGTATTGTTTGGTCTCTCCACCTTGAAAATCCGCTGATGAAGCTGCAAGGCAAACACGTCCTCATCCTCGGCCTCGGTGAATCCGGGCTGGCCAGCGCACACTGGTGCGTGCGCAATGGCGCACGGGTGCGGGTAGCGGATACGCGTACCGAGCCGCCAGGATTGGCCGAGATACGCCGTCTTGCGAACGCCGACTTTTTGAGCGGGGAATTCACCAAGTCGCTGCTTGATGGCATCGACCTGCTGGTGATCTCGCCTGGCCTCTCACCGGGCCAGATGATAGTGATCCATGCGCGTGCGCAAGGTATCCCCGTCGTTGGCGAAATCGAACTGTTTGCCTGGGCCATGCAGGATCTCTCACCGCTCACGCCGGTACTCGGCATCACCGGCACCAATGGCAAGACGACGACGACGACGCTGACCGGCCATCTGATTCGCCAGAACAAAAAGCACGTTGGTATCGCCGGCAACATTTCGCCGGCGGCCCTCAATGCCCTGATGATGGCGCTCGATCAGCGCGCCCTGCCTGATGTCTGGGTCCTCGAACTGTCGAGCTTTCAGCTCGAAACCACCGAGAGCCTCAACTGCGCCGCTGCGGCCATGCTCAACCTCTCGGACGACCATCTCGATCGCTACATCGATCTGAATGACTACGCCACGGCCAAGAGCCGCATCTTCCAGGGCCTCGGCACGCAGGTACTGAACCGCAACGATGCGTATTCGCGCCGCATGGCGATTGCCGGCCGGCGGCTGATCAGCTTTGGTCTCGCCGCCCCCGGCGACACGCTCGACTTCGGTCTACGCACACGCAATGGCACAACCTGGATCGTGCAAGGCGAAGACTTCCTCTTGCCGGTCAGTGCGTTGCCCATCGCCGGCCTGCACAATGCGGCCAACACAATGGCGGCGCTGGCCCTATGTGTCGCCATCGGCTTCGAAGCCGAAGACCTTGTCCCTGCCCTCAAGTCCTTCAAGGGTCTGGCACACCGCGTCGAGAAGATCGCCGAGATTAACGGTGTCACCTATTACGACGACTCAAAGGGCACCAACGTCGGCGCCACCGTCGCCGCACTGGAAGGCCTTGGCTGCAAGTCGGTCGTCATTCTCGGTGGCGACGGCAAGGAACAGGACTTCGCGCCCCTCAAGACGGCCGTGGCACACCATGCCCGGGGGGTCGTGTTAATGGGGCGCGATGGCCCGAAAATCCGCGCCGCCATCGCCGGCTGTGGGGTACCCATGCTGGATGCCGCCGATATGACCGAAGCCGTCGCGTTGGCGACCCATCGTGCGCAGCCGGGTGACGCAGTGCTGCTCTCGCCGGCCTGCGCCAGCTTCGACATGTTCAGGAATTATGAGCACCGCGCCGAAGTCTTTCGCGCTGCGGTTGCCCACCTACAGGAGAAGGGCACATGAACACCGCCCTGCTCAACCGGCGCCTCGGTGGCAGCAGCACCGCACCGGATGAAATCGATCCCCTGCTGCTGTGGTCCGCACTCGGCTTGTTGCTGCTCGGCCTGGTGATGGTGTATTCCGCCTCGATCGCCACGGCTGAAGGCAACGCCTACACAGGGCACCAGCCAGCCTATTACCTGATTCGCCATGCGGTCTTCCTGAGCATTGGTCTGGTCGGTGGCCTGCTCGCCTTCCAGATTCCGCTGCGCTTCTGGCAACAGTTCGCCCCCTGGATGTTTGTCGGCGCCGTTGTGCTGCTGATCGTGGTGCTGATTCCCGGCATCGGCCGTTCGGTCAATGGCGCACAGCGCTGGATCGGCCTCGGCCCGATCAACCTGCAACCGTCGGAACTGATGAAGTTCGCCGTCGTCATTTATGCCGCCGATTACGTGGCGCGCAAGCTGGAAAAGATGGATAGCTTCCGTCATGGCTTCCTGCCGATGGCGGCCGTGATGATGCTGGTCGGCGGGCTGCTGCTGCGCGAACCGGACTTTGGCGCCTTTGTCGTTGTCGTCAGCATCGCCATGGGCATCCTGTTCCTTGGTGGCATCAACGGCCGCTTGTTTGCCGGACTGATCGGGCTGATGGCCGTTGGCTTCGCCCTCCTGATCTGGTCGTCGCCCTACCGGCTCGAACGCATCACCAGTTACATGGACCCGTGGCAGCACGCCTTCGGCAAGGGCTACCAGCTCTCGCACGCACTGATCGCCTTCGGCCGTGGCGAATGGTTCGGTGTCGGTCTGGGCGCCAGTGTCGAAAAGCTGTTCTATCTGCCCGAAGCGCACACCGATTTCCTGCTCGCCGTGATCGCCGAAGAACTCGGCTTTGTCGGCGCCATGGCCGTCATCCTCCTGTTCGCGGTGCTGACCTGGCGCTGTTTCATGATCGGCCGTCAGGCCCTGCTGCTCGACCGCGTTTATTCCGGGCTGACCGCACAAGGCTTCGGCATCTGGTTCGGTTTCCAGAGCTTCATCAATATGGGCGTCAACATGGGTCTGCTGCCCACCAAAGGCCTCACCCTGCCGCTGATGAGCTTTGGCGGTTCAGGCATTGTCGCCAACTGTCTCGCCCTCGCCGTTTTGCTGCGTGTCGATTATGAGAATCGACGCATGATGCGAGGGCTGCCCGCATGAAACGTACACTCGTCATCATGGCCGGCGGCACCGGCGGGCACATCATGCCGGGCCTCGCCGTCGCCGACGAGATGGCGCGTCATGGCTGGCGTGTCGTCTGGATGGGCAATCCCGACGGCATGGAGGCGCGCCTCGTACCTGCACGGGGTTACGAGATGGCCTGGGTGCGCTTTTCCGCTCTGCGCGGCAAGGGCATTCTGCGCAAGCTGTTGCTGCCCTTCAATCTGTTGCGCGGCTTCTTCCAGGCCTTCAGCCACTTCAAGCGCATTCAGCCCGATGTCGTACTCGGCATGGGCGGCTTCATCAGCTTCCCCGGCGGCATGATGGCGGTGCTGCGTGGCATTCCGCTGGTGCTGCATGAGCAGAATTCGATCGCCGGCCTCGCCAACCGGGTGCTGGCACGCGTGGCGGATCGCGTGCTGACCGGTTTCCCTGCAGTACTGCCGCAGGGTCAGTGGATCGGCAATCCCGTGCGCCACGACATTGCCGTCCTGCCAGCGCCGACATTTCGCTACAGCGAGCGGCAGGATAAATTGCGGCTGCTGGTCATCGGCGGCAGCCTTGGCGCCCAGGCACTCAATGAAACGGTGCCGCAGGCATTGGCAATGTTGCCGGCCGACGAACGCCCCGAGGTGGTCCATCAGGCCGGCGAGAAACATATCGACGCCTTGCGCGCGGCTTATGCCGCCGCTGGTGTCGACGCCGAGGCGGTCGCCTTTATCGAGGACATGGCCGGCGCCTATGCCTGGGCCGATCTCGTCGTCTGTCGCGCCGGCGCCCTGACCATTGCGGAGCTTGCCGCTGCCGGCATTGCCAGCATCCTGGTCCCCTTCCCGCATGCGGTGGATGACCACCAGACCGCCAACGCGCGCTTCCTCGCGCGGGCCGGCGCCGCCATGTTGCTGCCGCAAAACGAACTCACGCCGGAACGCCTGGCACTGCTGCGCAATCTCACCCGCGGACAGTTGCTGGAAATGGCCGAAAAAGCCCGCGCACTGGCCCGCCCTGACGCCACTGTGGCTGTCGCTCAATCCTGCCGGGACTTCATTAAATGAAGCACTCATCATGAAACATAAAGTCAAGCGCATTCACTTCGTCGGCGTCGGCGGCTCCGGCATGTCGGGCATCGCCGAGGTTCTGGTCAATCAGGGCTTTGAGGTTAGCGGCTCCGATCTGGCTGCCTCCGCCACCACGCGCCGTCTGGCCGATCAGGGCATCCGCGTCACCATCGGCCACACCGCCGGGAACGTCACCGGGGCGGATGCCGTGGTCGTGTCAACCGCCGTCAAGGAAGACAACCCCGAGGTCGTCGCCGCTCGCGAACGCCATGTGCCGATCGTGCCGCGTGCCCAGATGCTCGCCGAACTGATGCGCATCAAGCAGGGTATCGCCATTGCCGGCACCCACGGCAAGACGACGACGACCAGTCTCACCGCCAGTTGCCTTGCCGAAGCCGGGCTTGACCCCACCTTCGTGATCGGCGGCCGCCTCAACTCGGCCGGGGCGAATGCCCGTCTCGGCAGTGGCGACTACCTCGTCGCCGAAGCGGACGAGTCCGATGCCTCCTTTCTGTTCCTCTCTCCCGTAATTTCGGTCGTCACCAACATCGACCAGGATCACATGGACACCTACGGCCACGACATGGGCCGCCTCAAGCAGGCCTTCATCGACTTCGTCCATCGCCTGCCCTTCTACGGTGTCGCGGTAATGTGCGTCGATGATCCGAATGTGCGTGAAGTGTTGCCAAGCATCGCCAAGCAGGTCGTCACCTATGGCTTTACCGAAGGCGCCAACATCCGCGCCGAGAATGTACGTGCCGATGCGGGCAGGATGCACTTCGATTGCGTGCGCACCAATGGTTCAGTGTCGCGTTTCCCGGTCACGCTCAATCTGCCCGGCGAACACAATGTGCGCAACGCGCTCGCCGCGATTGCCGTCGCCACAGAAGTCGGCGCTGGCGATACGGCGATCCAGAAAGCCCTGGCAGAATTCAATGGCGTCGGCCGCCGCTTCCAGCGCTATGGCGAGGTGAACTGTCCGGCCGGCGGCAGCTTCACGCTGATCGACGACTATGGCCACCATCCGGTCGAGATGGCTGCCACGCTGGCGGCGGCACGCGGCGCCTTCCCCGGCCGGCGCATCGTGCTGGCTTTCCAGCCGCACCGTTACACCCGTACCCGCGATTGTTTCGAGGATTTCGTCAAGGTGCTCTCGGCTGCCGATGCTGTGCTGCTCGCCGAAGTGTATGCCGCCGGCGAAGCACCGATTGTCGCCGCCGACGGCCGTTCCCTCGCCCGCGCACTGCGCGTCAGCGGCAAGGTGGAACCGGTCTTCGTCGAGGACATCGCCGCCATGCCACAGGCGATTCTCGATACCGTACAGGATGGTGATGTCGTCATCACCCTGGGCGCCGGTTCGATCGGCGCAGTCCCCGGGAAACTGGTCAGCTGATGGAGGTCCGCGCCAACGAACCGATGGCCCGACACGTCACTTGGCGCGCCGGTGGGCCGGTCGCCAAGGCGGCGTTTCCGCACGACCTGAACGATCTCGCCAACTTCATGGCCACGCTGCGCCATGACGAGCCGCTGCTGATGGTCGGTCTTGGCTCCAACCTGCTGATTCGCGATAGCGGCTTCGACGGCACGGCGATCTTCACCCACGGCGCGCTCGCCACCCTGCGGCTGGAAGCCGATGGCGCGATCTACGCTGAAGCCGGTGTGGCCTCGCCCAAAGTGGCACGCTTCGCCGCCAACCAGCATTTGAGTGGTGCCGAATTCCTCGCCGGCATCCCCGGCACGCTCGGCGGTGCGCTGGTGATGAATGCCGGCTGCCACGGTGGCGAAATCTGGTCTTACGTCGAACGCGTGCGCATGCTCAATCGGCGCGGCGAACTGATCGACCGCACGCCGGACGAATTTGCCATCAGCTACCGTCACTGTGGGCTTAAAGCGGCCACCGATGAGATCTTCGTCGCCGCCTGGCTGCGCTTTCCGGCTGGTGATCAGGCAACGGCACGCGCCTTGATCAAGCAACTGCTGGAAAAACGCATTGCCACGCAGCCGCTGCAACTCCCCAACGCCGGCTCGGTCTTCCGCAACCCACCCGGTGACTACGCGGCACGACTGATCGAAGCCGCCGGACTCAAGGGAATGGAAATCGCTGGCGCAAGGGTGTCCGAAAAGCATGCGAATTTCATCGTTAATCCAAACGGTAAGGCATCGGCTTCCGCGATAGAAAGCCTAATCGGCCGAATTCAGGCCGAGGTGCAGCAGCATTTCGGGATTGAACTGGTGCGTGAGGTGCGCATTCTCGGAGCAAGCCATTGAAAGATCTTGGGAAAATTGCAGTTTTGATGGGTGGCAGTTCCGCCGAGCGGGAGATATCGCTGATCTCCGGCCGCGCCGTGCTGGCGGCTTTGCTCGCCGCGGGCGCGGATGCGTTCGCCTTCGACCCGGCCGAACAACCGCTCTGGACACTGGCTGAATGCTCAGTTAATCGTGTCTTTAACATCCTGCACGGCGGTGCCGGTGAGGATGGCACGGTGCAGGGCGCCCTCGATCTGATGGCGCTGCCCTACACGGGCAGTGGCGTAATGGCGTCTGCGCTGGCGATGGACAAGATTCGCACCAAATGGATCTGGCAAGCCGCCGGCGTGCCCACCCCGCGTTCGCGGCGCATCCGTGCCGCCGATGAAGGCGCTGTCATCATCGCCGAACTGGGCCTGCCGCTGATTGTGAAACCCATTCGCGAGGGTTCCTCGATTGGCCTGACCAAGGTCACCGCCCCCGACCAGTTTGCTGCTGCCTATGCCGCTGCAGCGACGTTGCCCGATGGTCGCCGTGAAGAAGTCATGGCCGAGGAATTCGTGACCGGCACCGAATACACCGCCGCCGTGCTCGGACGTACCGTGCTACCGCTGGTGCGCATCGAAGCACCGGAAGCAGGCTACGACTACCAGAATAAGTATTTCACCGATGCCGTGCAGTATCACTGCCCCTGCGGCCTTGATCCTGCGCTGGAAGCAAAGATTGGTGAAACCGTGCTGGCGGCCTTTGATGCACTGGGATGCCGCGGCTGGGGCCGCGCCGACCTGATCCTGCGCAGCGATGGCAGCTTCGGCCTGCTTGAAATGAACACCAATCCGGGCATGACCGGCCATTCGCTGGTACCGATGGCCGCGCGCGCAGCCTGCATCGATTTCCCCGACCTGATCCTGAAACTGCTGGCCGAGGCACAATATGGTCACAATTAGGGCCAAGGCTAAGGCGAAGGGTAATGTTCGCCTGCAGGACACCGAGCCGTCCGGGCTCTGGCATCAGCCGGCCTTCCTGAATTTGTTCGCCGATCTGTTGCTGGTACTGGCCACGGCGGCCCTGGCCTGGGCCGCATTGACCACCCTGCAGCGTCTGCCGCTGTTCCCGCTGCGCGAGTTGGTGCTCACCGAGGCACCGGGCCTCGTCAGCAGCGCGCAACTGGAGCATGCCACGCGCGGCGCGGTGAGCGGCAACTTCTTCACCGTCGATCTGAATGCCGCCCGCAGCGCTTATGAAAAGCTGCCGTGGGTGCGCAAGGCGGTGGTCAGCCGCCAGTGGCCCGATGGCCTCAAGCTGACGCTCGAGGAACATGAAGCCCGCGCCCGCTGGCGTCCGCTCGGCTCCTCGGCCGTCAATGAAGGCATGCTCGTCAATCAGCAGGGGGAACTCTTTTCGGCCGATACCCCTGCGCCTGATCTCAAGCGGCTACCGCAGTTCTCCGGCCCCGAAGGCAGCGCCCCGGAATTGCTGCAGCGGCACAGCGAATTCACGCTGGCCCTGGCGCCCATTCAGCGTCAGGTTGAAGCGATCACCCTGTCCCCGCGCCGTGCCTGGCGCCTGGAGCTGGACAATGGTGTGCGGATCGAGCTGGGCCGCGATCAGGAGCGTCATCCACTCACCGAACGCCTGGTACGCTTCGTCGAACATTACGACTACATCGCTGCCCATTCGGGCAAGCTGCAAACCGTCGACATGCGTTATCCGAATGGATTCGCCATGAATGCCGCCATCAACCCCACGCTTCGCCCCGCGTCGCAGGAACGCAAGTCATGAGCAAGGAAAAGAACCGCGAACTGATCGTCGGCCTCGACATTGGCACCTCCAAGATCGTCGCGATTGTCGCCGAACTGAATGGCGAGGGCCAACTGGCCATCCTCGGTATCGGCACGCAGGATACGCAGGAATCGCGCGGCCTCAAGAAAGGCGTGGTCGTCAACATTGAGGCGACCGTCAACAGCATTTCGAAAGCGATTGCCGAAGTCGAGATGATGGCCGGCTGCAAGGTCAAGGAAGTGTATACCGGCATCGCCGGCGGCCATATCAAGAGCAAGGATTCCAACGGCATGGCCGTGGTGAAGGATAAGGAGGTGACGCAGTATGACGTCGCCCGCGCCATCGAGGCCGCCAATGCCACACCAATCTCGGCCGACGACCAGATCCTGCACACGCTGGTGCAGGAATTCATCGTCGATGGTCAGGATGGCGTCAAGGAACCGATCGGTATGGATGCCAAGCGCCTTGAAGTCAAGGTACACCTCGTCACCGGCGCCGTGACTGCCGTGCAGAACATCGTCAAGTGTGTGCGCCGTTGCGGGCTAGAAGTCGTTGATCTGGTATTGCAGCCGCTGGCCTCCGGCAATTCGGTACTGACCGACGACGAGAAAGATGTCGGCGTCTGCCTCGTCGATATCGGAGGCGGCACCACGGATATCGCCGTGTTCAGCCAGGGCGCGATTCGCCATACCGCCGTGATTCCGATTGCCGGCGACCAGATCACCAACGACATCGCCATCGCGCTACGTACCTCCACACAGGATGCAGAAGAAATCAAGCTGCGCTACGGCGTCGCCCTGCAGCAGTTGGCAGACCCAGAGGAAATGCTCGAAGTGCCCGGCGTCGGCGAACGGCCGGCGAGCAGCCTGTCGCGTCAGACATTGGCCGGCTTCATCCAGCCGCGTGTCGAGGAAATTTTCCAGAAGGTGCAGGATGAATTGACCAAGAGCGGCTATGCGCGCCTCTTGCGTGCCGGCATCGTGCTCACTGGTGGCACGGCACAACTGCCAGGCATGACGCAGCTCGGCGAGGAAATCTTCCACAACACGGTCAAGGTCGGCATGCCCCACTACACCGGCAACCTGCGCGACTTCGTCAAGAACCCCCGCTATGCCACCGCCATGGGTCTGCTGCTTGAAGGCGTGACACAGCGACAGCGTGGCATCAAGGAACAGCCCATGAGCATGGGCCAGGTACTGGCACGCATGAAGGCCTGGTTTGCACGGAATCTTTAACTTTTTGTAACCGATTTACTGCACCACAAGGAGAGGCGAAATGTTTGAAATTATCGACAGGGATCCCAACGCGACGATCATCAAGGTCATCGGCGTCGGCGGGGCCGGCGGCAATGCCGTCGAACACATGATCCGCGAAGGCGTGGGTGGCGTGGACTTCATCTGCTGCAACACCGATGCCCAGGCGCTCAAGAACTCATCGGCTGGCGTCAAGCTGCAACTCGGCCCGGGACTTGGGGCAGGCGGCAAGCCGGAGCGCGCACGCGAACATGCGCAGGGCGAACGCGAGAAGATCGCCGAGGTACTTACCGGCGCGCACATGTGCTTCATCACGGCCGGCATGGGCGGTGGCACGGGTACCGGTGCTGCGCCGATCGTCGCCGAAGTGGCACGCGAACTGGGCATCCTGACCGTTGCCGTCGTCACCAAGCCGTTCGAATTCGAGGGCCGTCGCGCCAAGCTGGCCGAGGAAGGCCTCGCCGAACTGGCCCAGCATGTCGACTCGCTAATCGTCATCCTCAACGAGAAACTCATGGAAGTGCTCGGCGAGGACATCAGCATGCTCGAAGCCTTCAAATCAGCGGATAACGTGCTCAAGAATGCCGTCGGTGGTATCGCCGAAATCATCAACGTACCCGGCCTGGTCAACGTCGACTTCGAAGACGTGCGCACTGTGATGGGGGAAATGGGCAAAGCAATGATGGGCTCGGCCGCTTCTGCTGGCGTCGATCGCGCGCGCATTGCTGCCGAGGCCGCCGTGGCCAGCCCGCTGCTGGAAGGCATCGAGCTCTCGGGCGCCCGTGGCGTGCTGGTCAACATTACCGCCAGCCAATCGCTCGGCCTCAAGGAGTACAAGGAGGTCATGGCGACCATCCGCAACTACACAGCGGCAGATGCCACGGTGATTTGCGGGGCCGTGTTCGACGACACGATGGAAGACCAGTTGCGCGTCACCGTCGTCGCCACCGGCCTCGGCTCGGCCGCCATGGCACGTCGCAAGCCGGAGTTGAAGACGTATGTCAATGAAGGTGCCGGCCTGCGTACCGGCACCGACAACATGATGCTCGGCACCGGCCAGTCTGCCGGCACGGCAGGCAACATTAGCGTGGGCACCGCCAGCACCAGCGTGGATGACTTGTTCACCTCGGGTCGCCGCGACAGCCGTGCCCAGGCCATGTCGGACACCGGGATGGACAAGTACGACATTCCGGCGTTCCTGCGCAAGCAGGCCGACTAAGCCGCAAGCAAGTCCAATAACCCCCGGGGATCGCCTCCCCCGGGGGTTATTTTTTGGCAGCGCTCAGTACATTCGCCAAACGGACATAGGTGGCTACAGGCAGGGTCTCTGCCCGCGCCGTCGGCGCAATCCCTTGGGCTTCCAGCAGGGCTTCACCCCCGAACTCCTTGAGCGTATTGCGCAGCATCTTGCGGCGCTGCGAAAAGGCCGTCGCCACCAGATTGGCAAAGAGCGTTTCATCCACTGCCGTATTACCAGCGCCGACTTTTAGGGGAATCATCCGCACCACCGCCGAATCCACCTTCGGCGCCGGATTGAACGAACCGGGCGGCACGATGAAAAGCCGTTCCATGAAGTAACGATATTGCAGCATGACGGACAAGCGGCCATAGTCGCCCGAGCCCGGTGCTGCGACCATGCGATCCACCACTTCCTTCTGCAGCATGAAGTGCATCTCGGCAACCTGATCGGCATAGCTGGCGAGGTGAAACAGCAAGGGGCTGGAGATGTTGTAAGGCAGGTTGCCAATAATCTTCAGCGGCCCGGCCTGCTTCAACTGGCCAAAATCGAATTTGAGCGCATCGCCCTCGTGAACAGTTAGCCGCTCTGCCGGAAAACGCTGGCGTAGGCGCGCAATCAGGTCACGGTCAATCTCGACGACGTGCAGATGATCGACGCGCTCCAGCAGTGGCTCCGTGAGCGCCCCAAGTCCCGGGCCGATTTCGACGACCGTATCACCTGGACGCGGCGCCACGGCATCGATGATCTTGCGGATGACGCCGGGCGAGACGAGGAAGTTCTGGCCAAAACGCTTGCGAGCTTGGTGCCCCTGAACTTCTCTCATACGGATGCACGCCGCCGTGCCATGTCGATGGCGGCATCGACGGCAGCGAACAGGCTGGTCGGCGAGGCCTTGCCGGTGCCGGCCAGATCGAGGGCCGTGCCATGATCGACCGAGGTACGAATGATCGGCAGGCCGAGCGTAACATTGATGCCCTCGTCGAAGGCTGCGTACTTGAGTACCGCCAAGCCCTGATCGTGATACATCGCCAACTGGGCGTGGGAACCAGCCAGGACATTTTTGGTGAAGAGCGTATCGGCGGGCAAGGGGCCGACGAGATTCATTCCCTCGGCACGCAACTTGTCGAGCACGGGCGTGATCACCTCGATTTCCTCATGCCCCATATGACCGCTCTCCCCGGCATGCGGATTCAGGCCGGCCACCAGAATGCGCGGCTGTGCGAAGCCGAACTTGATCCGCAAGTCGGCATACAGGATACGGATCGTCGTTTCGAGTTCCTGCGGTGTGATCGCCGCAGAAACATCCTTGAGCGGCAGGTGCGTCGTCGCCAGCGCGACGCGCAAACCACCGCCCGCCAGCATCATCACCACACGCGGCGTGCCGGTCTTTTCAGCAAGGTATTCGGTGTGACCTGTAAAGGCAATCCCGGCGTCATTGATGACACCTTTGTGCACCGGTGCCGTCACCATCGCGGCGAACTCGCCGGATTGACAACCCGCCAGCGCTGTATCCAGCAGCGCAAGCACATATGGCGCATTTGCGGCATCAAGCCGTCCTGCCAGCGCCGACTTTTTCAGCGGCACATGGCGAATCGTCAGACCATCCAGCGTGCCACCCAACTGGCAGGCCCGCGCCGCCAAGAGATCGCGGTCGCCAAGCACCACGATGTGGGCAGCAAACTCACGCTGCGTCAGCGCCAGACAGAGCTCGGGACCGATCCCCGCCGGCTCACCCGACGTGACGGCGATAACGGGAAAATCAGGCGACTTAGCGTTCTTCAAGTCGGTATTCGACATAAGCGCGATCCCGCATCTGTCTGAGCCAATCCTCGTAAGCCTCGTCTGACTTGCGCTCACGCAATGCCTGGCGCGCAATCAACCGCTTGCGCTCATCGCCCGCTTCCGCATTCTTGCGCTCCTGCACCTGAATCAGGTGCCAGCCAAAGGGCGATTGCACCGGCTGGCTGAATTCCCCAATCGCCAGCTTATCCATGGCGCGCTCGAATTCCGGTACGGTATCGCCCTGATAGAGCCAGCCAAGATCGCCGCCCTTCGCGGCAGAGAGATCGTTCGAGTACAAACGCGCCAGTTCTGCAAAGTCGCCTCCGTTGTCGAGACGCTCCTTGAGGCCTGCCAGTTTGTGGCGTGCTTCCTCGGAGGACACCAGCTCATTCACCTTGATCAGGATATGGCGCGCACGGGTCTGGCGAATCAAGCCACCCACCACATCACCACCGCGACGATCAACCAGCTTGACGATATGAAATCCCGCCGGGCTGCGCAGAATGCCACTGACTTCTCCCGGCTTGAGGCTGGCCACCGCCTCGGCATACAAGGTCGGCAGCCGATCAGCCGGACGGGGTTCGATCATCCCGCCCGCCATAGCATCCGGTGCTTCGGAATAACTGGCGGCCACCTGACCAAAATCGGCACCGCTTTTGATCCGTGCCAGCGCCTCTTCAGCACGTGCGCGCAACTTGTTTAACCGAGCCGGATCGACCTGCTCGGGGACACGAATGATGATGTGCCCCAAGGCGACGAGTGCCGACTGATTGGCCTGCCCCGGATGCGCCAGGTAGTTATCGATCTCGCCATCGGAGATCACGATGCGGCTCTCAACCTCACGTTCGCGCAATCGGGCCAGCGTCATCTCCTCGCGAATCTCTTCGCGGAAACGCCGCCAGGCAATGCCATCCTTTTCCAGTGCATCGCGGAAAGCTGCCAGCGACATTCGATTGTTTTCGGCAATGCGGCGCAAGGCGATATCCAGTTCATTGTCCGGGATGCGCAGGCCCACTTCCTTGGCGAACTGCATCTGCACACGATCGACAATCAACCGTTCCAGCAACTGCTTCTCCAATACATCACGCGGCGGAAGCGGCGTGCCTCGGCCACGTAACTGGCGCTCGATCGTCGCCATGCGATCGCGCAGTTCATGCTGGGTAATGGCCTCGTCGTTGACGACAGCGATAACACGATCGATGGCAATGGGTTGGCGCGTCTGACCGGTTGCATGCAGCGGTATCAAGACAATCAGGGCCGTAATGATGACGAGAGTTCTCATGGTCACAAATTCAGTTTTCGGCAAAGACGGGGTCCGCTGTCGGCTGATTAATCACGCCATAGCCTGGAACGTTCCGTTTGAGAATATCCAGCGGATTAGAGCCGATCTTCGAGAAATCGTTAAGCTCTAGCTGGAAAAATATAGCCGTGGTTGGTTTTTCGGCAATGGTCGCCAAGCGCTGAACGACGAAGCGGCCTACCCAGCAACCGGCGTTGTATTCAATGCCACCGATGCTTTCGATCACGCGTTTCTCCGTAAGGGAGTAGTTGTAGCGTCCAACACCATGCCATCCGCCGAACAGCGGCCACTGTGCCGACACGTCAATCTGCTTATTGTTACCCAGCGTGCTGGTACCATCGCGCCGAAACCGATAAGCCGCGTTGAATATTTTTCCCGCTGAAGGCCGGTAGCGCCCGCCAATCGTCATTTGCTCGGTCTGGCTATCGCGAGGATTGTATTGCCAGCCTATATCGGCATAGGTCTTTGGCAAAACCTGGCCCGTTAATGCAGCGAGGATGTCAGCCTTGCGTTCAGTACGCGCAGTCTCGCCTGGCAAGACAATTTTCTGATCCTCAAAGTAATAGCGTGTTCCCACGGTTCCACGCAGTAGCTCACTGCCCCCCTCTGAGTCGAGAAAGCGAGAGGTCACTGTAAGCGTCACCTCATTGGCATCACCGACACGATCATTGCCTGCATACCGGTTCTCACGGAACATGTTGGCATAGTTAAACCCAGCCAGCGCTGTATCGAAAACCTGTGGCAGGATGACCTTGTCCTTGGCTGGTATATTTACGTAGTAGGCTCGTGGCTCAAGGGTCTGTGTCAGCGACTTACCGAAAATCTCGGTCTCTCGCTCCAAGATAAATCCCCCATCAACACTAAAGATAGGGACTGAACGATTTTGACTGGTTGGAACGGTTGCCCATGCAGCGGCAGCCGGACGATTTTGTCCATCAAGTTGGTAATTCGTGTGATGTATGCCGAGCTTTGGGGTAAGCCAGAAAGCGGAAGTGACCAGCGGCAAAGATAGCTGTGGATACAGCATCGTGCGCTTGGCCAACACATTGGTCGGGTGATCAAAGTTCACATACTCACCACTGAAACCGAAAGCCAGGCCGAGTGGCAAATCGTAACGGTTCGCTGCAACAGTTAGCTGTGGCAAGCGCTCATACGGCTTGGCCAAGTTTTGCAAGGTCTGGTAGGTTTGGACATTTAACGCCGCGCTGTACCAGGTACCACCATAAGTCAAGGTTCCCTGACGCAACAGATTCCCTTGTGAAACAGATGCAATCCGAGTCGAAAGATCGCTGTAATAGTCGTCATCCGAGACGCTGTTTATGCTGAGATTAAGTCCTAGACCATAGCCAAGATTCTGGGCATGAAAGATTGAATACCCATAGCGATCACGCTTTGCCAGCTTGTCATCTGGCAAATACTCGACACGCGCTTGACTACTAAAATTGTAATCCAGGTAACGAAACTCCGTGTTCAACTGCAAGCCACGCCGAGATAGTGCTCTGGGAGTAATCGTGGCATCCATGTTCGGTGCGATATTCCAGTACCAAGGTACAGCAATCTCAAAACCGCTCTTACTGGTCGACCCAATGGTTGGGCTAAGAAAGCCACTCTTGCGCTGGTTGCTCAGCGGGAAACTCATCCATGGCGAATACAGAATGGGTACATCCATGAACCTGACCACCGCATGGGTCGCCTTGCCGGTATCGCTGTCATAGTTCAAGTCAAGCGTATCGACATTGATCTCCCAGTCACGCTGCCCTGCCGAACAGGTACTGTAGGTGGCCTTCTTGAGGTAGTACTGATCCTCACCCCGAAACTCGATAAGCTCGGCTGACCCGCTCCCTGTGACAGGAGGGGGCTGCAACATTCGGCCAGTGGAAGCCAGTACGCGGCCATCCGCCGCAATCGCCGGCAAACCTGACATCGTCACCGCAGGCTCAGGAACAAGGGCGGGGACATTGCGAATCGTATAAGACGGCGACTCAAATTCCCCCGTACTCTCCTCCATACGCATGCGCAGACGCGGGCCGGTAATCAGAGAGTCGGGGGCGACGAGGCGCACATTGCCGATCGCTTCGAGTTCATCTTCTGTTTGGCGATACACAATCTGATCGGCATGCAGACTGTCGCCGGCGCGTTGCAGCACCGCATCGCCTTCGGCAATCGCCTCAAGTTCATTGACGCCTTTAAGGTCACGTGCAGTTATCAGCGTAGGGGCCGCATCCTTGCTGACATTCGAGAAAGCGGTCGTCGCTGGGTGCGGGAAAACACCTGCGGCCACATGTGCCGAATAAAGTGGTGGCAAGCTAGGCTGCTCAGCCACCTGAGGCGGTTGTGTGGCCACGGCAACGGCAGGCAGCGGTGCACCGCCCAGCAATGCCGGATCAACCCGCAAGGGTGGAAGGTTTTTTGCCAGCGGTGCGGTAACTGCCGGCTTGGTCTGTGGTGGGGGCACCGCCGCCGGTACCGAAGCAGGCAATACCGCTACAGGTGCTGCCACTCGTTCGGTAGTAGCTGGTGGCAGATCACGACTGGCAGGCGGTGGCGCTACCGGTTTGACTTGCGCCTCACTGCGCGGCAAGGGAGCAGCATCTGGTGTGCTTGCAGCAGATGACGTCTGCGTCGTTACAGCTTGAGAGGTTGGCGCAGTCTTCGCTACAGGTTGTGGCGCGGGTTGCTGCGGTTTGAGTGGTGCCCCCCCTAGCAAGGTGGGATCGACACGCAGAGGTGGCAGACTTTCACCGGCAAAGGCACACGTGCTCGTGCCCACAAGCACAAGCCAGCTCAACCGCCCAAGTGACTGCCGTAACCACGCTGAAGACATCGCTGAATGAATCGCCAAAAAGTCGTTTGGTTGCTGCTCTCGTCTGCCTAGTTGAGGGCGCAATTTGAGCCAATGATAGAATTCTCGATTCTAACATCTAGGCGGAAATCCTCACGTGGAGCGGATCGAGCAGATTCAGGGCTGGTTGGAAGAACAGTTCCCCGGGCAGCATTTCGGCATGGCGCCCGCCTCGGCCGACGCCAGTTTTCGCCGCTACTTCCGCATCACATTTGACGATGGGAAAACCACCATCGTCATGGATGCCCCCCCCACGCATGAGGATGTGCGCCCCTGGTTGCAGGTACAGCAGCTTTTCCATGCCGCAGGCGCCCATGTGCCCGAGGTACTGGCACAGGATCTGGAGCGGGGTTTCCTGCTGCTCTCCGACCTCGGCTCGACGACCTACCTCGCCGCCCTCAATAACGGTGTGGATGCGGATCCGCTCTACCGTGCAGCCATCGACACCCTGATTGACATTCAGTGCAGCAGCCGGCCCAACGCCCTGCCCGCCTACGACCGCGCGCTCCTCAAGCGCGAACTCGATCTCTTCCCCGATTGGTACATCGGCAAGCACGTCACCATCGACTTCAGCGCTGCCGACCGCGAAATGCTCGAGTCCGTCTTCGAAAAAATCCTCGCCGTCAATCTCGCCGAACCGGCCGTCTACGTCCACCGCGACTACCACTCGCGAAACCTGATGGTGGCTGGAGGCAAACCAGGCGTCATCGATTTTCAGGACGCCGTCTATGGCCCGATCAGCTATGACCTCGTTTCGCTGTTCAAGGATGCCTACGTCGACTGGGATGAAGAACAGACAATCGACTGGCTGGCACGCTACTGGGAGAAGGCACGCAAAGTCGGACTGCCCGTGCGCGCCGACTTCGGCGCGTTCTTCCGCGACTATGAATGGATGGGCGTGCAGCGTCACGTGAAAGTGCTTGGCATTTTTGCGCGGCTATACCACCGCGACGGCAAGGATGGCTACCTGAAAGACATGCCGCTCGTCGCCAAATACCTGCGGTCAGCTTGTGCACGCTACAGTGACCTTGGGCCACTGTTGCGCCTGCTCGACAAGTTGGAAGATCGCCAGGCACAGGTGGGGTATACATTTTGAAGGCGATGATTCTCGCGGCCGGGCGCGGCGAGCGCATGCGTCCGCTCACCGATCACACCCCGAAACCGCTGCTGCCTGTCGCCGGCAAACCGTTGATCGTCTGGCATCTGGAGCGCCTCGCGCGTGCAGGGTTTCGCGACATCGTCATCAATCACGCCCACCTCGGCGACCAGATCGAAGCGCTACTGGGCGATGGCGATGCCTGGGGCTTGCGTATCCAGTATTCGGCAGAACCACAGGGCGCGCTCGAAACGGCGGGGGGCATCGCCAACGCGCTGCCATTGCTGGGAGATGATCCTTTCCTCGTCGTCAATGGCGATATCTTCTGCGACTGGGATGTTGGTCGCGCCCGCATCGGCGCACAGTTGGCGCACCTGATTCTCGTCAGCAATCCAGCCCATCATCCAGGTGGCGACTTCACGCTCACTGAAGGAAAAGTCGGCGCTGGCGAGACGGCAAGATTGACGTTCAGCGGCATCGGCATCTACCGCCCCGAACTCTTTGCCGGCATCGCGCGGGGTCAGCCGGCCAAGCTGGCACCGCTGCTCCGCACCGCCATCGACGCAGGACAAATCACCGGCGAACATCACGGCGGCCGTTGGGTCGATGTCGGCACACCGGAGCGGCTCGCCGCCCTGGACACTGAATTGCGGGACGCGTGTTAACATCAAACGATGGACTATGCCCCCTTCCACCAGCGTCGACGGTTATTGCTTGAGCAGATACAGAAAGCGGGTGGTGGCGTGGCGGTCATTCCCACCTCACCCGAGCATGTGCGCAATCGCGACACCACCTTCCCCTATCGCGCCGACAGCTACTTTCACTACCTGACTGGTTTCCCGGAACCGGAAGCCATTCTGGTCTTGATCGCAGGCAGTACGCCGCAAGCCATCCTGTTTTGTCGCGACAAGGATGTCGAGAAGGAAATCTGGGATGGTTTCCGCTACGGCCCCGAGGGCGCGAAAGAGGCGTTTGGTTTCGATGCCGCCCACTCGATCAAGGAATTCGATACCAAGCTTGCCGAGTTGCTCGCCGACCAGCCGGCGCTTTGGTATTCCCTCGGCCACGATGCCGCATGGGATACACGCATGGCGGCTGCACTGAACGCAGTGCGTGCGCAATCGCGTGCCGGCAAGCGCGCGCCACCCCTCATCCACGACGTACGCGCCACCCTCGACGAGATGCGCCTGGTCAAAGACAGTCACGAAATTGCGCTGATGCGGAAAGCCGCGCAGATTGCCGGCGCCGCCCATCGGCGTGCGATGCAATTCACGGCACCCGGCAAATATGAACACGAAGTCGAAGCCGAATTCCTGCACGAGTTTCGCCGTCAGGGCAGTCAGGCGCCGTCCTATTCCCCCATCGTCGCCGGCGGGGCGAACGCCTGTGTGCTGCACTATGTCGACAACAACCGCCTCTTGAAAGATGGCGACCTGCTGCTGATCGATGCGGGCTGCGAAGTCGATGGCTACGCCAGCGACATCACCCGTACCTTTCCGGTCAATGGCCGCTTTTCAGGCCCGCAGGCGGACGTCTACGATCTGGTGCTCGATGCACAAACTGCCGCGATTGCCGCGACCCAACCCGGCGCGACATTCATCGCCCCGCACGATGCGGCCGTGCGTGTGCTGGCACAAGGCCTGATCGACATGAAGCTGCTGGAAGGCAGCCTCGATGGTGTGATCGAAGCAGGCGCCTATAAGCGCTTCTACATGCACCGCACCGGGCATTGGCTCGGTCTCGACGTGCATGACGCCGGCGAATACCGCCATGGCGCTGGCGACGACGATTGGCGCAAGCTGGTCCCCGGCATGACCCTTACCGTGGAGCCGGGCTGCTACATCCGTCCGGCCGAGGATGTACGCGAAGTTTTCTGGAACATCGGCGTGCGCATCGAGGACGATGTGCTGGTCACGGCAGAAGGTTGCGAAATTCTCACCGCCAACACACCGAAAACAATTGCCGACATAGAAGCAATCATGGCGAAATGAGTGCGCCCGTTCTCATCATCGGCGGCGGCCCGGCGGGTATGGCCCTCGCGCTGGCACTACACGGCGGCGGCGTACGCGCCCGCATCGTCGATGCACGGCCGCGTGGTGCCGCGAAAAGCGATGCGCGCATCCTCGCGCTCTCGCACGGCTCGCGGCTGATTCTCGAATCCCTCGGCGTCTGGGGCAGTATTCCGCACACGCCCATCAAGACCATCCATGTCTCGCATCAGGGCGGTCTCGGTCGCACGCGGATTCGTGCCGAAGAAGAGAACGTGCCCGCACTCGGTTACGTGCTCGCCGCCGGCAACCTCGCCGCCGCGCTCGATGCGGCAGTCACGGCGGCAAACATTACCTACGTCGATAGCACCCCGGCACCCGAACAATCCGATGCACGACTGACCGTGCATGCCGAAGGCCGTATTGACGAAAGCACAGACATCCGCACCCGCGACTACCAGCAGCACGCTGTGATCTGCATGGCGCGCGGCAGTGCGCCTCATGGCGACATTGCCTGGGAGCGCTTCACGCCCGCCGGCCCGGTTGCCCTGCTGCCCTGCGGCAGCGAATATGCGGTCGTGCTCACCTGCCCGGCTGCAGACAGTGAACGCACTGCCGACTTGAGCGACACGGACTTTCTCGCGCTGCTGCAAACGCGCTTCGGCCCGCGCGTGAAACTCGCCGGCGTCGGCCCGCGTCTCGTCTATCCGCTGGGCCTCAAACTGCGCAACACGACCGTCGGCGAACGCGCCGTCTGGATCGGCAATGCCGCCCAGACGCTCCACCCGGTTGCCGGCCAGGGTTTCAATCTCGCCCTGCGCGATATCGCCGAGCTGGCCGACACGCTAACAGATGCTGCCGATCCCGGCGATGCCACGTTGCTCGCCCGCTATGCCGCCCGGCGACGTGTCGATCGCGCGACCACCATTGGATTCACGGATGGGCTGGTCAGGCTGTTTTCCAACGACCTGTCGCCATTGCGCCATCTGCGCGGTGCGGGACTGCTGGCCCTCGACCTTTTCCCGCCTGCCCGATCCTTTCTGGCGCGCCGCATGATGTTCGGCAGCAGGGGTTGGTAATAGGCTGGTAAGCGTTAAAATCCGTCCCCCGCCGCTATTAACCCCGCCACGCTCCATGAACTACCTCGGCTTCACGCTGCGCAACAACCTTTTCGTCGCGCCCATGGCTGGCGTGACCGATCGGCCGTTCCGCCAGTTGTGCAAGAAGCTCGGCGCAGGCATCGCAGTCTCGGAAATGGTGACCTCCAACTCGCTGCTCTATGGCAGTGCCAAGACGCGCCGCCGTGCCGACCATACCGGCGAGGTCGAGCCGATCGTGGTGCAGATCGCCGGCGCCGAGCCTGAACTGCTGGCGCAGGCCGCGCGTTACAACGTCGAGCGCGGCGCACAGATCGTCGACATCAACATGGGCTGCCCGGCCAAGAAGATCTGCAACGTCATGGCCGGCTCGGCGCTGATGCAGAACGAGCCGCTCGTTGCCAAAATTCTCGAAGCTGTCGTTGCGGCAATTCCCGACACACCGGTGACGCTGAAGTTCCGCACTGGCTGGAATCGCGACAACAAGAATGCCCCGGCCATCGCACATATCGCGCAGGAATCGGGCGTACGCGCCATTGCCATTCACGGCCGCACGCGCGCCGACCAATACACGGGGCACGCCGAATACGACACCATCGCCGATGTGAAGACGCGCGTCAGCATTCCGGTGATCGCCAACGGCGACATCACCACGCCCGAGAAGGCAAAGTATGTTCTCGATTACACGCAAGCCGATGGCGTCATGATCGGCCGTGCCGCACAAGGTCGGCCATGGCTGTTTCGCGAAATCGAACACTTTCTGAAAACCGGTGCCGTCCTGCCAGCGCCGACTTTTGCCGAGATCCATACCATCCTGCGCGCGCACCTGGCCGACCTCTATGCTTTCTATGGCGAAGACACCGGCGTGAAGATCGCGCGCAAGCACATCAGCTGGTACACCAAGGGCATTGTCGGTGCCGCACGTTTCCGTCACGCGATGAATCAGCTGGAAGACATCGAGGCGCAACTCGCCGCAACCGACGAGTTTTTCCTCGGACATTCTGCCCACAATCTCCCGATCTACGCGGAGGCCGCATGAGCACTGATATCGGCGACTGCATTCGCCGCAATCTCAACCGTTATTTCCGCGATCTCGACGGCGAGACGCCGCATGCCATCTACGACATGGTCATCGCCAGTGTGGAAAAGCCGATGCTTGAAGTCATCATGAAGCAGGCTGCGGGCAATCAAACCATTGCCGCTGACATGCTCGGCATCAGCCGCAGCACCCTGCGGCGCAAACTTACTGAATACAACCTATCTTGAGGGGAGAAACACCATGAAGGTCAGCCAGGCGCTCATCAGCGTTTCCGACAAGCACGGCGCAGTCGATTTCGCGCGCGAACTTAGCGCGCTCGGCGTCAAGCTGCTCTCGACCGGTGGCACCGCTAAGCTGCTGCGCGATGCCGGCCTTGCCGTCACCGACGTGTCGGACTACACCGGCTTCCCCGAAATGCTCGACGGCCGCGTCAAAACTCTGCACCCGAAGGTACATGGCGGCATCCTCGGCATTCGCGGCAATGCGGAGCATGAAGCGACGATGGCCAAGCACGCCATCCCGACCATCGACCTCGTCGTGGTTAACCTCTACCCCTTCACGCAAACCATCGCCAAGAAAGATTGCACGCTGGAAGATGCCATCGAGAACATCGACATCGGCGGCCCGACCATGGTACGCGCGGCAGCGAAGAACCACGGCAACGAAAAGGGTGGCTGCGCCGTCGTCACCGAACCCGCCGACTACGCCGGCATCCTTGCCGAACTGAAAGCCAACGGCGGCGCGATCTCCTACGCCACGCGTTTCGCGCTGGCCAAGAAAGCCTTCGTGCATACCGCCCGCTACGACAGCGCCATCGCCAACTGGCTGACGAGTCTCGACGCCGACAACAAGCCGACCACATTCCCCGAGCGCCTGCAACTCGCCTTCGACAAGGCCGACACCATGCGCTACGGTGAGAACCCACACCAGCAGGCAGCGTTCTACAAGGAAGCGAATCCGGTCACCGGCAGCATCGCCGCTTACGAACAACTGCAGGGCAAGGAACTTTCCTACAACAACATCGCCGACTCGGATGCCGCGTGGGAAGCCGTCAAGGCATTTGATGACGTGACAGCATGCGTCATCGTCAAGCACGCCAACCCCTGCGGCGTCGCGCTCGGCGCCACGGCCGAGGAAGCCTACCGCCGCGCTTTCACCACCGATCCGACCTCGGCCTTCGGCGGCATCATCGCCTTCAACTGCGCCATCGACAAGGCGACGGCCGAAGCCGTTTCCGGCCAGTTTGCCGAAGTCATCATCGCACCGGAGATCACCGCTGATGCACGTGCCGTGTTTGCCGCCAAGCAGAACCTGCGCGTGCTGGTCGTGCCGATGGGTCGCACCAGCGGCGTGTTCGACTTCAAACGCGTCGGCGGTGGACTGCTGGTACAAACCGCCGACGAAGCACGCATCGCGCCGTCCGACATCAAGGTCGTCACCAAGCGCGTGCCGACCGAACAGGAAATGCGCGACCTGCTGTTTGCCTGGAAGGTCGCCAAGTACGTCAAGTCAAATGCCATCGTCTACTGCAAGGACACCATGACCGTCGGTGTCGGCGCCGGCCAGATGAGCCGCGTCGACTCCGCGCGCATCGCCGCGATCAAGGCCGAGAACAACCAGCTCACCGTCGTCGGCTCGGTAGTCGCCTCCGATGCCTTCTTCCCTTTCCGCGATGGTCTCGACGTGCTGGCCAAGGCTGGCGCAACCGCGGTGATTCAGCCCGGTGGCTCGGTGCGTGATGCAGAGGTGATTGCCGCAGCCGACGAGCAGAACATCGCGATGGTGTTCACCGGCTTCCGTCACTTCCGTCACTGATCATGAAACTTCTCGTCATCGGTTCCGGCGGCCGCGAGCACGCCCTCGCCTGGCGACTGGCCCAGTCGCCGAAAGTGCAGAAGATCTACGTCGCCCCCGGCAACGCCGGCACGGCGCGCGAGGATGGCCTGGAGAATCTGCCCATCACCGACATTCATCAGTTGGTTGCCTTCGCCCGTGACAACGATATCTACGCCACGGTGGTCGGCCCGGAAGCCCCGCTGGCTGCCGGCATCGTCGACGCCTTTCGCGCCGCCGAATTGCGCATCTTCGGCCCGACCAAGGCCGCTGCCCAACTCGAAAGCTCGAAGGACTTCGCCAAGCAGTTCATGCATCGCCACAACATCCCGACAGCGAAATTCCGCACCTTCACCGATGCCACCGAAGCGCATGCCTACATCGATGCCGAAGGCGCGCCGATCGTCATCAAGGCCGACGGCCTCGCCGCCGGCAAGGGCGTCGTCGTCGCCATGTTCGCCGACGAAGCGCATCGCGCCATCGACGAGATGCTCTCCGGCAACAAATTGGGCGACGCCGGCCATCGTGTGGTGATCGAAGAGTTCCTCGACGGCGAGGAGGCCAGCTTTATCGTCATGGCCGACGGCCATCATGCCCTCCCGCTCGCCACCAGCCAGGACCACAAGCGCCTCAAGGACAACGACGAAGGCCCCAACACCGGCGGCATGGGCGCCTATTCGCCGGCGCCCGTTGTCACCCCCGCAATTCATGCCCGCGTGATGCGCGAAGTGATCCAGCCGACACTGCGCGGCATGGAGCAGGATGGCATTCTGTTTACCGGTTTCCTCTACGCCGGCCTGATGATCAAGCCGGATGGCTCGCTCAAGGTACTCGAATTCAACTGCCGCATGGGCGACCCCGAAACGCAACCGATCATGATGCGGCTGAAGAGCGATCTGGTTGATCTCGTCGATGCCGCCATCGATGGTCATCTCGACAAGGCGCAAGCGGATTGGGATCGCCGCGTCGCCCTCGGCGTCGTCCTCGCTGCGCACAATTACCCGGAAACCCCGCGCAAGAACGATGTGATTCACGGCCTCGGCAAATCGACCGATGACAGCCACGTCTTCCATGCTGGTACGGCTTTGAAGGATGGCCATGTGGTAACGGCAGGCGGGCGCGTGCTGTGCGTCACGGCCTTGGGCGACACGGTCAAGAGCGCGCAAAAACGCGCCTACGAAATCACCGACGACATCCGTTTCGACGGCATGCAGTTCCGCCGCGATATTGGGCATCGGGCGATCAAGCGTTGATCGATAGCACGGCTGTCAGAGCTTACCTGACCGGTCTGCAAGACCGCATCGTCTCAACGCTCGAAGCCTTTGATGGAAGGCCATTTCGGCGCGATGCCTGGGGCCGTGGCACCTCCATCCTGATCGAAGAGGGCAACTTCTTCGAGCGTGGCGGCGTCAATTTCTCGCATGTCACCGGCGATGCCATGCCGGCCTCGGCTACCGCACATCGTCCGGAACTCGCCGGTCGCCGTTGGGAAGCGATGGGCGTCTCGCTGGTCATGCATCCGCGCAACCCCTATTGCCCGACCACACACATGAACGTGCGCTGCTTCATCGCCACCAAGGACGGCGAAGCACCGGTCTGGTGGTTCGGCGGCGGCATGGACCTCACGCCGTATTACGGCTACACGGAAGACTCGCAGCATTTCCATCGCACCTGCCGCGATGCCCTTGCGCCCTTTGGCGAAGACGTGCATGCGCGATACAAAAAGTGGTGCGATGAATACTTCTTCCTCAAGCATCGCAATGAACCACGCGGCATTGGCGGCATCTTCTTCGATGATCTAAACGAAGGTGGTTTCGAACGTTGCTTGGCACTGACCCAAAGTGTCGGCGACCATTTCCTCGACGCCTACCTGCCGCTCTGCGAAAAACGCCGCGACACGCCGTACGGCGAACGCGAACGTGATTTTCAGGCCTACCGGCGCGGGCGCTATGTCGAATTCAATCTGGTCTGGGATCGCGGCACGCTGTTCGGCCTGCAATCGGGCGGCCGCACCGAAGCCATCCTGATGTCACTGCCGCCGGTAGTGAAATGGCGCTACGACTGGCACCCGGAAGCGGGCAGCGCCGAAGAAAAACTCTATACCGACTTCCTGCCGCCGCGCGACTGGCTCTGATCTGCGCAGTTCGCCGCCGCACGGTAATGGCGGTTGGCGTCGTCGATACGTTCCAGTTGATCGAAGAGCCGCGCCAATTCGATATGCGCGGTACAGCTCGCCGCTACCGCCAGCGACGCTTCCAGATAGCTTTGTGCCTTGCCCCACAACTGCTGTTTCTGGCACAGGCGACCAAGCGCCAGCAGCAGGTCGGCATCGCGCGGATGTTCATGCAGCCAGCGTTCCGCATTGGCAATCCGCCGTAACACATCACCACCGACACAGTTCGCATAATCAACCAGCAGGCTGGGCTCCCAGTGCTCGTCGAAGTAATCCTCGATGATCTGCGCGCTTTCGGTGCAAGCGCCGGCGGCTGTCAGCGCATGCACGATGCGCTGGACGATCTGGGCATCCTCGCGATCCGTACTAATCATGCCCTGCCATAGCTTCATCAGTTGCACGGGATCATCCTGCAGGCTGTCGATCATGCCGCGCTGGGCACGCAGGCGCAACGGCCGCGCCTGATCAGCGGTCAGCGCACCATGTTTTTCCAGTAACCGGGTCAGTCGCAACAACTCCGGCCAGTCCCCTTGCCCCTGCGCGAGACGCAAGGCCAGACGCTGCGCCGAAATCTGGCGACGCTCTTTCGATCCGAGCTGTTCCAGTGCTGCCGCTGCCGCAGCGAAATCGCGCGCATCCAGCGCAATGCGGATCTCGGCCATCAGGCGAGCCGTACGCCAAGCGCCATCGAGTGCCTCGGCCCGCGCCCGCCATTCGGTAATCCGCCGGGGATCGCGCAGTGCCTGTGCCGACTTGAGGCCGACCAGCGCGGCGATACCCTGCGCAGGCGCCGTCCCGCCAGCGCCGACTTTTTCACAAAATTTCAAGGACTGCGCATAGCGCCCTTCCCAGAAGTGGCGCAAGGCAGCAACGGCCGCATGCTCGTCAAACTGGTGTACGCGCCGGGCACGATAGGCCGCCACCACACTGGGCAGGTTCAGGCTGATGAACAGGGCGCGCAACAGCAGATACGTCAATACCAGCACGAGGAGTTGCACGACCACGAACAGGTTGAGTGACAGCTCGATCCGCCAGGGCGGCATCACCCAGAGGACATAGCCATCGGAAACGCGCCCGAGCAGGGTCAGTCCGATCGCCAGCGCAGCAAGAGTCAGCAGCCAGAACAGGATGCGCATGGCGGGCTAGCGCTCCGTGCCGCGCTCACCACGCACACGGGTCAGCTTGAAGTTGCGTAATGCCGAGAGCGTCTCTGTGAGTTCGCTGCGCTCACGCGTCACTTCGAGCCGCTTGAGGGCATTCAGCGTCGCCTGGGCTTCCTGTATGGCGGGTGCTTGCGTGTCGAAATACCTTGCCAGCCAGGCATCGGATTGTTTGATATCGCTCTGGAAGCTCAAGCCATCGCGCGCCAGCAGCGCCAACCGCGCAGACAACAGGCGCAATCTCAGGTTTTCGCGCAGGAAAAAGACTTCACGCGGCGCCAGCAAGCCAGGATCGGGGCGGTCAATGCGCTCGATGCGCACCAACTGACGCACCTCATGCCAAAGCTCACCGCCCCAGGCGCGCAGCATGTCGCCAAAAGTCGGCGCTGGCGGGACGGCGGGCACATCCTGTGCCGACTCGGCTTTCCTGGGCTTGCCCGTTTTCTCCGGCTTGACGGCAGCGGGTCGCTGCTCGAAGGCCAACGGCAGCGTCGATACACTGTTCAACAGCGCATCCAGCTTGAGGGCAATCCCCGCCACATCGGCGGCAGGCGACGCCTTGAGGCGCTCGATGTCACGGGCAATCAGCTTGCGCAGGGGCAGAAACTGCGGCTGCGCATTCCGCGCCAGACGCGCTTCGGCACCCGAGAGCGCAATCAGCGCGGCCTCGACATTGCCGGCCAGTTGCAACTGCTGCGCGGCAATCGATACTTCCTGCTCGATCTCGGCCAACAGGCGGTCCTCGCGCACATGCGACAACTCCTGATACATCGTTTCGAGGGCCATCTGCTGGCTCTGCATTTCGGCGAGACGCGCTTCCAGCGCCCCCACTTTGGCCTGTAGTGCATCCAGCACTTCGCGGTTCTGCTTGGCCTGCGCCTGTGCTTCGCGCTGGGCGGTTTCGCCATCCACCAAGCGACGGGAAAGCTCCTGCCGCATCGTTGCCAGATGGTCGCCCTCGCGCCAGACGAGGACCGAGAGAATCACGATGCCGAGCAGGGCGACGCCTGCCAGTACCAGTGCGATACGATCATAGGCAAGCCGACGCGACGTCAGTGCGGATGATTCCGTCGCAGCGTGGGTGGATTTCTGTGATTCGGTCATGGCGATGAAAAATGGGCAAGCAGTCCGGCGAGCAATCCGGCATCAGCCGGCCCCGTCAGGATAACCCGAGTCAAGCCCAGCGTGCGCGCCTGCTCTGCAATCCGTGCATGGGGCACAAAGGTCGGCGTCTTTTTCAGCCAACTCTGGCCGAGCTTGCCGACCATCTCGTAAAGATTACGCAGGCCCTCGCTGCTGGTAATCGTCATTGCATCGAGCCGCCCATCGTGCCACAGCTTGAGCAGCGGTGCCGGATCGAGTGCAGGCACGGCGCGTCGATAGCATGTCACGTAATCGACCATGGCGCCGCGCGCCTTGAGCGTATCGCCGAACAGGTCACGCCCGCCATCGCCGCGAAAGATGATCACGCGCTGGCCGCCGACATTGGCGAACTCAGGCAGTTCCAGCAGGGCTTCGGAGTCAAAGCGCTCTTGCGGCGCTACGACATTGCCGATGCCATGGCGGGCCAGCGCCTGCTCACTGCTATGGCCCACCGTGGCGACCCGCACGTTGGTCGGCCACTGCCGATGGGTGAGCACCACGGCCAAGCCCTTGTCCACAGCATTGGGGCTGACGAACACCGCCCAGTCGTATTGATCAAGGCGAATCGCTACATCCAGAATTTCAGTGGTATCGGCAACATCCTCAATTGCCAGCACGGGGAACAGCACGGGATGGGCGCCCAATTCATAGAGCTGCTCGGCCAGATCGATTGCCTGACCGGCAGGACGGGTAACGACGATATGCCGTCCCGCCAACGCCGACTTTTGGGCTGGATTATCCAAGCGCCGCCAGAATCTCGTTGGCGCCTTGCGCGCGCAGATCCGCCACCAGGGCCAGGCCCAGCGCTTCGGGGTCGGCCGCCGGGCCATTATGTTCGGCGCGAGCGATACGCGTACCGTCGGGCGTGGCGACCAAACCGCGCAGACGCAGCGAGCCATTGTTGAACTCGCCATACGCGCCCAGTGGCACTTCGCAACTGCCGGCCAATGCGCGCGACACGGCACGCTCGGCACGCACACAGGCGGCCGTCGCCGCATCATTTAACGGCGCAACCCAAGCCGCCACTTCGGGGCGATCTGACAAGGCTTCAATGCCCAGTGCACCCTGTCCGGCGGCCGGCAGCGAAGATTCGGCAGTCAGCGTCGAGCGGATGCGCTCCTTGAGACCAAGGCGCATCAGCCCGGCGGCCGCGAGGATGATCGCGTCGTACTGGCCTTCGTCAAGCTTGCGCAGGCGCGTATCGAGATTGCCGCGCAGGCTGGAAACAGCGAGATAGGGATACATCGCACGCAACTGCGCTTCGCGACGCAGGCTCGACGTGCCGACCACGGCACCCGGGGGCAGGTCTTCGATACGCTCATACTTGTTGGAGATGAAGGCGTCGAGCGGCACTTCGCGCGGACCGATGGCGACCAGCGCGAACTCGGGTTCCAGCACCATCGGCACATCCTTCATCGAATGCACGGCGATATCGGCGCTGCGGTCGAGCAGGGCGGTTTCGAGTTCCTTGACGAACAGGCCCTTGCCGCCGACCTTGGCGAGCGGACGGTCGAGGATTTGATCGCCACGCGTGGTCATGCCCATCAGTTCGACCGAGCAAGCCGGATATAATTTCTGCAAAAGAGACCGCACGTGTTCCGCCTGCCAAAGCGCAAGGCGTGATTCGCGGGTGGCGATAACGATTCGCTTAGGTGAGCGTTCGGGTGTGGAGGTCACTTATGAGACTTTCAGATAAACGAGAACAGCATGAACGATTCAGCGTTAGCCGAACCCCAGATAGCAGCAAATTCTAGCATTCCCCCCGACCCGGACGCCGACCGGGATGCCCCGCTGTTCGAGGACATCCGACTGCTCGGCCGACTGCTTGGCGACGTCATCCGCGAGCAGGAAGGTGTCGAGACTTTCAACATCGTCGAACGCATCCGCCAGCTGTCGATCCGCCTGCATCGCGATAGCGATCCATCCGCGCGCATCGAGCTGGACGAATTACTCAATGGCCTGACGCGTGAGCAGACCAACTTGGTCGTGCGCGCCTTCAGCTACTTTTCCCACCTCGCCAACATTGCCGAGGACCAGCACCACCTGCGCCGCGCCCACACCCAGATGCTGGCCGGGGCGACGCCCGGCCCCGGCACGGTTGCGCATGCCGCCGCCCGGGCAGCAGACTTGGGCCTTCCGGCCACCCAACTGGCCGAATTCTTTGCCAAAGCGGATATCGCCCCGGTCCTGACCGCCCACCCGACCGAAGTTCAGCGCAAGAGCATTCTCGATTGCCAGTGGAAAACTGCCCGCCTGCTCGACGCCCGCAATCGTCTGCCGCTCACCCCGGCCGAGCGCGAGGAAAACGAGGAAGCGCTGCGCCGCACCGTATTGACCCTTTGGCAGACGCGCATGCTGCGCACCGCCAAGCTGGCCGTGATGGACGAGGTCAATAACGCGCTGGCCTATTACGACACCACCTTCCTGCGCGAACTGCCGCGTCTGCACAACCACATCGAGGATCAATTCGCCACACCGGTGCCCGCCTTCCTGCGCCCGGGTTCCTGGATCGGCGGTGATCGCGATGGCAACCCTTTCGTCACCGCCGACATCCTCAAGCGCGCACTCAACGCACAAAGTCGCAAGGCCTTCGCTTACTACCTCGAACAGGTGCATGAACTCGGTGGCGAACTGTCGTCGTCCGAATTGCTGGTGAAGATTTCGGACGACTTGCGCGGTCTGGTCGAGCGCTCGCCCGACCGCAATCCGCACCGCGACGACGAACCCTATCGCCGCGCCATCGCCGGCATCTACGCGCGGCTCGCCGCCACGGCGCGCGAACTCGACCACATGGAGGCCCTGCGCCACGCCGTGGCCGAAGCGCCGCCCTATGCCGATTGCGCGGCGTTCATGGCGGAACTCGACATCATCGACCAGTCATTGAAAAGCAATGGCGCGGCACTGTTGGCACGCGGCCGCCTGCGGCGCTTGCGGCGTGCGGTCGAGCTATTTGGTTTTCACTTGGCGCCGCTTGATCTGCGCCAGAATTCCGACGTGCATGCGCGCGTCGTGCATGAACTCTTCGAGACCGCCCGCCCCGGCACAGAATACGAGAAGCGCAGCGAGGAAGGCCGCATCGCGCTGCTGCTCGCCGAACTCGCCACGCCACGTCTGCTGGCCTCGCCCTACTGGGCTTACTCGGAAGAAACTGAGGGCGAACTGGCGATCTTCCATGCCGCCCGCGAAATGCACCAGCGCTATGGCAGGCAGGCGATCCAGAACGTCATCATCTCGAAAAACGAAGGCGTCTCCGACATTCTCGAAGTCGCCCTGCTGCTCAAGGAAGTCGGTCTGCTGCGACCGCGCGAGGGCGAGCTCGACGTCAATATCGTGCCGCTGTTCGAAACCATCGGCGACCTCGAACGCTGCGGCGCCGTGATGGACAAGCTGTTCTCGCTGCCCGCCTACCGCCGCCTCATCAAGAGCCATGGCGACCTGCAGGAAGTTATGCTCGGCTACTCCGACAGCAACAAGGATGGTGGCTTCCTGATGTCGAACTGGGCGCTCTACCGCGCCGAGATCGTACTGGTCGAAGTCTTCCGCATGCGCGGCGTGCGCCTGCGCCTGTTCCATGGGCGCGGCGGCACCGTCGGGCGCGGTGGCGGCCCAAGCTACGAGGCCATCCTCGCCCAGCCCGCCGGCGCCGTACAAGGCGCCATCCGCATCACCGAGCAGGGCGAAGTGATCGCCTCGAAATACGCCAACCCCGAACTCGGCCGGCGCAATCTCGAAGTGCTGGTCGCCGCCACGCTCGAAACGACGCTATTGCCGCGCGAGCATGACGACCCGCAACCCGACTGCCTCGCCGCCATGGCCGAACTGGCTGACCACGCCTTCACGGCCTACCGCGCGCTGGTCTATGAGACGCCGGGCTTCGAAGACTATTTCTGGGAATCCACCGTCATCGGCGAAATCGCCCAGCTCAACATCGGCAGCCGCCCGGCCTCACGCAAAAAGACCCGTTCTATTGAAGACCTGCGTGCAATTCCATGGGTATTCTCGTGGTCGCAATGCCGCCTGATGCTGCCCGGCTGGTATGGCTTCGGCTCCGCCTACCGCGCCTATCAGGAGAAACGCAACGGCAAGGGCCTGCCGCTGTTGCAGCGCATGGTGCGCGAATGGGGATTCTTCCGCACCCTGCTCGCCAACATGGACATGGTGCTGGCCAAAACCGACATCACCCTCGCCGAGCGCTACGCCGGACTGGTGCAGGATGAGGCATTGCGCAACGCCATCTTCCCGCGCCTGCGCGACGAGTGGCAGGCCACCATCGACGCTCTGCTCGCCATCACCGGCGAACGCGATCTGCTGGCGAGCAACCCGCTTCTTTTACGTTCAATCAAGAACCGCTACCCCTACCTCAATCCGCTCAACCACCTGCAAGTGGAGCTGCTACGCCGCTACCGTTCCGGCGCGCCCTGGAATGACGACCCACGCGTGCAAAGCGGCATCCACCTGACCATCAACGGCGTGGCGGCGGGCTTGCGCAACAGCGGCTAGCAGAATGTCGCTGTCGCATTTTTTCCTTGCCCTCCTGCTGGCCGGTTGGTTGCCTGCCACCGTTGCCGCCCCGGTGTCGGTCGCCCCGGACGAGGTGCACCTTGTGCCCGCCGCTCACATCGTCGGGGAGCCGGCAACGGTCGTTGAAAACGGCCGCCGCGATATCGCCAGCTTCGGCTTCACCGATAGCGTTTACCGGTTTTCCGTCGAACTCGATAACCCTGGTACGACGACGCTGCCCCGCCTGCTGGTCGTCGATCCAACCTGGCTCGACGACGTGCGCATCACCCTCGTCCGCCCCGATGGCAGCCAGCAGGAACAGGCCGGCGGCGACACCCTGCCCTTCGCGCAGCGCGCCGTGCCGGATCGCAAGATCAATTTCGCCCTCGACCTACCGCCCGGCCAAAGCCGCCTGCTGGTGCGCGCGCAAACGCGCGACCCGTTCCTCGTCGGCCTGACGCTGTGGGAACGCAGCGCCTTCTTCGCCGCCACTGCCGCCGAAGCCGGCTACTACGGCATCCTCTACGGCGCCATCGGCGCGCTGCTGCTCTTCAATTTCTTCCTGTACTTTTCGGTGCGGGAAAAAGTGTATGGCGCCTACGTCCTCTACCTGCTGGCCTTCGCTGTCTCGCATGCCGCCTACAACGGCCATCTCTACGGCTGGCTCTGGCCGGAAGCGCCGGGCTGGAGCAACTGGGCGCATTCGGTCGGCATCTACCTGTTCCTGATCGCCGGCGTCAATTTTGCGATCCAGTTTCTCGATCTGCGCGCCCGCCTGCCGCGCGTCAACCGCTGGACCTGGATGTTCGCCGCCGTACTGGCCGCCTCCTTCCTGCTGACGGCCCTCGTCGGCGGTTATCGCCTGCACGTCGCCAGCTCGATTCTCTGGATTGTCGTCTACTCGCCCTTCGTCCTGCTGCTGGGCTTTCTCTCCTGGCGCGCACAAAACCGCGCCGCGCGCTATTTTCTGACCGGCACCACCGCCGGTTTTCTCGGCTCACTCATCACGGCCCTCACCGTCTCCCACGCCATTCCCTACTCGCCCGCCGGCTTCCGGGCAGTGGATTACGGCATGCTGGTCGACGCCGTGCTGCTCTCCCTCGCCCTCGCCGACCGCCTGCGGCTGGCGCGCGCCGAGGCCGACCGCGCCAAAGCGAAACTGATCGAGGCCGAACGCGCCCACAGTCGCGAACTCGAAGCGACCGTGGCACAACGCACGCAAGAGCTGCGCGACGCCAACGCCGTCAAGGACAAGTTTTTCTCCATCGTTGCCCATGACCTGCGCGGGCCGATCGGCGGCCTCGCCGCCCTGTTCGACAAACGCGTAACGACGCAGGCAGACCTCACTGACGAGCGGCTGGACCTGGTGCGCGCCTCGATCAGCCACACCCACGACTTTCTGGAAGAGCTGCTCACCTGGGCGCGCAGCCAGCGTGGCGAGATCGACTGCCATCCCGTCGTTCTTGATATGCCGGCCCTGCTGGGCGAAACCCAGGTCCTGCTATCGCCGCAGGCCGCCGCCAAGGGCATTCGCCTCGACCTGCGCGTCGAAGAACGCTGCTGGGTTCGCGCCGACCCGGCAATGACCCGCGGCATCCTGCGCAACCTCGTACAAAACGCCCTGAAATTTACCGACAGCGGCGGCCAGGTGCAGGCAAGCCTGACGTGTGACGGTCCCCAATGCCGGATCGCCATCAGCGACACCGGCGTCGGCATGAACGAAGAGACGCAAAACAGCCTGTTCCGCCTCGACATGAAGCCCCGCTCAACGCCCGGCACCCGCCACGAGCCGGGAACGGGGCTGGGGCTTGTCCTGTGCAAGGAATTCGTCAAACGCAACGGCGGCGCCATCGGCGTGACCAGCGAAGCCGGCTGCGGCTCGACCTTCTGGTTTACCTTGCCGACCACCGACGAAGTCCGGCCGGCGCCCCTGGAACCGGCCACGTTCGATTTCTCCGCCCTCAAGATTCTCGTCGTCGAGGACGATCCGCTGCACCGCGAGGCCACCGCCGACATCCTCAAGGAACTGGGCTGCACGCCCCGCTTCGCAGCCGACGGCCACGAGGCGCTACGGCTGGCGCAGGAAAATGCGTTCAACCTCATCCTGATGGACATCGATCTGCCGGACATCGACGGCATTGAAACTACCCGACGTCTCCCACACCACGGCAGCCGCGCCACGCTCGTCGCCCTTTCCTCCTATTCGCGACAGGAAATCGAACAGCTGGCCGACGACGTCAAGTTTGACAAATACCTCTTCAAACCGCTCACCGAAGACGCCGCCATCGGGCTGGTTCTCTCCTGCACGGTCGCCGACAACCCGCGCGCGCAAGCGTAGAAAAATGTCGGCGCTGATGGGACGGCGACCACTTTCCGCTTGCGCCGCAAATTAGTTTATTCTTGCTGCCATCATCGGAGGCATTCATGCTGAATACTCAGGACATCGACAAAGCCGTCAGACGCGCCGTAGCCGCCGCGCATGCGCCCCTGCGCGTGATCGTCTTCGGCTCCTATGCGCGCGGCGATGCCGACGAGGGCTCCGATCTCGACCTCATCGTCGTCGAACGTGAGATTCCGAGCAAGGGCGAGGAAATGCTCCGCCTGAACCGCGCCATCGGCTGGATCGGCAAGGGCGTCGATGTGCTCGTGTATTCCGAAGAGGATTACGCGCGCCGCAGCGCCATCCCCGGCACGGCCCCCTACTGGGCCGCGCGCGAAGGCAAGACCCTCTATGACGCCGCTGCTTGAAGAAGCCCGACGGCTGCTGGCGCTTGCGCAATCTGATCGCACGGCCTTTCTCTGGCTATTGCAGGGGCCGGGGGTCAGACCCGCCGCCGCATTCTTCTTCGCCCAGCAAGCTATCGAAAAAGCCCTGAAGGCGGTCATGCTCGCAAGCGATCTCGTGCCGACCCGCACTCACAATCTGCTGGCATTGGCTGCCGAAATCAACGCCGCAGGTGTGGCGACGCCGCTTTCTCCCAAAGAACTCGCCGCCCTCAATCCCTACGCCGTGACACTACGTTACGACGACGAAGACATCGTCGTCATTTCCGCAGACCTCGCGCAACGCCTCGTCGATGCGATGCTGGCTTGGGCTGAGCAGCGGCTGACTCAAGTCATTTAGGGAGTACATTTCACGTTACCCTCGGAAACACGCATGCTCAAGCCCGGCCGCAACAGCCCGTGTCCCTGTGGATCAGGACGAAAGTTTAAACATTGCTGCCTCGACAAAGGCTTCACCTTCGTAGCAGAAGATGAAGAGACCTACACGATGCAAATGCCCATGACTCAGGGAATGCGGGAGATCACTGACCGCTCAGCCGAGGAATTTCGTCAGCACTTCGAACGTGACCCTGGCCCTGGTGTTCCCATTTTTTTGGGGAAGTACTTGTACTCCGAGAGAGATCTAGAACGGGAGACAGTAGCAGCAATGAAGACTGCTGGTATTGATCCGGCGATCATATATGCATACAAGAAGACCGGATACATTCAGTCGGAGAGTCACCTTGATAGCTATACGGGTGCTGCCATTGCCGAATGGGACGAGGCAATTGAAGAGTTTGATGCGCATGGAGGTGAGCCAGACGAAGGACCGGAGGCACGCCTATTCGATACGACGCTTGCATCACTAGTGGACGAGTTCGAATCGCTCATCTTCGCTTTGGGCCTTGCTAATGACAACTATTTCAACGCTATGCAGGTAGCTTCCAGTGCATCAAAGCAGGAGTCTTCCTTGACGGTACCGCAATATCAGGCCTTGTGTGCGAGTCGCGTGCATCGAACATTGCGTACTATCCGCGTACTTGAAGAAAAGCACCTCTCAGAGGACATGCTGAAGTTAGCGCGCTCTATCTATGAAAGCTATTTGCACATGGTTGTTATTCAGCGTGTGCCAAGCGCAGTAGAAACGCTTGTCGATGCGGTAATCGGCTTACGAAAGGGAACGCACCAGTACAAGAAGACGAAAGACGGTGGTGATGACAAGCGCTTCATCAATGAGCTGGCTTCGGGCCGCATGATTCCGAGCCAGATATCAACATTCAAGATGGCGGAAGCTTCGCCTTACCCGGAAGACATCCCATTCTTTGACTTTTTTTACTCAACAACGTCGCAGCTAATCCACCCATCCGTGTTTTCCCTCGACGCATACGTGTCGTCTCGCGGACTTGACCCTGTTAAGCCTCATATGCACGAGGAGGCAATCGTCTTTACAGCATGTGCTGCTGCCATGGTTGTCGACTGGATTCCCTTGATGGACGGTTGCCCTGGACAGGTAGCAAGTGACTGCCGAACAGTGGTAAAGCGAATTCGCACGAAGCTACTTTGCCTGCTGGAGCTGCTCGAAGTTTGGACCAAGAGAATAGGAGCACACAAGAGTGAACTCGGCATCATCAGAGCACGTTGTTTGCGCCTCGCCGAGGGCTAACCCGTCGGTGCAGGGGGCAACTCTCTTCGAGCTGCAACTGCCGCTTCGGGTTGTAAGCGGTGCCTCGTAATAGTCGGCGCCAGTGGGGGCGGCGAACAAATCTACCGCCGTCCCGCCAGCGCCGACATTTCACGCAAACTCGACGAGCAAATCCTTCGCGTTGATCGCCTCACCATGACGGCAGTGGATGGCCTTCACCACGCCGTCGCGCTCTGCCGTCAGCATGGTTTCCATCTTCATCGCTTCGATGGAAATCAGCGGATCGCCCTTCGCGACTTTCTGACCGGCATGCGCGGCGACGGTGACGATGGTGCCGGGCATCGGGGCGCCGACGTGCTTCGGGTTGCCTTCTTCGGCTTGCGGCTTGGCGCGCGCATTGGCGAGACCGGCCTTGGGCACGCGCACGACGCGCGACTGGCCGTTGAGTTCGAAGAACACCTTGACCATGCCTTCGTCGTCCGGCCCGGCCGTGCCTTGTTGCGAAATGATCAGGCTCTTGCCGCGCTCGAGATCGACGCTGATTTCCTCGTTGGCGGCGAGGCCGTAGAAGAAGGCCGGGGTCGGCAGCAGCGAGACATCACCATAGTGGCTATGGTGGGTGGCGAAATCCTTGAAGACCTTGGGGTACATGAGGTACGACGCAAGATCGACATCGCTGATCTTGCGGCCGCAGGCCTTCTCGGCTTCGGCACGCTTCGCTTCCAGATCGACAGGCGGCAGCGAATCGCCGGCGCGGCCCTTGAGCGGCGCTTCGCCTTTCAGCACCTTCTTTTGCAGTTCGACGGGGAAGCCGTCGGGCGGGAAGCCCAGTTCGCCACGCATCAGCGAGATGACGGAATCCGGGAAGGCAACTTCGCGCACCGGGTTCTTCACCTCCTCCGGTGTGAGGCCGTTGGCGACCATAAACAGTGCCATGTCACCGACCACCTTGGAGGTCGGCGTCACCTTGACGATGTCGCCGAACAGCAGGTTGACGTCGGCATAAGCCTTGGACACTTCGCCCCAGCGATGCTCGATGCCCATCGCCCGCGCCTGCTCGCGCAGGTTGGTGTATTGGCCGCCGGGCATCTCGTGACGGTAGACGTCGGCGGTGCCGGAACGGATATCGGCTTCGAAGGGCGCGTACTGACGGCGCACACCTTCCCAGTAGTGCGACAGTGCTTGCATGTTGTCAAAATCGATGCCGGGGTCGCGCTCGCTGCCGGCCAGCGCGGCGGCGATAGAACCGAGGTTGGGCTGCGAGGTGAGTCCGCTCATGCTGTCGAGTGCACCATCGACGGCGTCGCAGCCGGCTTCCACCGCAGCCAGCACCGAAGCGGCGGCAATGCCACTGGTGTCGTGGGTGTGGAAGTGCAGCGGCAAGCCGACTTCCTGCTTGAGTGTCTTGACCAGTTCGCGGATCGCACGCGGCTTGCAGACGCCGGCCATGTCCTTGATGGCGATGATGTGGGCACCGGCCTTTTCGAGTTGCTTGGCGAGGTCGATGTAATACTTGAGGTTGAACTTCGGCCGCGCGGTATCGAAGAGGTCGCCGGTATAGCAGATCGTGCCCTCGCACAGCGCGCCGGACTCGATCACCGCATCCATCGACACGCGCATGTTCTCGACCCAGTTGAGCGAATCGAAGACGCGGAAGACATCGATGCCCTCCTTGGCCGCCTGCTGCACAAAGTAGCGCACGACGTTGTCGGAATAACTGGTGTAGCCAACGGCATTCGAGCCGCGCAGCAGCATCTGGAACAGCACATTCGGCACGGCGGCACGCAGGCGTTGCAGGCGTTCCCACGGGTCTTCCTTGAGGAAGCGCATTGCCACGTCGAAGGTGGCACCACCCCAGCATTCGAGCGAGAACAGCTCGGGCAGCATGCGCGCGTAGTGCGGCGCGATCTCGGTGAGGTCGTGGGTGCGCATGCGCGTGGCGAACAAACTCTGGTGCGCGTCGCGCATGGTCGTATCGGTCAGCAGCACGCGCTTTTCGTTGCGCATCCACTCAGCGAACTTCGTTGCGCCCATTGCTTGAAGCCTGTTTCGCGTACCGGCAGGCGGCTCAACGGAAAGATCGCAAACGGGCTTGATGGCCTTTGCCATCGGCAGCGCTGGAATGGCGCGCCCCTTCATCTCGGGGTTGCCATTGACCATCACGTCGCCGACGAACTTGAGCAGGCGTGTGGCGCGATCGCGGCGCTTCTGGAACTTGAACAGGTCCGGCGTCTCGTCGATGAAACGCGTGGTGCATTCGCCCGACAGAAACAGCGGATGGGCAATCACGTTTTCGAGGAACAGCAGGTTGGACGACAGGCCACGCACGCGGAACTCCAGCAGCGCCCGCGCCATGCGGCGGGCCGCTTCATCGGGGCTGTGGCCCCACGCGGTCACTTTGACGAGCAGCGAGTCATAGTAAGGCGTGATGACCGCGCCCGAATAAGCCGTGCCGCCATCGAGACGGATGCCGAAACCGGCCGGGCTGCGATACACGTTGATGCGGCCATAGTCGGGCGTGAAATTGTTTTCCGGATCTTCCGTGGTGATGCGGCACTGCACGGCATGGCCGTTGAGTTTCACATCGGCCTGCTGGGGGACATAGGCATCGTCTGTCCCGATGCGCGCGCCTTCAGAAATGCGAATCTGCGCCTTGACGATATCAACGCCGGTCACGAGCTCGGTAACGGTGTGCTCAACCTGGATGCGCGGATTCACTTCGATGAAGTAGAACTTGTCGGTATCCGCATCCATGAGGAACTCGACGGTGCCGGCATGGGTGTAGTTGGCCGCCTTGGCCAGCCGCAGGGCCGCTTCACAGAGTTCGGCACGACGCTGCGCGGAAAGATAGGGGGCTGGCGCACGCTCGACGACTTTCTGGTTACGGCGCTGAACCGAACAGTCGCGCTCGAACAGATGCACCAACTGGCCATGGGTATCGCCCATCACCTGCACTTCGACGTGACGCGCACGGCGCACCAGCTTTTCCAGATAGACCTCGTCGTTACCGAAAGCGGCCAATGCTTCACGGCGGGCGATCTCCATGGCCGGGCCCAGATCGGCCTCGGTCTCGACCACACGCATGCCACGCCCGCCGCCGCCCCAGCTCGCCTTGAGCATCAAGGGGTAGCCGACGGCGGCCGCGTGCTGCTTGGCAGCTTCCAGTTCGTAAGGCAGCGCACCGGTCGCCGGCACCACGGGTACGCCCGCCTTTTCGGCCAGTTCGCGTGCCGACACCTTGTTACCCAGCAGGCGCATCACCTCGGGCTTGGGGCCGATAAATGTAATGCCTGCCTTAGCACAGGCCTCGGCAAAGTCCGGGTTCTCGGACAGGAAACCATAGCCCGGATGAATCGCATCGACATGCGCTTCCTTGGCGATGCGGATGATGTCGTCGATATCGAGATAGGCGGCAATCGGTTTTTTGCCCGCGCCCACGAGGTAAGACTCGTCGGCCTTGAAACGGTGCAGCGCGAAACGATCTTCACTGGAGTAAATGGCAACGCTGCGGATGCCCATTTCACTGGCGGCGCGCAGAACGCGGATGGCGATTTCGCTACGGTTGGCGACAAGAATGCTGCGGATGGGTTTCATGGAGAATGTGACCGAATAACCTGAAATAACCCGCGACTTTGCCATGCCGAACCCCTGTTCGTCATTCGATTATTGCATTGCACCATGAGGAAGTTTTGGGGGAAGCTACAAGCCGAGTTGCTGCTTTACCTGCGGCCACTGGCGGCGGCTGACAGTCAGATGCTCGGTAACACCCTTCAGGGTCAGTGCCCAATGGACTTCGCCCCCTTCCGCGGGCGCGGTTTCGCGTGCCACACCACTCACGGCCTGCACGGCCACCAGACAATTGCGATGGATGCGCACAAATTGCCGGGGGAATTCGTTTTCAAGATGGGCCAGCGATTCTTCGAGCAGATATTCGCGCTCGACGGTACGCGCTGTGACGTACTTCTGTTCGGCACGCAGATACAGGATGTCATCGATGGGCACCAGCAATACTTGACCACGCTCGACCACGCGCAGACGGGTTCGGCCCACAGGGGTGATAACGGAAAAGTCGGCGCTGACAAGACGGCGTGCTTTCTTCAGCGCCTCAAGCAGCCGCGCAGCCTTGACCGGCTTGAGCAGATAATCGACGGCCGCAAGTTCGAACGCCTTGAGCGCGAATTCGTCGTAGGCCGTCACAAAAACAATCGCGGGCGGATGCGTCAATCCGGCCAACTGTTGGGCCAGTTCAAGTCCATCCATGCGTGGCATGCGAATATCGATGAGGGCGATGTCGGCCTGCGCGTCGGGCGGTAATACAGCGAGCAGTTCCAGCGCCGCCACCCCGTCGCCCGCCTCACCAACAATCCGGTGCGGCAGCTCACCCGCGATATCGGACAGCAGGGCGCGTAGCCGCGCCCGTGCCGGCGGTTCATCGTCGACGAGCAGCAACGTCAACGGATTGTTCATGGCCCACGCCGCATCGGCAAATCAACGCGCACCCAGTAGCGGCCATCCGCCTGTCGGGTTTCCAGTCGTGCCTCAAGATCGTAGAACAACATCAGGCGCTCACGCAGGTTTTCCATTGCCATGTGATTGCCCGGCCGCAACTCCCTGCTTGTCGCGATAGGGTTATTGATCTCGATGCGCACCCCAGTGCTGGTGGTGGTAATGCAGACATGAATCTCGCCCGGCTCGGCCAAGGGCTCGATGCCGTGATAGACGGCATTTTCCAGCAGCGGTTGGAGCAGCAGCGGCGGCGCCAGCGCGTCCGGCGGACAGGCATCGACCGTCCAAATCACCTGTAGGCGGTCGCCAAGACGGAGACGTTCGATATCGAGATATTTGCGGGCAAGGGCAATTTCCTCCGAAAGCAGCGTCAGCTCACGGTTGTCGCGCATCAGGACACGGAACAGGTCGGCCAGCTCCTCCAGCGCCGTTTCCGCGCGCCGCGCATCCTCGCGCATGATGCCCAGCACGGCATTCAGGCTGTTGAAAAAGAAATGGGGGCGGATGCGCGCCGTCAGCGCCGACAGACGCGCCTCGGCCAGTGCAGGGGCCTGGGCACGCGTACGCAGGCCAAACCAGTAAATCACCAGTGCCGCCGCCGCCCCTGCCGCCAAAGGTGCGCGCCAGCCGCTCGATGACTGGAATGCCAGCGCCAGTGCGGCTTCAACGCTGGCCATGGCGCCCATCGACACTACCACCACGATCACCAAGCCCAATGCCCAGGAAAGTCGCTGCAGGCGTGGCCCAAGCAGATACAACAAGATGAGGGTCAGCAGCAAGGCCGGCTCAACCAGCGCTGCCAGTTCCACCACTTCGCGCAACAACTGACTCAAGTTTCGATTGCCGATCAAGGCCACAACCAGCATCAGCAGATTCGCCGCCAGCAGGAGACGCAACCAGACGCCCTGGTTGCGAAAATCAGGCAGACGGGAAGCAGAGGGGCGCGAGGGTATACTCACGGATTCACAAGCACTTAGGTGGCATTCCAACTCTATTATGTCAGATCACTCCGCCTCCGACGGCGCGACCAAAGCCTGGTCGGGCCGCTTTTCCGAACCCGTTTCCGATCTCGTCAAGCGTTACACCGCGTCGGTGTTCTTTGACCAGCGCATGGCCACGCAGGACATTCGCGGCTCGCTCGCCCACGCGAAAATGCTGGCGCGCCAGGACATCATCTCTCAGGACGACTATGCCGCCATCGAGCGCGGTATGGCGCAGGTCGCGGCCGAGATCGAGGCTAGTACGTTCCACTGGAACCTCGACGACGAGGATGTGCACCTCAACATCGAGAAGCGTCTCACCGCACTGATCGGCGATGCGGGCAAGCGCCTGCACACTGGCCGCTCGCGCAACGACCAGGTTGCCACCGACATTCGCCTCTGGCTGCGCGACACGATTGACACACTGGATGGCCTGTTTGTCGCCTTCATCCGCGCCCTGCTTGATGTGGCCGAAACGCATGCGGCAACTCCGCTGCCCGGCTTCACCCACTTGCAGGTCGCGCAGCCGGTGACTTTCGGTCATCACCTGCTGGCCTATGTCGAGATGCTGCGTCGCGACCGTGAGCGCTTTGCCGACTGTCGCAAGCGCGTTAACCGCCTGCCCCTCGGGGCAGCGGCGCTGGCCGGCACGACCTACCCGATCGATCGTGAATTCGTCGCGCAGGAGCTTGGCTTCGACAGCGTTTGCCAGAACTCGCTCGACGCAGTTTCCGACCGCGATTTCGCCATCGAATTTTGCGCTGCGGCTTCGCTGACCATGGTGCACATCTCGCGTTTTTCCGAAGAGTTGATTCTGTGGATGAGTCCGCGTGTCGGCTTCATCGACCTCGCCGATCGTTTTTGCACCGGTTCGTCGATCATGCCGCAGAAGAAGAATCCGGACGTACCCGAACTGGCGCGCGGCAAGAGCGGTCGCGTGTTCGGCCACCTGATGGGCCTGCTCACGCTGATGAAGGGCCAGCCGCTTGCCTACAACAAGGACAACCAGGAAGACAAGGAACCGCTGTTCGATACCGCCGACACGCTGGTCGACACGCTGCGCATTTTTGCCGACATGGCGCCCGGCATTCGCGTCAAGCCGGAAGCCATGGCCGCCGCGTTAAAGCAGGGCTACGCTACCGCCACCGACCTCGCCGATTACCTCGTCAAGAAGGGCCTGCCCTTCCGCGATGCCCACGAGGCCGTGGCGCGTGCCGTGCGCGCGGCCGAGACGAAGGGCTGCGATCTCGTCGATCTCTCGCTCACCGAACTGCAATCCTTCTCACCGCTGGTCGGTGACGATGTGTTCGCGGTACTGACCGTGGAGGGCTCACTGGCCGCACGCGATCATGTCGGCGGCACGGCGCCCAATCAGGTCAAAGCAGCCATTGCCCGTCTGCGTTCCGTCCTTTGATGGAAAAGATCGGCGGCAAATACGAGATCACGCGCAAGCTGGGCGAAGGCGCAACCTCGACCGTCTATCTTTCCTACGATCCCTTCGCCGAACGCGAGGTGGCCATCAAGCGGATCTTCCCCGATGTCCTCAAGGATCGCGAGCGCGGCAAGCAATTTCGCCACATGCTGATCAACGAGGCTTCGCTGGCCGGCAAGCTGATCCATCCACACATCGTGCAGATCTACGACGCGGTGGTCGGTGAGGAGGAAAGCTACATCGTCATGGAGTATGTGCCGGGCGGCACGCTGGAGCAGTTCTGCAGCCACGACACGCTGTTGCCGATCGAGCGGGTGGTCGAGATCATCTTCAAATGCACGCGCGCCCTCGAATACGCCAACCGCCTCGGCATCACCCATCGCGACATCAAGCCTGCCAATATTCTGCTGGCCCAGTCAGGTGAATCCGGCAAGCTGGCCGGCGGCGACATCAAGGTGTCCGACTTCGGCGCCTGCATGCAGACCGGCGAAGGGCAAACCCAAACGCAGGTGATGGGCGTCGGCTCGCCGGCCTACATGTCGCCGCAGCAAGTGCAGGAGCAGACACTCAACCACCAGACCGACATCTACGCACTGGGCGTGGTGATGTACCAGTTGCTGACCGGGCGCCTGCCCTTTCACGCCAGCAGCAACTACGGCATGATCTACCAGATCTGCAACATCGATCCGCCGGCACCGTCGACCTTCCGACAGGACATTCCGCCCGCGCTTGACGCCGTGGTGGCGCGCGCGATGCAGAAACAACTGACGGATCGCTATGCCAGTTGGGCCGAGTTTTCCCATGATCTGGCGCAGGCTTTCCGCAACCAGCAGTTGGCCTCACAAAAGCAGGAGGTGCCGGACAGCGAGAAGTTCGAGACCCTGCGTTCGCTCAGTTTTTTCGACGAATTCTCCGATGTGGAAATCTGGGAAATCGTGCGCTTTGCCCGCTGGGAGGATGTCGCTGCCGGTACCTGCCTGATGAAAGACAACGAGCCGGGCGATCATTTCTGCTTCGTTCTCGAAGGCGAACTCTGTGTTTCCAAGCAAGGCCACACGCTGGGCAAGCTCGGCCGTGGCGAAATCATCGGCGAGATGGCCGTGCTCGACCGTCGCCACCCCTATCGCGTTGCGGATGTCCGGGCAGAAATCCAGACGCGCATTGTCATCGTCCCCGGTACCTCGCTACGTCACGCCTCAGAGGCCTGTCGCATGCACTTCTATCAGAGCTTCTTGCTGGTACTGGCCGAACGCCTGGCGCGCACCAATACGCTGCTGGCCCAGACTTGAACAAAAGACAGCGTCAGGCAGGCGCCTTGATCAAGTCGCCCAGTTTGGCCTGCAGTTCGCCGGCCTGATACATCTCGGTCGTGATATCGCAACCGCCGATGAATTCGCCACGGATATACACCACCGGAATCGTCGGCCAGTCGGCGTAGTCGCGCAGTTCCGGCACCGTGTCGGCTTCGGCCAGTACATTCACATCGACAAAATCGACGTTGCAGGCCTTCAGCACCTGCGCGGTGCGGCCGGAAAAGCCGCATTGCGGAAACGTCTTCGTGCCTTTCATGAAAAGCACCACGGGGTTTTCGGTAACGATCTTGTGAATTTGTTCCTTGTTCATGCTGGGGCTCCTTATTGCATAGTGATTTAGTTGGTTATTCTAGCACCAGAGCAACGGACGATACCGGCAAGGTCACGATGTTGCTCAAGCTCCGTAAAGCCGGCAGCCAGCAGCAGCCCTCTTACGGCATCGCCCTGATCGTAGCCATGCTCGCAAAACAACCAGCCTTGCGGTAACAACCACGCCGGCGCATGCGTAATGATGTGGCGCAATGCGGCGAGGCCATCGGCATGATCCGTCAGGGCACCCTGTGGCTCGAAGCGCAAATCGCCTTCTGACAAATGCGGATCACCTGCCGCCACATAGGGCGGATTGGCGACGATGAGATCAAAGGCTTGCGCGGGCAGCGCGGCAAACCAGTCACTTTCGCAGAACTCGACTTGCGCGCCGAGTCGTGCCGCGTTGTCGCGCGCCACCGCCAGCGCGGCGGGCGAGACATCGGCCGCAGTCACTTTCGCTTGGGGTAGTTCGAGCACCAGCGTGACGGCAATGCAACCACTCCCGGTGCCCAAATCGAGAATCTTTGCCGTCTTACCAGCGCCGACTTTTTCCTTGGCAATATCGACCAGCAGCTCCGTTTCGGGACGGGGAATCAGCACATCCGGGGTGACAGAAAAGTCACGGCCATAAAACTCGCGCACGCCCAACAGATAAGCAATCGGTTCGCCCGCACTGCGCCGTCCTACCAGCGCCGACATTTGCCGATCAACAGCATCGTCGACCGACTCGTCGCGATGCGCCTCAAGCCAGGCAGTGGATCGTTGCAGCAGATGCCCCAGCAGGAGACGCGCCTCGGCCGGTGCAATGCGCGTGCGTGCCTCGGCCAGCAGTGCGGCAATCGTGAGGGTCATTCCTCGCCGGCAAGCGCCGCCAACTGCTCGGTCTGGTGTTCGGTTTGCAGCGCACCGATCAGTTCATCCAGATCGCCTTCCATGATCGCGTCGATCTTGTAGAGCGTCAGGTTGATGCGATGGTCGGTGATGCGGCCCTGCGGGAAGTTGTAGGTGCGGATGCGCTCGGAACGGTCGCCGCTCCCGACCAGTGACTTGCGCGTGCTGGCGATCTGCTGCTGTTGCTCGCGCACCTGCATATCCTTGAGGCGTGCAGCCAGCACGCTCATGGCTTGCGCCTTGTTGCGATGCTGCGAGCGATCGTCCTGACATTCGACAACCAGCCCCGACGGAATGTGGGTAATGCGCACGGCCGAATCGGTCTTGTTGATGTGCTGGCCACCCGCGCCCGAGGCGCGGAACGTATCAATGCGCAACTCTGCCGGATTGATCGTAATCTCGTTTAGTTCATCAGCCTCGGGCAATACAGCAACGGTACAGGCCGACGTGTGAATGCGTCCCTGCGCCTCGGTTTCCGGCACACGCTGGACGCGATGGCCACCCGACTCGAACTTGAGCCTGGCATAGGCGCCGACGCCCTCGATGCGCGCGATGATTTCGCGATAGCCGCCCAGATCGGATTCGTTTTTCGACACGACCTCGACCTTCCAGCGCTGACGCTCGGCGTAGCGCGCATACATGCGGAACAGGTCGCCGGCGAATAGGGCCGACTCGTCGCCGCCGGTGCCGGCACGGATTTCGAGGAAGATGTTCTTGTCGTCATCGGGATCACGCGGCAACAGGGCGCGCTGCAGATCCCCTTCAAGCCGCGCCATGGCTTCCCGTGCCGCATCGGCCTCGGCACGCGCAAACTCGCGCATGTCGGCATCCGACTCCATGGCATTGGCTGTGGCCAGATCGTTTTCGGCCTGCCGATAGGCAGCGAACAGATCAACCACCTCGGCGATGTCGGATCGCTCCTTGTTCATGCGCCGGAAGGCTTCCATGTCGCGCGCTGCCTCTTGCGTACCCAGCAGGGCATCGACTTCGGCAAGGCGATCGGCCAGCTGCTCAAGGCGCTGGCGAATGCTCGACTTCATCGGCTAATTCTCGGAAGATAGGCGCCAGATGCGCGAGATGAGCTGGGCGACTTCACCCCGCTCGGCGCCTTCGGCGAGATTCAAGGCCTGGGTGGGCGGATGGAGCAACTTGTTGGTCAGGCCCTTCGAGAGCGCTTCCAGCACCACGGCAGGATCGTCGCCACGCTGCAGGAGCTTCATGGCATGTTCGAGTTCATGGCGGCGCGCACGCTCGGCTGCATCACGCAATGCGCGAATCGTCGGCACCGTCTCGCGCGACGCAACCCAGTGGAGGAAATCCTCGACGCGGGTGGTGATGATTTCCTCGGCTTCGACGATGGCGGCCTGACGTGACTCCTGCCCGGATTCGACGATCTGCCCGAGGTCGTCGAGGGTGTAGAGAAACACGTCATCAAGCTTGCCGACTTCGGCTTCGATATCGCGCGGCACGGCCAGATCAACCATCACCATCGGGCGATGCCGCCGCGTCTTCAAGGCGCGCTCGGCCATGCCCAGACCGATGATCGGCAAGGTGCTCGCGGTGCAGGACACGACGATGTCGTACTCGGCCAAACGCTCACTGACTTCTTCCAGGCGCAATACATCGCCGCCAAAGCGCTCGGCCAGTCCTTCGGCACGCGCGGCAGTACGGTTGGCAATCGACAATCGCTTCGGCTTTGCACCGGCAAAATGCGCGGCACACAGCTCGATCATCTCGCCTGCACCAATGAACAACACCTGCTGATCAGACAGGTTCTCGAATATGCGCTCCGACAAATGGACGGCAGCGGCAGCCATCGACACGATGTTGGCGCCAATCGCAGTCGTTGAACGCACCTCTTTTGCGACGGCAAAGGTGCGCTGGAACAGCTTGTTGAGCAGCGTCCCCAGTGTGCCAGCCTCGTCGGCAACCCGCGCCGCCTGCTTCATCTGGCCGAGGATCTGGGGTTCGCCGAGCACCATCGAATCGAGCCCGGAGGCCACGCGGAACATGTGGCGCACCGCATCCTTCTGCGGATGCTGGTAGAGATAAGGCTCGATACGGCGCGGCGGCAGTGCGTGGTATTCCGCCAGCCAGCCCACCGCTGCCGCCGGCGACTCGGCCGCACAATACAGTTCGGTACGGTTGCAGGTCGACAGAATCGCCGCCTCGCGCACCGAATGCCCTCGCAACAAGTCGTGCAGCGCCGAACCCAGGCGAGCCGGGTCGAACGCAACCTGCTCGCGGATATCGAGCGGCGCCGTATGGTGGTTGATGCCGAGGGCGTAAACCTGCACTGACATTGAACTCAAGGGGTGAAACATGCCATTAAAGACGATTTACCCTTTGCAGGCAACCGCTTGGGTCAAGAATCCGTACCCGTCACTGACCAATGGTCTTATCATTAACATCAAACCATTAATCCAAGGTTACTGCCATGAGCCATAAACATGCCCACTTGCTGCAGGCAATCTTTACCGACCCGCTCAGCGCCAATATCCATTGGCGGGAAATTGAATCGCTGTTGCATCATTTGGGGGCAAGCGTGGAAACGGGGCATGGCGCACGCTTTCGTATTGTTCTAAACCGGGTCGAGTTTTATCTCCATCACCCGCACAACAGCAATACATGCTCTAAAAATGATATCAAAACATTACGCGAACATCTTGCCCATGCCGGCGTGACACCCTCGGCCTACGAAGAGAAATAATCAATCTTCTTATTTAATTTTGATTTATTATTCTGGCGTCAGTGACAGAAACAAATAAATTCAATAACAGGGGATTAATTAATGCCGCGTACCAGTGTTGAAACACAACTTGCCAAACTCCGCAAAGCCAAGGCCGAAATCGAAAAGAAGGAACAAGCCTTGCTCAACAGAACGCAAGGAAAAGTGATCGATAAAATCGTCCAGCTTGCTGTCGCCAATAAAATCAGTGTGGCGCAAATTGCAGAAGCGCTTAAATCCGGCAAGCCGGCAAGGGCCAAACGTACCGCCAATAAATCAGGCGCCACACGCGGCAAGGTCGCCCCTAAATACCGCAACCCCGCCAACCCGGAGCAAACCTGGACAGGGCGTGGCCGGTCGCCACTATGGGTACAGGATCTGCAGAAAAGCGAAACGCTTGAATCCGCGCTGATCAAATCCGCCGAATAAATTTAGCGCAGTTAATTCTTCAGGCTGAAAATAAAAAACGGCTTCCGTAAATGGAAGCCGTTTTAGCATTCAGCGCTATTACGCTTCCTCGGTACCGACAAGCGCATCCATTGCACCGGCGATCAACTCCAGTGTCGTGGCGACCTCCTCAAGATCAGCGACCAGTTCACGGCGCTCTTCCGATTCCTCTGCCGTGTCATTGATCTCTTCTTCTATGCATTCGCCCGTAAATTCCAATGCATCGGCAATTACTTCAAGCTGTTCCAGCGTCAGGGAGACGTTAATCGTTTCACTCATGGCAATGCTCCTTTGTTGTATCGGTTGCGTAGATATTCAATTATTTTCCCTGACTCATAGAGCCAACGCTCGGCGCCATTCTCCTCCTTGATGTGGAGGCAGGGCACCTTGACTTCACCACCGCCACGCAACAGTGCGTCACGATGTATTCCTTGCGGTTGGGCATCCAGGCAGCGGATATTGAGCGACAGTCGCCGCATCTCCTGTCTAACCTTGATGCAGAATGGACAGGTTCTGAACTGATACAGCGAGAGACTCTGGCATTCCCGATCAATGGCCTGCTGCTCTTCTGGTGTACGAACGATGCCACTCGGTCTGGTCAGATATTCCGATAGAAGCATGAACGGCCCGAGAATCAGGCGCAGGGTCTTAAAGAACAGTTTGATCATGTGGTCTCAAATATCGACACCAACGATGTCATCTTCTTCGAATTCATCGGGAATGGTGCCGTCTCCCATCCCTGTGATCATGGCAGCCAACCCATCGGTCTGCTTGATGAAGTATTCGGCACTAATGGGGTCGTAAAATCGCTGACCGATGCTCAATTCGCTAAATTTGATACGGGTACGTGCAGGAGGATTAGCCATCTTCAGTAAAGGGGATTAAAGTTTAGGGATTAAACGTATGCGTGAGATACGGATGCTACAGGCAGTTGGGTATTTGCAAAACCACTACCAAGCGCGCTTGCGCCTTGGGCACTATGTCCTGTAAAAGAGCAAACACAACGCATTTAGCGGTTTCGCTGCATGTTTGATCTGATTGGAGTGACAGATGTCTCTGAACATCCCGCTTGGCTCTGGCTTGGCCCTTCTAGGCCGAATGTTACTCATTGCTTTGGTGTCGTTCTGGACCGGCACGGCGATGGCGACAAAGCTTGTCATCGAATACAACCCTCGCACGAAGGTGGCCACTCTGGTCGTCGAGGAAGGTAGGGTTCGCGGCACCCTCACCACAGCAGGCAGGGAAATCGAACGGCTTATCTCCACCGCCAAACAAGTCTCCGTGAACTCCAGGACAGGCGTCGTCACCGCTGTTGTCGATGCTGACCTCGCCAAAATTCGCAACGAGTTCGGCGACCAGGTATTTAAGGGAGCCGACAACGTTACTGAGGAAATATTCCTCACCATAACCAGCCCCGTGGAGAATATGCAACTCACTGGGAGAGTTGTACCGATCAAGGGCAGCGTAAGCGACCCGACGGTTCGTGAGATTGTTGTAACAGTAGGCGGCGCAGGCACCGAACGAGTACGCCGCACACGAGTCCCGGTTAAGAACGGAAAATTTGAAAGTCAGATTGAAATAGCCGATATCGAGACCCTCCTCGTGTTCGAGGTGCGCAACCCAGCCGGAAAGAAGACAAGCCGCACAATGAAAGTTCGAGCGTTACCGGTGAATAAAAATTGAATAGTGATCTGCCTCTGCCATCTTCAGTCATTGAAAATGAACATGCCTAACTTCTGAGTTCTGGTAAGCGGGGAGAGATATGTTCGACGGTTATTGGACGTTCTGGGCCGAATACAGCAGGACTGCATCGCCAGCGAAACGTACCTCAACGTGACGTTTGTCGTTACCCCAACGACAACTCTTGAGTCCAATCATGTCGCTACATGAGGTTGGACCACCAAGGATGGTTGTCACCTCACTGTAGGGCATGCCGACCTTGAGCTTTGCGTAGTTTTCAGGAGTCAGTTTGCTACAACCTGAAACCATAGGAATCAGGACAGCCAATGCGACGATAACTTTCATGTGAGTTCTCCTCGATTGATTACTGTATTAAACGTCAACGCCCTTGATGCGATTACGTGCAGGAGAATACGCTCCAATGTTCGGCAGCAGAAAGCAAAACGGCCACCCTGAAGGGTGGCCGTCTAGGTATCCTGGTGGCCAAGGGCGGAATCGAACCACCGACACGCGGATTTTCAATCCGCTGCTCTACCAACTGAGCTACTTGGCCAAAGAAAGCGGCGCATTATAGGCGCAAGCGCTCCAAGCGTCAAAACTATTCCTCGCGAAGCACGAGTGGCATCACGTCCAACTCGCCCACAGCGGGGAATACGATCCTGATCAGGGTTCCCTTGCCCTGCGGATTTGCCAGGACAGTAATGCGTGCATGATGCAACTCGGCAATCTCCCGCACGATCGCGAGGCCCAGACCGCTACCTTCCGCCTGGGTATCCAGCACCCGGTAGAAACGCTCGAAGATGCGCGCACGATCTTCCTTGGCGATGCCAATGCCATCATCTTCGATCTCAAGGACGCATTGTGGCTGCGCACTGATACGCACCGTGACGTGCCCTCCCACCGACGAGTACTTGATGGCGTTGTCGATCAAGTTGTCGAGCATTTCCCGCAGCAGCAGAGGAATACCCGTGATCAGCAGTTCGCTACCGTCCGACTCGAAACCCAGGTCGATATTGCGCGCCAGCGCGCGAGGCACGCAGTGGGCCGTGACCTCGCGGGCCAAATCATCGAGATCGAGCAACTCCTTTTTCTGCTCACTGTCATGGCTGGCCTCGGCGCGCGCCAGTTGGAGCAACTGATACGTCAGGTGGGAAGCCCGATCAACCCCCGAGGCAATGCGCTGCAGATAATCATGGAGTTGTGAAAAATCCTTTTCCTGCAAAGCCAGTTCGGTCTGCGTCTTGAGCCCGGTCAGCGGCGTCTTGAGCTGGTGAGCAGCGGCGGAGATGAAGCGGTGCTGCGCCTCAAGGTTGTCCTCCAGGCGCGCCATCATGTCGTTGAATGCCGCGATCATCGGGCGCAACTCATCCGGCACATGACGCAGGTGAATCGGCGACAGATCATCCGGGCGGCGCTGACGAATCCGCGCCTGCAAACGGTTGAGGGGCGCCAGGCCCCGGGTGAGGCCCAGCCAGACGAGCACCACCGCGAGCGGAATGATGGCGAACTGCGGTAGCAGAATGCCCGTGATGATGCGCGAGGTCAGTTGTTCGCGCTTGTGGCGTGTCTCGGCGATCTGGACCAACACGGGGGGGCTATCCGTACTGGCAGGCAGCCACTGATACGCCACGCGCACATCCTCACCGTGGATACTGGCATCGCGGAACAGCAGGTCGCGCAGTGGCTCATCCGGCTTGTAGGTCAGCGCAGGAATGTCCCGGTCGCCCGCCAGCAGTTCGCCGCGCGAACCGATGATCTGATAGTAGGTTTTATCCACCTCGTCGGCACGCAGCAGATTGCGCGCCGGGCCAGGCAGATCAATCTTGATCCGCGCACCATCGATGTCGACCTGGCGAACGATGGCCACGACAAGATCGCCCAACTGACGATCGTAAGGCAGGTCGGCAATCTGGTTGGCGACATGGTTGGTCGCGACGATCGAAATCGGCCATAAGAGCAACAGGGGCGCCAGCATCCAGTCAAGAATTTCACCAAACAGCGAAAGCGTCCTGATCGGATTGGGCTGGCTTAATGAGCCCGGGTCTTGCACCGGGTCAGGCTGGCGCATCCCTGCTTGGGTCCGGCTTGATCAGGCTGTAGCCAAGGCCGCGCATGGTATTGATGCGCACCTCGTAAGGCTCAAGCTTCTTGCGCAGGCGATGCACATAAACCTCGATGGCATTGGTACTCACCTCCTCGCCCCAGCCACACAGGTGATCCACCAGTTGATCCTTGCTCACCAGACGGCCGACGCGCAGCAACAGGATTTCGAGCAGGGCCAGCTCACGTGCCGACAGATCAAGAATCTGCTCATTGCAACGCGCCACCCGCTCACCCTGATCGTAGTTCAGGCAGCCGAATTCAAGCAGCTTGGACTGTGCCGTCCCGCGCCGTGTCAACGCGCGTACCCGAGCTTCAAGTTCGGGCAGGGCAAAGGGCTTGGAGAGGTAATCGTCAGCCCCCGCATCCAGACCACGGACGCGATCCTCAAGGCCATCGAGCGCCGTCAGGATCATCACTGGCAGTGCGTTCTTGCGCGCACGCAGACGTTTGAGTACATCAATCCCGGACAGCTTGGGTAGCCCCAGATCGAGAATCAGCAGATCGAACTGCTGCGACACCAAAGCCGTATCCGCATCCATCCCGTTACTGACGTGATCAATGGCATAGCCCGACTTGCGCAGGGCACGCACGAGGCCGTCGGCAATCATCGGGTCATCTTCTGCGAGGAGAATCCGCATGGTGGCACAATTCTAACGCCGTCCTGCCAGCGCCGACTTTTTGAATCTCCAAAAAGAAAACCCGGCCGCAGCCGGGTTTTCTGTGGTCTGGACAGACCGGATTACATCATGTCCATGCCGCCCATACCGCCCATACCACCCATGCCACCCGGCATACCGCCACCGCCTGCCGGCTTGTCTTCGACCAGTTCAGCCACCATGCAATCGGTGGTGAGCATCAGGCCGGCAACAGAAGCGGCATTCAGCAGCGCAATACGCTCGACCTTGGTGGGATCCAGCACGCCCATGGCGACGAGGTCGCCATATTCGCCGCTGGCAGCGTTGTAGCCAAAGTTGCCCTTGCCTTCCAACACTTTGTTCACCACCACGCTCGGCTCGTCGCCGGCGTTGGCGACGATCTCGCGCATCGGCTGTTCGATCGCGCGCAGCACGATCTTGATGCCGGCATCCTGGTCATGGTTGTCGCCCTTGACCTTCACGCCCGCACGGGCGCGTAGCAGCGCAACGCCGCCGCCAGGAACGATGCCTTCTTCAACAGCGGCACGCGTAGCATGCAGCGCGTCTTCGACGCGAGCCTTCTTTTCCTTCATCTCGACTTCGGTCGCAGCACCAACCTTAATCAGCGCAACACCGCCGGCCAGCTTGGCCACGCGCTCTTGCAGCTTTTCCTTGTCGTAGTCGCTGGTGGCTTCTTCGATCTGGGTGCGGATCTGGGCAACGCGTGCCTTGATCGCATCTTCGGAACCGACGCCGTCGATCAGGGTAGTGTTTTCCTTGGCGACTTCGATACGCTTGGCCTGGCCGAGATCCTTCAGGGTGGCCTTTTCCAGCGTCAGACCAACTTCTTCAGCGATGACGGTGCCGCCGGTCAGGATGGCGATGTCTTCGAGCATGGCCTTGCGACGATCGCCGAAGCCCGGGGCCTTGACGGCCACAGTCTTGAGGATGCCACGCAGGTTGTTCACCACCAGAGTGGCCAGCGCTTCGCCATCGACGTCTTCGGCGATGATCAGCAGCGGACGACCGGCCTTGGCGACTTGCTCCAGCACGGGCAGCAGATCGCGGATGTTGCTGATCTTCTTGTCGTGCAGCAGGACGAAGGGGTTATCCAGGATGGCAATCTGCTTGTCCTGGTTGTTGATGAAGTAGGGCGACAGGTAGCCGCGGTCGAACTGCATGCCTTCGACGACTTCGAGTTCGCTTTCCAGCGACTTGCCGTCTTCGACGGTGATGACGCCTTCCTTGCCGACCTTGTCCATCGCATCGGCGATGATCTTGCCGATTTCGGCGTCGGAGTTAGCGGAGATCGAGCCGACCTGGGCGATTTCCTTGGAAGTCGTGCAGGGCTTCGAGATCTTCTTCAGTTCTTCGATGATCGAGGTCACGGCCTTGTCGATGCCGCGCTTCAGGTCCATCGGGTTCATGCCGGCGGCGACATACTTCATGCCTTCGCGGATGATCGACTGGGCCAGCACGGTGGCGGTGGTGGTGCCGTCACCGGCGATGTCGGAGGTCTTGGAAGCGACTTCCTTGACCATCTGTGCGCCCATGTTCTCGAACTTGTCCTTCAGTTCGATTTCCTTGGCGACGGACACGCCGTCCTTGGTCACGGTCGGGGCGCCGAAAGAGCGCTCCAGAACCACGTTGCGACCCTTCGGGCCGAGGGTAACTTTCACTGCGTCGGCGAGGATGTTAACGCCACGCACCATGCGCTGACGCGCGGAATCACCAAATTGGACTTCTTTAGCTGCCATAATCTATATCTCCTTGAATTCTTTAACGATTAGACCAATTAGGCCTCAACGACGCCCATGATGTCTTCTTCGCGCATCACCAGCAGCTCTTCACCATCAACCTTGACGGTCTGGCCGGAGTACTTGCCGAAGAGCACGCGGTCGCCGGCCTTGACAGCCATCGGACGCACTTTGCCGTCATCCATGATCTTGCCGGAACCGACGGAAACGACTTCACCCTGATCGGGCTTCTCGCCAGCAGAGTCGGGGATGACGATACCGGAAGCGGTGGTGCGCTCGGCTTCAACGCGCTTGACGATCACGCGATCATGCAAGGGACGGATTTTCATGCAGTTTTCTCCTTCAAGACTAAGCCGCCCGGGGCGGTGTTTTCGTAATTGGGACAGTTGCGGTGGCGGATTATTAGCACTCACTACCGACGAGTGCTAATAATAAAGGTCGGTAGAGGGGTTTTCAAGTGACCACGTCTACTTTTTTACATTGATAATTCCGCCATGGGTCTCTTTGACTGGCTAAAGCCTGCTCCCCCGCTCGATCCCGAAACCGCCCGATGGGTGGAAAAAACTGTCGATACCGCCGAACCACTGATCCGGCAGACAGCGGATTACGCTCATGCCCTGGCGCCGGCAGTGCGGCATGCCCTGACGCATTGCAGCCATATTGCCGAACAGATCCCCGGCCCGGTTGACATTACCCGCGCCGCTTTTGCCGCCAACCCGACGGTGCATGCCATTTTCGGCAGTGCTGATGACATTGGCACCATGCTGGCCCGCAGCCAGTGCGTACGCGACCACATGACCGAGATGACGCTGGCCGGCGGGCAATGCTGTGCCATCCTCGGCATGCGCCATCGCGAGAAATCCGGCTTTGGTGTCGGCATCAGCGGCGATGTCGTGCGCACCGACGTGCCTCAGCGCACCCTTTACTTCACCGACCATACGCTCGCCGAACCCAGCCATGATCTTGCGGGCGCGCGCCTGCGCCTGCGCGATGCGCTTTACGATGGTCTGCTCAAAGGCTTCGCCGCCCATGTGGCCGACGAACGGGAAGTTCGCGATGGTCTGACCCGCGAACACGCCATCATGAACGCCCAGTTGCGTGCCCACCACTTGTCCGCAGACCACACCCGTCGGCTTGAGACGCTGAGCGAGCGCTTGCACGCCTCGCGCGACGCGCTACAACCCGAGCGCCTGCGCGAAGCCCTGATCGATACGCTCAGCCATCCCGAACCCCACCTGAGCCTCGCCCCCGTCAGCGTCACCGTCGACCGCTTCGGCATCATTGCCGGGCCGGATAGCGGGCAAGGGGGCGACACCCTGCACTTCATGGAACTGTCGGCGCGCGACAAACGGCGCTGGGTAGTCATGCTCGCCATGATCAATCAGGAGGAGGTGCGCGAAGCTCTTGAGCGCCTTGAGTCCGCACGCCGCTATATTGTGATCTGATGAAACTTCTATTCCTGATTCTGTTCGTCCTGCTCAGTTTGCCTGCCCACACGCAGGACAAACTGCCGCCCAGCGTCCTCACCACACTGAAATCTGCCGGTATTCCTGCGCAGGCCGTCGCAGTGGTCGTGCAAGCGCTGGATAACGACAAACCTGCCCTGCAGCATCAGGCTCAGGTCGCAATGAATCCGGCATCGCTGATGAAGCTGCTCACCACGCTGGTGGCCCTCGACACCCTCGGCCCGGCCCATACCTGGCGTACCGAAGTCCTGAGTACCGCAGTCCCGGAAAACGGCATCCTCCCCGGCGACCTGATCCTGCGCGGCAACGGCGATCCGAAACTCACCTACGACCGGCTCTGGTTGCTGCTGCGCGAACTACGCGGGCGCGGGGTGGAAAAAATTCGCGGCGATCTGCTGCTTGACCGCAGCGCCTTTGCCCTGCCTGAGCACGACCCGGCGGCCTTCGATGCCAAGCCGCTGCGCCCTTACAACGTTGGCGCCGATGCCTTGCTGTTCAACTTCGCCACGTTGCATCTCACCCTGGTGCCGGAAAGCCATGCCGTGCGGCTCCTCGCCGAACCCTTGCCGGCAGACTTCACGGTGGTCAATCGCCTGCGGCTAACCGACGGCAAGGGCTGCGGCGAATGGCGTGAAACGCTAAATGCCCAACTCACCGCTAATCAACTGACGCTCTCAGGTGACTTTCCGCGCGGCTGTGGCGAAAAGCGCTGGCACCTCGCCGGCCTGCCGAATGCCCTGCTGCTGCATGGCGTTTTTACCCGGCTGTGGCGCGAACTTGGCGGCGAGTTTTCCGGTGGCGTGCGTGAAGGGATTGCCCCACCCAATGCCACGCTGCTAGCAGCCAACGAATCGCCCGCCCTCGGCGAAATTGTGCGCGACATCAACAAGTTCTCCAATAACGTGATGGCCCAGCAGCTTTACTTAAAAATCGGCGCTGGCGAGACGGCACAAGCCGAACTGGCCATTCGCAACTGGCTGATACAGAAAGGCCTGAACTTCCCCGAACTCATTCTCGACAACGGTTCGGGTCTATCGCGCCGCAACCGCATCGCCGCAGCCAGTCTGGCACAACTTCTCGGCCTCGCCTGGCGCAGCGCGGTGATGCCGGAATACGTTGCGTCGCTGCCAATCGCCGCCATCGACGGCACGACCCGGAAGAAATACAACGGCAACGGCATCGCCGGCCAAGCGCATCTGAAGACCGGTTCGCTCGAAGGCGTGCGCGGCATCGCCGGTTATCTGCTCGACAGGACCGGACGGCGCCACCTCGTAGTATTCATGGTCAATCATCCAAACGCAGCGCAAGCCCAGCCGGCCTTCGACGCCCTGCTCGACAGCCTGTGGCGCGGCACCAGCTAGTTCGGCGGCACCGGCATCGTGGCGCGATTGAGCAACGCCATCCAGCCACGAATCACGCGATAGAGCACCCAGATGCCGGTGATGACGATCACCATGATGGCGGCAGGAATGCCAATAAAGGTGGCGGCCAGCAGACCGGCGATCAGCAACCACAAGGCCGCGAACCAGAAGCTGCGCAACTGCCAGCGCCAGTGCGATTCCAGCCAGGTGCCGCGCACATTGTCACGCGTCACATAGTTGATGATCACGGCAATGATCGACGGCCAGCCGAAAACAAAGGCGCCGATGATCGACGCCGAGGTCATGATCCCCGACAAGGCCGAAAGTGCGTGCAAGCCATACATGATGTGCGCCCAGGCACGCGGGCCATCGAGATTTTCAGGTGCACTTACCGGCGTACCATCAGGTTCGTAGTCAGCCATATCAGAGTCCTAACTGAGTCCAGAGTTCATCCACACGCTGTTTGACTGCGGCGTCCATCACAATCGGTCGCCCCCATTCGCGGCTCGTTTCGCCCGGCCACTTGTTGGTGGCATCAATACCCATCTTGCTGCCCAAGCTGGCGACGGGAGAAGCGAAGTCGAGGTAGTCGATCGGCGTATTTTCGGCAATCAGCGTATCACGTACCGCATCCACTCGCGTGGTCAATGCCCAGATCACTTCCTTCCAATCACGCACATTGATGTCATCGTCCACCACGATGATGAACTTGGTGTACATGAACTGACGCAGGAAGCTCCAGATGCCAAACATCACGCGCTTGGCGTGGCCGGGGTACTGTTTCTTGAGACTCACCACCGCAAGGCGGTACGAGCAGCCTTCCGGCGGCAGGTAGAAGTCGGCAATCTCGGGAAACTGCTTTTGCAGCAGCGGCACGAACACTTCGTTGAGCGCCACGCCGAGCATTGCCGGCTCATCGGGCGGCTTGCCGGTGTAGGTGGAGTGGTAGATCGGATCGCGCCGCATGGTGATGCGCTCGATGGTGAACACGGGGAACTCGGCCTGCTCGTTGTAGTAGCCGGTGTGATCGCCATACGGCCCTTCCATAGCCACCTCGCCTGGATGAATCACACCTTCGAGCACAATTTCCGCACGTGCCGGCACCTGCAAATCGGAGCCGATGCACTTCGTCAGTTCCGTCTTGCCACCCCGCAGCAGGCCGGCAAACTGGTATTCGGAAAGATTGTCCGGCACCGGCGTCACCGCACCGAGGATGGTCGCTGGATCGCAACCGAGGACAACCGCCACCGGGAAGGGCTGGCCGGGGTTCGCCGTCGCATGGTCACGATAATCCAGTGCCCCGCCGCGATGCGCCAACCAGCGCATGATGACCTTGTTGGGGCCAATCACTTGTTGCCGATAGATGCCAAGATTCTGGCGGCTCTTGTGCGGCCCGCGCGTCACCGTCAGTCCCCAGGTGATCAGCGGCGCCGCATCGCCGGGCCAGCAGGTCATGATCGGCAGGCGCGAAAGATCAACGTCTTTGCCCTCCCAGACAATCTCCTGACAGGGTGCCGACGACACCACCTTCGGCGCCATGTGCAGTACCTGCTTCAACACCGGCAGTTTGTCCCACGCATCCTTGAAGCCCTTGGGCGGCTCCGGCTCTTTCAGATACGCCAGCAGCTTGCCGACCTCGCGCAACGAGGTCTGCCAATCCGCATCCGCGCCCATCCCCATCGCAACACGCTGTGGCGTACCGAACAGATTGGCCAGCACCGGCATCTCTCCCGCTGTGGGTTTCTCGAACAGCAAGGCCGGGCCGCCAGCCCGCAGCACGCGATCGGCGATCTCGGTCATCTCCAGCTTGGGATCAACGGGAACCGCGATGCGCTTCAACTCGCCCTTGGCTTCAAGGCGGCTGATGAATTCACGAAGGTCTTGCGCAGCATTCATAATTTGGGATGATGCAGCCAGTAGTCGGCGACGATGCCGGCGAACACCGCGGCACCGAACCAGTTGTTGTGTAGGAAGGCCTTGAAGCAGCGCATACGCTCGCGGCCACGAATCAAAGTGTAGTGGTAAGCCGCGAGGCCGGCCGCAACGCACAGCCCTGCCGCATAGGCCAGGCCAAACGCCAGTCGATAGCCGACATAAGCCAGTAGTGCCAACGTCAGTCCATAACAAAGCATGATGATCAGGATGTCGAAACGACCAAAGGTAATCGCCGAAGTCTTGATGCCGATCCTGCGGTCGTCCTCAATGTCCACCAGCGCATATTCGGTATCGTAGGCAACCGCCCAACAAACATTCGCCGCCAGCAGCCACCAAGCAATCGCAGGCACTTTACCCAGCGTCACCGCAAACGCCATCGGAATGCCAAACCCGAATGCGACACCGAGATACGCCTGTGGCACGGCGAAGAAGCGCTTGGTGAACGGATAACTCACCGCCAGAAATACAGCCGCCACGCCCAGCCAAAACAGCAAAGTGGTCATCAGGGGCAGGATCAGCAAAAACGCGCCGATCACCAGGAAGGCGAACAGGGCAAAGGCTTCGCGCGTCGTCACCTTGCCGGCGGCCAGCGGACGGGTTTTGGTGCGCTCGACATGTGGGTCGAAGTCGCGGTCAGCATAGTCATTGATCACGCAACCGGCCGAGCGCATCAACACCGTGCCAAGCACAAACACCCACATCACCACCCACACCGGCCGGCCATTGCTGGCGATCCACACGGCCCACAGTGTCGGCCACAGGAGCAGCAGGATGCCGATCGGTTTGTCGAGGCGCATCAACCGCTCGTAGAGGTCGAGGCGTTCCTTGATGAGAGCCAGCGTGGTCATGAAAGGATTTTACGCTTTGAGCAATTCCTCACGCCCGCCCAGCCAGCGGGCGCGGTGGCGCTCGGCGAATTCCGGCCATTGCGTCAGCATTTCCTCCGCCGCAAGACGCGCCGACTCGACCAGCGCGGTGTCTTCCAGATCGGCAAAACGCAGCAGCGGCAGGCCGCTTTGCCGTGCGCCGACGAACTCGCCCGGACCACGCAGATGCAGGTCCTGACGAGCAATTTCGAACCCGTCGCTGTTCTCGTAGATGATCTTGAGGCGTGCCCGTGCCGTTTCGGACAGCGGGTTTTCATAGAGCAGAAGACACGCGGATTCCGCCGCGCCACGGCCGACCCGCCCGCGTAACTGGTGCAACTGGGCTAGGCCGAAGCGCTCCGCATGCTCGATCACCATCAGGCTGGCGTTCGGCACATCGACACCGACTTCAATCACGGTCGTCGCCACCAAGAGCTGAATCTCATTCTTTACGAAGGCCGCCATCACGGTCGCCTTTGCATCCGTCTTGAGCCGACCATGGACGAGACCCACCTTGAGTTCGGGCAACTCTGCCGTCAGGTGGGCATAGGTTTCCTCGGCGGTTTTAAGTTGTAGGGCTTCGGACTCCTCAATCAGCGGACAGACCCAATACACCTGGCGACCCGCCGCACACAAATCGCGTACGCGCCCCACCACTTCATCGCGCCGCGCGGCACTGACCAGCTTGGTGACGACAGGCGTGCGGCCCGGTGGCAGTTCGTCGATCACCGATACATCGAGATCGGCATAGACGCTCATCGCCAGCGTGCGCGGGATCGGCGTCGCCGACATGGCGAGCTGGTGCAACTGAAAGCCTTTCTGTTTGAGCGCGAGCCGCTGACGCACGCCGAAACGGTGCTGTTCGTCGACAATCGCCAACCCGAGCTTTGCAAACTCGACGCCCTCCTCGATCAGGGCATGCGTGCCAACGACGAATGCCGTCTCGCCAGCGCCGACTTTTGCAATCGCCGCGAGCTTGTCCTTTTTCTTCTGGCTACCCGAGAGCCACGTCACCTCAAGTCCGAGTGGCTGAAGCCAGGCCGCCAGCTTGCGGTAATGCTGTTCGGCCAGAATTTCGGTCGGTGCCATCAGGGCCGCCTGATAACCGGCTTCGACGGCACGCAACATCGCCAGCGCGGCGACAATCGTTTTGCCGCTGCCGACATCCCCCTGTAGCAGGCGCTGCATCGGGTAGGGCTGATGCAAATCCTGTTCAATTTCCTGCCACACGCGTTGCTGGGCTGTCGTGAGCTTGAACGGTAATGCGGCTAGCAAGCGTCCGATCAACTTGCCATCGCCGGCGAGGACCGGCGCCCCTCTAGCCCGACGCGCAGCATAGGCCTGACGCAGCGAGATCTGCTGGGCCAGCAGTTCGTCGAAGGCCACGCGCTGCCAAAATGGGTGTTGCCACTCGGTCAGTGCCTCGGCCGACAAGCCGGAGGGTGGCGCATGCAGTGAGCGCACGCTCGTGCTGAACTCTTTCAGTTTCAGTCGTGACACCAGATCAGTGGGCAGTGTGTCGGCCAGATCGACCTCCTCCAGCGCCCGCACGATCAGCTTGCGCAAAGTCGCTTGCCCGAGTCCAGCGGTAGTCGGATAAACCGGCGTCAGCGCCGTTGGCAGTGCCTCATCCTCATGCACTATCTTGAAGCGCGGATGGATGATCTCGCTGCCCCAGAAGCCGCCGCGCACTTCGCCAAATACCCGTAACCGGGCACCGGGCTGCAGGACTTTCTGCTGACTCGGGTAAAAATTAAGAAAGCGCAGGACGAGTTGCCCAGAATCGTCCTCGACACGACAGACCAGTTGCCGGCGCGGTCGATAGGCAATATCGGTGGACAACACCGTCACATCGAACTGCGCGGAGGTGCCGGGAATCGCGGTGTCGATCGGGGTGATCTGTGTTTCATCCTCGAAACGCAAGGGTAGATGCAAAACCAGATCGGTCTGTGAATTCAGCCCGAGGGTTTTCAGCTTGGCGGCAACAAGGGGCGTTGCGCCGGGGATCTTCGGTGGGTCAGCCAATCACCAGAACGGCATCCGCCTCGACCAGGGCGCCACGCGGCAGTTCCTTGACACCCACTGCCGCACGCGCCGGGTAGGGCTGATTGAAGTAGCGCGCCATCGTCTCGTTAACCTTGGCGAAGTGGGCAAGATCGGTCAGATAGATGTTGAGTTTGACTGCTGCATCCAGTGTGGTGCCAGCGGCGGTGGCGACAGCCTTGAGGTTTTCGAACACGCGCACGATCTGCGCATCGATGCCCTCGACCATCTGCATGGTGACGGGATCAAGGCCAATTTGGCCGGAGAGGTAAATTGTGTCGCCTGCACGCACAGCCTGCGAATAGGTGCCGATGGCGGCCGGGGCATCCGGCGTGCTGATGATCTGGCGGGTCATGCGGTTTCGACGGGCTTCAGCGCGACCTGATAATCCAGTCCGGCAAACACATGCTGAATGCCGCGCCGTGCACGCACATTCAGGATCAGCGGTGCCTTGAGGTTGGCGCGTACCGAGTCACCATCCTTGACGAGGATAACCACCACGGCGGCTTCGGCTGGATCGCTCAGATCAAGCGCTGCCAACTCATCGTCGGGCAGGTTGATTTCGTAGTTGAAACCAAACAGCGCCGGATCGGCAATGTTGAAGGCAATCGACGGATCATCCAGCGCCTGCAGGATGAAGAAGCGCGGCGGCGCGTCCCCTTCCGTCTCGGGATGAAAGAGGCTGTAGCGGCGGAACTGTTCGAAGCCGGCAAGACCGTTGGGAAACTCGATGATGCGGTCAGGGGCGACTTCAATCGATCCGGAATGTGGCGTGTCGATATTCATGTTCATCGCATTATCTCCTGACTAGCAGGCCTTCGTCGAGTCCCATCGCTTTCAGCTTCGCGCGGGCGGCATCGGCTTCCATGCGCGAGGCGAAGGGGCCCACCTGAACGCGCGATTCGATTTGCGCCGGAATGCCGGCTTCATGCAGCTTGTGCAGCAACTCTTCGGCATTCGCATGGTTGCTGAATACGCCGACTTGCACCAGAAAACGTCGGGCCGCTTCAACCGCCTGGGAGAGCGGGCGCGAGGCGGGTGCATGGCGGCTAGTCGCTTGCTGCTGCGTCCGGGGCGCTGCCTGGCTACGCGATTGTGGCGCGGCCGTCCCTTCCGGCACGGTACGGGCTATTTCCTGCTGCGCGTCCGGTCGGGCCGGGGTGGTCGCCGCTTGCGACGGCTTGGTGGTCGCTTGCCGGGCGGTCGCCGGCGGCGTTAAAGGCTTGGCCAGCTTCAGTGGTTTTTCTGCCACAGGGGGGCCAAGCGGCGTCTCGCTCTTTTCGGGCACCGGGTCGGCAGCAGCCGCCTGAGCAGGTGCCGCTTCCGCGCCTTTCTCGGCGGGTTTTTCTTCTTCCGCCTTCTCCGCAACGACCGGCTTCTCCTCCTCTGTCGCTTTCTTTTCTTCCTGCGTAGGCGCAGGCTCCGCAGGTGCCGCTGCCATCGGCGGCAACGCCGGGGCTTGCGGACGATTCAGGGAGTCGAATACGGCCAGCCCCCCAAGGAGGCCGACAATCGCCACCCCGGCCACGGCAATGCGCGACAGCAGGCGCTTTCTCAGCGCATCATCGTCCTCAGCCGGCGTTACGGTGGCGGAGTCCGTGGAATCCGTCATCAGCGGCGTTTCCCTCAGCACCATCTGTCTCTCCCTCCTCTAAATTTTGCCGGCTGCGGCTCAAGGCATGCACCAGTTCTGCCTCGCCCAACGAAATGCCCAGTTGATCCGCCACGTCTTGCGCGGTCAGGCCACGCTGGGCCAGTTCCATCGCCTCGGCATATTGGGGCGACACGCGTCGCATGGTCCGCAAGTCGTCCATTTCGCGGCGCATGCGCTCCATCTCGTCGCGCATGCGCTGAATTTCTGTTTCCACCTCCGTACGTGCCAAGTGCGCTGCCAGCGGTTCGCCGAACCCGCCGCTGCGCGGCGTACTCGGGACCGCTGGAGCAGGCGACTCCGGCTCCTCGCCAAATAGTTCCTTGACATCGTCCCACTCGAAAGTCGGCGCTGGCCGGACGGCAAAGGGCTCGACAGCGGGGGGGGCTTCCATTGCCTCGGTATACGCGGCAAGCGCACTGCGTGAAGCGGCTGCCTGAGGAACAGGCGCAGGCGTCATCTCGGCTTCCGGCTCCAGCCGCTGACGCAAGGGCGAAACAGTTTCGAAGCGCTCCGGCACTTCCGGTGCTTGGCGTGCCGGCTGAGACGCCTGACGCTGACGCCCCACCTGAATCAGGCGCAGCAGCATGAACACCAGATAAATAGCCGCTACAGCGACCAGAATCAGGATGCTGTCGCGCCAGCTGAGGGGGAGCCAATCCATCATCGCCGCGACCCATCAACGCGCAGCGGCCAGTCGCGTCAGCGCGCGTGCCAGCGTAGTCGGCATAGAGGTCGGGGGCAAGGGGCATGTATGCGCATTCATGGTCGTTTCGCGATGATATCGTCAGCAGAAATGGGGCAAAAAGCCGAGGAGGACACGGTTTCAGCCATGTTTCTCACATCAAACCCTGTAAATCGGGGCGATCAATGCCCTTGCAGGCCGCTTGCAGACCCGCTGTAGACCAAACTGCTCACCAAAAAAGACCAATGGAATACGTTGCAAAAGTTATAATTCGCGTATGGGTCTGCTGGTCACGAAGATGAGGACTTGATCCCCATAATCGTGCCCTCATATCTCGTTACACATCGGGAAATAATCTTCGGGAACATTTTGGTAAGGTACGTGGTCTCATCGCATTATCGCTTTTGTTTTGACTGATTTTTAAGGATTTTTTCATGAACCATCGGCGGTTGACCCTCATTGATGTGTTGCAACCCCAGGCCTTCGGCATCACGCCCGAGCGCGCACGTGTGACGCGCACCATCCTGCAGCCCGAAGTCGATGCCTTTGAGCAGATGGAGGCTCAGGCGACCGCTCAGGAAAAGTCGGCGCTGGCAGGACGGCAAAGCACGCCAGCCCTCCAGCCTCAAGTTGCGCTCTAAGGAATTGCGGTAGTTTTACTCAAGTAGCGGTACTTCACGCTTGCTACCGTCGGGATTCAAGCAAACGTAGGTCAAGGTCGCTTCGGTCACCTTGACCACCATGGGGTGGGTTGGATCGCGCTCCGCGTAGACTTCGACATCCACGGTAATCGATGTACGCCCGACTTTGATGATTCGGGCGTAAAAACTGACCACATCCCCCACCGCAATCGGCATTGAAAACCGGAAGGCATTAACGGCCACCGTAGCCACCCGCCCACGTGCGCGACGCATGGCGGGAATCGCACCGGCAATATCCACCTTCGCCATCACCCAGCCACCGAAAATATCCCCGGCCGCATTCACGTCTGCCGGCAACGGCATCACCCGCAACACCGGTTCCCGACCCGGGATGCTCACGCCTTCATGTCCGCCGACTGCCTCGCTCATGCGGCGGATCATACCGCAGTAGAATTTACCCATGCGCCGTGATATCGCCCTGCCGGCCCCGCCGGCCCAGGAACGCCATGACTGGCAGACCCTGAAAACCCTGTTTCCTTATCTCTGGCAGTGGCGCGGTCGCATTCTGCTCGCGCTCGCCTGTCTGATCGGCGCCAAGCTTGCCAACGTCGGCGTCCCGCTCATCTTCAAAGACATCATTGACGGTTTTACCGCCGGCAAGGATGCGCAGCAGACGCTCCTCGTTGTACCGATCGCCTTGGTTGCGGTGTATGGCATCCTGCGCTTCTCAGTGTCGCTCTTCACGGAACTGCGCGAACTGATTTTTGCCCGGGTCACGCAGCGGGCGGTGCGTACCATCGCCCTGCAGGTTTTTGAGCACCTGCACAACATGTCGTTGCGTTTTCATCTGGAACGCCAGACCGGCGGGCTGACGCGCGACATCGAGCGCGGCACGCGCGCGATTGGTTCGCTGATCAGCTATACGATTTACTCGATCCTGCCGACGCTGATCGAGGTCGCGCTGGTACTGGGCATCCTCGCCGCCCGCTACGAACCCAGCTTCGCCCTGATCGCTACTGGGACGCTCGTGGTTTATGTTGTCTTCACCGTTATCCTGTCGAACTGGCGCACCGTCATCCGTCGCGAGGTCAATGAACTCGACTCGGCCGCCAACACCCGCGCCATCGACAGCCTGCTGAACTACGAAACGGTCAAGTACTTCAACAATGAAGGTTGGGAAAAGGCGCGCTACGACCAGCATATGCTGAAGCTGGAAACCGCCCAGATCCGCAGCCAGTTCTCGCTTTCCTACCTCAACATGGGTCAGGCCGCGATCATTGCCGTGGGGGTGGCCCTGATGATGTGGCGCGCGGCCGAAGGCGTCGCCAACGGCTCGATGACGGTCGGTGACATCGTCCTCGTCAATGCCTTCCTGATTCAGCTTTACATCCCGCTGAATTTTCTCGGTGTGCTCTACCGCGAGATACGCCAGTCGCTGACCGACATCGAACGGTTGTTCAACCTGCTCGACCAGAATCTGGAAATCCAGAATGGGCCTGATGCACGCAGCCTCGAGTCCGGCCCCTGTGCGGTTCGTTTTGAACAAGTGAGCTTTTCGTATGAGGCACGCCGTGCCATCCTGCATGAAGTCAGCTTTGAGATTCCGGCCGGCCACACGGTCGCCGTGGTCGGTCACAGCGGCTCAGGCAAAAGCACGCTCGCGCGCCTGCTGTTCCGCTTCTATGACGTCAATAGTGGCGGCATCCGCATCAACGGCCAGGATTTGCGGCAACTGACACAACACTCCCTGCGCAGCGCCATCGGCATCGTGCCGCAGGATACGGTACTGTTCAACGACACGCTGGCCTACAACATCCAGTATGGTCGCCCCAGCGCCAGCATGGCTGAAGTGGAAGAGGCTGCGCGGGCCGCCCATCTGGCCGAGTTCATCGAACGCCTGCCCGACGGTTACAGCACCCGGGTCGGCGAGCGCGGCCTCAAGCTTTCGGGTGGCGAGAAGCAACGCGTCGCCATCGCGCGCACTCTACTGAAAAACCCGCCCATCCTGATTTTTGACGAAGCCACCTCAGCGCTCGACTCGAAGACCGAGAAAGCCATCCAGGCCGAACTCGAACAGGCCGCTGTCGGACGCACCACGCTGGTGATCGCACACCGCCTGTCGACAGTCATGAATGCCAATAAAATTCTCGTGCTCGATGCCGGTCGCATCGTCGAGCGGGGCACACACCGCGATCTGCTGGATAGGGGCGGTGCGTATGCCCATATGTGGGCCTTGCAGCAACAGGAAAACAGCATGCCCGCGCCGGACGCGGTATAGTCACCGCTCCCCATCCCTTTCATCAGGACATCAGGAGACTGCCATGAAGAAAACCATCGTCCTCGGATTGACCCTCGCCTCCGCCTTTGCCTTCACGCAGCCTGTGCTTGCCGACACGCTCGCCAAGGTCAAGAGTTCCGGGAGCATCACCATGGGCATCCGTGAATCGTCTTATCCCCTCTCCTATCTCGATGACAAGCAGCAACCAATCGGTTACCACATTGACATCTGCAATCGCATCGTCGATGCCGTCAAGAGCAAGCTGAACCTGAAAACCCTGAAAGTCAATCATCAGGCCGTCACCTCGCAAAACCGTATTCCGCTGGTCACCAACGGCACGGTCGATCTCGAATGCGGTTCGACCACCAATAATGTCGCGCGCCAGAATCAGGTGGCCTTCGCACCGACGACCTTCGTCACCAACGTGCGCATGGCCGTCAAGAAAGCCTCTGGCATTACCAGTCTGACACAACTCGGCGGCAAGCCAGTGGCAACGACGACAGGCACTACCTCGGTCCAACTGATGCGCGCCCACGAAAAAGGTAAAGGCATCGACTTCAAGGAAGTCTATGGCAAGGACCACGCCGACTCTTTCCTGATGCTGGAAACCGACCGCGCCGTTGCCTTCGTCATGGACGACAACCTGCTGGCCGGCCTGATCGTCACCTCGAAGAACCCGGCAGATTATGCGATCGTTGGCGAAACCCTCAACATCGAACCGATCGCCATCATGATCCGCAAGGAGGATCCGCAGTTTCAGGGGCTGGTCAATACGGTGATCCGCGATCTCGCCAAGTCCGGTGAAATCGACAAGCTCTATGCCAAGTGGTTCATGGCACCGATCCCGCCCAAGGGTGCGAACATGAACTTCCCGATGAGCGACAAACTCAAGGAACTGCTCAAGAACCCGAGCGATGCCCCTGCCGAGCAATACAACAGGAAATAAGTAAAAGTCGGCGCTGGCAGGACGGCATCCTTTACGCCGCCTGCCGGTTGTCCCGCATTTTTTACACATGAATTACCACTGGAACTGGGGCATCTTCCTCGAGCAAGTCAAGGCCGGGGAAGAAACCTACCTTGACTGGCTGATCACCGGCTTCGGCTGGACGCTTGCCGTCGCACTGACTGCATGGGTCATGGCACTTTTATGTGGCGGCATCATCGGCACCCTGCGTACGGCCCCCCAGCGCGGCCTCGCCTTTTTCGCCACCTGCTGGGTCGAACTGTTTCGCAACATCCCGTTGCTCGTACAGATGTTCCTTTGGTTCTTTGTCGTACCGGAATTATTACCGCGTGAACTTTCCCTGTGGATCAAGCAGGACATGCCGGCGAAAGAATTCGTCACGGCCGTTCTTTGCCTTGGCCTGTTCACCTCTGCACGGGTGGCCGAACAGGTACGCGCTGGCGTCCAGAGCCTCCCCAACGGCCAGCGCATGGCGGGGCTCGCCATCGGGTTCACCCTGCCCCAGACGTATCGCTACGTCATCCTGCCGATGGCCTTTCGCATCATCATTCCGCCACTGACATCGGAATTCATGAACATCTTCAAGAACTCCTCCGTCGCGTTTGCCATTGGGGTACTGGAACTGACCTTTCAGGCGAGGCAAATGCAGGAGGATTCCGAGCAGGGCATTGAAACGTATCTGGCTGTTACCGTGCTGTACTTCATTTGTGCATTCGTCGCCAACCGCGGCATGGCCTTCATCGAAAAGCGCTCACGCGTTCCCGGCTTCATCGCGACGTCAAAATGAGCTTCTTCGCCCAGTTTGACCTCAGCGTCATCGGCCCGAGTCTCCCCTTCATCTGGACGGGCCTGTTGTTTACGGTCAAGCTTACCGTCATTGCCATGACGGGCGGCATCATCCTTGGCACCCTGCTCGCACTGGCGCGTCTTTCCCCGATTACACCACTGGCCATGGCGGCCACCTGGTATGTCAACCTGATGCGCTCGATACCGCTGCTGATGGTGATCCTCTGGTTCTTCCTGATCATTCCCCTCCTCACCGGCAAGCCGATGGGCGCCGAAAATTCGGCGATCATCACCTTCACCTTGTTCGAAGCGGCTTATTACAGCGAGATCATGCGCGCCGGGATTCAAAGTGTGCCACGCGGTCAGGTCTGGGCCGGCCAAGCAATCGGCATGACCTACGCCCAAACCATGGGACATATCATCCTGCCGCAAGCCTTCCGCAACATGCTGCCCGTCCTCCTGACCCAGACCATTATCCTGTTTCAGGATACGTCGCTGGTCTATGCCATCGGTGCCAAAGATCTGCTTAAGGCAGCCGAAATTGCGGGCAAGAACTACAACCGGCCGGTCGAAATGTATGTCTTCGTCGCCTTCGTCTACTTCGTGATCTGCTTCGCACTTTCCCGTTTGGTCAAACACCTGCAATCCCGCATCGCCATCATTCGTTAGCCTGGATCTCGTCATGATCGAAATCAACAACGTCAGCAAGTGGTACGGTCAATTCCAAGTATTGACCGACTGCAGCACCCAGATCACAAAAGGCGATGTGGTTGTAGTTTGCGGACCTTCCGGCTCTGGCAAATCGACCCTGATCAAGTGCGTCAATGGTCTGGAAGCATTTCAACAGGGCAACATCGTCGTCAATGGCACTTCGGTGGGCGATCCCAAGACCAACCTGCCCAAGCTGCGCTCACGCGTCGGAATGGTTTTCCAGCACTTCGAATTGTTCCCGCACATGAGCATCACCGAGAATCTTGTGATCGGTCAAACCAAAGTACTCGGACGTAGCAAGGAGGAAGCCCAAGAGCGTGGCCTGAAATTACTCGATCGCGTCGGGCTTAAATCACAGGCGGACAAGTTTCCAGGGCAATTATCCGGCGGGCAGCAACAGCGCGTCGCCATTGCGCGCGCACTCGCCATGGACCCGATCTGCATGCTGTTCGACGAACCCACCTCGGCACTCGACCCCGAAATGATCAACGAAGTCCTCGATGTCATGGTCGAACTCGCCAACGAGGGCATGACCATGATGGTGGTGACCCACGAGATGGGCTTCGCCCGCAAAGTTGCCGATCGGGTGATCTTCATGGATCATGGCCATATCGTCGAAGACGCGACGAAGGAAGAATTCTTTGGCACGCCGCGCTCGGAGCGCGCCCAGCAATTCCTCTCCAAGATTCTCAGCCACTGAAACTCAATACAGAATGAAAAAAGCCGGCTGGCAGCCGGCTTTTGATGATCCATTGATCGGCTTACTCAGCCGTCGGTGCCTCTTCCTGAGTTGCACCGTCTTCCGGTCGATCGAGTAGCTCGACGTAGGCCATCGGTGCATTGTCGCCATGACGAAAGCCCATCTTGAGAATGCGCAGATAGCCGCCGTTACGGTTGGCGAAACGCGGGCCAAGCACCTCAAATACCTTGCCGACGATCTCGCGGTCACGCAGGCGATCAAAGGCGAGACGGCGATTGGCCAGTGATGGTTTCTTGCCGAGGGTGATGATCGGCTCGACCACACGACGCAACTCCTTGGCTTTCGGGAGTGTGGTCTTGATGGCCTCAAAACGCAGCAGGGACACCGTCATATTGCGCAGCATCGCTTGACGATGCGAAGAAGTGCGGTTGAGTTTGCGCAGTCCGTTACCGTGACGCATGTTTTATTCCTTTCACTTTATGCGGCCACCGCACAAGGCTAGTGGCCGGTTAATCGTTTTTATGTGAGTGCAACCAACTACCAAGAAGAGCTTTATCAGCCCATCTTTTCGAGACCAACCGGAGGCCAGTTCTCGAGTTTCATACCGAGGGTCAAACCGCGCGAAGCAAGCACTTCCTTGATCTCGTTCAGCGACTTGCGGCCAAGGTTCGGTGTCTTCAACAACTCAGTCTCGGTACGCTGAATCAGATCGCCGATGTAATAAATATTCTCTGCTTTCAGACAGTTTGCCGAACGAACCGTCAGTTCAAGATCATCTACCGGACGCAGCAGGATGGGATCTACCGTCGTCTGTTTCGGCATTTCGATCGAGATCGGCGTGCCTTCCAGATCGGAGAACACCGACAACTGATCCATCAGAATACTGGCCGCATAGCGGATCGACTCTTCAGGATCAATCGCACCATTAGTTTCGATGTCGATGATCAGCTTGTCCAGATCGGTGCGTTGCTCAACACGGGCAGCCTCCACCTGATAGCTGACGCGACGGACCGGGCTGAATGAAGCATCAATCAGGATGCGGCCGATCGACTTGCTATCTTTCGCGCTCAGGCGTACGTTGGCGGGCACATAACCACGGCCAGCCTCGACCTTGATCTGCATCTCCAGCTTGCCGCCGGGGGCCAAGTGGGCAATGACATGATCCGGATTGATGATCTCAACGTCATGTGTTGTCTGGATGTCACGGGCGGTGACGATCGTGTCGCCGGCTTCACCCTGTTTGGACAGAGTCAGCATGATCTCGCCACGGTTATGCAGGCGCATCACCACACCCTTCAGGTTCAGCATGATGTCGACAACGTCTTCGCGAATACCCTCAAGCGTCGAGTACTCATGCAACACGCCATCGATTGTCATCTCGGTCGGCGCGGCGCCGGGCATTGATGACAAAAGAATGCGGCGCAAAGCATTGCCCAACGTGTGGCCATAACCACGTTCGAAGGGCTCCATCACCACACGTGCATGAACGGGCGACAGGGCTTGGACATCAATAATGCGGGGCTTCAGAAGCGCGAGACTTTGCATCTTCAATCCTCAAGTAAGCAAATGCGCCCAGAACCTGTTGGCTCCGGGCGCATGGGGAAAAGAATTAACGCGAGTACAGTTCGACGACCAAGCCTTCCTTGACGGAAGCTGGAAGTTCATCACGCGCCGGATAGGCTTTGAAAATACCCTTGCCTGCCTTGACATCCATCTCGATCCAAGCAGGGAAGCCGCGCGACTCTGCTGCCTCCAGTGCGGCCTTGCTGCGTAGATGGGCCCGCGTGGCATCGGTCAACTGAACGGTGTCGCCGGGGCGCAGGTTGTAGGATGGAATATTGACACGCTTACCGTTCACTAACACGCCGTTATGACGAACGATCTGACGCGATTCGGCACGCGAGGCACCGAATCCCATGCGATATGCTACGGAATCAAGGCGGCCTTCCAAGAGCTGAAGCAGGTTTTCGCCTGTCTGACCCTTGCGGCGACTTGCTTCGCCAAACACTCTGCGGAATTGACGCTCAAGAACGCCATAGAGGCGGCGAATCTTCTGCTTCTCACGCAACTGCTGACCGTAACCAGACAGACGCTGTCCGGACTTCTGGCCATGTTGGCCAGGTGCGTAGGAACGACGGTCGATCGAGCACTTGTCGGTAAAACACTTCTCGCCCTTGAGGAAAAGCTTCTCTCCCTCGCGGCGGCATTGACGGCATTTCGGATCCAGATTACGGGCCACTTTGCTAACTCCTTAATTGAGGCTTTATCAGCGCTTAGATGCGACGGCGCTTGGGCGGCCGGCAACCATTATGCGGGATCGGGGTAATGTCGGTGATGCTGCTGATCTTGATGCCCAGCGCATTCAGTGCGCGGACAGCAGACTCACGGCCCGGGCCGGGGCCCTTGATGCGCACTTCCAGATTCTTGATACCGCATTCCTGAGCAGCCTTACCTGCTGCTTCAGCGGCCACCTGGGCAGCAAATGGGGTCGACTTACGCGAACCCTTGAAACCTGCGCCACCGGAAGTCGCCCAAGACAGGGCGTTTCCTTGACGGTCGGTAATGGTGATGATCGTGTTATTAAAAGACGCATGCACATGGGCAATGCCCTCTGCGACGTTCTTTTTGACCTTCTTGCGTACTTTGGTCGTTGTCTTGGCCATTTGTATTTACCTTGCTGATTATTTTTTAGCGCCTGCAACCGATTTGCGCGGTCCCTTGCGCGTACGGGCATTGGTACGAGTCCGCTGACCACGAACCGGGAGGCCACGCCGATGACGCACGCCACGATAGCAGCCCAAGTCCATGAGCCGCTTGATATTCATGGTGACTTCGCGGCGCAGATCGCCCTCTACTGCGAACCGACCCACTTCCTCGCGCAAGCGATCCATGTCGGACTCAGTGAGATCTTTGATCTTCGTTGACCGCTTGACACCCGCTGCGTCACAAATCTTCTGCGCGCGGGTACGCCCCACACCATAAATTGCGGTCAATGCAATTTCGGTGTGTTGATGATTCGGAATGTTTACGCCTGCAATACGGGCCATCTTTCTTCCCTTGTCTTTTTTAACTCAGCAAGGCTGGTCGCCCAACCTGACACATACCTGCTAACAAAACGCGTCGCCGACAAAATGCGAACCGGCGATTCTAAAATAAAAACTTGTAGCAATCAACCCTGACGTTGCTTGTGGCGCGGATCAGCACAAATGACACGCACCACGCCATGGCGGCGAATGATCTTGCACTTGCGACAAATGCGCTTAACCGAAGCTTGAACTCTCATCTCTATCTCCGCAAAAACCTGTTGTTACTCACTTGGCACGGAACACAATTCGTGCCTTGTTGAAATCGTAAGGCGTCAACTGCACTGTCACCTTATCACCAGGCAGGATACGGATATAGTGCATCCGCATCTTGCCGGATATGTGGCTCAAGACCACATGTCCGTTTTCCAGCTTTACTTTAAACGTCGCATTGGGAAGGTTCTCGAGAACCTCACCCTGCATCTCAATAACGTCTTCTTTCGACATCGCAGACTAACGATTGACTTTAACGCATTGGCAAGCCCGCACCCTTGAAGTTAGCCTTTTTAAGCAGACTCTCATATTGGTGCGACATGATATAGGCCTGAACCTGAGCCATAAAATCCATCGTAACAACCACAATAATCAGCAATGAAGTCCCCCCGAAATAGAACGGCACGTTCCATTTGAGGATGAGAAATTCCGGCAACAAGCAAACCAGTGTGATATAGAGCGCGCCAACCAGTGTCAAGCGCATCAAAATCTTGTCGATATAGCGGGCCGTTTGATCGCCAGGACGATATCCGGGAACAAATGCGCCACTCTTCTTCAGGTTGTCTGCAGTTTCCTTGGAATTAAACACCAGCGCCGTGTAGAAAAAGCAGAAGAAAATAATTGCAGCCGCGTACAGAATGACATACACGGGTTGTCCCGGTGACAAGGTGGCCGCGATATCCTTCAACCAAGTCATCCCCTCACTTGCGCCAAACCAACCTGCTGCCGTCGCCGGGAAGAGAATGATGGATGAAGCAAAAATCGGCGGAATGACGCCTGACATGTTTAGCTTCAATGGGAGATGCGAACTTTGCCCACCGTAAATCTTGTTGCCAACCTGACGCTTGGCGTAATTGACAAGAATCTTGCGTTGGCCACGTTCGACAAACACAACAAATCCTGTTACCACTACCACAAGGATACAAATCACGATCGAGGTCAGTGGGTGCATTGCACCAGTACGAACCAACTCAAACAATCCGCCTAGCGCACTGGGCAAACCAGCAGCAATACCAGCAAAGATGATGATAGATATGCCATTGCCCAATCCACGCTCAGTAATCTGCTCACCCAACCACATCAGGAACATCGTTCCCGTCACAAGTGTCATCACTGTCGTAAGCCGGAACATCATGCCTGGATCAAGAACCAAACCAGGTTGCGTTTCCAGTGCAATAGCGATACCTGTTGCTTGGAAAAGCGCCAAGGCCACCGTGCCGTAGCGCGTGTATTGCGTAATCTTGCGGCGCCCCGACTCACCCTCCTTCTTCAACTGCTCAAGGGAAGGAATCGCAATCGTCATCAACTGCATGATGATCGATGACGAAATATAAGGCATGATGCCCAAGGCAAAAATCGTGAAGCGTGACAACGCACCACCGGAAAACAGGTTGAATACGCCGAGGATGCCACCCTGCTGGGAGTTAAACAACTCTGCGAGCTGGACAGGATCTATACCAGGGACGGGTATGTGTGCCCCGGTCCGATAGACGATCAAGGCACCCAGCAGGAACCACAGCCGACGCCAGAGATCGCCGAACTTCCCCGACTTCCCTAACGCCAGCGCTTCAGCGGTTGCATTGGCCAAGATCTATGACTTCCTAAACTCAGGCTGCAGCAGCAATGTCGGCGACAGAACCGCCAACTGCTTCAATCGCGGCACGAGCACCCTTGGTCGCACCAATGCCCTTGAGGTTAACCTTGCGGGTCAGTTTGCCCGAAAGGATCACCTTAGCCGACAATGCACCAGTTGGGATAATGCCTGCTTGCAGCAAGGTCAGCATATCCACATCTTGTACGGGCAACTTTTCAATCTCAGAAAGGCGAACCTCGACATTCTTGCCTGCTGTCAGCGACACAAAACCACGCTTTGGCAAGCGACGCTGCAAAGGCATCTGACCGCCTTCGAAGCCAACTTTGTGAAAGCCACCTGCACGGGATTTCTGGCCCTTATGGCCACGTCCACCGGTTTTCCCCAAGCCACTGCCGATACCACGCCCCGGACGCTTGCTAGCGTGCTTTGAACCTTCAGCGGGTTTCAATTTATTGAGTTGCATCTTATCCCTCGCACTTCACCAAATAGGCGATTTTCTTGATCATGCCGCGAACCGCAGGGGTGTCCTGCAATTCATTGGTGTGATTGATCCGACGCAAACCCAGACCCCGCACCGTGGCACGATGATCTTGCTTGGTCCCGATCACGCTTTTAATCAGCGTTACCTTGATTTTTTTGTCCGCCACGATTAAGCCTCCAGAATTTCCTGCACGCTCTTGCCACGCTTAGCGGCAATCTCGGCAGGCGTACTCATCGCCATCAGGCCACTGATGGTGGCCCGGACGAGGTTGTAAGGGTTGGTGGAACCAATCGCCTTGGCAACCACATCAGTAATCCCCATCACCTCGAAGACCGCGCGCATCGGGCCGCCAGCAATCACACCGGTACCTGCTGCTGCCGGGGACATCAATACGGTCGTGGCGCCATGCTTACCTGTGACGGAATGATGCAGCGTGCCATCACGCAGCTTAACCTTAGCCAGCTTGCGGCGGGCTTCATCCATCGCCTTCTGAACAGCGACTGGCACTTCGCGCGCCTTGCCTTTGCCCATACCAATACCACCATCGCCATCACCTACAACGGTCAGGGCAGCAAAACCGAGAATGCGGCCACCCTTAACGACCTTCGTGACACGATTAATGGCCACCATCTTTTCGCGCAAACCATCATCGCGCTCTTCGGTAGCCTGTTGCTGTTTCTTGTTTTGCGGTTTAGCCATTTCGATCTCGCTCTCTGCGGCTTAAAACTTCAACCCGTTCTCACGGGCTGCTTCGGCCAGGGCCTTAACCCGACCATGGAATCTGAACCCGGACCGATCGAAGGCAACCTCGTTCAATCCCTGTGCCACAGCACGCTCAGCAATCAACTTACCCACTGCTTTTGCAGCATCAACATTACCGCCATTGGGAATCTGCTTGCGAACATCCACCTCTACCGTCGAAGCAGCAGCAAGCACTTTCGTCCCACAACCGGAATAAATCTGCGCATAGATATGACAATTTGTCCGATAAACGCACAACCTGACAACCTTTAGCTCAGCAATCTTGGCGCGGGTTTTGCGCGCCCTGCGCAAACGAGCTTCTTTCTTGTCCATGTCTTGATTCCTTACCTTGTCAGCCGAGCAAACTTACTTTTTCTTGGTTTCTTTGATGACGACTACTTCGTCGGAATAACGAACTCCTTTGCCCTTGTAAGGCTCGGGAGAACGATATGCACGAACTTCAGCAGCGACTTGACCAACCAATTGACGATCGATACCCTTGATCAGAATTTCCGTCTGGGTGGGTGTCTCAACTTTGATGCCATTCGGCATGTCATGAACCACAGGATGCGAAAATCCAAGCGACAGATTAAGTTTCTGGCCTTGCGCTTGTGCCTTGTATCCAACGCCAACCAGATTGAGTTTTTTCTCGAATCCCTTGGTTACGCCAGTCACCATATTGCCGAGCAAAGCCCGCATGGTCCCTGACATTGCCGAGGCATTCGGCTGCCCATCGACAGCGCGGCATATCAAGCTTTCACCTTCCTTGACAACCGCGACACTTGGAAGGATGAACTGGGTAAGACTACCCAAGGGACCCTTCACTGTAATATTTGAATCCGTTAGGGACACATCTACCCCCTTCGGCAAGCTCACTGGGTTTTTAGCTACACGTGACATTTAACCCACTCCTTATGCGACGATGCACAACACTTCGCCGCCGACGTTGACGCTACGCGCCTTACGGTCGGTCATGACACCCTTGGGTGTCGAAACGATTGCAACGCCCAAGCCATTCAGTACTTTGGGCAAATCTTCCTTGCCGCGGTAAATACGCAGACCAGGACGCGACACACGCTCAATACGTTCAATCACCGGACGGCCCGCATAATATTTAAGTTCAATATCAAGCTCTGCCTTACTGCCATCCTTGCGAACAACAAAGCTCTCAATATAACCCTCATCCTTCAACACTTGGGCAATCGACTCTTTCAACTTAGAGGACGGCATCGTGACACCAAGCTTCTCAGCCATTTGGCCATTGCGGATGCGCGTCAGCATGTCTGCAACTGGATCGGTCATGCTCATACGATTCTCCTTACCAGCTGGCCTTGGTCATACCCGGGACTTCGCCGCGCATAGCAATCTCGCGCAACTTGTTCCGACACAGACCGAATTTCTTGAAGACACCGCGCGGACGTCCCGTCAGCGCACAACGCCTACGCTGGCGCACTGGGCTCGCATCACGCGGCAGTTGTTGTAGCTTTAACCGGGCTTCCATTCGCGCATCATCATCCATCTGCGCGTTGTCAATGACAGCCATCAGCTCAGCACGCTTAGCCGCAAACTTTGCGACTGTCTTGGCACGCTTCGCTTCACGATTTTTGATTGAAAGTTTTGCCATGAATCCCTCAGTTCTTGAAGGGGAACTTGAACGCGGAAAGCAGGGCCTTCGCTTCCGCATCAGTCTTAGCCGTCGTCGTGATGCTGATATTCATCCCGCGCAGCACATCGATCTTGTCGTACTCGATTTCCGGAAAAATAATCTGCTCTTTGACGCCGATGTTGTAGTTACCACGCCCATCGAAACCTTTATTGCCCGGCACCCCACGAAAATCGCGAATTCGCGGGATCGCGACACTGATCAAGCGATCTAGAAATTCGAACATGTGCGTGCCGCGCAAAGTCACCATGCACCCAATCGGATAGCCTTCGCGGATTTTGAATCCAGCAATAGCTTTTCTCGCTTTTGTGACCACCGGCTTTTGACCAGCAATCTTTGTCATGTCACCCACGGCATTTTCCAACACCTTCTTGTCAGCAACCGCTTCACCAACACCCATATTCAGAGTGATCTTGGTGATACGCGGCACCTCCATTACGGACGCATAACCGAACTGCTCCCGCAACTTGGGAGCAACTTCGCTTTTGTAATATTCCTGCAATCGCGCCATAACTACCCCTTAAGCCTCTACCAGTTCGCCATTGGACTTGAAGAACCGGACCTTGCGGCCATCCTCAAGCACCTTAATGCCCACTCGGTCACCCTTACTAGTCGCCGGATTGAACAGGGCTACATTAGAAGCATGGATCGGCATCTCTTTCTCGATAATGCCTCCCTGCTCACCCTTCATGGGGTTCGGGCGGACATGCTTCTTAACGCGATTAATGCCAGAAACAAGCAACATCGAATCATCTAGGCATTCGACCACACCACCACGCTTACCCTTGTCGCGCCCAGTGAGCACAACAATCTCATCGCCTTTGCGAATTTTCTCCACGTCTCTTCTCCGTACCCTTAGAGCACTTCAGGGGCAAGCGAGACGATCTTCATGAATCGCTCACTCCGCAATTCACGCGTCACTGGCCCAAAAATACGCGTACCGATCGGCTCCAACTTATTGTTAAGCAGCACGGCCGCATTACCATCAAACTTGATCAGCGAGCCATCAGAACGGCGAACGCCCTTAGCGGTCCTCACGACGACCGCACTGTAGACTTCGCCTTTTTTAACACGGCCGCGCGGGGCAGCATCTTTGATGCTGACCTTGATGATGTCACCAACACCCGCATAGCGGCGCTTGGAACCACCCATCACCTTGATGCACATTACCGAACGCGCACCAGTATTATCGGCCACATCGAGCCGAGACTGCATCTGGATCATTTTTCTCTCCAACTTAACCCAGCACAGTTTGTACCGAATCAGTTTTGGAACCCCACTAATTGCCGGGGACTTGGCGTAGTTATCGCATATGCAATAACTTGTGAAAACGAAAGCCGACGATTGTAATTCCGCCGGATTCCGATTGTCAACAATTATTTAAACAACACGTGCCTTTTCCAACACCTTGACAACTCGCCAAGCTTTGGTTTTCGATAAAGGTGCGCATTCTTCGATTTGCACCAAGTCACCCGTAGCCGCTGATGGCGACTCGTTGTGGGCGTGATACTTCTTCGAACGCAGCATGATTTTACCAATCACGGGGTGCTTAACACGGCGCTCAATAAGGACTGTAACTGTCTTATCCATCTTGTCGCTGACGACACGTCCTTCGAGAACACGCCGCATCGCCTGAGTAGCTTCGCTCATTTTGCTGTCGCCCTTTCCTGCTGGATGGTTTTGATTCTGGCGATGTCTTTACGCAGCTTGCCAACCTGGCTGGTATTGCTCAACTGCTGAGTGGCCAGCTGCATGCGCAGTGAGAACTGGGCTTTACGCAGATCTAGCAACTCTTTTGCCAGATCCTCATCGTTTTTCTGTCTTAGATCGCTAACCTTCATTTTTTACCCCAGGTGGCGCATTACAAATGTGGTCGCGATCGGCAGCTTCGCTGCAGCCAGTGCAAAGGCTTCGCGCGCCAGCGCTTCATTCACGCCATCCATTTCATACAAAACTTTTCCCGGCTGAATTTCTGCAACCCAATACTCGGGGTTGCCCTTACCGTTACCCATACGCACTTCGGCAGGCTTCTCCGAAATGGGCTTATCCGGGAAAATACGGATCCAGATACGGCCGCCCCGCTTGATGTGGCGCGTCATTGCCCGACGAGCTGCCTCAATCTGACGTGCCGTCAAACGGCCACGAGCAGTAGCCTTCAGTCCATACTCACCGAAACTAACCTTGGCACCACGGGTAGCCAAGCCAGTATTGCGGCCCTTGTGCTCTTTTCGATACTTTCTGCGTGCTGGTTGCAACATGATTCATCACTCCTTGACTTCCGCACCGGCAGACTTGGGTGTCGTCGATTTTCTAACTCGTTTGACCGGGGGCTTGGTGGCACCATCGGCAGGACTGTCCGTTTTCAATGTACCTGAAGGTGCATCGGCTTTCTTGGCTGGACGACGCACGCCCGGGACCTTGTTATCGCCATCTTCGCCTTTCGCATTACGACGTCCGCGCTTTGCTTCCTCATCGGCACCATCCGGATTGCTGCCAATCAGAGCATCACCGCGGGCAACATTTTCGCCTTTGAACACCCAAACCTTGATACCGATAATGCCGTAGGTTGTTTTTGCTTCGGATGTACCATAATCAATCTCTGCGCGCAGAGTATGCAAAGGCACACGGCCCTCGCGGTACCACTCCGTACGTGCAATTTCAGCACCATTCAAACGTCCCGCACTCATGATCTTGATGCCCTGCGCCCCTAGGCGCATCGCATTCTGCATGGCACGCTTCATAGCGCGGCGGAACATAATCCGCTTTTCTAGTTGCTGAGCGATTGAGTCTGCGATCAGTTGAGCATCGGTTTCCGGCTTACGGATTTCTTCAATATTGACATGAACCGGCACACCCATACGACGCTGCAGGTCTGCCTTAAGTTGTTCAATGTCTTCACCTTTCTTCCCAATGACAACACCTGGGCGCGCACTGAAAACAGTTACGCGCGCATTTTTTGCTGGGCGCTCAATAACAACGCGTCCAACAGATGCGTGCGCCAACTTTTTCTTCAGGTAGTCGCGGACGGCGATGTCTTCCAACAACATCCCGGCATATGCCTTCGAATTAGCGAACCAGCGCGATGACCAGTCACGTGTGACAGACAGTCGGAAGCCGGTCGGATGAATCTTTTGTCCCATGTGAGCCCCTTATTCGCCGACTGTCACATAAATGTGGCAGGTTTGTTTGCTAATGCGGTTACCTCTACCTTTGGCACGTGCAGTAAAGCGCTTCAATACCGCGCCCTGCTCAACATGTATGTTGGTGACCTTCAAGGCATCAATATCTGCGCCATTGTTGTGTTCTGCGTTGGCAATAGCCGACTCCAAAACCTTCTTGACGATCACGGCGCCCTTTTTAGGCGAGAAGGCCAGAATGTTGAGCGCTTGCTCAACGGTCTTTCCGCGCACAAGGTCAGCTACCAAGCGCCCCTTTTGGGCGGACAGTCTTACACCACGCAGGATTGCATTTGTTTCCATGGTCATATCCTTACTTCTTTGCTTTCTTGCCCGCCGCGTGTCCCTTAAAGGTACGCGTCAGAGCAAACTCGCCAAGCTTATGGCCTACCATGTTCTCAGAAACATAGACAGGAATATGCTGTTTGCCGTTATGCACTGCGATGGTCAGGCCGATAAAATCCGGAAGTACAGTGGAGCGACGTGACCAAGTTTTGATAGGACGCTTGTCATTAGTGGCTTTGGCAGCATCTACCTTGTTCAGCAGATGACCATCGACAAATGGGCCTTTTTTAATTGAACGTGCCATGTTTACCTCTTATCGCTTGTGGCGACGCTGAACAATCATATTGTCCGTGCGCTTGTTACTGCGGGTACGATAGCCTTTGGCTGGCTGACCCCATGGACTGACGGGAACACGCCCCTCGCCAGTACGGCCCTCACCACCACCATGCGGGTGATCAACCGGATTCATGGCCGTTCCACGCACAGTTGGTCTAATACCACGCCAACGGTTTGCGCCAGCCTTGCCGATCTTTCGCAGATTGTTTTCTTCGTTACCCACCTCACCAATCGTGGCGCGGCAGTCGACATGGATGCGGCGGATTTCACCTGAGCGCATGCGCACCTGAGCATAGGTTCCTTCGCGTGCCAGCAACTGGACGGAAGTGCCTGCTGCACGCGCGAATTGCGCACCTTTGCCTGGCATGATCTCAATGCAGTGAATCGTGCTACCAACCGGAATATTGCGAATTGGCAATGTATTACCTGACTTGATTGGCGCTTCCGGTCCGCTCATTACTTCCTGCCCGACGACCATTCCCTTTGGGGCAATGATGTAACGACGCTCGCCATCCGCATAACAAAGCAGTGCGATGTTTGCAGAACGGTTTGGGTCGTACTCCAAGCGCTCAACCTTGGCGACAATTCCATCCTTGTTGCGCTTGAAATCAACTAGACGATAGTGCTGCTTATGCCCACCACCTTTATGGCGCGTGGTGATATGGCCATGATTATTGCGCCCAGCTGTATTCGACTGCTTTTCAACCAGCGCCGCATGGGGGCTGCCTTTATGCAGATTCGGATGCACCACCTTGACGAGCGCACGCCGACCAGCTGAAGTTGGCTTAACTTTAACGAGCGCCATTTATGCCACCCCTTCCGCGAAATTAATTTCCTGACCTTGTGCAAGGCAGACGAATGCTTTGCGGACATCACTTCTGCGGCCTTGCATCTTGCCAAAGCGCTTCTGCTTACCTTTGACATTAGCCACCTGGACAGAATTCACCTTTACCTTGAACAGCAACTCGACCGCCGCCTTGATTTCCGGCTTTGTCGCATCAGGCGTCACAATAAATACGACCTGATTGCTCTTCTCGGCAAGCATCGTAGCCTTTTCAGAGATTTGCGGCGCAAGCAAAACCTGCATCAACCGCTCTTGTTTGTTTTGTTCGGCATTCATCCCAGCAACTCCTCAAATTTCTCAAGCGCCGCCTTCGTAACAATCACGCGCGGGAAGCGAATCAGTGAGAGAGGGTCAACATGCTTTGGCTCCAGCACCAACAGATTCGGCAAATTGCGTGCGGCCAGCATGAGATTGTCATCAAGAATATCCGTAACCAAGAGCGCTGAATCGATGCCAAGGTTCTTTAATTTCTGGGCAACCATTTTAGTTTTCGGGGCGTCAACCACAAAACTTTCTATGACGACCAAGCGATCTTCCCTGGCTAATTGCGACAGAATTGCTGCAATACCAGCCCGATACATCTTCCGATTGACCTTGTGGGAGAAATTCTCATCCGGACTATTCGGAAACGCACGACCACCACCGCGCCACAATGGGCTTGCGGTTGTGCCAATACGTGCGCGACCAGTACCCTTTTGACGCCAAGGCTTCTTCGTGCTGTGCCTTACCTCAGAACGCGTCATTTGCGCACGATTGCCGGCGCGAGCATTCGCCTGATAGGCAACTACCACCTGATGCACCAGAGACTCGTTGTACTCGCGGCCAAACAATGCATCAGATACATTGACCGTTGAGCCAGATTGCCCCTGTTCATTAATAATTTTCAGTTCCATGGGCGCCTCAATTCGCGTTACTGGACGACTTTACAGCCGGCCGTATGACGACATCTCCACCGCGAGCACCAGGAACCGCACCCTTGACCAGCAGCAATTGACGCGCCTCGTCAATGCGCACAACTTCAAGATTGAGCGTAGTGCACCTCTCATCGCCAAGATGCCCCGCCATCCGCTTGCCCGGAAATACGCGACCAGGGTCTTGCGCCATACCAATGGAACCCGGGGCATTGTGAGAAACAGAGTTACCATGCGACGCGCGGTTTGAAGAAAAGTTATGGCGCTTGATCGCGCCAGCAAACCCCTTACCAATCGAGGTACCACTAACATCAACCTTTTGCCCAGCAGCGAACATAGAAGCAGGCAGAACGTCACCTAGCTTAAAGCCAGCCAAAGCATCATTGGAGACGCGAAACTCCAGAATCGCATCACCCGCTTCAACGCCCGCCTTGGCAAAATGCCCAGCTGCCGCCTTATTGACACGCGTAGCGCGACGCTTCCCGAATGTAACCTGAATAGCCGAATAGCCATCTAAATCCGGCGACTTTATCTGTGAGACGCGATTGTTCGACACATCCAGCACTGTCACGGGGACGGTTGAACCGTCATCCGTAAAAATGCGCGTCATGCCAACCTTGCGTCCTACAAGGCCTAAACTCATTTTATTCTCCTAGAACCAGCTGCGATTGGCTGGACTTGCACTAACAACAAACAAAACAATTAGATCAACAAAATTATTGCAGTTTTATCTCAACATCCACACCAGCAGGAAGATCCAACTTCATAAGGGCATCAACCGTCTTGTCAGTCGGATCAATAATGTCCATCAGACGTAGATGCGTTCTGATTTCGAACTGGTCACGGGATGTTTTATTGACGTGAGGGGAGCGCAAAATGTTATAGCGCTCAATACGGGTAGGCAACGGAACAGGTCCACGAACAACGGCACCCGTACGTTTTGCAGTATCCACAATCTCAAGTGCCGACTGATCGATCAAGCGATAATCGAACGCCTTGAGACGAATGCGGATTTTTTGGCTTTGCATTGTCATTCCTTAAAGAACAATTTCGGGCAACTGGCCCGTTTAAAACGAAAGGGCGAGATTATGCCGCCCTTTCGTGATAGATGCAAGTATTACTCGATGATTTTAGCGACGACGCCGGCGCCGACGGTACGACCGCCTTCGCGGATTGCGAAGCGCAGACCATCTTCCATCGCGATCGGGGCAATCAGCTTGACCGTCATCTGTACGTTGTCACCAGGCATTACCATCTCAATGCCGGCCGGCAGTTCGCA
>JAVBYI010000012.1 GCA_030824115.1 Rhodocyclaceae bacterium | reverse complement strand
CATACGTGACATATTCGAGGAAACCGGGCCGAGTAGCTATCGCTCCATCGGTTTCAACCTTGCCGAACGATGCTCCAACTTCTGGAAGGTCGTAGGCGGCGAGATCAAGATTCCACGCCGCAAGGATAGTATTTCGTGAAGGGCAGTTGACGCTGCCTTAGTTCTTGTTTAGCATGCAAGGCAAGATGAATTTGCCTTGCATGATGACCCGTCCAACTGTACCTAACCCGCCCGCTTTTACTGATACCGAAATGCCGGTAGCCGCTGTCGTGCCATCCGCTCGCCCTGCGCAGCAGGCGGGCGAAGGTACGGCGGCGGCAGTGGGCGTCCCGTTTAGTAAAACGGGACGAAAGATCACTGTTGATCCCCCAACATTTAGCGGTGAAACAACAGCAGCCCATCAATTACATTCCAGAAGTCCTCAGGGCTTCGCGCTGGATGCCGAATGGGTCGAATTTTTTGCAAGCGGCAAAGGGATCGTTCCGCTAAAGACCCCGATTCCATACGCCTCAGGCGTCAGCAATGCGGCCCTGATCGACTGGCTGGCCTTTACTGTGCGTCCTCCCGAATTGGAAGACCATGTGTGGTTCATACGAGAACTGCAAAAGCTCGGCATCCTGGGCGCTGTCGAGGAACTTAACGGGGGCTATGCCGGGTATGCGCATAAGGCTCAATATCAGGATAACAAAACCCGCCTCTGCCTCATCGCCTGGGGCGGAAAGAGCCAAGCCGCTACCGTGTATGTCTCGTTCCCTGGTCATGGATGCGCCCGCATCAATAACTGGCAAGAGGTGCGTGCATGGATGGAGCAACACAAGGCGACGATAACTCGCCTTGATCTGGCTTATGACGATTACCAGGCCGAACGGGTTTCGATTCCTCAGGCCGTCGAATGGTATCTGGCTGGTGGTTTTGGGGCAGGTGGCCGTATGCCTAGCCATAGCCTGCATGGAGACTGGCTGCTGGGTGATCGGGCAAGAAAAGGCCGGACGCTGGAAATTGGCAGCCGTGAGGGGGGAAAGCTCTGCCGCATCTACGAGAAGGGCAAGCAGCTTGGCGATCCTGAGAATCCATGGGTGCGTGTCGAGGTCGAGTGGCACAACGAATCGCGCCATATACCCTATGAAGCGCTGACCAATCCCGGCAAGTATCTCGCCGGTGCCTATGAATGTCTGCACTTCCTGGATCAGGAGCAATCCCGCATTCAGACGCAACAACGGGCCGCAAAGGTCAGTTTTGACAAGGCGATGAACAACGGGCGGCATCTGGCCGGCAAGTTGGTAAATCTCGCCCTGGAGGTCTATCAGGGCGATTACGCCGAAGTTGTCGAGCAGCTACGGCGTGACGGCTATCCCGCCAGGGTGGAGCCTTACATGCACTCGGTTGGTGATGCGCCAGAAATGCTGGCCGAGGAAGATTTAACCGTTTGGGAGGGTATGCCGAAGGACACCCCCCATCTGACTAGGGGGAAAGATGAGCGAGCGTAAGTTAAAGCGGCGACTTTTCCGGCTTAGTGAAATCATTGGGGACAAGAAGGCAAATCCACCAATCGAGCCGTTAATTCCTGTATCGAAGGCGACTTGGTATGCCGGTATTCAGTCTGGCCGTTTTCCCGCCTCAGTTCGGTTAGGCAGCAACATGGTAGCGTGGAGGGCAGAGGATCTCGAACCGCTACTAGAGCACGGAGTAGTAGCGTGAGCTACAGCCATCAGACCAGACGGCAAAAGCGTGGGGGCACTTTTGGGGGCATCCGTCATTTTCACAGACTACGAAAACATGTAACCATGCGGTTATGCAAAGAGTATTTGATAGTCATCCTCCCATTCATCCCAAGTCAGCAAAATGAGCCCGCAGAATTATTATGCGGGCTTTCTTTTTTTCTATGCGGGCTTGCGTGTCCCAGGAAAAAAATTCAGAATCCGCCTCTAGTACTGCAAGACCCCAACAATTCCCAAACACAGGAGGTAACGATTCGATGGACATGATTCGCAGAACCGTACTGAAAGGTGCGAGCGCCACAGGCGTACTGGCTGGTCTTCTGGCCGCAGGTGTACTCAAGCCGACGCTGGCTTATGCCAGCGACTGGAACAAGGCCGCATTTGAAGCCAAGGACCCCGATGCGGCCCTCAAGGCCATCGGTGCCGAAGGCGGCGCCGCCAACAAGGACCTCGTCATGAAGGCGCCGGATATCGCCGAGAACGGCGCGGTGGTACCGGTCGACGTCACCAGCAACATTCCCAACACCACTTCGCTGAGCATTCTGGTCCTGAAGAATGCTTCCCCGCTGGCCTCGCACTTCGAGTTTGCGAATGGCGCGAGCGCAGATGTCGCCGTGCGTCTCAAGGTGGGCGAAACCTCGCTGATTCGCGCGATTGCCAAGGCAGACGGCAAGTTCTACAACGCGCAGAAGGAAGTCAAAGTCACCGTCGGCGGCTGCGGCGGCTGATCTCACTGGACCAGGAAAGGATAAAGAAACATGGCAGATCCGATGAAAATTCGCGCCGCAATGAAGGGCGACGTATGTGAAATCCGCGTGCTGATGTCGCACCCGATGGAAACCGGCATGCGCAAGGACAGCGACGGCAAGGCCGTTCCCGCGCACTTCATTCAGACGCTGACGGTTGCGCTGAATGGCAAGGCCGTTGTCTCCGGGCAGGCCGCGCCCTCGGTTTCGCGTAACCCGGTTTTTGGCTTCAAGGTCAAGGGTGCGAAGGCCGGTGACAAGGTCACTGTGAGCTGGGTAGATAACAAGGGCGACAAGCGTAGCGACGAAGCGACGGTTGCCTGATCCGTTTCCTTCGAAATGGATCATGAAAGGGGAGAGCGCAGGCTCTCCCCTTTTTTATTTTCGGTGTGGACAAAAAAGATGGAATAAAACCATGGGCTGCGCCGTCTTAGCATGACAACAAGGCCAATCCTGCGTTCTCAAATGAGTCTTCTCAGTTTTTTCGGTCGGTCGCGGCAGTTCGAAAACCTCCTGGCGGAAAACCGTTCCCGGATGTGGCGGCTGGCCTATGCTTGGTGTCACAGCCGTCACATGGCGGATGACATCGTGCAGGAAGCCCTCACGAAGGCCCTCAGGCAGCACGACCAGTTGCGCGACCCCGCCGCTTTGCGCGGCTGGTTGTACAGCATCCTCTTCAATTGCTGGCACGACCAGTTGCGCGAGCGCAAGGATCTGACGGATATCGATACGGTCGATGAAGCCGAGTTGCCCGATCACGCGTCTCCCGATAGCGACTACGAACAGAACGAAATTGTGCGGCGCGTGCGGTGCGAGGTTGCCCGCCTGCCGGCCGGGCAGCGTGAAGTGATTACCCTCGTCGACTTGGAAGAATGCGCTTACGCAGAAGTGGCCACCATCCTGGACATTCCCATCGGTACGGTGATGAGCCGCTTGTCACGCGCCCGCGCGGCCTTGCGCGACAAGCTGCGGGAGCCGCCCGCCAAGTCCGCCACGTTTTACCAGTTGAAGGCTTGAGGACCGTTCATGCACAACGAAATTTCCGACGAAATTCTGAGCGCCTATATCGACAACGAGTTGGATGCGGCAGAACGTGCCCGACTGCTTGAGCGTCTGACCTCGGACGCAGCACTCGGTGGCCGGGCCTGCGAACTGTGGCGACTCAAGCAGATGCTGCGCGGTGCCTATCCGTTGCTCCCCGAAAAGTCGGCGCTGGCAGGACGGCGATTCGCGCCGCCACGCTGGACACAAGCGCTGGCGGCCTCTCTACTGCTATTGCTGGGCGCCACCAGCGGCTGGGTGGCCCATGAGCGCGCCGAATCCGAAGACATATTCATGCGCCAGCTGGAGGCCATTCGTCATGATGGCGGACGGGTTGTCCTGCATCTGTTTTCGGATGAGCCGGCGCGCATGGAAGCCGCCCTGCACATGGCCGAGCAACTTGCCCAGGCACAGGATCAGGCCGGCAAGCCGCTGCGCGTGGAATTCGTTGCCAATGGCCCCGGGCTGCATCTGCTGCGTGTCGGTGGTTCGCCCTATGCCGATCGCGTGGCCCACTTGAATCAATACGCCAACCTGCGCGTGATCGCCTGCCACGAGGCCATGCAGCGCCTGCAGGAGCGCGGCCTGGATGTCACCCTGCTGCCCTCGGTCGAGATCGCACCGTCGGCCGAAGGCGAACTGGCCGAACGACTGACCCAAGGCTGGCGATACATTCAGGCATAAACAAACACTTTTGATATACAGTAGCCATACCAACCACAACAACAGGAGGATAGGATGGAACGCTCCCCACCACAGCAGACACTGGCCGGTCGCTTGGCCATACTGGGTACCCTCGGCGCACTGGCATTTTCAGTCAGCGCAGTGGCCCAACAAGAACTCGACCACGCCAAGGCCGATGCCGAATTTGCCAAGTTCCGGGCCGAGATGGAAGACAGCAACCCCGCCGAACTTTTTGAACTGAAAGGTGAAGAACTCTGGAAAGCCAAACGCGGCCCGAAGAATGTCTCGCTGGCCGAAAGCTGCGATGTCGGTCTCGGTGTCGGCAAGCTGGAAGGGGCCTATGTCATCAACCCGCGCTACTATCCCGACGCTGACAAGGTCATGGATGTCGAACGCCGCATCGTCTGGTGCATGACGGAAAAGCAGGGGTTCAAGTTCGGGGATATTGCCAAAAAGCCGTTTGCCTCGGGTAACTACACCCCGGAAGTCACCAGTCTGGTGACCTTCGTCGCCGGCCATTCGCGCAACATGAAGTTTGCCGCGCCGATCAAGGACCCCAAGGTTCGTGAGGTGTATGAAATCGGCAAGGAAATCACCGCCTATCGTGCCGGCCCCTACGACTTCTCCTGCAATACCTGCCACGGCTCCGACGGCAAGCGTATCCGCATGCAGAACCTCCCCAATCTCAGCACTCCCGAAGGTTCCCTCAAGGGCGTCATGGGCTGGCCCGGCTACCGCATGACCGGCGGCGTCATGCTCACCTCGCAGTGGCGCATGAACGACTGCTTCCGTCAGCAACGCTTCCCCGAGCCGAAGTACGTTTCCGATACCGTCACTGCCCTGCTGACCTACATGACGGTCAACGCCAATGGCTACACCTACAAGGGCCCGGGCATCAAGCGCTAAGCCGACACGAGGAGACGAATATGACAAAGACAACCATCCTGGCCGCCTTGCTGGCCACCCCTGCCCTCCTGGGTTCATCCATTGTCCTGGCGGACGCAACGCATCGCACCAAAGCCATTGAGACCATCAAACGCGATTTCCAGCCGCGCGGCCAGGCCGATCTTGACCGACTCGCCGAAGACGGCGTACAGGCGATATGCAACCGTACCGGCAACAATCCTTCAGGCGATATCGTCAAGACGCTGGAAGCCGACCAACTCGCCGGCGTCAAGTACCCGGCCGACAACAAGCTGATGGGCGACTGGAAGGCCGGAGAGAAGCTGGCCCAAAGCGGTCGTGGTTTCACCTGGAGCGACAAACCGGGTCTGCCGGTCGGAGGCAACTGCTACAACTGCCATCAGATCAGCCCGAAAGAAACCGCGTATGGCACGGTTGGCCCAAGCCTGTTGCACTACGGCAAGCTGCGCGGCAACACACCCGAGATGCAGAAGTACACCTTCAACAAGATTTTCAACTCGAAGGCTTACAACCTGTGCTCCGACATGCCACGCTTCGGTCATGCGGGTGCGCTCAAGCCAGAGCAAATCAAGGACTTGGTCGCCCTGTTGCTTGATCCCGAGTCGCCGGTCAATAAGTAAAACAATAAACGAAGGAAAGCCTGGCGTTGCCAGGCTTTTTTTCGCCCCGAGGAGAGAAAAAACATGTCGATGAATCGTCGCGAATTCCTGCAAATCCTTGCGGCCGCCTCGGCCGCCGGTTTTGCCCTCAACAGCCGCGAACTGCTGGCCGCCCAAGGTGGCGAAAAACTCTACGATCTGCGGCGCTTCGGTAATGTGCATCTGATGCACTTCACCGACTGTCACGCGCAACTACTGCCCATCTGGTTCCGCGAACCAAACGTCAACATCGGCATCGGCGGTGCCGTGGGCAAGGTGCCGCACATCGTCGGTGAGCATTTGCTTAAAGCCTATAGCATCAAGCCGGGCGGCCGCGAAGCCCACGCCTTCACCTATCTCGATTACGAACAGGCCGCCAAGACCTACGGCAAGGTCGGCGGCTTTGCCCACCTCGCCACGCTGGTGAAACAACTGCGTGCCAATCGCCCGGGTGCCCTGCTGCTTGATGGCGGCGACACCTGGCAAGGTTCGGGAACGGCGTTGTGGACCAAGGGCCAGGACATGGTCGATGCCTGCAAGCTGCTGGGCGTCGATGTCATGACCGGTCACTGGGAGTACACACTGGGCGCCAAGCGTGTCATGGAAATCGTCGAAAAGGACTTTGCAGGCAAACTCGATTTTGTCGCCCAGAACGTCAAGACCACCGACTTCGGCGACCCGGTGTTCAAACCTTATGCCCTGCGCGAAATGAATGGCGTGAAAGTCGCCATCGTCGGCCAGTCATTCCCCTACACGCCGATCGCCAACCCGCGCTACATGGTGCCCGACTGGACCTTCGGTATCCAGGATGAGGAAATGCAAAAGGCCGTCAATGCCGCGCGCGGCGAGGGTGCGCAGGTGGTCGTCGTGCTCTCGCACAACGGCATGGACGTCGACCTCAAGATGGCCTCGCGCGTCACCGGCATCGACGCCATCCTCGGCGGCCACACGCATGACGGCGTACCGCAGCCGGTCAAGGTCCAGAACAAGGGCGGCGTCACGCTGGTCACCAACGCCGGCTCGAACGGCAAGTTCCTCGGCGTACTCGACTTCGACGTGAAGAATGGCAAGGTCGCCGACTTCCGCTACAAGCTGCTACCCATCTTCTCCAACCTGCTGGCAGCCGACACGGAAATGGCCACGCTGATCGAAAAAATCCGTGCGCCTTACAAGGACAAGCTGGAAGAGAAACTTGCGGTTTCCGAGGGGCTGCTCTACCGCCGTGGCAACTTCAATGGCAGTTGGGACCAACTGATCCTCGATGCACTGATGGACGTCAAAGGCGCCGACCTCGCCTTCTCACCCGGCTTCCGCTGGGGTACCTCGATCCTGCCGGGGCAGGCCATCACCTTCGAACATGTGATGGACCAGACCGCCATCACCTACCCGATGTCCACGCTCACCGAGATGAGTGGCGAGCAGATCAAAACCATCCTCGAAGACGTCTGCGACAACCTGTTCAACCCCGACCCCTACTACCAGCAGGGCGGCGACATGGTCCGCGTCGGTGGCCTGACGTATGCCTGCGATCCGAACGCAAAGATCGGCAGCCGCATTCAGGATATGCGTCTGGCGGGCAAGCCCATCGACGCTTCAAAGAAGTACAAGGTCGCCGGTTGGGCGCCAGTAGCCGAAAATGCCACAGGCGAGCCGGTCTGGGAAGTCGTGGCCCGCTGGCTGCGCGACCAGAAGACCGTCACACCACGTCAACTCAACACGCCGCGACTGATCGGCATCACGGGCAATCCGGGACTGGCCTGATGCGCACCATTGCCCTCCTCATCCTCTGGTTGCATGCCGCCGGGCTCGGCGCCACTGAAGTCCGCGATTACGCCGCCGAGCAGGTTGCCTCACGCACCTGGGTGATCCACGGCCCGCTTGGCGACCCGTCGGTTGACAATCAGGGCTTCATGAATAACCCGGCTTTTGTCATCACTACCGCAGGCGTGGTGGTGATCGATCCGGGCTCCAGCGTCCAGGCCGGTCGAATGGTGTTGCGGCAGATCCGCAAAGTCACCGACAAACCGGTCATCCATGTGCTGAACACCCATGTGCATGGCGATCACTGGCTTGGCAACCATGCGCTTCACGACGTCTTTCCAGATGCCAAGTTCATGGCCCATCCGCTAATGATCGAAGGTGCCCACAACGGTCAGGCCACACGTTGGCTGGCGCTCATAGACCAACTCACCCAGGGCTTCACCCGCGGCACGCGTCCGGTGATTCCAACCGTGCCGGTCATCGAAGACCAGCACTTCAAAGTCGGCGGCACCACCTTCCGCATTTTCGCGCCGCCCAAGGCGCATTCCGGCACCGACATCATGATCCACGTTGTCGAGGAAGACGTGCTTTTTCTTGGCGACAACGTCATGAATGCACGCCTCGGCGGCATGGGCGATGGCACCTTCCACGGCAACATCGCCGCCTGTGACCGCGCACTCGCCGTACCGGCCAAAATGTTTGTGCCGGGACACGGCCGCACAGCCGGCAAGGAGATCGTCTCCGTCTACCGCGACTATCTGTCGATCCTGTTTGAAACCGCCCGCATCGAATACGACAAAGGCAAGCAGGACTACGAGATGAAAGACACCATCCGCGCGAAGCTCGGCCGCTACGTCGACTGGGCCGGCTTCGACCTCAACTTCGGCCGGCACATCAGTGTCGCCGTACTCGAAATCGAAGCGATGTAGACTCTGCTGCCGTCCTACCAGCGCCGACTTTTTGCCATGGAATTCCAACTCATCGACTACCGCAATGGCATCCACGCCTTCGACGCGGGTTATGTACGCCACCAACTCGCGGCCATTCACCTGATCGTCGATCACGGCCGTGCCGCATTCATTGACAACGGCAGCAACGCCAGCCTGCCGCGGGCGCAACGAGCACTGACTGAACTCGGCCTCACACCGGACGCGGTCGATTACGTCATCGTCACCCACATCCACCTCGACCATGCCGGCGGCTCGGGGGCCTACATGCAGGCTTTCCCGAACGCGAAATTCGTTGTTCATCCGCGTGGGGCGCGGCACATGATCGACCCGACGAAGCTGATGGCAGCCACCGAGGAAGTCTATGGCCGCGAGACGGCGCGCTCACTCTATGGCGAACTGACCCCCGTCCCTGCCGAACGCGTCATCGAAACCCTCGACGGTATGGTGCTCAAGCTAGGGCAGCGTGAACTCGCTTTTTACGACTCGCCCGGCCACGCAAAGCATCACGTCTTCATCCACGACCGTACTGCCAACGGCATCTTCACCGGTGACACCTTCGGCATCAGCTACCGCGAATGCGATGTTGCCGGCCGCCCGCTGCTGATGCCCTCGACCACGCCATCGCAATTCGACCCCGTCGACCTGCGCGACAGCGTCGAGCGCATGCTGATGCTTGATCCTGATTCGGTCTATCTCACCCACTTCAGCCGCCTCACGCCGCCACGCGAACTGGCCGGCCAGATGCTGCGCCGCCTCGACGATTTCGTCGGCATCGCCCTCAAGGCAAAACAAGCCGGCGGCGATGTGTTGGCCAACACTAAATCCGCAATGGCCCGCTACTTCCTGACCGAAGCGCGTGCCCACGGCGTTACCCTGCCCGACGATGAAATCCTCACCCTCTGGCACATGGATATCGACCTTGATTCACAGGGGCTTGTCATCTGGGCACAGGGGTAAAATTCGCGGCGATGTCCGCCCCCCGTTTTGTTCACCTCCGCCTCCATAGCGAATACTCGATCACCGATGGCCTGACGCGCATCGATGATGCCGTTGCACGGGCAGCCGCCGATGGCATGCCGGCGCTGGCGCTGACCGACCTTGCCAACCTGTTCGGCATGGTCAAGTTTTACACGGCAGCACGTGGCAAAGGCTTAAAGCCGATCATTGGCGCTGAAGTCTGGATCGCCGAGGATGACCAACTTGACCCAAGCCGCGATCTGAGTTCACGTCTGCTGCTGCTCGCCCGCAATCGCGAGGGTTATTTGCGCTTGTGCGAACTGCTCTCGGTTGCCTACACCCGCTCACGGCGACACGGCCGCGCGGAGGTGCCGCGCGAAGCATTTTTCAACGGCGATAACCGTGGACTGATCGTGCTGTCCGGCGCCCAACTGGGCGATGTGGGGCAATGGCTCAGCGCCGACAAGCCCGACAAGGCCAATGCCGCTGCACGCCAATGGGCCGGCCTGTTTCCTGGCAACTTTTATCTGGAAGTGCAGCGCCCCGATGGCAGCGCACAACACCCGCAGCAGGAAAAGCTGATCGCCGCCACCTTGCAACTGGGCGCCGAGCTCGGTCTGCCAGTGGTCGCCACGCATCCTGTGCAGTTCCTCGACCCCGGTGACTTCCGCGCCCACGAGGCGCGCGTGTGCATCGCCGAAGGCTATGTGATGGGCGACAAGCGTCGCCCGCAGGCCTTCCGTGAGGGGCAATACTTCAAGACGCAGGACGAGATGGCGGCCCTCTTCGCCGACCTGCCCGAGGCGCTGGCCAACAGCGTGGAAATCGCGCGACGCTGCAATCTTTCAGTCGTGCTGGGCAAGAGCCGCCTGCCGGAATTCCCTACGCCGCCGGGCATGACCATCGACGATTATCTGGGCGAACAGGCGCGCGCCGGGCTGGAAAAGCGGCTGGCCCAGCTTTACCCGGATGCGGCTGAACGCGAAAGTCGGCGCTCGCAGTACGGCGAGCGGCTTGAATTCGAGATCCAGACCATCATCCAGATGGGCTTCCCCGGCTACTTCCTGATCGTCGCGGACTTCATCAACTGGGGCAAGAACATCAGCGTGCCCCGCGTCCCCGTGGGGCCGGGACGCGGCTCCGGCGCCGGTTCACTTGTCGCCTACAGCTTGGGCATTACCGACCTCGACCCGCTGCGCTACGACCTGCTGTTCGAGCGCTTCCTCAATCCCGAGCGCGTGTCGATGCCCGACTTCGACATCGACTTCTGCCAGGAGGGACGGGATAGAGTCATCGACTACGTGCGCCAGCATTACGGCCACCACGCCGTCTCGCAGATCGCCACCTTCGGCACGCTGGCTGCGAAGGCGGTGATTCGCGATGTCGGCCGCGTGCTCGATCTCGGCTTTAACTTCGTCGACCAGTTTGCCAAGCTGATTCCCAACGAGCTGGGCATCACCCTCGCCAAGGCGCGCGAGCAGGAACCGGCGATCAACGAACGCCTGCAGCAGGAAGAAGGGCTGCGCGAATTGTGGGGCCTCGCCGAAAAGCTCGAAGGTCTGACGCGCAACGTTGGCATGCACGCCGGTGGTGTGTTGATCGCGCCGGGCAAGCTCACCGACTTCTGCCCGCTGTATGCCGCCGATGGCGGCGCGACCGTCAGCCAGTTCGACAAGGACGACGTGGAGAAGGCCGGCCTGGTGAAGTTCGACTTCCTCGGCCTGCGCACCCTGACCATCCTCGCCGAGGCGGTTGCCTTCGCGAAAGAAGTGGAAGGCGTCGACGTCAACCTCGACCACCTGCCGCTCGACGACAAGCCCACGTACGAAAAGGTGTTCAAGAACGCCAACACCACGGCGGTATTCCAGTTCGAGTCGCGCGGCATGAAGGACACGCTGGTACAGGCGCGGCCCGACTGTCTCGAAGACCTGATCGCCCTGAACGCGCTCTACCGCCCGGGGCCGATGGACTTCATTCCCGACTATATCGCGCGAAAACATGGCCGGCGCTTTGAGTACCCGCACCCGAGCCTCGAAAAAGTGCTGGCCAACACCTACGGCATCATGGTGTATCAGGAACAGGTGATGCAAACCGCTCAGGTGGCTGCCAACTACACGCTCGGCGGTGCCGACCTGCTGCGCCGCGCGATGGGCAAGAAAAAACCCGAGGAAATGGCGCAGCAGCGCGAAATCTTCGTCAAGGGGGCGGCGGAAAACCAAATCGGTGAAGCCAAGGCCAACGAAATCTTCGACACCATGGAGAAGTTCGCCGGCTACGGCTTCAACAAGTCGCACGCCGCCGCCTACTCGCTGGTCGCCTATCACACCGCCTGGCTCAAGTGCCACCACCCGGCCGCCTTCATGGCCGCCACGATGTCGTCTGAAATGGCCGACACCGACAAGGTGCAGTTCTTCTTCAACGATGCGCAGGCCAACGGCATCACCTTCCTGCCGCCCGACATCAATACTGGCATGGTGCGCTTCCGGCCAGTCGATGCCAAAACCATTCGCTACGGCCTCGGCGCCATCAAGGGTACGGGCGAATCGGCGCTCACCGCCATTCTCAAAGCCAGAGAGAGCGGGCCGTTCGCCGACCTGTTCGATTTCTGCCGGCGTATCGACCGCCGCGTCGTCAATCGCCGCGTCATCGAGGCGCTGATCCGCGCCGGCGCCTTCGACAGCATCGACCCCCATCGCGCCAAGCTGCTGGCTTCGTCCGGCAAGGCGCTGGAGGCCGCCGAGCAGGCCGACCGTAATGCGCATCAAAGCGGCCTGTTCGACATGGCCGAAGCCGCCACCCCGGTTGAAACCCACTACATCGAAGTGCCGCGCTGGAACGAGCGCGAACAGCTCCTCAATGAAAAGCAGGCGCTCGGTTTCTTCCTGTCCGGCCACCCCTATAACGCCTACGCCGCCGAGCTCAAGACCTTTGTCCGGCGACGCCTGAGCGAACTCGAACCGCAACGCGAACCGGCCCTGCTCGCCGGCGTGGTGCTTGGCGTGCGTACGCAAATGACCCGCCGCGGCAAGATGGCCATCATCATGCTCGACGATGCCAGCGCGCAGGTCGAGATTTCAGTGTTCAACGAACTGTGGGATGCCGAGCGCAACAAGATCAAGGAAGACGAACTGCTGCTCGTCGAAGGCAAGGTGCAACGCGACGACTACAGCGGCGGCCTGCGCGTTTCAGCCGACAAGCTGATGACGCTGGCCGAAGCACGCGGACGCCATGCGCGCGTGCTCAAGCTGGCCATGAACGGCAATTCAAATGGCGAAACCGCCAGTCAGTTGCGCAACATTCTCGCCCCCTACCGTGCCCAGTCCGGCACCTGCCCGGTGCGCATCACCTACCGCAACGCCGAGGCGGAAACGGAACTCACGCTACCGGACGCCTGGCGCGTACGACTGGAGGATGGGCTGATCGCCCAACTGGGGGAATGGCTGAAGCCGGAAAACGTGCGAGTGATTTACGGCTAGCGCAAGATATCTTCAACGGCATCGATCACCATGCTCGTCCCAACGGCAATCATCAGAACATCGCCTGCGACCTGGACATAGCGATGTTGCGGCGGCGGCGGCGGCAGACGCCGCAGGAGATCACGCGGTAAGTCGTAATAGCGCAAGTCGGATGGCAACGGACGGCCCTTGGCCCACTTTTTCGCCTGTCCAGGCGGCAGACAACCATTGTTTTTCTTCGCCAGACCGGGGGGGCACTTTCCGGCGCGTGCTTGCGTGCCGTAGTAATCGCCGATGATGAGGCGGACATCCGCATTGAAATGCGAGCCACTGGTTGCACGCGCATCATGACGTTCCTCGACGCGCTCGTCCTTCTTGCCCGGCTTGCCGCCGCCAGCCCACGAGGGCTTGTCTGCCCACGCGGTTCCGGTCGTGACGAACATGCCGGCCATACAGAGTGCTGCACAGGTCAGTCTGGTTTTCATGGCGATCCCTCTCTTGTGGGGCCATCCGTGCCGTCCTGCCAACGCCGACATTTACACGGATAGCCGTTGTTCGAAACCGCTGAACTCGCCACTGCCGAGTTCAACCGCAACATGCTCTACGACAGCCGCTGACGGACCACGCCGGCACCAGTTCACCAGTGCGGCCACTTGATCTGCGGCACCTGACACCATGGCTTCAACGCTGCCGTCGCTGCGGTTGCGTACCCAGCCCGTCACGCCCAGCGCCTGCGCCTCACGCGCCATGCTGGCACGATAACAAACGCCCTGCACCCTGCCGGAGATGACAAGGTGGCGGATTTCCATGCCTACTTGACCTGCATGCCCGGCGTGGCGCCGGCATCGGGGGAGAGGATGTAGAGGCCGCCGGTCTTGCCTTCGGGATCAGAGGCGGCCAGCACCATGCCTTCGCTCATGCCGAACTTCATCTTGCGCGGCGCAAGGTTGGCGACCATGACGGTGAGGCGGCCGACCAATGTGGCCGGATCGTAGGCCGACTTGATGCCAGCGAAGACCTGACGCGTCCCCAGCGGGCCGAGGTCGAGCGAGAGCTTGAGCAGTTTTTCGGCGCCTTCAACATGTTCGGCGTTGGCGATGCGCGCGATGCGCAGGTCGACTTTCATGAAGTCGTCGATGGAAATATGGGCGTCTTGCGTCATGGCATTCTCTTTCTTGGCGGGTGCAGATGTCGGCGCTGGGAGGACGGCCTCTGGCGCAGGGGAAGCCAGCGATTCCTTGTTGGCGGCGAGCAACGCTTCGATCTGCTTGCCCTCGATACGCGTCATCAGGTGTTCGTAGGCGCTGATCGCATGGGCGGGCGGCAGCAGGTGGGCGGCATCAGCCCAGTGCAGCGGGGCGACGTTGAGGAATTCTTCCGCGCGCTGCGCGAGCTTGGGCAGAACAGGTTTCAAGCAAACAGTCAGGATGCGGAAGGCGTTGATCAGGATCGAGCAAACCTCGTGCAGCTTCGCGTCCTGGCCTTCCTTCTTGGCCAGCTCCCAAGGCTTGTTCTGATCGACGTACTGGTTGATCTGATCGGCCAGCGCCATGACACGGCGCATCGCGCGGGCGAAGTCGCGCTGCTCGTAGTACTCGGCAATCTCGGTGGCGACTTCGCGCAGCCCCGGCAGTGCGGTATCGAACTTTTCGGTCAGATGCTCGGTCACCAGCTTGCCGTCGAAGCGCTTGGCGATGAAGCCGGCCGCACGACTGGCGATGTTGATGTACTTTCCGACCAGGTCGCTGTTCACACGGCTGACGAAGTCGTCGAGGTTGAGGTCGATGTCCTCCATCGTGCCGTTGAGCTTGGCAGCGAAGTAGTAGCGCAGCCACTCCGGGTTGAGGCCTTCCTTGAGGTAGCTCTCGGCGGTAATGAAGGTACCGCGCGACTTGCTCATCTTGGCGCCGTCGACGGTCAGGAAGCCGTGGGCAAAGACATTGGTCGGTGTGCGATAGCCGGCTTGCTTGAGTTCTGCGGGCCAGAACAGTGCATGGAAGTAAAGGATGTCCTTGCCGATGAAGTGGTACAGCTCGGCGGTCGAACCGGGCTGCCAGTAGTCGTCGAAATTCAGCCCCTTCTTGGTGCAGAAGTTTTTGAACGAGCCCATGTAACCGATTGGCGCATCAAGCCAGACGTAGAAGTATTTCCCCGGCGCACCGGGAATCTCGAAACCGAAATAGGGTGCGTCGCGCGAGATGTCCCAGTCGGTGAGTTTGTTGTCGCCTTCGTCACCCAGCCACTCGTGCAGCTTGTTGGCGGCTTCGGTTTGCAGGCTACCCTGACGCGTCCATTCGCGCAGGAAGGTCTGGCAGCGCGGATCGGAAAGTTTGAAGAAATAATGGTCGGAACTTTTGAGTTCCGGCTTGGCACCGGAGACCGCCGACACCGGATCTTTCAGGTCGGTGGGTGCATAGGCCGCACCGCAGGCCTCGCAACTGTCGCCGTACTGATCCTTGGCACCGCACTTCGGGCACTCGCCCTTGATGAAGCGGTCGGGCAGGAACATCTGCTTGACCGGATCGAAGAACTGCTCGATGGAACGCACCTCGATCAGGCCGGCGGCCTTGAGCTTGCCGTAGATATCCTCGGCGTAAAAACGCGTCTCGTCGGAGTGCGTCGAGTGGTAATTGTCGAACTGAACATGGAAGCCGGCAAAGTCGCGGCTGTGCTCGCCATGCACGCGGGCAATCAGCTGTTCCGGCGTGATGCCTTCCTTTTCCGCACGCAGCATGATCGGCGTGCCGTGCGTGTCATCGGCGCAGACATACCAGCATTCGTTGCCGCGCATCTTCTGAAAGCGTGTCCAGATATCGGTCTGGATGTATTCGACGAGGTGGCCAAGGTGGATGGCGCCGTTGGCATACGGCAGGGCGGAGGTAACCAGAATCTTGCGCACAGACATTTTCATAACCGGATGATTTGATGGGGCGATTCTAGCGTGTCGCCAACTCAAGCGCGGCCAGAAAAGCGAGCGCCTGCTCGCGGTGGGCGCCGCACATTTCGGCCGAAGGCTGCAGGCCGCCGCAACAGGCCGGGCGCTCGGGCTGACCAAAAATCAGACAGCAAAAGTCGGCGCTGAGATGACGGCAAGGTACACCGGCCGGCTTGGCCAGCGTCGAGATCGAAGGGGCGATGCAGCAGGCACCGCAGCCGGGCCTGCATTCCATGGATGAGCTCATAAGCATTATTGTCTCTTGAACGAGATCAGATTGCCCCTATTTGCGATTGATACAATCTGCCCTCCCGATCCCGAAAGGCTTTCCCCATGTCGCTCACCGAACAATCCATCCAGGCAGCTCTCGCGGCCGTTGTCGATCCCAACACGCAAAAAGACCTCATCGCCAGCCGCAGCGCCAAGAACATCAAGCTCAGCGGTACCGATGTCGCGGTGGATATCGAACTGGGCTATCCCGCGAAGAGCCAGATCGAACTGATCCGCAAGCTGGTGATTGACGCCATCAAGGGCGCCGGGGCGACCAATGTCTCGGTCAACGTCTCCCAGAAGATCGTCTCCCACTCGGTACAAAAGGGCGTCAAGCTGGTTCCCGGCGTGAAGAACATCATTGCCGTCGCTTCCGGCAAGGGTGGCGTCGGCAAGTCGACCACGGCGGTTAACCTCGCGCTGGCCTTGGCCGCCGAGGGCGCCACGGTCGGTTTGCTGGATGCCGACATCTATGGCCCGTCGCAGCCGCAGATGCTGGGTATTGCCGACGGCCAGCCGGAATCGGGCGACGGCAAGAAGCTGGAGCCGATGGAGGCGCATGGCATTCAGGCGATGTCGATCGGCTTCCTGATCGACCCCGAGACGCCGATGGTCTGGCGCGGCCCGATGGTCACGCAGGCGCTGACCCAGTTGCTCGGTGATACCAACTGGCGCGACATCGATTATCTGGTGGTCGACCTGCCGCCCGGCACCGGCGATATTCAACTGACACTGGCACAGCAGGTACCTGTCACCGGCTCGGTGATCGTCACCACGCCGCAGGATATCGCCCTGCTCGACGCGCGCAAGGGCCTCAAGATGTTCGAGAAGGTCGGCATCCCGATCCTCGGCATCGTCGAGAACATGAGCATCCATATCTGCTCGAAGTGCGGCCACGAAGAGCACATCTTCGGCTCCGGCGGCGGCGAGAAGATGTGTGCCGACTATGAAACCGAGTTCCTCGGCGCCCTGCCGCTCGACATCAAGATTCGCGAGCAGGTGGATGGCGGCAAGCCTTCCGTCGTAGCCGATCCGAATGGCCGGGTTGCCGAGATTTACAAGGGCATTGCCCGCCGCCTGGGCGTCAAGATCGCCGAGATGGCCAAAGATCACAGCGCCAAGTTCCCGAGCATCGTCGTGCAAAACACCTGATATTTCGCTGAATTATGGTGTAATTCGCAGCGCCCCCGCCCCGCGGGGGCGTTGTCATTTTCAGGAGTCACTCGGATGAGCATCAAGTCGGACAAATGGATTCGCCGCATGGCACAAGAGCACGGCATGATCGAGCCCTTCGAGCCCGGTCAGGTACGCGAGGCCAACGGCCAGAAGATCGTTTCCTACGGCACGTCGAGCTACGGCTACGATATCCGTTGCTCACGCGAATTCAAGCTGTTCACCAACATCAACAGCACCATCGTCGATCCGAAGAACTTCGATCCGAATTCCTTCGTCGAGGTGGATGCGGACTACTGCATCATCCCGCCCAATTCCTTCGCTCTGGCGCGCACCGTCGAATACTTTCGCATCCCGCGCAACGTATTAACCGTGTGCCTCGGCAAAAGCACTTACGCGCGTTGCGGCATCATTGTGAACGTCACGCCTTTCGAGCCGGAATGGGAAGGCTTTGTGACCCTCGAATTTTCCAACACCACGCCACTGCCGGCCAAGATTTACGCCGGCGAGGGCTGTGCCCAGGTGCTGTTCTTCGAATCCGATGAAGTGTGCGAAATCTCGTACAAGGATCGCGGCGGCAAGTATCAGGGGCAGGTCGGCGTGACCGTGCCCAAGATGTAGCGAAAGAATACGGCCATGCGCTTCCACTTCCCGATCATCATCATCGACGAGGACTTCCGTTCGGAAAACGCCTCCGGCCTGGGCATTCGCGCCCTGGCCGACGCCATCCAGAAGGAAGGCATCGATATCCTCGGCGTTACCAGCTACGGCGACCTGACCTCCTTCGCCCAGCAGCAGAGTCGCGCCTCGGCTTTCATCCTTTCCGTGGATGATGAGGAACTCGCCAACGAGGAAGAGGAAACCATCGCCGAACTGCGCGCCTTCGTCACGGAAATCCGCTTCAAGAACGCCGAGATCCCGATCTTCCTGCATGGCGAGACGCGCACCAGCCGCCATATCCCCAACGACATCCTGCGCGAGCTGCACGGCTTCATCCACATGTATGAGGACACGCCGGAATTCATCGCCCGCCACGTCGTACGCGAGGCGAAGAGCTACGTCGACTCGCTGCCGCCGCCCTTCTTCCGCGCATTGACCAACTATGCGGCCGACGGCTCCTACTCCTGGCATTGCCCCGGCCACTCCGGCGGCGTCGCCTTCCTGAAATCGCCGGTCGGGCAGATGTTTCACCAGTTCTTTGGCGAAAACATGCTGCGCGCCGACGTCTGCAATGCCGTTGAAGAACTCGGCCAGCTGCTCGACCATACCGGCCCGGTGGCCGCTTCCGAGCGCAACGCCGCGCGCATCTTCAACGCCGACCACCTGTTCTTCGTCACCAACGGCACCTCGACCTCGAACAAGATCGTCTGGCATTCGACCGTGGCGCCCGGCGACATCGTCGTCGTCGACCGCAACTGCCACAAGTCGATCCTGCACGCGATCATGATGACCGGCGCGATCCCCGTCTTCCTGATGCCGACGCGCAACAACTACGGCATCATCGGCCCGATTCCGCGCGAAGAATTTCTCTGGGAAAACATCCAGAAGAAAATCGATGCCAACCCCTTCATTGCCGACAAGAAAGCCAAGCCGCGCGTCCTGACGATTACCCAGAGCACCTACGATGGCGTGCTCTACAACGTCGAGGACATCAAGGAAATGCTCGACGGCCGGATCGACACGCTGCACTTCGACGAAGCCTGGCTGCCGCACGCTGCCTTCCACGATTTCTATGGCGACTACCACGCCATCGGCGCCGACCGCCCGCGCTGCAAGGAGTCGATGATTTTTTCCACGCAGTCCACGCACAAGCTGCTGGCCGGCCTCTCGCAGGCGTCGCAGATCCTCGTGCAGGATGCACAGGGGAGCAAGCTCGACCGCGACGTGTTCAACGAAGCCTATCTGATGCACACCTCGACCTCGCCGCAGTATTCGATCATCGCCTCCTGCGATGTGGCAGCGGCAATGATGGAGTCACCGGGCGGCCCCGCGCTGGTGGAAGAATCGATTGCCGAAGCGCTCGACTTCCGCCGCGCCATGCGCAAGGTGGATGAGGAATGGGGCGTCGACTGGTGGTTCAAGGTCTGGGGACCGGATGACCTCTCCGAAGAAGGCATCGAGGAACGCGAAGCCTGGATGCTCAAGACCGGCGCACGCTGGCACGGCTTCGGCAATCTCGCCGAAGGCTTCAACCTGCTCGACCCGATCAAGGCCACCATCATCACGCCCGGCCTCGACGTCGATGGCGACTTCTCCGACGACATCGGCATGCCCGCGCTGATCGTCACCAAGTACCTCGCCGAGCACGGCGTGATCGTCGAGAAGTGTGGCCTCTACAGCTTCTTCATCATGTTCACCATCGGCATCACCAAAGGCCGCTGGAACACGCTGGTCACCGCCCTGCAGCAGTTCAAGGACGACTACGACCGCAATCACCCGCTGTGGAAAGTGCTGCCCGAGTTCGTCGCCAAACATCCACGCTACGAGCGCATCGGCCTCAAGGACCTGTGCAACCAGATCCACGCCGTCTACAAGGCCAACGACATCGCGCGCCTGACCACCGAGATGTATCTCTCCAACATGGTGCCAGCCATGCGCCCGGCCGATGCTTTCGCCAAGATGGCCCACCGCGAGATCGAACGCGTGCCCATCGATCAACTCGAAGGCCGCGTCACCGCCGTGTTGCTGACGCCCTATCCGCCCGGCATTCCGCTGCTGATTCCGGGCGAACGCTTCAACGGCACCATCGTGCGCTACCTGCAATTCGCCCGCGAATTCAACGCCAAGTTCCCGGGCTTCGAGACCGATATCCACGGTCTGGTGAAATCGCAAGATAGCGAGAGCAACGGCTACTACGTGGATTGCGTGCGCGCCTAGTGCATTCCCGTCATCGCCTGGCAAAGAAGCTTGCTACAGCGGCGGCGGCTTACCAGGTCGCTGCCGTTAACCCCCACTGCGGGGAATGCACGAAGCCTTGCTGCCGGCTCGATCCCCTCGTTCTCGAACTGGACTGGCAGCAGCTCAAGGGACTCTGGCAGCTCGACGAGTCACATAGGGACTTCGACCGGCGGCTCACTGCGGGCAACGGCCCGCCGGAAATCCGGGCGCAGGATGGCATCTACTACGCCCACCGCAAAACCTGTCCGGCCTACGATGAAGTACACCGCACCTGCCGGGTTTACAACCAGCCACTTAAGCCGGCGGGTTGCACGGATTTTCCGGTGTATGAAGATCAGGGCGATGTCATCGCCGACTTGCGCTGCGAAGCCGTAGACCTCGCGACGCTGACAGACGGGCTCGCGCGCGCTGTCGGGCCGGCATTCCACATCGTCCAGTCTGCCGACACGGAGTTTCCCTTCATGGTCACACTGTCGGTGGAATAAACCGGGGAAACCCTAAGCGCGCTCGTAGGTCACAAAAGCGTAGCGCAAGCCGTCGGCGCTCGTTCCGGCTTCGCGCCTGACTTCGCGCCACGCGCTACGATCAAAGGCAGGGAAGCGCGCATCGCCGTCGATGTCGGCGTCGATCTCGGTCAGTTCCAGCCGCTGCGCAAGCGGCAGTGCGTGGGTGTAAAGCTCCGCACCGCCAATAATGTAGGCCGTCTTGCCAGCGCCGACATTTTGAGCCTCGGCCAGCGAACCCACCACGGTAGCGCCTTCCGCCCGATAAGCCGGGTTGCGCGTCACCACGATATTGAGCCTTCCCGGCAGCGGCCGAAAACGCTCGGGCAGCGATTCCCAGGTCTTGCGGCCCATGATGACCGTCTGTCCCGTGGTCAGTTGCTTGAAGTGTTTCAGGTCCTCGGGCAGATGCCAGGGCAAGGTATTGTCTTTGCCGATCACGCCATTACGGGCGACGGCGGCGATCAGGGTCATCATGCGGCAAAAAGGCTTTCGTAGAGATCGCGGTAGCGTTGCGCCGGCCCGGTCCAGCTGTAGTTGCCGGCCATGGCATTGCGTTGCAGCGCTTGCCAGCGGGGTTTGTCGTACCACATGCCGGCGGCCCAGGCGGCGGTGCCGAGGATGGACTGCGGATTGGCGGCATTGCAGACGAAGCCGTTGGCGCGGCCTTCATGCAGCGCCGGTTCGGAATAATTCACGACGGTGTCAGCCAATCCGCCGGTCGGGCGCACCAGCGGCAGGGTGCCGTAGGCGAGGCTGTACATCTGGTTGAGGCCGCAGGGCTCGAAGCGCGAAGGCATCAGGAAGATGTCGGCCCCCGCCTCGATGCGGTGCGCCAGCCCCTCGTTGAAGCCGATGGTCACGGCGACCTGACCGGGGTAGCGCGCCGCCAACTGGCGATAGGCCGCCTCCAGTTCGTGGCTGCCGCTGCCGAGCACAACGAGTTGTGCGGGCAACTGGATCAGGCCATCGCCGATGGCAGCGACAAGGTCCAGTCCTTTCTGGTAGGTCAGGCGGCTGACGATGCCGAACAGCGGGCAATCGCTGCGTTCGGCCAGCCCCATTTCGCGCTGCAGGGCCTGCTTGTTGATCTGCTTGGCGGCCAGATGATCGCGGTCATAGTGTGCGGCCAGATGAATGTCAGTCGCCGGATTCCATGCGGCAGGATCGATGCCGTTGAGAATGCCGACGAGATCGGCGGCGCGCGCTTGCAACAGCCCCTGCATGCCCATGCCCTCGACCTCGGTCTGAATCTCGCGGGCATAGGACGGGCTGACGGTGGTGAGCTTGTCGGCATGGCGCAGCCCGGCCTTGAGGAAGGACATGTCCCCGTAGTATTCGACGCCATCCATATGCCAGTCGCTTGCGCCGAGCGCCAGTTGGCCCATCACATCGGAGGAAAAGTTGCCCTGGAAGGCGAGGTTATGAATGGTCATGACCGACTTGGCCGCGCCATGCTCATAGAAACGCAGGTAATACGGCGCGAGGCCGGTCTGCCAGTCGTGGCAATGGAGCACCTCCGGCCGCCAGTCGAGCGGGCTGGCATGGCTGGCGAGGCGTGCCGCAACACGCGACAGCAGGCCGAAGCGCAGCGGATTGTCGAGCCAGTCGTGGCCTTCGGGGGCGAGATAGGGATTGCCGGGGCGCTCAAACAGCATCGGGCAGTCGAGCAGCAGCAGCGAGAGTCCCTCCGGCGTTTGCGCGGCATACAGGTCGGCACCGGGCAGGTGACCGCCCATCCAGGGCAGATGTACGAGATGGCCGGCGTCCGGGAAGGCCGCACGCAAGGCCGGATAGCGTGGCACCAGTACACGCACATCGCAACCGGCATGGCGCAGGGCGACGGGTAGCGCACCGGCGACATCGCCAAGCCCGCCGGTCTTGACCCAGGGCGCGATCTCGGAGGTGGCGAATAGAACTTTCATGACTTGCAGGCCGCGATCAGGCCGGCGGTGGAACTATCCACTTCGGCGACCGGTGCCGTACCTTCAATCATCGGCAACAGCGAATTGGCGATCTGCTTGCCGTATTCCACACCCCACTGGTCGAAGGCATCCAGGTGCCAGAGCACGCCGAGCGTGAACACCTTGTGCTCATAGAGGGCGATCAGCGCGCCGAGCGTGTAGGGATCGAGGCGCGGCAGCAGCAGCGTGGTGGAAGGCTGGTTGCCCGGGAAGATTTTGTAGGGTGCGAGAAATGTCGGCGCTGACGGGACGGCATCGAGTTCCCTTTGTGCCTCTTCGAGTGTCTTGCCCTTCATCAATGCCGCGCTCTGCGCGAAGCAGTTGGCCAGCAGTTTCTCGTGATGGCCGGGCAGCGGGAAGTCGGCTTCCTTGCAGGCGATGAATTCGCAGGACAGCGCCCGGCCGCCCTGATGCAGCAACTGGTAGAAGGCATGCTGGCCGTTGGTGCCCGGCTCACCCCAGAGGATCGGCAAGGTGGGGCAGCCGACCAGTTTTCCATCTCTATCGATCTGCTTGCCGAGGCTTTCCATTTCGAGTTGCTGCAGGTAGCGCGGCAACAGGCCAAGCGACTGGCTGTAGGGCAACACGGCGCGCGTTTGCAGGCCGATGAAATCGGCATTCCACAATTCGATCAGGGCCAGCAGCGCGGGCAGGTTTTCCAGCGGCGGCGCGGTGAAGAAATGCTCGTCCATCTTGCGCGCGCCGGCAAGCAGTGCTTCGAAACACTCGAAGCCGATGGCCAGTGCCAGCGGCAGGCCGATGGCCGACCACAGCGAGAAACGGCCACCGACCCAGTCCCAGAAGGCGAAGGCGTTGGCGGTGTCGATGCCGAAAGCAGCCACCTTGTCGAGTGCCGTCGACACGGCAACGAAATGGCGTGCCACGGCGGCCTCGCCCAGCGTCGTCGTCAGCCAGTCGCGTGCAGAATGGGCATTCTGCATCGTCTCCTGGGTGGTGAAGGTCTTGCTGGCAATGATGAAGAGTGTGCGCTGCGGTGACAGGCCGTGCAGGATCGTCGCCAGATCGGCGCTATCCACGTTGGCGACGTAGTGCACCCGCAGATGACCGAGATGATGCGCGGCCAGCGCCTGGGTGGCCATGCGCGGCCCGAGGTCGGAGCCGCCGATGCCAATATTGACGACATCGGTGATGGTCTCACCGGTGGCGCCGCGCCACTGACCGGCATGCACGGCGCGGCAGAAGTCGCGCATCTTGGACAAGACCGCCTGCACATCCGGCATCACATCGTGCCCGCCAACCTTCACGGGCCCGCCCGCATGGCGCAGGGCGGTGTGGAGAACCGCTCGCCCTTCGGTGTGGTTGATCGGTTCGCCGGCGCGCATTTTGGCAATCCAGCCGGGAACATCGGCGCTCTCCCACAAGCCCGCCAGGATCGGCAGGGTTTCGGGCGTGATGCGTTGTTTGGAAAGGTCGAGCAGCCAAGGTTCACCAACACCATGGTTCCAGCGCACGGACAGACGCGCAAAACGGGTGGAATCATGGTCGAAGAGGTCGCGCAAATGCACGTCGCGCAGGCCGTGCGCATGGCGCTCGGCGTGCTTCCAGGCAGGGGTGTTCAGGATGGGGGTCATGAAAGTTTTACAGCCAGAGCATCATCCCCATTTCGAAGGGATGCGTCAGCAAGTCGTGGTGGGGATAGATACGAATGCGGTAGTCGATCTTGCCGCAGACATCCGGGGTCAGCATCAGGACAAACAGATCCTCGCCATTTTCACCTTTGTCGATGGGTCCCTGATGTTCCAGGAACAGGCGGCGGGGCGAGCGAGTTTTCTCGGTCGTACCCGGGCGGGCCATCAGCATTTCGACGGTGATGTCTTCGGGGGACAGGCCCTGCAAACGCACGGCGACCTCGAAGCGCAAGCTCTCGCCGTAGGCAATCCGCTTTTGTGGATTGTCGATGCGGCGCAGCGCCACGCCGGGCCAGGCTTTCTGTACGCGTTGTTTCCAGTCGGCCAGCAGGCGTGCGCCGGCATATTGGTTGGCGCTCTTCATCCGCCACTGCCGGTCTGCCTGCGAATAATATTTGCTGACATATTCGCCAACCATGCGTTGCGAGGTGAAGCGCGGCGTGATCGTGGCGATCGAGCGCTTGGCCATGCCGACCCAGCCCGGCGAGTAGCCCATCGGGCCACGCGCGTAGTACTGCGGGATCACCTTATCCTGCAACAGCTCATAAAGCGAGCGGCCTTCTTCTTCGTCGCGCCGCGCTTCGTCATGAATGCTGGAGGCCGGTTTGATCGCCCAGCCGTTGGCGCCACTCTCATCCTGCTGGAAGCCCTCGCCCCACCAGCCATCAAGGACCGAGAGGTTGATGACGCCGTTGATCGCAGCCTTCATGCCGGAGGTGCCGGAGGCTTCGAGCGGATAGATCGGATTGTTGAGCCAGACATCGACGCCGGACACGAGGCGACGGGCCAGACGCAGGTCGTAGCCTTCGACGAGCAGGAAGTGCCCCTCGAATTCCGGCATCTGCGCCACCTCGTGGATGCGACGGATAAAGGCCTGCCCCGGCTGGTCGGCCGGGTGGGCCTTGCCGGCGAAGATGAACAGCACCGGCCGCTCCGCATTGCAGATCAGCTGGCGCAGATTATTGAGATCGCGGAACAGCAGCGTGGCGCGCTTGTAGGTCGCAAAGCGGCGGGCAAAGCCAATCGTCAGCACATTGGGATTTTCCGGATCGGCCAATCGCAACAGGCGGTCGATGTGCGACTGCGAACTCTGGTTGCGGACATGCTGCTCCGACACGCGGTGGCACAGCAGATGCAGCATCTGCGACTTGATCGACTGGCGCACGCTCCAGAAGCTGTGGTCGGGGATCCCATGCACTTCGGACCAGCATTGCGGGTCGGTCAGGCGCTGGCGCCAGGCCGGGCCGAGGACGCGATCAAAGGTGTCGTGCCACAGGTCAGACAGGAAGGTGGGCACATGCACGCCGTTGGTAACATAGCCGATGGGATTCTCGGCCGGCTCGATCTGCGGCCAGAGATCGGCGCAAATCTCGGCCGAAACGGTGCCGTGGATACGCGAGACACCGTTCTGGAAGCGTGAGCCGCGGATTGCCAGCGCTGTCATGTTAAATTCGGGATCGTGGTTGATGCGCCCGAGTGCCAACAGGCTGTGAATGTCGCAACCCATGTCGTGACAGCACTCTTCGAAATAGCGGCGAATCGTGTCTTCGGCGAAATGGTCGTGGCCGGCCGGGACGGGCGTGTGCGTCGTAAACACCGTATTGCTGGCCACGGCCTCCAGCGCCGTGTTGAAATCCAGCCCGCCCTTGATGAGATCGCGCATGCGCTCGAGAATCAGGAAGGCAGCATGACCCTCGTTGATATGCCAGACGGTGGGCTGCAGACCCATCTCGGCCAGGGCACGCACGCCGCCCATGCCGAGGATGATCTCCTGCTCCAGGCGCATGTTGCGATCACCGCCATACAACTGGTGGGCGATATCGCGGTCATGCGGCGAATTTTCCTCAAGATCGGTATCGAGCAGATAGAGGGTGATATGGCCGACGCGCGTCGACCAGACGCGCGCATGCACATCGCGCCCGGGCAGACGCACGCTGACCTTGAGATTCGTGCCATCCGGGCGCGTGATCGGCTTGACCGGCAGGTCATCGAAATCGGCATCGTTGTAGAGCGCATGCTGGCGGCCCTCACCGTCGATGCTCTGCAGGAAATAACCCTGACGGTAGAGCAGGCCGATGCCGACAAAGGGCAGGTGCATGTCGCTGGCGGTCTTGCAATGGTCGCCGGCCAGAATGCCGAGGCCGCCGGAGTAGATCGGCAGGCTTTCATGGAAACCGAATTCGGCGCAGAAGTAGGCGATCAGCCCACCTTCCGGCAAATGCGGGCCATGGTCGCGCCGTGTACTCTCGTGATAGGTGTCGTAGGAGGACAGCACCTGCGCCAGCGCGCCGAGAAAGACGGGATCTTCGGCCGCCTCGTTGAGGCGATGCTGATCGACGCGCTTGAGAAAGGCCTTGGGGCTATGGCCGACGGCGCCCCAGAGTTTCTGGCCGAGGCGGGCAAACAGGGTGCGGGTGGGACGATCCCAGCTGTACCAGAGGTTGTTGGCGATTTCGTCGAGACGTTCCAGCCGCTGGGGCAACTGGGGATTGACTTCGAGTTGATAGATAGTCCCGGCCATGTTGGTCTCTTTCGTTGATTTTCAGGGGTTGATTTTAGCCAGTCGCTGCCACGTCGCCACGGCGCATAGTGCCGCCCGTGGCAACCGTGACGCCATCCACACGTCCGGCCGCGATGGCCTGATCGAGTTGAACGGGTGGCGCGAGATTGAGGCAGCGATAGAGGCGCGCGAGGTTGCTGCGAAACAGGCGATCGAAACTGGCCACGGCCGGTCCGGGGTTGTAGTCGCCAAACCACCAGAACCAGTCGGAGCTTTCGCATACCGCCAACTGCGCTTCGGCCGCTGCCTGTTCGGTGGGCGAAAGACGGCCGCTGGCCATCACTTGGTCATAGCTTTGTTTGGCGGCACAGAGCAGATCCCACGCGCGGTTCTTGGCCGGATCGCCGATCCAGGTCGACAGCGTGCCGTGTACCCAGCTGCCGGCGACCAGCTTCGATAAAGTCGGCGCTGGCGGGATGGAATGCCCCGCAGCGGGTACGGCATGTCGTTCATGCTCTTCGACCACGTTGGCAAAAGTACGGGTGCGAATCACCGGGTGTTTTTCCAGCAGGCCATACAGATCGTCGAAGAAGTAGTAACCGTTGTAGGGGTAGTATTCCCAGGCATTTTCGCCATCGAGGATCACGCTCACCACCGGGGTTTCGCCAGCCGGTGCCGCCGCTGCAATGGTTTCAAGCTGGCGCACGAAATCCGTCGCCGCATCGCGACCATGCCACTTGGCATATTCGAAACCGATCATGTCCGAGAGACGATCGTCGCGGAAGAAGATCAGCGGCGCCGCTTTGTCACCGGCGTCACCATGGCGCCATGGATGGTAAGCACTGCCGGGGATGGTCTTGCCGAGGCTGTGCTTCAACACATTCTCGCCGGTCGCCAGCCAGCGACAACCCGCCTGTGCCGCCGCGCCGACGAAGGCGGACGACAAGGCCCCCTCGGCTGGCCACAGGCCGACCGGCGCCTGGGCAAAACGCCGGGTGTGGCTTGCGCACGCCTGTTCGAGCTGTTTGCGCACCCGCTCGCGTCCGCCCGGATACGCCTCGGCCTGAGGCAGGGGTGCATTCGGCTGACTCTCGCGGGCCACGCGGAAATCAAGCAACAGCGGTGACAGGGGATGGGTGGCCGGCGTGGTCGATAACTCGATCTGCCCGCGCGCCACCAGCGCCCGATAGCGCGGCAGCAGCCCGGCCAGCGTGCGGCCGATGTAATCGAGCAGGCGCAGCCGATCAGCATGATCGAAGCCTTCGCCCTTGGCCATCAGTTCCGCCAGCAAAGGTTCCTGACGTCGTGCCGTTTCGCCGGTCCAGGCGAGCAGATACCAGACCAGCAAGTCGGCAAGATAGGCGCCGGAAAGATAGCTGAGCGCGGTCTCGCCTTCGCGGGCGAGGTTTTCGTAGAGCACCTGCAGACGCTGGTAGTGCGGGAATGCGGCCAGCATGGTGGTCGCATTGCTGCGAAAGCCGCCGTCGAGCAAAAGTCGGCGCTCGCCGGACGGCAGGCTATCCAGTTCCAGTTGAGGAGCCGCCAGCCAGCGCAGCCAGGGATCGCGAAACTTTTGCGTGGCGCATTGATCGACGTAATCCTCGATCTGGTCGAGCAGGACCGGGACGAAATTTACCACGCCATGAATCGCCGGATGGCGCTCGAAGTGGCCGGCCATGTCGGTGTAGTCCTTGAGCGCATGCAAGAGCGTCCACGGCATCACGAACGACCCGGTTTCCCGATCGCGGTAATCCGGCTGGTGCATGTGCCAGAGGAATACCAGGTCGAGCCGCGTGGCAGACATGGCAGTCGATCAGCGGATGTGGTGGATCTTCTGCCCCAGCATTTCGGGCGTGACCAGCGTGATGCCCTTCTCGGTGACGTGAAAGCGCTTCTTGTCGGCCTCGATGTCGTAGCCGATTTCCATGTCATCCGGTACCTTGCAGTTCTTGTCGATGACCGCGCGGCGGATTTTCACCCGACGGCCGATCTCGCAATTCGGCAGGATCACCGAGTCCTCGACTTCCGCCCAGCTATGGATGAAGACGCGCGAGAACAGCAGCGAGCGCCGCACCACGGCGCCACTGATGATGTCGCCGCCGGACACCAGCGAATCGATCGCCATGCCACGCCGGTCGTCCTCGTCGAAGACGAACTTGGCCGGCGGCAACTGCTCCTGATGCGTCCAGATCGGCCACTCTTCGTCGTACATGTTGAGCTCGGGCGAGACCTTGGTCAGCTCGATATTAGCCTCCCAGTAGGCATCGACGGTGCCGACATCGCGCCAGTAAGGCACGCCATCTTCTGGAATGCCGACACAACTGTCCGAAAAACTGTGGGCGACAGCACGATAGCGGCTGATGATGTGCGGAATCACGTTCTTGCCGAAGTCGTGGTCGGAGTGCGGGTCGTCGGCATCGCGGATCAGTTGTTCGTAAAGGAAGGCGGCGTTGAAGACATAGACGCCCATGTTGACCAGCGCACGATCGGGTTGCCCCGGAATACTGGTCGGCGTCTTGGGTTTTTCGATAAAGCTGGTGATGCGGTTGTCGGCATTCACGCCCATCACGCCAAAGGCGTTGGCCTCCTCAATGGGGACATCCATACAGGCAATTGTCAGGTCGGCTTCGGCCTGCGCATGCTGGGCCAGCATGCGGCCATAGTCCATCTTGTAGATATGATCGCCGGAAAGGATCAGCACATATTTCGCACCATTGCGGCGCAGCAGGTCGATGTTCTGGAACACGGCATCCGCTGTGCCCTGGTACCAGTCCTCGCCGATCTGTTGTTGCGCCGGCAGCAGGTCGATGAATTCGTCGAAGCGGCCATCAAGGAAACTCCAGCCGCGCTGTAAATGCTGGATCAGGCTCTGGGCCTTGTATTGGGTGGCCACGCCGATGCGGCGGATGCCGGAATTCACACAATTGGACAGCGTGAAATCGAGAATGCGGAATTTGCCGCCGAAAGGGACGGCCGGCTTGGCACGCCAATCGGTCAGTTGCATCAGGCGGCTACCACGGCCCCCGGCAAGGATGATGGCGTAGGTGGAACGGGTCAGATGGCTGACAAAACGACCCTGCATGCCCTGCGGGTCATTGAGTGGTGTTTCGTGTCGCATGACGACTCCCTTGGTTGCCTTAATTGTTATGTGCAACCCCCGCCGCTTGTCTTATTGTATTGCCCATCAATGTGGGCAGACTCCCTCTGGCGGGCGGGAGCGGCAATGATGCCGCCTATTATGGCTTGAGAATGCCTTCGCTCAACAAACGATCGATTTCTGCTTCAGCCTGCGCCCAGTCCCCCAGTGCGTCGCCACCCTGGAAGCCACGGCGTTCCGCAATGTGATACGCGGCTACTTCGACATAAGCGCGGTACTGCTCGGGGCTGATCTTCGGCTTGGCCGGTGACTTTTTCGGCGCTGCCTTGGCGGATACCGCAACCTTTGGCTTGGCGGCCGTCTTGGAAACGGGCGCGGTCGTTTTGGGTTTGGCCGCTGCGGCTTTTACCGCCTTGGCTGGTGCCGCTTTGGGCGTCGTTTTTGGCTTTGTGGCAGATTTGCTGGTTGTTGCCATAGGGTGGTCTCCTCGTGTTGGACTCTGTTCGGCCAACTTATACACCAAAGATATTTCAACTTGTTGACCTGAAAGTGATTATGACAGACAGGCGAACACTGCGGCACCAGTTAATCCAATGGCTTCATCACGCAAAACATGAACGGGCATTTGTGCTGTCAGGGCCGCATGCTCGGCCTTGGCGTTAAATACCGTGAGGAATGGGCTGCGTTCAAGCAAGGGCAACAGCCGTTGAGTGACCCCTCCGGCCAGATACAGCCCGCCACGCGGCAGAAAGGCCATGGCCATGTCGCCCGCAAAAGCACCATAAGCAGAGAAAAAAGCATCCGTAGTGGCTAGTGCATCCCGATCGCCGGCCAGTGCATGCTGGGCGATTTCGGCAGGATCGAGGTTCTGTCCCGTCAAGACCTGATGAATGGCACACAGGCCGGGGCCGGAGATCACGCGTTCGGCCGTCACGCGCCCATGGATCGCCAGCAGTTCGGCATGAATACGCACCTGGGTAGCATCCAGCGGCGAAAAGCCGACATGCCCGCCCTCGCTCGGGAGAATGCATAGTGTCGTGCCATTCCCCATCAGGGCCGCCACGCCCAGCCCGGTGCCAGCACCAATCACCAGACGCACGCCATTGGCAAGCGGCGCGCCCGTTTGTAGCGTGACCAGTTGATCGGCTGCACACACGGTGACGCCAGCGGCAACCGCAACAAAGTCATTGACCAGTTTGACCGGCATGCCGATACAGGCGACCAGTGAATCCACATCGGCCTGCCACGGCAGGTTGGTAAAACACACTTGATGCCCATCCGCACTGATCGGCCCGGCGACGGCCAGGCAGGCTTGCGTGACGCCTTGCAGTGCGTCCCCGGCCTCGGCACAAAAACGGGCCAGCAAAGCGCCGCAATCCGAAAAGTCGGCGCTGGCAAGACGGCAAGTGTGGGTAAAAACCGGGGGCTGGCCGGGTTCGATCGTGGCAATGCCAAGGAGCGCCTTGGTGCCGCCCAGATCGCCGGCCAGGACTTTCATACGGCGACGGGTGCGGCAATGTGTGGATGCGGGTCGTAGCCCTCCAGCGTGAAGTCTTCGAGCGTGAAGGCAAACAGATCCGTTACCGCCGGGTTGATGCGCATCGTCGGCAGGGTGCGCAACTCGCGGGATAGCTGCAGCTGCGTCTGCTCCAGGTGATTCGAGTAAAGGTGGGCATCGCCGAGGGTATGCACAAAATCACCGGGCTTCAGGCCGACCACTTGCGCGATCATCATCGTCAGCAAGGCATAGGATGCAATGTTGAAGGGCACACCGAGGAAGATATCGGCACTACGCTGGTAGAGTTGGCAACTCAGTTTGCCATCGGCGACGTAGAACTGGAACAGCGCGTGGCAGGGTGGCAGCGCCATGCGATCGACATCAGACGGATTCCAGGCGGTGACGATATGGCGACGCGAATCGGGGTTCTTCTTCAGGCCCTCGATCAATTGCGTGATCTGGTCGATCTCCAGCCCATCGCGCCCCGGCCAGTGGCGCCATTGATGACCATAGACGGGGCCGAGGTCACCATTTTCGTCGGCCCATTCATTCCAGATCGATACCTTGTTGTCTTTCAGGAACTGAATGTTGGTTTCGCCGCGCAGGAACCACAGCAATTCGATGATGATCGAGCGCAGGTGCAGTTTCTTCGTTGTCAGCACCGGAAAGCCGGTGGCCAGATCGAAGCGCATCTGCCAGCCAAACACCGAACGCGTGCCGGTACCGGTACGGTCGGATTTCACATGCCCGTGTTCTAACACGTGGCGCATCAGGTCGAGGTATTGGCGCATAATGCGGCCGATTATAAGGACCGCCGCTACCGCCACACATCATGCTCGGGTTTTTCTCAAACAAGTCGGAACATCCGCTGGCCTCGGCCAAGGAAGCCAAGTCGATTTGTGGCGAGTTGACGCGCATGGAGGCGGCCAAGGGATTGGATGAGGCGGCAGGCTGGTTCGCCTCGCTGGCGGGCGTCGACGGGTTCACGCCCAAGCTGCGTCTGGAACGCCTGCAGGAACTGGTGGCCGCCAGCCTCGCCCATACCCGCCGCCAGTCGCGCGAATATCTGACCGGCACTGCGGGCCAGCGCCTGCAGCAGCAACAACAATGGCAGCGCAATTTCGAGTACTGGCAACACTTGGCAGAAGCATTGGAGCGCTGCCGCGATGAAGCCACGGCCAGCAGGGATCAACTGCCCCCCATTCTCACCCATCTGCTCACGGCGCTGGGCCTGCAACTGCGCTGGCTCCGGCTGCGCCACAGTCAGGTACCCGCCGAACTCTGGACACAACTGGGGCAGACTTACCTGCAGGCGGTACAACTGGACGCCGCCGACCGCTCGATCGCCTCGCTAGGCGCCGGCGAGAGCAATACGACACCAACACAGGAATATCTCAAGGCGCTGGTCTTCCAGGCCTCATCGCTCGACAATCTCAAGCCGATCGAGATTGTTCTCGCCGAACGGCTGATCGGCCATTTTCTGCCGCGCTTCGCGCTGAGTGCCACGGCCTTTCCCGGCTGCGTTTACTGGATCGATGCAAACAAGCCGGCACCGCCGGCACGGCTGACGCAGATACCGGCGGCAACCCCCGGCATTCGCTATTTGAGTCCGGGCGATGCACTGGCCGACATGCAGCAGTTACGCGAGAAAATTCTCGCCACCCGCCAACTCCCGCGTGAAATCGCCGGGGTGGAAGAATTTTCTGCCGAGGCCGTTTTGCGCGTTATCAACCATTTGCTGCAATGCTGGTCGGCCAAACCGCCGCTGCGCAAAAATGCGCGCCACCGGATTGCTTCTGGCGTGTACGTGATTCACGGTATCAACAGCCTGCCGGGCTATCTGTCGGGTACCAATACCAGCCTGGAGGGCATCGAGACTTGGGTGATCGAGGATGTCAGCCAGGGTGGTATCGGTGCGAAACTGCCCATCAAACGCAATGACTGGGCACAGGTCGGGGCGCTGGTAGGCTTTCAACCCGAAGGCGTGACCGGTTGGCACGTGGGCATCATTCGCCGCTTCACGCGGCAAAGCGAGGTCGACGGTTCTGCCGGTATCGAGACCCTGTCGAAGTTGCCACGCCCGCTGTCCGTCATGGACAGTGGCCTCAAGACGGATTTGATTGTGCTTGATGCCCTGCAGGACGACAGCAGCGTGCGCATCCTGATCGCGCCCAGTTACTGGGAAAACGGCACGGTGTTTGTTACCCTGCTGGATGGCCGCCCGTGGCGACTGCATGCCGACGAGAAACTGGAAGAAACGGGCGACTGGCTGATCGGTCGCTGTATTACAGAAGAAATCCGCTAACTGGGAGGTTGATAGTGCTCCAAAGAAAAACCCCGCATTCGCGGGGTTTTTCATGAGACTAGCGCACTAATTAGGTGCAGTTCTTCGGCTTGTACTTTGCATCCAGTGTCGTCGTGCAAGTCCAGGCACCCGTCGCCGCATCCAGGGTCAAAACGATATTCTTGCCGTTGAAGTTGGCGGCATTACCTGCTTTGGCGGTACAAGTAATACTGCTAGCGCCAACCACCACGTCACAAAAAGTGGTTGAGGCCTGCACACCGATGAAGCCATCGTCGGTCGAAGTAGTGGATGGGGTCTTACCATCATTCACGGCAGTTGAAAGACCAACCTTACCGCCAGCGATTTCGGCCAGGGCACCAGCAGCTTGCGACTTGATCGTGTAGTCCTGATAGGCCGGGATTGCCACTGCAGCCAGAATACCGATAATGGCAACGACGATCATCAGTTCGATCAGGGTGAAGCCTTGTTGAACGTTCTTCATTGAATCTCTCCTTGAAGTAAAGCACTGAGTTGTGCTGAGAAACTAACAGCAACCCGCGTGCCAGCCTGTCGATATTGATGGAATCCACGTAAAACCTAGCGCTATGCCGATCCATCTCAGGAATTTTTCTCACTACCCATCTCTATCTTGGCAGAACATGACAATTTTCGTCACTATGCCGTCCCGCCAGCACCGACATTTTGCGAAGCAGTCTCATCGATCTGGCTGGGGTCCAGAAATTCCTCGGCATAGCGCCGATAGACATTCTGCTGCAGAAAAGTTTCGAACAAATCCGGGTCGATATGTCCGCCAGAACTAAACTTTCTCATGATATCAATCGCTTGAGAAAGCTTCATGCCCGGTTTGTAGGGGCGATCCTTGGCTGTCAGGGCCTCGAAGATGTCGGCAATGCCCATCATGCGGGCCGGTAACGACATCTGCTCGCGCGTCAGCCCTTTCGGGTAGCCCTTGCCATCCATGCGTTCGTGATGGCCGCCGGCGTATTCCGCCACATTCTTGAGATGCTTCGGCCAGGGCAGCGCTTCGAGCATCTTGATAGTGGCCACAATATGGTGGTTGATGATTTCGCGCTCTTTGGCCGTCAAGGTGCCCGCGCGAATCGACAAGTTCTCGATTTCATCCGCAGCGAGAAAGTCGGCATCCACGCCGGACGGATTGCGCCAGGTATGCCGGGTGCCAATATCACGCACGCGCTGCTGGTCTTCGGTTGTCATGGCTTCACCGCCCACATTGGCGCGCCGCAGGAATTCACGCTCATCATCGAGCACGCCCAACTCATTCCAGCACTCGGCCCAGCAGGCGGACTCGGCTTCTGGATTGGCTTGTGACCGCATGTCGAGCAAGCGACGCAAAGTGGCAATCTGTACATCACGCTTGAGTACCTCGAAGCGCGTATCGACCAGGCCGATGCGGTCGAAGATCGTCTGCAGTTTGGTGGCTTTGTCGACGACATGTACGGGCGTCGTCACCTTGCCACAATCATGCAGCAGGCCGGCGATCTTCAGTTCGTAAAGATCCGCATCGGTCATCTGGAAAGCGGACAGCGGCCCTTCATGCGTGGCATTCACGGCCTCGGCGATCATCATGGTCAGCGCCGGCACGCGCTGGCAATGCCCGCCGGTGTAGGGCGACTTTTCGTCAATCGCCAGGTTGATGAGGTTGATGAAAGACTCAAACAGCGTTTCCAGTTGTGAAATGAGTTGGCGATTGGTCAGTGCGATGGCGGCCTGCGATGCCAGGGATTCTGCCAAGCGCTGCTCCGATATGGAGAAGGCTTGTACCGCTTGCGTTTGCGAATCCAGCGAGTTGATCAGTTGCAGCACGCCAATGATTTCACTCTCATGATTCTTCATCGGCACCGTCAGGAAAGACTGCGAGCGATAGCCAGTACGCTCGTCGAACTTGCGCGTGCCGGAAAAATCGAAGCCCGCTTCGCTGTAGGCATCCACGATGTTGACCGTCTTGTCATTGATGGCGGCATAAGCGGCCACCATGGCGTTGTTCGGCGCCCCCTGTTCGTCCTTGAGCGGCAGATCAGGAAAGTTGATCGGGTTGCCGGACGAACCACCGAGCGCGATACCCAGCGTGTCATTACGCACGATCTCGAAACGCAGGGCCTTCCCGTCCTCGGTGATGCGATAGAGTGTGCCGCCATCGGCATGCGTAATGTCCTTGGCCGCGACGAGAATTTTTTCCAGCAGACGATGGATATCGCGCTCACTCGACAGCGCGGCGCCGACCTCGTTGAGTTGCTCCAGGCGCTTGAACAGGTCGTCGCTCGATTCCATGCTCACCTCCGCTACTTGATACAAACAGCCCTGACCTGCTTCATATCGGTAATACCCTGCAGCACTTTCTCCATGCCGTCCTGCTTGAGGGTACGCATGCCATCTTCAAGCGCCTGCGCCACCAACTGCGCCACACGTGCGTGTTCCTGAATCAGCTTCTTGGCCGGATCGGTGCCGATCATCAGCTCATGCAGGCCCATCCGCCCCTTGTAACCTGAACCGCCGCAGGCCTCGCACTTGGTGTCCTCTTCCCCGGCCTCCTTGGCACGATAAAGCGTGAACTGTCCCTGCTCGTTGGCGTATTTCTTCGCCCACTCTTTGTAGACCGCCTCGTAGGCCGCCTTGCCATCACGCTTGAAGGTTTCGGTGTTGGCCAGTTCCTCGCAATATTCCGTCAGGAAATGTTTCATTTCCTCCGGGCTGGCGACATAGGCTTCCTTGCATTTACCGCACAGGCGCTTGGCGAGGCGCTGGGCCAAAATGCCGAGCAGCGCATCGGCAAAGTTGAAGGGGTCCATGCCCATGTCGAGCAGACGAATGATGGATTCCGGTGCGCTGTTGGTATGCAACGTGGCGAACACCAGGTGACCGGTCAGCGACGCCTCAATGCCGATGCCTGTCGTCTCGGCATCACGCATTTCACCCACCATGATGATGTCCGGGTCAGCCCGCAGGAAGGCTTTCATGACCACCGCAAAATCAAGGCCGGCTTTCTTGTTGACCTGTACCTGACGCAGACCCTTCTGGGTGATTTCCACCGGATCTTCCGCAGTCCATATCTTGGTATCCGGTGTATTCAGGAACTTCAGCACGGAGTGCAGCGTTGTCGTCTTACCCGAACCAGTCGGACCGCAGACGAAGAACAGACCATAGGGTTTTGATACCGCTGCTTTGAGACGTTCCTCGTTATGCGGCAACAGACCCAGCTTGTCGAGCGGAATCGGCTCGCCTGCCGCCAGAATACGCATCACCACGTCCTCAACACCGCCTGCGGTCGGGATCGTCGCCACCCGCAACTCAATATCGAGTGGGCCGTACTTCTTGAACTTGATCTTGCCGTCCTGCGGCCTGCGTTTCTCGGAAATATCCAGGTCACACATGATCTTGAGACGGGCGACCAGCGCAGTACGGAAGCTATGGGGAATCTCGATGTACTTCTGCAACGAACCATCGCGGCGGAAGCGGATCATCACCTTGTCCTTGCCCATGCCGGGTTCGATGTGGATATCCGAAACCCCTTGCTGGAAAGCATCGATGATGATCTTGTTGACCAGTTTGACGAGTTCGTTGTCGGCGGCGGCGGAAACATCATCACCGCCGGAGTCGCCCTCGCTCTCGCCCTCATCCATCGCCGAAAGCAGGTCACCGACATCGGTATTGTCGGAAAAGGCGCCACCGCCGAAGAACTGGTCGACCGTCTGTTTGAATTCGCGAATCGTCGTCACACGATAGACGATCTTGCTCTTGGCAAAGACGTTGTTAACCACCCGCGAACTCTTGACCTGTTCAGGGTCCATGCACAGCACCAGAATGCCATCCTTGGTGTCATCGATCGGCAACCACTGATTCTGCTCGACATACTCGCGCCGCAGGTTCTTCATCAAATCGATCGGCTTGATGCGATCGCTCTTGTAAGGCTCGTAAGGCACGCCGAAGAACTTGGCCAGGGCAGCACCGATGGCGGGCACCTTGACCTGAAATTCGGTGATCAACGCTTCTTCGACATCAATATTTTTTCGGCGCGCCGACTTGCTGGCGATATCCATTTCCTGCGCGGAAACCACCGCATCGAGCACCAGATGATCGTACTTGGTCTTGATCGTCTGGGCGGGCTTATTCCGCTGGGCAAAGGCAATGGCAAGGGTTTCGCACAAGCCTTTGATGCCCTCCTCGGACACAATCGCAAAGGGCACGCCCGCCTTGTTATTGATAAGTTGAACGACACCCAGCAATTCACCGGTCTGCAACTCGGTAACGGGGCCAACCAGCATTTGCTTGGTGCGGTAGCCCGTGCGCTTGTCGACTTCCTGCAGGAAACGCAGGTTCGGGTTGATGACCTTGAGTTCAGCCTCGTCATAGACATCGCGAATATTGACAATCTTGCGCGACAGGGCCACATTGCCCGCAATACTCTGGTCGGCAATCGGCAGCTTGAGATCCTTGAACGAGTTAAGCCCGGTCTTGACCTTGGAAACAATCGATGTCCTGTCCTCGCTGACCGAATAGATTGTCAACCGATCCGCATTGAACAGATCACAAATATCCTGTGACAGTTCGAGCATGATCTCGTCAATGTTCGAGGTCGCGTGAATCTTGTTGGTAACCGCCTGAAGATTCTTGAAGAATGTCAGGCGGGCACCCAGTTCGCCCGAATTGGCACCTTCCCGACCCGCTTGTCCTGATGCAGTTGGTTCCAGTATCGCGCTCATGCTGCCAGACTCCCCACACAACCCTTCGATTTCAAACCACCCGCCAGAAGCCTGGCCTTGAATCCGCGCTGCGACAACAGAAAAGCGGCCGCTGAGCTGCGTCTGCCGGTCTGGCAGTAGGCGATGTACTCCTTGTCCCTGGGCAGGGCCGCCAACGCATCGCGCAGTTCATTCAGGGGAATATTTATGGCTCCCGGCAAGCCATCATGCCGATACTCCGCCGGAAAACGCACATCCAGCCAAATTGCCCCGTTGGCCACATGCTCTTTGGCCTGATTCAGGTCAACATAGTGCAGCAAGGGCTCGCGCAACAACCGGATGAAATCGGCACTATTGAGGCGCAGCAACACGCCATCGGTTTTCATCGTCACGGTGGCATTGCGGCTGGTCTCGGCAATCAGCGCCTCTTCGCCAAAAGCATCCCCTGCCTTGATCTCAGCCAACTCAATCGACGCACCCGCCACATCGCGTGTCACCTGTGCACGACCGCGTTCAATCACGTAGTAGAAATCGCCCGGTTCATTCTGGCGCACGATCACATCACCCGCCTTCACGAGTTGACGATCAAAGGAGGCCAGCAGGCTTTCAATATGGGCCGGCGGTAAGCTTGAGAAGGTACCGAACGTCAGGCGCTGTGCATCAAAAAGCCCGGACATGTTGCGCCAGTCGGTCGCTGGGGTGGATGGCTGCACATCCTGGCGGTGCTGACGAACGGGAACCAATTGATCCCATGTGACCAGAATATCGAGCGCATTTTCATCAAAGCAGAGCAGCTCGGTATTTGTGATGGCACGAATGTGCTTGGGTTCCATCCCGGCCGATGCCAGGGGAGCCAGTGCTCCGCCAAAGCCACCGACAAGGACCTTGCTCATGCCATGAGCGTATCCCAGCTTGATCTCGCCGTGCAATAGATAAACCACTTGATGGGGCCAGGGGTAGGGCATATCGTGCAGCCCACGATTCAGTCGTTCGTTGTGTGCCACCGAAGCGACTTGGGCCAAGGCATCCGCACCCAGATTACCCATAGGCGAAAGATGCCGCAAGGATTCTGGAGCCACCGTGGACATAGCCGGCGTACTCATAATTCGAAGACCTGATTGTTTTGCAACATGCGGGGCCTGAACTCGCCGATGCTGTCTTCGATTTCCTCCATCGTCAGTTCGATTTGGCCCGGCTTGAGATGGGTGATGAAAATATCCGGCCGGGACTGCAGGTAGGCCAGTTCCTCGAACAGCATGCTGGGGCACAGGTGCAGAGATGCCTCGGCAAGTTTGCGTTCGCGGTTGGAAAAGGCAGTCTCGATAATCAGGGTTTTCAGGTTATCAATACGATTAACCGCCTCCCACAGAGCAGCACAGGGGCCGGTATCGCCGGAGAAGACCAGACTGGCCTTGCCCGAATCACACTGATAACCAACCGCCGGTACCGTGTGATTGGCGGGCAGCGGACGAATTTTCCGTCCCTGCAAATCAACCACATCTCCCTCGCGGAGGGGCACAAATCGCAACCAGGGTTCGGCAGGTGTCGGGATTTCCGAAAAATCTGGCCAGATCGCCCAGTTGAACACATGCGCACGCAGCATCTCCTCAATTGCTGCGGTCGCATGCACCATCAACGGGCGATTACGCATATCCCCAACCGTATCGATCATCAAAGGCAGGCAGGCGATATGATCCATGTGCGTATGGGTCAGGAACACATGGTCGACCTGCGCCAGTTCAGCAATCGACAGATCCGCCACGCCTGTACCGCAATCGATCAGGATGTCGTTATCGATCAGCAACGAGGTGGTTCGCAAATGCCGACCACCAATACCGCCGCTACAGCCGAGAACCCGTATTTTCATTATTTCGTCTCGAAGGTGGTCACGCCATCCCAACCCGCCGGGGGCAGATTCTCGCGGTAATAACTAACGCGCTTGACGTAAAGTTCATAGAGATAATGTGGCTCCTGGCGAATCAGGTTCAGGAGCAGCATGTCGGCACGATCCCACTCCTGGCTACGATAAGCCTGCAGGGCCTGATTCCAGAGCTTGAGCTTTTCGAGTATAGCCGTGTCAACTTGACCATCCAGGCCCAGCGGCTCGTAAATGCCCACCGGTTCCGCCTTGCCCTTGACGCGTACCCGATCCAGTTCGCGCAGCACAAAGCGGTTGCCCAGCACATCACGCGTTCCTTCGCCGACGATGATGCCGACACCATACTGTTTGGTGATGCTTTCAAGACGCGACCCGAGGTTGACTGCATCGCCCATCACGGTATAGGCCTTGCGTACCGGCGAGCCCATGTCGCCCACGGTCATCGGCCCCGTGTTGACACCCACACCAATTTTCAATTCGGGCCAGCCCTTCGCCATCAGGCGCTGATTGAGCGCTTTCAGGGCCACCTGCATTTCCAGTGCCGTCACAACCGCATGCTGGGCATGCTCAGGATCGGCCATTGGCGCACCCCAGAACGCCATGATCGCATCACCGATGTATTTATCGAGCGTGCCGCGATGATCACGCACCACCGCCGTCATCGCCCCGAGGTATTCGTTCATCAGGGCAGCCAGTTCATCCGGCTGCAAGCCCTCGGATATCGTCGTAAACCCGCGTACATCGGAAAACAAAACGGTCAGCTCCGCCTTACGGCCGGACATGCTGTAACCCTCGGGATTCTTCGCCATTTCATCGACTAGTTCGGGCGGCACATACTGGCCGAACAATTCGGTGAACTGACGTTTGGTCTTCGACTCGACAAAATAGCCCCAGGACATATTCACGGCATACAACAGCACCACCAGCAGGCCGGCACCAGCAAACGGCAGCACCAGATTGCCCGCCTGCCAGAGCGACAGATTGATACTGAACAGCACCAACAGGATGAAGGTACCCGTCAGTGTGGCTTTAAGGGGTGACAGCAGCGGCAGTAGGAATACCATCAGGGCGCCTGCCACGAAAACCTGCACGACATCGGCCGCCAGCAGATAATCCGGCTTGTGCTTAAGGGCACCATCCAGCATGCCCGCGATGAGATTGGCATGCACCTCGACCCCCGGATAAGCCGCTGAGACGGGGGTGGCCCGTAGATCCATCAGGCCGGGCGCCGTGGTACCGATCAGGACAATGCGCCCACGCAGGCTTTCCTGCGGTACACGGTCATTCAGCACATCCGTCGCTGGCAGATAGAGGAAGCTGCCTTGCGGACCACGGTAAGGAATCAAGGCCGCAATGTTTTCATCGACCGGCAGTTGCAAGCTGCCCTTTGCGGTGGGCAGCTCGAGCCATTCGAGATAGGTGTTATCGGCATCGGCAAAACCCGGCAACACGGGGGGGAAGCCATGCAGGGCGCGCACAACGGCCAGGGCAAGTGAATCATAGTAAGCGCCCTGATATTCCGCCAGCAAGGGCACGCGGCGGGAAATACCATCAAAATCCACTAGCGGATTGAAGTGGCCCGCGCCGGCGGCGGCAGACTGCAGGATCGGCAGGTTGCCACCATGCGTCTGCCAGCGGGTCACTGCCAGCGGCTTGCCGGCCAGCACTTCTCCACCAAATGTCGGCGCTGGCAGGACGCCACTGGATTGCCCATTCTCGTTATTGGAAAGGTAATAACCAAGAATGACCTTGCGATTCTTCAGCGAAGCCGCAAATCGGGCATCGTAGTCGAGGCGTGGACGCATTTCACGCAGCGCCGACTGGAAGGCGGCATTGCCACGCAAATCACTACGGGCAATCTGTTCCAGCGACTTGATGCCGGAACTGACATCCGGCTCGGCAAACACCACGTCGAAGCCGACCAGTTGAACCCCATAGCTATCAAACAACTTGTCCATCAGGCGGGCCATGCGGTCACGCCCCCAGGGCCAACGTCCCTGCTCAGCCAGCGATTTCTCGTCGATGTCGACCACCACAATCCGTTGATCGACATCGCGCGGCATGGTCAATCGCAATTTGACGTCGTAGAAGATTGCGTCAAAGCGTTCGACCAGTCCGATGCGATAAAACCCGGCCGAATGGCCGAGCATCACCAGCAACAGGATTGAACCGAGGAGATAGCGAGCGAGATGGCGCTTCACGGCCTGGGTACTCAGAGCTTGAAGAAGAACTCCATCTTGACCCCGGCCAACTCGATGACATCATGATCTTTCAGTTCATGCGCCTGGGTATCGATGGCCTCACCATTGACGGAGGGAAACTTCGCACCTTCGACATGGGTCAGGAAATAACCATGCGGACGACGGGCAATCACCGCCACCTGCACACCCGGCTTGCCCAGAGTGGTCAGCGACTTGACCAGTTCCAGCGTCTTGCCGGCGTTGCTGCCATTGAGTACCTGAATTGCGCCAAGCGGGATGACCGGTGCTGCCTCAGGTACTGGCGCGGGCTTTGGCACAGCCGCACCAATGGGGGGGGCCAGATCGACCGCCGGCATCATTGGCGCGTGCCCTGCCTCAACGGCCTCGGCAGACTTGCCGCCGGCATGCTCGGCTGCCTTGCGCATCATGTCCGGGCGCAACACCATGGTTTTCTCAAAATCAGCCTGCGAAGCCTGGGCCGGTGCCTCATTGACATACTTGAGCCGATATTTGCCCAGCTCGATCACGTCATTGTTTTGCAGAAAATGTTTCTTGATCTGCTGGCCATTGACGCAGGTACCGTTGGTACTGTTCAAATCCTCAAGGAACGAGTCGTTGAGGATGGTCACGATCACCGCATGCTCGCCCGAAATCGCCAGATTGTCGATCTGGATATCGTTCGAGGCCTTGCGACCGAGCGTGGTGCGCTCCTTGTTCAAGGGAATTTCCTTGAGCACCAGGTTGTCCATGCTGAGTATGAGCTTAGCCATCTTGCGCGTCCTTGAAGACTTCGAAATTTAACTGAACCACGACTGTACACGCTCTTTCCAGCCGGATGTCATCCCGGGCGCAGGAAAGGGCTGCTTTATTTTGACAAGAATGACCGAGATATTGTCCCGGCCCCCATTGTCATTGGCCATATCGACCAGTTGCTGCGCACACAAGGGCAGATTGGCCGACAGGGATGAGAGGGTCAATGCAATCTCGTCATCCTCGACCATGTCATTCAGACCATCCGAGCAAAGCAGATAGACATCCCCCGGCAACACGACATGCTCGGCCAGTTCCGTATCAACATCCGCATCGACGCCCATTGCCCGCGTCACCAGATTTTTGTTCTGCGAAAAACGGGCCTGCTCCGGGGTAATCAAGCCGCTGTCGAGCTGCTCCTGAAGCAACGAATGATCGCGTGTCACCTGAAACAACGCCCCATCGCGCAGGCGATACAAGCGCGAATCGCCGATATGGGCCACCGCCATGCGATTATCAAAGAACTGCGCCATCACCAGGGTCGTACCCATGCCGGCATATTGGGCATTGTTGCTGGCGGCATGATGGATCGCCGCATTGGTCTTGGCCACGCGATCCATCAAGGCAGCGCGGGCCCAGGTCTTGCCATCCTCACGTACCTGATGTGGCGGCTGAAGCCCAAAGGCATGCTCCAGTTCACAACCCAGCACGGCGGTGGCCATGCTACTCGCCACCTCGCCGGCGTTGTAGCCGCCCATGCCATCAGCGAGTACAGCCAGCCCCAGTTGGGGATTGGCCAGCACTGAATCCTCGTTGTTAGTACGCACCTTGCCAGGATCGCTACAGGTAGCCATCTCAATGGCGCCGGAAAGATCGATCTTTGCCATTACGTCGTGCCCCCCAGTGCAGCAAGGCAAGTACGCAGGTCACGCGCAAATTCGCCGCCAGTTTGGTAGCGCTGATCTGGGTCTTTCACCAGCGCCTTGTCGATAATCGTCGCCACGCAATCGGGAATGCCTGACACCAAGGTGCGGATATCAGGATGCGGATCGCTGGCAATCTTGAACATTAATTGCGCCATCGACTCGCCGACAAAGGGCAGCTTGCCGGAAGCCATCTGGAACAAGGTGACACCTAGCGAGAACAGGTCGGAACGCCCGTCGATCTTCTTGCCCGCCAATTGCTCCGGCGACATGTAGGAGGGCGTACCGAGCACCATGCCGGTTTTTGTCTTGGATGAGTCAGTGATGCGCGCGATGCCGAAGTCGGTCACCTTGACCTGATCCTCGGTCGGCTCATACATGATGTTGGCGGGCTTGATGTCGCGATGGACGACCTGATTGCTATGTGCGTAGTCGAGCGCCTCGGCCACCCGGGCGATGATGGAAAGCACTTGGGGCAAGGGCAGCAGACCGTCCGGCTTGGTCTGCGGTACCAGATCCTTGCCCTTGAGGAATTCCATCGCGATGTAGGCGAGATCATGCTCCTCGCCGGCATCAAACATCGTCACGATGTTGGCATGATTGAGTCGCCCGGCAGTTTCCGCCTCGCGGAAAAAGCGTTCCTTGACCTCGACCAATTCATCCTCATCAAACTCCTGTGACAGGGCCATGGTCTTGATCGCGACCACGCGATTGATCTTCGGATCGCGGCCGAGATACACCACGCCCATCGCCCCCTTGCCCAGTTCCTTCTCGATCTGGTAGCGGCCGAGCATCGGCTTTTCCATATCACCGCCATCGAGAATCATCGTGCTCGCATTACTGCGGCCGGCTCCCGCCCCGCCGAGGATGACGGTTTCCGAAAGCTGCTTGGTGCGCGCGATGCGCTGCGCCAGATCACGGAACGCGATGTTGTAATCCGCCATGTAGCGGAACACCGATTCCGCCTTGTTGAACTGGCGCTTGCGCTCGAAATCAAGGCCCAGACTGTAAAGATTCTCCATCAACTGGTCATCCAGCGGACACTTGCGGAACTTGTCGAAGGCCATGTCGAGCTGACCCTGTCCCTGGAAAGCCAAGCCGAGCATGCGGTTCGACTCGGCCGACTCGGCTTCCGACTTTTCCTTGCCCCGTTCGGTGACCAGAAAGCGCTTGGTGGTCAGCAGCAGGTGACCGACGAGCAGCAAAGTCGCGGGCAACATCAGTTGCAGCCACATCAGTTGCGTCATCATCAAACCAAAATGTGCGCCGACCAGCATAATCAGCAACAACGCCGTAATTACCGCACCCATGCCGGCCGACAAGCGCGGCAAGGCCAGAATCAGGTAGAGCGCCACCAGCAGGAAAACACCGTACTCAACCCACACACCCCAGTCCGGCGCGACGAAAAAATGTTCCGAGAGGATGCTGGAAACGGTATGCGCCATCACCTCGACCGAAGCCATTGACGGCGAAACCGGCGTCACGAACAGACTGCCCACGCCGGCGGCTGTCGGACCGATCAGGACAATCTTGTCGCGATACTTGCCATACGGAATCTTGCCGCTGACCACATCGTAGAAAGAGTCAATTGGAAAAGCGCCGGCATCGCGATAAAAATAGGTCAGCATACGCAACGCAGGGTCGGTGGCAATTTTCAACTTGCCGAGTTTGACCGCGCCACTCTGCACCTGAATATCAGCAGGGGCAAGGTTCAGGCTCTGCGCCGCAACCCGCAGCGCCAGTGACGGCAGGGCATGGTCAAAATGTTGCAGGACCAGCGGCTCAGCCCGGATTGCGCCATCCACATCCGTCAGCACGTTGAAGTGGCCAATCGCCGCCGCTTTTTCGCCCAGCGTGTCGATCACGCCCGCATCGATGGTAGCCGTCGGAATCGGCGCCACGGCTTCGGCATTCGCCAGCTTGACCGCATTTCGCTGCACAAACTCGGGCAGTAGCCGATCCGGGCGGCCAATCGGCTCACCGATCTGGAACAACATCGGCAGGGCGACATTCCCCGCCTGGGTAATCGCCTCGCCTAGGCGGCGATCGGTATTCAACTTGTGTTCGGCCTCAGCCAGTAGGGCACCGATTGGATCGGATTGGGGATCGATTGTCGGCGCGGTTGCCTCGAGAGGCAGGGCTTGTGGTGGCGGCGGAATTGGGATTCCTGCTCGTACCTGCATCGCCCCCTGGCGCTTTGCAGCAGCTTGGGCAGCAGCGGCCGCTTCCGCAGCCGCACGTTCGGCCGCACGCGCCGACTCAGCCGCCAGGCGTGCGTTATTCAGTTCGATCAGGCGGTCGACATAGCCCAGCCCTGCATCCCGCTGCGGCTCAGAAAAGAACACGCTGGTGGTAATCACTTTCGCCTTGGCCGCCGACAGCTTCTCGATCATGTCGGCAAAGATCTCGCGCGACCACGGCCAGCGGCCGATGTTGTCGAGGCTCTGCTTGTCGATGGCAATGATGGCGATGCGATCGGATGGCACACGATCGGTCATCCCCATGGCCAAGTCGTAGGCCTTGCGCTCCAGGCTTTGCAGCAGGCTGCTGCTGCCGAGGGCGAGCACCGTCGCGCTGACCAACAGGCCAACGAACCAGTCGCTTTTCCAGAAATTCAGGTTACGTTTGCCAGCCACTGCTCTGGACTCTTTTTCCTATCGCCTTGATGTGTTCGATGATCCACCCAATCAGGACAACTTGATTCAGAAACAGGGTGATATGCGTCATTCTTGCAGCCCACCCTCAAGTCCGTCAATGACTTTTCATGCCCGCTGCACAAAAAGCCGGCTCAATAGGGCAATTCCGCACCAATCCCCTGTGTCTTTGCGAACGACAACAAACGCTGCGCCAGGGCAAGGTCCTGAATCGCCATGCCCTGCGACTCGAACAGGGTGATCGACTCGGCACTCGCCCTGCCCGGCTTCACGCCGCAAATGATCTCGCCCAACTCAACCAGTTGCCCCGCATGCAGACGCCCTTTTTCCAGCGCCGGCTGCAAGTCCCCCGCCTCGGCCAGTGCGATGGCACGACTATCCACGCATACCAGTTGAGCACGCCCGACGGCCTTCTCGTCCAGCTCACGGCGGATCAGTGCATTGGAGCCGGCGGCATTGATGTGAGTACCTGCTGACAGCCAATCACCCTGCACCACAGGAGAGACAGCGGTCGTGATGGTCACGACAAGATCGCTGTCACGCACCGCGGCTTCGGCCGATTCGACCGGGACGACCTCAATACCAAAGCGTTCGGAAAAGTCGGCGCTGGCAAGACGGCACTTTTCTGCATTGCGGGAAAACAGTTTGACTTGCCGGATCGGCCGCACCTTGCACAGCGCTTCCAACTGACTCTGCGCCTGCCAGCCGGCACCGATCAGGCCGACCGTCGCCGCTTCCGGTTGCGCAAGATACTTTGCCGCCACCCCACCAGCGGCACCCGTACGCATCATGCCCAAATAATCCGCCTCGATTACGGCCTGCAACTTGCCATTGGCCGCGTCGAACAGATGGACGAGAAAGCGCGCGCCCTCTTTGCTGGCTGTATAAGCCTTGTACCCCATGACATTTTCGTCGGGCAGCGCGCCCTGCAGGATGTGCAGCGAGGCCGTCGGCACACGGGTACGCTGGCGCGGGATGTCGATGGCACGCCCCAAGGCATGGGCACGATGGGCAGACTCGACAGCAGCCAGCGCCAAATCCATCGTCAGCAACTGACGCACATTGGCTTCTGAAAGGAAAATTGCCACAGGAACTCCCAAAGAAAAAGGCGAGCAGGAATCACCCTTGCTCGCCTTGCATTGTCGCTGAAATTACTTAGAGCATGGCCTTCAGCAGCTTGGCCATCTCGGACGGGTTGCGCGTCACTTTGAAGCCGCATTCTTCCATGATGGCGAGCTTGGCATCCGCCGTGTCGGCACCGCCGGAGATCAGCGCACCGGCATGGCCCATGCGCTTGCCGGCCGGGGCCGTGACACCTGCGATGAAGCCGACGATCGGCTTCTTCATGTTCTCTTTGCACCAGCGCGCAGCATCGGCTTCGTCCGGGCCACCGATTTCGCCGATCATGATAACCGCGTCGGTATCGGGATCGTCATTGAACGCCTGCATGATGTCAATATGCTTGAGCCCGTTGATCGGATCGCCGCCGATACCGACCGCCGAAGACTGGCCGAGGCCGATTTCGGTCAACTGGGCCACGGCTTCGTAGGTCAGCGTGCCGGAGCGCGACACGACGCCGATGCGGCCCTTGCGATGGATGTGGCCGGGCATGATGCCGATCTTGACTTCATCGGGCGTGATCAGGCCGGGGCAGTTGGGGCCAAGCAGCAGCGTCTTCTTGCCACCCTTGGCTTCCTTCTGCTTCATCTTGTTGCGCACCACCAGCATGTCGCGCACGGGAATGCCTTCGGTAATGCAGATGGCGAGATCAAGATCAGCTTCGCAGGCTTCCCAGATCGCATCAGCCGCGCCGGCGGGCGGCACGTAGATGACGGAAACAGTCGCACCGGTCTGGGCCTTGGCTTCCTTGACCGAGGCGAAGATCGGCACGTCGAAGATCGACTCGCCGGCCTTCTTCGGGTTCACCCCGGCGACGAAACAGTTCTTGCCATTCGCGTACTCGATGCACTTCTCGGTATGGAACTGGCCGGTCTTGCCGGTGATGCCCTGGGTGATGATCTTGGTGTCTTTGTTGATGAGAATGGACATATCGGCTCCTTACTTCACAGCCGCGACGATCTTGGTCGCGGCTTCCGCCATGGTGTCGGCGGTGATGATCGGCAGACCGGATTCGGCAAGGATCTGCTTGCCGAGGTCTTCGTTGGTGCCCTTCATGCGTACCACCAGCGGTACGGCCAGATGGGTTTCGCGGGCCGCCGTCACCACGCCGTTGGCAATGGTGTCGCACTTCATGATGCCGCCGAAGATATTGACCAGGATGCCCTTGACCTTGGTGTTCTTGAGCATGATCTTGAAGGCTTCGGTGACCTTCTCGGTCGTGGCGCCGCCGCCAACGTCGAGGAAGTTGGCCGGCTCGGCGCCGAACAGCTTGATGGTGTCCATGGTCGCCATGGCGAGACCGGCACCGTTCACCAGACAGCCGATGTTGCCGTCGAGGCTGATGTAGGCGAGATCAAACTTGGAGGCCTCGATCTCGTCGGCGTCTTCCTCGTCGAGGTCGCGGTAGGCAACGATCTCTTGCTGACGATAGAGGGCATTGGCGTCGAAGTTGAACTTGGCATCCAGCGCCTTGATGTTGCCGTTGCCTTCGAGGATCAGCGGATTGATTTCCGCCAAGCTCGCATCGGTTTCCATGTAGCAGGTATAGAGCTTCTTGAAGGTGTCGATGGCCTGCGCCTGCGAGGCGGCGGGAACGCCGATGCCATCCGCCAGTTCCTGCGCCTGGGCGTCGGTCAAGCCGACCAAAGGATCAACGAAAACCTTGATGATCTTCTCGGGGGTGCTGTGGGCCACTTCCTCGATGTCCATGCCGCCTTCGGAGGACGCCATGATGGCAACCTTCTGGGTGGCACGGTCAGTCAGGGCCGCGACGTAGTATTCCTTCTGGATGTCGGCGCCGTCCTCGATCAGCAGGCGCCGTACCTTCTGGCCTTCCGGGCCGGTCTGGTGGGTCTTGAGCTGCATGCCAAGAATGGCGGTTGCGTGGGCGCGCACTTCGTCAAGCGACTTGGCCAGCTTGACACCGCCGCCCTTGCCACGACCACCCGCATGAATCTGTGCCTTCACGACCCAGATCTTGCCACCTAATTGTTCTGCGGCCTTGACGGCCTCATCGACGGAAAAACAGGGAACGCCGCGCGGGGTCGCCACGCCGAACTTCCGCAGGATTTCCTTGCCCTGATACTCGTGGATCTTCATGGATCTTCCTTGCCGAGGGGGGTTGAAAAACCGTGGCGACTAACTCGGTCACGGGGCGCAAATAATATCACGTTATGAGCGCCTCATTTTTACTAATGCAGCTTGCAGCATCCTTACAAATCGACGACCCAGTCGATGGATGAGGGCGGAAGGTAGTGCTGCTGGACCTGCGAGAAGTAGAAACGGTTGGCCACAAAGGCAGCATCGATCATGCCGCAACTGGCCGCCGGGTTGGCGCCACTGGCGTGGAAATCGGCAAAACCGGCGGGCTGATTAATCAGCACCGCTCCAGTCAAGTTGAACGACAGCGCCACGCCCCGGCGCAAGGCGACATCCTCGGCGAGTTGCTGGACGTGGGGGCGGGTGGTGTGGACAAGGAAATTGAGGGCACCCTTCTCGCGCATCGTGGCTTCCGCCAAGGCCAGACTCTCAGCCGTATTGACGGTCGACACCAGAGTGGCCATCGGGCCGAAACGCTCTTCCATATAAAAACTCTTCTGGTCTGCCTGGGCGCGGATCAGCAGCGGGGAAAGCACGCGGGCGCTCGGCCATTGCGGATGGCTGATCGGACTGGAATCGCGCAAAATATCCGCCGTCTCCTCCGCCAGATCGCGCGCTGCGGCAATCCGCGCCACCGTCGCCGGCGACTGGATCGCACCCAGTACCTCCACCGCACGCTGCGGCGCTTCGAGAAACTTGCCGAGGGCAAACGCCAGGTCGCGGCAGAATTGATCCTCGGCAATCAGGCCTTCCGGCGTCTGAATCCCTTCACGGCTGACAAAGATCGTCCGTGGCGTCGCGCGCAACTGGCCCGAATCAAGGCACAGCGAGAACACGAGGTTCTTGAGCAGCGCCTTGTAATCGTAGGTGGAATCCACCAGAACGCAATTCACGCCACCGGTCTCGACCACCAGTCGCGCTTGGCGCGCATTGTCGAGCAACCAGTGACCAAAATCCGGCGCCCCGGAATAATCGATCAGGCGCACCTCAGGTTTCAGCGCAATATCGCGGGCAACCGGGCCATCGGGATTGCCGATCAGCAAGGTGACCAGGTTGGGATCGAAACCGTTTTCCTTGAGTACCTGCCGTGCTACCGCCACGGTAATCGCCAGTGGCAGAATCGCCGTGGGATGCGGTTTGACGATCACCGGATTGCCAGTCGCCAGACTGGCAAACAGGGCCGGATAAGCATTCCAGGTCGGCTGCGTGGCACTGCCAATGACCAGCGAAATGCCTTGCGGCGCCACCATGAAGCGTTTTTCCAGGCGCTGGCTGGTATTGCGCTGCCATTCGGCCTGCTGCGGCACTTGGGACATTTCCCGATGCGCCCAGGCCATGGCTTCGAGGCCACGTGCCTGCGCCTGCGGTCCACCGGTCAGGAAAGCCAGATGGAGGCTCTGCCCCGTGGTGTGCATCAGGGCATAGGCCATCTCGGCACTGCCCGCATTCAAGCGTGCGAGGATTTCCAGACAAACGCCCGTGCGCGCATCGATCCCGGCGCGCACCCAGGGCAACATCGCCGAATGGGCGGCAGCCACCAAAGCATCCGGCGCACAGCAAGGATAGGAAATATTGAGCGGCAAACCGTAGGGAGATGCTTCCTCGCCACCACGCCCCTGCACCCCGGGCTGATCAACATAGAACTGCGCATCACGGTAAGCCTCGAAGGCTTGGGCGCCCTCATCCAATGCCGTTTCGCCATAGACCCGTGGGTTTTCAGGGTAGGGAGTCCAATGCGTGCGACGCGTAATGGCCGCTTGCGCCTCCTCAAGCAGGGTGCGGTGTTTCTCGAACAGCGGGTGGGTCATGGCGGTCTCCAGAGTAAGCACCGTGATAAAGTTCGCCCCCTCATTCTAGTTCGGGACGTGGAGGGAAAAATGAAAAATGGGCACGCGCTCGACGCCATCGAAACCGCCAGCCGCGACGAAATCGTTGCCTTGCAGACCGAGCGTCTGCGCTGGAGCCTGCGCCACACTTATGACAACGTCGCTCACATCCGCGCGAAATTTGACACTGCGGGTGTCAAGCCCGATGACTTCCGCGAACTGGCAGACCTCGCCAAATTCCCATTCACCACCAAGCAGGATTTGCGCGACACCTACCCCTTCGGCATGTTCGCCGTACCGCAGAACCAGGTGGCACGCGTCCATGCCTCCTCAGGCACGACGGGCAAACCCACTGTGGTCGGCTATACGCGGAAGGACATCGACACCTGGGCCGGTCTGATGGCGCGCTCGATTCACGCTGCGGGCGGACGCCCCGGCGACAAGGTACATGTCTCCTACGGCTACGGCCTGTTCACCGGCGGCCTGGGTGCCCACTACGGCGCCGAACGGCTTGGCTGCACGGTCATCCCCTTCGGTGGCGGCCAGACTGAACGTCAGGTGCAACTGATCCAGGACTTTCAGCCGAAGATCATCATGGTGACGCCCTCCTACATGCTCGCCATCGCCGACGAGTTCGACCGCCAGGGGCTTAACCCGGCCGACTGCGCCCTGAAGATCGGCATTCACGGTGCCGAGCCATGGACGCAGGAAATGCGTGCTGAAATCGAAAAGCGCTTCGCCATCGACGCCATCGACATCTACGGCCTGTCGGAAGTCATGGGCCCCGGCGTCGCGCAGGAGTGCATCGAGAGCAAGGACGGCCCGACCATCTGGGAAGACCACTTCTACCCAGAAATCATCGACCCGCAAACGGGCGCCGTCCTGCCCGATGGCGAACTGGGCGAACTCGTGTTCACCTCGCTCACCAAAGAAGCCCTGCCGATCATCCGCTACCGCACGCGCGACCTCACCCGCCTGTTGCCGCCGACCGCACGCAGCATGCGCCGCATCGCCAAAATCACCGGCCGTTCCGACGACATGCTGATCATCCGTGGCGTCAACGTCTTCCCAAGCCAGATCGAGGAACTGATCCTCAAGCAGCCCAAGCTCTCGCCGCACTATCAGCTCGAAGTCAGCCGCGAAGGCCACCTCGATTCAATGGTCGTCAACGTCGAGATCAAGCCGGAATTCGCCACCGCCACCGTGGCCGAAAAGGAATTTGTCGCCCACGACTTGCAGCACCATATCAAGTCCTACGTCGGCATCTCGACGCGCGTGGACATCAAGGGCGTCGGCAGCATTGAGCGCTCCATAGGAAAAGCAAAGCGCGTGATCGACACGCGGCCGAAATAAATGAACGACATCACCCGTGCGAGCCGCGACGAGATCGCGGCCCTGCAACTTGAACGCCTAAAGCTCACCCTCAAGCGCGCCTATGAGCGCGTGCCGCATTACCGCGCAAAGTTCGACGCCGCTGGCGTCAAGCCCGACGATCTGAAGTCCCTCGACGATCTGGCGAAATTCCCCTTCACAGGGAAAGAGGATTTGCGCCAGACCTACCCTTATGGCATGTTCGCCGAGCCACTGGAGAACATCGTCCGCCTGCACGCCTCATCGGGCACGACCGGCAAACCCACCGTCGTCGCCTATACGCAGAACGACATCGACACCTGGGCCGGCATCATGGCGCGCTCGATTGCGGCAGCCGGCGGCACGAAGAAGGACATCATCCACGTCACCCACGGCTACGGCCTGTTCACCGGCGGCCTGGGCGTGCATTACGGCGCGGAAAAACTCGGCTGTACCGTCGTGCCGATCTCCGGCGGGCAAACCGAGCGCCAGGTGCAGTTGATCCGCGACTTCGGCGCAACGATGATCGTCGGCACGCCCTCCTACATTCTCAATATCGTCGACGAGTTCGAGCGCCAGGGCCTTGACCCGCAGGCAAGCACCTTGCAGCGCGGCATCTTCGGCGCTGAGCCTTGGGGCGAGGAAATGCGCCACGAACTGGAATCGCGCCTCGGCATCGTCGCCATGGATCTGTATGGCCTCTCCGAGATGATTGGCCCCGGCGTAGCGGTTGAGTGCATCGAATCACGCGACGGCCCGACAATCTGGGAAGACCACTTCTATCCCGAGATCATCGACCCGGAAACTGGAAAGGTATTGCCCGACGGCGAACCCGGCGAACTGGTGTTCACCTCGCTGACCAAGGAGGCGCTACCGGTGATTCGCTACCGCACCCGCGACCTGACGCGTCTGCTGGCACCAACAGCCAGAAGTTTCCGCCGCATCGGCAAGATCACCGGTCGCTCGGACGACATGCTGATCATCCGTGGCGTCAATCTTTTCCCCTCGCAAATCGAGGAGCTGATCCTCAAGACGCCCAGGCTCTCGCCGCACTATCAGCTCGAAGTCTCGCGCAAAGGCCACATGGACGACCTCGCTGTGCGCGTCGAGCTCAAGCCGGAATACGCGACTGCGCCGGAAGAAGTGCGCAAGGCGGCCGGCTGGGAACTGCAGCACCACATCAAGGCGCTGATCGGTATCAACACCAAGATCGAGGTCATGGACGTCGGCGGTGTCGAGCGCTCCGCCGGCAAGGCAAAACGTATTGTCGACCTGAGGAACCAGGCATGAAACCCCATCACTGGCCCTGGACCTTCCTCGTCTTCAGCTTTCTCGGCATCGTCTGCGCAATCGCCGGTATCGCCTCATTCGCCGGCCTGCTCGACGGCGTTCATCCTCTGCTTGCCGATCCGATGGCCGGCATCGGCCTGATCGTCTCGGCGATTGCCTGCTTCCTCACCGGCGCTTTCCCGCTGGTACTACGGCGGCTGGCCGAGCGCGAAGGCGCCTGACAGACCCGGACATTCTGCTGACGCCGTCCCGTCAGCCCCGACTTTCTCTCGCCAAGGTCATTTTCTCCGCGTATTTCGCCCTTTAAGGTTTTTGTACGGCCAGCACAATGCGGACACCCCTCATTGTGTGTTCGCCCTTGAATAAGTCCGCGCCCATTCGTTGCCTGTTATTTGCCCTTCTGAGCTATCTGCTCATGGCGATAACACCTGTGTGGGCAACAACGGCCAACGCGGTCGACAGCGCCCTAAAGGTCAGCCAGACCTTGCCCACGGAGGCCGATGATCCGCTGCGCCGCTGGTTTGCAGAGCAGGACAAACTGCTTGACGATATCCTGGTACGACTCTCGCGCATCGAGAGTCTGGTACGCGAAATCCATCAGTTGGTAGCGCAACTGCCCGCCGGTACTTCACCTGTCACGGCCCCGCCCACCACCTTGCCCAAACCGGGCGTCCAATTTTCCCCACCAAAACCTGCGTCGCCCGGCATCTTCGGCTTCCTGGGTGAATGGGGCAGTATTCTGGCCGGTATCGGGTTACTGTTGTTGGTGCTAATGATCGTGCGGCGTCATCGCAAGACAACGACAACGAAAAAGCCCGCAGAAGTTGTCGCCGCAACGCCGGCGAAAACCGCGCCCGCCGAGATGAAGCAACCTCATGCGCATTCGAACATCCAGCGCGCTGGCGCCATGGAACCCTCAAAGGGGCAGGCCGACCAGGCGCTCGAACTGGCCGACATCATGCTGTCGATGGGCCTTGGCCATGGCGCGGCGCAGACACTCACCGAGCAGATCCGCAACGAGCCCAAGCAAGCGCTACGGCACTGGCTGAAGTTGCTGGCGATTTATCGTCAGAACGGACAGCAGGCCGAGTTCGAGACGTCCGCCGAGGAACTACGCCAGCACTTCAACGTGCGGCCAGAGGATTGGCAGGTCGGTCCCGACTCCCGGCACAGCATCGAGGACTATCCCCATATCGCCACGCGCCTATGTGAGCTATGGGACCGCCCTGCCTGTCTGGTTTACCTGCAGAACCTGTTGGCCGACAACCGTAGTGGCGCCCGCTCGGGCTTCCCGCAATCGGTAGCCGAAGAGTTCCTGTTACTGACGTCGATGCTCAAGGCACGCGACATCTAAACCGGATTGTCGATGTCGATGAATTCGCAGGCAAGGCCGCAGTGCTCGGTCAGGTGCTGGCCCAGCGCCGTTACCCCGTAACGCTCTGTTGCATGGTGGCCGGCGGCGAGGTAGGCGACACCGCACTCGCGCGCCAGATGCGTCGTCTGCTCAGACACCTCGCCGGACAGGAACAAATCAGCCCCGGCATCAATGGCAGCCTCGAACCAGTCCTGCGCCCCACCGCTGCACCAAGCCACCCGGGTCACCGGCTGTTCCGCTGCGCCCAACAATAGCGGCGTTCGCCCCAGCACCATCGCTGCCTGACGCGCCAATTCACCCGCAAATGTCGGCGCTGGCAGGACGGCAAGACAACCCAGATCCTGCTCGCCAAAATGGCGTTCGATCTGCCAACCAAAGCGGACGGCCAACTGCGCGTTGTTGCCCAGTTCGGCGTGGGCATCCAGCGGTAGGTGGAAGGCAAACAGGTTGATGTCATGCGCCAGCAGGCGTTGCAGGCGCTGCTTGCGAAAACCGGTCACACGCCCATCCTCGCCTTTCCAGAACCAGCCATGGTGCACGAGAATCGCATCGGCCTTGCGTTCAATCGCCGCCTCGATCAGCGCCTGGCTCGCGGTCACCCCGCAGACGATGCGCTGTACTGCGGCGCGTCCTTCCACTTGCAGACCGTTTGGGCAATAATCGTGGAAACGTTCCACGCCCAGCAGGTCGCGCAAGTAGCTGTTCAATTCGTCACGCTGCATCTTCTCTTCCTTTGATTATTCCCATGCGTAGATTCTGGCTCATTTTCGCCCAGGCCGTCACAATCAGTGTCGCCGGATTGTTCGTCGTGCAAACCCTGAAACCCGAATGGCTCGGGCCACGCGGAGTGTCGCTGCCGGAACGTCCCGCCATCGTCGCCATTCAGGAGGCGCGGTCAGACGGCAACCCGCGCAAGGTGGCGAGTTTTGCCGACGCTGCGCAAGCGGCCCTGCCGGCGGTCGTGCATATCTTCACCAGCCAGGAAGTCCGTCGTCACCCCTTCATCAACGACCCGGTGTTCCGCCACTTCTTCGGCGACCGCTTCGGACCGGAATCGCAGCGTCAGTCCGGCTTGGGCAGCGGTGTCATCGTCTCGGCCGATGGTCTGGTGCTGACCAACAACCACGTCATCGAATCAGCGGATGAAATCGAGGTAGCCCTGTACGATGGCCGTAAGACCAAGGCCAAACTGGTCGGTGCCGACCCGGAATCCGATCTCGCTGTGCTGAAGATTTCAAATCTTCAGTCGCTGACGCCAATCACCTTCGCCCAGGCTGAATCGCTGCGCATCGGCGATGTGGTGCTGGCCATTGGCAATCCTTTCGGCGTCGGTCAAACCGTCACCTCCGGCATCGTCTCCGCCCTCGGCCGTTCGCACCTGGGCATCAACACCTTCGAGAACTTCATCCAGACCGATGCCGCGATCAATCCGGGCAACTCGGGCGGCGGACTGGTGGACAGCAACGGCCATCTGGTCGGCATCAACACGGCGATCTATTCGCAAAGCGGCGGCTCGATGGGCATCGGCTTTGCCATCCCCGTGTCGCTCGCGAAAAGTGTAATGGAGCAGATCATCAAGACCGGCACGGTCACGCGTGGCTGGATTGGCGTCGAGGTTCAGGACATGACGGCCGAACTGGCCGAATCCTTCGGGCTGAAAAGCAGCGCAGGTGCACTGATTGCCGGCGTAATGCGCAACAGCCCGGCCGACAAGGCGGGCATGAAACCGGGAGATATTCTGCTCGGGATCGGCGGTCAACCGGTCAGGGATGCGCAGGCGATGCTGGAATTGATTGCCGGACTGACACCGGGAGAAGCCGCTTCCTTTAGCGTCAGCCGCGAAGGCAAATTGCGCGACCTGAACGTCACCATCGGCAAGCGCCCAAAGCCGACAAGATAACGCGTTCAGCCCCTGTTGCGATTGGCGTCGGATTCAGCCTCGGCGCGATCGAGTTCGCGTTCCATCTCGGCCTCGCTCATGGGCTGACTGACAGACTGACCTGCTGGCTGATAGCTGCCCTCGTCGGCACGCTCCGACTTGCCAATGATTTGCGCCATCACGATACCCAACTCATACAGCAGCCACATCGGTACCGCCAACATGAACTGTGACAGTACGTCGGGAGGGGTAAATATCGCACCCACGACAAATGCCGCGACGATGATGTAGGGGCGGATTTCCTTGAGTTTCTCGACCGTCACCAGACCGACGCGCACCAGCACGATCACCACCACCGGCACCTCGAAAGTGATGCCGAAGGCCAGGAAGGTGGACAGGACAAAAGAAAGATACTTGTCGATATCCGTCATCACCGCCACCCCTTCTGGGGCAAAGGCATTGATGAAGGTGAATACGGTTGGGAAGACGATGAAATAGGCGAAGCCCATGCCGATGAAAAACAGCAGCACGCTGGCTGCCAGCAGCGGCAGGGCCAGCTTCTTCTCGTGGGCATACAAGCCAGGGGCAACAAAGGCCCAAGCCTGGTAAAGCACATAGGGCAGCGCAATCAGGAAAGCGACCATCATGGTCACCTTCATCGGCACAAAGAAGGCGCCGGCAACATCCGTGGCGATCATCTGCCCGCCTTCCGGCAGGGCCGCCAGCATCGGCGCAGCCAGCAGCGTGTAGATGTCACGCGCCCAGTTCACCAACCCAAGGAAAATGACCAGCACAAACACCAGGGCGCGGATCAGGCGATCACGCAACTCGACCAAATGGGAGATGAAACTTTCCTGCGGGGTTTCCATCACGCGGCGGGCTTGGTATCTGAGGGCACTGTGCTATCCGATAGGGCAGGCATAGCCTCCGGCTCTGGCTTTAACTCCCCGGCAGCCACAATAGACTGGTTGAGACTGGTTTCAACCGAGTTGAGTTGTTCGTTCACCTGACGCTCCATGTCGTGCGCCTGATCGACCACCTGAGTCTGCAACTTTTTCAACTCGTCGAGCTGCATTTCACGGTTAATGTCCGACTTCACATCGCTGACGTAACGCTGCAAGCGCCCGAGCAGATGACCCACTGTGCGCGCCACTTTGGGCATACGTTCCGGCCCGATGACGATCAGCCCGACGAGGGCAATGACCATCAGTTCGGTAAACCCGATATCGAACACGGTGTGCTGAAAAAGTCGGCGCTGGTAAGACGGCGAAAAGACTAAGGCGTCAGGACTTGGTCTCTTCCTTGCGGGCCTGGCCCTCAATGGTATTACCGGCTTGATCCTGAACCTGCTTGGCATCGGTCTGGGCCTGGGTGCCTTCCTTCATGCCATCCTTGAAGCCCTTGACCGCACCGCCCAGGTCAGAGCCGATATTGCGCAGTTTCTTGGTGCCGAAAACCAGCATGACGATGACCAGCACAATTAGCCAGTGCCAGATACTAAAGCTTCCCATCAGTCTCTCCTCCGGATTTATTTGTGCGCCAGCATGGGGCCGAGACGATCCGGCCCGCCGACGATATGAACGTGAAGATGATACACCTCCTGCTGACCCACCCTACCGGTGTTGACGATGGTACGGAAGCCATCCGTCAGTCCCTGGCTGCGGGCCAGTTCACCCACCTTGGCGAACAATTTGCCAAGCATCGGGGCGTGGCGCACATCCGCATCGGCCAGCGAGGCGAGGTGTAACTTCGGAATCACCATGAAATGTACCGGCGCCTGCGGTGCAATGTCGTGGAAGGCAAAGAGGTCGTCATCCTCATAAATCTTGTTGCAGGGAATCTCCCCGCGCACGATCTTGCAAAAAATACAGTCGCTCATTGCTTGCCTCGGCTGGCCTTTTCGTCGATGCCGGAAATGCCTTCGCGGCGACGGAACTCCATCATGATGTCATCGACACCAATGCCAAAGTGCGACAGCAAAACCATACTGTGAAACCACAAGTCGCAAGTTTCACGCACCAGATGCAGACGATCGCCATCCTTGGCCGCCATAATGACTTCCGCGCCTTCCTCGGCAATCTTCTTGCAGATGGCGTCGGTACCCTTGGCGTAAAGACTGGCCACATACGAGGAATCGGGGGCCGCCCCCTTGCGGGCTTCCAGGGTGTCCTGAATGCGGTGGATGACTTCGAGATCGATCATTTGTAGATTTCCTTGGGGTCTTTCAGCACGGGCTCGACATCCTGCCACATCTCTGTTTCAAGCCTGTTGAAGAAACAACTACGCCGGCCGGTATGACAGGCGATTCCGCCGGTCTGCTCGACCTTGAGCAGCACGACGTCGTTATCGCAATCGGTGCGAACCTCGACCACCTTCTGCGTATGGCCGGATTCCTCGCCCTTGTGCCAGAGCTTTCGGCGCGAGCGCGACCAATACACCGCCTCGCCCAATTGCGCGGTTTTTTCCAGCGCTTCGCGGTTCATCCAGGCGAACATCAGCACCTCGCCCGTGTGCGCGTCCTGCGCGATGACGGGGACGAGGCCCTGCTCGTCCCACTTCACGTCATTCAGCCACTTCTTGCTCACAGCCGCACCTCAATCCCCTGCGCCCGCATGTGTTCTTTGGCCTGGCGCACGGTGTATTCGCCATAGTGGAAGATGCTGGCAGCCAGCACGGCATCGGCACGGCCCTGGGTCACGCCATCGGCGAGATGCTGCAGGTTGCCCACGCCACCGCTGGCGATAACGGGGATCGACACGGCATCGGAAACCGCGCGCGTCAGGCCGAGATCAAAACCATTCTTGGTGCCGTCACGATCCATGCTGGTCAGCAGGATTTCGCCTGCGCCCAGCGCGGTCACCTGTTTTGCCCAATCGATCGCATCGATATGCGTGTTGTTGCGCCCGCCGTGGGTAAACACCTCCCACTTGCCCGGGCTGGTCTGTTTGGCGTCGATGGCCACGACAATGCACTGCGAGCCGACTTTACCGGCCGCATCGGCAACCAGTTGCGGATTCTGCACGGCGGCTGTGTTCATGCTGACCTTGTCGGCGCCGGCGTTGAGCAGACGCCGCACATCCTCGACCTTGCGCACGCCGCCACCCACCGTCAGGGGAATAAAGACCTGCTCGGCACAAGCCTGGACGATATCGAGAATGATGTCGCGCTGGTCGGAACTGGCCGTGATGTCGAGGAAGGTAATTTCATCGGCGCCCTGTTCGTCGTAGCGGCGCGCAATCTCGACCGGATCACCGGCATCGCGCAGTTCAACGAAGTTCACGCCCTTGACGACGCGCCCGGCACTGACGTCAAGGCAGGGAATGATGCGTTTGGCAAGCATGGGATTTATTTTTTGGCGCACTTGTCCGCTTCGGCCTGCGCCTTACGGAAATCAAGCTTGCCCTCATAAATGGCACGGCCGGTAATGGCCCCCATGATGCCTTCATCAGCCACCTTGCAAAGGGCGGTGACGTCCTCAATGCTGGCGATGCCGCCGCTGGCGATGACCGGAATGCGCAAGGCCTGGGCGAGTTTAAGCGTCGCATCCACATTCACGCCGGAGAGCATGCCGTCACGACCGATGTCAGTATAAATCACGCCTTCGACGCCATAATCCTCGAACTTTTTGGCGAGGTCGATCACGTCGTGGCCGGTCATTTTCGACCAGCCATCCACGGCCACCTTGCCATCCTTGGCGTCCAGACCGACGATGATGTGGCCAGGGAACGCGGTACATGCATCGTGCAGGAAACCGGGATTCTTGACGGCTGCCGTACCGATGATGACGTAGCTGATGCCATCGTCGAGACAACGCTCGATGGTATCGAGATCGCGGATGCCGCCGCCCAGTTGCACGGGAATCTCATCCCCCACTTCATCAAGAATGGCCTTGATCGCCGTCTCGTTCTTGGGCTTGCCGGCAAACGCACCATTCAGGTCGACCAGATGCAGGCGGCGCGCCCCCTGGTCGATCCAGTGGCGGGCCATCGCGCCCGGGTCTTCGGAGAACACGGTGGCATCGTCCATCGCGCCTTGTTTGAGACGCACACAATGCCCATCTTTCAGGTCGATCGCAGGAATCAGCAGCATGGGAAGTCTTGATCCAAAAAGTGAGCCAATAAAATGGGTTATGGATTCCAGTGCATGAAATTTTCAAGCAGCTTGAGGCCGGCAGCGGCACTCTTTTCCGGGTGGAACTGTACGGCAAAAATGTTGGCGCGCGCCACCGCACTGGTAAAGATAATGCCGTAATGCGTCGAACCGGCAATCACCTCGGGGCTGGCAGGCTCAACATAATAGCTATGGACGAAATAGAAACGCTCGCCATCGGCAATGCCCTGCCAGAGCGGATGTGACTCTGACTGGCGCACGCCATTCCAGCCCATGTGCGGCACTTTCAACGGGATACCCGCGGCATCATGCATCGCTTCAGCTGGAAAGCGGCGTACCTGACCGGGGAACAGCCCCAGACCGGCCACATCGCCTTCTTCACTATGCTCGAACAGCATTTGCTGCCCGATACAGATGCCCAGGAAAGGTTTGCTCGCCGCCATCTGGATCACCGCATCGGCGAGCTGGCGTGCCTTGAGTTCGCGCATGCAATCGGGCATCGCACCCTGCCCCGGCACAATGATCCGATCGGCTGCTGACAGATCCGCCGGATTGGCGGTGACGATAACCTTGGCTGTTGGCGCCACATGTTCGACGGCCTTCGCCACCGAGCGCAGGTTGCCCATGCCGTAATCGACGATTGCTACAGTATTCATCGCTCGCTTTTCGAACCTACAAAGGAATATTACAGGCTGCCCTTCGTGGAAGGCACGGCCTCGCCGAGACGCGGATCGGCCGTCATCGCCATGCGCAAGGCACGCGCAAAAGCCTTGAACACAGTTTCGGCCTGGTGGTGTGCATTCACGCCACGCAGGTTGTCGATATGGACGGTGATGCCCGCATGATTGACGAGTCCCTGGAAGAACTCGCGCACCAGGTCGACATCGAAATCACCAATACGTGGCCGCACAAAATCGACATTGAATTCCAGGCCGGGGCGGCCGGACAAATCAACGACCACGCGCGACAGAGCCTCGTCCAGGGGCACATACGCATGGCCGTAACGGGTCAAGCCCTTCTTGTCACCGAGTGCCTGTGCCAATGCCTGACCAAGCGTGATGCCGACATCCTCGACCGTGTGGTGCGCATCGATGTGCAGATCACCCCGTGCATCGACCTGCATGTCGATCAGACCATGACGGGCGATCTGATCCAGCATGTGATCAAAGAAACCGACGCCTGTCGCCAGTTGCGACTTGCCAGTCCCTTCCAGATCGAGCTTGACGCGGATCTGGGTTTCCAGCGTGGTGCGGTGAATATCGGCGGTGCGCTGTATCGTAGCCATGACGGTGTCTGTCCGTGTTTTGCCAATGGTTGCAAGCCGGGCGATAATACCACCACGTACCATTCTGTCGCCATTGCAACCCCGCCATCACCCCACCATGAGCCGATTCTGGAGTGCCACTGCACTTGCATTGCAGCCCTACGTTCCGGGCGAGCAGCCCAAGCTGCCCAATCTCGTCAAGCTGAACACCAACGAGAACCCCTACGGGCCCTCACCCAAAGTCAGCGAGGCCATCTCCCGCGAGGTCGGCGATAGCCTGCGGCTATATCCCGACCCGAATGGCGAACGACTCAAAGAAGCAGTTGCCACCTATTTTGGCGACATCGAACCACGCAACGTATTTGTCGGCAATGGTTCCGATGAAGTGTTGGCGCACGTCTTCCTTGGCTTGCTGAAACATGATCAGCCAATCCTTTTCCCTGACATCAGCTACAGCTTCTATCCGGTTTATTGCAGACTGTATGACATCGAATACGCGACCGTACCACTGGACGCCGAGTTTGCCATCCGGGTGGATGATTACCAGCGTCCGAACGGCGGCATTATCTTCCCCAACCCAAATGCGCCCACCGGTCGTCTGTTGCCGCTGGGCGATATCGCCCGCCTGCTCGACGCCAATCCGGATTCGGTCATCGTCGTGGATGAGGCTTACATCGACTTCGGCGGTGAAAGTGCAGTCACCTTGGTCAAGCGCTACCCGAATCTGCTGGTCGTGCAAACGCTCTCCAAGTCACGCTCGCTAGCCGGTCTGCGTGTCGGCTTTGCGGTCGGCCATCCCGACCTGATCGACGCCCTCGAGCGCGTCAAGAACAGCTTTAATTCCTACCCGCTGGATCGACTGGCATTGGCCGGCGCCGTCGCGGCCATCGAAGATCGCGAATGGTTCGAGCGCACCCGGCAGGCCGTCATGCGCAGTCGTACCCAGCTCGTCGCAAACCTGCAGGCCATGGGCTTCGAGGTGCTGCCGTCCGCAGCAAACTTCGTTTTTGCGCGCCACCCACAGCACGATGCCGAAATGTCGGCGCTCGCACTACGGCAACAGGGCATCATCGTGCGCCACTTCAAGGCACCGCGTATCGATCAGTTCCTGCGCATTACCGTGGGAACGGATGAGCAATGCGAGAAACTGGTTGCCGCGCTGAAGGAATTTACTGGGGCTTGATACGCAGTTCTGCCGCGCGGGCATGGGCTGTCAGGCCCTCGCCATGCGCCAGCGTGGCCGCAATCGGCCCCAGGGTCTGTGCCCCTGCGGCTGAAATCTCAATGATACTTGAGCGCTTCTGGAAGTCGTAGACGCCCAGCGGCGAAGAGAAACGGGCGCTGCGCGAGGTCGGCAGCACGTGGTTCGGCCCGGCGCAATAATCACCGAGCGACTCGGAACAATGGTGGCCCATGAAAATCGCGCCGGCATGACGGATCTTGTCGAGTAACGCGCGTGGCTCAGCTACCGACAATTCCAGATGTTCGGGTGCAATCCGGTTGGCAATCACGCAAGCTTCGTTGAGGTCGGTCACGAGGATCAGCGCCCCACGCCCGGAAAGCGAAGCAGCAATGACGTCCTTTCGCGGCATGGTTGGCAGCAGCTTTTCGATGCTCGCCTGCACGCGATCAAGGTAGGTGGCATCCGGACACAGCAGGATCGACTGCGCCAATTCGTCGTGTTCGGCCTGGGCAAACAGGTCAATGGCCGTCCAGTCTGGATCACCCGAACCATCAGCAATCACCAGTACCTCGGAAGGCCCGGCCACCATGTCGATACCGACCGTACCAAAGACGCGGCGCTTGGCGCTGGCAACATAGGCATTGCCCGGACCGACAATTTTGTCTACCTGCGGGATGGTCTGCGTGCCATAGGCCAGCGCAGCAACCGCCTGCGCGCCACCGATGGTAAATACGCGATCCACCCCGGCCAGATGCGCCGCTGCCAGCACGAGGGCATTTTTCTGGCCGCCCGGCGTCGGTACAACCATGATCAACTCTTTGACCCCAGCCACCTTGGCCGGAATGGCATTCATCAGCACCGAACTGGGATAGGCCGCCTTGCCGCCGGGCACATAGAGGCCAACTCGATCCAGCGGCGTCACCTTCTGGCCGAGACGTGTGCCGTCGGCTTCGGTGTACTCCCAGGATTCAATCTTCTGCCGCTCATGATAGAGACGGATACGCTCGGCCGCCTGTTCCAGCGCGGCGCGCTGCACTTGCGGCAAGCCAGCGAAAGCAGTGGCAAGTTCCGCAAGCGGCAGTTCCAATGCGGCCATCGTTGTCGCTGTCAGCTTGTCAAAGCGGCAGGTGTAATCCAGTACAGCCGCGTCGCCCACGGTGCGCACATTGGACAAAACCTCGGCAACCGTGCGCTCGATGGCCTCATCGGTCGAATTGTCGAAGGCCAGCAACGCATCGAGCGTTGCAAGAAATTCAGGATCGCGTGAGGACAAGCGACGGATCATTGAATCGCTCCCTCGATGGCATCCAGCACCGGTTGCAACAGGCTGCGCTTCATTTTAAGACTGGCCTGATTGACAATCAGGCGCGAGGAAATCTGCATGATTTCCTCGACCTCGACCAAGTTGTTGGCCTTGAGCGTCCCGCCCGAGGACACCAGATCGACAATCGCATCGGCAAGGCCCGCCAGCGGCGCCAGTTCCATCGAGCCATACAGCTTGATCAGGTCGACATGCACGCCCTTCGCCGCGAAATGTTCCCGCGCCGTGTTGATGTACTTGCTGGCCACCCGCAAGCGCGCACCACGCCGCACGGCCGCCGCATAGTCAAAGCCGGCGGGCGTCGCTACACACATGCGGCACTTAGCAATTTTCAGGTCCAGCGGCTGATAGAGGCCGGCACCGCCATGCTCAATCAGCACATCCTTGCCGGCAATGCCGAGATCGGCGGCACCATACTGCACATAGGTCGGCACATCGGAAGCGCGCACAATGACAACGCGGACATCGTCACGATTAGTGCCGATAATCAGTTTCCTGGACTTCTCTGGATCTTCGTTCGGCACAATGCCTGCCGCAGCCAATAGGGGCAGGGTTTCCTCGAAGATACGACCTTTTGAGAGCGCGATGGTAATCATGGCGCTCATTTTACCCGCCGTACTCTGCCACCCAAAGCGATCAGCTTTTCTTCCATACGTTCATAGCCGCGATCCAGATGATAGATGCGATCCACCAGCGTTTCGCCTTTGGCAGCCAAGCCGGCAACCACCAGACTGGCAGAAGCCCGCAGGTCGGTTGCCATCACGGTGGCGCCGTTCAACTGGGGCACGCCTTTGACAAATGCCGTGTTGCCGTCGATCTTGATATCCGCCCCAAGGCGAATCAACTCCACCGCATGCATGAAGCGGTTTTCGAAAATCGTTTCGCGGATGACCGCCGTACCATCAGCGACACAATTGATCGCCATGAACTGCGCCTGCATGTCGGTCGGGAAAGCGGGATAGGGGGAGGTGCGGATACTCACGGAATTCAGTCGGGTGGGTGCCTTCAAACGAATCGCGTCACGCTCGAGAACAATGTCGCAGCCCGCATCCATGAGTTTGTCGATCACGGCATCCAGATAGCTCGCCGAGGTGTGCGTCAGACGTACATCACCACCCGTTGCTGCGGCCGCACAAAGGTAGGTACCGGTTTCGATACGATCCGGCATGATGCGATGCGTCGTACCGTGCAAGCGTTCGACACCCTGGATGCGGATCACATCGGTGCCCGCACCCGAGATACGCGCGCCCATGGCCACCAGACAGTTGGCTAGGTCGACCACTTCGGGCTCGCGCGCGGCATTCTCAATGACCGTCTCGCCCTCCGCCAGACAGGCCGCCATCATCAGGTTTTCCGTACCGGTCACTGTCACCATGTCGGTAAAGAGACGCGCGCCCTTGAGGCGGGGGCAGCGTGCCTGGACGTAACCTTGTTCGACCGCGATTTCGGCGCCCATCGCGGTGAGGCCCTTGATGTGCTGATCGACCGGCCGTGCGCCAATCGCACAGCCACCCGGCAGCGACACACGCGCCTCGCCACAGCGCGCCACCAGAGGCCCAAGTACCAGCACCGAGGCACGCATGGTCTTGACCATTTCATACGGGGCGACCGGATTGTCCAGACTTGAGGCATCAAGAACAACGGTGTCTGATGCCGTCCCGCCAGCGCCGACTTTTTCGATCTTCACGCCCATCTGCGCCAGCAGCTTGAGCATGGTGCCGATATCATTGAGGGCCGGCACATTGGTCAGCGTCAACGGTTCGCGAGTCAGCAACGCAGCGCAAAGCAGGGGCAAGGCTGCATTTTTAGCCCCGGAAATGGCGATTTCGCCCGAAAGCGGCGTACCGCCTTCGATCAGCAGTTTATCCACGGGTATTAAATTCTTCCGGGGTCAGGCAGCGCATCGACAGCGCATGCAGCAATTCGGTTTCGAAATGCTCCCGCAGGACTGCATTGACACGTTGCTGACGCTGCACACGGCTCAAGCCTTCAAAAATCCGGCTGACAATCAGCGCCTCGAAATGTCGACCATCCCCGTCGACAGCAAGATGCGTGCAATCAAGTCCAGCCCGGATCCAAGCTTCGATCTGCTCTGTTGTCAGCATTGCTTAAAGACCCTTCAGGAAAGCGGCAAAAGATCGCTGACGTCATACACCTGCGCCAGACTGACCAGACTGGCTGGTGGATTATCAATCCGCAAGGTTTTGCCCTGAACCTCCGCCGCACGCATCCAACCGAACAGCACTGCCAGTCCCGAGGAGTCAACCTCATCGACACCGGCAAGATCAAACACGGGTAACTGCGACTGGCTTTTGGAAATTTCGAGGCCACGCGCGAACAAGGCACTTGCCGTCTCCAGCGTCATATCACCGCTGACGTGCAAACATCCATCCCTGGCCTCAACGCTGACAGTCATTTTGCTTTCTGTACGGTCTCGGTAGACTTGTTCTTGGCCTGCAAGCTGCGAATCAATCCGTCGATTCCATTGGCCTGTATTTCCTGGGAAAATGAACTGCGGTAGTTGGTCACCAAACTCACACCACCTACTTCCATGTCATACACCTTCCAGCCACTGGACAACTTCTCAAGATAGTAATCCATTGGCACCGGCTTGCCGCCTGACTGCCGGATCTCGGTACGCACTTTGGCATCGGTATCGGCGGCCTCCATCTTGAACGGCTTGAAGATCACCTCCTGATTGCGAAACTCCGTCAGGGCCTTGGCATAGGTGCGCACCAACAAGGTCTTGAATTCTTCGGCCAACACTGTCAGTTGTTCAGGGGTCGTCTTGCGCGCCTCGCGCCCCAGTGCCAGCTGCGTCATGCGCTTGAAGTTGAAATGGGGCAACACCTTGGCGTCGACCAGTTCGATCGACTTTTTCGTGTTACCGGACTGGATATCCTTGTCCTTGCGCACGATATCCAGCACCTCGCTGGTGACGTTCTTGACCAGCACATCCGGCGCCATATCGTTAGCGAAGACCGGCAAGGCAAAGAACACCACGCCGGCCAGCAATCCCAGCAGTCCGCGCTTCATATTGATACTCTCGTTTAGGTGATTGGAATCAGGGCAGGAATCAGTCGGCCTTTTCACGCGGCGCATTGCCATCATGAATCAGGTTACGTCGACGCTGCAAATAGCCGTCGCGAACGTAGGCATACTTATCGAGCGCGGCTTCCTCAATAACCTTGTCGGCCGGCAACATGTCAGCACGGGTATCGACGACACGCAAGACCAATAAAGAATTGCGTGTTGGCACATGATCCACATGGGCAACCGGATCAGCAGCAACATCCAGTACCAAACCGGCCGTATCACGTACCGTACGTGGCCCGAAGACCGGCACGACGACATAGGCGCCGTCACCGACGCCCCAGCGGCCAAAAGTCTGACCGAAGTCTTCCTCATGCTTTTCCATGCCCATGTTCGACGCTACATCGATCACGCCCAGCAGACCAATCGTGCTATTGACCAGCACACGGCCGATATCACTGGCAGCTTCTGTGGGCTTGCCCTGCAGGAGGTTGTTAACACCAATGAAAAAATCAGCAATGTTGCCGAAGAAATTCGTCACGCCGGTACGCACCGGAGATGGCATGACGGCATCGTAACCCTGCGCGACTGGCTTGATGATCACGGCATCAAGCCCCTCATTGAAGGAAAACATCGCACGGTTAAAGCCTTCAACCGGGTCTTTTTGATTTCCGGAAGTCGCACAACCACTTAACGCTGCCGCCAGTAGAGCAACTGCAACGGTTTTTTTCACGGAACCACTTGTCTGCTTGACCATGTTGAACATGCCTTTTCCTATTTTTTAACTTCGTCCTCAGCCGCCTTGCTGAACATGAACTGGCTGATCAGTTTTTCAAGCACCATTGCCGACTGAGTCTTCTTGATGACCTCGCCTGACTTCAGCATATCGGGGTCTCCCCCGACTTCAAACCCCACATACTGCTCGCCCAACAAACCAGAGGTGTTGATGGTCGCAAAAGTATCACGCGGAAACTGATAACGCGTATCGATTTGCATCGCCACTTTTGCAGTGTAAGTCTCCGGATCAAAACGAATTTCCCCGACTCGACCGACAACCACGCCGGCACTTTTCACCGGCGCCCGCACCTTCAGGCCCCCGATGTTATCAAAGTGGGCCTGCAAATTGTAAGTCTGCCCGACATCCGTCGAACTCAAGTTACCCACCTTGAGGGCCAAAAACAACAAGGCGGCCAAACCAAGGGCCACAAAAAAGCCCACCCAGAGATCGATTACGGCTCGATTCATCAGATTCCCCTGAACATGAAGGCAGTCAACACGAAGTCAGCCGCCAGAATTGCCAAAGATGAAGTAACTACAGTACGGGTTGTCGCGCGCGAAACCCCCTCTGCCGTCGGATCAGCGTCATAGCCTTCAAAAACGGCAATCCAGGACACGATAACGCCAAATACGAAACTCTTGATAACGCCATTCAGAATGTCCTGGCGAAAATCGACGGCCGCCTGCATTTGCGACCAGAACGATCCCTCGTCAACGCCGATCAACTGCACGCCAACCACATAGCCGCCCAGCACCCCCATGGCTGAAAACAGGGCGGCCAGCAAGGGCATCGAGATCACCCCCGCCCAGAAGCGCGGCGCCACAACACGGGCAATCGGGTTAACGGCCATCATTTCCATCGCGGACAACTGTTCGGTCGCTTTCATCAAACCTATTTCGGCCGTAATCGCAGAACCCGCACGGCTGGCAAACAGCAGGGCTGCAACCACCGGACCAAGTTCCCGGACCAGCGACAGGGCGACCAGAATACCTAGTGCCTCTGATGAGCCATAACGCTGCAATGTGTCATAGCCCTGCAGCCCCAGCACCATGCCGACAAACAGGCCGGACACCAGAATGATGATGAGCGACAGCACGCCGGTGAAATAGATTTCCCGCATGGTGAGCTGGAAACGCTTCAATGCAGTACCCGAATAAAGCAGGGTCATCAGCATGAAGCGGCTGGCGAACCCCAGACGCCAGATACGATCCGTCATCGCCCGACCAAGGCGGCGCAACAAATCAGCAGGACTCATGACCACCACCCACTCGGCCTGGCCGGCTGCTCATGCAGCTCCTGGCGATACGGCTGCGCGGGATAATGGAAATTGACCGGCCCATCAACTTCACCCCAGACAAACTGATGCACAAACGGCTCCCGGGAATGCTTGATGTCTTCGGCAGTTCCTTCCGCAACGATCTTTCCAGCAGACACAAAATAGACATAATCGACGATTTTCAGAGATTCCTGGACATCGTGCGTAACCACGATAGAGCTAATACCGAGCGCATCGTTAAGCTTGCGAATCAATTCGCCGACAATCGACAAGGAAATTGGATCAAGTCCGGCAAACGGCTCGTCGTACATCATCAGCATCGGATCAAGTGAAATTGCTCGCGCCAGCGCCACACGACGCGCCATGCCCCCGGACAGCTCGGCGGGCATCAAATGATGTGCGCCGCGCAAACCGACCGCATGCAACTTCATGAGTACCAGGTCATGAATCAACTCCTCGGGCAAATCTGTATGCTCACGCATCTGAAATGCCACATTGTCATACACGGACATGTCCGTAAACAACGCACCAAACTGGAACAACATGCCCATGCGGCGGCGCAGTTGGTAAAGACCGGTCTCATCCAACTCATGCACCACTTGCCCTGCCACACGCACAGCCCCCGATGTCGGACGCAACTGCCCACCAATCAGACGCAGGGTGGTCGTCTTGCCGCAGCCGGACAAACCCATGATGGCAACGACCTTGCCGCGCGGGATGGTCATATTGATCCCGGTCAGGATCGCCCGATTATCATAGGCAAAGTTAAGGTCGCGGATTTCGACGAGAGGATCGGGAGACACGGAAGATCAGAGTCTGGTTGGCCAACAGGCGGGCGATTATAACCAGCCTCATTAATGAAGGGGTAATACGGTAAGATTCCCACATGACCGTTGGTATCGATGGCAAGCCATCTCTCCTTATCGTTGACGACGACCCGCTCATCGTCGACACACTGGACTACCTTCTAGAAGAAGACTTTCAGATCGGTCGAGCTGCTTCCCGACCGGAGGCAATGAAGTGGCTAAAAAGCCAAGCGTCAGCACCGCAAATTGCACTGGTCGATCTCGGCCTGCCGCCATGCCCCCATCGTCCTGATGAGGGATTTGCACTCATCAGCGAACTGCTGGCGGGTGCCCCCAAAATGAATATCGTTGTGCTTTCCGGCCAAAACGATAGCGCCAATGCACGCCACGCCCGCGCCCTGGGGGCTGTCGAGTTTGTTGCCAAACCGGCAGATCCGGAGACCTTACGCAAGCTGCTGCTGCGGCTGCTTGCGCTCGGCCAGGATCCGATTGCCGATGAAATTCCCCTTTTGGGGCAAAGCGCCCCGATGCAGAAGCTGCGCACCCAACTACGGCAATATGCCGACACCCCGTTTCCGGTATTGATCGAGGGGGAGTCGGGGAGTGGCAAGGAACTGGCGGCGGCCGCCTTGCATAGCCTTTCTTCGCGGCGTAACCACCCTTATTTGACGCTCAACTGTGCTGCGATTGCCCCGACGCTGGTCGAAGCCGCCCTGTTTGGTCATGCAAAAGGGGCGTTCACCGGTGCGGTAACGGCCCGTGCCGGCTATTTTGAGGAAGCCGGCACAGGCAGCCTGCTGCTGGATGAAATTGGTGAGCTGCCTCTCGAGTTGCAGCCAAAACTATTGCGCGTGCTCGAGAATGGCGAATATCAGCGCGTTGGCGAAACACAGGTACGCCAGTCGCGCGCGCGCATCCTCGCCGCCACCAATCGCGACCTCAAGCAGGAAGTACGGGGTAGCCGCTTTCGCGCCGACCTGTACCACCGTCTTTCAGTCTTCACCATATCGGTTCCGCCCCTGCGTGAGCTGGGGGAGGATCGTCTGCGCCTGCTCGAACACTTCAAGCAGCAAATCGCCGCGCAATTCAAACAGGCGCCTTTCACTCTCAGCCCGGAAGCCGAAAAATGCTGGCTGACCTATCCATTCCCCGGCAATGTTCGTGAATTGCGCAACATCACCATTCGCCTCGCCACCCGCCATCCCGGCCAGACCATAGGCCCCGAGGTACTTGCCGATGAGTTCGATCCGGCTGCGGACAGCGCCCCAGCGCCGCCGCAGGACCGCGAGGCCCTGATCGGTCATGCCATCGAGCAAATGGCCATGCAGGGCGAGCAGTTCAAACTTGACAACCTGCTGCTGCGCTGGGAAGACGCCTATATTGAGGGCGCGCGACGCTTGGCCAAGGGAAACATGAGTCAGGCGGCCAAGCTGCTGGGCATCCAGCGCACCACCCTGTATAACCGACTCGAGGTTCTGGCCCGCGAAGGCCTCACCCCGCCTGAAGACGAATCGCACCGCTAGCCATCAGAGGCGCCATGTACCTGGAACATTACGGTCTGACCGAAGCCCCCTTCCGTATCACGCCACACACCGACTTCTTCTTTTCCGGTGCCAACCGGGGTGCCACACTGGAAGCCTTGCTCTACGCCATCACCCACGATGAGGGCATCGTCAAGATCAGCGGCGAGGTCGGCAGCGGCAAAACCATGCTGTGCCGCGTCCTGATGGAACGCCTCCCAGAAACCGTCGTCATCATTTACCTGGCCAATCCCTCCTTGTCGCGCGACGACATTCTGTATGCGCTGGCCGATGAATTGGGCATCGCGGTTCCTGAGCAGAGCCGCAGCGGCGCCGTGATGCGCACGCTTCAGGAAACCTTGGTGAAACTGCACGCCGAAGGCCGCCAAGTAGTTGTCCTAATCGACGAGGCGCATGCCATGCCGATGGAAACCCTTGAGGAAATCCGCCTGCTGTCGAATCTCGAAACTAACCGCCACAAACTACTGCAGCTGGTGTTGTTTGGGCAACCGGAATTGAACGCCACCCTGGTACGCGACGACATGCGCCAGCTGCGCGAGCGCATCACCCACAATTTCAGCCTGGAACCCCTGGTACGCGAAGACATCGAAAAGTACCTCGACTTTCGCATGCGCGCCGCTGGCTACAAAGGCCCGAACGTCTTTGCGCCAGCTGCCATCAAGCTAATTGCGCAAGCCTCACAGGGACTGACCCGGCGTATCAATATCCTGGCCGACAAGGCCCTGCTCGCCACGTTTGCAGCTGGCAGCCATCAGGTCGGCATCAAAGAAGCGCGTGCCGCGATTCGCGATTCGGAGTTTTCGGCCGTTCAAACCTCAATGGTGAAAAGCCTCCCTCTCCCCATCCTTTGGGCTGCGGGCGGTGCAGCACTAATGTTGCTGGTCATTGGTACATGGCAAGCGCTATTCAAAACCACACAGCCCCCCCTATCCCCTTCCGCACCAAACAGTCCGCCGACGCAAACCAAGGCCATCATCGCCCCATCACCAGCTCCATCACCGGCCCCTCCACCTGCGACCGTCACCAAGCCCGTAGAGCCTTTGCCGAAAGCCCTCCCGGCTGCGCCTGTTTCACTTTCCCAGCCAGTTGCCGCTGAAATTGCCGCGCTTGCAGCAACAGAACTGGACCACGCCCTCGCGGCAGGCAAAGTCTGGATTGACCAGACGGCCGGCCACCGCTGGTTCATTCAACTCTATACGACCACCGATACGCAACGCCCGGATCTGGTCGAAAAATACCTCCTCAAAGTGCAGCATGCCGGGCTGTCAAAAGAGAGCTTGCGCGCCTATCACGCCAACCTCGGGACGACGAGCCGCTACGGCATTATCTATGGGGATTATGATTCCCGCCAAGATGCCGTTAATGCGCTCAACCAGCTTCCAGATGCATTGAAGCACACCCGCCCTTATGCCCGAAAAGCAGTGCGACTGAAGCCAAACCGCAACACAGAGTGAACGGCCGTAAACTGATACATATCAAAAAGTTGTAAAACAAACTTCACATGGTACGATGAATGCCAACGTCAACCTCCCCGTTCGCCGACCGGAAATGAAAAAACTGATATTTCTCCCGGTGCTTACTTGGCTCGCCACCGCCTGCAGCAATGCGCCCATACAACCCCCGGGAGAAGGCCATCTGCGTGCGGAAAAAATCGGCGCTGGCGGGACGGCATCGATTCCAGCTCCGGTACAACAGGTACTCAGCCTCCCGGCCCCCAAACCCACCCCAAAGACGGAAACGTATAGCGTCGTCGTCAATAACGTCAAAGTGCAGGAGTTGCTGTTTGCCCTGGCGCGCGACGCCAAACTCAATGTCGATATCCATCCGGGCATTGAAGGGATTGTCACTTTAAATGCCATCGACCAAACCCTGCAGCAGTTGCTGACCCGGATTTCCAAGCAGGTCGACTTACGCTGGGAACTGGACGGCCCGAATCTTGCCGTCATGCCGGATACGCCCTTCCTACGGACATACAAGGTGGATTACGTCAACATGTCGCGTGACGTCTCAGGCACAGTTGCCATCAGCACCCAAATCGCCTCGACAAGCGCCGGGGCCACAACCGGTGCAAGTCCAAGCAACACGGGGGGAGGCAACAATTCCTCTACCTCAGTTACTAGCAAGGCAACCAACAATTTCTGGGGGTCCGTCGAACGCAACATCAAAGACATCCTGCGTGAAACCGACAAGATTCTTCCCTCAGGCTCAAGTGAAACCGTCGTTGAGCGGCAAGACGAGCAGGCAACTACTGGCACTGGTGCGCCACCGGCCACGGGGCGCGGTGCATCACCCACCAACCTCGCGGCAAGCCCGAATCCTGCAACCCTCCAGCAAAACAACACCACGGTCACTCGTCGCGTCACCTTCCGTGAGGCAGCATCTGTCATCGCCAACCCGGAGGCTGGCGTCATTGTCGTACGTGCAACGTCACGCCAGCACGAGAAAGTACAGGAGTACCTAAGTCAAGTTCTCGCCAGCAGTCGTCGCCTAGTCATGATCGAAGCGACAATCGCCGAAATAAGTCTGACCAGCAACTATCAACAGGGTATCGACTGGAGTAGGGTTGCTGCAGGATTTGCAGCCGCAAACACAGGGCTCAGTCTTGTGCAGGCAGCCACCACTGTGACGGGAGCAGGCATTCTTACCATTGGCGCCAAGCAAAAAACTACAGGTGGCAGCACATTCTCAGCGACTCTCAAACTTTTGGAAACTTTTGGCAATCTCAAGGTTCTATCCAGCCCTAAGTTGAGCGTCCTGAATAATCAGACCGCCATGCTAAAGGTGGTGGATAACGTCATCTATTTCACAGTCAAAGCTGATACGACCACTTCGGCCACCGGCACCGGGCAAACTACCGTAACCACGACACCAAACTCTGTTGCTGTTGGTTTAGTTATGAGCGTTACGCCGCAAATCAGCGAGGACAGCACTGTACTGCTGAATGTGCGTCCAACAATCTCTCGTTTGAAAGGTCTTGGCAGGCTGGATCCTAATCCCAACATCACCATAGAGAACCGTGTGCCGGAAATCGAGACTCGTGAAATGGAGTCAATGTTGCGGCTCACTGACGGGGAAATTGCCGTCATGGGTGGCCTGATGTCGGATACGCTCACCAATGACACAGATGCGGTCCCTGGGCTCTCTAGCCTTGCAGGAATCGGTGCCTTTTTTACTGCGCGCAAGGATGTCGTGAAGAAAACCGAATTGGTGATTCTTCTCAAACCAACCGTCATTCGTGATCCCAGCATGGCGGGTGACTACCGCGACCACGTCCGATTCATGCCCAACAAGGACTTCTTCGCCAACAACCCTGGGCCGCAACAACAGCGATTTGATTTTGGGGGCCGGCCACAGTGAGCCTGCTGATGGACGCGCTCCGCAAGGCGGAGCAGCAAAAACAAAAACTGTCGGCACAGGGTTCGATAGCGGGTGAAGCAGGAACTGGCGCACCCGTTAATTCGCAAAGCGATCTGTCGCTTGAACCGCTCTCCAGGCATGAAGGGCAGCCGCTACCCGAGTCCGCCCCCCCCCATGCTGCCGCAGACTATCACTCGATCCTGCCCGAACTACCGACCAGCCTCGAAGCCCTCGACGAACAGTTTCTGGCCCACGCAGCACAGAGCAAGCCGGCACGACGTCCTCCTGTGGTTGCCGCTCAACCACTCTTGTGTGAGCCCTCTCCACCGCCTCCGACACAACCCAAGGTCGATGTTGCCCGCGACAGTGCACGCAATGTATTTGAAGCCAAGCAGCAGCCGCGCAACAACCGGAACTTTGCCATTGCCATCGGATTGATCAGTCTGGTAGCGGCGATCAGTATCGGCGCGTATTTCTGGTGGCAATTGCAGCCCAAGGGCAGCATGATGGTGGCGACCAAGAGCCCGCCTCCCGTCACTGCACCCAGCATTACGCCTGCAGCCCCCCCCGCGCAGCTTGCACAAGTTGCCGTCCCGCCAGCGCCGACGTTTTCCAGTCCGACTGCCGTCAGCCAGCAGAACGATGAGGAAGAGGACATCCCAGTCCCGCCCAAACGCGAAATCAAGCCTCCGCCCACGGCGCCGGCGGCTCCCCAGCCGGAATCGCCCGTACGCAAGACCACCACCGCCGAAAAAACCGACCCATTGCTCATTCAGGCGCACGGGGCTTACAACAGAGGCGAAAGCGAACTAGCCCGGCAAGCATGGCAAAAAGTGCTGGCCAAGGATTCGCGCAACCTCGATGCCCTGCGTGGTCTGGCCGTTGTGGCGCAGCAACACCAGCAATGGGGTGAGGCGGTCAACTATTACCAGCGCGCGCTGGAGGTCGACCCGAAGGACGCCATTGCCCTGACAGGCCTGATGGCGCTCAAAATGCCGACCGACATGATTCAGGCAGAGAGCCGCCTGAAAACCTTGCTGGCCGAGCAACCCGATTCTGCCTATCTCAATTTCGCACTGGGCAACCAGTTTGCCCGCCAACAACGCTGGGCAGAAGCGCAACAGGCCTACTTTAAAGCCTACACAACCGAGCCTGCCAATGCCGGCTATGTCTTCAACCTCGCCGTCAGTCTTGATCAGCTTCACCAAGCCAGATTGGCCGCCCGCTATTACAACGAAGCACTTGCTGTGTCCGAGCGACAACCCGGCCAGCCGGCTGGTTTTGACCGGGCCGAAGTCCTCAACAGGCTAAGTCAGCTGCAAGCGGCTGTGACACCCTGATACAGCCTCACCGAACCAGATGAACACCAACGTCAATCGCCAGCCCATCGGTCAGGTACTGATCGCCCAGGGCATCATCAGCGAGGATCAGTTGCGCATTGCGCTCCTTGAGCAGATGAAGTCGAACCAGCCGGTCGGCAAGCTGCTGGTCAGTCTCGGCTTTGTCTCGGAGGCCACACTGCGCGATGCGCTGGGCGAATCGCTCGGCCAAAAGTCCATTGACCTTTCGCGCGCCACCGTCGACCCGGTTGCTTTAAGTCTGGTTCCGCACGAAATCGCCAAGCGCCATCGCTTGCTGCCGCTTGACTACAAAGCCGATCAGAAGCGCATGACCATCGCGCTGGCCGATCCCAACGATATCGTCGCCCTGGATCGTCTGCGCGCCCTCATCTCGCCGGACCTGCTCATCGACACCGTCCTCGCCGGCGAGTCCGAGATTGCCCGGGGCATCGATCAGCACTATGGCCACGAACTATCGATCGACGGCATCTTGCACGAGATCGAAACCGGCGAAATCGATTTTCACAGCCTATCCACGTCCTCCGACGAATACAGCCAACCGGTCGTCCGCCTCATTGACGCGCTGCTTTCCGATGCGGTGAAGCGCGACGCCTCCGACATTCACTTCGAGCCGGAAGCCAGTTTCCTGCGCATCCGCTATCGGATCGATGGCATCCTGCGCCAGATCCGCGCGCTGCACAAATCCTACTGGTCGGCCATGGCCGTGCGCCTCAAGGTCATGAGCGGCATGAACATTGCCGAAACGCGGGCGCCGCAGGATGGTCGCATTTCAATGACCATCACCGGCCGTTCGGTCGACTTCCGCTGCGCCGCCCAGCCCACCATCCATGGCGAAAACCTTGTCCTGCGGATTCTCGATCGCCAGAAAGGCATCGTGCCGCTCGACCGGATCGGCCTCGACGACGCCCAGCAGGAACAGTTGCGCCGCATGATGGCGCGCCCCGAAGGCATCATTCTGGTGACCGGCCCGACCGGTAGCGGTAAAACCACCACGCTCTACTCAATGTTGAATCACATCAACGAAGAGGGCGTGAATATCATGACCCTGGAAGACCCGGTCGAATACCCGATGGCAATGATCCGCCAGACCTCGGTGGCCGAAACCGCCAAGCTCGACTTCGCCAACGGCATCCGTTCGATGATGCGCCAGGATCCGGACATCATCCTGGTGGGCGAAATCCGCGATGCCGATACCGCCGAAATGGCCTTTCGCGCCGCCATGACCGGCCATCAGGTCTTCTCCACCCTGCACACCAACTCGGCGCTCGGCGCCATTCCGCGCCTGCTCGACATCGGTGTACTGCCCGACATCATGGCCGGCAACATCATTGGTGTCGTTGCCCAACGACTGGTGCGCAAACTGTGCGCACACTGTCGCAAACCCTATCCGGCCGGCAAGGAGGAGTTGCAACTGTTAGGGGCCGAACGTTTCCGGCAAACGCCGATTCTCTATCGTCCTTCGGGCTGCCCGCAGTGCGACTACCAAGGCTATCGTGGTCGCGTGGCGATCATGGAAATCCTGCGCATGGATGGCGATCTTGACGATCTGGTCGTCCGCCGTGCCACGATCCGTGAGATTCGCCGTGCCGCCAGCGAAAAGGGCTTTCGCTCACTGGCCGAAGATGGTCTGCGCCGAGTGCTGGAAGGCCTCACCTCCCTTGATGAAGTGGCGCGCGTAGTTGACCTGACCGAGCGGATGTAAGTGTCTCTCTACGCCTATAAAGCGATGGATGCGAATGGCCGGCTGATCTTCGGCCGAATGGATGCCATTAATTCCGTTGACCTTGAAATGCGCCTGAAGCGCATGGAGCTCGACCTCATCAGCGGCGATCCGGTCAAGCAGGGTGGCTTTGGCGGGATGAAGATCACGCGGCGTGAACTCATCGCCTTCTGCTTCCATCTCGAACAGCTTTCCCGCGCCGGCGTACCCCTGATCGAAAGCCTCACCGACCTGCGCGATAGCCTGGAAAACCCACGTTTTCGCGAGGTCATCGCCGACCTGATCGAGAGTGTCGAAGGCGGCAAAACACTCTCTCAAGCATTGGCCGGACATGCCAAAGTGTTCGACAACGTGTTCGTCAGTCTGGTCAAGGCCGGTGAGGAAAGCGGCAATCTCACCGTTGTGCTGCACAGCCTCACCGAAACCCTCAAATGGGAAGACGAACTGGCAGCGCAAACCAAAAAGTTGATCATGTACCCGTCCTTTCTCGGCGGGGTCATTATTCTCGTCACGCTGTTCATGATGATCTACCTCGTCCCGAAGATGGTGAGCTTCATGAAAAACATGGGGCAGGAATTGCCGCTCCACACCAAGGCGCTGATCGCCACCTCGAATTTCTTCGTGAACTACTGGTATATCGCCTTGGGCCTGCCCATCCTTCTGGTCATCGCCGCTACGGTGGCGGTACGCACCAACCCACGGGCACAACGTCGCTACGATGCGGCAAAGCTGGCGTTTCCCTACATTGGCGAAATCCTCAAAAAAATCATCCTGTCGCGCTTTGCCGGCGTCTTCGCGATGATGTACGCCTCGGGCATTTCGGTCATCGACTCGATTCGCACCACACAAGCCATCGTCGGCAACACCGTCATCCGCGAGGGACTTGAACAAGTGGAGCAGATGATCAACGACGGCCAGAACATCACCGTCGCCTTTCAGAATGTGGGACTGTTCCCGCCCTTGGTCATTCGCATGCTGCGGGTCGGCGAAAACACCGGCTCGCTGGATACCGCCCTGAGCAATGTCAGTTACTTTTACAATCGGGATGTCCGTGAGTCGATTGCCAGGGTGCAAACGATGATCGAACCCGCCATGACGGTGATTGTCGGCGTTATCATGGGCTGGGTCATGTTGTCGGTCCTCGGCCCGATCTACGACACCATCAGCAAACTCAAGATCTGAATCGGCACATGCCCACACGCTGCATCCTTCTGCTCGATCCCACCGGCCTCACGGTATTCCAGGCGGATGGCAAATCCGTGCGCAACGGTGAGCACTTCCCGGCCGACGAAGCCGGTTACGAGCGGTTTGCCAGTCACCTGCGCAGTCACGGCCAGTGGTTGTATACCATCCTCGCCGACATCGCCGAGGAGGGCTTCCAGCTTGAGGATGTTCCCTACAGCACCGGCAAGGATCGCGCCGCTATCATCAAGCGCAAGCTTGGTCAGCACTATTACGGCACCCCGTTCTCTCTCGCACACGCCGAAGGTCGCCTGAAGGAAGGTCGGCGCGACGAACGTCTGCTCCTGATGGCGCTGACCCAGCCGCAAACCTTCGAACCCTGGTTGCAGCGTCTCGAAGACGCCAAGGTTGCACTCAGTGGCATCTACTCCCTGCCGCAACTGGCCGTTCAGTTGTTACCGAATGAGGCCAGTGATCAGCAACTGCTGATCGTTCCCACGCCGGCCGGCCTGCGACAAATCTTTTTCGGCCACCGCCAGTTACGGCTTTCGCGTCAAACGCCATTGGCCACTGGCAACGCGCAGGAAACCGCCATTGCCGCTGCCATCGAAGCCGGCAAGATGCACCAGTACCTGTCCGGCCAACGCCTCGTCGACCGCAACAAGCCGCTGGCCGTGCGTGTTCTCGCCCACCCAGAGCAGATCAGTGCCCTGCGCGAGCGGTGCCTGGACACAAACGCCCTGCGCTTCGACATCGTCGACCTGCTGCAGGAAAGCACCCGCCTCGGCTTGCGAAAAAGCGACGGAAAACTGCATGCCGGCATGCTCTTTTGCCATCTGCTGGCCAAAAAAGCGCCTGCCGAACAGTTTGCCTTGCCGACGCAGCGCCGCTTCTTCCGCCTCTGGCAAACCCGTTTTGCACTCAAAATCGCCAGCGCAATCATTCTGGCCAGTGGGTTCCTGTTCAGCGCCAAGCAGCTTCTCGAAATACTCAATGTTCAGGCGGAAATTCAGCAGATCGAACAGCAGACCCGGCTGGATCAGCAGCGCTATGACGCCACCCTGCAGGCCCTGCCAAAGATATCCCTGACGACAGACAATCTGCGCGCCCTGGTCACCCGCTTCGAGGCAGAAAGCAAGCGTGCGCAGGGGTTGGGGCCAACGCTGATGCAGCTTAGCCAGTCGCTGGATCGTTTCCCCGATATCAGCCTCGACAAAGTCGAATGGCAGGTCATTGAAAAGTTGGAAGCCGCTACGGTTGGCACCCAATTCCCGGGCAGCACGTCATCGGCTTCCTTGGGGCCAGGGCCTTTTGCACAACTTAGCGTCAATGCACATTTGCCGGTTAGCATGGCCAGCATGCAAATGGCCCAAATCGACCGTGTCAATATGTTCTTCAAGGACCTGGCCCAGGCACCCGACACCGTGATTGCCATCCTGCAAATGCCGGTCGACGCACAATCCACCACGACACTCAAAAGCGACCAGGCGCGTGGCACCCCCGAGGCACCGCGCTTCGCCTTCCGCCTGATCCGCAAACTGTAGCCGCCAATGAACACGCCAGCCCCCGCTACCACGATCAACATTCGCGCTCTGGGCCTCTCACTTGGCTTGCTGGTCGGCGCCATTCTGATCACGGCTGCCGCCATTGGCTGGACATTCCAGCAGGCCCAGCAAACTGCCCAGCAGCACAAGCTGGCGCTGACGCGCCAGAGTGAAACGAAGGCCCGCCTTGCGCGGGTCAATGAAGACGAGCGCGATATCCGCGAGAAAATTGTCCGCTACCAGGAAATCGTCCAGCGCGGCCTCACCCAGCCGGAACAGCGCCTACAGTGGGTCGAAACACTCAAAGCCATCAAGGAATCGCGCCGACTGCTCGGCCTCAATTATGAAATCGCCCCGCAGCGTCCGCTTGATCCCAAGCAAGTCACCTCGGGCGGCTACGATTTCCTTGTCAGCACCATGAAGCTGGATCTCCCCATGCTCCATGAAGAAGACCTGCTCGGCCTGCTATCCGATCTGTCATCCCAGATTCACGCATTGATCGGCGTCAGACGCTGTCAGATTGACCGCCTTGCCCCGGGTACGCAAGGAAGCGCCAATCTCAAGGCAGTCTGCGATATCGACTGGATCAAACTCCAGGAAAAGCGATGAATCGCATGCAAGTCGCCCTCATGGCCCTCCTCCCCTCGCTACTCGCTGGCCAGGTTCAAGCACAAACAAACCCGACCCCATTGGGACGGCTGTTCCTTGCGCCGGAAACCCGCGCCCAACTTGAGCGTCAGCGCCAATTCAACATTCAGGAAGCCCGCAGCCTCGAAGCCGGCACGATTCGTCTCGATGGCATCGTCGTGCGCTCCTCGGGAAAATCCACCGTCTGGGTCAACAACCAGGACACCCGCGAAACCGGCGTCATCACCAGCACCTCACACAAGAACCCAGGTCAGGCTTCGTTGACCACCGGTAACGAAGCGCCTGCCGATCTCAAAGTCGGCGTCACCCTTGATCGGGCGACACGGGAAACCAGCGGCGGTCTGGCCGGCGGCGAAATCCGGATCCGCCCCGGCCGGTAAATGTCGGCGATGGCGGGACGGCACCTCCCTACCCGTCAGCGCGGTGCGGCGCTGCTGATTTTCCTGGTACTCGTCGTCACGGCATCGCTGACTTTTGCCGTCAACAACCTGACCCCCGAGGCTGTCGAGGCTCGGCGCATGCAAAAAACCCAGCAGGCACTGGCCTTGGCTAAACAGGCACTGTACTGGTACACGCAAACCTTCCGCGACCGGCAATATCAGATTGATCCCAGCACGCATTACGCCTACGGCTACCTGCCGCTGCCCGATCTGGGCACAACAGCCAACACCAATGTCAGCTGCACACTGGAGGGCTGCGATGCCAACCTCTCCGGTAGCGCGCTCAACAAAACCATTGTCGGCCGTTTTCCCTGGCAACTTTTCGGCGCCGGCCCCGTGCGGGATGGCCATGAGGAATGCCTGTGGTACATCGTCTCCGGCAGTCATCAGCGCGTCGACAAGGCATCCCCCATGAACTGGGATACGCTGGGCCAGATCGACATCGTCACGGTAGACGGGGGGAGTTCCGCGAGATTGCGCAGTGTGTTGGCCACCGCCCACGAGCGCCCGACCGTCATCATCCTCTCACCAGGGCCAGTTTTGTCCGGACAGGATCGCGACGCGACCGATGGCAATAACGTCAACTTCTGCGGTGGCAACTACAACCCTGCCAACTACCTCGATCCCAACCTGCTCATCGAGACCTCCTCAAGCACCTACTTCACCGGCAATGTTTCCAACGACACAGCCACAAGCCAGCTTGCCCTGTCCACCCAAGGCAAGCTCTATCAGGAAAGCGGTGCCTACCGGCGCAGCTGCTCCGCCAGCAACACGGCGTGCACCCTGAGCGCCAACGATACCGGAACAGCTGCCACGCCCGCCGACATTTTCGAACAGGTACGCCGCAACGCCTACTTCCGTCAGGATATCAATTCGATGCTTGACCGCATGGTCAGCTGTCTGCGCGATGAATACTATGGAGCCGGCTCACTGCCGGCCTACAACAAGATCAGCGCCTATCCCAGCACCTGCTATGCCGACACGGTCGATCCACAAAACTACTACGCGCATTACGGCGAAATGACCTTCGTCGCGCCAAACGCTGGTGTGGTCGCCAACGGCACGCCCTGCAATGGCGCGCTGTTATTCGCCAGCCAGCGCGGCAGCGGCCAGAATCGCAGCATCGATGCGGAAAAAAACACGGCGCTGTATCCCATCGCTTATGCCAACTACCTTGAAGACATTAACCTCACCAACCTTCGAAGCGGCACCGGCACCGTTTTCTCCGGCCCGGAAATCTTCGAGCGCGTTTCCACCACACAATCCGTCGCACAGGACATCGTGCGCTGCATCCCCAATACGCCGAACTTCGCGACCGCCACTTCTTCTTCGTCAGCACTGGCGGCGACCGGCATCGGATCGCTTGCCAGCTATTCACCTGCCACACAAACGCTCACGCTGGGCCAAACCATCAGCACCGCGTTGGACTCGGCTGTGGCCGGCTACCTCTACGCTTGCGCCTGGAAACCGGAAACCCATGCCATGGGCGGTGGGCTGCGCAGCTACTTCCTGTTCCGCATCAACGATGCCGGTTTTTCCAGCGCCCCCGCCGAAGGCGTTACCTTCGCCATCGTCGATGGTGACAACAATGACATTACGGCCTGTGGTGCCGCCTCACAGCACATGGGCTATTCCGGCAAAAACGGTGAAAGTGCCTTCATTGTCCAGCCCAAGATCGGTTTCGAGATTGACACGCGCAGCAGTCGCAATCAGCACCCGACCGACCTGACGTTCTACTTTGACGAAACCGCCAGCGATACGCTGCGAAACGGGCGTAACGACCCGTCCACAACATCATCCCAATATCGGGGCGGCCATGTCGGCTTCGTGTATTGGGGTGGGGACAGCACCATCGGATCGCTGGCACCCGAGCAGGATGACAATGTCCATGGTCATCCGCTGGCGCCCTACACGCTGAGTCGCACCGGCTATCCCGTACCACCCGCCAACCCCGGCGCACCCAATCCCCCGCTGGATGTACCGCCGGATACCCCGCAAGGCATCTACAAGCTCGACCCCAGCCGCAGTGCCGTCCCGACCAACAAGGACATCCACGTCCGCGTCGAACTCACCCGCCTGCCCTCGGATGCCAGCCTGTCAAAAGTAAGAGTCGCCACAACCACCGCCCTCACGCTCACCAATCCAGCAATAACCGCTATCGACGGTGCCTATCTCGCCAGCGGCGACCGCGTATTGGTCAAAAACCAAACAGACTCAAAGGAAAATGGCGTCTACATCTGGAATGGCAGCGCCAGTGCCATGGCCCGCGCTAGCGATTTTGATAGCGCTGCGGAACTCAACGGCGGCATCGTTGAAATCAGCCAGGGCACCACCCATGCCCGTTCTCTGTGGCATCAAACCACCGCCAGCCCAACTATAGGCACTTCGTCCATCAGTTGGCACGATCTGCGTGTCAAAGTGGCAACGCAATCCAACATTAACCTGAGCGCCGCTGTCGGCACGCACATCGACAACATCCTGATGAGAAGTGCTGACCGCATTCTCGTCAAGGCACAGACCAATACCGCCGAGAATGGCATCTACACTTGGCAAAGTGCCGCGGCCACACTGACACTCATTGCCGCTAACACCAACACCGTTATCCAAGTCCAACAGGGTAGCGATGCTTCCGGCTGGTGGCATTACGACGGCAGCAACTGGTCGCGCCAGTCCGCGCGAGTCGCCACACAATCCAGCCTCAATCTCGCAAGTCCCGGCGCGGCGATTGACAGTGTGACACTAGTCAATGGTGATCGTGTGCTGGTCAAGGCACAAACAACCGCCAGCGAGAACGGTCTCTACACCTGGACTGGTGCAGCGAGCGCAATGACGCCTCTTACTTGGCCCACCGCCGGGCTGATGCAGATACTGGAAGGCACTGACAGCGGTCGCGCTTTCCGCCAAACCGGTGCCACCGTGTGGTCATCCATCGACGGCTCGCCCAGCTACACCCTTGAAGCGTGGATCCTGCAGGATAGTCTCACCGATGCCACGCGCATCGCTGCCCTGAAAAACACCACGCGCCCGATGAGCCTACTCTCGCCGACCTTCACCGCGCACCTGCGTACCACCCCGAAAATCCCGTATCCTTTCCGCAACGTACGTCTCGGCTACACCATCGGCCAGCGCACCTCCGTCATAGACCAAAGCTTCACGATCAGCAACGCCTTCACGACATGGATCGACTGACTGCCCCTTCAATAGCCGTCCCGCCACCGCCGACATTTGTCCAGCGCGGCTTCACGCTTACCGAAATGGCGGTTGTACTCGCCATCGTCGCCCTGCTGATCGGCGGCATGATCCTGCCGATGTCCGCCCAGCAAGACATCCGTAACGTCAGCGAAACGCAAAAAGCCCTTTCCGACGTTACCGATGCACTCTATGGCTTTGCCGCCAGCAAAGCCGCCAGTGATGGCAAGCCCTACCTGCCCTGCCCGGATACCGACAGCGACGGTAGCGAAAACCGCACAGGTGACACGTGTACCAGTGCTGAAGGCACCCTCCCTTGGGCCACGCTCGGCGTCGGCCGCTACGATGCTTGGGGCAACGCGCTACGCTACCGCGTTACCAGCGCGTTCTCGAACAGCGCCACCGGCTTCACGCTGCTTTCCACTGGCGACCTGCGTATCTGCGATAGCAGCCCCTGCACGACGTCGCCCACTAGTAACGTTCTTGCCAGCGACGTTCCCGCCATCACTATTTCGCTAGGCAAAAACGGGGCGGCCACACCCGCCGACGACGCCGAGCTCCAAAACACCAATGGCGACACGGACTTCGTTCATCACACCCCAACAGCCGGTTTCGATGACATCGCGACCTGGCTGCCCCCCAGCATCCTCATTAACCGCATGGTTTCGGCGGGACGGCTACCCTAAGGCTTTCTTAACGCTGCCGCCTCTTGGCGAATGTTTTGCACCAAGGACACAGTATACGTATTGGGGTTCGCCTCCAACCTCTCGAATCTGGCAAGTGCCGCAACAACCCCCTCCGGGTTGCCATTGCGCAACTCAAATAGCGACTCCTGAAGCCAAACCTGCGGCACATCAGGTGCATTCTTGGTCACCAACTTGCGCCAGCGCTCAACCTCCTCGCCGGTATATTGACCGGTATTGTATAGATGGGCCAATCTGGGCATCAGCACGACCGTTTGCGGCCCTGTCGAAAGGCTGATGGCAAAGGCCCGATCATGCTCTGATTCTGGTTGCCGCGCTTTGGCCACCTCCTCCCAGACCTGCAGTGCCATATAGATCTGCGCCCGGAACTGTATGAAGGGGGGATACAAACTTTCAGCCTGCCGATAGAGACGGTAAGCCTGCTCCGCCCGAACATAATGGTTCTGCACCCCCTGAGTAAACGTTACGTGTGCCAGGGCCAACCGCTCACCCCAGAACAACGGTAAAGCTGCCAACAGCGCAACCAAAATGGCCACAAGGCGCATCGGCACCGAGGCCCTAAGGCCACCAGCCCCTTCCTGCACTGCGGACTCAACACGAAGCAGCCAAGCAAACCCAATCGCCGCCAACAGCGCGGTGGCCGCGTTTTGCAAAGGAAAGTCAATCAGCGCATTGGCGCAAATCCCGACGACCAACAAGCCACCGGCTTGGACTATGGGCTGATCACGCAACACGATCATTCCCCGACGCCAGGCAATAAAGAATGTCAGCAGCAATATCAGGAGTCCGACCAAACCGAAAACCGCGAGCAGTTGTGCCCAGTCGTTATGCGCCTGCGCAAGAATAATATTTTGACCAGTAAGCATACCTTGGCCAGTATCGAAGGGTAGTAAATCGCGGTGGGCCGTCTGAAATAGCGGATACACCGCAGTAAAACTGCCCACCCCAATCCCCAGTAAGGGACGCTCCAACCAAAGCAACAAGGTATTGGTCGTAATTTCAACCCGCGGCAGCAAGGAGGTCTTAACCGCGCCGGTCAGCCCCGCAAAACCACTTTCCCAGCCTAGCCAGCCTAGCGCGAAGAACAAAATCACGGCGGCTACGCCAACCGTCACCGAGATGGCCCAGGATTTCCGCCATGCCATGACCAAGAGGGCCGAAGAGAGCATCGCCGGTATAACAACAAACTCAATCTTGGACTGATTCAACAAGAGCAAATAAACCACTGTCAAACCGCCAAGCCCCCAGCTCAACCATTTCAGGCCGGGGCGCCCGAAAATCCGGTGAAAGTAGAGCATGAACGGCAGGGTCGCCAATAGCATTTCAGTCTGGTAGTTCTGGTTGAAGTAACCCCCAAAAGCAGCGATACCACCGCGCTCGATCAGCATTGAAAGCATGGCTGACCCAGCAACCGTACCGATGATGACCCGATCCAATATCACATCGTTGTAACGGCGCAGAATAACAAACACAATGAACAACAATAACAACTTCATGAGCGTGTCCACGCCCCCAATGGGATCTGCAGACCAGAACCAACTCGCCACGGCCCAAGCAAAAAAGAGCAAGGCGCCATAGTCGACAACATCAGATTTAAAGCCCTGGCTGCGCCACAAGTGAACCCCGGCAGCGATCAACATGCCCCCCGCCATCAGGGCCAGTCCGAGCCATTTATATTCCAAAGGAAAATACTGTCCATTGCCCCCATGAAAGACCAGCGCCAGCGCCAGCCCGGCCGCCACGACGAGGCGCATCAAGATCGAACCTGATCTTTTTTTCTTATCCGGCGCACCTTCAAGATAGGTATCAGCACTCCAGCCCTGACTTGACATGTCCAATCTCCTTTATGGAAACAACCCCATTACTCACAAAAAAACAGCCGCCCAAGGGCGGCTGTTTTGTTCTGCATCACACAGCAGCCTTGCGGCTGCGCATGAATTAGAAGGAGTGGTTCAGACCAACACCATAGGTGCGGGACTTGCCGTCGTTGTTGGTCGGAGCCAGACCACCAGCAACTGCAGCCATCGCAGCGTTCTTGCTCTTGGTTTGGCTGTAACCACCGTAGACGCTGGTGCGCTTGGACAGGGAGTGGATATAACCCGTGGACCACGACTTGGCATCGTTGTTGGCAACCATCTTGTCGTTCAGGCGAGCATAGTTGATACGGAAAGAACCAGCACCACCCACGGGAACGATAGCGCCCATGTTCCAGATGTTGTTCTTGGCGGACTCAACACCAGCAGCCGTTGTCTTCTGGTTTTGATAGGTCATGACAGCCTTGGCAACACCGAAGTCATACGAACCAGCGACGATGTTTTCCTTAATCTTGGTATCAAAGGCTGCAGCAGCGTTGTTGCCAAAAACATTCAGGCCAGGCGTACCAGAAACAGTGCTCACCAGCGTACTGCCAGTCAGGGTAGCAGCGGTGCTCAAAGTCAAAGTCGTGTTGGCGGCAACAGCAGCAGTGTTGGTAACGATGTTATGGTGAGCAAAGCCAGCGGAGATCGGGCCATTGTCATAGTCCAAGCCCAGACCCCAAACGCGGTCGCTTTCACCGCGAGTGTTTTCAGCCATGGTCGTGTAGGCAACGGTAGCAACCAGACCCGACATGCTCGGCGAAACATAGGCCATGCCGTTGTTCAGGCGGCCAGTTGCGCCCATGTTGATCGTGGCACCCACTTCGTCTTGCAGCGCAGCCAGGGCGCTCAGGCGCTGACCACCAACACCGGTGTTGAACTTGTTGGCGATGTTATAGCCGGGCGAGTACAAGCGGCCAGCAACAAAGGTACCAAAACCACCGGTCAGACCAACCATTTGCTGGCGAGCGTTGCTTTGGAGGCCAGCAGCTTCTTCGCTGTTAACACCAAACTCCATCACGAACAGCGCCTTCAGGCCACCGCCCAGATCTTCCGTGCCCTTGAAGCCGATACGCGAACCAGCCAGAACGCCGTCATCCACAACAGTACGCTTGATCGGGGTGGTGGCGCCAGCAGCGGTAGATGCCTTGTCCTGACCGAAGAAAGCGTCAGCAACGCCGTAAATGGTGACGTTCGACTGGGCGAAAGCGGCGCCAGACATCAGGCCAGCAACTGCCAGAGCGATGATTTTCTTTTGCATTTAAAACTCCTTGATAAGGGTTTGCTTAGGGTGTTTGGGTTCAATGACTCCACGTGGTTGGTCACTGTTCCCGGCTCCCTCCAATTGCTTGGAGATGTGTGCATTCTGCCAGCCACACCGTCCAAGTCCAGCCGAGAATGACTTTCGTACAACAAACCAGTGCATGGTTGTTGTTTTTTGACAACTAATCGAAATGTCGGCGCTGGCAAAACGGCACCTGTTGTAGCGCCTTGACCAGGCAACCTGCTTCCTGCGAAACTGCGCGCTATGGATTCCCCCGCCCCTCCGTCATCCCAAGCCAGCTTTATCCAGCGTCTGCGCAATGCCGGTATTGAGCCGGGCGACAGCGAAGAGACACAGCTCAACAAGCAGCTCCTGATGTTTGCCACCGGTCTGGTCAGCGCCGCGTCGATGGTGTGGCTGACGATCTACTGGTTCCTGGGGCCACAGTTTCCGGTTAACTTCCCATACCTGTTCTTACTGGCGTTAACCGCCAATGTGCTGATCTACATCCAGACGCGCAACTTCAACCTGTTCCGCGTCGCGCAATTGTCGCTGTTCCTGTTCGCGCCCTTTGCCATGCAATGGGGTGTCGGTAATTTCCTCGACGCCAGCGGCATCGTGCTCTGGGGTTTGCTGGCGCCAGTCGGGGCAATCCTGTTCTTTGGTGTACGCGAATCACTAGCCTGGTTCTTTGCCTGGGCCTTCCTGATCGCACTCTCCGGCGTTTTCGATTATCTGCTGGCTGACGCAGCCCTGAAGCCGGCGGTACAGATTCCCTTGCGTACCAGCATCGTCTTCTTCGCGCTGAATTTCCTTTTCGTCTCGACCATGATTTACCTGCTGCTGCGCTTCTCGATCGCCGAAAAGCACAAGGCGCAGGCCCGTTTCGAAGACGCTCACCATGCACTGGAACACGAGCAGGAGCGCTCCGAGCGTTTGCTGCTCAACATCCTGCCCGCGCCGGTAGCCCTGCGCCTGAAGAATGCCGAGCACACGATTGCCGATGGTTTTGCCGATGCCACGGTGATGTTTGCCGACATTGTCAATTTCACCCAGGTGGCCGCCAACATGACGCCCAGCCAAGTGTTCAGCATGCTCAACAGCATCTTCTCCGCCTTCGACGACATGGCCGAGCAGCACGGGCTGGAAAAGATCAAGACGATTGGCGATGCCTATATGGTGGCTGGCGGCATCAACAGTGACAACGACGACTACTCGGCAGCCATTGCCGATCTGGCCCTGGCAATGCAGAAACTGTTGCGGCATGATTTCGCCGTCAATACTTCCCACCTCGAAATGCGCATGGGCATCGGCACCGGGCCCGTCGTTGCAGGTGTCGTGGGCAAGAAAAAGTTTATTTACGATCTGTGGGGTGACACCGTCAATCTCGCCAGCCGCATTACCAGCGAGGGCGTGCCCGGCATGATCCAGTGCGATACGGCCACCTATCGGCGTCTGTCCGATCGCTTCGATTTCCACGAACCCCAGACGATTTATCTGAAGGGCAAGGGCGACATGACGGTGTATCGCCTGATCGGCAGGAGAGCTTAGTTCAGTAGTTCGGTTAGTTCGGTGCCAACCGGAAACGTACAGCGCCGGCCCGATTCTCGGCCAGTTCGAGCCGATAACCGTGTCGTTCGGCCAGACGGGCACACTGATACAGTCCGACGCCCAAACCATTTGCGGAGGCGATACGTTCATGAAATATCCGGCTGGCGATTTCTGCAGGGATCGCGCACCCGTTATCGGTAATGTCCACAATCAGTCTTTCGCCTTCCAGGCGAAGATCCACCGCAGCCTGTAAATCAGGCGCCATCTGACGCTTTTCCGCAATGTTTTGCAGCAGGTTTTCAACCACCGTTGAAAACAGCAGCGCATCCGGCACCTGATGGCCGGGTAGTATGCCCTGTGCAGAAAAATGCACCGGCATCCCCGTATAGCGGCGCTGCAGCGCATCGAACCACTCGGTCGCCACTTGCGGGCTGGGCATTTCGTCGGCTTGCGGGCTGGTCAGTTTGGCCAGCGTCTGGCGCAAACGCGCGGAGATTTCCGGCAACTGCCGCCGCAACAATTCGTTGAACCGCTTGGAGGAATCGCTGCCCGGCCTTTCTGCCGCAGCACAAAGCGCATCCAGTGACTGCAGCAGGTTCTTGACGTCATGGGTCAGCCGCGCCCCCGTCTCATAAACCGCCTCAACAAACGAGAGGCGTTTGAGTTCCTGCGCGCGCTGCTTGTCCGCGTAGGCATCCATCAGCAAGCGCACCGCAAGATCGTATTGCCAGCGTAAAGACGGGCTGGGGGGCACGCGGCAAAACAAGGCCAGGCGCGTTGGGCCATTATTGAAATAGATCAGATGACCATTCTGCTCACCATAGGCCCCCTGCTCGTCCTCGGTCTGCCAACGAACACCCACCACCGCATGCAGATGTCGCGTCAGCAATCCACAGGCCTGCGCCAGAAAACGGGCCGGGCGTTCCTCGCCTTGCGATAGATTGGCCAAGGATTCGAGCCATTCCTCAAAGGGCATGCCTGTCGACAGTACATGCTGCGCCACGGCCCCGCCCAAACCGCCAAAGCCTGCTCGCGGGTTCCAGATGAAGCCCAGCAGGAGCAAGGTGCCCGCCACGAGCAGCAGGGTGACCACCAGAGACTCGATATACGTCGCCTTGAAAATCATCGAAAAACCAAGACTGCCCAGCACGATCAGTCCCATCGTCTGGAAGACCATCACCCCATAGATGTAATCGACGATTTCCGGCCGGCTACCGGCCTCGCTGCGCGCGACGGGAAGGAACGCCATCAGGACAATGACGATGAAGGTCAGATAACCGCCCGCCATGGGCTCAATCACCCCTCCCAGTAACGGCCTGACCGACTCCGGCAGGGCAATCGCCATCAGGGCCGTGGCCAGATATCCCAGCGCCAGCAAGTAAAACAGCCGCTCCCAGCGATCCGGGAAGAGAAACACCTTGCCACCCACCACGCCAGTCAGCAACATCAGCCAAAGCACCAGCAGCCCCCAGTTGAGATAACTGGCAAACAGCGTCGCTGCCAGAATCACCAAGGCAATGCCGCCAAACCCCAAGCGCCGGCGTGGCTGAACAAATGGCTGCCACAGCAAGCCCAACCCGATATGCGTGAGGAAAAGCAGACGCCCCAGCGTCGTGGCCGGCCCGACCAGCATCACCAGGTGCACGCTGGAAAGCAAGGCCAGAAACAGCCAGCGCCGTCGGACAATATCAAGGGGGAGCGAAATCATTGTGTCATCCTGGCGGGATTGTAGTTTCTCCCGTAGCCAAACCATATAGACGTCGAAATTTCGACAATGCGTCGATACCCTGACAGACCACCGTTTGATAAATCGCCCTGTTTCTTGACCAAAAACTCCGGATCAGATGCAACTATATGTTTTTATTCTATTTTCAACACAAAAACTGCGGCCATAGTTAATGGCACAAATGCTGCTTATAACATGGCACATATATGCCTTAAGTGGAGACTGTAATGCAAAAACAATCAGGTTTCACCCTCGTCGAAATCGCCATCGTGCTGGTGATTATCGGATTGCTGCTCGGTGGCGTGCTGAAGGGGCAGGAGTTGATCAATAGTGCGAAGGTCAAGAATATGGCTAACGATTTTCGCAATATTCCAATTTTCATTTATGGCTATCAGGACAAATTCAAGCGACTACCCGGCGATGACAACTCTGCAGTAACCAACGTACAAGCGGCGACAGGTCATAACGGAAATGGTAATGGCGTTATCCAAGGCGCATGGAACTCAACCGATCCAGCTCAAACTGATGGTACCAGTGAGTCAGTTTTCTTCTGGGAGCATGTGCGTAGAGGGAATTTTGCGTCTGGCCCAACAGATTTCGCCGATGCCACCAAGACTGCTGCTAGCGTGCCAACCAATGCTGATGGTGGTCGCATCGGCATTAGTGGGGTTATGCCAATCACAACAATGAACGGCGGATCCTACTATGTATGCTCTGACGGTATTGATGGCAAGTTTGCCCGCCAACTTGACCTGACCATGGATGATGGCAACGCCGACAAGGGGAGCATGATGGCAATTGCGCAAGTTTCGGGGGCTACAGCAGCCCTCGGTCCGACAGCATCTGCAGCAGCAGCGAGTTATGTTGATGGCACACGTTACACGGTCTGCATGACATATTAAGTTAAGGCTGACTCAAACAAAGCCCGCTTCGGCGGGCTTTGTTTTTTCCGGCCGTTATAATCAGCTGCCATGTCCTCTACCACACAACAGCTTCAGCTTGCGCAACGCGTCTTGCAGATCGAAGCAAGCGCCATTACCGCTTTAGCGGATCGCCTCAATGGGGATTTCACCCGCGCCATCGAGATCATTCTGGCCAGCCATGGTCGCGTGATTGTCAGCGGCATTGGCAAGTCCGGCCACATCGCCCGCAAGATCGCCGCCACGATGGCCAGTACGGGCACACCGGCCTATTTCGTCCATGCCGCCGAAGCGGTGCATGGCGACCTCGGCATGATCACGCGCGACGATGTGCTAATTGCCCTGTCGAATTCCGGCGAAAATGACGAGTTGTTGACCATCGTGCCGCTGGTCAAGCGGCAGGGTGGCAAACTGATTGCCATCACCGGCAACGCCAGTTCATCCCTGGCACGTGAGGCCGATGTGCATCTGGATGCGCAGGTGGATGAGGAAGCCTGTCCGCTTAACCTTGCCCCCACGGCCAGTACCACAGCGGCTCTGGCGTTGGGTGATGCGCTGGCGGTGGCCCTGCTGGATGCGCGCGGCTTTGGCGCCGAGGATTTTGCCCGCTCCCACCCTGGCGGAGCATTGGGTCGCAAGCTGCTCACCCATGTCAGCGATGTGATGAAGCCGGCAGATCAGGTCGCCATGGCCAAAACCACAGACCTCGTACCCACCGTTCTGGTGTCCATGTCACAGGGCGGTCTGGGCATGGCGGTTGTACAGGAATCATCCGGCCATATCGCCGGCATCTTCACCGATGGCGACCTCCGCCGCGCTCTCGAAAAGCATGGTGACCTCCGTCAGTTGGCGGTTGGCACCGTGATGACTGCCCATCCGCACAGCATTGCGCCGGAGCGCTTGGCTGTTGAGGCGGTGGAAATGATGGAGCGCCACAAGATCAATCAGCTGCTGGTCATGAAAGCCGACGGAACACTCGCCGGCGCCCTCAATATGCACGATCTTTTCCGCGCCAAGGTGGTGTGATGAACTGTCTCGAACAGGCCGCCAGGATTCGCCTGATGGGTTTTGATGTTGATGGCGTGATGACCGACGGGCACCTCTACTTCGGGCCCGAGGGCGATTTCTGCAAGGCATTCTTCAGTCGCGACGGGCTGGGGCTAAAACTGCTGGCCAAGTCGGGCGTCAAGCTGGCCATCATCACCGGCCGCGATTCGCCGATTGTGGCCCAGCGTGCCGCCAATCTGGGCATCGACCTCGTGCTGCAAGGCGTTGAGGACAAGCGCACCGCCATGGCCGGACTGCTGGCCGATGCCGGTCTCGATTTCAGCGCAGCCGGCTACATGGGCGACGACATGATCGACCTGCCGGTGCTCAAAGCCTGCGGCTTTTCGGCTACCGTGCCAGATGGTCATGCGCTCGTACGTCAGCATGCCTGCTATGTCGCCCAAGCCCCCGCCGGTGCCGGTGCGGTCCGCGAAGTCTGCGAACTGATCCTGCGGGCACAAAGCAACTGGGAACGGGTCATGGCGCCCTATCTGGTCTGAATAATCACATGCTGGCACGCGACAACTTCGCGACCTCGCTGTTTCCGGTCCTGCTGGCGGGCTTGCTCGCCGCCATGACCTTCTGGCTTGAGCGTGCCGCGCGCCCGCCGATGACCGGCATGGATGGCAAGGCGCGCCATGACCCTGATTACCTGATCGACAAATTCAGCGTGCGCCGCTTTGGCCCGGAAGGGTTTTTGCAGCACACCCTGCATGCCGACCATATGCGCCACTTCCCCGATGATGACAGCACCTTGGTGCTCAAGCCAGAACTGACCTACCATCGAACGCCAGAAACCCATGTTTCGGCGCAGAAAGCCTACCTGGACAGCGGCGCCACGCACGTCAAACTGGTAGACGATGTAATTATCAGGCGAGCGGGGCTTAACAAGCCTGGGACGGTACTGACCACCCAGGTGCTGGATGCTTTTCCGGATGAGGAAACCGCCTCAACCGACGCCGCTGTCACGATCACCCAGGGACAATCCAATGTCCGCGGCAGCGGTCTTCGCGCCGACAACAAGGTTGCGCAGTATGTCCTGACAGGGCCGGTCAATGGTATTTTCTACCGCAAAGGGACATCGCCTGCCATCGTATTGCCTCCGCCCGTCCAGGCAGCCCCTACCGTGACCAAGCGCAACGCCAAAAAGTCCAAGCAAAAATCAAACTCACGAACCAAACGCTAAGATGAAAACACCTGTGCACCTCTTTTTTGCCACCCTGCTTGCCAGCAGTCTAATTGTAGGAGCCGCCCAGGCGGAGCGGGCTGATCGCGACAAGCCCGTAAATTTGGAAGCTGATCGCGTCACGGTCGATGACATCAAGCGTGTGCATATCTTCGAGGGTAATGTCGCGCTGACCCAGGGCACGCTATTGATCCGCAGCGCCAAGCTGGTCGTTACCCAGGACGCAGAAGGTTTCCAGAAAGGGGTTGCGAGTGGTGGCGCCGACGGATTGGCGCGCTTTCGCCAAAAGCGCGAGGGCAAGGACGAGTATGTCGATGGCGAAGGTGAGCGCATCGAATATGACTCCCGCTCCGAGAAGTCGGAATTTTTCATACGTGCCTATGTAAAAAGCGGTGTCGATGAAGTGCGCGGCAACTACATTCAGTACGACGGCATCACCGAGCAATACCTGGTGACCTCCGTTCCCGGCGCAAAACCGGGAACCCCTGCCGCACGCGTCACGGCCATCATCCAGCCGAAAAGCGTGAAAAACGCTACGCCGCCCCCCGCTGCCCCCGTCACAC
>JAVBYI010000009.1 GCA_030824115.1 Rhodocyclaceae bacterium | reverse complement strand
CCAAGAAAAAGCCTGCGCAGTAAGTACCGGAGATTCCCATGGCGTTACCCCCAAAGCTCGGCAAATACGAAATCCACCGCGAACTCGGCAGCGGCGCCATGGGTGTTGTGTATGAGGGCTGGGACCCGGGCATCGCCCGGCGTGTCGCCATCAAGACCGTCAGGCGCGATCAGCTGGATCGTGCCGAGGCGGGCGAAATCCTGGCTCGTTTTCAGCGCGAGGCACAGGCCGCCGGTCGTCTGTCGCATCCGAACATCGTCGGCATCTACGAGTATGGCGAGGATGAAGGCACGGCGTTCATCGCCATGGAATTCATCGAAGGCCGCGAGCTGAAGGATTACTTCGACGCCAACGAGCGCTTTGCCCTGCCCGAGATTGGCCGCATCATGGCGCAGTTGCTCGCGGCGCTGGGCCACGCGCACCAGAACGGCATCACGCATCGCGACATCAAGCCCGCCAACATCATCCTGCTGAAAGATGGCACGGTGAAGGTGGCCGACTTCGGCATCGCGCGCATCGAGTCGTCGAACTTGACGCAGGCCGGTGCCGTGCTCGGCACGCCGGCCTACATGTCGCCCGAGCAGTTCATGGGCCAGACCGTCGACGGGCGCTCCGACCTCTTTTCTGCGGGCGTCATCCTGTACCAGTTCCTCACCGGCGACAAGCCGTTTACCGGCACGCTCACCACCATCATGCACAAGGTGCTGAAGGAAGACCCGCCGGCGCCTTCCGAACTGAATGTCCAGGTGCCACGGCCCTTTGATGCGCTGGTCCGCCAGGCCTTGGCGAAGCGGCCGGAAGATCGCTATCAGACCGCGCAGGCTTTTGCCGCCGCCATCGACACGGCCTTGCAGAAACCGCAGGGCGATGACGCAACCGTCATCGGTGCCGATGCGACGCTGGCGGGTTTACCGCCAGCCGCTGCTTCGTCAGTAGCAGTACCTGTGACCACCGCCGCACGGCCCAAGGTGCCCATGCTGGCACTCGCCGGCATTGCTGCCGTGGCGGTGGCCGGTGGCGCATTCCTGTTCATGAAAGGCGGCGATGCGCCTTCCGCTAGCCATGCCGTCTCGTCAGCGCCGACATTTGCGGCCGCCAGCGATAGCGGCATGCTGACGATTACCGCCGTGGGCTATGCCGACCCCAGCGATCCGCGCTACGCGCAGGACAAGGGGTTGATGACGGCCGATCTGCGCGAGGATGCCCGCCGCCAACTGATCGAGAAAGCCGCTGCGCTTTATATCGAGCAGAATTCGCTGACCCAGCATTACGGCCTGATCCAGGCCAAGCTGCTGGCCAACAGCAATCAGTTCATCCAGACCATCCGCGAGGAGCAGGCGCCGCAGCAGGGCAAGGATGGCCTGATGTCGATGACTGCCAAGGCGTCGGTGAATGTGCGCCAGGTGCAGAAGTCGCTCAACCAGATGTCGGCCGAGGAGCGCGTCGAGTTCATCCGCAATAACGGCGATCCGAAGATTTCCGTCGCGATCAACACCAAGAGTGCGGAGAGTGACCCCGCTGCTGCCGCGCCGCGTTCACCGGTGGCGGAGAACCTGCTCAAGGAGCGCATCCAGTCCTTCGGCTTTCGGCTGGCGAACGACGACCAAGGCGGCAATGCGGATTTTGCCGTGACCGGCGAGGCCAAGTTCAAGAAGTTGCAACATACCCTTGAAGCATCCGGCATCACCATCGAAAAGTTCGTGCTGACGTCCTGGACGGTGAAGTGCACCGACAAGAAGAACGGCGAGGAAATTTACTTCAACACCCAGATTCCCGAGAAGCAAAGCTGGGCCACCGAAGACCTGGCACTGCGCGATGTCGGCAAGCTGGTTGGCGAGGAGTTTTCGAAGAATTTCTTCCTGCAGCATTACCACCAGATGGGGCAGAAAATTGCCCTGCGCATTCTTGGCTTGCCCGATGCAGCGACTTCGGAGGCGCTGCTGCGCGAATTTACCGGCCTGCGCCCGGTTTTATCCGTCGCGCTGGCGAGTGCCGGCAGCAATGCACGTTACGAAGCCGATCTGTCGGGTGGGCTGGGCGATGCCGTCGATCTGGTCATGCAGGGCATGATTGCGCCGCTCAACCAGAAGCTCGGCAAGACCTGCTTTGGCGTCAGCGCGCGGCAAGGGAATGAGGTCACGCTCTCCTTTGAGTCGAGCTGCAATACGCCGGAGACCCTTGGCAAGCTCGACAAGCTGCCGGCGGCCGGACTGATGACGGCCCCGCAGCCACGGCGCGAAGGCGTGATCCGCGATCCGGCCAAGCTGAAGAAAATCAGTATCTGATTTCGGGGCCGGCGCTCAGACTGCCGTCAGCGTTTCGTCTGTCACATCCTCAATCGAGAAAGTGAGGATATCCGCCGCGGTGGCCGTGGCGGCGGCATGCCCGAAGGCAATCTGGCCTTGGCTGCGCAGGATGATTTCCTCGCGCTTGAGGGCCACCTCGGCTTCTCCTTGAAACGTGACGTAGGTGCCGTTGCTGCTCATGTCGACCAGCACGAACTTGTCGCGCCGCCGCTCGATCTTCGCGTGCGTGCGCGAAGCGCGCGGGTCGCGGATGACGATATCGCAGGCCATGTCACGGCCGAGGCTGGCGGTTGGCCGTGCCGGGCCGAGCGCCAGGACGATGCCGCTCTGTCGCAAGACCAGGCGCGTGCCCATTGGCGCAGCCGGCGCCATGCGTGTGCTCATCATCGTCAGATCGGCGCTTTCCTGCCAGATGACTTCGCAGACATGAATGTTCTCGGCTTTGCCCTTGACGGCCAGGGCATCGATCTCGCGACAGGCTGCGCGCAGCAAATCCGGCAGGGCGGCCACCGTGTCGGCGGTAGTAATGATCTGGCCGGCCTTGGCGAGTCCCGCCATGCGTGCCGCGGTGTTGACGGTGTCGCCGAACACATCGTTATTTTCGAGCAGGGCCGGGCCGAAGTGGAAGCCGGCACGGATCGCCAGCTTGACGTCGGGGGCCGGTGGCGACAATTCGTCGATGCGTTGCTGCATCTCGCTGGCGGCCTGCATGCCTTGCGCGGCGCTGTCGAATACCGCCATCACCTCATCGCCGATGGTCTTGACGACACGGCCGCGGTTGAGCGCGGTGGCCCGCTTCATCGCTTCGACGCAGCGGTCGACGGCCGCCAGTGCGCCGGCATCGCCCAGCTTCTCATAAAGCCGCGTGCTGCCTGACACATCGGCGAAAACGATACATACATCCTGTTGGGTAGCCATGCCGTCGATCTTACCAAACACCGCTGGCGGCGAGGCCTTCGAGCACCAGATGCGCGACGCGACGAACAGGCAAAACCAGATGTGGGGCGAGGGCATCTGCGGCACCGCCCGACAGGATCACACAAAAGTCGGCGTTGGCGGGACGGCATAGTGGGGCAGCCATGCGCTCGATGGCGCCCAGCGTGGCCTGCAGGGCGCCGCTGACGATGGCATCGTCGGTGTTGGTGGGCAGCGGCGCGAATTGTCCGGTTGCTTCGGGCAAACCGGCGGTGTTGCGCGCCAGCGCGGTGCGCATCAGATCAAGACCGGGCAGGATCAAACCGCCGCAGAATTGACCCTCTGCCGATAACACGTCGATGGTGGTGGCGGTGCCTGCCATGACGACGAGGGCCGGGCCGGCATGCAGTGCGTGGGCGCCGATCAAGGCAGCCCAGCGGTCGGCGCCGAGTTGGGTGGGGGCGGCATAGCCGTTGGTCACGCCAGCGGCGGCAGAGCTGCTGCGGAACCAGTCCAGCGGGACGGCCAGCGCGGTGGCGAGGGCTTCGATATCGGCGGCGACTGCCGCGCCGGCGACATTGCAGGCACGGATGCAATCAGGCGTGGCGGGCAGTTGGGCAGCAAGCGAAGCGATTGCATCATGAGCCAGGACACCTTGCGCCAGCCAGCCGTCCTGCGTGCGCAGGCCCCACTTCAGGCGCGTATTGCCGGCATCAAGGCAGAGGAGCTTCATCGCGGCCGCAGGGAGATTTCGCCGGAGAGGATGCGCTCGACCTGCCCGTCGATTTCGAACAGCAAGGCACCATCGCCCGCCACGCCGCGACAGATGCCGTCGCGTGGTGGGGCGAAGTCGGCGAGCAGGCGGACCGGCGCATTTTCGAAGGCATGGCGTGCCTGCCAGTCGTGGCGCAGGGCGGCAAAACCGTGCCGGGCAAAGTGGTTCAGCGTGTCAAGCAACTGAATCAGCAGGGCAGCCAAAAGCCGGTTGGGGTCGATCGGGTGGGCGAGTGCCGCACTGCGCGCGCGCAGGTCTTCGGGCATCTCTCCGGGCAGGCGCAGGTTGAGGCCGATGCCGATCACCGCTGCATGGGGGGCGCCCGGCACCAGCTCGATGAGAATGCCGCCGAGCTTTCTGCCGTCCCTGAGCAGGTCGTTTGGCCATTTCAATGCCGTCTTCCCAGCGCCGACTTTTTCAAGTGCAGTCGCAACGGCAAGTCCAGTCGCCAGCGACAAACCGGCCGGCGATGTGCCCGGCGCAAAACGCCACAACAGCGAAAACGTCAGGCTGTCGCCCGGCGCGGAAAGCCACGGTCGGCCACGGCGGCCGCGCCCGGCGGTTTGGGTTTCGGTGATCACCACTGTGCCGGTGGGTGCGCCGGCTTCGGCCCGCGCCAACAAAACGGCATTGCTCGAATCGCACACCGGCAGCAGGTCGGCGTCGAAACGCCGGGCCGTATCGCCGAGGGCGAGCGAGAGTGCTGCGAGATTCAGGCGTGCGGTGGCCGACATGCTGCGACTATACTGGAAGCCCCTCTTTACGGCGTTGTCATTGCCATGCTGAACAGCTTCTCCGACCTTGCGGTCTATCTGGTTGAACCCTCTTCCACGCAGGCACGCGTGATCATTTCCCTGCTGGCGCAGCAGGGGGTGACCCGCGTGACGCATTTCGACAATGCCGCAGCCATGTTCGACAAGCTGGCCCATGAGTCGACTTCGCTGGTTATCAGCGCCCTCTACCTGCCGGACATGACGGGGGTGGATCTGGTGCAGCGCCTGCGCACCAACCCGGCGACCGAGCACATGCCCTTCATTCTCATTTCCAGCGAAACGCGGCCGCAGGTGCTCGATCCCGTGCGTCAGTCCGGCGCCTGCGGCATCCTGCCCAAGCCGTTCAGTGCCACCCAGCTGGGCACGGCCCTGCGCGCCACGCTCGATTATCTGGACAGCGACGCGAGTATCGATGCGGATATTGCCGATCTCGAAACCCTGCAGGTGCTGGTCGTCGACGACAGCGCCAGCGCGCGCAAATTCATTCGCCGCGTGCTGGAGAATCTGGGTATCAGCAATTTCACCGAAGCGGAAAACGGCATCGAGGCCATCGCGGTACTGAACGACAAGATGATCGATCTGGTCGTGACCGACTACAACATGCCGGAAATGGATGGCAAGGGGCTGATCGACTACATTCGTACCAAGAGTTGGCAATCGTCCGTGCCGATTCTGATGGTGACCAGTGAGCAGGACGCCGGGCGGCTGGCTGCCGTCGAGGAAGCTGGCGTCTCGGGGATTTGCGACAAACCCTTCGAACCGAAAACGGTCAAGGCACTACTGGCCAATATCCTGCAATCCCGGGGCTAGTCAGACTTTTCGTCCAGCCCGAGTTCCTGAATCTTGCGCGTGATCGTATTGCGGCCCATGCCGAGCAACTGGGCCGCTTCAATACGCCGTCCGCCGGTGGCGGCGAGGGCGCGGCGGATCAGCACGGCTTCGAAGGTCTTGGTCAATTCTTCCCAGACCTTGCCCTGCTGACTCGCCAGCAGTTCATCGGCGCGACTGGCCAGCAGGGCATGCCACTCGCCCTGGCTACCGCTACTGGTGGCTGGTGCATCACGCATCTCGCTGGGCAGGTCGTCGATCTCGACCTGCTGACCGGGCGCCATGACGGTAACCCAGTGGCAGAGGTTTTCGAGCTGACGCACGTTGCCCGGCCACGGCGCGGCCTGCAGGAACTTGAAGGCCGCTTCGGTCAGGCGCTTGGGCTCGACACCGAGTTGCTGCGCACTGTTGGCGAGGAAATGGCGCGCCAGTGCGGGAATGTCCTCGCGCCGTTCGCGTAGCGGTGGCAGGCGCAGACGGATGACGTTGAGGCGGTGAAACAGGTCTTCGCGGAACAGCCCTTCCTTGACGCGCTGTTCGAGATTCTGGTGAGTAGCCGTGATGACGCGCACGTTGGCACGGATCGGCTGGTGGCCGCCAACGCGATAGAACTGGCCGTCGGATAGCACGCGCAACAGACGCGTTTGCAACTCGGCCGGCATGTCGCCGATCTCGTCGAGGAACAGGGTGCCGCCGGCGGCTTCTTCAAAGCGGCCCTTGCGCTGCGTGTTGGCACCGGTGAAGGCGCCTTTTTCGTGACCAAACAGTTCCGATTCGAGCAGGTCGCGTGGAATCGCGGCCGTGTTGATGGCGACAAAAGTGCCGTCCTTGCGCGGGCTATGACGGTGCAGCGCGCGGGCAACCAGTTCCTTGCCGGTGCCGGATTCGCCGTTGATCAGCACCGTGGCATGCGATTGCGACAGACGGCCGATGGCGCGGAAAACTTCCTGCATCGCCGGCGCCTGCCCCAGAATTTCTGGCGCCAAGGGTTCGCTGGCGGATGCACCAGATTGGGGCGTCCCTTGTTCCAGCGCCCGTCGTACCAGCGCGACGGCCTGATCGACGTCAAAGGGCTTGGGCAAATATTCGAACGCGCCGCCCTGAAACGCCGCAACGGCGGAATCCAGGTCGGAATAGGCCGTCATGATGATGACGGGCAAATCGGGATGCTGTTGCTTGACCTCGCGCAGCAGATCGAGGCCGCTCGCGCCGGGCATGCGGATGTCCGAGACCAGCACGCGCGGCAGGTCGCCGGTGGCGAGCCGGGCGAGTGCCTCGTCGGCCGAGCCGAAACTGACACAGTCGATTTTCTCGCGGCCGAGCGCTTTTTCCAGCACCCAGCGAATCGAGCGGTCGTCATCGATGATCCAGACAGGACTCATTTGTTTTTCTCTCCAGAACCGCCGCGACTGATGGGGAGGCGCAGCGTAAAGCAGGTGTGACCGGGTACCGAGGCGACCTCGATATGCCCATGATGTTGCTGGACAAAGCTTTGGGCCAGCGCCAGCCCCAGCCCGGTGCCGCCCTCCCGCCCCGACACCAGCGGGTAGAAGATGCGATCGCGGATTTCCGGCGGCACGCCCGGGCCGTTGTCGATGATCTGCAATTCAAGTGCCAGGCGGTAACGCTTCTTCACCAGCGTCACCTGGCGGACAGCACGCGTGCGGGTGATGATCTCGCCTTCGCCCTGCATGGCCTGGGCGGCATTGCGCACGATATTGAGGATGACCTGAATCAGTTGCTCACGGTCGCCGGTGATTTCGGGCAGCGAGGTATCGTAGTCGCGCTTGACGCGCACGCCGGGAAACTCGGCATGAATCAGGCGACGTACGCGTTCGAGGATTTCGTGAATGCTGATCTGCGTCGGCTGCATGCCACGATGCGACGAGAGCAGGCGGTGCATCAAGTCCTGCAGGCGATCCGCTTCATGGATGATGACCTCGGTGTATTCCTTGAGCGCCGGGGCGTTTTCCATGCTGGCCAGTTCGCGGTCAAGCAGTTGCGCCGAACCACGAATCCCGCCGAGCGGATTTTTGATCTCGTGGGCGAGGTTGCGGATCAGTTCCTGGTTGGCGCGTTGCTGTACCGCTTCGCGCTCTTCGCGCGCCGCTTTAAGCTGCTGGTCGATCGGGCGAAACTCCAGCAGCAGCCGGGCCGGCGGCTTGTCGATCGGGCTGACGGTGCAGTCGAGGTGAATCGCATCTGTGCCTTCGCGGGCCACCACGAAATCGTGACCGGTGTAGCTCCAGTTCTTGGCCAGCGCATTTTCGACGGCGGTGGCAAGCGCGGGCGGCGAGCCGAGCAACTGCAAGAGCGTTTTGCCAACGCAGGTGCGCACACTCATGGCAAACAGGTTTTCGGCCGCCGGATTGCAGTAGCGCACACGCAAGTCGCCGTCGAGCAGAATGACGGCGGAGGACAGCAAATCGAGTCCCGCAAACGGGGAGATTTCGCTGTCGGTGTCGAGCGGTTGGAGACGAGCGGGCATGGTGTCTTTCTAGCACGAAGCGCGCCAGACCATTTCCCTCGCAGGGCTATTTCAGTTTGGCGATTTCCCGGCGAATCGATTCGATGTTGCGCTCGTGCAGTTGCACCTTGTCGCGGAAGAGTTGCACGCGGGCTTCGCGCTTGCCACCTTGAATGCCGCCGCCGGCAATGCGCTCGTCGGGCATGACGAGATTTTCCTGCTCAGCCAGTTCCTTGCGGGCGGTATCCAGATTTTTCTGCTCGTTGGCCAACTCCTGATCGAGGATGGCGCGCCGGTCGTTATCGCGCGCCTTCTGCTGGTCATCGTTAACGCGCGGAAAATCGGCGGGCGTCGGTTGCTTGGCCGAACGCTGGGGTGGTGCGCTGAAGGTGGAGACGGGCTTGTCCTGGGCGATGATTTCACACTTCTGCTGGGTCTTCTGGTTGGTATAGGTCATGCGACCATCCGGGCCCTGACACTTGTAAAGCGTGTTGGCGCTTGCGGCGAGCGGTAAGACCAGCGCAACGAGCAGTGTGGTGAATTTCATCATCATGGCGGGCAGTGTAAGGCAGGCAGGGACAAATGTGCGCATAAAAAAAGGACGGGCAAGCCCGTCCTTTTCTAACGCGTCTGCCTGAGAAAGGCTTACAGCGAGAAGTACATATCGTACTCGACCGGGTGGGTCGTCATGCGGAACTTCTGCACTTCTTCCATCTTCAGGTCGATAAAGGCATCGATGAACTCGTTGGAGAAAACACCGCCACGGGTCAGGAACTCGCGATCCTTGTCCAGATACTCCAGCGCCTGATCCAGCGACGAGCAGACGGTCGGGATCTTGGCATCCTCTTCCGGCGGCAGGTCGTACAGGTTCTTGTCAGCCGCTTCGCCCGGGTGAATCTTGTTCTGCACGCCGTCCAAGCCAGCCATCATCAGGGCGGAGAAGCACAGGTAGGGGTTGGCGGAAGGATCGGGGAAGCGGGTCTCGATACGACGGGCCTTGTCCGAATGCACGAACGGGATGCGGATCGAGGCGGAGCGGTTACGGGCCGAGTAGGCCAGCTTGACCGGGGCTTCGAAGCCGGGCACCAGACGCTTGTAGCTGTTGGTGCCGGGGTTGGTGATGGCGTTCAGCGCACGGGCGTGCTTGATGATGCCGCCAATGTAGTACAGCGCGAACTCGGACAGGCCGGCGTAGCCGTTGCCGGCGAATAGGTTCTTGCCATCCTTCCAGATCGACTGATGCACGTGCATGCCGGAACCGTTGTCGCCAACGATGGGCTTGGGCATGAAGGTAGCCGTCTTGCCATACGAGTGGGCAACGTTATGGACGATGTACTTGAGGATCTGGGTCTGGTCGGCGCGGCGGACCAGCGTGTTGAACACGGTACCGATTTCGCACTGGCCGGCAGTGGCCACTTCGTGGTGATGCACTTCGACGGGTACGCCACAGTCCTCCAGCGCCAGACACATGGCGGCGCGGATGTCGTTGAGGCTATCGACCGGGGGTACGGGGAAGTAGCCACCCTTGACCATCGGACGGTGGCCGGTGTTGCCGCCTTCGAACTTCTCGGCGGTTGCCCAGGCGGCCTCTTCCGAGAATACCTTGCAGTAGCAGCCGGACATGTCGACTTTCCACTCGACGCTGTCGAAGATGAAGAATTCGGGTTCGGGACCGAAGTAGGCGGTGTCGCCAATGCCGGAGGACTTCAGATAGGCCTCGGCACGCTTGGCGATCGAGCGCGGGTCACGGTCGTAGCCCTTGCCGTCGGCCGGTTCAACCACGTCGCAGGACAGGATCAGCGTGGTCTCGTCCATGAAGGGATCGATGTAGGCGGTGGCGGGGTCGGGCATCAACTGCATGTCCGAGGCTTGAATGCCCTTCCAGCCGGCGATCGAGGAGCCGTCGAAAGCATGACCATCCTCGAACTTGTCGAGGCTGAAGGCCGAAATCGGCACGCCAACGTGCTGTTCCTTGCCGCGAATATCGGTGAAACGGAAGTCAACGAACTTGACATCCTTTTCCTGAATCATCTTGATTACATCTTGGGGCGTCGTCATGAAGGAAACTCCTGGACAGTGACTGTGAATAGGCTGAAAAACGCCGGGTAGGTTAGCAGTTAGCGTGCCAAAGTGACAACTGCCGGCCAAAAGCAAAAATTAATTGTGCCACAAGGAGATCGGTCAGCCCAGACACAAGCCAGACTTTAATTTCAGCACCAAATAGGTGCGCTCCAGCAGAAGGATGCACTATTAGTGTGCATCGTTCTCGGCGTCGAGGTGAATCAATACATCAAGAACTTCCGGATGGGCTGCGACAGCCCGGTGCCGCGCCTGTTCGCCAATGGCATGGCCGGCGCGTACGGTGATGTCGCCATCCACCTGCAGGTGCGCATCGACCAGCACGCGATGGCCCATGCGCCGGGTGCGCAGGTCATGCAGATCGATGACGCCCGGCGTTTCCAGCAGGGTGGTGCGAATTGCGGCCACTTCCTCCGCTGCCAGCCCTTCGTCCATCAGCTCGCGCATGGCCTCCAGAGCGAAACCAATGCCGGCCTTGATGATCATGGCGCCGACGATGATGGCCGCTGCGGCATCGGCAAACGGAAAGCCAAGCAGCGCGCCCGCAATGCCCGCCGCCACCACCAGGGATGAGAGTGCATCGGCGCGCGCATGCCAGGCATTCGCCATCAGCATCGGCGACCGCAGTCGCTCGGCCACTTTCAGCATGAAGCGGAACAGCCCCTCCTTGCCGATCAGTGTAAGGAGGGCCGCCCAGATGGCCGCCACGCCGACCGGCGGCAGGTTGCCGATATCCTGCAATCGCCCCGCCGCAGAAACCAGGATTCCCGCCCCGGTTGCGGTGAGCAGCAGGCCGAGCACCAGTGAGGCGGCTGTTTCGAAACGGCCGTGGCCGTAGGGGTGCTTCGCGTCTGCGGCTTCCGATCCCTTGCGGTTGGCCCACAGGACAAAGCCGTCGGCGACGATGTCGGAAAGGGTGTGCATGGCATCGGCGACCAGCGCCATCGAATTGGCCACGAAGCCGACGATGACCTGCATGACGGTCAGAACGATGTTGACCGCGACGCTGACCCAAGTGATGCGCTGTCCTTCGCGGAAGCGCTCGGGGTCGACTGGAGAGGTGTCGTGGCTGTGTGGATGCATGGGAAATCGATATACTCAAGCGTTCATTACAGCTTGGATTCTAAGCCGTGCAGACTGTCCCCATTCAATTTGACGCCTTCAACACACTTGCCGACAAGGAAGCGCAGGTGCGTATCGACGCCGCGCGCGCACAACTCGGCAAGCGTGCCGTGCTGCTGTGCCACCACTACCAGCGTGCCGACGTCTATCGTCATGCCGACATCACCGGCGATTCGCTGAAACTCTCGCGCCTCGCCTCACAATCCGACGCCGAATACATCGTCTTCTGCGGCGTGCATTTCATGGCCGAAGTGGCCGACATCCTGTCGCGCCCCGAGCAGATTGCCATCCTGCCCGACCTCGCCGCCGGCTGCTCGATGGCGGACATGGCGAGCCTCGCCAAGGTCGAGCGCTGCTGGCGTGAGCTGTCTGCTGTACTCGACCCAGATGAAAAGGTCACGCCGGTCACCTACATCAATTCCGCCGCCGACCTCAAGGCATTCTGCGGCGAACACGGCGGCATCGTCTGTACCTCATCGAACGCGCCGAAGATCCTCGAATGGTCATTTGCCCGCCGCGAGAAAGTGCTGTTCTTTCCCGACCAGCACCTCGGTCGCTGGAGTGGCCACAAGATGGGCATCCCGCATGACCAGATGGTCATCTGGAATCCGGACCTCGAAATGGGCGGCCTGACGGCCGAGCAGATCCGCAACGCGAAGATCATCCTCTGGCACGGCTACTGTTCGGTGCACCAGATGTTCCAGCCGAGCCAGATCGCCAAGTTTCGTGCTCAGTATCCCGAGGGCAAGGTCATCTCACATCCCGAGTGCTGCTTCGAGGTATGCGAACAATCCGATGCCATTGGTTCGACCGAGACGATCATCCGTGTCGTCAAGGAATCGGCCCCGGGCACGCGTTGGCTGGTCGGTACCGAACTCAACCTCGTCGACCGCCTTGCCGATGAAGTGAAGCACGAAGGCAAGATCGTGCAGTTCATGGCCGGTACCGTCTGCATGTGCTCGACCATGCAGCGCATTGATCCGCAACACCTCGCCTGGACGCTGGAGAACCTTGTCGCCGGCAATGTGGTCAACCAGATTACCGTGCCCGAGCACGAAGCGAAGCTCGCCAAGATTGCCCTCGAACGGATGCTCGACGCATCCTGATTTCCCCCGGAGATTCCATCATGCCGCAATACCGTTCCCGCACCTCCACCCACGGCCGCAACATGGCCGGCGCGCGCGCCCTCTGGCGTGCGACCGGCATGAAGGATGGCGACTTTGGCAAGCCGATCATTGCGGTGGTCAATTCCTTCACCCAGTTCGTGCCGGGCCATGTGCATCTGAAGGACATGGGCCAGCTCGTTGCGCGCCAGATCGAGGCGGCCGGCGGCATTGCCAAGGAGTTCAATACCATTGCCGTCGATGACGGCATCGCGATGGGCCACGGTGGCATGCTGTATTCACTGCCCTCACGGGAACTGATCGCCGACTCGGTCGAGTACATGTGCAACGCGCACACTGCCGACGCGATGGTGTGCATCTCGAATTGCGACAAGATTACCCCCGGCATGCTGATGGCCGCGCTGCGCCTGAACATTCCTGCCGTGTTTGTTTCCGGCGGGCCGATGGAAGCCGGCAAGGTGAAGTGGCATGGCGAATACCGCATGGTCGACCTGATCGACGCGATGATCGAGGCGGCCGATGAGAAGAACTCGAATGCCGATGTGTATGCCATGGAGCGTTCGGCCTGCCCCACCTGCGGTTCCTGCTCCGGCATGTTCACCGCCAACTCGATGAACTGTCTGACGGAAGCGCTGGGCCTGTCGCTGCCCGGCAACGGCTCGCTGCTGGCGACCCATGCCGACCGCGAGAAGCTGTTCGTCAAGGCCGGTCATCTGATCGTGGAATTGTGCGAACGCTGGTACGACCATAACGACGCCTCGGTGCTGCCGCGATCCATCGCCAGCTTTGCCGCGTTTGAGAATGCGATTGCGCTCGACATCGCCATGGGCGGTTCGACCAACACGGTGCTGCATCTCCTGGCCGCGGCGCAGGAAGGCGGTGTAAATTTCACGATGAACGACATCGACCGTATGTCACGGCGCGTGCCCTGTCTTGCCAAGGTGGCGCCGGCAACGCAGAAATACCACATGGAAGATGTGCATCGTGCCGGCGGCATCATGGCCATCCTCGGCGAACTGGATCGTGCCGGGCTGATCAACCGTGCCAGTCCGACGGTGCTGTATCCGAGCATGGGCGAGGCGCTCGACTGCTGCGACGTCAAACGCAACACCGATAAAAAAGTGCATGACTTCTTCCGCGCTGCGCCGGGCGGTGTGCCAACGCAAACCGCCTTCTCGCAAGCGCGCCGTTACCCGACGCTCGATCTCGACCGCGCCAACGGTTGCATCCGCAACAAGGAAAATGCCTACTCGCAGGATGGCGGCCTCGCCGTGCTGTTCGGCAACATCGCCGAGAAGGGCTGCATCGTCAAGACAGCGGGCGTCGATGATTCGATCCTGAAATTCACCGGCCGCGCACGCGTCTGCGAATCGCAGGAAGAAGCGGTCGAGAAGATTCTCAACGACCAGGTCGTGGCGGGCGACATTGTCATCGTGCTGTACGAAGGCCCCAAGGGCGGCCCCGGCATGCAGGAAATGCTTTACCCCACCTCGTATCTCAAGTCGAAGGGACTCGGCAAGGTTTGTGCACTGCTGACCGACGGCCGTTTTTCCGGCGGCACCTCGGGCTTGAGCATTGGTCATGCCTCACCCGAAGCAGCGGCCGGCGGCACCATTGGCCTCGTCGAGGAAGGCGATACCATCGAGATCGACATTCCCAACCGCAGCATCAATCTGGTGATCGAAAAGTCGGCGCTGGACAGACGGCGTGCCGCGATGGAGGCAAAGGGCAAGGCGGCCTGGAAACCGGCCAAGCGCGAGCGCAGCGTTTCGGCTGCCCTGCGTGCCTATGCTGCGATGACCACCAGCGCCGATACCGGCGCGGTGCGCGACATTTCGCAGCTTTCATGAGCGACTTCCAGTCGCTCTACAGCGGCCGGCTTTGGTCGGTGCTGTCGTGGGAGCAGCTTGATGCTTTCTGGCAGCGCATCGATCCGGCGGCCGGCTGGTATGTCTATGCCGTCGGCGAACCGGTACCGACCGCACCTGCCGCAGCCGAGGCGGTGAGCGGCTTCATCACCAGCATCAATGCGCTGTTACACAAGGAACATCATCACGACTATTGCGGCATCGTTTATGCCGATCAACTGGACGCACCGAGCTTCGTGAAAATCTTCGATCCGAACAATCTCGGCGTATCCTGCGGTTTTTCCGACAACCCGCCCTTGCCTGGCTGGATTCTCTGCCGGGTGGCGCCGGAGGACTTGAAACCTGCGACACCGTTGCCGGAAGGACGCAAGCGTTGGTGGCGCGCACTGTTTGGATAATTCTGAAGGGGAGCAACAATGGCAACTGCAGCAAAAAAGAAACCCGTGGCGAAGAAACCGGCGGTGGCCAAGCCGGTGGTGAAAAAAGTGGTTGCAAAGAAAGTGGTCGCGAAGAAGCCTGTTGCACGCAAGCCGGCTGTGAAGAAACAGGCGACCGGCGAGGTGCTCAGCGAACTCAAGCTGCTGGCCAAGGAACTCAACCTGGCGGCCAAGGGACTTGGCAAGCGGTCGGCGAACAATCCCAAGGAGGTTTCGACCATTCTTGGCAACGTCGAGCGCATCACCGCCGAGGCGGCCAACAAGTCGCTGCTGGAAGCCGAGTTCGCCAAGACGCAGGTGGATCTGGCGCTGGCCTCGCTGGGCAAGGACTGGAGCCGCAAGCAGCTTGAGGAACTCCTCAAGAGTGTCAGCAAGCACCTGACCAACATCATGGTGGCGCAGGAATTCCAGGATATCGCCGGCCAGTCGCTGCGCAAGGCGATGAAGGCCCTCGTCGGCGCGATCATCGTCGTCGAAGGCGGTGGTCCGACGGAAGAGCAGCGCCTGTCGCAGAAGGATGTCGATTCCCTACTGAACGACCTGATGCCATAGTTGATTGAAATTGTCGGGTATAGTCGAACTTCCCTTGTGGAGGCCGACTATGCCCGATGCTTCAAAGCCCGCCAACCGTCTGGCGGGGGAAACCTCGCCCTACCTACGGCAACACGCCGAGAACCCCGTCGCCTGGCAATCCTGGGGTGAGCCGGCGCTCACATTGGCGCGCGAGCAGGACAAGCCGATCCTGCTTTCCATTGGTTATTCGGCCTGTCACTGGTGCCATGTGATGGCCCACGAATCCTTTGAAGATGACGATGTGGCGGCGGTGATGAATCGCCACTTCGTCAATATCAAGGTCGATCGCGAAGAGCGGCCCGACCTTGACCAGATCTACCAGACCGCCCACCAGATGCTCACCGGCCGCCACGGCGGCTGGCCGCTGACGATGTTCCTGGCGCCTGATGGCACGCCTTTCCATGGCGGCACCTATTTCCCGAAGGAGGCCCGTTACGGCCTGCCCGGTTTTGCCGGACTGTGTGAGCAGGTGGCCGCTGCCTGGCGCAATCAGCGTGTGGAGATTGAGGCGCAGAACCGCGAAGTGCTCGGCGCGCTGACGCGCACGCTGCCGGTCAGTGGCTCGCCCGTCGTGCTTGATGCAGCGCCGATCCATGCGCTACGCGCCATGTTGCTCGGCAGTTTTGATCGGGAGGACGGCGGGTTTGGCGGAGCGCCAAAGTTTCCGCATCCGACCGATCTGGCTTTTCTCTTGCGACAGGAAGCAGATGCACCGGCCCGTGAAGCCGTCTTGCATACCTTGCGCCGCATGGCGGCCGGCGGCATTCACGACCAACTCGGCGGTGGCTTCTGTCGCTACAGTGTGGATGAACGGTGGGAGATTCCGCACTTCGAAAAAATGCTCTACGACAACGGGCCGCTGCTTGGCCTTTATGCCGATGCCTGGGCGTTGACGGGCGAGGATGGTTTTCGTCGTGTGGCCGAGGGCATTGTTGGCTGGTTGCAACGCGAGATGACCGCAGCAGGCGGATGTTTTTATGCAGCGCTCGATGCAGACTCGGACGGTGAGGAAGGGAAGTTCTACGTCTGGGAGCGTGCCGAAGTGGCGCGTCTGCTGACGCCAGAAGAGTCGGCGCTGGCGGGACGGCACTGGGGGCTCGATCAACGCCCCAACTTCGAGGGGCATTACTGGCATCTCAAGGCGGCGGTACCTTTGGCGGATGGTGAGCGCGAACGGCTGGAATCCGCCCGTGCCAAGCTGTTTGCCGCGCGGGAACAGCGCGGCCGTCCCGGCCGCGATGACAAGATTCTCACCAGCTGGAACGCGTTGATGATCGAGGGGCTGGTGCACGCGGCGCGCGTCTTTGCACGTCCCGACTGGCTGGTGTTGGCCACCCGTGCGCTCGACGACATCAAAAGTCGGCGCTGGCAGGACGGCAGACTCAAGACCACCGAGACCCTCCCCGGCTATCTCGACGATTACGCCTTCCTGTTATCCGCGCTACTGGAACGCCTGCAGGCCGGCTATCGCCCGCAAGACCTGGCCTTTGCAATACAGATTGCCGATGCCCTGCTGACGCACTTCGAGGACACCGAACAGGGCGGCTTCTTTTTCACCGCGCATGACCATGAGCAACTGATCCAGCGACCGAAGACCGGCCACGACAACGCCCTGCCGGCGGGCAACGGGGTCGCGGCGTTGGCGCTGCAACGCCTCGGCCATCTGCTTGGTGAGGTACGCTATCTCGACGCGGCACGCCGCACCATCGAACTGTTCATGCCGCCGATGCGCCGCCAGCCGGGCGGTTTTGCCACGCTGGCCGGTGCGCTGGCGGAGGCGATTGAGCCGCCGCCGATCATCATTCTGCGTGGTCCTGCATCAGAGGTGACCGATTGGTGTGGGCGCTTGCAGACACGGGCGTTGATCCTGCCGCTGCCGAATCGTGTGGAAGGGTTGCCACCCAGTCTGGCCAAACCGGAATCGCCGCATGTCAACGCCTGGGTATGTCGTGGCGTTACTTGTCTGGCGCCGATAGCGGACTTTGCCGAACTTGCAGGGGTTTTGCATGAAGACGATTTCCGCTAGACTTACAGATTGAATTTCTTGAATTTTTGCCGCACTTTCACACACACTTAAAGAGAAGAGGAACACTATGAAGAAGATTGCTACCGCCCTGATCGCCGCCGGCGTGATGGTTTCCGCTCCCGCTTTCGCCAACAAGGATCTGGCCACCAAGAGTGGTTGCATGGCCTGCCACGCCGTCGACAAGAAGCTGGTCGGCCCGTCCTATCAGGACGTTGCCAAGAAGTATGCAGGCAATGCCGGTGCTGCCAAGATGCTGGCCGACAAAGTCAAGAAGGGCGGCACGGGTACTTGGGGCCAGATCCCGATGCCCCCGAACGCCGCTGTTAGCGATGCCAACATCGCGACGCTGGTCAAGTGGGTTCTTGACGGCGCCAAGTAATTCGGCACCGCACCGCAAAACCCGGCTTCGGCCGGGTTTTTTATGCCCGTTCAGTTGAGCCGTTGATAGCGCCCGCCGGGCAGCTGGGCGATACGCCCATCCAGTTCCAGCGGCAGCAGTTGTGCCAATAGGGCATCGGCCGGGAGGCCGGAGCGGGCAGCCAGCGTGTCGAGGTCGCAAGGATCGCGGCCGAGCGCAATCAGCAGTGGATCGGTTTCGGCTTCCGCGACGGGGGCGATGGCGGCGGGATTGACCACATGCTCCCAGCGCAGTTCCTCAAGAATGTCCTGCGCCGACTCAACCAGCTTGGCGCCCTGCTTGATCAGCGCATGGCAGCCTTTCGACTGCGGCGAGTGAATCGAGCCGGGAATGGCGAACACCTCGCGCCCGACTTCTGCCGCCAAGCGTGCTGTGATCAATGAACCGCTCTGTTTGGCTGCCTCGACCACCAGGCAGCCGCGTGCCATGCCGGCGATCAGGCGATTGCGGCGTGGGAAGTTGGCGGCCAGCGGGGGCGTGCCGAGGGGAAACTCGCTGATGATCGTGCCGTTTGCCGCAATCTCGCGCGCCAGCCCTTCGTTGCGTGCCGGATAGATGCGGTCGATGCCGGTGCCGATCACCGCGACGGTGGAGGCCTTGCCGGCCAGTGCCCCGCGATGGGCGGCGGCATCGATGCCGGCCGCCAGTCCGCTGATGATGGTCAAGCCCGCCGCAGACAGTGTGCTGGCAAAAGCTTCGGCGTTGGCTTCGCCCTGCTTGGTGGCATTGCGGCTGCCGACAATGGCACAGGCCGGACGGTTGAGCCATGTCACATCGCCCTTGACATACAGCAGGATGGGCGGATCGGCGGCGGTCAGCAGTGCCTGCGGGTATTCGGCATCGGCAAGGGTCAGGATATGGTTGCCGGCCTGCGCTGCCCAGTTCAGCGCAGTGTCGATCTCTTGGGCGCAGTCGTGGGTGAGCAGACGTTCGACCATGCCGCCGCCGAGGGCGCCCCGCAGGGCCGAAGGGCTGGCGGAAAAGATTGCTTCAGGGCCGGAAAATGCCTTGAGCAACTGACGCTGCGTTTCGCCGCCGATGCCGGGAATCAGGGTCAGCCGCAGCCAGGCGGCCAGTGCGGTATTGCTCAAATCAATTTAAGGCTGATGTTACGGCTTACGTACCTTGTCGCCCGGTACCACTGGCCGCGCGGCATCCATCACGAGCGCATAGGACACGCGGTCGAACACGCGGAAGATGAAGAGCAGGCCATAACGTTCGTCAGGGAGCTGGTGGGTCTGCGGCTTGCCGTCGTCGAAACGGTTGGTGACGGCCGCGCCGGCACGATAGATCGCCAGCACATGGCCCATTTCAAGGCCGTCACGCTTGCCGCGCGAGAGCGAAACGATCGAGTGACGGCCGCCTTCGCCGACGCCACCGTACAGCGCCAGGATGCGGCCCTGGATGTCCTGGGCGGGCAGGTGGGGCATGTAGCTGGCGATCTCGGGACGACCGGCCGGGACGAGCCGATCGCCGCGACCAATCTCCTGTTTGACACTGGTGATCTCCATGGTCGTGACGCCTTCGGCCGGGTCACCCAGCGAACGTGCGTTACCGAGGAACACGGCCTCGAGGCCGAGCACTTCCTTGCTGTCGGGATCGACGAAGGGTTTTCCAGGGCGGAAGATCTGCCAGGACTTCACCTTTGGATCGGCATCGCTGACATAGATCTGGTCGCCGTTGCCGGTATAGACGCGACTTTCCTGCGTGGCGACAACGCGTGGCGCCTGCTCGAAGCCGGCGGCATCGATCACCAGCGGCTGCGAGAGGAAGGGCTCGATGGCCTGGGGGGAGATGGCCGGGATTTCCTTCGAAATTGGCTGTGAGCGCACTTGCGGTTCCAGCTTGATGGTGCCGAGCTTGAGTTGCGGCTGATCACCACTCAGGTCGAGAATCACCACCTGACCGGGATAGATGCGATGCGGGTTCTTGACCTGCTCGGCGTTCATCTTCCACAACTCGGGCCAGCGGAAGGGGTCCTTGAGGAATTTGGCGGCGATGCCCCACAGGGTGTCGCCGGGTACCACGATGTGGCGCTCGGGTGCATCGGCCGCAATCTCAAGGGGTGGCGTGGCCGCGCTCTGCGCAAAGCTGGCGGTTGATAAACTCAAAATGAGCGCGAATATAATGGGCTTCATAGGTCGGGGCTCCGGACACATTGATCCAAGGTCTGCCGATTCTGCCCCCAAATTCCAGCCGCATCAACCCGTTAAAGCGATCTTTCATGGCCTTATTGCCCATATTGCACTATCCCGACCCCCGCCTCCATACCAAAGCCAAGCCGGTGACGGCTGTCGATGCCGGCATCCGCAAGCTGGTCGCCGACATGGCCGAGACCATGTATACCGCGCCGGGCATTGGTTTGGCTGCGACGCAGGTGGATGTGCATCAGCGGGTGCTGGTGCTGGATGTTTCCGAGGACAAGTCGCAACTCAAGGCCTTCATCAATCCGGAAATCCTCTGGCGCGAAGGCGAATGCGTGGGCGAGGAAGGTTGCCTGTCGGTGCCCGGCATCTACGAGACGGTGACGCGCAGCGAGCGCGTCAAGGTGCGTGCGCTCGACCCGGAAGGCGAGCCTTTCGAACTTGAGGCCGATGGCCTGCTGGCGATCTGCCTGCAACACGAGATCGATCACCTCGATGGCAAGGTATTTGTCGAATACCTCTCGCGCCTGAAGCAGAGTCGCATCAAGGCGCGACTGGTCAAGCAAGCCAAAATTACGGTATGAAGGCCGCCTTCGCCGGAACCCCGGAATTTGCCGCCGTCGCGCTGCGCGCGTTGTTGGCAGCAGGCTTTGAAATTCCTTTGGTGCTCACGCAGCCGGATCGCCCCGCCGGACGCGGCCAGAAGCTCGTGGCCAGCCCGGTCAAGCAGATGGCGCTGGCCCACGGCATCGCTGTGCATCAGCCGGAAAAGCTGCGCGACCCGGCCACGCATCAGTCCTTGATCGATGCCGCGCCGGACGTGCTGGTGGTGGCCGCCTATGGCCTGATCCTGCCGCAGGCGGTGCTCGACATCCCGACGCAGGGCTGCCTCAACATCCATGCTTCACTACTGCCGCGCTGGCGCGGCGCGGCGCCGATTCAGCGTTGTCTGGAAGCGGGCGATCTTGAAACTGGCGTCACTATCATGCAGATGGAAGCAGGGCTGGATACCGGGCCGATGCTGTTGGTGGAATCGCTAAAAGTCGGCGCTGACGAGACGGCAGCTAGCTTGCATGACCGACTGGCTGAACAGGGCGGGCGGCTGATCGTGGATGCCTTGCGGCGCCTTGATTCATTTCAACCAACGCTGCAACCGACCGAGGGCGTGACCTACGCGAGCAAGATCGACAAGGCCGAAGCCGCCATCGACTGGACGCAGCCGGCTACGGTAATCGAGCGCCGTATCCGCGCCTTCGATCCTTTCCCTGGCTGCACGACAACACTGGGGGACGTCACCCTCAAGCTTTGGCGCGCGCAGCTTACCGAGGGCAACGGTCAGCCTGGCGAGATTCTTGCCGTGGCGCCTGCCGGCATTACCGTGGCCTGCGGCGAAGGTGCGCTGCGCCTGATTGAACTGCAAAAGCCTGGGGGGCGCCGTCTTCCCAGCGCCGACTTTTTGGCGGGCTTTCCGCTGATGGTCGGCCAGCACTTTGGCAACCATTGAACAGCCCACCACTTTCCCGTGCTCTGTCGGCGGCCGCCGAGGGTTTGGCCGTTGTCCTGGCTGGCCGCACACCGGATGCGTGGCTGGCCAAACTCAATGCGGCGATTCGGCCGGCGGCTCTTGACCTTAGCTTCACGGCGCTCCGCGATTATGGGCGTGGCGATTTCCTGCTTTCCCGGTTGCTGCAGAAGCCGCTCGACGATGTGCCCACGCATGCATTGCTGCTGGTGGCGCTGGCCCGCCTTGAGCGACGCCCCGAGGAAGCACATACGCTGGTTGATCAAGCCGTCACCGCCGCTGGCAAGCGCTTCAAGGGTCTGGTCAACGCGGTGTTGCGTAACTTCCTGCGCCAGCGCGAGCGTCTGCTTGCGGCTGCCGAGACCGATGAGGTCGCCCGCTGGCGCCATCCGCACTGGTGGCTCGATGCGTTGCGCGCGGCCCATCCCGAACAGTGGCAGGCCATCGCGGCGGCTGGCAATACGCATCCACCGATGTGTCTGCGCCTGAATCGCCGCCGCGCATTGACGAGTGTTGCCAACGCCGACATTTCCGGCCAGCGCCTCGGCGAGGGAGCGATCCTGCTCGACAAGCCGCTGCCGGTTGAACGCATTCCAGGCTTCAAGGAAGGCCAGGTATCCGTTCAGGATTGGGGCGCCCAGCACGCCGCCCGGTTGCTTGATGTGCAGGATGGATTGCGTGTCCTCGATGCCTGTGCGGCACCCGGCGGCAAGACCAGCCATTTGCTGGAACTGGCCGACCTTGACCTGACGGCGCTTGAGCTGGATGCCACGCGGGCGCGGCGCATCGCGGAAAATCTGGAGCGGCTGGGGCTTTCAGCCACGGTCAAAGTGGGCGATGCCAGCCAGCCCGCGAGTTGGTGGGACGGCCGACCGTTTGAGCGCATCCTCGCCGACGTGCCCTGCTCGGCCTCCGGCGTAGTGCGCCGCCACCCCGACATCAAATGGTTGCGCCGGCAGCAAGATGTGGCGGGTTTCGCACAGACGCAGGTGCGGATTCTCGTTGCTTTGTGGCCGCTGCTGGCGCCCGGTGGCAAAATGCTCTATGCCACCTGCTCGGTGTTTCCCGCCGAGAATGGCGAGCAGGTGCGAGCCTTCATGGCGCGTCACCCCGATGCCCGTCAGTTGCCAACTGGCAGCGACGTGCTGGAACTGCAACTACTGCCCTCGCCCACACATGACGGTTTCTACTACGCACTTCTGGAGAAAATTGCTTAAGCCCTTGCTGGGCTTGGTAATGAGCCTGTGCGTCGGTGTCGTGCTGGCGGGCAGCATTGAGCCGGAGCAGGCGCAGCTGGTACCGGACGAGCAGGGACAGGCGTTGATGGCGCGTTTCAAGCTTCTGCTGGGCGCACGCCTGGAAGAGGCGGTTGGTCGTGGTGTGCCACTCAACTTTCGCCTTGAGTTCACCCTGGAGAGAAAGCGCAAATATTGGGTAGATGAACACATGACCAGCCGTGTGCTGCACTATCGCCTTGCCTACCATGCGCTGACACGCCAGTATCGCCTCTCGGTCGACAGCCTGCACCAGAACTTCGAGTCGCTGGACGAAGCCCTGGCGAGTCTCGGGCGAGTTGCCCGGCTGCATGTGGTGGACAAGGGGCAACTGCAGGCGGGCGAAACCTATCTGGCCGCCGTGCGGCTTTCACTGGATCACGAGCAGCTGCCCAAGCCCCTGCAGGTCGATGCCTTGGCCGATCGCGACTGGCGCGTCGAAGCGAAAACCCAGCGCTGGGAGTTCACGGCGATAACCGATAAATGATCATTGTTCTTGCTGTCGCCGCCGGGCTGTCTGCGGTTCTGGTATTCCTGCTGGCGAGCGCCAGTGCCGACACCGCGCTGTTCGCCCGTCATACGCCGCTCCTGATCGGCATGAGCGCTCTCGCCGCACTGGTGTTGCTGGTACTGGTGGCCAATCAGGTGCGCCATCTGTTTCGCGAATATCGCCAAGGGGTGTTTGGCGCCAAGCTCAAGTCGCGCCTTCTGCTGATGCTGGCCTTGATGGCGGTGGTGCCCGGCGTGCTGGTGTATGCCGTGTCGATGCAGTTTGCCGTCAAGAGCATCGATTCCTGGTTCGATGTGCGCGTCGAAGCAGCGCTGGATGGTGGTCTCGATCTCGGCCGTGGCGTGCTTGATGCGATGCAGGCTGATCTGCTGGCCAAGGGGCGCGCCATGGCCTATGACTTGGCCGTTGCGCCGTCGGTCAGCCCGGTGCTGCTCAACCGCCTGCGCGAGCAGGCCGGTGTACAAACTTTGCAGCTACTCACGGGCAGTGGCCAACTGATTGCCAACAGCAGCGGCGATTTGCAGGGTGTGCTGCCGGCCTTGCCATCGATCGGCCAGTTGCGTCAGGCACGCCTCGGTACCGGCATCACCCACGTCGATGGCGATACTGTCGCCGGGCTGGTGGTGCGCGCCCTGGTGCCGGTTACCTCCTACCAGCTCAATGGTGAAACGCAGGTCTTACAGCTCGAACAGCCGGTGCCCGATGCCATCACGCAAAGTGCCGCGCTGGTCGAAGAGGCGCGCCGTGACTATCAGGAACTGCAACTGGGCCGCAACGGCTTGAAGCGTCTCTATACCCTGACGCTGACCTTTGCCTTGTTGCTGGCCCTGTTTGTGGCCCTGGCACTCGCTTTTTTCCTTGCCGCACGACTGGCCAAACCGCTGCTGATGCTCGCCGAAGGCACCCGTGCCGTGGCGGCGGGCGACCTGACGCCGCGTGCGGTGCTGGAAACCGACGACGAACTGGGCGTGCTGACACGTTCCTTCAACGAGATGACCATCCAGCTCGAACAGGCGCGCATTGAGCGCGAAACGGCTCAGCGGGCGGCCGTCTGGGGCGAAGTGGCGCAGCGTCTGGCGCATGAGATCAAGAACCCGCTGACCCCCATCCAGCTCTCGGCCGAACGCCTGCAGATGAAGCTTGCTGACAAACTGGAGCCGACCGATGCGGCGATGCTGGGCCGCGCCACGCGCACTATCGTCGAGCAGGTCGAGGCGATGAAAAACATGGTCAATGATTTCCGCGACTATGCGCGCATGCCGCCGCCCAAGCCGGTGGCGCTGGATCTCAATGCACTGATCGATGAAGTGGCCGATCTTTATCTTGACGGGCCGACCGTGATCCAGACGACGCTGGTGGAAGACCTGCCGCGCGTGCAGGCCGATGCCGACCAGATGCGCCAGGTGCTGCACAACCTGATCAAGAATGCAGGTGAGGCGATGAATGAGAAAGTCGGCGCTGGCGAGACGGCAAAGGTTTACGTTGCCACAGGCGTCGATGCACGTAGCCCGTGGTTTGCCGTGTGCGATGCGGGCCCCGGCTTCCCGCCTGAGATTCTGGCACGCGCTTTTGAGCCCTACGTGACCACCAAACCGAAGGGCACCGGCCTCGGTCTGGCGATCGTTAAAAAGATCATCGAGGATCATGGTGGCCGCATCACGCTGAACAATCTGCCGGCAGAACAAGGTGGCGGCGCTGAAGTACGCGTGCATTTGCCCGCAGTTCTGCCCCCACGGGCGGACAAGGGCGCGGCATAATGCGCCAAAATTCCACCTGAAACCATGCCACAAATACTGGTCATCGACGACGAAGTCGGCATCCGCGAACTCCTCTCGGAGATTTTGACTGACGAGGGGCATGATGTCGCCACCTGTGAGAACGCCACCACGGCGCGCGCCTGGCGTGAAGCGCGGCGTCCCGATCTGGTGTTGCTCGACATCTGGATGCCCGATACCGATGGGGTGACCCTGCTGCGCGAGTGGGCGGCCAATGGCCAACTCAACATGCCGGTCGTCATGATGTCCGGTCATGCCACCATCGATACCGCAGTCGAAGCCACCAAGATCGGTGCGGTGGGTTTTCTTGAAAAACCCATCGGCATGCAGAAGCTGCTGGCCAGCGTCAAGCAGGCCCTTGAGCGCGTACCCAAGACTGGCGGTGCCTTGTCCCTCGCCGCCTTCCCGCGTTCGGCGCCGCTGAAGGATTTACGCAAACGGCTGGAGCAGGTTGTTGCCAAGAGTCGCAGCGTGCTGTTGCGGGCGCCGCATGCCTCGATTGTCGAGCTGGCGGCGCGCAGCCTGCAGCCGGCCGGCAAGGCCTGGATCGATCTCGGCAACGATTCCACCCCGCTGACGCTTGAAATGCTCGAACAGTCGGGCGGGGGCGTACTGTATTGCGCCGAACTGTCCCGCCTCACGCGCATGCAGCAGAAAAATCTCGCCTTCGTCTTCGAACGCCTGGAGCGCCATAACCTGCGCCTGGCGGTCGCTACCACCAGCGATGTGCCCGGCCTCGCCGCTCTCGGTTGGGAAGAGTCGCTGCTCGACAAGTTGTTCGATGTCAGCGTTGGCCTGCCATCCTTCGCCGAGCTGAAGGACGATGTGCCCGATCTGGCCACCCATCTGCTCACCCAGCTGGTTGAAACAGGTGAAACACCGCTGCGCCGTCTCTCGGTGGCCGCCCAGAATGCCCTGCGCCAGCAGACGTGGCCGGAAGGCTATCCGCAGCTGAAGAGCACGATCAAGTCGCTGGCACTGACGGCGCTCGACGAGGAAATTACGGCTGAGGATGTGCAGCATCTGCTCACCCCGGGCGCTGACCTGTTGCCCGACGTGCCGCCCGGTCTACTGCCGGAAATGCTCACCCTGCCGCTACGTGAGGCGCGCGAGATGTTCGAGAAGCTGTATTTCGAGCACCACCTCAAGCTGGAGGGGGGCAGCATGACGCGGCTGGCGGAAAAGACCGGGCTGGAGCGTACCCACCTTTACCGCAAGCTGAAGGACCTCGGCCTGCGTAACACGCCCAAAGAAGCTGAAGAATGCGCATCCTGATTCTCGGCGCCGGCCAGGTCGGCGCCAGTGTCGCGGAGGCGCTGTCGTCCGAAGCCAACGACATCACCATCATCGACCAGAATCGCGAGAGCCTCGCCCAGCTGGCCGACCACCTCGATGTCCGCACCCTGACCGGTAACGCGGCTTACCCTTCCGTGCTCAAGGAAGCGGGTATTGAGGATTGCGAAATGCTTGTTGCCGTCACCCAGTCCGACCAGACCAACCTGGTGGCGTGCAAGATTGCCCGTAGCCTGTTCAACGTCACCACGCGTATCGCACGTTTGCGCTCCCCGGATTTTCTCGACGAAACGCTGCTGTCGAACGAGAACTTTGCGGTCGATTACGCCATCTGTCCCGAGCAGGACATTACCGACTACATCGCCAAGCTGATCCAGTTTCCCGAGGCACTGCAGGTGCTCGAATTCGCCGGTGGTCGCGTGGTGCTCGTCGCCGTGCGCGCCTACACCGGCGGTTTGCTGGTCGGCAAGCCGATCCGCACCTTGCGCGAGCATCTGCCGACCGGTATCGATACGCGCATTGCCGCAATCTTTCGTGAGCACCAGCCGATCGAGCCGGATGGCCACACTGTCGTCGAACCCGGTGACGAGGTATTCGTGCTGGCGGCAGCCGAGCACATGCGCCCGGTGATGCGCGAGCTGCGACGCATGCAGCAGCCGGTAAGGCGCATCATGATCGCCGGTGGCGGCAATATCGGCGCTCGCATTGCGGCCCAGATGGAATCGTGCTACCAGATCAAGATCGTCGAACGCAACCGCGACCGTGCCGAGATGATTGCCGGCAAGCTCAAGGATGCGCTGGTGCTGGTCGGCGAAGCGACCGACGAGAATGTGCTGATCGAAGAGAACATCGACGAGATGGACATGTTCCTCGCCCTCACCAACGACGACGAAGACAACATCATGGCCGCTTCGCTGGCCAAGCGCCTGGGCTGCAAACGCGTGCTGGCGCTGATCAACCGCCGTGCCTATGCTGACATGGTGCAGGGCGGCCCGATTGATATCGGCCTGTCGCCCGCCCAGGTGTCCATCGGCCCGCTGTTGAGCCATGTGCGGCGCGGCGACGTGGTGCGCGTGCACAGCCTGCGCCGGGGTGCGGCCGAGGCGCTCGAACTGATTGCCCACGGCGACATGAAAAGCTCCAAGGTGGTCGGTCGCCGCATCGAAGAGTTGCCCAAGATCAAGGGCGTGCATATCGGGGCCATCGTGCGCCAGACCGAGCCCTTCGACATCATCGGCGGCGATGGCATGCCGAAGGGGCGTACCGATCAGCACGTCATCATTCCACATCACGATACGGTGATCGAATCCGGCGATCACGTCATCGTGTTCTGCACGCGCAAGGCGCAAGTCAAGGAAGTGGAGAAGCTGTTCCAGGTCGGCTTCATGTTTTTCTAAGGTACGCGCATGCGCTTCCTGCCCGTTTTCCGTGCGCTCGGCGTCATCATTGCCATCTTTGGCGTTGCCATGCTGGCGCCGCTGGGCGTCTCGGTCGCGTTCGACGACGGGGCGCAAACGGCCTATGACGAAGCGATTGCGATTACCCTGTTTAGTGGACTGCTCCTGTGGCTGGGCGCCAGTCGCGGCGGCACCGCCGAATTGCGCGTGCGCGACGGTTTTCTGCTGGTTGCGTTGACCTGGACGATCCTGCCTTTCTTTGGTGCCCTGCCGCTGCTGATCCACCTGCCCGGCCTGAGTTTTACCGATGCCTATTTCGAGGCGACCTCGGGACTCACGGCGACGGGCTCGACCCTGCTCTCCGGCCTCGATCACCTGCCGATTTCGATCAACTTCTGGCGCACCTTCATGCACTGGCTGGGCGGTTTGGGTGTGATTGTGCTGGCCGTCGCAATCCTGCCGCTGCTCGGCATTGGCGGCCGTCAGTTGTTCAAGGCCGAAGTGCCCGGGCCGATGAAGGAAGCCAGCCTGACGCCGCGCATTGCCGAAACGGCGCGCGGGCTGTGGGTGGTCTACATCATTCTCACGATTGCCTGCGCCCTGGCCTTCATTGTTGCCGGCATGGAGAAATGGGATGCGCTGATGCATGCCTTCAGCGTCATGGGACTGGGCGGTTTTTCCACCAAGGATGCCAGCCTCGGTCACTTCAACAGTCTGTCGATCGAGCTGATTGCCATGGGCTTTGCCCTGCTGTCCGGGATCAACTATGCCACCCATTTTCTGGCGCTTAACCAGCGCAGTGCCCGCCCTTACCTGCGTGATGCCGAGATCCCGTTCTACCTTGGCGTGATGGCCCTCAGCATCGTCGGACTGACCGCCTACCTGATGGCTTTCGATATCTATGAAAGCGTCTGGACGGCCATGCGCTATGTAGCTTTCCACTGCATTTCCCTGGCCACCTCGCTCGGCTTTGCCACCACGGATTATGCCGCCTGGCCGATGTTCGGCCAGTTGTGGATTCTCTTCCTCGGCAGCTTCTACGCCTGCTCCGGATCGACCGGCGGCGGCATCAAGATGATGCGCGCAATCATTCTCTACAAACAGGTCTATCGTGAAATTCTGCGCGCCATGCACCCGCGTGCGGTGCATCCGGTGCGCCTCGGCGGCAGCGTGGTGCCGGACAGCGTGCTGCATGCCGTGCTGGCCTTCAGTTTCATCTACATGGCGATCATCGTTTCGCTGACCCTGCTCATGTCGGCGAGCGGACTCGACATCATTACCGCCTTCTCGGCGGTGGTGGCCACACTCAACAACACCGGCCCGGGCTTGGGCGAAGTCGGCCCGACCAGTAACTATGCTTCGCTCAACAATTTTCAGACCTGGGTGTGTTCGTTTGCCATGGTGCTCGGGCGACTGGAATTGTTCACGCTACTCGTGGTGCTGACACCGGCTTTCTGGAGAAAATGAGGCCCGCCATCCCCCAACCCATTTCTTGCGGAAGGGGGCTAATCCTCGATAGGTACCAACAACATATCGGTGCGCGCCTCGGTCACAAGATGGGCCGCAACGCTGCCCAGCAAGGTGGCGGCGATTTCCGACTGACGGTGTGAACCGACCACCAGTAAGTCCATCCCCAGTTCAGCGCAATACTGCACGATCAGTGCCGGCGCGTAGCCATGACGCAGCTTGCGCACGAAACGGTCGGGCGCTTCGAGCGACATGGCAAATTCCTCCATCTGCCGGCGCGCCTCGGTTTCGCCGAGGCGGCGGTAATGGTCGATGGCCTCGTCGTCACTGCCCGCGTAATACATCTGGCGCTCGAAAGGGGTTTCGAAGGCATGGAACAGATAGAGGTCGGCATTCGGCAGCATCCGTGCGGCCAGATTGGCGGCGGCGCGCGATGCCGGCGAGAAGTCGGTGGCAATTACGACACGCTCGTATTCGAAGGGCGGGGTCTGCTTCACCAGCAGCACGGGAATTTCCACCAGCCGCAGCAGCTTGAGTGCGGTCGAGCCGACAAACAGATCGAGCAGCAGATGCTCGCCATGCGCACCGACGACCAGCAAGTCGGCCGCTTGTTCCCTGGCCCACTGCGCGAGGGCCTGCGGCGGCTTGCCGGCCAGCAGGTGCGTGCTGGGACTCACGCCGATGCGCTTGGTGAGATTTGCAGCGACGGTATCGAGATGCTTGAGCGCCTGCGCACGCACGGTATCTTCATTTACGCCCTCGCTCTCGACCAGTTTGCGCCAGGCATCGGCCAGCGGCGGCAAATAAAGCGCGTGGGCTACGGCGAGGCTGGCTTGGCTGGCCTTGGCCAGCAGGGCAGCACGGCGCGTGGCCGCTTCCGCCGTCGGCGAGAAATCGGTGGCAGACAGGATACGTTTGACGTCCATCTTCACTCCTCCATTTTCAGGCGGTTCATGCACTGCTGCGATCCCAGTAGGGCTCCTCGCCGATGAGTTTCACAAGAAAGTCGATGAATACCCTGACTTTGCTGGGAAGATGCCGCGTCGGCAGGTACAGGGCATAGACGTGGCGCTCCACCGGAATGTATTCCGATAGCACGGCCTGTAACTTTCCGCTCTGCAAATCCTTGCCGATGATGAAGGTTGGCAACAGGCCCATGCCCAGGCCACCGAGTACAGCCTGCGATAGCGCTTCGTCATCATCCACGTGCAGCGGCCCGTTGACCGGCACCGAAATATCCCCTTCCGGCCCACTGAATTGCCAGCGCCCCTGTTCGCCGGAGCGCGTGTAATCCAGACAGTTGTGCTCAACCAGATCTGTCGGGGTGAGCGGAACGCCACGCTGGCGAAAGTATTCCGGTGTTGCACACAGTTGGCGGCGTATCGGCGCCAGCTTGCGCGCCACCCAATTTTGCGGTGGTTGCCCGGTGACACAGATTGCCACGTCGTAAGCTTCCTCGGCAAGATCAACCCAGCGATCCGTGATGGTCAGATCAACCTTGAGTTGCGGATAGCGCGGTAGAAACTCGGCCAGTGCCGGCGCCACATGGAGCGTGCCAAATGCCACTGAGGCACTGACGCGCAATACTCCGCGCGGTTCGGAGGCAAGGCTGGCGACGAGATTTTCAGCTGCGGCTGCTTCTTCGACAATGCGGCCACCATGCTCGGCAACTGCGACACCAATCTCGGTGAGGCTCAAGTGGCGGGTCGTGCGGTTGAGCAGTCGTGCACCGAGGGCCACTTCCAGCTTGGCAACGGCCTTGCTCACCGCCGAACGGGAAGTCGACAGGCGCCGTGCCGCCTCGGCAAAACTGCCAGCCTCGACGACGCGTGCAAATACAGCCAACAAATTCAAATCGAGCATGTGAAACCATCGGCAAGAAAAATTGGCGGGGAGTCTATCGTCCAGCCAAATTCTAACGTGCGCATTGTGTCCTTGCGGGATACATTGTGGTTCCAATCACGAGGCTAATCGGCGGTGTTGGATTTGGGTAGCATGCGCCATCATGAGACACGCAACTACATCAGCCCATCACCGCAACGATATGCCACGCCAGAATATGGGCGACCCGGTCATCTCTTTGGATGATTACGTCCGCTTGCGCGAAATTATTGGCGATCATGATCTGGCAGAAGAGTTGGATCGGGCTATTGTTGTTCCTGCGGATCGTATTCAGAAGAATACCGTCACTATGTATTCCCGTTTGATCTACCACGACGAGAGCACCGGTACGACGCGTGAGGTGGAGCTGGTTTACCCCGGCGAAGCCGACCCCCTGGCAGGCAGGATTTCGGTCTTGTCCCCTGTCGGTTGCGCACTCCTCGGCCTGAGTGCTGGACAGTCGATTGACTGGGATTTGCCGGGCGGCAAGGTTCATCGCCTGCGGGTCGAGCGTGTGCTCTTTCAGCCGGCCATGTTTGAGGGATGAAGTCCGGTAACGCAAAACCTGTCCCCTTCACGAGAGGGACAACGCATAGCAATATCAATTCGAAAATGCTCCCCAAGGATCTCGTCGCCCTGATAGAAAATGGCATCGTCGAAAAGATGGCCATCAGCAGATCGTCGCCCACTGCCGCGTGGTCGGTCTCTGCCTATGGGGAGGCCTTACCGACGAATGCCGTCAACAGGATCGAACTCAACGCCGAAGGCAGCCAGCGCCTGTGGGCCGATCTCGATGCCGCCTACAGCTTCATCCGCAAATGCGGCTTCAGGCATCAGGTTCTGATTGAGGGATGACAGTCCTTTGTTCCGCTTGGGAGACCAGAAACTGATTTAGAGGGATTCCATGAGATATTCTCTGAACCCACCCGAGGAGAATGTCACGCGATGAACGCCCTGGCTATCTTGGTTTTACTGATCCTGATCTGCGGTTTTTTTGCCTTGGCAGAAATGGCTCTGGCAGCATCCAGACGATCCCGCTTGCAACTGATGGTCGATGCCGGTAGTCACGCGGCAGCGCGGGCGCTGCGCATCAAGGAATCCCCCTCGCGCTTCATCGCGGCCACGCAAACCGGGCTAACGAGTGCGAGCCTTTTGGCGGGAATCTTCGGCGAGAATGCCCTGGCTGGGCACATCGAGAACTTCATCGCGGCGTCGCTGCCGTTGCTTGCGCCAGCACGCATTGAAATCGCCTTCACGACCACCGTGATTGTGGTCACGGCCTTTGCCATTGTCTTTGGTGAAATCGTGCCCAAGCGCATCGCCCTTGCCTATCCAGAACAGGTGGCCAGTCTGGTTGCCCCTTTCATGCAGTTGTTCATCCGCGCCCTGGCGCCGGCTATCCGCTTGCTGTCCTGGTCGGCCGACTTGGTGTTGAAGGTCCTGCCGATTCGTTCCGCGCCGGAAGTGAGCGGTGTGGAGGACATCCTCGCGGCGGTGGATGAAGGCATCCGGTCAGGCGCCATCGCGCCAGAAGAGAGCCATTTGCTGGGCAATGTGTTTTTGCTCGAAGGCCGTCATGTAGCCGCCGTCATGACACCACTGAAGGATGTTGCCTTCATCGATCTTGACCGTTCACACAACGAGAACCTGCATGTCCTGCGCGAGGCACCGCATGGCCGCTACCCGATTTGCAGAAGCAGTTTGCAGAAAGTGGTTGGTCTGGCGGAAAGCCGTACGCTTCTCCAGGCTGCGCTCTCCGGTGAGTTGAAGCATTTTGCCGACTTGCCGCTCACACCGCCTCTTTACGTTCCGGCCACCCTGACCTTGATGGAACTGTTGCGAACGTTTCGTGAGCGCAACGCCGACTTCGCCCTGGTCGTCAACGAATTCGGTTTGACCGAAGGCGTGGTCACCATCAGCGATCTGTTTCAGACCATGGCGGGCAACATGATGCCCGGTGTTGACGATCCGGAGCAATCACTCGCCGTGCAGCGGGAAGATGGTTCCTGGCTGCTCGATGGGCTGCTCCCCATCGATCTGCTGCAAAATAAGCTCGACATCTCGGGGCTGGGGGAGAATGCCAATGGTCTGTACCACACGGTCGGCGGCTTTGTGGTGGCGCACATGGGCAAAATTCCCAAGCGCGCAGAAAAGTTTCGCTATGGGGAGTGGCAGTTTGAAGTTGTCGATATGGACCATAACCGGGTGGATGAGGTGTTGGCCGTCAGGCTGGGATCAGAAAATCCGGGGGCCTTGCCCTAGTTGTAAATAAAGCTACCGGAAAAAGTCGGCGCTGGCCGGACGGCTTATAAGGACTGGCGTCACATAGTTACCACTCGGGTACTATTGAGTGGCCACACACAATCTCTGATCGTGCAACCCCCTGTAGAGGAGTCCCCAACTGGAACAGGTCAATACGCTACTGCTCGTGTCGGGCGTGCTGCTGTTTCTGGGCGTGCTGGCCTCGACACTATCCGCACGGCTGGGCCTGCCCTTCCTGCTGATCTTTCTGGTCGTTGGTATGCTGGCCGGCGAGGACGGCCCCGGCGGCATCCGCTTCAACGATTTCGGCGCCTCTTTCTTCGTCGGCAACCTCGCGCTGGCGATCATCCTGCTCGATGGCGGTCTGCGCACGCGCATTTCCACCTTCCGGGTGGCCCTCTGGCCGGCCACCGTGCTGGCTACCTTGGGCGTGATCGGCACGGCGGCGCTGCTCGGTGCTTTCTCCACTTGGCTGCTGGGCGTCGATTGGCGCTATGGCTTGTTGATGGGTTCGATCGTCGGTTCCACCGACGCAGCTGCCGTGTTCAACCTGCTGCGCCATAGCGGGGTACGCCTCAACGAGCGCGTGGGTGCGACGCTGGAAATTGAATCCGGCGCCAACGACCCGATGGCGATTTTGCTCGTCACCGTACTGGTTGGCATCCTGGCCGGCACACAGGCTGCCACGGCCGGCAATCTGGTGTGGCAACTCGTCCTGCAGTTTGGCATTGGCACTGCGGCGGGGCTTGGGGCGGGTCGTCTGCTGGCCGAACTGCTGCGCCGCCTGCGCCTGGCCGAGGGCCTGTATGCGCTCTTGATTGCCTCGGGCGGCCTGGCGCTGTTTGCCGCCACCAACCAACTCGGCGGCAGTGGTTTTCTCGCCATTTATCTGGCCGGCGTGATGGTGGGCAATCAACGCACGCGCGCCACTTCGCATGTGTTGCGCGTGATGGATGGCATCGCCTGGCTGGCCCAGGCCGGCATGTTCCTCCTGCTCGGCCTCTTGGTGACCCCCTCTCATCTGGTGACCTATTTCTGGGAATCGCTGGCGGTGGCACTGTTTCTCACTTTGGTGGCGCGCCCGCTGGTGGTGGCGCTGACGCTCAAGCCTCTGCGTTTTCCGAACCGGGAGATTGCCTACGTGTCGTGGGTCGGTTTGCGCGGCGCGGTGCCCATTGTGCTGGCCGTGTTTCCGGTGATGGCAGGTATCCCGGAATCCCGTCTGCTGTTCGATGTTACCTTTGTGGTGGTGTTGTTCTCGCTGCTGGTACAAGGCACCACGGTGCCGTGGATGGCACGCCGGCTCGGTGTCGAAGTGCCGCCAACGGCCGAACCGCTGGAATCGAAAGAGGTCTGGATCGGTCGTGAAACGGTGCTGTCGCTGGTCGCTTTCCGCGTTGAGCCGCAGGCGCTGGCGGTGGGCATGCTGCCCGGATCATTGAACGATATGCGCGGCCGATCGGTCCGTTGCGCCGCGCTGGTACGCCATGGCCGCCCTTTGCGTGCGCCCAGCGCCACGGCACTGGAAGCCGGTGACGAAGTCTGGCTGCTTGCCTCGCCGGATCAGGTTGAGCAGTTGCCGCAACTGTTTGGCCGACCGGACCAGACCGGCCGTCTCGCCCTGCGCAATTTCTTCGGCGACTTTGTCATCGATGCCGAGGCGCCAGCGGTGGCCTTTGCCGCGACCTATGGCGTGCCGCTCAACCCTGGCGAAGAGACGCTCACCACGGCAGTATTGCTGTTGCGGCGCCTCGGTCGGCGGTCGGTCGTCGGTGATCGCATCGACCTCGGCCCGCTGGAGTTGACAGTACGCACCATGGAAGGCCATCGGATTCGCTCCATCGGTCTCAAGCTGAAAAAATGACCGCGCTGCAATCTCCCCCGTCCAGGCTCGCCTGGACGATCTGGGGCCTCGGCGCCTTGTTCTACCTGTTCGCCTTCTACCAGCGTGTTGCCCCGGCGGTGATGACCGATCATCTGATGGCCGAGTTCGCCATCGGCGGCGCAGCGCTCGGTAATCTCTCCGCCTTCTACTTCTACGCCTACGTGGCGATGCAGATTCCCACTGGTGTGATGGCCGACCGTTGGGGGCCGCGTCGCGTGCTCGCTGCCGGTGCTGGGGTGGCGGCCATCGGCAGCCTGTTGTTCGCCTTCGCGCCGGATTTCGGCTGGGCCGGGATCGGCCGCCTGCTGGTCGGCGCTTCGGTCGCCGTCGCTTTCGTGTCTACCCTCAAGCTGGCCAGCCACTGGTTTCCACCACAGAAGTACGCACTCGCCTCGGGCATGGCGCTGTTCTTCGGTGTGGTCGGCGGCGTCATGGCGGGCGTGCCGTTGCGCCTGTTGGTCGAGAGCTTCGGCTGGCGCGGTGTGATGGGCAGTGCCGGTGCTTTCGCCGCGCTGCTGTGCGTGGCGGCGTGGCTGCTGGTGCGCGACGATCCGGCAGAGCGCGGCTATGCGAGTCACCATCAGGGCGGCGAGGGCAACGGGCGGGCACACCACGGCTCGATCCTCGCCGGACTGGCGGACACGCTGTCGTACCGCAATATCTGGCTGCTGATGCTCGCCCCGATCGGCTTTTCCGGTGCGGTGCTGACCTTTGCCGGACTGTGGGGCGTGCCCTGGCTCAAGCAGGTCCATGGCTTGAATCCCAAGTCGGCGGCGGCGGTCACGTCGGTACTGCTGGTCGCCTGGGCGCTCGGCGGCCCGCTGCTCGGCAATTGGTCGCAACGGCTCGGTCGACGCAAGCCGCTCTACATTGTCAGCGGCATCGTCGCCCTGCTCGGCTGGGCCGGTGTCATTTACCTCGAACCACCCCTGTGGCTGATGGTTGTGCTGCTGGCGATCACGGGATTTGCTTCGGGCAACATCATCATCGGCTTCGCCTGGGCCAAGGAATCACTGCCGCTGCGCCTGATGGGCACGGCATCGGGCGTGGTAAACATGGGCCCGCTGCTGGGCGGTGTGTTCCTGCAGCCGGGCGTCGGCTGGATGCTTGACCGCGGTTGGCAGGGTGGCATGGACGGCGGTGCGCGGCTTTACGATGCGGCGACCTGGCAAAGCGGCTTCGGCCTGATGTTCGCGGCGGTGGCCCTTGTACTGATGCTCCTGCCTTTCGCGCACGAAACCCATTGCCGGCAGGCGTGACCGCCTGTTTACACCGTTTTTACGCAGGCTGCGGCAGACTACGCGCCACCCAACTGCGAAACCTGCCGTGCCGATTTTTCTGCGTTACCTCTTTGCGCTGACCCTGTGTGCCGCCGTGGCCGCCCTGTTGTGGCCCTGGCGCGACTGGCTTGACCCAGCCAACACGGTCATGCTGTTCCTGCTGGCAGTCTTCATTGCTGCCCTGAAACTTGGGCGCGGCCCGGCCGTCGCCGCTGCATTTGCCAGTGTGATTCTCTTCGATGTACTGTTCGTGCCACCGCATTTTTCCCTGTCGGTGGCCGATGCCCAGTATTTCGTGACCTTCGCCGTGATGCTGGCGGTGGGCCTGATCACCACCCATCTCACCACCCAGTTGGCCGAGCGTCAGGCAGCCGTGCAGGCACATGCGCTTGAGGTCGAAGCCGAGAAACTTCGCGCCGCGATTCTGGCTTCGCTGTCGCACGACTTGCGCACACCGCTGACCAGTCTGGTCGGGCTGGCCGATACGCTGCATGCCGACCTGGCCGTACAAAATGTCGGCGCTGGCGAGACGGCAGGCATCATTCGCGATCAGGCGCAGGCGATGCACCGCATGGTCACCAATTTGCTCGACATGGCGCGCCTGCAGTCCGGCCGCGTGCAACTCGATCGCCAGTGGCAGCCGATCGACGAGGTGGTGGGATCGAGCCTGCGGCTGCTGGCCGATGTGCTGGCCGGCCGCCCCGTGACAGTTGATCTGCCAGCCGATCTGCCGCTGGTCCTGATTGATGCCGTGCTGATCGAACGCGTATTGTGCAATCTGCTCGAAAACGCGGTGAAGCATTCTGCGCCCGGTGCCGGCATTCGCCTCTCTGCCTGTGTCGCCGGCGAATCGCTGCAAGTGGCCGTCTGTAACGAGGGCGGCGGGTTTCCGTTGCAAGACACCGCCGCGCTGTTCGATCCCTTCGTGCGCGGCGAGGGCACGCTGGCGCCGGGCACGGGGATTGGGCTGGCTGTGTGCCGCACCATCGTGTTGGCCCATGGCGGCGACATCGCCGCAGAAAACCATCCGGTCGGCGCCTGCGTGCGCTTCAGCCTGCCGCTCGGCTCACCGCCCGAGATGGAAGGAGAGCCGGCATGAATGCGCCGCGCGTGGTGATTGTTGAGGACGACCTGCAGATCCGCCGCTTCGTGCGCGATGCCATGGCCAAGGCGGGTTGCACCGCCATTGAGGCCGGTACGGGACAGCAGGGGCTCGCCGCCATTGCCGCCGAAGAAACCCAGCTCCTCATCCTCGACCTCGGCCTGCCTGACATGAATGGCGTCGACCTGATCCGCGAACTGCGGCGCTGGAGTGATCTGCCGATCCTCATCCTGTCCGCCCGCACAACAGAACGGGATAAAGTCGAGGCGCTTGATGCCGGTGCCGACGACTACCTGACCAAGCCCTTCGGCCTCGCCGAACTGCTGGCGCGCATGCGCGTGTTGTTGCGGCGCCATGGCAGCGAAGCGGCAGCCTCGCCGCTGTTCCAGTTTGCCGACATCGAGGTTGACCTTGCCCAGCATAGCGTGCGGCGCGGCGACAGCGAGATCAAACTGACGCAACTCGAATTCCGCCTGCTCGCCACGCTGGTCGGCAACGCGGGCAAAGTGCTGACGCAGCGTACCCTGATGAACGAAGTGTGGGGTCCCGGCCATGCCGGACAGGAGCATTACCTGCGAATTTACGTGCGACGCCTGCGCCAGAAAATCGAGCAGGATCCGACCCAGCCGCGTCATCTGCTGACTGAGACCGGCGTCGGCTACCGTTTCCAGCCATGAAGCGCTTCCTCCCCGTCTTCCGCGTTTTTGGCATCCTGCTGATGTGTTTTGCCTTGACGCTGCTGGTGCCGCTGGCGCTGTCGTGGCTGTGGCAGGATGGCGCAACCACGGCTTACGATGAGGCCTTTTTGATTGCCTTTGGCACCGGCCTGATCCTGTGGCTGGCGACGCGGCGCGCCCAGCGCGAACTCAAGACGCGCGACGGCTTTCTGATGGTCGCCATGGTGTGGGTCCTGTTTCCGCTGTTCGCCTGTCTGCCATTGATGCTGCAGCTGAAGGTGTCCTTTACCGATGCCTATTTCGAGGCGGTTTCCGGGCTGACCACCACGGGTGCCACGGTGCTGGCTAACCTCGACACCCTGCCGCCTTCGATCAATTTGTGGCGCGGCATGATGGTCTGGCTCGGCGGCATGGGCCTGATCGTGCTCGCCGTCGCGGTGTTGCCGCTGCTCGGCATCGGCGGCCGGCAGATGTTCAAGGCCGAGACACCCGGGCCGATGAAGGATACGCAACTGACGCCGCGCCTCGCCGAAACTGCCAAGGGCTTGTGGGTGGTTTATGGCGGCGTCACCGTGCTGTGCATTCTGGCCCTCCATTTCGCCGGCATGAGCTGGTTCGATGCCTTCATGCACGCCTTCACCACCATGGGGCTGGGCGGCTTTTCCAGCCACGATGCCGGCTTTGCTTACTGGAACTCGCCGGCCATCGAAGCGGTGGTGATCTGTTTCATGCTGATGGCTGGCATCAACTTCGCCACCCATTTTCTCGCTGTGCGCGGCCGCACGCTGAGGCCCTACGCGCATGACCCGGAGGTAGCGTGGTACGTCACTATCGTCATCGCCAGCGTGATCGGCATTGCTGTCTTTCTGCAAGCCAGCGGCACTTACGAGACGTTCGCCACCGCGCTGCGTTTCTCGGCCTTCAATGTCGTTTCGATCGCCACGACGACCGGTTTCGCCAATACCGACTTTGCCCTCTGGCCGATGTTTGCCCCCGTGTGGATGCTGTTTCTCAGCAGCTTTGCCACCAGTGCTGGATCGACCGGCGGCGGCATCAAGATGATGCGCGCCATCGTGCTCTACAAGCAGATCTACCGTGAGCTGCTGCACGCCATGCACCCGCGCGCCGTCTATCCCGTCCGCGTTGGCGGCGGCATGGTCCCGGCGACGGTGCTGACGGCGGTGCTGGCATTCAGCTTCGCCTACATGTGCCTGATCGTTGCCTTCACGCTGTTGATGCTGTTTTCCGGGCTCGACATCGTGACGGCTTTTACGGCCGTGGTGGCCAGTATCAACAATACCGGCCCGGGCCTCGGCGAAGTTGGGCCGGCAACCACTTTCGGCAGCCTCGACGACTTCCAGACTTGGGTGTGCACCTTCGCCATGCTGCTCGGCCGGCTGGAAATCTTTACCCTGCTGGTCGTATTAACACCGGCGTTCTGGCGCAAGTAGACCTTCCCAAGCGATAATCCCAAGATGAATCCGGATGCTGCGCAAGACACCGCAGACACAGGCCAACCGCGCCTGGCCGCCCTGTCGATTGCCGCGATGGGCGTGGTCTATGGCGACATCGGTACCAGCCCGCTCTATACCCTGAAGGAAGTCTTCTCCAGCGGTCACCACCCGGTGCCGGTGACGCCCGACAACGTGCTCGGCATTCTCTCGCTGGTGTTCTGGGCGATGACCATCACGGTCTCGCTCAAGTACGTGATGTTCATCACCCGCGCCGACAACAAGGGCGAAGGCGGCATTATGGCGCTCACCTCGCTGGCGCAGCGTGTCGGCCAGCTCAGCCCGCGCATGCTGTGGCTGCTCTCCGGTCTCGGCATCTTTGGTGCCGCGTTGTTCTACGGCGATGCCGCGATCACGCCGGCGCTCTCGGTGCTCTCGGCGGTCGAGGGGCTGGAAGTGGCGACGCCGGCCTTCAAGCCTTATGTCGTGCCAATCGCCATCGGCATTCTTGTCGGCCTGTTCCTGTTTCAGCGCAGCGGCACGGCCAGTGTGGCCGCCCTGTTCGGGCCGGTGATGCTGTTCTGGTTCTCGGTCCTGGCGGCCCTCGGCATCTGGAATATCCTCAAGCATCCCGGCGTGATGGCCGCCATCAATCCCTGGTATGCGCTGTACTTCTTTGCAACGCATGCGACGCTGGCTTTTCTGGCGCTCGGCGCGGTGGTGCTGGCGATTACCGGCGGCGAGGCGCTGTATGCCGACATGGGCCATTTCGGCCGCCAGCCGATCCTGCGTGCCTGGCTCTACTTCGTGTTTCCCGCGCTCTATCTCAACTATCTCGGCCAGGGCGCGCTGATCCTCGACGACCCTAGCACGATCCGCAATCCCTTCTTCCTTTCGGCACCCGAGGCGCTGCTTTATCCGCTGGTGGGACTGGCCACCGTGGCCACCATCATTGCCTCGCAAGCGGTTATTTCCGGCGCTTTTTCGCTGACCAGTCAGGCGATTCAGCTTGGCTTTGCGCCGCGCATCCAGATCAAATTCACCTCGGCGCGCGAGAAGGGGCAGATCTACATTCCCAACATCAACTGGTTGCTGCTGATCGCCGTTGTCATGCTGGTGCTGATGTTCCGTACCTCGTCGAATCTCGCTTCGGCCTACGGCATCGCCGTCACGCTGACGATGATGATCGACACGCTGCTGGCTTTCGTCGTGGTGCGCGCGCTGTGGGGCTGGTCGTGGGGCAAGTCGATTTTGTTCCTCACCTTCTTTGTCGTGGTCGATATTGCCTTCTTTTCGGCCAACATCATCAAGGTATTCGATGGCGGCTGGTTCCCGTTGGTGCTGGGCGCCGCGATTTTCACCTTCCTGTCGACCTGGAAGCGCGGCCGCGCCCTGCTCTACGAAAAGCTCAAGCAGGAGTCGATGCCCCTCGACGCCTTCATCCAGAGCCTGGCCTACGGCGGCCCGCACCGTGTCGAGGGTATGGGCGTCTTCATGACCACCAACCCGGATGGCGTACCGCGCGCCATGCTGCACAACCTGCTGCACAACAAGGTGCTGCATGAAACCGTGGTGCTGCTCAACGTGCGTGTCGAGGATGTGCCCTACGTGCCCGAGTACGAGCGCATCGAACTGACCAAGTTGCCCGAAGGCTTCTTCCAGGTGCTGGTGCGCTACGGCTTCAAGGATGAACCGGACATTCCGCATGCCCTGTCGATGTGTTCAACATTCGGCCTCAAATACGAACCGATGGAAACCTCTTTCTTCCTCGGTCGCGAGACCATCGTGCCGCGCCAGCGCGTTGCGCGCATGCCGCGCTGGCGGCAGTTGTTGTTCACCTTCATGTTTCGCAACGCCGAACCGGCCACGGCCTATTTCAAGATACCGACCAACCGCGTGGTCGAACTGGGGACGCAGGTCGAGCTTTAAGGGCCGTCCGGCCAGCGCCGACATTTCAAAAACCGAGGCTTGCGCCAGCCCCCATGAGGGTGGCAATGCCCAGCACGGCAAAGATCACGGCGACGATGCCATGCACCAGCCGCACCGGCATATTGGCCGCGATGCGGTTGCCAAGCAGCACCGCCGGCACGTTGGCGATCATCATGCCGAGCGTGGTACCGGCCACCACCGCAAACACCGCCTGATATTGCGCAGCCAACGCGACGGTGGCGATTTGCGTCTTGTCGCCCATCTCGGCAAGAAAGAAAGCAATCAGCGTGGTGCCGAAAACGCCGAAGCGCGGCAGTCCGGCCTCTTCATCCTCGATCTTGTCGGGCACCAGCACCCAGGCCGCCATGGCGAGGAAAGACAGGCCAAGAATCCAGCGCAGGGTTGCCGGGGCAAACAGCGCGGCAATGCCGATGCCGAGCGCTCCGGCAACGGCGTGATTGGCGATCGTCGCAACGAGAATGCCGAGCACAATCGGTAGCGGCTTGCGATATTTGGCGGCGAGGATGAAGGCGAGCAGTTGCGTCTTGTCGCCGATTTCGGCCAGGGCGACGATGCCGGTGGCGATCAGGAAGGCTTCCATTCAGTGGTTCAATCCCCGAAATTCGTACCGACGCGGCGCGCTGACAAGATCCACGAATGATCCGGTGGCACGGTCTTGACCTTGCTGCCGACATCTTCCAGCTTGACCGGGCAGGTGCCTTCGCCTTTCGCGGCGACCATCACGCCATAGTGTTTCTTTGCGATCAGGTCGGCGCAGGCGGTGCCGAGCCGCGTGGCGAGGATGCGGTCGGCCGCCGAGGGCGTGCCGCCGCGTTGCAAGTGGCCGAGGATGGTGACGCGCGCTTCGAGGCCGGTGAGTTTTTCGAGCCGCTCAGCCAGTTTGAGGGTGCGGCCGGCATAGACGATTTCGGCGGCGTCGGCTTCGGTGTCATCCTCTTTCTTCTTGCGCTTGGCCGGTGCGAGGGCGGCGATGTCCTGCACCGACAGGGCGCCTTCGGCGACGGCGACGATGGAGAAGGGCTTGCCGCCGCGCGCACGCTCGCGAATCGCTTCGGCAACGATATTGACGTCGTAGGGAATCTCGGGGATCAGGATCACGTCGGCGCCGCCGGCGATGCCTGCACCCAGTGCCAGCCAGCCGGCGCGATGGCCCATGATCTCGACGACGATGATGCGGTGGTGGCTGTGGGCGGTGCTGTGCAGGCGGTCGATCGCCTCGGTGGCGATGCCCAGCGCGGTATCAAAGCCGAAGGTGATGTCGGTGCCCCAGACATCGTTGTCGATGGTCTTCGGCAGGGTAATGACGTTGAGCCCCTGCTTCTTGAGGCGCAGCGCATTCTTCAGCGTGCCGCCGCCGCCGAGGCAGACGAGGCAGTCAAGATGATTGTCGTGGTAATTGCCGACGATGGCATCGGTCATGTCGAGGATCTTGCCGCCGACCGGCATCTTGTGCGGCTTGTCGCGGCTGGTGCCGAGGATGGTGCCGCCCTGGGTCAGGATACCCGACAGCTGGCCGCCGTCGAGGGGCATGGTGCGGTTTTCCATCAGGCCGCGAAAGCCGTCGCGGAAACCGATCACGTGCATCTGGTAGTGGCCCAGCGCGGCCTTGCCGACACCGCGAATCGCCGCGTTGAGGCCGGGGCTGTCGCCGCCGGAGGTGAGAATGCCGATCTGCTGTGTCATGCGTGTCTCCTCGTTTTGCCGGCATTGTCCCTTATTTCACATGCGATAATCGCCCGATAGCTTACGGAATCAGACTTATGGCCCGCCCGAAGAACGACGACTTTCTGCGCGCACTGCTGCGCGAACCCACCACCCGTACGCCCCTCTGGCTGATGCGCCAAGCGGGCCGTTACCTCCCCGAATATTGCGAAACGCGCAAGCGCGCCGGCAACTTCCTTGCCCTGTGCAAGTCGCCCAGCATGGCCTGCGAAGTGACGTTGCAGCCGCTGGCGCGCTACGACCTGGATGCCGCGATCCTGTTTTCCGACATCCTCACCGTGCCCGACGCGATGGGCCTCGGCCTGTATTTCGCCGAAGGCGAAGGCCCGAAATTCGAGCGCCCGCTGCGCGAGGAATGGGCGATTAACGACCTGACCGCGCCCGATCCCTACGACCATCTGCGCTATGTGATGGACGCTGTCGTCGAGATCCGCCGCGCGCTCGATAATTCGGTGCCGCTGATCGGCTTCTCCGGCTCGCCCTTCACGCTGGCCTGCTACATGGTCGAGGGCGGCGGTTCGGACGACTTCCGCACCGTCAAGACCATGCTCTACAGCCGGCCCGACCTGCTCCACAAGATTTTGACGGTGACGGCCGATGCGGTGACCAGCTACCTCAACGCCCAGATCGAATCGGGTGCCCAGGCGGTGCAGATTTTCGATACCTGGGGCGGTGCGCTCTCCCATGCGGCCTACGAGGAATTCTCGCTGGCCTACATGCAGCGCGTGATTGCCGGCCTCAAGAAAACCCACGACGGCGAACGCATCCCCTGCATCGTATTCACCAAGGGTGGCGGCCAATGGCTGGAAAAGATTGCCGATATCGGCTGCGATGCCATCGGCCTCGACTGGAGCACCGACATCGGCTTGGCGCGTCAGCGCGTCGGCGACAAGGTGGCGCTGCAGGGCAACTTCGATCCCATCGCCCTGTTCGCCTCGCCCGAGGCGGTGGCCAAAGAGGCGACGCGCATCATGGACTGCTATGGTCCCGGTAACACCGGTCACGTCTTCAACCTCGGCCACGGCATCAACCAGCACACGCCGCCGGACAACGTCCGGGTGCTCGTAGACACTGTCCACGCCTACAAAAGAAAATAGGCTGGCCGGGAACCGCCGGCCCGTCTGGCTGTCGGGGCAGCCCCTCCCGCGAAGCCTTGCCCCGAGAGGGTTTGACAAAGGGGTGAAATAGTTGACTTATACACAGAACAGTGAACCCCATGATTTATAGAGGGTTTCTGTTCTGTTGCGGCTGTGCAACATATAATATGTTGAATTAATTGAACATTTAAGTTCTGTGTCGGTGAATTAGCACAACATTCGCCTAGTGCGCAAGCTTTTGGCAAGTTTAGCGTTAGTAATACTCACAGAGTTATCCACAGATTGTTTGGCGATGAAAAAACACTTACGCAGCAGGCAATTAGGGCAACTTGTGAGGAATCACTTGAAGGAAGCCGGTTAAGTGCAAATTGCCCGAATTGCCCTCGATGTCCCGCTGCCGCGCCTGTTTGATTACCGGCTGGCCGATGGGGGTGCTAATTTGGGTACCGGTGCGGTGGGTCGTCTGGCCACCGTGCCTTTTGGCAAGGGCACCAAAATCGGCGTGGTGGTGGCCGTGCAGGGCCACAGCGACCAGCCTGAGGACAAGCTCAAAACCGCCGAACTGATTGATGGCCTTGCCGCGCTGCCGGCCGACTGGATTGCGCTGTGCGAATTTTGCGCCCGCTACTATCAGTATCCGCTCGGGCAGGTGATGGCCTTTGCGCTGCCGCCGCTGTTGCGCAAGGGCAAGTCGCCACGCGTGATGAAAGCCAAGACAGGTGCCGTCCTGCCAGCGCCGACTTTTCATCCGGCCACACCCGACCAGCAGGCCGCGATTGCTGCCATTACCGGCGCCCGCAGTTTTCAGACCTTCCTGCTCCACGGCGTCACCGGCAGCGGCAAAACCGAGGTCTATCTGCAGGCCATCGACGCCGTGCTGGCCGCCGGCGGGCAGGCGCTGATGCTGGTGCCAGAAATTGCCCTGACCCCGCAACTGGAATCGCGGGTGAGCGCCCGCTTCCCAGGTGCGCAGGTCGTGTCCGCGCACAGCGGTGTGGCCGATGCGGCACGGGCGCGGGCTTTCCTCGCGGCGCAGGACGGCCGCGCCGACATCGTGCTGGGCACGCGCCTGTCGGTCTTCATGCCGCTGCCGCGCCTCAAACTGATTGTGGTGGACGAGGAACACGACGCCTCCTTCAAGCAGCAGGAAGGCCTGCGCTATTCGGCGCGCGATGTGGCGATTTTCCGTGCCAAGCAGCGCGATGTACCAATCGTGCTCGGCTCGGCCACCCCATCGCTGGAGACCTTCTACCACGCCAGCAGTGGCCGCCATACCAAACTCGACCTGCCGCTGCGTGCGGTAGCCACGTCGATGCCGACGGTGCTGACGGTTGATACGCGCAAGCAGAAACTGCAGGATGGCCTGAGTCAGGAACTGATCGATGCCATCAGTGAGCGCTTGCAACGCGGCGAGCAGAGCCTACTGTTCCTCAACCGCCGCGGCTATGCCCCCGTGCTCGCCTGCCCGGCCTGCGGCTGGATTTCGCACTGCCGGCGCTGCGCGGCCAACATGGTGGTGCATCTGGCCGACCGCCGCCTGCGCTGCCACCACTGCGGGCTGGAAACGGCCATTCCGAATGCCTGCCCCGACTGCGGCAACCTCGATATCCAGCCCTTCGGACGTGGCACCCAGCGCCTTGAGGCCAAGTTAACCGAAAGCTTCCCGGACGCCCGCATCCTGCGCATCGATCGCGATTCGGCGGATTCGCCGAAAAAATGGCAGGCCCTGCTCGATACCATCCATGCCGGCGAGGCTGACATCCTCGTTGGCACCCAGATGCTGGCCAAGGGCCACGACTTCCCCAAACTGACCCTGGTGGGCGTCGTCGGTGCCGATGCCGCCCTGTTCGCCGCCGACTTCCGCGCCCCCGAACGGCTCTTTTCCCAGCTCATGCAAGTGGGCGGTCGCTCCGGCCGCGCAGCGCTACCGGGTGAGGTGTTGATCCAGACCGAGTACCCAGACCATCCGCTCTATCAGGCACTGGTGGCGCATGACTACGATGCCTTCGCCCGCGAACAACTGGCCGAACGCGAGGCGGCCGGCTTTCCGCCCTTCACCTTTCAGGCCATGCTGCGCGCCGAATCGGAGGCGCTCAGTCTGGCCCTCGAATTTCTCCATGAGGCCGTCTCGCGAGCGCCGACATTTCAGGAAGTATTGCGCTACGACCCCGTGCCGATGCGGCTGGTGCGACTCAAGAACCGCGAGCGCGCACAGCTATTGGTCGAGTCGCGCAGCCGCCCGGCCCTGCAGGCCTTTCTGACTGAATGGATGCCCCAACTCCACGCCCTCAAGACGCCGCGCGACCTGCGCTGGCATCTGGATGTCGATCCGCTGGAGTATTAGGCGGCCGGCGCCACCGGGACGGTGAAATAGAAGGTACTGCCGATGCCGGGGGTGGATTCCAGCCCGATCTCGCCGCCATGATGCTTGACGATCTGATGGCAAATCGACAAACCCAGGCCGGTACCTTGCGGCTTGTCCGTCAGGGTGTCGGCGATCTGGCGAAACTTGTCGAAGACATGGGTGTGCTCTTCCGGTGCGATGCCAACGCCCGTGTCCTGTACCGCAAAGCGGATGAAGCCATCCACTTGCGTGGCGGACAGACGGATTTGACCCTGCTCGGTAAATTTGATGGCGTTGGACACCAGATTGATCAGAACCTGCAGCAGCCGGTTCTTGTCGCCCATGACCTCGGGTAAGTTGAGATTGTCCCGCCACGATAGCGCCAGCCCCTTTTGCGCGGCCAGCGGTGCGGTCGTCGCAGCGGCACGTTCGAGCAAGACGTTAGGCGAAAGCGGCGCGAAATGCCAGTCCACCTTGCCGGCATCGAGTTTCGCGCTGTCCAGCACATCGCTGATCAACAGGGTGAGCCGCTCGCTTTCGCGGATGATGATGTCGACGTTGCCCGATACCTGCGACATCGCACGCGCCGTTTTCTCATCAGCCGTTACCTTGGGGAAGATGGCTTCGTCGAGTTTCTTCCTGATCAGTTTGGCGAAACCGATCACCGAGGTCATCGGTGTGCGCAACTCGTGGGAAACCGTCGACAGGAAGTCGGACTTCAGTTGGTCGAGCTGCCGGAGATCCTGATTGGCCTTTTCCAGTTCGGCGGTGCGCGAGCTGATCTTGGCATCAAGATTCTGGATGTTGTCGCGCAGGCGGTCGACCATGACATTCACGGCAGTTGCCACAATCCCGATTTCGTCGTCACGCCGCACGGGGCAACGCACGTCGAGATTGCCCTGCTCGATGGCCAGAGCGGTATCGCTCAGTTGCTTAAGCGGGGCAAGCAGCCGGGAGACGAACCAGTACACCAGCACAATCGAAAGCACTAGCGTGGCGGCAAACACGGCCAGCATGCGGTTGCCGAGCGTGCTGGCGCTGTTGGTCAGTTCGGCGACGTAGACCGAGCTGCCGATGTACCAGTCGAAGTCGGGGAAATAGCGCACCCAGGAAATCTTGTCGTAGGCATAGTTGCCAGGATCGCTCGGGCTGTCCCACTTGTAACGTACACCTTCGGGCTTGTCGGTTGCGGCCATGAGCATCGGCGACAGTTCCTGCTTGCTCACCGGGTCGATCATGCCGGACAGGCTGCCCCCTTCGAGCTTGGCGTTCGGGTGAATGATGACACGCTGCTGGCTGTCGAAAATATAGACGTAGCCGGTTTTGGCAAGGCGGATATTGCGCAGTTGCAGGCGCAATTCGCTAATGGCCGCCTCGCGGTGAAGGACCAGATTAGCCTCGATGTCGTCGACATAGACGCCCGTGCCGATGACCAGCTCGAAGGCCGGCAGATGCTTGGCATAGCTCAGCTTCTCGATCTGCTGCTCCTGCCCCAGGCGGCGCCACCAGTAGGAGTAATAACCGTCGCCCGACGCGCGGGCAATCGCCACCATGGGCGGCACAATCAGATTGCCGCGTGCATCCTTTTGGGTGGAAAAGTCCGCACCATTCAGTTTGGGATCGGGGTGGGCAACCAGTACCGAGCGGTAATCGGCGGCCCAGACATAATCGTTGTTGCCATAGTGGATGTCCCTGATTTCATCGAGCAACATGCGCTTGGCCTGCGCCGTGGTGAGACGGCCCCGGCGGACCTGCTCCTCCAGCCCCTGAGCACGCGACTCGACGACCGAGATGATGTCGCGCAGCGCCAGCTTGCGCGCCAGGGTGACCTTGGCGCGGGTGTTCTCGATGTCGCGATGAATCTTTTCGACAGCGTCATAAACATTGTCGAGTACGGTTTGCGCGTGGCCTTCCTCGACGTGTTCGACGGTAGTCTGGATGAACGGCACCGACAGGAAATACATGCTGGCAAACAGCACCATCAGGACGGCCGTGGTGGTCGAGAAGGCGCGCACGAACAGACTGGAATTGAACAGCTTGCGCATGACTCAGTGCGGTGCCGGATCAAGATAGCGCGACAGATCTACCTGATCAATCTGTTCGGCGGGCAGGTGCTTCTCGGTATAGGTGTGGTACACGCCCTCGGCGAGGAACAGGTCAAACAGTTCGCCGTCGATATGCCCCTCCTGCTTCATGCGGTGCATGATGTCGATCGCCCAGCTCAGGGTGCCGCCCTTGCGGTAGGGACGGTCCGGTGCGGTAAGCGCCTCAAAGATGTCAGCAATGGCGATGATGCGGGCAGGGATCGACAGTTGATCGCGCGTCAGCCCGTAGGGATAACCACGACCGTCGATACGCTCGTGGTGCCCGCCGGCGTATTCCGGCACATTGCGCAAGGCACGCGGAAACGGAATCTGCGACAGCATGCGGATGGTGTGAATGGCATGATCCTCAATGATCTTGCGTTCTTCAGGATTGAGTGTGCCGCGCTGCACACACAGGTTGTAGACCTCGCTTGCCTCCAGCAGCGGAAATGTCTCGCCCTGCGTATTGCACCAGTGGGCCTTGGCAATGTTCTGGATACGTTCGACATGTTCCGGTGAAACAAACTCGCCGCCGGAATTGCATTTTTTCAACAGGGCATAGTCCGCTTCCAGTTGGCGCAAGCATTGCTGGTAGGCCGTCTCGGCATCGGCTTGGCCGGCAGCAGTTGCGCGATATCGTTCGATCAGGGCATCGCGGTACAGCACTTCAAAGCGCATGGCGATGAGATCGAGGCGGTTGCCGATGCTATCGAGCTTGGTGGATTTGTCGACAACCCATTCCGGTGTCACGACCTTGCCGCAATCATGCAGCATGGCGGCGATTTCAAGGGCATTGCGTTCGTCTTCGTCGAGCGTGAAGTTCGCAAAGGGGCCATGTTCAGCCTGGTGCGCCTTGTCTGCCAGCATCAGGGCAATTTCCGGCACGCGGCGGCAATGCCCGGCGGTATAGGGCGACTTGGCATCGATGGCGGTGGAGATGACCCTGACGAAGGCCTGAAACATCACTTTTTCAGCGGCGTAGAGCTGGGCGTTGCGCAAGGCGCTGGCGGCGACCGAAACCAGCGTTTGCGCCCGTTTCATGTCGGCTGCAGCAAATCCCTCCAGGCGGTCCGCCGCCAATACCAGTAGGCCGAGGTGCTCGCCATGGACGCTCAGGGGAATCCACATCAGCGACCGGAGTGCAGCAATTTCACCTGCGGCCAGATCGTTGATGATGTCCCCGTGCGGGTGCCCGGTCATCACAGCGAACAGATGACTGGCCTGGAGTGCGGCACAAACATCTTCTGCCTGATGACCAAATGATCCGATCACGCTGTAATGACCGTCTTCGGTATCGCGCAGGAACACGGCACCGAAGTTGATGTTGTCCTTGCGATCCGCGAATTCCTTGAGCAATGAAGCCGCTACAGAGGCCGGCTTGAGTGATTGATTGAGTTCGCCGACGGCGCGTTGCAGCAAGGCCATCTCACGATAGCTTTCGAGGGTTTCCTGGGCAATCGAGTAGCGCGCGTGCTGCGCTTCCAGCACCCCCTGCAGGCTATGCACCAGAAAATCGCCCCATGCGCTTGCGGTGGCAGGGTCCGTGCCGGGCGGCAGACGCAGCAGAACCTGGCCGAGTTCGCGACTTTCCAGCACCAGCGGAAAGCGGTGTACCGCCGGCGCACCTTCATACAGGTCGGCGCCGTCAGCCCCCGTTGCTGCCAGTTGTTTGTTGTCATACCAAAGGGTCGCGGCGGCACCCGCCGGCAGCAAGGGCAGCAGCAACTCGAGTTGTTGCCGTGCCCAGGGTGCCTTGAGGTAGCGCGCCGTTTTACTCATGGTGTTTGCAGAATCCGGTGTGCCAGTGCAAGAATTTCGTCGGGGTCAAAGGGCTTCGTGACGAAGTGATGCGCACCGGTTTCCATGCCGCGCACCCGATCCGACTCCTGTCCCTTGGCCGTCAACATGACAATGGTGATCCCGGTCAGGTCCGGGTTTTGGCGCACGGCGGTGCATACATCGTAGCCGTTCATCAGCGGCATCATCACATCCAGAAACACGATGCGCGGCCGCTCACGCTCAATCAGTGCCAGACCTTCCGCGCCGTTGCTGGCCAGGAGGATTTCCGGTTCGCCTTCCAGGTCTTCCAGCGTTTGTTCGAGCAGGGCACGAATATGGACTTCGTCGTCGACAATCGCAATTTTCGTGTTTCCCATTCAGGTGTCTCCTCAAGTCGGGGTATTCGGTGATGGCGCTGCCAGCGTGTCGGCCGTATCGGCCTGTTGCGGCATGATCATGATTTCAAGATTCGGTGTCGCCTGCAGCAAGCTGAGGTTGACCTTGCCAAGCAGCGAGGTAGGCACGACCACCATGCCGTGGAACCCGTCCTGCAGGCGTGCGGACAGGACATCGAGGGCACAATATTCCATGTCGCAACGGGCGGTAAACCGGGCCGGGGCGGCTTCGGGTATCTGGTTTGCCTCATGCAGCATGAGGCAGCGCACGATGCGGGTTGGCGGGCGGGTATCGCGATCCAGCAACAGGCGGGCGTTTTCCAGAAAGCGGGGTTCGTCGATGGGCTTGTCCATGGCCAGATCGCCACCCGCGCTTTCCCAGCCCGGTACCGCAGAGACCACCATGATCGGAATATGCTGCAGTTCGGGATCGGCGCGCAGATTGATAATCGCGGTATGGCCATCCATGACCGGCATGGCCAGATCCATGGTAATCAGGTCGGGTTGGTGCCGCTTGGCAAACGTCAGCGCAGCCTGACCATCGGGTGCAGCGATGACGGTATAGCCTGATTCGCGCAATAGCTGGCAGAGGTAGTTGCGTACGCCCGGGTCGTCGTCCACCACCAGGATGCAGCCTTTTCCAGCACTGTCTGCCGCGGATTCGGCCGCATTGTTCTCCGTATGTACCGCTTCGGAAAATGTCGGCGCTGGCGGGACGGCAAGATCGTCAAGTGCCGTGCCGGTCGCCGGCGGTAGGGTAAATGCGAACAGACTGCCCTGACCGGGCTGCGATTGCGCCCATACCCGTCCGCCATGCCGGCTAACGATTTCGCGCGAGATAGCCAACCCCAGCCCGGTGCCCTTCGGGCGGTCTGCCAGGGTGTCGCCGTGCTTGGCCTGCTGGAATTTATCGAAAATGGTTTCGGCATCCTCGGGTGGGAAACCGATACCGGTGTCGTGAATTTCGATCTGCAACAGCCGGTCGGCGTTCTGGAGCGCGCGGATGGTGATTTCACCGCGATCGGTGAACTTGATTGCGTTGTTGAGCAGATTCACCAGCACCTGCAACAATTTATCGGCATCGCCGATGCAGGGCGGCAAGTTGGGCTGGATGTCGAGACGCAGGGCAACCGCCGGCTTCAGGCCGAACATGCCATGCGTGGCATTCGCCGCATCCCGGATGAGCTGTTCAGGCTCAATGCGGGTGTCGTGCCATTCGATCCGGCCGGCCTCGATCTTGGCCAGATCGAGCACATCATTGATCAGCCGGGTGAGGCGCTCCGATTCCTTGAGAATGATGGACAGATTGTCGCGAATGCGGCGGGCCTTTTTGTCCAGTCCGGCATCGCTTTCCGCCAGCGGTGCGAAGCTGCGGGAGAACTCGCGTTCGACTAGGCTGGCAAAGCCGCGGATGGAGGTGAGCGGGGTGCGCAACTCATGTGAGACCGAAGAGAGAAAATCCGATTTCAACTGGTCCAGTTTCTGCAGGCGCTGATTGGCTTCCTTCAGTTCCGCATAGCTGTCGCGCAGTTTGACTTCTGCGGCTTCCGCCTGCTCCTTCGCGCGCACCACAGCCGCGCTGGCCTCGTGTTCGGCGGTGATGTCCTCGACCGTCCAAACCGAGCCGGCTTGCGCATCGGTCGAGAGCGCACAACCGCTGAGCCGCGCCCAGAACAGTGAGCCGTCCTTGCGCCGCATTTGCAGAATGCAGCGATAGGTACGGCTTTGCGCCAACTCGTGGTAAGCCTCGCCGACCGCTTGGTAGCTGGCATCGTCTGGATACCAGGTCCGGGAAACCTGTCCGCGCAGCTCGTGTTGGGCGTAGCCGAAAAGCTCGCCAAACTTGCTGTTGGCCTTGATCAGCACACGATCCTTGATAAAGACGATCCCCTGGGTGGTTGATTCGAAGATCGCCGCCATCTCCTGATGGGATGTCTCGCTTTTCTCGAACTGCTGCACGACCAGTTGGGCGGTGATTTCCGCTGCCTGCCGCGAGACGCGGATTTCTTCCAGCAGCAGGCGGTTTTCCGCCAGCAACTGATCGGGTTGTGCGGTGTGTGTCAGCATGGCAGGGTGGTTAATGGAGGCCATGGACGGCAAGTGCCATGCACCGTTCGGCAAGGGCGCGCACGGTGGTTTCATCCGCCGCAGATGCTTCGGGCCGACATTCCGCACCGACCAGCGCGATTTCCGGCAAGGGGGCACGGCAGACCTCGGGCAGCAGATGCAGCAGATAGGGCAGACCGGCCCCATGGCCGTAGTTTGCGGCGTAGGCCGCCACGCCGGCGCGGTCCAGCACGACGATTTCATCGTGTGCTGCCATCCCGGCCACGGCATCGGCAAACACCACGCGGCGCTTGCCTTCCATCAGATAAAGCAGATCGAGACCGCACAGTCCGCCATCGATCAACTCGACATCCGCCGGCAGCGGCGCGTTCGCGAGATGGTCGAACACCCGGCAGCCAAGATCGTCGCCCGGCACGAATCGGTTACCCAGGCAGATGATGGCGATCGGCGGCATGGCTCAGCAGTGCAGCGGCAGCCGGCCGGCACCGACAACATGCACCGTACAGACCAGACAGGGATCGAAGGAGCGCACCACATGGCCAGCCTCGACCGGGTTGCCGATATCCTTGATCGGCGTGCCGATCAGCGCTTCCTCCCACGGGCCGCGCACGTCCATGCTGTCGCGTGGCGAACCGTTCCACGCGGTCGGGGTGATGATCTGGTAACGCGCGATCCTGCCGTCGCGAATCTCCACCCAGTGCCCCAGCGTGCCCCGCGCTGCCTCGATCAGCCCATAGCCCTGGCCGTCGGGCATGTGCTGTACGGGGGTGTAGTAGGGTTGGTCGGGACGGGCGATCATTTCATCGAGCCAGATTTCCATGGCGGGCAGTAGGCGGGCCGGGCGGGTCAGTCGGGCGAGTTGACGCATCACCAGATTGACGCCGTCGCGCTGCAGCAGATCGAGAAAGAGCGGATCGTTGCCGATGATGCGCTCCGCCAGTGGCCCGGTTTCGGCCGGCAGGTCGAGGTAGCGCGGCGCCTTGCCCCACGAATACTTTTTGCCCTCGGCCCCGGTGGCGTAGGGTTCGGTAATACCTGTAGAAGGATGTCGCCCGCCGGGATAATCGGCATACCACGAAGCGGCCACATGTTCGGCCACTTGCAGCTGGTCGAAAGGCTGGCAGCGGCCGGTGCTGTCGCGAAAGCCTGCGGCAAATGCGTAAGGGCCGGCGGCTGTTTCAGCGGGCATGTCCGGCAGCCCGCTGGACAGGAAATGGCCATGTCCTCGTCCCAGCTCACGCAGGCCGGCGCGGTCGGCAAAGCGCAGCAGGAAGCCGGTGTCGCTGTCCCGGTGCGCCGCACTTTCGGCCAGCCAGGCATCCAGATTGGACGCGCTTTGCACCTGCTGCCAGCGCGTCAGCGTACACCCCAGTACGCTGCGCTCGTACCACTGGCGATAATGCCGCAGGATGTGGCGGCACTGGTTCAACTCGGTCAGTGGCGGGACGTAGCTGACGCCGCCCGGCACCATGAACGAACTGTGCGGCCATTGGCCGCCGAGGATGGCAATGATTTCGAGCAGGGTCTTGGTCTGGCGCACGGCATCGATGCAGCGCGTGCCCTGCAAGGGGGTATACCGCGTCACGGCTTCCGCATACAGCGGGTGTTCGGCGTAGGCGGCAGATGCGAAGTCCGGCAGGAACATCAGCAGCGACTGGCGTACATCGCCTTGACAATGCTCGGCCAGCAGCGCCGTATTGCGCAGGCGGATGGCATTGTCCGGCACTGTCACACCGGCAATCCGGTCAAGCGCCCGGGCGGCAGCCATCAGGTGCGTGGTGCTGCAGATACCGCAGATGCGCGGCGTGATCACCAGGCCGTCGCGCGCACCGCGCCCGACCATGATGTTCTCGAAGCCGCGAAACATGGTGCCGGAACTCCAGGCATCCACCACCCGGTTGTTTTCGAGCGCCACGCGGATTTCCAGATCGCCCTCGACCCGGTTCAGAGGGATGTCGCAGAGAATTCTTTTGGTCATACGCCTATCCCTTAAATTCGGGTATCGCGCTTTTTCAGGCGCTCCGGCGCGGCCGCGGCGGCCATGCCCTTGTAAACGAGGTAATGGGCGCGGCTCATGCCTTTCGGCAGATCGATCGGCACGCCTTCAATGTTGCGCGTTTCGAAGAACGGACTTGCGGTCGGGAAGCTGGGATCGGTACAACCAAAACACGGCACGCCCGCGCGCGTCTTCGACGAACGCCCGTTCCAGAGCAGTTTGTTGCACGGCCCATCCACCAGGGGGCCATGGCAGCCCATATGAAAGAACAGGCAACCGCGCTGGGCAAAATCCCATTCCTCGACGCGATATTCGTGATACTCGTTGCGCGTGCAGCCCTGATGTACCGTCATGCCATACCAGTCGAGCGGCCGGTTGAATTCGTCGAGTTCCAGTGTCTGCCCGGCAACCAGTGCGGTCAGTGCGCCCGCCATCACTTCGGCATGACAGGGGCAACCCGCCAGGTTGATGACGGGCATGCCGGCGCGGGAGCGGAAATCCTTGCCGAGCAGACCGCCCGCTTCCTTTTTCAGGAACTGCAGGCCAGTGGCCTGAATGGCATCGTCGGCGCCAATACCGCCGAACGACGCACAGGTGCCGGCGGCCACAATATGGTTGGCACGGGCTGCCAGCGCCGCCGCCAGGTCTTTCTTGGGGCGGCCGTGGCGGGCATCGAACATGCCGGTGTTGGCCGGGCCGCGGATGATCGCGCCTTCCACCACCAGAATATCGAGCGCTTCCTCGCCACTGAGCAAACGCGCCAGCAGCGCGTCATGTTCTGCCGGAGAAATCGCAGACAAGGATGGGTGCCACAGCAGCCGGATGTCAAGTGCATCGAAAAGTTCGATCAGGTCCGGGGAGTCGACGCCAAGAAACGACATCGTGTCGCCGCCACAGCCGCCGCACTGTAGCCAATAAAGTGACGCCATATTCTCCCCTTGTTTTTTTACGCGTACAGAATACTCTCCCGCAACTCGGCGAACATGTTGTACGAATAATATTTATGCCAACGTTGATTTTCATCAAGTGCTGGCATAGGGAGACCGATCCGCTGGCGTATTGAATTCAGCCTGGCGGCGTGTAGAAGCGGATCGAATTGCGTCCGGCCCCCTTTGCCTGATACATCGCGGCATCGGCATTATTCAGGATGTCGTCAAGACTGTCATCGTGGCCGAAAAACAGCATGACGCCGAGGCTGGCGGCGGAAAAATGTTCGATCGTGGTGCTGCCCTGTCCCTCTGGCGCGATGGGTAGCCGATAGGGACTGGACAGGGTGCTGCGTATTTTCTCGGCAATGCTGCCAACCTCTTCTGCCGCTTCGCTACGCGCCCCCTGAAGCTCGTTGATGACCACCACAAACTCGTCGCCACCGAAGCGTGCCACGGTATCCATTTCCCGCACGCATTTTCTCAGCCGTTCCGCCGCCTCGACCAGTAGCAAATCGCCGGCAGCGTGGCCATACTGGTCATTCAGCGGTTTGAAGTTGTCGAGATCCAGAAAGATCACGGCGCCATAGCAGCCATTGCGGTTGCTTTGTGCCATGGCCTGCGACAGCCGGTCGAAGAGCAGGCGACGGTTGGGCAGGTGGGTCAGCGGGTCATAGAACGCCAGTTGGCGAACCTGATCTTCAATCTGCTTGCGCTCGGTAATGTCCTGCACCATGCCCTGAGAGCGCAGCGGCTTCCCGGTGGCATCGAACTCCGACAGGCATCTTTCGTGTACCCACTTGATACGCCCATCCTTCATCAGCAGGCGGTGGGTGATTTCATACGGCACGTGATGCTTCAGGGAATCGGTATAGACCTGATGCACCCTGTCACGATCCTCCGGGTGCACGACACCCATGAACACTTCGTAGCTGGCATCACACTGGTCGGGATCGATTTCGAAGATACGGAAGACCTCGTCCGACCAGACCAGATGGCGGGCGACCAGATCAAGTTCCCAAGCGCCGAGGTGGGCAATGCGCTGGGCTTCGTTGAGGCGCTCGGTCGTGAGGCGCAAGGCCTCCACGGCTTCCTTGCGTTCGGTAATGTCGCTGTGGGTGCCAATCAGCCGCAAAGGCCGACCGTCTGCGGCGCGACTGACCACCTTGCCACGGGCGAGCAGCCATTTCCAGCAGCCATCGGCGCACTGCATGCGATATTCGACGTGATAGGCCGGCAGCTTACCGTCCAGATAGGCTTCCAGCGCCGCCATGGCCGTTTGCAATTCCGCTGGATTGACATGGCGCTTCCAGTCATCGAGGCACGCCCACGTGATGTCCTCACCGTAGCCGAGCATCTCCAGATAGCGTCGCGAAAAAGTGACCTGCCCGGTTTCCAGATTCCAGTCCCAGGCGCCGTCACCCGCGCCCTCAAGGGCAAAGTGCCAGCGTTCCTCGCTGGCGCGCAGTGCTTTCTCGGTCTGTTTGCGCAGCAGCAGATTTCTAACGCGTGCACGCAAGATGAGCGGCTGGACTGGTTTGACCAGATAATCATCTGCGCCATCGCTCAGCCCCGTCAGATGTGTTTCCTCGGTGGCATCCGCACTGATGAGAATCACCGGGATGTCCCGCGTTTGCTCGCTTTCGCGCAGCCGGCGCAGTACCTCGATGCCATTCATATCCGGCATCATCACGTCGAGCAGGATCAGATCGGGCGGTCCCTGCTGCGCAATCACCTCCAGCGCGATCTTGCCGCCGCCAGCCACCTTGACCTGATGATCGGCGCGCAAGACCTCCGCCAGCAACTGAATGTTGGTCGGCGTGTCGTCGACAATCAGAATCGTGGGTTTGCCGTCGGTGTCGCTCACAAGCGTCCGTCCCCCAGTAGTTTTTATACGTTGGTCAGATATTAGCCGTATTTCGGGATCACGGTAGTCCCCGCATCGAGCCGCCAGAAAAGTCGGCGCTGGCGGGACGGCATTCGTACGGTGTGTACCGCTAATACATGGATTGCAGCAGTGCCTGCGCCGGCATCGGCCGGGCAAACAGGTAGCCTTGGCCGTAATCGCAGCCGGCGGCGATCAGCAGGTCGCGCTGCTCGACGGTTTCGATGCCTTCGGCGACGACCTTGAGGCCGAGCTTGTGGGCCATGACGATGATGGCGTCGACGATGGCGGCGTCGTTCGGGTCGCTGGCCATGTCGCGCACGAAGGAACGGTCGATCTTGAGAAAGTCGATGGGGAATTTCTTGAGGTAGGCCATGGCTGAATAGCCGGTGCCGAAGTCGTCGAGCGAGATGCCCACGCCGGCGGCGCGGAAGCAGGCGAGTTTCTCGGCAATCTCGGGGCGATCTTCCAGCAGCAGCCCTTCGGTGATTTCGATGACGATGCAGCTTGGCGGCAGACCAATCTCGGCCAGATGGGCGATCCAGGTTTCGTGCGTGTTGCCGGAGAAGAACTGGCGCGGCGATTTATTGACGCTGATCTGGATTGGCCCGCTACCGTTGGCGACGACCATCCATGCCTTTGCCAAGCGGGCGCTTTCGCGGAACACCCAGTCGCCGATTTCCTCAATCAGCCCGGTCTCCTCGGCGACGGGGATGAATTGCACGGGACTGATCGGGCCATGCAGCGGATGCGTCCAGCGCAGCAGGGCTTCGGCCTTGGCGATGCGCCCGCTGGCGAGTTCGACGATGGGTTGCAGGTGCAGTTCGAACTGGCTGGCGGCCAGTGCGACGCGCAGATCGTTGGCCAGTTGCAGGCGCTCTTGCGCAGATGTTTGCATCGAGCCGGTGAAGTAGCTGAAGCGGCTGCGGCCACCGGCCTTCGAGGCATACATGGCCTGGTCGGCATTCTTGAGCAGGGTGTCGACATCGTTGGCATCATTGGGAAATATGGTAATGCCGATGCTGGCCGAAACGTAGGCGGTTTCGCCATCGATGACGAAGGGCGCGGTGAGGGTCTGCACCAGCGCCTGGGCGACTTTGTCGACGGGATGGGTGTCGGCCAGATCGGTCATGACGATGGTGAACTCGTCGCCGCCGAGACGGGCGACGGTGTCGGAGGCGCGCACGCAATCGCCGATACGGCGTGCGGCGTCGATCAGCAGGCGATCGCCGGTGTGATGGCCGAGCGTGTCGTTGACTTCCTTGAAGCGGTCGAGATCGATGAACAATACCGCCACCTGCAGGCCGGAGCGGCGCGCCTTGAGCACTTCCTGTTCGAGACGGTCGCGGAACAGGCGGCGGTTGGGCAGCTCGGTGAGCGAATCGTAGTTGGCCTGACGCCAGATGGTTTCTTCGGCGCGCTTCTTGTCGGTGATGTCGGAAAACATCGCGATGCGCCGCAGCACCTTGCCTTCGCTGTCGTAGATGGTGTTGATCGACAGCCACTCGGGATATTCGTCGCCGTTCTTGCGGCGGTTGCAGATCTCGCCCTGCCAGTGCCCGGTGGTTTCCAGCGTCAGCCACATCTCGCGATAGAACTTGGCATCGTGGCGGCCGCTTTTCAGCAGGCTCGGCGTCTGGCCGATGGCCTCCTGCGCGGTGTAGCCGGTGAGCAGGGTAAAAGCGGGATTGATGGCGATGATGCGGTTGTCGGCATCGGTGACGGTGATCGCTTCGCCGATGGCTTGGTGCACCGAGGCGGCGATCTGCAATTCGTTTTCGGTGCGTTTGCGTTCTACCACTCGCGTCGCCAGACGCACGGCTTTCTGGATCAGGGCGATGTCGCCGACGGCGGGATCGCCCGGCTGGTGGCGGTAGCAAACGAAAACGCCGAGCACCTGACCATTCATGGCGCACAGCGGTTCGGACCAGCACGAGACCCAGTCTGAGGCGGGTGCCATGCCCTCTCCGGGCCAGCAATCGGTGCAACAGGGATTGGCCAGAATGTTCTCAATGGTGGCCGGCTTGCCATGCTGGGCCGCGCTGGCACAGCCACTGTGGTCGGCAGCGATCAGGCGAATCACCGGGCTGTCCTGCGGCGGCAAACGCGGCGCGGCACAGCGCACCAGTTTGTCGCCGAATTCATCCACCAGCAGGATGGCGCAGGTCATGCTGGTCGTCTGTTGCTCGGCCTCGGCCGCGATGCGATGCAGCATCTCGGCCAGGGGTGCGCCGCGCGCCAGTTCGTCCATGACCGTCATACGCGTGCGCTCCCAGGCTTCGTCGCGCTTGCGCTCGGTGATGTCGAGGTTGTTGCCGAGATAGCCGGTGATGTCACCACGCGCATTGCGCAGCGGGCCGGCACTGCTGCTGACCCAGACGATCGAACCGTCGGGGCGGAGAAAGCGAAATTCACGCGCCCAGGTCTTGCCGGCAGACACGGCGACTTGCCAGGAAGCCAGCAGGGCCAATTGGTCATCGGGATGTACGGTGCGCGTCCAGCCAAGTCCCTCCGCTTCTTCGGCGGACAGCCCGGCACCGATGCACCAGCTGGGATTGACGAACTGGCAATAACCTTCGGGGTCGATCTGAAAGATGCCGACCGAGGCATGTGTCACCAGCTGGCGAAAACGCTCTTCACTGTCCTTGAGCTGGGACACGCGATCGCGCACCTTGGCCTCAAGCTGGCCACGATGGACTTCCAGTTCGCGGCGCTGCAGGTAAAGTTCACAGAACACCCGCACCTTGCTTTTCAGGATGTGTGGGTCGAAGGGCTTGATCAGGTAATCCACCGCGCCGAGGTCGTAGCCCTTGAACTGCAACTGGGCGTCGTTCATGCCGGCGGTGATGAAGATGATCGGCAGATGGCGCGTCTTCGGATTGGCACGCATTAGTTCAGCGGTTTCGAAGCCGTCCATGCCGGGCATCTGCACATCCAGCAGCACCAATGCGAAATCGCGCTTGAGGGTCTGGCGCAGCGCATCGTTACCGGAGGCGGCTGTAACCAGATCAAGTTCCGCCTGCTCGCCCAGCACGGCCTTGAGGGCGGTGAGGTTTTCCGGCCGGTCATCCACCAGCAGCAGGGCAATGCGGCTATTGACCATGACAGGTTCCTCGGTGGGTGAGCGTGACAAGCAATGCAGGCAGGGCGGCCAGCGCGACGACATGATCGACGCTGCTGGCTGCCAAGGCGGCGATGGCAGCCAATGGCATTTGCGGTGCTTCGGCATCGGCCGGGTCCTGCACGATGGCGAGGCCGCCGCGCGCCTTGATATGCGCCAGGCCACGGCTGCCGTCGTGGTTGGCGCCGGTCAGGATGATGCCGATCAGCGCCGGCCCGAAGGCTTCGGCGGCCGATTCAAACAGCACATCGACCGAGGGCCGCGCATAGCTCACCGGCAGATCGGCCGAGAGCGCGAGATGGCCGTCCGGTTCGACCAGCAGGTGGTAGTTCGGCGGCGCGAGATAGACATGGCCCGGTGCGGGCTGCTCCATCTCGTCGGCCTCCTTGACGTGCAGGGGCGACTGGCTGTCGAGCAGCCGCGCGAGGCCATCGCCCGCATCCGGGCCGATGTGCTGGACGATGAGGATCGGCAGCGCGAAATCGGCCGGCAGCGTACCAAGCAGGGCCGAGAGCGCCTGCACGCCGCCGCTGGAGACGCCGATCACCACGGCACGGAATTTAGGCAGTGCGGTCATAGTGCTTCCGGTAGATGCGGGTGCCCGGCGCGATTTCGGTGTAACGCTCGCTCGGCATGCGGCGCTCCAGGTTTTCCTTCATGCCGAGACAGAGAAAGCCGCCCGGCAGCAGGCTGTCGTCGAACAGGCGCAAGCAGCGCTCCTTCAGTGCGGCCTTGAAATAGATCATCACGTTGCGGCACAGCACCACGTGCATTTCGCCAAACTCGGCATCGACCGCCAGATTGTGCGGGGCGAAGACGATGTCCTTGCGCAGTTCGGCGGCGAGGATGGCGCGGTCGTAACGCGCCGTGTAGTAGTCGGCGAACGAGCGCTTGCCGCCGCTCTTCTGGTAGTTGCGCGTGAAGCGTTGCATGTCGCCAATCGACAGCACCCCTTCGGCGGCATGCTGCAGCACGCTCTCGTTGATGTCGGTGGCGTACATGCGGTAGCGCCCGGCCAGTCCTTCCTCGTGCAGCAGGATAGCCATCGAGTAGGCCTCTTCGCCTGTGGCACAGCCGGCATGCCAGATCTTGACGAACGGGTAGGTCTTGAGAAAGGGCACCACCTGTTCGCGCACCGCCTTGAAGAACAGCGGGTCGCGGAACATCTCGGTGACATTGACGGTGATGCCGGCGAGCAGCGCTTCGAACAGCGGCCGCTCGCGCAAGAGGTGAGCTTGCGCCTCCGAGAAGTTGGCGTAGGGCGATTCGGCCAGCCAGTGGCTGAGGCGGCGCCTGATCGAGGCTTCCGCGTAGTCGCGAAAATCGTAGCCATAGACCTGATGGATGCCCTCCAGCAGCAGGCGGATTTCCACGTCGTGAATCTCGTCGTCCGTCATCATCCGTTGCGCTGAAACAGCCAGACGCGGATCAGCGAGAACAGCTTGTCCACGTCAATGGGCTTGGCGATGTAGTCGCTAGCGCCGGCGGCGATGCACTTTTCCTGATCGCCCTTGAGCGCCTTGGCGGTCATGGCGATGATCGGCAGACCGGCGAAGGCCGGGTTCTTGCGAATCTCGCGCATGGCGGTGTAGCCATCCATCTCCGGCATCATGATATCCATCAGCACGATGCCGATGTCCGGGTGTTCGGCCAGCTTGGCCAGCGCTTCGCGGCCGTTCTCGGCCTCGATGATCTCCATGTGCTTTTCGGCCAGCACACTGGTCAGCGAGAAGACGTTGCGCATGTCGTCATCCACCAGCAGCACCTTGCGGCCTTCGAGCATCGCTTCCTTGTCGAGCGCGGTGCGAATCATGCGCTGCTTGCTCGGATGCAAATTGCTTTCGACCAGATGCAGGAACAGGGAGACTTCGTTGAGCAGCCGTTCCGGGCTCTTGGCGCCCTTGATGATGATGCTCTCGGCGAAGCGGCGCAGCTTGCGCTCGTCCTCGTGATTGAGATCCTTGCCCGAGTGGATGATGACCGGAATCTTTTGCGCTGCCTGCGTCGCCTGCAGCCGTTCGAGCAGGTCGAAGCCGGACATGTCGGCAAGACCAAGGTCGAGCACCATGCAATCAAAATCCTGCGCGGCCAGTTGTTCGATGGCGGCCATACCGCTACTGGCCACGACGATGTCGACATCGTTTTCCGCCAGCAGGGCGACCATGCTTTTCGCCTCGTCGGTATTGTCCTCGACGATCAGCAGACGCTTCATCGAGCGTGCCAGCGAACCTTCGATGGACTGGAAGATTTCGTCGAGCTTTTCGGCGCCCACCGGCTTGGTGGCAAAGCCGATCGCGCCCATGCTCATGGCCTTCTGGCGGTCTTCGAGGCAGGTGATGAAATGCACGGGAATGTGGCGTGTGCGCGGGTTGTCCTTGAGGCGGCGCATCACGCCCCAGCCGTCGAGGCCGGGTAGCATCACGTCGAGCACGATGGCGCTCGGCTGATGGCGCTCGGCCAGCGCGAAGCCGCTTTCGCCATCCGCTGCGGCGAACACCACAAAGCCGCGCTCACGGATCATGTCCTGCAGGATGAGTGAGAAGCCGGCATCGTCCTCGATGACGAGGATGGATTTTGCGCCACTGGCAGGTGCGTCATCTACCGGCAGGGATTTTGGCGTGGGCGTAAATGTCGGCGCTGGCGGGACGGCAACCTGAGTAGTCTCTGCCGCCGCCGTCAGCAACGGCAGGTACAAGGTGAAGGCGCTGCCACGCCCTTCCTCGCTGGTCATGCGCAAATCGCCGCCCATGCCGCGCGCCAGTTGTAGCGAAATCGACAAGCCCAATCCCGTGCCACCGTACTTGCGGCTGACCGAGCCGTCGGCCTGACGGAAGGCCTGGAACACCAGCGCCTGCTTGTCGGCGGGAATGCCGATACCGGTGTCCGTGACCGTCAATGCAACAGCCGGCCCGGGCAGCGGGCTGCTGCCTGCGGCGACGGGCGCAATGCGCAGGGCAATCTCGCCACGCTCGGTAAACTTGTGGGCGTTCGACAGCAGGTTCTTCAACACCTGCTGGATGCGCTGGTCATCGCCGATTAGCTGCGCCGGTACCGCCGGATCGATCTCGATGCGCAGGCTCAAACCTTTTTGTTCCACCAGCGGGGCGAACTGGGCGCGCAGGCTGTCGCACAGTGCGGCGACCGGGATCTCGACCTGATGGAACTGCATCTGGCCGGCCTCGACTTTCGAGAGGTCGAGAATGTCGTTGATCAAATTGAGCAGGTCGCGCCCGGCCGACTGGATGGTGGCGGCGAATTCGACCTGCTTGGCGCTCAGGTTGCCGTCCTTGTTCTGCGCCAGCAGGCTGGAGAGGATCATCAGGCTGTTGAGCGGCGTGCGCAACTCGTGCGACATGTTGGCAAGGAACTCAGATTTGTAGGTGCTGGTCTGTTCCAGTTCCTCGGCCTTCTGGCGCAGCGTTTCGGCCACCGCTTCAATCTCGCGGTTCTTGGCGCGGATGTTCTCGCGCTGTTCTTCGAGCAGTTGCGCGCGCTCTTCGAGTTCCTCGTTGCTTTGCTGCAGCTCTTCCTGCTGCACGCGCAGTTCCTCGGCCTGCTGCTGGGTTTCTTCCAGCAGTTCGGCCAGTTGCAGGCGCGACAGGTTGGCGCCGAGGCTGATGGCAATATCCTCGGCCGCACGTTCCATGAACTCGCGTTCAAGCGGGGTGAAGGGATGGAAGGTGCCCAGCTCGATGGCGCCGACCAGACGCTCGTCGTGCAGCAGTGGCACCGCCAGCACCTGCGCCGGGGTCGAGGCGCCCAGCGCCGTGGCAATTGGCAGATGGCCCGGCGGCACGTCCGACAGCGCGATGGTGCGGCGTTCGGCGGCGGCCTGACCGATCAGGGTGGTGCCGACGCGGATGCGCTCGTTGCGGCCATCGCCGCGCGTGCCGGCATACGTGGCGGTGAGGCGCAATTCGCTGGCGCGTTCGTCGTGGAGATAAAGCGCACCGGCGCCGGCGCCCAGATATTCGGTGAGAAAAATCAGCGCCTTGTCGGCCAGTTCGGCGGCACCCTGCTCGCCGCGCATGCGCGTGTTGATATCGTTCAGGCCGCTTTTCAGCCAGTCGCTGTCCTGCGCGGCCGTCTGGCTGTCGCGCAGCGCGCGCGTCATCGCCCGCAAGGCTTCGTCCAGCGAAGACTGCACTTCGGAAAGGCGCACGGCGGTCTTCAGCAGCATCCCGGATTCGTCCTCGGGCAAGTCCTGCGTATCGATCCGCATCGGTGTGGAAACGGCAATCTCGCGACTCAGGTCGCCAGCGGCAATCGCCTCAGTGATGCGAATCTTTTCCGCGCTGCCTGCGATCAGACCCTGTACCGCATCGATTGCCTGATGCAGCGAGGCGCGCACGCTGCGTGTGATGATCAGCGCCAGCCCAATGCCGCTACCGACAATCCCGAGCAGCAGGAACAGCAGGGCTTGCACCGTTTCGCGACTCTCGGTCGCTGCGGCCTCCTTGAGGCGATCTGCGTTGGCCATCGCAACATCTGCCACCGTATCGACGTGGCCCAACACGACCTCGCCAAGCTGAAAGTTCTGTCCGTCGTTATGAGCAATGGCCTCGGCACGCCGGCCGCTGCGCACCAGTTCCAGCGTGACGGCACGGGCACTGCGCAGTGCCTGCAATGCCTGCTCGATGCGCCGCAGATCGGCGGCATCGCCCTGATAGCGTTCCGCCACCATGGCCAGATGGCGGTCGGTTTGCTGCACGCGCTGGCGTAATTCCTCCTGTGCGGCGTTCAGCGCAGTGGCGCCGTGCACCAGCCGGGTCATCAGGGTTTGTGCGGCCAATACATCGACGCGTACTTCGAGTATCTGCGTCGATACCGTGAAGGGATACTCGACGATTTCGGTGGTCAGTGCCGACATGCGCAGCACATCGCGTGCGCCCAGTCCACCGAGGAATGCCGCACCGAGCAACAGTAGGGTAAACCCGAGCAACAGGCGGGTGACAATTCGGGTACGGCTCAGCATTCTGGTAGCCCCTTTCGGGAGGTGGCTTTAGGGGGGTGACTTGGAAGGCGCGACTGAGGGACCGGCCATATTACCCTTGGAGACTCAGGGAAATTACAAATTCTTTCAGTTTTCGCCCGTAATGGCGGCGTCCGAATCGGCGCTCAGGATGCGGGCCATGCGTTCAAAAATCGTAGCGCAGGGCGAGGGTGGCAAACTCGTTGTCGTAGCGGCGGTTGCCGGAATTGCGTGCCTCAAAGGCCGCCCGGGCTGACCATCCCTGCGCCAGCCTGGCGCGATAGATCAGGCTGTTCACCACGATATCCGTATTGGCAAGGATGGCCTGATCGGTGTCGACGCGCGCATGGCCGAAGATCAGGCCATGATCCGGCAGGCCGTAGATGCCCAGATCGAGTACGGCGGTCAGCTTGGACAGGCGGCTGCGGGCAATGGCCGATGCGCCATTATTCTCGGCAAACAGGTAGGGCATGCTGACAAACTCGGGGTAGCCGCCCCAGTTGCCAAATGCCGTGACCGTCCGTTCGTTGCCGCTGAAGCGGTTATGGGCAAGGGAAATACTCAGGCCGGCCGGCTGGTAGGCCAGCGTTCCCTTGATGCCGTCCAGACCATACGATGCATTCAGTCCCCGTTGCCCCAGGTACTGTTTGAAGCGGCCGACAGCCGCGACACGATAGGCCTGCGCTTCTAGGGTCATCGAGAGGTTTTCGCTCAAGCCTTTTTTCCATCGGCCATCCAGATAGAGCGTGTTGAGCGTATCGGTGCCATGGAAATTCCACAACTGGAGGCGGTTGCCCGGCTCATAGACCAGTCCGGCCACCCACACCCCGCGGTGGCCCACCACGCGTGAAGGATCAAGCGTTTCGCCGTTGCCGGTATCGACGGCCCCCGCCGCATTGGTGATCAGCGAGGTGTAGGTCTGCTGCGACATGCTGCGAAATTCGGAATAGGTGACCAGCCCGTCAAGGCCGGACATTTTGCCGACATGGGCAAGTGTTAGTGTTGTGTGCGGCAGGTCGCGATTCTTCAGGGTGTAGGCCTCGAAGAGGTTCGGGATGATGCGATATTCGTAACTGTTGATGATCGGCGAGAAGAATTCCTGCCGACCGAGCGTCAGTGTCGTCCTGCCTGCGGTGAAGCCGATCTGCGCCTCGCCCAGCAGCGAATAGGGCGTTTTGTCGAGATCGAACATGTAGGCATCGGTTTCACGCGGATTGTCGCTGCGCAGCCCCAGATCCTGCGTGGTATAGACCGCGCCTTTGAGGCTGAAGCCGTGATAGTTGCCGGTTTCGGCACCGAGCTTGCCACCAAAGCCGGGGGTATTCTGGTTGAGCCGTCCGCCTTTCTTGTCGTCGGCGATCAGCATCAGCTTGCCGTAGCCGAACAGACGGCTGGTCTGCAAGGCCTCCGCCAGGTTGTCGCTTCCAACAGCCGTGAGGGGCGCCAGGAGCGACAGCACGCACAGCGCGCTTGCCCTCATCGCCTATCTTGCCTCAACCCGGTTACGCCCGCCTGCTTTGGCCGCATACAGGGCGGTATCGGCACGTGCCACGATATCCTTGCTCTGGTCTTCCGGCCGGAAGGTGGCGACCCCAAAGCTGGCCGTTTTGTTTTCCACAACCGTGAAGTGGCAAGTCTGCATTTTCTGGCGGAGATTTTCGGCCAGCCGGCAGGCGCCCGCACTGTCCGTGTGCGGGCAGATCACCAGAAACTCTTCGCCGCCCCAGCGTCCGACAATGTCAATTTCACGCGTGTTGGCTTGTAATAGTTGGGCAAGCTCGATCAGCACCCGGTCGCCGGTCTGGTGGCCGTGCATGTCGTTGACCTGCTTGAAGTGATCCACGTCGATCAGGATGATGCTGAACAGCTGACCCGTCCGCTGCGCGCGCAGACTCTCGGATGCCAGTGCCTCATCCAGCTTCATGCGGTTGAACAGGCCGGTCAGCCGGTCGGTGATGGAAAGCCGCTCCAGCTCCTTGTTGAGGGCGTGCAGCTTGCGTACCCAGAAAAAGATGGCCAGCAGAATCACCGCTGCTGCCGCAAGAATTTTCCACACCAGCCGATGGTCGATGCCTTGCTGTACCTGGATCGACACATGCTTGTTGGAAATGGCCTCGCGTTCCTGCGAAGTCAGTGTCTTGACGCCCTTGTCGAGAATGTCGCGCAGGACTGGCGCATGCTGTACCACCCCGATGCGCAGCTTGTTGGTGAAGTCAGGGACATGGCCGGCAATCTTCAGGTTAAACAGCCCCTCTTTCTTGATCGCATAGGCGGCGACGATCAGCGAGCGGATCGTCATGTCGGCTTTGCGCTCTGAAACCAGCGCTACCGATTGTTGCTCGCTCTCAGTTAGGATGAGGTTCAAATTTGGGTACTCACGTCGGATACGTTCCTCCACCATCGTGCCGCGCGGCAATGCCACCGTTTCGTTCGTCAGACCCTTGAGATCGCCGATATAGGGATGCTCTTCGCGCGTGACAACAATATTCGGGTCGAAGAAAATCGGGTCGGTAAAAATCAACCATTGATCCCGTGCTGGCGTCTGGTTGAGAAAGCTCATGATCTGGCATTCCCCCGCCTTTGAGGCGGCCAGACTTTCTTCCCAGGTCTTGACCCGATAGAGCTCGATCGTCAGCCCGACGCGCTGGGCGACCAGTTGCACCAGATCGGCGGCAATACCGACATGCTTACCCTCTGCATTGATGTGTTCGAAGGGCACCCAATCGGGATCGACGCACATTCTGACTGCTTTGGCCTCCTCGATGTAGGCCTTTTCCTGCGCGGTAAATTCAATGGCGGGAAAGTTGCTGTCGGCGGCCTGAGTTGCAAGGCATAGCCCGGCCAAGGCGAATGCACAAAACGTCCTGAACATGATGCGTTACGGTGAAGCGATGGTGAATCTTAACAGTCGGCGCTCACAAGACGGCAAGAGGTCAGTGCCGTCGCCCTTCCAGCATAAACCAGCCCCAGCCGAGCGCCTGCAGGAGCAGCAGGCTGCCGAGGCTGATGCGATAGGCCGTGGTGGCGTCGAACCCCGCCGCCTGACCGGCATCCACGGCCACACCGAACAGCCACTGGATCACAAAGGCACCGATGAAGGCGCCAAGGTTGAGCGCCGTGTTGGCGCGGCCGGCGAGCGTGACGGGAAACTGGGCGGTGAGCAGCGCATAGGCGAGGTTGCCGACCGAAAACACCAGCCCCAGTGAAGGCCACAGCAGCCAGGTCGGTGCCAGGTCGAGCAGGATGCCGAGCATCACCAGCAGGCCGAAACCCATGCCGATGGTGAGCAGGCGCACGGTCGGAATGCCGGCGTGGGCAAGGCGCCGCACGAAGAAGGCGATGGCCAGAAAGCCGGTCAGTTGCGCTGCCGCCATCAGCAGCAGATGAAAGGTCGCCGCCTCGCGCGACAGGCCATCCACGGTCAGCAGCCAGGGCATCGCCCACAGCCCCTGAATGGCCATGAAGCCGCCGACGATGAAAGTGGTCTGCGGGGCGAAGCGCCAGAACACGCGGCTGGTGAAGATGGCAGCCAACCCGGCCAGTTGCTGGCGCAGGGTTTCGTCCGAATGGGCGGCGGATTTCTCTGGTGTGGTAAAGATCAACCCGGCGATGAGCAGCGCAAACACGCTCATGGCGATGAAGATGCCGCGCCAGCCGATTACCGGCATCAGGACGCCCAGCGGCGAACTGGCCGCCAGTGCGCCGAGGCCGCCGGCGGCCATCAGGGCAGCGTTGAGTGAGGCCTGGCGTTCGATCGGAAACCACAGCGAGAAGGCCTTGAAACTTGCCATCATGCAGGCCGAGACGCCGAGGCCGATCATGGCACGGCCCAGTGTCAATTGCGGTAGTGCCGTGCCGCTGGCGAATAGCGCACAGCCGGCGGCACAAATCAGCAGCAGCGTGGTTTCGACGCGGCGCGGACCATAGCGGTCGAGCAGGATGCCCAAAGGTAGTTGAAATGCACCGAAAGCCAGCAGGTAGGCGGAAGTCAGCAGGCCGAGATCGGCGGCGGTCAGCCCGAGATCGCGCGTCAGCTCGGGCGAAATGACGGCATTGGCGTTGCGCAGCAGGTAGGAGAGGAAATAACCCACCGCAAAGGGCGCAAAGATGCGCCGCCAGAGATTCATCACACGGCCCCGTGTTCGGCGAGGAAGTCCTTCACCCAGTGCTCGGCGCGCGCACCGGAAAAGCGTCCCTTGATTTCGCCGCCGATGAACAGCAGCACGGTAGGGAAACCCTTGAGGCCATAGCGCCCCGCCAGCTTCATGTTGACGCCTTCATCGACCTCGACCTTGGCCAGTTTGACCTTGCCCGCCAGCCCCGTGGTGACGCGGTCGAGCACGGGGGTGAGCGCACGACAGGGGGGACACCAGTCGGCCCAGAAATCGACGATCACCGGCGTCATGTGCGACGCTTCGATCACGGCCGCTTCAAAGCCGGCGAGATCAACCTCAAAAATGTAATCCGGGGTGGGGTGGTGGGCATGCACGCTTCAGCTCCTGTTGTTTTCCTGTGGCCACAGCCAGGCGGCACCGCGCACGCCCGACGAATCGCCATGTTGGTTTTTCACCAGCCGGGTGGCGACCGCGTCGGAAAACACGAACTCGCCCCACAGCCGGGGAACGCGATCATACAGCCGGTCGAGATTCGACACGCCGCCACCGAGGACAATCACCGCCGGGTCGAGGATGTTGATCACCTGCGCCAGTGCGCGGGCCAGCCGCCGCTCGTAGCGCTGCATGGCGGCCTCATCTTCCGCGCCGCCGTCGGCCGCCAGCGCAGGGCCGGAGAGGAAGGTTTCGATGCAGCCATGCCGGCCACAGTAGCAGCGCGGCCGCACGGCTTCCTCGCCGGGCATGGGGTTATGCCCCCACTCGCCGGCAATCGCATTGGCGCCGGCGAGCACCTGCCCATTCACCACGATACCGCCGCCCACGCCGGTGCCGAGGATGACGCCGAACACCACCTCCGCACCCGCTGCCGCACCATCGGTGGCTTCGGAAAGCGCAAAACAGTTGGCATCATTGGCGAGGCGCACCGGGCGACCGAGCGCAGCTTCGAGATCAGCACGCAAGGGTTTACCAATCAGCCAGGTGGAATTGGCGTTTTTGATCAGGCCGGTGACGCGCGATTCCGCGCCGGGGATGCCGACGCCCACACTTGCCGTCCTGCCAGCGCCGACATTTGCCTCGGCGTTCCTCACCAGTTGCGCGATGGTGGCGACGGTTGCGGCATAGTCGCCGCGTGGGGTCGGCACGCGCTCACGCAATAACTCGCTACCGTCATCGGCCAGCGCAATGATCTCAGTTTTCGTGCCGCCCAGATCCACGCCCAAGCGCATGGAGACTAGTCCCCGACAAAGGGATTGTTGCGCCGCTCCTCGCCAAAGGTGGACATCGGCCCGTGGCCGGGGATGAATTCGACATCGTCGCCGAGCGGGAATAGCTTGGTGCGAATGGCGTTGATCAGGTCGCCGTGGTTGCCGCGCGGAAAGTCGGTGCGGCCAATCGAACCGGCGAACAGCACGTCGCCGACGATGGCGAGCTTGCCCGGCTTGTCGATGAAGCAGACATGGCCGGGGGTGTGGCCGGGCGTATGCACGACGTCGAGCGTCAGGCCGCCGACGCTGACGGTGTCGCCCTCGTCGAGCCAGCGGTCGGGTTGCAGTGCTGGCGTATCGGGGAAGCCGAACATGCAGCACTGCTCGGGCAACTGGTCGAGCCAGAAAGCTTCGTTGCGCTGCGGGCCTTCGACCGGCACATTCAGACGGGCGGCCAGTTCAGCCGTGCCGCCAACATGGTCGATGTGGCCATGGGTGAGCAGAATCTTCTCGACCTTGAGGCTGAGTTTGGCGACGGCGGCGAGGATTTCCTCGACATCGCCGCCGGGATCGACCACGGCGGCCTGTTGCGTGGCGGGGTCCCACAGCAGCGAGCAGTTCTGTTCGAAGGGGGTCACAGGCAGGATGCGGTATTCCATAGTTACTTCACCACGAAGGCAATACCGGCGAGCAGGAGGCCGGCGAGGATGAACAGGCCGATGACGATGCCTTTCCAGGGCGCCTGCTTCTCGGCGTAGGGATCGGTCAGCGAACGCTCGGCGCCGCTAGGCAGGGTGGCCAGTTGGGTGAGTGAGGTGCCGAAGGGGATGTTGATGCGCGCGCGGGCATTCACGGCCCAGCCGTTGGCATCGAGCAGCGGGCCGAGGTTGCGGGCGTGCAGCTTGAACCAGGCCATGGCGACAGCCGGCCCGGAGATCAGCAGCAGGATGCCGAGCAAGGCCAGCGGCAGTTGCCACCAGGCCAGGCCGAGCAGTCCGGTGACCATCGAGGCGACGGCGGTGCCCAGCGCGCCGACGGCGAGGCCGATGGCGGCGAAGATGCCGGCGAACTTGCCGACGTCGAAGGGCGCCGCCGGGGCTGGTTTGGCAGGCGGCGCCTCGACCTTGGCGCCGATTCCGGTTGCGGTGGTCGCCAACTTGCCTTCGACGGCAGCAGCCTTGCTGGCGGCGACTTTCTGTAATTGCTCGGCGACCAGACGGGCGAGTTTCTTGTAGGGCGACCAGAACGCCTGGCGCAAGCTGATCGGATGGTCGACGATCTTGGTAATGGTGGCATCCCAGTCATTGCCCTGGCGGTCGTAAAAGACGCCGTTGCGGCCGACCATCAGTTGGTCGCTGTCGCCGGCGGTGAATGCGGCGGCGATGCTGCGTTTCTCGCTACCGCGCACGCAGTCACAGTAAACAAGGCAGAGTCGGGAAAGGCTGGCGAGGGCGGCATGCTTGCCCGGATCATTGACCGCAACCACCAGTTCGCAGGCACGGCCATCGAGGTAAAGCGTGCCGATCTGGAAGATGCCATGGCCTTGCCGGGTGTAGAAATCCTTGAAGGCGACGAAGTTGTTGGCCAGCGTTAACAGATCGCGACAATAGCGCGCCAGTTTTTCGAGGGCCAGCACGCCATCGCCAATCGCTGCGGCATCCGGTTTGGCCGCCAGCCAATCGGCGTAGGGGGCGAACTTGGCCTTGATCTGTTGCCAGTCGGCTTCGCTCAGGGTATCGCAGGCACCGAGCAGGGGCGTTACAACGGCCGAGACAAAGCTAGCCACCGCGCCAGCCCAGGCCGGATTGACGCCTTCATTCAATGGCAATGCCGCCAATGCCGTCTTCCCAGCGCCGACTTTTGCGATGGGCAGGTTGGCGGCAGCGGCACTGTCGATGACGCCGACGGCGAGCGCCTTGAGATCGTCGTCCGAGGCGTTGAGCATGGCGGTGGCGCGGTCGTCGAAGGCGGCCAGTTTGCAACGTGCGAACCAGTCGTCGATCTTGGCGGCAACCGCTTGCAAGGCTTCGTAAGCGGCAGCGCTGTCGGCGCCGAGCGGCTGGGCCGCCGCTCCGGCGACCTCCCAGGCCGCTGCGGCTTTTTCGGCAAAGCGCGCCTGCGCGGCACTGGCCGCGTCGACACTGATGGTTTCGCCGCTGGTTTCCGCGAGGATTTCCTTGGCGGCTGCGGCAATCGCGGCGCCTTCCTCGTCATCGCTGCGGATGGCAGCAAGCGTCAGCGCCTTGCCGGCCAGCGCAGCCTTGTCGGACAAACGCGCGTCAGCCCAGCGCACGGCGGTAATCAGTTCCGGTGCGCGGATGTGGCCGTCGCTATCGGCATCGATCAGGGCCAGGGTGCGGGCATCGAATTCCGAGCCGCTGACCGGACAGGACAGCGCCACCCAGAGCTTTTGATCAAGTTCACCGATGGCGAGCAGGTCGGCGGCGGTGTCGATGCGCGGCTGGTCGAAGCCGCCGGCGCGGAAAAATTTCCAGGCGTGTGACATGGCAGGGCTGTCTCCATCAATAAGAAGTTATGATCTTACCGCGCATGAGTCACGTCCTCCCCTCCCCCCTCGTTGTCGACCAACTCGTCAAATCGTATGACGGCAAGCCCGCTGTGGCCGGCTTGTCGTTTGCACTCCAACGCGGCGAGTGTTACGGCCTGCTTGGCCCGAACGGCGCCGGCAAGACCACCACGCTGCGCTGCTGCCTCGGGCTGACCGCGCCCGACAGCGGCACGATTACGCTACTGGGCGAGCCGGTGCCGGCCCGGGCGCGGGAGGCACGCGCGCGCGTCGGCATCGTGCCGCAGTTCGACAACCTCGATCCTGACTTCACGCTGGCCGAGAACTTTCTGGTTTATGGCCGCTACTTTGGCCTGAGCGATGCGACGATTCGTGCGCGCATTCCCGAGCTGCTCGAATTCGCCGGACTGGCGGGCAAGGGTGACATGGGCATTCGTACGCTGTCGGGCGGCATGAAACGGCGCCTGACGCTGGCTCGAGCGCTGGTGAACGACCCCGACCTGCTGGTGCTCGACGAACCGACCACCGGCCTCGACCCGCAGGCGCGCCACCTGATTTGGGACAGGTTGAAAAAACTCCTGAACGCCGGCAAGACCATTCTGCTGACGACGCATTTCATGGATGAAGCCGAACGCCTGTGCGACCGGCTGGCGATTGTCGATGGCGGCAAGCTGGTCGTCGAAGGCGCCCCGCGCGCGCTCATCGCCCAGCATATCGAGCCGCACGTGGTCGAGCTGTATGGCGAAGGCGCGGCCGAGTGGGCGCATGCCGAAGGCGGGCAATTCAGCCAGCGCATCGAGTTCAGCGGCGAAACCGCCTTTTGCTACGTGGCCGAGGCTGCGCCGCTGGTGGCGCATCTGATGGATCGTCCCGCGCTCAAGACGCTGCATCGTCCCGCCACGCTGGAGGATGTCTTCCTCAAGCTGACTGGACGCGAGCTCAGGGATTAGTTTTCCCTTTTTCCCAAGATGCCCCGAAATTTGTTTAAATTGCCCGTTCCACCCTTTTCGCCACTTGCATTCGCAGGAGTTGAGACATGTCCGCACAAAAATACCGTCTGGTAACCCGCAGCGACTTCGATGGCCTGGTCTGCGCCGTTCTGCTCAACGAGCTTGACCTGATCGACGACATCAAGTTTGTCCACCCCAAGGACATGCAGGACGGCAAGGTGGAAATCACCGGCAACGACATCACCACCAACCTGCCCTACGTGCCGGGCGTGCATCTGGCCTTCGACCATCACCTGTCGGAGACCTTTCGCAACCCCGGCGAGCGTCCCGAGCACATCATCTACCCGGATGCGCCCTCCGCCGCCCGCGTGGTGTTCGAGCACTACGGCGGCAAGAGCCGTTTCCCCGCCGCCTTCAACGACATGATGCTGGCCGTGGACAAGGCCGACTCCGCCCAGTTCACCCGCGACGAGATTCTCGACCCGCAGGGCTGGGTGTTGCTCAACTACCTGATGGATTCGCGTACCGGCTTGGGCCGCTTCCGCGAGTTCCGCGTCAGCAACTACCAGCTGATGATGGACCTGATCAAGTATTGCCGCGACCATGGCATCGAGGACATCCTCAAGCTGCCGGACGTCAAGGAGCGCGTCGAGCTGTATTACGAGCATGCCGTGAAAGCCAAGGAGCAGATCCAGCGCTGCTCAACCGTACATAAGAATCTTGTGGTGCTCGACCTGCGCAACGAGGAAACCATCTGGGCGACCAACCGCTTCATGATCTACGCCATGTTCCCCGAGCAGAACATTTCGATTCACGTTCTGTGGGGCGTGCAGAAGCTGAACACTGTGTTTGCGACCGGCAAGTCGATCATCAATCGCAGTTCAAAGACCAGTGTCGGCGAACTGATGCTGCAATATGGCGGTGGCGGTCACGAGAATGCCGGTACCTGCCAGGTGGATAACGACCAGGCGTCGATCATCCTGCACAAGCTCATCACCCGCATTAACGCCGACGGTTGATCCCGCTACTGTCCTCGCGCGCCGTCGCCGTCTGGCGGCGCAATTTCCTCGTCTGGCGCAAGCTGGCCCTGCCCTCGCTGCTGGGCAATCTGGCCGATCCGATGATCTACCTGTTTGGTCTCGGTTACGGCCTCGGCGGACTGCTGCCCGAGGTGCAGGGCGTGTCCTACATCGCCTTTCTCGCCGCCGGCACTGTCTGCGCCTCGACCATGAATGCCGCTTCTTTTGAGGCGCTCTATTCTGCCTTCGCGCGCATGCACGTGCAGCGCACCTGGGAAGCCATCCTCAATGCGCCCGTGTCGCTCGACGATGTCGTCGCCGGCGAATGCCTCTGGGCAGCCACCAAGGCGACCATCTCCGGCGGGGCGATCCTGCTGGTGATCGCCGTGCTTGGGTTTACCTCTGGCCCTTACGTGTTGCTGGCCCTACCGGTAATTTTTCTCGCCGGCCTGTGTTTTTCCGCCCTCGGCCTGATCGTCACGGCACTGGCACCGTCCTACGATTTCTTCATGTACTACTTCACCCTGTTCATCACGCCCATGGTGCTGCTGTGCGGCGTGTTTTTCCCGGTTGAGCAATTGCCGGCGGTCGTGCGTGTGATCTCGGACTGGTTGCCGCTGGCCCATACAGTGCAATTGGTACGCCCGTTGGTGTTTGGTGAGATGCCGGCCGCGCCCTGGCTGAATATCGCCGCGTTGCTGACCATGACGCTGGTGGCCTTTTTGATTGCACTGCACCTGACGCGGCGGCGGCTGCTCAAGTAGCTGCCGCCTCGCCATCGCCGACTTTCTGGGCGACTGTTGACCCATGTCAACCGCACCGCAACATAAAATCCATAATAGAGTATTAGAATAAACTTATGGATTCGGAACACCGGGCGTCCCCGCCCACTCCAATCGCCGGCACATTGTTGCTCTTCGCCACCCTGCTGTTCTTCTGGGTGTTGCTGAACGGGTCGCTGGCCCGTGATGTGCTGGTCGTAGGTGTCGTGGCCTCGGCCCTCATCGCGATTTTCTTCCGCAGTCATCTGGCCTGGTTCTCCGAACTGCGCCTGACGCCCAAGGCGCTGCTCACCACCGTTGCCTATATCTTTTATTACCTGAAGGAACTGGTTTCGTCCAACCTCAACGTGGCGGCCATTGTGTTGTCGCCCGAACTGCCGGTGAAGCCCGGCATCGTCAAGGTACGTACCAAGCTCAAAAATCCGATGGGCCGCATGTTGCTGTGCAATTCGATCACGCTGACACCGGGCACGCTGACCGTCGAAATGGATGGCGAGTGGCTCTACATTCACTGGATCAGTGTGCATTCGCCGGACATCGAACAGGCGACTGCCGACATCGTTGCCGGCTTCGAGCGCTATCTGGAGGTGATGTATGGTTGATTTCATGATCACCCTCGCCGCCATGCTGGCCGGTGTCGCCTTCCTGCTGGCACTGTGGCGTTTCTTCCTGGGGCCGTCGGATGCCGACCGCATTGTGGCTTTCGATACGCTCACCGTCATCTCGCTGACTGGCATTGTGCTGATTGCCTATCTCGACGGGCGCGGCATCTATCTCGATGTGGCGCTGGTGTATGCGCTGCTGTCCTTCCTCGGCGTCATCGTCGTCGCGCGCCATCTGGAGAAAGGCCTCTGATGGACATTCTCGGAGGACTGCTGCTCGTCGCCGGTTCGATCTTCCTGCTGCTCGGCGGACTGGGGCTGGTACGCATGCCGGACGTCTTCAACCGCATTCAGGCCGGCACCAAGGCCACGACGCTCGGCACGCTGTTGTCGCTGGCGGGTTTTGCCTGCCTGCAGCCCGACTGGGCATTGAAACTTTTCCTCATTGGTCTGTTCGTGCTGTTCACCAACCCGCTTTCGTCGCAGGTGCTGGCGCGCGCTGCGCACCGCAGCGGAAGCCGCATGAGTGCCCTCACCTCCGTCGACGCGCTGGCCAAGGATCGCGACGAACCGACAGGAAAGCCGCTATGAGTCATCTGCTGCCTTGGCTGACTGCCTTGTTGTGCTTCACCATGGTGGTGGCTGCGTTGGTCGCCATTCGCGGCAAGAGCACGCCCATCGCCATCCTCGCTGCGGGCCTCGTCAGTCTCGTCGCCTCGGTGCTGTTTCTGATCCTCGCCTCGCCCGATGTGGCAATGACCGAGGCCGCCATCGGCAGCGGCCTCACCACCTTCCTGTTCTTCTTCGTGCTGGGTCGGGTCAGGCGCGGTGATCATGGTTAAGCGGCTCATCGCCCTCGCCCTGCTGGCTGTGTTTGGCGCCGTTTTCGCCACGCTGCTGCTCGGCTACACGCCGGACAGCGAACTGAATCTCACCGCACGCTACTACGCCGAGCGTACCGCCGCCGAACTCGGCGCCGCCAACATCGTCACCGCCATCGTCGTTACCTATCGTGGTCTCGATACGCTGGGGGAAGTCACCGTGCTGTTCCTCGCTGCGGCCATTGTCGGGCTGGTGCTGGCCAACAGCCGCCCCGGGCAAGCACGTGAACGCGCCCCGGTCGGCGAACTGCTCACCACCGGTACGCGCTTTCTCGTGCCGATGATCCTGCTGCTCGGCGTGTATGTCTTCGTCAACGGCCACCTGACCCCCGGCGGTGGTTTTCAGGGTGGCGCCATCATCGCCTCGGCGGTGCTGTTGATGCTGCTGGCCAATCCTTTGCGGCACTTCAGCCACAACCTGATTGCCGCCATCGAATCGCTGGCTGGCCTGTTCTACGTCACCCTCGGCCTGGCCGGCCTGTTCCTCGCGGGTGGTTTCCTCGACAACCGCATCCTGCCGCTGGGAAATCTTGGCGAACTGATCTCGGCCGGCGCCATTCCCGTGATCTATTCGCTGATCGGCCTCAAGGTCGGTGCCGAGTTTTCCTCGATGCTCGCCAGCCTCGCCGAAACGGAGGAATTGTGATGGCCTACCTGGCGATGGCGACTGGCTTCCTGCTGATCCTGATCGGTTTCTACGGTGCGCTGACGAATCGCAACCTGCTGCGCATGATCGTTGCCTTCACGATTGCCGATACGGGCGTAAATATCGTCATCGTGGCGATTGGCTACATGCGCGGCCGTACCGCGCCGATCCTCGACAGCACCGTCTCTGCCGCCGCTGCCGTGCAGCGCATCATCGACCCGGTACCACAGGCGCTGGTGCTGACGGCCATTGTCATCGGCCTGGGCGTCACGGCGCTGATGCTGGCCTATGCCTACAAGCTGTATGAAAAGAAGCGCACGCTGGACATCGCCCGCTTTACGGAGCTGAAAGGGTGAACGCGCTCTACCTCATCGCCATCGGCCTCGGCACCGCTTTTTTGCTCGGCCTGCTGAACGAACAGCGGCGCGATCTCGCCTATACGCTGACACTCGGCGCCTTGACCATGATGAGCGCCATCTCGGCCTCCTGGTTGGTGGTTTTCGTCGCCACCGGTGCCGGCGCTGTCGATATTTTCACGGCCGGCACCCGACCGCCCTTCGCCATCAACCTGCGCATGGGACTGACCGAAGCTACGCTGACGCTGCTGATCAATCTCACCGGCCTGTTCGCCGCCATCCATATGGGCGAGGTGCTGCTGGCGAAAGGCCGGCGTGCGATGGCCGTGCTGCTGATCGCGATCATGGCGCTGTGCGGCATCGTGCTGACGCGCGACATCTTCAACTTGTTCGTTTTCTTCGAGCTGATCGTTATCGCCACCGGCGGTTTGGTGCTGCTTTCGGATGATGAGCATGCCGTCAGCGCCGGCTTCAAGTACCTGATCGTCTCGCAGTTCATCTCGATCCTGCTGCTGATCGGCATCATCTTCGGCTACCACGCCACCGGCACGCTCAATATCGACGGCATGGCGGCAATCGGTGCGGGGGGATTTGCGCTGGCCTTCTTCCTCATCTTCATCGCCATTGTTGCCGAGTTGAAGCCCTTCCCGGCGAACGGCTGGGCGCTCGACATCTACGAGTCGGCGCATCCCGGGTTTTCGGCGGTGTTCTCCGCTGCCACCGGCTCGGCGGCGTTGTTCGCGCTGGACAAGATTCTCGCCATCGGCGGGCCGGCGTGGTACCCAGTTGCCACCGCCATTGGCATCGTCACCTTCGTCGGCGCCAATCTGCTGGCCCTGCCGCAAACCAACGACCGCCGCTTGCTGGGTTACTCCTCCATCGCCCAGACCGGTCTGATCCTGACGGTGATCGGCCAGCAGGACATCCTCGGCAATCAATATCTCTTCATCGCCGGCGGCCTGTTGTTCGCCCATGCCGTCGCCAAAGCCGGGCTGTTCTGGCTCTCCGATTTTGTCGCCCAGCGCGAACTCACCGCTTGGGCCTCGCTGAAAGAGCGACCCTTGCTGGTGTTCGCCTTCGTCACCTTCGCCGCTATGCTCTCCGGCTTGCCGCCCTTCCCCGGCTTCTACGCCAAGTGGGAACTGGTGCATGCGCTGGCCGCCGCCGACCGGCTGGCCTTGCTGGGCTGGATTCTGTTCGGCGCGCTGGTCGAAGCCGGTTACCTGTTCCGCTGGTTCGGCTACCTGATCAAGCGCGAGTCTGACGAGAAGGTTGCTTGCACCGCCCCGCAGGTCATCCCGGTGGCTGCCGCCGTGCTGGCCGGCTGGGCACTCGGTTTCGTCTGGGGCGATCTGTCCGGCAGAAGCAATCTGCTGCTGGTGCTGCCACTGCTCTTCGCGCTTGGTTTCCTGCTGATCGAGTGGGCACCCGCCTGGGCCAAGAACCTCCTCGCCATCGGCGGCCTGTCGTTCTATCTCCTGCAAACCTGGCAGGACTACGATCCGCTGCGCCTGATTTTCCTCGTCATCTTCACGCTCGGCGGTGCGATCATCTTCCTCGCCAGCTTCCACGCCCACGGTCGGCGTATTGGTTTCTACCCATCGGCGATGCTGATGTTCGCCGGCCTCGTGCTGCTGATCCAGGCGACCGATTCCTTCGGCTTCTTCGCGGCGTGGGAGCTGCTCACCGTCGGCTCCTACTTCCTGATCCTGCGCGGCAAGGAATCGGAACCGCATGCGCTTTCCTACATCGTCTTCTCGCTCGGTGGTGCGTTCCTGATTTTGACGGCGTTTGCTTTGGCGAATGCCGTCTCGCCAGCGCCGACATTTGAGATAGCAGCTTTGGCGACATTGGCTCAACCGGTTGCGCCCTGGGTCTTCCTGCTGCTCGCCCTCGGCTTCATGACCAAGACCGCCGCCATTGGTCTGCACATCTGGCTGCCCGGCGCACACGCCGAAGCCGAAACCGATGTTTCGCCGATGGTCTCCGGCATCCTCCTAAAAGCAGGTTTGTATGGCCTCTTCGTGCTGTTGATGTCGATGGGCCGCCAATCGCTGTACGGTGTCGATCTCGTCAATATGTTGCTGTGGATCGGCGCCCTCACCGCGCTGCTCGGCAACCTGATGGCAATCTTCCAGGAAGATGCCAAGCGTCTGCTGGCCTATTCCTCGATCGGCCAGATGGGCTACGCGCTGTTCGGCCTCGCGCTGATGAACCACCTCGGCTGGCTGATGGCGCTGATGTTCGTCATCAACCACTACGTCTACAAGTCGATGCTGTTCCTCTCGGTCGGTGGCGTTGCCAAGCGTACCGGCACGCGTGCGATGTACCGGATGGGCGGCCTGATCACGCTGATGCCGCTGTCCTTCATCGCCACGCTGATCGGCATCATCGCCATGTCGGGCGTGCCGCCGCTCTCCGGCTTCGGCGGCCGCTGGATTTTCTACAACGCCATCATGGACGCCGAAACGCGCCTGCCGATGGTGCTGATCTTCCTCTCCGGCCCGATTGCCTTCCTCTACCTGTTCCGCCTGATCCACACCATCTTCCTCGGCCAGTTGAAGGACGAGCATCGCCGCATCAAGGAAGCGCCGGCCTCCATCGTGCTGCCGCAGATGATCTACGTCGCCATCCTGATGGGCGTCGCGCTGTTCCCCGGCTTGATCCTGCGCCGCGTCGATGCCTATATCTCACAGTTCCTGCCGGACGGCGCGCTGAACTGGGACGGTCTGACCATTACGAGCCAGTACGGCTGGTGGAATCCGGTGGCGATCATGATCGTCGTCGCCTGCATCTTCCTGCTGATCTTTGGCTGGCTGCTGTTCGTCAATCGCAAGGCCCAGAAGGTCAAGCAGTTCAACATCGTGTTCTCCGCCGAGCGGCCCTATCGCCCCGAGACCACGCACTTCGCCTGGAACTTCTTCGCGCCCTACAAGAAGGCGATGGGCTTCCTCGTGCAGCCCTTCGTCACGCGCTTCTGGGGCGCTGTCACTGATCTGCTGCACACCGCCGGCGACCTAGGCCGTCGTCTCTACAACGGCAACGGCCAGATCTACGCCTTCCATTTCCTCGCGTTCGTCGTCGTCGTTTTCGCATTCAAGGCAGGGCTGTAAATGGACTTCGACTGGATGAAAATCCCCTACGCCTTCCTGACGGTCTTCATCGTCGTGAACTACGGCTTCCTGATGGGCGCGCTGATCCAGAAGATCGGCGCCCGCGCAGGCCGCCGCCACGGCATCCCGATCTGGCAGTACTACCTGGATGTGATCAAGAACTACGGCCTGCGCAGCTCGATCACCCATGGCGTGATGTTCTACCTCGGCCCGGTGTTCCGCCTCTCCGGCGGCGTCGGCCTGTTGCTGTTCATGCCGGTGATCTACGGTAGCTACATGTTCTCGAACTTTTCGTTCGCCGGCGACCTGATTCTCGCCCTCTATTTCGTCTTCTTCGGCACGTTGGGCATGGCGCTTGGCGCCGGCGAAAGCGGCCACCCGCACGCCGCCATCGGCGTCACGCGCGGCCTGCAGCAGGTGAGTATGGCCGAACTGCCCTTCGCCATGGCGGTGTTCTCCGTCGCGCTGCAATACCAAACGCTGTCGATGACCGACATCGTCGCCGCGCAGCAGGGTGGCCTAGCGAACTGGACGCTGTTCACCAACCCCATCGCCGTTGCGGCCGCGATGCTCGCCTTCCTCGGCTCGATGATGCGCCCGCCCTTCGATGTCTTCATCGCCCCGCAGGAAATTCCCATCGGCCCGCCGACGGAATATCACTCCTCGTATCTGGCGCTGATGCAGACCAACCGCGCGATCTTTCCGGTGGCCAAGATCGTCATCTACATGAACCTGTTCTTCGGCGGCGCCGGCAGCTGGCCCGAGCTGTTCGTCAAGGTGTTCTTCCTGTACCTGTTCTCGGCCTTCGTCGGCGTTTGCTTCCCGCGCTTTCGCGTCGAACAGTCGGTGCGTTTCTTCCTCGTCTGGGGCGTGCCGCTGGGCATCCTCTCGATCATGGTGGTGTAGAGCATGATGACCAAACCCGAACTGATGAAGCGCATGGTCAAAGGCCCGGACGGCCTCGAATTCGAGGTCGACCCGCTGCGCGACTATTACTGCGAAGCGCCGCCGACAGTGATGCCCGGCGCCTACATCCAGATCGTCGAGGACTTCTTCAACTGGGCGCGCTCGCAGTCTTTATGGATTCTCGGCTTCGGCACCGGCTGCGGCGCCATCGAAATGCGCCCGCTGATGACGCCGCGCTTCGACGCCTACCGCTTCGGCGTCGCGTGGCGGCCGACACCGCGCCAGGCCAACCTGTTCATCATCTCCGGCTACCTGTCCACCAAGACGCTCAAGCGCGCTATTCGTGCCTACGAACAGATGCAGAACCCGAAATACGTGATTGGCCTCGGTTCCTGCACCATCAACGGCGGCATGTATTGGGACAGCTACAACACCATCAAGAAGCTCGATGAGTACTTGCCGGTCGATCTCTACATCGCCGGCTGCATGCCGCGCCCCGAGGCGTTGCTGGCCGGCTTCGAGGAGATGAAGAAAATCATTCGTGCCGGCAAGGCCGAAGGCGCGAACCAGTACGCCGAGAACTTCGCCTGGTACAAGGCCAACCAGAAGCGCGTGATCCATGACTGGGACATGCCCGACTACAACTGGTGATGGCAATGAAAGAACTCTACGCACGCCTCAAGGCCCTCTACCCCCTCGGCGAGCTGACCGATCAGAGGAGGGATCTCGCCTTCGTCACCCTGCCGGCCGCACACCTGCGCGACACGATCCTGCATCTGCGCGACAAGGAAGGCTTTACCCACCTCGTGCTGCTCACCGCCGTCGACTGGCTGGAGGAGGGACAGTTCCAGCTCACCTACCTGCTCAACAACCGCCAGCGTGCCTGTGACCTCGGCCTGCGCGTGATGATTTCTCGTGATGCGGCAACGATGGAAGGCATCCACGACATCTGGCCGACAGCAGCCACCTACCAGCGCGAATTGCGCGAGATGTTTGGCATCGACTTCCCCGGCAGTCCGCGCATCGAGGAAGAATTTATCCTCGAAGGCTGGAACGACATCCCGCCCTACCGCCGCGATTTCGACACGCTGAAATACGCGCAGGAAGCTTATGCCGAGCGTCCCGGCCGCGTCACGCACGATCCCGAAACCCACATGCGCCTGCAGATGTATCCGGGCCAGCATCCGGCGGGGAAATAAGCCATGTTCGACATGTTTCCGCCAGACCGCTCGCAATACCCCGCCGCCAAACCCGACGGCACGCTCGATATCGACCTGACCTCGGGCAAATACCTCAAGCTCTGGCAAGGCCCGAACCATCCTGGCATTACGGGCAACATGTCGGTCGAGCTGACCGTCTGCGGTGACGAAGTGGTCGAAGGCAAGACCCACGTCGGCTACCTGCACCGCGGCTTCGAGAAGCTGATGGAGCGCCGCACCTTCATCCAGGTCTTCCCCATCGTCTGCCGCGTCTGTGTGCCCGAGCCGGACTTCAACGAATACTGCTACGCCGCCTGCGTCGAGGAACTCGCCGGCATCGAAGTACCCGAGATGGCCAAGTGGATCCGCACGCTGATTCTCGAAATGGGCCGCATCAATAGCTACATGATGTATCTCGGCGGCCAGGCCGGTGCGCTCGGTCAGGGCGTGATCGGCCAATGGACCACCTATGTGCGCGACCTGATGCTCGACCGCTTCGAGGAACTGACCGGCGCGCGGATTTATCACATGTTCATCCTGCCCGGCGGCGTGCGCGACACACTGCCCGACGGCTTTGCCGGCCGGATGGAGGAGACGCTGCGTGAAGTCGAGAAGACGCTCAAAGACGTCTACGACGTGATGTTCTGCAACGCGGTGTTCAAGAAGCGGACAGTCGGCATGGGCGTGATCGATCCGAGCTGGCTCGAACCTTACGGCGTCACCGGCCCCAACGCCCGTGCCGCCGGTGTCGCCAAGGATGTGCGCAAGGATGCGCCCTACCTCGTCTATGACCGGCTCGATTTCGAACCGGTAACGGGCACCAATTCGGACATCTACACCCGCGCCGACGTGCGCCGCCGCGATGTCTGGGTCTCGGTCGATCTGATCCGCCAGATCCTGGCGAAGATGCCGAAGACCGGCCCGGTGATGGCGCCGATCCCCAACGTGCTGCATTGGAAGATTCCGCGCGGCGAAACCTACGTGCGCGGCGAATGCTCGCGTGGCGAATACGGCTACTATCTCGTCACTGACGGCTCCGGCACCCCGCGCCGCATCAATGTGCGCGGCCCGAGCTACACGCACGCGATGGCGCTGCTCGAGCGCATGATCGTCGGCTGCAACATTTCCGACGTGGCCGCGCTGATGGTTTCACTTCATACGTATCCTCCGGAGATCGAGCGATGAGCATCAAGGACGTCCTCTCGCCCTTCACCGCGTGGAAGCACCTGTTCCACGATCCGGTCTCGATCAAGGACCCGATTGGCCGTGAGGCCGCGCCGCGTTATCGCGGCTTTCATCAGAACGATGTGGCGCTTTGCATCGGCTGCGGCACCTGCGAAGCGATCTGCCAGAACGGCGCCATCGACATGGTGCCGGTCGAAGGCATTCAGACGAAGCAGGGCGACTCGGGCCTGCGCCCGCGCATCGACTACGGCCGCTGCTGCTGGTGCGCGCTGTGCGTCGACGTCTGCATGACCAAGTCGCTCAACATGTCGAACATCTACACTTGGGCCGACAGCGACGGCGACGCCTTCCGCTTCATCCCTGGCGTCGACAAGAAGCCCTGGGACGATGCAGCACTGGGCTATCGCCGCCCCGAGATACACCAGATCACCGGCCCGACCCGGCTGCGCGAACACATGCCCGAGATGGAGCCTGCGGAGCGCATCGAGTCCTTCGCCGAGATTGTCCATGGCTACGACATCGAACACGCGAAACTCGAAGCCGACCGCTGCGTCAGTTGTGGCCTGTGCGTCGCCACCTGCCCGACGCACATGGCGATTCCGCAGTACATCAAGGCGATTCGCGACGGCGACTACGATCTCGGCGTGCAGCTGCTCTACGAAACCAACCCCTTCTCCAGCATCTGCGGCCGCGTCTGCACCCGCAAGTGCGAATCGACCTGCGCCGCGCGCCATGAAGGCGACGCGATTGCGATCAGATGGCTCAAGCGCCACATCATGGATCAGGTGTCCGACGAGCAGATCAAGCGGGTAGTTGGAAAACCCGCCGCATCGACCGGCAAGAAAGTCGCCATCGTCGGCGCCGGTCCGGCTGGATTGACCGCGGCTTTCGACCTTGCGAAGAAAGGCCATCAGGTTGTCGTCTACGAAGCGCTCGACAAGCCCGGCGGCATGACGCGTTTTGGCATTCCCGAATATCGCCTGCCCTACGACACCATCGACCGCGATGTTGACATCATCCGCTCCGTCGGTGTCGACATCCGCTGCAACGTACGCATCGGCAAGGACATCACGCTGGAGCAGCTGAAGGCCGACTACGACGCCGTGCTGATCGCACTGGGCCTGCAGGATGGTCGCGGCACGCGCATCCCCGGCAGTGAGCATCCCGGCGTCCGCAAGGCGGTCGACCTGCTGCGCCGCGTTACCGCCGGTGAAGACATCGGCACGCCGCGTCAGGCCGTGGTGATCGGCGGCGGCAACGTCGCCATGGACATCGCCCGCACGCTGGCGCGCCTGCAGAAAAAACAGTATGGCGAAGTGAAAGTCATCCTGACGGCGCTCGAAGACCTGCCGCACTTCCTCGCCGATGCAGACGAAATCAAGGAATCGGGGGAGGAGAATGTCGTCATCCTCGATTCGCGCGGTCCGCAACAAGTCGTCATCGAGAACGGCGCGGTGGCGGGCCTGAAAACCTGGAAAGTGAAGGCCATCTTCGACGAGCAGGGACGCTTTGCGCCGACCTACGACGAAACGGACGAGCAGTTCCATCCGGGCACGATGGTGGTCGAGGCGATCGGCCAGATGGCCGATACCTCGCTCCTCGGCGACGCGCTCACCGAGCAGCTGGTCTGGCAGCGCGGCCGCCTGCAGGTGGATGCCGGTGGGCGCACCAGCGAACCCTGGCTGTGGTCGGCCGGCGACATGGTGCGTGGCCCGGATGTGGTGTCGGCCGTGGCGGACGGCCATCGTGTTGCGGCGAGCATCCACACCGCCATTTCGCAAGGAGTGCAGAAATGACCGAAGGCCACGGCATCGATCGCTTGCGCGGCAAGACCTCGCTGAAAGAAATTCTCGAGGTGGCCACGCATTTCGAGGAAGTTGCGCGCGATTTCTACACGGCGCTGATTCCCAAGGTCAGCAAGCGCATTCGCTACCTGGTTGAAGAACTGGCGGCCGAGGAACAGCGCCACTACGATATGTTCGGCGCGCTGGCGCAACGCGCCGACATTGCCGCACAGGTCAAGGAAGAAATCCAGCGCACGGCGGCCGACAGCAAGTTTTCCGATTGTTTGCACCTGCCCGACCTCGGCGACAACCCCGACGACCAGGCGGTGCTGCAATACGCCATGGGCCGTGAGCACGCGGCCATGTCGCATTACGGCGAACTGGCACAAACCGCACCGGCGGGCCCAATCAAGGACCTGTTCGTCTTCCTCGCCAGCGAAGAGACGAAACATAAACTCGAACTGGAAAAGCTCTACTACGAGACGGTGCACCGCGGCGGCGGCGTATAAAAATCGGCGCTGGTAGGACGGCGACAGGCCGCCCTCAATGGTTGTTCAGCTCAACCGATACTTTCTGCAATTGCCGTGGCAATCATCATTGCTTTGACTTCGTTATAGCGAATCTCATCAGCCGAGAACGGGGCCGAGCGCTTTTCAAGACTCGTATAGTTCAAGGTGCCCCATACTTGGCCATCAACGAGAATGGGTGAGCTGAGGTAGAACTCGCAGGGAATGGTGTCATACAGGGGGTGTAAGCGCAGACCGGGTATCCCGTCTATCTCCGTAATCGCAACCGTACGCTTGCTTTGGGCAACCTCCCTGCAATAGACGGCCTTGAGTGGATAGATGTCTCCCACCTCAGGAATCCCGGTATCCGAAGAGACAGCAAATATCTCGTAGGTGCCATCCCGGATTCGACTGACAATGCCAAGCATGGCATTAAATTTGTCCTGTCCGTCATCCAGGATGGACAGCGCCAGTTTTCTTGTTTTATCGTTGTCCATATGCTGGGTGTCCGTATTGTCGTGTTAAGTGAGTCGGCACGGCAAATGATAGAGCTAAAGTAGTAGCCTGATCAATCGCTCAAGTGGGAAGGGTGACTGATGCGCCGGATCGGCGGATGAAGCCACCGTGAAAGTCGGCGCTCGCGGGACGGCATGCAGGGCGGTATAGTCCTGCGCCATGACAACTCAACTGAACGCGCTCTATCCGGTACTGTCTGGTTTATCCAGCGAGGCGCAGCGCCTGCTGTCTGGTGCGCAGACCATGATTGTGCCGGCGGGTACGTTGCTCTTCGACGAGCACCAGCCCTGCCAGGGTTTTCCTTTCGTGCTGGCCGGCGGCATCCGCGTCGTCAAGCGTAGCGCCAACGGCCGTGAACTGCCACTCTATCGCGTGCTGCCCGGCGACAGTTGCATCATGACCTCAAGCTGCCTGCTCGGCCAAGTCGACTACAGGGCCTGCGGCATTACCGAGAGCGACACCGAGCTTGTTTTCCTGCCCAAGCCGGCTTTCGATCAACTGTTGGCGCATGTGCCATTCCGCATCTTCGTCTTTCAGTTGTTTGCCGAACGCATCAGTGAATTGATGCAACTGGTGGAAGAGGTGGCCTTCCAGAAGCTTGACCAGCGCCTGGCCAACCTGTTGCTCGGGCGCGGCAAGCTGCTCCAGACCACACACCAGCAACTCGCCGATGAGCTGGGCAGTGTGCGCGAGATGGTCAGCCGCCTGTTGAAGGGTTTTGCCGAGCAGGGTCTGGTGCGGCTTGGTCGGGAGCAAGTCGAAATTCTTGATCCGGCGGGGCTGCGCAAACTTTCAGCCTGATCACCCTATGTGACTTTGGTTACTGACGGTGCCGGGGTGCAGGTGTTGAAATGGCGCCACTTCCACAAACCACCCTTGGAGATTCTCATGAAAGCAAACGTTGGCGGTATCGACAAAATTCTGCGCATCGTCGCTGGTCTGGCCCTGATCGCCTGGGCATTGATGGGCGGCCCCGTCTGGGCCTGGATTGGCATCGTTCCCCTGGCTACCGGCGCGCTCGGCTTCTGCCCGTTCTACCCGCTGCTGGGCATGAATACCTGCCCGATCAAGGATAAGTCGTAAAGCTCAGGGCCGCAGCGATGCCAGCCGCGTGTCGAGTTTGAACTGTTCCACGCCGGCCCTTTTGCGGGCCGGTGTTTCGTTGACCCAGAGGCCAACGATGAGTCCGAGCGCAGTGCACAGCGCTACGCCGGTGGCCAGCTTGCCCCAGCCGACTTTGGCAAAAGTCGGCGATGACGGGGCGGCAGGTGTCATCATGGCGGGAGGGGCTGTCGGTACCGTGGCCGGTTCTGGCCGCTGGGTGGCCAGCGCATCCAGTTCGCCCTCCAGGTCCATGCGCGCCTGACGGGCGGTTTCAAGCTCGGCCTCGGTCTGCTGGCGTGCTGCAGCTGCAGCGGCCGCCTCTCTTTCGACAACGAGGCGATGCGCCAGCAGGCGTGCGGTTTCCTCTTCCATGGCGATCTTGGTGAGGGCGAGCGTTTCGGCCGCCTGCTCCGACTGCACGCGCTCCTGTGCCGCAAGGATGGCGGCCCGCTCGGCGGCGGCCTTTTCCTTTTCCAGTGCAACGATGTCGGCTTCGCGTTTGGCGCGTGCTGCCGAGGCTGCCGCCAGATCGGCCAGTGCCTGTTCCTTGCGCTGCGCCTCGGCACAGGCATGTTGCTCGGCTTCCAGCCGTGCCTTCAGGGCCGCTTCGGCGGTTTGTTCGGCACGCGCCTTGTCGATGGCGAGACGCCGCACCTGCGCTTCGTTGGCCGCGCGTGCTGCCGCTTGTTCGGCCGCCAGCCGTTCCGACTGGGTGCGTTCTTCGGCTGCGGCCAGCAAGACTTCAAGCGCCGCCTCGCGCTGCAGCGCGGCGTGATTGGCGCGTTCGTCGGCACCCGCGCGCGCCAGTGCCTCGGCCTGTGCCGTACGCTGCTCGTCGAGGGAGGTGCCTTCATTCATCCCATTAGACTAGCCTGACTGCGGTGAGGGCGAGGACTAGAATAGTGACCAATAAAGTCTGCCTGTTCAGGCAACAGACAATCAAGGAGGATTACCATGGCTCACCCACTCGCCGGCCAGCCGGCTCCTGCTGACTGTCTGACGGACATTCCTGCCCTGTTGGCCGCCTATCATCAGCCGGCGATGCACCCTGTTGCCTTTGGCACCAGCGGCCACCGTGGTTCGGCCCTCAACGGCAGCTTCAACGAAGCGCATATCCTCGCCATCGCCCAGGCCGTTTGCGAGTATCGGACGCAGGCTGGGATTACCGGCCCGCTGTTCCTCGGCAAGGACACCCACGCCTTGTCCGCCCCGGCGCAGCAAAGTGTGTTGGAAGTGCTGGCCGCCCATCAGGTTGATGTGCGTCTGCAGGCCAATGATGGCTATACGCCGACGCCAACGATTTCGCGAGCGATCCTTGCCCACAATGCCGATCAGGCGGCGGCACGTGCCGATGGCCTGGTGATTACGCCTTCGCATAATCCGCCGCAGGATGGCGGGATCAAGTACAACCCGCCGCATGGCGGCCCGGCCGATACCGATGTCACCGGCTGGATAGAACAGCGCGCCAATGCCCTGATGGCCGAGGGCAATCGTGCCGTCAAGCGCCTGCCGTACGATCAGGCACTGACCGCGCCGACGACGCATGCAGTCGATCTGATGACGCCTTACATCAACGCGCTGGGCGAGGTCATCGACATGGAGGCGATCCGTCGCGCCAATGTGCGCATCGGCGTCGATCCAATGGGCGGTGCGGCTGTGCATTACTGGCGGCCAATTGCCGCGCACTACGGGCTGGATATTGCGGTGGTGAATGCCACGGTCGATCCGGCTTTCGGCTTCATGACGCTCGATCACGATGGCAAGATCCGCATGGATTGCTCAAGCCCGTATGCCATGGCCAGTCTGGTCGGCCTCAAGGACGAGTTCGACATCGCCTGGGGCAACGATGCCGACGTGGATCGTCATGGCATCGTCACGCCGTCGGTCGGCCTGATGAATCCGAATCACTATCTGGCCGTCGCGATTCGCTACCTGCTAACGCATCGGCCACAGTGGCCGGAAAGCGCGGCGATTGGCAAAACGCTGGTTTCTTCCGACTTGATTGACCGGGTGGTGAACAGTTTGGGCAGGCGCCTCTATGAAGTGCCGGTGGGCTTCAAGTGGTTCTCACAGGGCCTGCTTGATGGCGATGTTTGCTTTGGCGGCGAGGAAAGCGCCGGCGCGAGTTTCCTGCGCCGGGATGGCGAGGCCTGGACGACCGACAAGGACGGCATCATCCTCGCCCTGCTGGCCGCCGAGATCACCGCCGTCACCGGCAAGGACCCCGGTCAGCACTATCAGGAACTGGCCGCCCAGTACGGCACGCCCTACTACCTGCGCATCGATACGCCGGTGAGCGCGGCGCAGAAGGCTGCTTTCAAGAAACTGTCTCCCGAGCGGGTGGCAGCCGCTACGCTGGCCGGAGAGCCGATCACGGCGCGGCTGACTCGGGCACCGGGCAATGATGCACCGATTGGCGGCCTGAAGGTGACCACGGAAAATGGCTGGTTCGCCGCCCGCCCCTCAGGTACTGAGGATATCTACAAGCTCTACGCCGAGAGTTTCAGGAGTGCCGAGCATTTGCAGCAAATTGTGATGGAAGCGCAGCAGATGGTTGGGGCAGCGCTGACGTAAAAGTCGGCGCTGGTAGGACGGCAAGAAAATGACGCCCCAACTTGGGGCGCAGATGTGCCATCATGACACCCGAGAAAAATAATCGGGGGATCAAGATGCCAATGCTATCGCCATTGCCATCGCGTTTCTGGCGCGGGCTGCTGTCTACACTATTCCTGTTCCTGGTGCTTACACCACCCGCGCTGGCTGAGCATCTCCGGCTGGCATTGGCGAACTCCACCTGCGAGGTCATGAAAAAGATCGGCGCGGCCTATCAGGCCAGCACCCCGGTCGAGATCGACTACAACTGCAAATCGTCCGGCCTGCTCGCCAAGGGTTTGCGAGGCGGTGCGCTGCATGCCGACATTTTCGTTTCGGCCGATCAGGAGTGGATGGACTTTGCGGTCGAAAACACCCTGGTAGCCCGCGAGCAGGTAAGCAGCCCGTGGGGCAATCGTCTCGTGGTTGCGGTGGCGAGCGTCAATCCGCTTCAGCTCAACAACCTGCAGGATCTGGCCAGCGAACAAGTGACGGATATCCTGATCGGCGATCCGAGTACGGCACCGTTTGGTCGTTACGCCAAGGAAGCACTGGAAAGCGCCGGTTTGTGGGGGCGGATCAAGGACAAGATTGCGACCCGAAAGAACATCACCCTGCTGGCCGAATCCCTGGCCGAGAAAAAGACGGGGACGGCGGGCATCCTGTTTCGCACCAATCTCAACCAGCATCTGAAAGAAAGTTTTGCCATCGACACCCGCTTGCACAAGCCGATTCGCTACTTTCTTGCACCCCTCAAGTCGTCCGCCAACAAGGAGGAGGTGCGTGATTTCCTGAAGTTCCTGCAGAGTCAAACTGCCCGGCAGATCTTTCTGGCCGAGCGTTTCGAACCCACGGGTCACTGAACGCTTCCAGCGCGCAGATGCTGAATCGCTACAAGAACTTGACCCTGTTCCAGCAACTGCTGGTGCCGATGGTCGTCCTCGGTGTCCTTGCCGTCGGCGCCATTATCAGTTCCGCCTTCATTCTTGAGCGTTCAGTCACCGAGCTCGGCGACATGTATGCCGCGAGCAGTGAGCGGCTCAAGATTCTGCAGGGACTGGAGCGCGATCTGGCGGTGCATCGCGCCCTGACCTTGCGTCATCAGGCCAGCGAAGGCGCCGACACCATGCGGACGCTGGCCGATGAACTGGGCCTGTCGCGCAGCCGCATTGAGGCGTATCTGCACCTGCTTGCAGCAGATGAGCAGAAAAACGGGCATCAGGAAGCGATTGGACAAGTCCATACGATGATGGCGGCGGTGGCCGCCTACTTCGCCGGCGCGAATGAAGCGATGCAACTGAGCAGCGACTTTGAAAAGGAAACCGCCTTTGAATTGTTGGCGCGCACCGAGGGCGAACAACTCGCGGTGATTCAGAACACCATGCAACATCTCACGCGCCACGCGTTCGAGGAAATTTCGGTGACGCGTGAGAGCCTGACCCAGGCCTCTGGCCGGAATGTCTGGATCACCATCGCCATGGCGATCCTGGGCGGTATCTTTTTGCTGGGCATGGCGTTTTTTGTGACGCGCCGTGCCAGTCGGCGCATTCATGGTCTGCTGGCTTGGTCGAAGCGCATTGCCCTTGGCGACATGAGCAACCGCCTGGTGCCTGATTCGTACGATGAGGTCGGGCAGCTGACGAGTGCCATGCGCAGCATGGCGGAGCACATTGAGCAGGGTCGTGAGGCGCTGGAGCGCGCCAAGCAGAATGCCGAAGCCGTCGCGGAAGAATTGCAGTTGTACGCCAATGCCTTTGACAACAGCGGTGAATCGATGCTGATCACCGATGACCGCAACCGCATCATCAACGTCAACGCGTCCTTTACCGCGCAAACCGGCTACACGCTTGATGAAGTGCGCGGCAAGGATCCGGGCATGCTGTCGAGCGGTAACACGCCGCGTGCGGTTTATGACGCCATGTGGCAATGCATTCGCACGGATGGTTTCTGGCATGGCGAACTCTGGGATCGGAAAAAGAGCGGTGAGATTTATCCGAAATGGACGTCGATCTCCGCCATTCGCGATGCGCACGGCAAGGCACTGTTCTATGTCGCCAGCTTCTCGGATATCAGCGAACGCAAGGCCAACGAAGCACGCATCGATTATCTGGCCCACCACGATGCGCTGACCGGCCTGATCAATCGCTACAACCTGGAAAATCGCCTTGACCAGGCGCTGTTGACGGCCAATCGTGAAAGCCTCGGCGTGGCCGTGCTGTTCATCGACATGGATCGCTTCAAGAACATCAACGATACCCTCGGTCATCACGTGGGTGACCTGCTGTTGATCGAGATTGCGCGTCGACTGAAGGAATGCGTGCGTGACAGCGACATTGTGGCCCGCCTTGGCGGTGACGAGTTTGTCGTCGTGCTGCCGGGGCTGACGTCGGATCTCGAGGCAGTGCCGGTTGCCGAAAAGATCCTGCGTATTCTGGGTGAGACTTACCAGATCGAAAACAATCAGTTGCACTCCAGCCCGAGCATCGGGGTCGCAATTTTCCCGAGTGACGGGAATGATGGGCAAGCGCTGATGAAGAATGCAGACACGGCGATGTACCACGCCAAGGAACGTGGCCGCAACAACGTGCAGTACTTCACCTCTTCCATGAATGTTGCCGCCAGCGAGCGACTGGAGCTGGAAGGCGACCTGCGCGAGGCACTACAGACAGGCAAGCTGGCACTGCACTATCAGCCCCAAGTCTGTGCCATCGATGAGCATGCGTGTGGTGTTGAGGCGCTGGCACGCTGGCACCATCCCAAGCGCGGCCATATCCCGCCACTCAAGTTCATTGCGATTGCCGAGGAATCGGGCCTGATTGAGGAACTGGGCCGCTGGGTACTCAATGAAGCCTGCCGCCAGATGGCGCAGTGGAAGACCGAGGGAATCCATGGGATTCGCATGGCTGTGAATTTGTCCGCGAAGCAGTTGCGCTCACCTGACCTTGTGACCAGCGTTGCCGAGATCCTGAAAAAACACGGACTCGAGGGACGGGATCTGGAACTGGAAATTACCGAGTCGGCGGCCATGGAGAACCCCAATCGCGCCATCCGCACCTTGCAGGCGCTGCGCAATCTGGGTGTGCATCTGGCCATCGACGACTTTGGCACCGGCTATTCGTCACTCGCCTACCTGAAGCGGCTGCCGATCAATGTGCTGAAGCTGGACCGGGCCTTTGTGCGCGATATCGAAACCGATCAAAACGATGCGGAAATCAGCGCGGCCACACTGGCGCTGGCCCACAATCTCGGCCTGAAGGTGGTCGCCGAGGGGGTCGAAACCGAGGAACAACGCAAGTTCCTGGTGGCGCATCAATGCGACTATCTGCAGGGCTACTACTACAGCAAACCCCTGCCCGCCAGCGAAGCGCTTGTCTTCCTGCAACAGCACCAGTGATGCTGTGCGATTGCTCTCAGAACTTGCGCCGTACCGGGCTGCTGGGGGGCGTGCGTCCCTCGATATGACGGAACGTAATACGACCCTTGCTCAGGTCGTAAGGCGACAACTCGAGCGAAACCTTGTCGCCCGCGAGAATGCGGATGTGGTGCTTGCGCATCTTGCCAGCACTGTAGGCGACGAGCGCATGACCGTTTTCCAGCGTGACGCGATAACGCGAGTCAGGCAGCACTTCGTCCACGACACCGTTCATTTCAAGCAACTCTTCCTTGGCCATAGAATCACCTCGTTGGTTTAGGAAATAAAAAAGGCCCGGAGTCCGGGCCTAGCGGAACGCGCTGAAGGCATGACCGCGAAACCACGGTGCATGCCGAATCAGGCGCTTGCTTAGTCGATGGTGCGGATGTTCGATGCCTGCTGACCCTTGGGGCCGGTGGTGACGTCGAAGTTGACGCGCTGACCTTCCTTCAGAGTCTTGAAGCCGCCCGACTGGATGGCGGAAAAGTGAGCGAACAGATCGTCACCGCCGTTTTCGGGGGTGATGAAGCCGAAGCCCTTGGAATCGTTGAACCACTTGACGGTACCTGCTGCCATGTCTTGAATCTCCTAAAAATTAAAAAGGGGAATGCCCCTCGGATGGGGCGAAACTCAAGACGGCGGGGTGATGAAGGGAAACGTCCGCTTTGACAAATGGCTAAACGGAAGAGCCGAACAACAACTAAGCACTACTCTTGAAGATCGCGCCGTGCACTATGGACTCATTCCGTGCCAATAGCAAGCGATTATTTTGCAAGGGCCCGTTCGATGAAATGGCGCGGTACTCGGGTCTTCGGTACGCGCTGATCGAACCACTGGCGCACATCCTCGTCCAGCCCGATGCCGTGCATGTAGTTGTAGAGCGCCTTGTTGAGCGCCTGACCGAGGGTGTCATGATCAACGTTGGTCGGATCGATAAAGCGCACGTCATTCTTGGCGAAGGTGGTGTGTGGCAAGGGCTTGAGCGTGATGCCGTACTCGTCTGGGCGCAAGCCGACCGGCGAATGTACCGAGCAGGCAAAGCGATGCCAGAAGCCGGACTGGATGCAGCCGGCGGCAAACAACTGGCGTACATAGTCCAGGGCATCGACGGTGTCCTGAACGGTCTGGGTTGGAAAGCCGTACATCAGGTAGGCGTGGACGAGAATGCCTGCCTCGCTGAAGGCGTGGGTGACGCGTGCGACTTGTTCGACCGACACGCCCTTCTTCATCAGCGCCAGCAGGCGATCGGAGGCGACCTCCAGCCCGCCCGAGACGGCGATGCAGCCACTGGTGGCGAGTTGCTGACACAGTTCATGCGTGAAGGATTTCTCGAAGCGGATGTTGCCCCACCATGAGATGGCGCGATTGCGCTGCTGGAGTTCGACTGCCATGGCGGCAAGTGCCTTGGGTGGCGCGGCTTCGTCGACAAAGTGAAAGCCGGTCTGCCCGGTCTCAGCGATGACGGTCTCGATGCGGTCGACCAGTGTTTTGGCATTGGCCGCATCGTAGCGGCCAATGTAGTCGAGCGAGACATCGCAGAAGCTGCATTTTTTCCAGTAGCAGCCATGCGCGACGGTCAGCTTGTTCCAGCGCCCGTCCGACCAGAGGCGGTGCATGGGATTGAGCATGTCCAGTACCGAGAGATAGCGGTCGAGCGGCAGGCCATCCCAAGTCGGCGTCCCAACGGCGTCGAAGGGAATGTCTGCTTCTTCGCCAGTGATGTAGACCACCTTGCCGGTATTGCGCAGGAAGGTGCGCACCAGTTGTTCCTGCGGGCGCTGACCGTCCAGATGTTCCAGCAGGGTGAGCAGGGGACGTTCGCCATCGTCGAGACAGACGTAGTCGAAATAGTCGAAGACGCGCGGTTCGGCCAGTTCGCGCAGTTCGGTATTGGCGAAGCCGCCACCGAGTACGGTGACGATATTTCCACTCTGCGCCTTGATCGTCTGCGCGATGCGGAAGGCACCATAGACGTTGCCGGGAAAGGGTGCAGAGATCAGTACCACGGTTGGTTTGTGGCGCGTGAGCGCGGCCAGCGTCAGTTCATGCAAACAGGTGTCGACGAGGGTGGGTGGGGCAGCGAGTGCCGTGGCCAGCGGCTCGAAGCTGGCCTGACTTTGCGCTAGCGATTCGGCGTAGCGCACGAACTCGAAGCGCGGATCGACCGCGTCGCGCAAGACGTCGGCGATGTCGTTGAGGAAGAGGGTGGCAAAGTGGCGCGCGCGATCCTGAATGCCCAGCGCGCCGAAGGCCCACGCCAATGGGTCACCTTGATCGCCGCCATCGGGGTCGACATACTCGTCGAGCGCTGCAAAGCGCGGCCCTTCAGGCAGAAAGTCACGGCCGGCGATGCGCCAAGCCAAGCTGGTGTCGCGTCCCTGCAGAAAGGCGATGGCCGGTTCGATGGCGGCCAGGTAGCGCGGCAACTCCTGGTCGAAGCAGTCCATTGCGGGTGTACGTTTGGCCGGCAGGGCAGCGTGAATGGCTTTGAGTCCTGCAGATGAAAACAGGCGTAACACCAGCGCCAGCGCCAGATCTTCCTGTACGGCTTCAACACCATGCGACCGCAGAAAGCCGGTCAGATAGGCGGTGGCGGGATAGGGCGTGTTGAGCTGCGTCATCGGCGGCACGATGGACAACACACGTGTCGACAGCACGCGCAAGCGATTCATCAGTGCTCTCGGGAGCGTTCGGGTAGCGCCAGCGGATCGATGGCGCTACCGATGCCATGCTCGATGTCGTGCAACATGCTCATCTCGTGGGGCGTGACGAGCAGCAATATCGTGTGAGCGGCTGGCGCACGGGCAATCCGTACCTGATAGACACTCGTATCGCAGGGTAGGTCATAGTGAATGACGTGGGAGATGCGCTCAAGATCAATTTGCTGACAGGCCGCATCGGTCGCGATGATGATATCGATGTGCCGCCTGACCAACTGGGCAGAGACCAGGTCGCACTGACGGCCGGGGGTGTGGCTATGAATGGTGGCGACCGCGTAGCCGCGTGCGCTCATTTTTTCCGTCAGTGATTCGGCCTCACTTGGCGTGTGCACGAAGATCAGCGCTGCTTCGAAGCGGGATTCAATCTCGATCAGACGAATCAGCGCCTCAAGTTTGTGACCGGCATCCACTTGCCAGTAGCGCTGGCGCAAGGCTGGAATGTCGAGGGGGACTTGCGGCAATGTAATTGTCACTGGGTCGACGAGGTGTTGCTCGACAAACGATGTCAGCGCTCGCGTGCGACCACTGGCAAACACCAGCGTTTGCCGCTTGGCGGGCATAAGCCTAAAAAGGGCGTCAAGGTCTTCCTGAAAGCCCGCCCGCAGCAATTCGTCGGCATCGTCGAGTACCAGAGTGCGCAGGTCGGTCAGGGTCAATCGATTCTTTTCGACATGGCCGAGCATCCAGCGTGGGGTGCCGATGACCACATGTACGCCACGTTCAAGCTGACGCAGCTGCACGACCTGACCGTCTCCGCCACAGAGCGGCATGACGTGGAATCCCGGCAGGTAACGCGCCAGATGCTGGAATGCTTCGGCGATACGAATCGCTTCCTCACCCGAAGGGGTCAGGACCAGCACTTGCGGTAGCCGATCCGACAGATCAAGCCCCTCCAGCAAGGGCAACACGAAGGCGAGAGTTTTCCCGCTGCCCGCATGCGTTTCAACCACGAGATCCTGGCCGGACAGGATCGGCGGAATACAGGCCTGCTGGAGCTGTGAGGGCGCTTCGTAGCCGGCCTCAACCACCGCCATTAGCAACGGGCGGGACAGCTTGAATGCGGCAAATGCCTGATTGAGGTGCTGGGCGATCATTGCAGCCCTAGCGGTCGACAGGCGGCGAGCCGATGTAGCGCGGTGTGTCGAACAGCGAGCCGATGACGACCTTTCTGACCTCGGGATGATCGGGTAGCAGATAAAGCACCGGCGTCAGCAGTTCCTCGAAGATGCCGCGCAAGCTGCGTGCGCCGGCCCGATATTCGATCGCCAGATCGGCGATCTGTTCAAACACGGCGGACGCGATGTCCAGTTCGACACCCTGCTGGCGCAGGATGGCCTGAAACTGCTTGTAGAGCGCATTTTGCGGGTCGGTCATGATATGCACCAGCATGTCGCGTGAGAGCGGCGCAAGGCGCGCGACAATCGGCAGACGACCGGTGAATTCCGGGATCAGGCCGAACTGGAACAGGTCGGTCGGCTTGACGCGCGAGTTGAGACGGTCCAGCACTTTCTGGTTATCGCCCTCATCTGTAGAGATGAAACCGAAGGTATGGGTGTTGGCGAGAATCTCGTCGAGGCCGACAAAGGCGCCGCCACAGATGAAGAGAATCTGCGTGGTGTCGAGATACGTCCCGGATTTGAGTTTGACCGGTGCACCTTCCATGATCTTGAGCAGGGCATGTTGTACATGCTCGCCACCACGTACTGCACTTTCAGCGCCTTCCCGCTTCTTCAACTTGTCGATCTCGTCGATGAAAACGATACCGCGCCCGGCGCGTTCAAGATCGCCGTCGGCCTTCTCGATCAGGCGCTGCAGGATCGCGTCAATTTCCTCATTGACGAACTCGCTTTGCGCCAGTGAGGTGGCATTGGCGGTGACGAAGGGCACTTCAAGTGCGCGCGACAGGGTTTCGCACAAGAGCGTCTTGCCGGTGCCGGTCGGGCCGACCAGCAGCACGTTGCTCTTGATGATCTCGTGGCGACCCTGCTGGGCCAGCGCGATCTTCTGGTAATGGGTATAAACGGCCACGGCCAACTGTTTCTTGGCCTCGTCCTGGCCGATGACATGCTGGTCGAGGAATTTGACGATCTGGCTGGGGGTGAGCTTCATGGCCGCTAGAATAACAGCATGGATGCCCTGCTGGTGCTTACCAACCTGCCCGACGCCGCAAGCGCGCACGCGCTTGCGGCACAGCTTGTCGAGGCGCGGCTGGCGGCCTGCGTGAATATCCTGGCACCGTGTCATTCGGTTTATCGCTGGGCGGGTAAGACCGAGGTGACCAGCGAGGTGCCGCTGCTGATCAAGACCACCACCGCGCGCTATGCCGAACTGCAAGCCGCCATCCAAAAGCAGCACCCGTACGAACTTCCCGAGATTATTGCAGTCCCACTTCAACACGGCCTGCCCGCCTATCTGGACTGGGTCGTTTTCGAAACTACGCCGCCATCGCCATGACACGATTTCTTGCCCTGTTCAGCCTGCTGCTTGCCAGCTTCCTTACTATGGCTGCCGAGCCGCTCGACCCGGAGCAGGCTTTCCGATTTTCTGCCCGTGCGCTGGACGACAAGACCATCGAAGCACGCTGGACCATCACCCCCGAGTACTACCTTTACAAGGAAAAAATCGAATTCGCCGTCGAACCGGCCAGCGTCAAGCTCGGCACACCCGAGATGCCCAAGGGCAAGGAAAAGGACGACGAGTTCTTCGGCAAGGTGCATATCTTCCGCGACAACGAAGCGGTTGCGCGCATTCCCGTCGCCAGCGGCAGCGGGCAAGTCATCCTCAAAGCCACATCGCAGGGCTGCTGGGATGGCGGCGTGTGCTATCCGCCAATGACGCAGGACGCCAGAATCACGCTGGCTGCGATGAGCGGTGCGCCCGCAACGGCCAGTGTGCCGCTGCCTGCAAATGTCGGCGCTGGCGAGACGGCATCGGCCGCACCCGCCAGTGGCGACGCAGGCGACGAGAGCGGCCAGATCGCCAAATTGCTCAAGGGCAGCGGCTTCTGGATGGCCGTCATCACCTTCTTTGGCTTCGGCCTGTTGTTATCGCTGACGCCCTGCGTCTTCCCGATGATCCCGATCCTCTCCGGCATCATCGTCAATCATGGGCACGCGGTGACCCATCTGCGCGCATTCACGCTCTCGCTGGCCTATGTGCTCGGCATGGCCGTGACCTATGCGCTAATCGGCGTCGCGGCCGGCTTCAGCGGCACGCTGCTGTCGGCCGCCCTGCAAAACGCCTGGGTGCTCGGCAGTTTCGCGCTGGTTTTCGTCGTGCTGTCCTTCTCGATGTTCGGTTTCTATGAATTGCAACTGCCGGCCGCCTTGCAGTCGAAACTGTCGGACACCGCCAATCACCAGGGCGGCTCGCTGCCGGCAATTGCCCTCATGGGCGCCCTCTCGGCCCTGATCGTCGGCCCCTGCGTTGCCGCGCCACTGGCCGGCGCGCTGCTCTACATCGCACAGACGAAGGATGCCGTGCTCGGTGGCGCGGCGCTGTTCTCCATGGGCCTCGGCATGGGCGCGCCGCTCTTGGCCGTCGGCGTGTTCTCGCGTTCCTTCCTGCCCAAGACCGGCCCGTGGATGGAAGCCGTCAAGAAATTCTTCGGCGTTGTGCTGCTCGCCACGGCCTTGTGGCTGGTCTCACCGGTGTTGCCGAGTTGGCTGGTGATGGCCGGCTGGGCCATGTTGCTGATTGTGCCGGCCATCTACCTGCGCGCGCTTGAACCGCTGCCGGCCCATTCGGGCGGCTGGGCGCGGTTCTGGAAAGGCATTGGCATTACCTTGCTGCTGGCTGGTGCAGCCATGCTGCTCGGACTGATGGGCGGCAGCCGCGATCCATTGCAGCCCCTCGCATTTCTGAGAACGGCAGGCAATGCCGTCTCGCCAGCGCCGACTTTTGAAAAAGTGAAGACGGTTGCCGAACTCGATGCACGTATTGCCGGTGCGACCAAACCCGTGATGCTCGATTTCTATGCCGACTGGTGCGTGAGCTGCAAGGAGATGGAGAAATTCACCTTCGCCGATCCGCAGGTGGCTGCGAAGATGAAGGAATTCACCCTGCTCAAGGCGGATGTCACGGCCAATAACGACGACGACAAGGCGCTGCTCAAGCGCTTCGGCCTGTTCGGCCCGCCAGGTATCATCTTCTTCAAGGATGGCAAGGAAAATACCGATCTGCGCGTGGTCGGTTATCAGCCGGCTTCACAGTTTCTCGGCGTCCTCGAAAAAGCGCAGAAACCCAATTAACCCCGATCGGAGTCCCCACCATGTTTACCGGCATCGTCGCCACCACCGGCAAGATCACCCAGTTGCAGCCCCTCGAACAAGGCGTGCGCCTGACCGTCGAGGCACCCGGCCTGAATCTCAAGGATGTCGCGCTCGGCGATTCGATCGCCCACAATGGCGTCTGCCTGACGGTCATCGCCAAGAAAAGAACCAGCTACCAGATCGATGTCTCGAAGGAGACGCTCGACTGCACCGTCGGCCTGGATGTGCCGGGCGGCGAAGTGAATCTGGAAAAGGCGATGCGCCTGTCTGATTTCATCGGCGGCCATCTGGTCTCCGGGCATGTCGATGGCGTCGGCGAGGTGATTACTTTCGAACCGATCGGCGAATCGCATTTGCTGATTATCCGGGCGCCGAAGAAGCTGGCGAAATACATCGCCCGCAAGGGATCGATCACCATTGATGGCGTCTCGCTGACGACGAATAAAGTGAAAGGCCGCGAGTTCGCGATCAACCTGATCCCGCACACCGTGCAGGTGACGACGCTCAAGCGCCTGAAGCCCGGCGCGTTGGTGAATCTTGAAGTCGACCTGATCGCGCGCTACGTGGAGCGCATGCTGAACGCCTGATTACTGTGCCATCCCGCCAGCGCCGACATTTTCGTGGTGCAAGTGGAAATACTGCCGGGCCACGGCGGTATGGACTTCGCCGAGGTCGCTTTGCACCTGATCGAGATACTCGTGCAATACCGTCGGCTTGAGATCGTTCAACTGCATGCTCTCGACACGCCGCCAGGCCTGGCGCACTTTCTTCATGGCGTCCTTGTGCTCGGGCAGCACGGATAGGCAGCCTTCGACCTCGGCGAGGCAATGCAGCACCGTGCGCGGGAAGTGCGAATTCTTCAGCAGGTAGTTAACCACCTCGTTGGCGCGTACATGCACGCTGACATGGCGGCGATACATCTGGTAGGCGGAGAGGCCGTTGAGCGTGCTCATCCACATGCGTTCGGTGGCGACCGCTGCTAGCGCTGGATCGCGCGGCAGGCGCACGGCGGAATTGACGTCGATAATGCGCGTCGTCATGTCGGCACGCTCGATGTTGCGGCCGAGCTTGATGAACTGGTAGGCAACATCCTGACTCATCGAGCCGGTGAGCAGGCCGATGATCGATTCACGCCGGCCGATTACGCCCTGTAGCACCTCGATACGCGGGCCACGTCCTTCGCTGGCACGCGCCGCATTGTCGCGCGCATACAGGTAGAGGCTGTTGATGCGCTCCCATAGCTCCATCGGCAGCACTTCACGCACCGTGCGCGCATTTTCGCGGGCGTTGTGGATGCCGGAGAGGATCGAACTCGGGTTCTTTTCGTCCTCGACGAGGAAGCGCACGATGCTGTCTTCATCGGCTTGCGCCAAATGTGGATGGTGTTCGCTGAAAATCTCGTCGAGACCGGCGACCTTGAGCAGCACGTCCCAGCCGAAGGCGGAATCCTTCGGCAGGTCGAGCAACACCTGCGTGGTGGAGTTGATGAAGCGGGCGGTGTTCTCGGCACGTTCGAGATAGCGGCCCAGCCAGTAGAGATTTTCGGCGACACGCGAGAGCATCAGGTGGCCTCCCCGTCATCGGTGTTGATGATCCAGGTGTCCTTGCTGCCGCCTCCCTGCGAGGAATTGACGATCAGCGAGCCTTCGCGCAGGGCGACGCGCGTCAGGCCGCCAGTGGTGGCGTAGAGCCTGTCCGACTGCAGCACGAAGGGGCGCAGGTCGAGATGGCGCGGCGCCAGCTTGTCGCCGATCAGCGTCGGCGCGGTGGAAATCGACAGCGTCGGCTGGGCCATGTAGTTGCGTGGATTTTCGCGAATCAGGTCGGCGAACTGCGCGCGCTCCTCGGGACTGGCGCGCGGGCCGATCAGCATGCCGTAGCCGCCCGACTCGTTGGCCGGCTTGACCACCAGCTTGTCGAGGTTGGCGAGGACGTGCTCGCGCTGGTCCTCGTACATACACATCCAGCTCGGTACGTTGGGCAGGATCGGCTCTTCGTCGAGGTAGTACTTGATGATCTGCGGCACGAAGGTATACACCACCTTGTCGTCCGCCACACCGGCGCCGGGCGCATTGGCGATACCGACATTGCCGGCACGCCAGGCGCGCATCAGGCCGGGTACGCCGAGCGCGGAATCGGGCCGGAAGGCCTCGGGGTCGAGAAAGTCGTCGTCGATGCGGCGGTAGATGACATCAACACGACTCAGGCCGGAAATCGTCTTCATGTAGACACAGTCGTCATCCTTGACGACCAGATCGGAACCTTCGACGAGGATGGCACCCATCTTCTGCGCCAGATAGCTGTGCTCGAAATAGGCCGAGTTGTAGATGCCGGGCGTGAGCACCGCAATCACCGGGCGCTCACTGTCGCGCGGTGACAGGGCGGCGAGGGTGTCGTACAACTGCGTCGGGTAATCGTCGACCGGCAGGATGTCACTCGACTTGAACAGTTCGGGGAACAGCCGCTTCATCAGCTGGCGGTTTTCCAGCATGTAGGAAACGCCGGAAGGCACGCGCAGATTGTCCTCAAGCACATAGACAGTGCCATCCTTGTCGCGCACCAGATCGGTGCCGCACACATGCGCCCACACCCCAAAACGGGGCGTCATGCCCTTGCATTGAGCACGAAAGTTCTTCGAACCTTCCAGTACCTCGATCGGGAAAATGCCGTCCCTGACGATTTTCTGCTCGTTGTAAAGATCGTTGATGAACAGGTTGAGGGCGGTCAGGCGCTGCTTGAGGCCGGCATCGATACGTGCCCATTCCTTGCTCGACAAGGTGCGCGGGATGATGTCGAAAGGCCATGCGCGGTCGATGTTTCCGGCGTCGCTATAAACGGTAAAGGTAATGCCCATGGCCATGATGGCGGCGTCGACGCTCTCGCGGCGGGCGGCGAGTTCCTTGGCGCCGAGGCGATTGACGTAATCGAAGAGGACGCGCGCGGCAGGCCGCGGCTGCTGACACTCATCGAGCAGCTCATCATAGGTGTTGGGCTGGGGATAGTTGTGCAGTTCGAGGGTCATACCTGTTGCTCTGCAACAAACGCGCCAGCCATCAAATCGGTGTATTCGCTCATTGTTCGATCGCCTCCGGTAGCCGCGCTGCCGTTCCTAGCGCATACAATTCGCCCTCGATCCAAATTGTCCTGCGCCACGCCTCCATGACTTATTGCCTCGCTATCCACGTCAATGACGGCCTCGTCCTGTGTTCCGATTCGCGCACGAATGCGGGCACGGACAACGTCAGCATCTATTCGAAGATGTTCCCCTTTGTCTGGCCGGGCGTGCGCTTTTTTACGCTGCTGTCAGCGGGCAACCTGGCCACGACACAGGCGGTGGTCAAAAAAATCAATAGCGATATCGTCGCCGGCATGGTGCCTAATCTGACCACGGTGGCGACCATGCAGGAGGCTGCCGACTATCTGGGCATCGTCAGCACGCAGGTGCAGAAGCTGCATGCCAGCCGCGATACGGCCACCACCAACTTCGAAGCCACTTTCATCCTCGCCGGCCAGATTATTGGCCAGGCGCCCGAGATCTTCATGATCTATCCGCAGGGCAATTACATCCATGAATCGTCCGAGCACCCCTTCCTGCAGATCGGCGAGATCAAGTATGGCAAGCCGATCCTTGATCGCGTGATCAAGCGCGATGTGACGCTAGAGCCGGCTGCGCGCTGCGCGCTGGTATCGATGAACTCGACGATTCGCTCCAACCTCACCGTCGGCCCGCCGGTGGAACTCCTGATCTATCGCCGCGATAGCTTCGAGGAAGGCAAGCACCTGTATTTCCGCGAAGACGACCCGTTTGCACGTGAACTATCCGAGAAATGGAGCCAAGGCCTGTTTCAGGCGCTGGAGCAATTGCCCCATTTCGACTGGGAATACCAGTAAGCACGCTGGCAAGGCACGATGCTTGCGTGCTCGTAGCGTCCACACCGCTGCGAGAACTGCATGTCCATCCACGTTGCCATTCGCCACACCACGCATTACAAGTTTGATCGCCCGGTCAGCCTGAGTCCGCATGTGGTGCGGTTGAAGCCCGCCGCCCACAGCCGCACGCCGATCCTGTCCTACAGCCTGAAGATCCGGCCGGAAAAGCATTTCATCAACTGGCAGCAGGATCCGTTCGGCAACTATCTGGCGCGGCTGGTCTTCCCCGAACGCGCGACCGAGCTGTTGATCGATGTCGAGGTGATCGCCGATCTCACCGTCATCAACCCCTTCGACTTCTTCGTCGAGGAATATGCCGACCAGTGGCCTTTCGCCTATCCCGAAGCGCTCGCCAAGGAACTCACGCCCTACCTCGAAAAGGAAACGCCTGAGCCGTTGCTGGGTGCCTATCTGGCCAGCATTGAACGCAAGCCGCAACAGATCGTCGATTTCCTTGTCGACATCAACCGCAATCTGCAACAGCACATCGGCTACACCATTCGCCTCGAACCCGGCGTGCAAAGCTGCGAGGAAACGCTGCAACGCAAGCTCGGTTCCTGTCGCGATTCGGCTTGGCTGCTGGTGCAGATCCTGCGGCATCTGGGCTTGGCCGCGCGCTTCGTCTCCGGCTACCTCGTCCAGCTCACCGCCGACGAAAAATCGCTCGACGGCCCCTCCGGCCCGGAAGCCGACTTCACTGACCTGCATGCGTGGACCGAAGTTTTCATACCCGGCGCCGGCTGGGTCGGCCTCGACCCGACCTCGGGTCTCTTCGCCGGCGAAGGTCATATTCCGCTCGCCTGCACGCCGCATCCGTCCTCGGCCGCGCCGATTGCCGGCCTCACTGATCCATGCGAGGTCGACTTTGCCTTCAGCAACACCGTCACGCGCTTCAAGGAAGACCCGCGCGTCACCAAGCCCTACACCGACGAACAGTGGGCACACATCCGTGCGCTCGGCCGCATGGTCGACACCAGGCTGCAAGCAATGGACGTGCGCCTGACGCAGGGCGGCGAGCCGACCTTCGTCTCGATTGACGACATGGAGGCGCCGGAATGGACCATCGCTGCGCTCGGCAAGCACAAGCGCGAACGCGCCGAAGTGCTGGCGCGCCGCCTGAAAGACCGCTTTGCCACCGGCGCGCTGCTGCACAATGCGCAGGGCAAATGGTATCCGGGCGAGCCGCTGCCGCGCTGGGCACTCGGCATCTTCTGGCGCAAGGACGGCGTGCCGGTGTGGAAAGACGAGCAGTGGCTCGCCGATCCGGGCCAGGACTACGGCCATGGCGTGGCCGAGGCGCAGCGTTTTGCCGAAACCCTGGCGCGCCATCTCGGTCTGGCCGCGCAATGCGTGCAGCCTGCCTACGAGGATGCCCTCGCCGCCTTGCTGCGTGAAGCCACGGTGCCGGAGAATCTCGATCTTGCCGAAGCGGCGCTGCGGGCCGATCCGCTCGACCTGCTCGGACGACGCAACCTCGCCGAGATCCTCTCGCGCGGACTTGATACGCCCACCGGTTTCGTCCTCCCGCTGGCATGGAAGGAAGGCTGGCATAGCGCGCCGTGGAAATTCCGTCGCGAACGTCTCTATCTCATTCAGGGTGATTCGCCGCTCGGCCTACGCCTGCCGCTCAATTCAGTCGCGGCGGTCGATGAGGACAAGCTGGAGATCGCCACGGAAGTTGATCCTTTTGCCCCCACCGAGCCACTGGCCGATTTTCATGAAGAAGCCGCTGCACGTGCCAAGGCCATCAGCAGCGCCAAGGCGGCCGAGGTGCCACGCACCGCCCTGTGTATCGAACCGCGCGACGGCTGTCTCTACGTCTTCCTGCCGCCCACGCCGCGCCTCGATCAGGCGCTCGACCTGATCGCCGCCATCGAATGCACCTGTGCGGCCCTCAGGTTACCGGTGGTGATCGAAGGCTATGCGCCGCCTTCCGATGGCCGCCTCGAAAAACTGCTGGTCACGCCCGACCCCGGCGTCATCGAGGTCAACATCCATCCGGCAAAGAACTGGGAAGAACTCGAAGCCACCACGCTGACGCTCTACGAAGAAGCGCGCCAGTCGCGCCTCGGCACCGAGAAGTTCATGCTCGACGGCCGCCACAGCGGCACGGGCGGCGGCAACCATGTCACCCTCGGCGGTGCCACACCGGCCGACAGCCCATTCCTGCGTCGCCCCGATCTGCTGCGCAGCCTGCTGACCTACTGGCAGCACCACCCGAGCCTGTCCTATCTGTTTAGCGGCCTGTTCATCGGCCCAACCAGTCAGGCGCCGCGCGTCGATGAAGGTCGCCCGGAAATTCTCTACGAGCTGGAAATCGCCTTCCAGCAGTTACCCAAGGCGGGCGAGGAAACGCCGCAGCCCTGGCTGGTCGACCGCCTGTTCCGCCACATGCTCACCGACCTGACCGGCAATACGCATCGCACCGAGTTCTGCATCGACAAGCTCTATTCGCCGGATTCCGCCGCCGGTCGGCAGGGGCTGGTCGAGTTTCGTGGCTTCGAAATGCCGCCGCATGCGCACATGAGCCTTGCCCAGATGCTCTTGGTGCGCGCGCTCGTCGCACGCTTCTGGGCCAAGCCCTATGCCAAGCCGCTGGTGCATTGGGGCACAGCGCTGCATGACCGCTGGATGATGCCGCATCACCTGTGGGCTGATCTCAAGCAAGTGGTGACCGAGCTTAACGAGGCCGGCTATCCCTTCCAGCTCGACTGGTTCGCCCCCTTCCTCGAATTCCGTTTTCCGCGCTACGGCGGCATCCAGCTCGGCGACATCGCCCTCGAAGTACGTGCCGCCATCGAGCCCTGGCATGTGCTCGGCGAGGAAGCGACCGGCCTCGGCACGGCGCGCTATGTCGATTCATCCATCGAGCGCGTGCAGGTCAAGGTCAACGGCCTGACCGATGGCCGCCATGCGCTGACCTGCAACGGCCGCCGCGTGCCGCTCGCCAATACCGGCACGCACGGCGAATACATCGCCAGCGTGCGCTACCGCGCCTGGCAACCGCCTTCGGCGATGCACCCGACCATCGGTGTGCAGTCGCCACTGGTCTTCGACATCGTCGACCTGTGGAACAACAAGGCCATCGGCGGCTGCACCTACCAGGTCATGCACCCGGGTGGCCGCAACTACGACAGCTTCCCGGTCAACGCCTACGAAGCCGAGGCGCGTCGCCACATCCGTTTTCAGGGCGAGGGCCACACCATTGGCAGCTACACGCCACCGCCGTGGGTCGGCGCGCTGGACACCTTCCTGCCCGAAGGCACGACCATCGGGCCGATGGCGCCGGTGGAAGAGGAAATCAACCCCGAGTATCCGAGTACGCTGGATTTGCGCAGGCGGTAGTGCCGTCTCACCAGCGCCGACATTTCCCTACAGGAGTGTCGGCGCGTTCGCCAGTTCGTCGGGATTGTCCGTGCCGGCGGGGAAGTGTGCCGCGAGCAGGCAGCTGATGGCGTCGAGGCCAGTGAGCGCACCCGCCTCGAACTGCCCGGCGGCGAAGGCTTGCTCCATGTCGCGGCAGATGGCCTGCCAGCCGGCGTTGCCGACACGGGCGTGGATGCCACGATCGGCGACGATCTCGACACGCCGGTCGGCAAGCTGCACGTAGATCAGCACGCCACTGTTTTCCTCGGTGTCCCAGACGCGCAGTTGTGCGAACAGGTCGATGGCCCGGGTGTGGGCATCGACGCCGCGCAACAGGAACGGCAGATCGAGGCCGCCCTCGACGACGAAGCGCAGTTCGCCGCGGTGGGCGTTTTCCGAGGTGGCGACGGCGGCCGCGATGGCGCGCTGTGTGGCCGGAGGAAATGCCTGCCTGCTGCGCCAGCGTGAATACAACAGATGTCGGAATACGCGTTTCAGATTCATCACCAACTCCCCGAGGCGCCGCCGCCGCCAAAGCTGCCGCCGCCGCCCGAAAATCCGCCTCCTCTTCCCCCACCACCGGACGATCCGCTGCCGATGACGGAAATCCAGTTGGCCAGTCCGACGAGGAAAAAGACGAAAGCAAAGATGCCGGCGAACAGCGCTGCCGGCAGCACGCCGGTGAGGAACCAGATACCGGCACCGACGAGGCCGCCCATGGTTAATCCACCGAGCAGAGGGCCGATCACCCAGCGCACGATGCTGCCGACCACGACGAGGACCAGCAGCAGCCAGGCAGGAATGTCTTCGAAAGGATCAGGGTCGGCATCGGCCGGTGTGACGTCGGCCGGTATTTCCTGGCCTTCGATCAGGGCAGCGAGACGCTCGATACCCGCCGCGAGGCCGCCAGCGAAATCGCCCTGCTTGAAGTGCGGCGTGATGACCTGGTCGATGATGCGGAAGGCGACGACGTCGGGAATCCTGCCTTCGAGGCCGTAGCCGACTTCGATGCGCAGCTTGCGGTCGTCCTTCGCCACCAGTAGCAGGACGCCGTCGTCATGCTCCTTGCGGCCGAGCTGCCATGCCTCGACGACGCGGATCGAATACTGCTCGATGCTTTCCGGTTGCGTGGTCGACACCAGCAGCATGGCGACTTGTGCACCGCTGCGCGCCTCTAATGCTTGCAGATCATTTTCGAGCGCGGTCTTGTCGGCAGTGGCAAGCGTGGCGGTGAGGTCGGTGACGCGCGCCGTCAGCGGCGGTACCGGAACTTCGGCCCACGCTCCCGTGACCCAGAGCGCAAGACAGAGAAACAGCCACGCCAGGCGCGGCAGGGCCATCACTTACTTCGCCGGTGCGTTGAAGTCGACCTTCGGTGCGGTGCTGATGGCTTTTTCGTCCTGCACTTCGAAGCCCGGTTTGGTTTGGTAGCTGAAGAGCATCGCCGTCAGGTTCGAGGGGAAAGAGCGCACCGTGACGTTGTAGTCCTGCACCGCCTTGATGTAGCGGTTGCGCGCGACGGTGATGCGGTTCTCCGTGCCTTCGAGTTGGGCCTGCAGGTCGCGGAAGTTCTGGTCGGCCTTGAGCTGCGGATAGTTTTCGGCGACGACGAGCAGACGGGAAAGGGCTGAGGTCATCTGCGCCTGCGCCTGCTGGAACTTGGCGAAGGCGGCCGGGTCGTTGAGTAGTTCGGGGGTGGCCTGGATCGAGCCGACTTGCGCGCGCGCCTCGGTGACCTGGGTCAGCACGTCCTTCTCATGAGCGGCGTAGCCCTTCACGGTGCTGACGAGGTTGGGGATCAGGTCGGCACGGCGCTGGTACTGGTTGAGCACTTCGGCCCAGCTTGCCTTGATCTGTTCGTCCTGAGACTGGAAGGTGTTGTAGCCGCAGCCGGACAGGGTGGTGATGACCAGCAGGGAAAACCAGAGCATGAACTGACGCATACGACCTCCTAAACGGACGGGATTGAAACGAAATGATACCCGTGCCATGCCGTCCTGCCAGCGCCGACATTTTGGCGTCAGCTATTGTGCATGCGGCAGTAGCAATAAACGAACTTCTGGATGCCGCCGGCTGGCGTGCGATGTTCTTCTTGTTCGTGCCGGACCAGTTCGAACGGGGCACCGAATTCGGCATGCAGGCCATCGGCGCTGTAACGCATCACCGGCAGGCCGCTGCATTGCAGCGGGCCATCCTCGGCGAAGGTAGACACAATCACATGCCCGCCCGGCTTGACGGCGTGCAGCACCTGACGCACATAGGCTGCCCGCTGTTCGGGTGAGGTCAGAAAATGAAATACTGCCCGGTCATGCCAGACATCAAATGCCTGTGTCGGCAAATCCAGGGTGGTGATGTCGCCGACCAACCAGCGCACCTGATCGGCGGCGGTGCCAAGGCGAGTCTGTGTGGTCTTGAGCGCCGTAGCAGAGATATCGAGCACGCTGAGTGCACAATAGCCACCGGCCAGCAGGTCATCGACCAACGTCGAGGCACCGCCGCCAACATCAATGATGGCGGCCGACAGGGGCGCGCCAGTGTCCTGAATCAGCCGCAGCGACTGCTCGGCATGCGCCTGAAACCAGCTCACCCCCGTGGTTGGTTTCGTCGTGTAGACCTGTTCCCAGTGATCTTTGTGCGCCATGGCTTCCCCCTGATTACGCCGACTTTATCCCAGCGACTTCAGGAAAGCATCCCGCGCTGCTGCTGCTTCCGCTTGCTGTTCTGCGGGAATCAGTGCGACGCACTTGGCGTAGCACGTCTCGAAGGCAGCCAGCACGGCGGCGCGCGGGAGCGCATCCGTTTTCTTTTCAACGGGCACGGTGGTGTTATCGAGTACCTGCAGTACCGCGTATTTCGGAATCAGGCGCTGACCGTTTTTACCGGAGGCCAGTTGCGGGCCGGTTTTGACGTATTCGCCGCCTTCGTATTCGAAGCGGGCGCCCATGGGCAGGAGATGAATTTTCATGACTAGTATTTCTCCACCTGCGGCGGCGTACGGGACTCGTCGGAAACCCAATAGAGATAAGCCGCTTCGAATTCGCTCTGGCGCGCCTGAATGATGGCGTCGATTTTACGGATGACCTGTTTGCCCAGTGCCGATTTGGGGCAGGCGAAATATACCGGTAGCAGGCCTTCCGCTTCCTTGATGGGCAGCGACCAGAAGGCGCCCTGGTAATTGCCCCGTCGCTGGAAATAGCGCAGGCTGTCGGGCGATTCGATGATGTAGTCGATCTCTTGCGCCTTGAGCATGTGCAGGAAGCCCAGCGTCAGATCGTTGGCGGGTCGGTGAATCAGGTGTGCCCGAGGCTTTTCGGTGATATGCGGGTCGATGCTCGCACCGTAGGAGCGCTCCTTGTGAAAACCCATCTTCAAGGCTTCGTCATTGATCAGGCGGGCGAAATCCACGCGCCCATTGGTTTCGATGTAGGGCCGCAGACGTGGCAGGGTTTCTTTCAGGATGACGAGCTGGTTCGGCAGGCGCTTGATGAACGGCACGGAAAATTCCATGAAGGTCTCGCGCTCGGCGTTCCGATTCAGGCCGGAACCGCAGAAATTGCTCTGGGTTCTCAGGTTCTGGATGGCCTTGGACGGATTCACAAACGTTGTCTCGTGGGTGTAGTCCGGCAGCGACTGGATGGCAATCTGCATTGCCACGTCCGAATAGCCCATGCCCTGATCCGGGCCGTTGGCGACGAAGGAGGGCGGGAAGTCGAGTCGCATCCAGACCAGCGTGTCTTTGGCGCTGACCGCGCCGGCCAGCCACATGCAACTCACCAGCGCAATCAGTGTTTTCAAACTTGCCGCCTGTGGATGAGAATCGAGGTGGCATCTTATGCTAAAGATATATAAAAGTGTTGTGCTATTTAAGCTGGGCGATCAACAGTCCCAGCTGCCGCAGCCCGTCGTCGATGCGCTCGCTCCACGGATGCCCGCAGGCCAGCCGCAGGTAGTTGCGGTACTGGCCGCTGGCCGAAAACATCTCGCCCGGTACGAAGGCAATGCCCGCCGCCACCGCCTTGCGATGGAGCGCCGTGGCGTCGATATCGGCCGGCAGTTCGAGCCACAGCACAAAGCCGCCCTGCGGATCGGTGACACGCGTGTCGGCCGGGAAGTAACGCGCCACGCCATCGCGCACACGCCCGATCTGGTCGGCGAAGCGCCGCCGCAGGGTGCGCAGATGCACGTCGAAGCCACGTGTTTCGAGCAATTCGGCAATCACGCGTTGAGTCAGCGGATTGGTCTTGCCGCTGGTCAGCGTCTTCTGCAGCACGATGTCGCCGATGCGCCTGCCAGCCGCGACGAAACCGACGCGCAGCGCCGGACTGACCGTTTTCGAGAACGAGGAGCACAGCATAGTGTTGCCGCTCGGGTCGAAGGCATGGATCGGTCGTGGACGCACGGGGGTAAAGCAGACGTCACCGTAGATGTCGTCCTCGATCAGCGGCACATTGCGCGCCGCCAGCAGGCTGGCGATGGCCTGCTTGGTCGCGTCGGGAATCACGCTGCCGAGCGGATTGGCGCCATTCGGGATGAACAGGCAGGCGGCCACCTGGCCGTTGCGCGTGGCCAGTTCGAGGGCGTCGAGCGACACGCCGGTATCAGGATGCGTCGGGATTTCCAGCGCACGCAGGCCCATCGCCTCAAGCAGTTGGAGCATGACGTAATAGGTCGGCGATTCGACGGCGACGGTATCGCCGGGCTTGGTGACGGCACGCAGACACAGCGTCATCGCCTCGGTGCAGGAGTTGGTCACGATGATTTCGTCAGCAGCCAGCGGGTAGCCCCACTCAAGCGCGCGGCGCATCAGGGCGCGCACCAGCGGCGCTTCACTGAGTTCGCCGTGGCTGCTACCGGCCAGCAGTTTGGGCTGGCACCGCGCGATGCTGGCGTACAGGCGATTCAGTCGTGGTGCCAGCAGCAGTTCCGGGGCGGGCAGGGCGGAACCGAGCGGCACCATGCCGGGCGCCTCGTTGGCACGCAGCACATCGACCAAACGGCGACTGACGCCCACTTCAACGGGGAGGGCGGCCGTAGTGGGCGCTGGTGCGTCGACGCAGCGCGCGGTGCGGCCGCGCACGTAGTAGCCGGATTGTGGCCGGGCTTCGACGATGCCGCGGCTTTCCAGCGTGCGCAGCGCCTGCACGACGGTGGAGATGGAAAGCTGGCGCTGCTGCGCCAAGTGGCGCACCGAGGGCAGGCGGTCGCCGGGACGCATCTGTCCGTCACCGATCAGCGTGGCGAATTCATTGGCAAGATTTTCGTAGAGCAGCATGGCGGCATTGTGGCGCGGACAGGGGGCGGATGACCTGCACAGTTGCCACCATTATCGATCAGCACAGTTTTAATTCAAACAGACTGTCATGGTCACAATTCTGGCGTGGTGAATCTGTATCGCTGCTGTCTTGCGCCCTAGCATGGAGCCATCGTCACCTGCTTGGGAGAACGCCATGGACAACCCGGATGAGTACCTGCTGGAAGCCGATCGCCCGATCGCACTTGAGGCGGCACGCGCCCGTTTGCTGCAAGTGGTCTCCGGCACGGTCTGGATCACCGCCAGCGGCATTCCCGAGGACGTGTTTCTGCAAGCCGGTGCGGTGTATCAGATCCCGATCAACGGGCGCATCCTTATTGATGCGCTCCACGGCAAGGCGCAAGTTCAGGTGCAGCCGGTGTCTGGTTTCTGGGCGCGGTTGCTGGATCGCTTTGGCCAACCATTACCGCGAGGATCTGCGACTCGCTCAAGCCTGCGCGCGACATCCAGGTAGCCACCGCTGCAACACCAAGGGGATTGAGATGTTCATTGACCACCAGCGCGTGGGCCAGCCGGTCATTGCCGGCCTGAATCTGTGCGGTCAGATGGTCGGCGAGACGATGCAAGGTCGCCGCATCGACGCGGCGATGGCCTGTCGGATGGGGATTGCTGGCAACCAGTCGAAGTGAAGCGCTCATGATCATCTCCTTGCTTGTCTCTAGTAACGACAAGCCGGGGGGGGGAAGATGAGCCGATTAGTGCGCTGAGCGGCCCCAGAGTTCGAGCGGTGCGCCGACGCTACGGCTCAGCGCATCACGAACCTTGGCGGCCGTCACGGGCATGGTGAAGGTGATGACCTGTGCAAACTTCTGACCGGCCAGGCGATAAAACCAGGTGCGACGACGTACGATCATGACAGTCTCCTTGAAGTCCTCTATTGCATTCGAAGTTGCGTGCGCTTGCACGCCGATCTAAATGCAAAACCCGGGCCAGTTCGTGGTTTCTACCGCAAAACAGGCCATTGGCGATAATGGCAAGAAAATCAGGTCGGCAAAATCCGCGCAGAACGGCGATATTTGCCCCGGGATGGGGCGCGTTTATGCCGTCCGGCCAGCACCGACTTTTTAAAGCTCGAATAAGTCGAGCTTTAACTCAGGAATATTCGACTTTATTTGATGGGTGCTTGCCCTTATCCTGTTAAGGCATCGAAAATCCTGCGTATGACTGTCACGCTTCAACCCAAGGAGACACACATGAACCAACCGAGAAACCAAGCCATTGCCTTTCCGCACGGCGGCGCCGAATCGGTCCTCGCCAGCAACCGGGTGATCCGCAACACCTACATGCTGCTATCCATGACGCTGCTGTTTGCTGCGGTGACCGCTGGTGCGTCGGTGGCGTTGAACCTGCCGCATCCGGGCATCATCATCACGCTGGTCGGCTACTTCGGCCTGTTGTTCGCCATTACCAAATTTCAGAACAGCGGCGCCGGCGTGGCGCTGGTGTTTGCGCTGACCGGCTTCATGGGCTATACGCTCGGCCCGATCATCAACCGCTATCTCGGCATGCCCAACGGCGCCGAAATCGTCATGCAGGCGATGGCTGGCACGGCAGTAATCTTTGTCGGTCTGTCTGCCTACGCGCTGACGACGAAGAAGGACTTCAGCTTCATGAGCGGCTTCCTGATGGTCGGCATGCTCGTCGCCTTCGTCGCCGGCCTAGCCGCGATCTTCTTCGAGATCCCCGCGCTGTCGCTGACCGTGTCGGCCGCCTTCGTGCTGCTGATGTCCGGCCTGATTCTGTTTGAGACCAGCAACATCATCCACGGTGGCGAGACCAACTACGTGATGGCCACCGTCAGCCTCTTCGTCTCGATCTTCAACCTCTTCACCAGCCTGCTGCAGTTGCTCGGCGTCTTCGGTGGCGACGACTGAGTGAGCTGATGAAATGAACCCCATGCCGGCGTGGCACGCCTTGTCGGTCACTGTCGTGACCGAGCAACTGGAGTCCGCGCCGGCAACGGGTTTGCAAAGCGAGGTGGCAGCCAGCCGCCTCATCCAGTACGGCCCCAACCGTCTCGCCGAGAAGGTACCACGGCCGGTCTGGCTGAAATTCCTCGACCAGTTCAAAAGCCTGCTGGTGTTGATCCTGCTCGGGGCGGCCGTGCTGGCCGGTGCGATCGGCGAGATCAAGGATTCGATGGTCATCGTCGTCGTGGTGCTGCTCAACGCCACGCTCGGTTTCTTCCAGGAACACCGTGCCGAGGCGGCGCTTGCCGCACTGAAGAACATGCTCGCCCCCACGGCGCGCGTGCGACGTGATGGCACGGTGCATCTCATCGAAGCCGGCGAACTGGTGCCCGGCGACATCCTGTTGCTTGAAGCCGGCGACCGCATCCCTGCCGATGCGCGCGTGCTCTCGGCCCACAGTGCCGAAGTGGCTGAGGCAGCACTGACCGGCGAATCGCAGGCGGTGACGAAGCTGCCGGAGGCAGTCGATGAAAAGTCGGCGCTGGCGGAACGGCACAACATGGTGTTCATGAACACGGTGGTCACGCGCGGGCGCATCGAAGCCATCGTCACCGCCACCGGCATGCAGACCGAGATGGGCCGACTGGCCGATCTGCTCGCGGAAACGGCGGATGGCGCGACGCCGCTGCAAATCCAGCTCGATGCGCTCGGCAAGCGCCTCGCGCTAATCGCCAGCGTGGTGGTCGGTCTGATGTTCGTGTTTGGATTGATGCGCGGCGACGATCTGGTCAAGACCGCGATGACGGCGATTGCGTTGGCGGTTGCCGCGATTCCCGAAGGTCTGCCGGCGGTGGTCACCGTCACACTGGCGCTCGGCATGCACCGCATGGCCAAACGCCATGCCATTGTGAAGAAACTTGCCGCTGTCGAAACGCTGGGGTGCACCACAGTGATCTGCTCCGACAAGACCGGCACGCTGACCTTGAATCAGATGACCGCGCGCGCGCTTTTCTGCGAGGGCCAACGTTACCGGCTTGAGGCCGAGCCGCTGCCCGAGTCCTTGTCCGAACGCCTGCTGCCCGCCGCGTTGTGCGTCGATGCGCGCCTGCGCGATGGCGTGTTGATCGGCGACCCAACCGAGGGCGCGCTGCTCGGACTGGCGGCATTGGCCGGTCTCGACCCGGACAGCGCCGCTGCGGCCCGACCGCGCATCGCCGAAATTCCCTTTGACTCGGCGCACAAGTTCATGGCGACCTTCCATCGCGATGGCGACGACATACTGGTCTGCGTCAAGGGTGCGCCCGATGTACTGCTGGGGCGTGCCGTACTGGACGATGCCACGCGCCAACGGTTTGCGGATGAAAACGAAGCGCTGGCCGGCGAAGCCATGCGCGTGCTGGCGCTAGCCAGTCGCCGTCTTCCCAGCGCCGACTTTTACCCCGGTGTCGACTTGATGCCGTGGGTGGAGGGGCTGACCATCGATGCCCTGGTCGGCATCATCGATCCGCCACGCGCAGAGGCGAAGGAGGCGATTGCCACCTGCCGCGTGGCCGGTGTGCAGGTTAAGGTGATTACCGGTGATCACCGCATCACCGCAGCCGCCATCGCGCGCGAACTCGGCCTCGAAGGCGAGGCCCACGAGGGGCGCGATCTCGACGGCTTGAGTCAGGCAGAAATCGCCGCGCTGGTGGAAAGAAGCGCGGTGTTCGCGCGCGTGGCGCCTGAACACAAGATGCAGATTGTCGAAGCTCTGCAGTCACAGGGCCATGTGGTGGCGATGACCGGCGATGGTGTCAACGATGCGCCAGCCCTCAAGACCGCCGACATCGGCGTAGCGATGGGCATTACCGGCACCGAGGTGACCAAGGAAGCCGCCACCATGGTGCTCACCGACGACAACTTCGTCTCGATTGTGCATGCCGTCGAGGAGGGGCGCACCATTTACGACAACATCGTCAAGTTTGTGCGCTTCCAGTTGTCGACCAACATCGGCGCCATCCTCACCGTGCTCGGCGCGCCTTTCCTCGGTTTCGCCACGCCCTTTACGGCGATCCAGATTCTTTGGGTCAACATCATCATGGATGGCCCGCCCGCGATGACCTTGGGCGTTGAACCCGCGCGCCCCGGTATCATGCAGGACAAGCCGCGCGCCGCAGATGCGTCGATCCTGTCGTGGCAGCGCCTGTGGCGTATCGGACTTTATGGCGCGACGATGGCCGTCGGCACACTGGCCGTCTATAGCTGGGCAATGCAGAGCGGCAATGTCGCAAAAGCAATGACGCTGGCCTTCACCACCTTCGTGCTGTTCCAATTCTTCAATATCTTCAACGCCCGCGCCGAACATGGCAGCGCCTTCAATCGCCAGTTCTTCAGCAACGGCAAACTGTGGCTGGCCCTCGCCGCCGTCGTTATTCTGCAAGTCGTGGCCGTGCATTGGGCACCGGCACAGGCGATCTTCGATACGGTGGATTTGAGCGCGCAGGAGTGGGGCGTGGCCGTGCTGGTGGCATCGAGCACGCTGCTGCTAGAGGAAGCGCGCAAGCTGTTCGCGCGGCTGCTACACTCGAAAGCCACGGACTGAGGATTAAAGGCATGACCCACTGGCTGCGCTTTGAAGCGGCAGGGGCTGAACATTTCGGCACCCTCGACAACGAAATCGTCACCGTCTGGACTGGCGACCTGTTTGCCGACCCGCAGCCCACGTCACAGCAGTTTGCGCTGGCGGACGTGCGCGTGCTGATGCCCTGCCGGCCGGGCAAGATGATCGGTCTGTGGAACAACTTCCATGAGCGAGCAACGAAGGAGGGGCTGCATCGCCCCGAGCATCCGCTCTACTTTCTCAAGAGCAGCAACTGTTTTGCGGCGCATGGCGACACGATTCGCCGCCCGGCCGGTTATCACGGCGCGGTGGTGTTCGAGGCGGAGCTGGGTATTGTGATCGGCCGGCGCTCCAAGGCGGTGTCAGTCGCCGAGGCACCGGCAGCCATCTTCGGCTATACCTGCGTGAATGACGTGACGGCCCGCGATGTGATGCGCCTCGATCCGGCCTTCGTGCATTGGACGCGCGCCAAGAGCTTTGACACCTTCGGCGTGTTCGGCCCGGTGATTGCCACCGGTCTTGATCCCGCCAGCCTGCGGGTCGGTGCAGTCATCTCGGGCGAGGTGCGCCAAGACTATCCGGTCAGCGACATGTTCTTTTCGCCGGCCGAAATCGTCAGCCGCATTTCCCAGGACATGACACTGGAAGCAGGCGACGTGATTGCCTGCGGCACCTCGGTCGGCGCCGGGCCGCTCGCGGCAGGCGATACGGTCGAAGTGGTGATTGACGGGATTGGGCGGCTCGTCAATCGTTACGAGTAAATGTCGGCGCTGATAAGACGGCAATACTAGGCCGCCATGGCGAGGTTGGCTTTTTCCGACAGGGCCTGGATGGCCTTGGCGACCAGATGATTTTGCTGAACCTGTAGCCAGGGCAGGCATTCGGCGAGATTGAGCGCGATATCGGTTTTATTGTCCATGGTGATTTCCTGCTCGCACAGGCGCTGCAATTCGGCAGCGCATTCGGCCTGCAGGCTACCCGGCAGCGCCATCTCGCGCACCACCAGCGCAACTGCCAGCAGGTCGGACTGATGCTGGGCGGTGAACCATGACTGGCCAATCGCCGTGAGTGCCACCAGCGCGGGCAACTCGGTCTTGAGTTTGTTTTTGATGCCCAGTGGCAATACAGTTTGTTTCGAACGGTTCTTACGCATCGTGGTCTCCGGCAAACCGTGCCGCCTGATGGTCATCATGGGCGGCAAGTTTTTTCCTTAAAGCGGGTTTAGAAGCAGTTTCACCCTCTATTTCTGCGGGCTTGCCGACACATAGGCAGGCTTCGTGCCAATTCCATGAACTGAAGTATTTTTATCGGCCAATTTCGCTCAGACTGAATAGGTGTTGGCCAATTTTGCGCGCATCAACAAGGTCTGCTTGTCGAGCGATTGTCCGGCGCTGCGAATTTCTCCACCGAGCAGTTGCGCCACCTGTACGGCGCGTTGTGCGGCAACCAGCGGCCCGGCCAGTCCACCGCCACCGGAGGCGAGCATGGCGGAATAGGAGGTGACATGACCATGGATGTCTACCTGGGCCACCTTGATGTCGCCCTGCCAGATCTCGGCATAGACCGGCGCCGGCAAGCCTTTGGCCGCCTGGGTTTGCGCGTTGGCCGAAATGGAGACGTTGGCAGAGTCGCTGCGCTCGTTCTCGACCGGCGCAACAGCGCGCTCTGAAGGGGCAGAGGATTCCTTGATGGCTTCCTGAGCGGCATCGGCAGCCGGACTGTTTTTCTCCAACCCGGCAGTGATGCTGGTCAGGGCGGCGGCGATTCCTGGATTGACTGAAGCGATTTGCATGGTGTTCCGGCGTGAGACGACGACGGAACTCAATGCATGGCATGTGCCAGCTAATTAAAGCTATTTAGATCATGATGTTACTGGTTGGCTTGAAGGTGCATCGGCAAGATATGCCGGCGCATCGGCAAAGACGCAGGGCTTGCCGATGCCTGACTGGGCAAAATTGCCCTCAGTGGCCCTAGGCGAACGTATCGATCTGCTGACCGAGGTGGGGTGGATTGTTGGCCGAAGCAGAAACGACCGATGCGGCCGCAGCCACCAGCTGCATGGCGCCTTGGGCTTCGATATCCATCGCCTTTTTGAGCACGGTCAGTTGCACCGCCTCGGCGGTACGCGCCTGACTCATCTCCGAGGCAACGGCGGCAATACTGGAAACGTCCATGAAAATATCCCTCCTGACTGCCTTAACGGCAGCGCTGGCGGAATATTGATGATGGACTGAGCTTAGTGCAGGGTTTCGTTGCCGCTGCGCCAGAATTCAGGATTCTGGGCGAGGGTTTCCTCGGTGCGGCAGACAGTCTGTTCGTAGAGAGAGAGCCGGTCCGGGTCAGGCTGGGTTTCGTAGAGCAGCGATTCGATCACACCCAGCGTGGCTTCAGGCAGTGCCTGGCGGATGGCCGGCGACATGCCCAGTTCATCAACGCGCCAAGCGATCATTTCGACGCGCATTTTCAGGAAGCTGAGTTTCTTTTCGAGAAATTGTTGTTGGTCATTGGCGTGCATGGCGGGCTCCACAGAAAACTTGTTTGCCCTTCACTGAGCAATTTGTGCGCCACATCATTTGCCAAGCCTGCGGATTAACTGCGGCCCGGCGTAAAATGCACTCCTTCCCCAAGGAGCGATCTATTGTGAGCATCAGTTCAGTTCAGGACATCGTCGCCGACATGCGTGCCGGCAAAATGGTCATCCTCGTCGATGAGGAAGACCGCGAGAACGAGGGCGATCTTGTCCTCGCCGCCGAACACGTCACGCCCGAGGCGATCAACTTCATGGCCAAGTTCGGCCGCGGACTGATCTGTCTGACGCTGACCGAGGGCCGCTGCCGCCAACTCGAATTGCCGCTGATGGTGCGCGACAACAAGACGCCGCACGGCACCGCCTTTACCGTTTCCATCGAGGCGGCCGAGGGTGTCACCACCGGCATCTCGGCACATGACCGTGCGCGCACCGTGCAGGCGGCTGTAGCCAAAAACGCGCGGGCCGCCGACATCGTTCAGCCCGGCCACATTTTCCCGCTGATGGCACAACGCGGCGGCGTACTGGTGCGTGCCGGCCACACCGAAGCCGGTTGCGACCTCGCCCAGATGGCGGGTTGCGAACCAGCCGCAGTGATCTGCGAGATCCTCAAGGACGACGGCACTATGGCGCGTCTGCCCGATCTGATCGAATACGCCAAGGAGCACGGCCTCAGGATCGGCACCATCCGCGACCTGATCCAGTACCGCTCGGAAAACGAAAAGCTGGTCGAGTGCGTGGCCGACAAGGAAGTGATCTGCTCACATGGCAGCTTCCGCCTGCGCGCCTTCCGCGACCAGACCAGCGGCGACGTGCATCTGACCCTGACGCAGGGCGAGCTCAAGCCTGAACTGGAAGCGCTCGTGCGCGTCCATGAACCGGTGTCGGTCCTCGACTTCCTTGACTGCAAGAGCCAGCGCCACAGCTTCAGTATCGACCAGGCCATGCAGGCGATTGCCAAGGCGGGGCGCGGCGCGATTGTGCTGCTGCACCGGAACGAAACCGGCAGCGACCTCGTCAATGCACTGACGGCCGACGGCGCCAAGCCCGCCACCAAGTGGGACCCCCGCATCTACGGCATCGGTGCGCAAATTCTGCGTGAACTCGGTGTCGGCAAGATGCGCTTGCTGGCCAGCCCGCGCAAGATGCCGAGCATGGCCGGCTTCGGTCTGGAAATCTCCGGCTACCTTTCGCCCGAGGAGGCCCTGAAATGAGCTTTACCCCCAATGCCAACATGAGTGCAAGTACAGGCGCCCCCGCCGGACGCTGCGACGGCCTCAAGGAAATCGAACCGAATCTTGCCGGCGCTGGCCTCTCGATCGGCATCGTCATGGCGCGTTTCAACAAAGTGGTAGGTGAGGGCTTGCTGTCCGGCTGCTGCCATGAACTGCGGCGCCTCGGCGTGACGGATGTTCAGTTGGTGACGGTGCCCGGCGCGCTGGAAATCCCGCTGACCCTGCAAGCCATGGCACAAACCGGCAAATACGCGGCGCTGGTCGCGCTCGGCTGCGTGATCCGCGGCGAGACCTACCATTTCGAAATCGTGTCGAACGAATCGGCGCGCGGTGTCACCGATGTCCAGCTCAACACCGGCATTCCGATTGCCAATGCCGTGCTGACGGTCGAGAACGACGACCAGGCTGAAGTACGCATGCTGCAGAAGGGTACGGAGGCGGCACAGTGTGCCGTCGAAATGGCCAATCTGCTGAAAGCCGTGAAGTGAGTACCAACGTCAGTCCGAAAAAGAACCCCTCCAGCCCGCGCCATCGTGCGCGCGAGTTTGTTGTTCAGGGGCTTTACCAGCATCTGGTCGGCGGCCAGGATGCCGCGGCCATCATTGTCCAGGCCGAATCCGTGGCGGGTTTCGACAAGGCCAATCGCGCGCTTTACGATGCGCTGCTTGAGGGCGTGCTGAATAACGCGGCGGCCTTGCAGGCCCTGCTCGAACCGCATATTGAGCGCCCGTGGGCCGAGATTTCCCCCATTGAGCGCGGCATCCTGCTGATCGCCGCCTGCGAATTGCGCGATCACCCGGAAACGCCCTACCGTGTCGTGCTCAATGAGGCGATCGAACTGACCAAGTCCTACGGCGGCACCGACGGCCACAAGTTCGTCAATGGCATCCTCGACAAGCTCGGGCCGGAATTACGTCCCCACGAAATCAGCGCCAAATAAGCGTCGGGCATGCCCTCCGAGTTTGCCCTGATCAACCGGTACTTCAAGCGGCCGACACCTCACAGCGTACTGGGCGTCGGTGACGACGGCGCCATCCTGCAGCCTGCGGCCGGTTGCGAGCTGGTGGTGTCGACCGACATGCTGGTGGCAGGCACTCACTTCCTGCCAAATACCGATCCGGCGGATCTTGGCTGGAAAGTGCTGGCGGTGAATGTCTCGGATATGGCCGCCATGGGTGCCCAGCCGAAGTGGGCTTTGTTGGCCGCGGCGTTACCGGCCGCCACTGAGTCTTGGATTGAAAAATTTGCCAGCGGCTTTTTCGCCTGTGCGGAAGCTTTTGGTATCGACGTCATCGGTGGCGACACCACCCAGGGCCCGCGCAATTTCTGCGTGACGATCTTCGGCGAGGTACCCGCCGGCGCCGCGCTGTTGCGTTCAGGTGCCCGGCCGGGCGATGAAATTTGGGTCTCCGGCGCGCCGGGGCGGGCAGCGCAAGGACTGGCGCACCTGCAGGGGCAGGCGCTGTTAAGTGAGCCGGCGCTCACTGACTGTCTGACTGCCTTGCATCGTCCCCAGCCGCGTGTGGCGCTGGGGTTGGCTCTACGCGGGCTGGCCACTGCCGCTATTGATGTTTCCGATGGCCTTCTTGCCGATCTGGGCCATATCCTTGAGCAGTCGGGTGTGGCTGCCACCCTGCAACTTGCCGTCTCGCCAGCGCCGACTTTTGAAGAGCAGTGTTTCCTGTCCGGCGGTGACGACTACGAACTGATATTTACTGCCCCGGCCGACCGGCATGCAGAAGTCCTCGTGCTCGGGAAAACACTTTCCCTGTCCCTGAGCTGTCTGGGGCAGATTACCGCCGGCAACGCCGCCGCGTTGACGGTGCTGACCCTTGACGGTGCGCCGGTGACGATTGCCCGGCGCGGCTACGACCACTTTGCCTCATGAAGATCAAAAAATCCCCATCCCCGCCTGTTTCCTTCCTGTTTCGCCACCCGGCACATCTGATCGCCTGCGGCTTTGGCAGCGGGCTTTCACCGTGGGCGTCGGGCACGGCCGGTACCCTGTTCGCCTGGCTGACCTACCCGTTTCTACGCAGCCTGTTCCCTGATGAGTTCGCGCTGGCCATTTTCCTGGCGCTGGCCTTCGTGCTCGGGGTAACGGCCTGCCACATCACCGGCCGCAATCTCGGCGTGGTCGATCATGGTGCCATCGTCTGGGACGAGATCGTGCCTTTCTGGATCGTCCTGCTGATGACGCCGGACACGCTGCTCTGGCAACTCGCGGCCTTTCTGTGGTTCCGCTTCTACGACATCGTCAAGCCGCCACCGGCCAATTACTTCGATAACGAAGTCAAGAATGGTCTCGGCGTGATGATGGATGACCTCGTGGCCGCCGGCTATACCGTGCTGACGCTGGCGCTCTTCAAGACGCTGGTCGAGAGCTTTTTCTGATGCAAGCCAATGGATAGCGATCTGGTCGAACTCTCTGCGGCCATCGGTGCAGTCTGTCTGGCCCGAAACCTCATGATCGCCACGGCCGAATCCTGCACCGGCGGCTGGGCGGCGCAGGTCATTACGCACACGCCCGGCAGCTCGGCCTGGTTCGACCGTGGCTTTGTCACCTATACAAATGCCGCGAAAGCAGATATGCTCGGTGTTCCTATGAACACTATAGAAACCTTCGGTGCGGTCAGTCTGGAAACTGCAATGGCCATGGCAGCAGGGGCATTGCAACACTCCAATGCGCTGATTTCATTGTCAATTACGGGAGTCGCCGGCCCCGCCGGCGGCTCGCCGGACAAGCCGGTGGGCACCGTCTGCTTTGCGTGGTCAGGGAAAAATAGCACGCCGTCCTGCGAGCGCCGACTTTTCAGCGGTGATCGGGAGAGTATCCGGCGTCAATCGGTACTTCATGCGCTTTCCGGTCTGCTAGATCGCGCAAGAAACATGCCATAATCGGATCAATATTTCGGAAGGACCATCATGGACGAAAATAAGACCAAAGCCCTGCAAGCGGCACTGGCACAAATCGAAAAGCAGTTCGGCAAGGGCTCCATCATGAAGATGGGCGAGGGTCTTGCCACCGATGATATTCAGACTGTCTCGACAGGCTCGCTCGGCCTCGATATCGCTTTGGGCATAGGCGGCCTGCCGCGTGGCCGTGTCGTGGAAATCTATGGCCCGGAGTCTTCCGGCAAAACCACGCTGTGTCTGCACGTTGTCGCCGAAATCCAGAAGGCCGGCGGTGTCGCCGCCTACATCGATGCGGAAAACGCCCTCGACCCGAGCTATGCCGCCAAGCTGGGTGTGAATGTGCCCGATTTGCTGATCTCGCAACCCGATACCGGCGAGCAGGGTCTTGAGATTACCGACATGCTGGTGCGTTCCGGCGGCGTCGATCTGATCGTCATCGACTCGGTTGCCGCGTTGACGCCGAAAGCCGAAATCGAAGGCGAGATGGGCGACCAGTTGCCCGGCCTGCAGGCCCGCCTGATGTCACAGGCCTTGCGCAAGCTCACCGCCAACATTAAGCGCACCAATACCTTGGTCATCTTCATCAACCAGATCCGCATGAAGATCGGCGTGATGTTTGGCAACCCGGAAACCACCACCGGCGGCAACGCGCTGAAGTTCTATGCGTCGGTGCGCATGGACATTCGCCGTACCGGCGCGATCAAGAAGGGCGACGAAGTGATCGGCAACGAAACCAAGGTCAAGGTCGTCAAGAATAAGGTGGCGCCACCGTTCCGCGAGGCGCACTTCGACATTCTCTACGGGGAAGGCATTTCGCGTCAGGGCGAAGTGGTTGAACTCGGTGTCGAGCACAAGATCGTCGAGAAGTCCGGTGCCTGGTATGCCTACAAGGGCGAGAAGATCGGCCAGGGCAAGGACAATGCGCGTGAGTTTCTGCGTGAGCATGCCGACGTGGCGCGCGAGATCGAAAACCGGGTGCGCGAGGCCGTGGGCGTGACAGCCATGGCGGCACCCGTCGAGGCCGAGTGAGTGAACTTTATAGCCGCGCAGTGAGACTGCTGGCCCGGCGCGAACATACCCGCGCCGAACTGGCCCGCAAACTCGCGCCGCATGGCACCGAAGAAGAAATCGACACCGTGTTGAACGAACTTGCCAGAAGTGGATTGCAGTCGGATGCCCGTTTTGCCGAAAGCTACCTGCGCAGCCAAGCCGGCCGCCTCGGCGGCGCACGTTTGCGCCAGACCTTGCGACAGAAGGGGGTTGGGGCTGAGCTGGTCCAGGCACAGGTTGAGGACCTGCCCGATGAGTTGGCCCGTGCCCGAGTTGTGTGGCAGAAGAAATTCGCGGCAGTGCCAGCGGATGCAAAGGAATGGGCCAAGCAGGCACGTTTTCTTCAGGGCCGTGGCTTTTCCAGCGAGATCATCCGCAAGCTGCTCAAAGAGACAGGAGAGATAGACGTATGAGTCGTCTTTCCGTCTACAACCTGCACAAGAAATACCGCGCACGCACTGTCGTCAAGGACGTCAGCCTGCATGTCGATGGCGGTGAGGTGGTCGGCCTGCTCGGCCCAAATGGCGCCGGCAAGACCACCTGCTTCTACATGATCGTCGGTCTGGTGGCGTCCGATGCCGGCGAAATCAGCATTTCCGCCGATGGCACGGAGCAGCGCATGACGCACCTGCCGATCCACAAGCGGGCGCGTCTCGGGTTGTCCTATCTGCCGCAGGAAAATTCGGTATTCCGCAAACTGACGGTCGCCGAGAACGTGCGGGCCGTGCTGGAACTGCAGGATTACGATGAGCCGACTATTGCAACCCGCCTTGATGAGTTGCTGGAGGAGTTGCACATCAGTCATTTGCGTGAGCAGAAGGCGGTCGCCTTGTCCGGCGGCGAACGTCGCCGCGTTGAAATTGCCCGTGCGCTGGCAACCCGCCCCAAATTCATCCTGCTCGACGAACCGTTCGCGGGTGTCGACCCGATTGCGGTGATCGATATCCAGAAGATCATCAAGTTCCTGAAAGAACGCGAGATTGGTGTGCTGATCACCGACCACAACGTACGCGAAACGCTGGGCATCTGTGATCGCGCGACGATCATCAACGAAGGCGAAGTGCTGGCGGCTGGCAATCCGGCCGAAATCATCGATAATGAAAGTGTCCGCCGCGTGTATCTCGGCGAACACTTCCGGATGTAAGAACAAGAAGTGAAACCCACCCTCCAGCTCCGGCTTTCCCAGCATCTCGCCCTGACGCCCCAGTTGCAGCAGTCGATTCGATTGTTGCAACTCTCGTCGCTGGAACTCAATCAGGAAATCGAACAGGCCCTGCAGGAAAACCCGCTGCTGGAACGCGAGGAGCCGGGCGACGTGGGGGTGTTTTCCACGACCAACGATGCGCTGTCGCATCGCAACGACGAACAGGGCAACAACACTTCTGAGCAACGGGATGCACAGGAGTCGCGCGACAGCCAGGAATCCGGCAACGACTGGTCGCAGGATGAAGGACACGACTGGTCGGGCAGCGGTAGCACGCGCACGCCGCGCGACCCCAACGATGAAAGCGAGGCTGATGCCGGCGAGTTGCAGGCCGCCGCCATTAGCCTGCGCGACCACATGATCGAGCAACTGGCGCTCACGCAGCTTTCGCACCGCGAGCGCATGCTGGTGGCGTTTCTGGTCGAGGCACTGAGTGACGACGGCTACCTGGCGCAGACGCTGGAAGAGCTGGTTGAGGTGGTGCCGGAAGAGTTTTACGGCGAACCGGATGAGGTCATCGACGACCTGCAGATCGCCCTGAAACATCTGCAAAGCCTTGACCCTCCCGGCATCGGCGCGCGCAATCCGCGCGAATGCCTGCTGCTGCAGCTGCTCAACCTGCAGCCCAGCCCGACGCAAGCGCTGGCCGTGGCGATCGTCAAGGATCATCTCGAACAACTGGCCAATCGCGATTACGTGCGCATCCGCAAGGCGCTGGGTTGCGAAGATGAGGCCCTGCGCCAGGCACAGGAACTGATTCGTTCGCTCAATCCACGTCCGGGCGCGCAGTTCTCGCCGATGGATACGCGGTACATCGTGCCCGATGTCTTCGTCAGGAAGCATCGCGGTAGCTGGACGGTGCAACTCAATCAGGAAGCCATGCCGCGCCTGCGCATCAACCGCCTGTATGCCGATCTGCTACGGCGTCAGCGCAGCAATGGTGGCGGCAATCTGTCAGGTCAGTTGCAGGAAGCCAAGTGGCTGATCAAGAACGTGCAGCAGCGTTTCGATACCATCGCACGTGTTTCGCAGGCGATTGTCGACCGGCAGCGCGCCTTCTTCGATCATGGCGAGGTGGCGATGCGGCCACTTACTTTGCGTGAAATTGCCGATACAGTTGAACTGCACGAATCGACTATCTCGCGCGTGACAACGCAGAAATATCTGGCGAGTCCGCGCGGCGTCTACGAACTCAAATACTTTTTTGGCAGCCACGTCGCCACCGATACCGGCGGCGCGGCGTCATCCACCGCGATCCGGGCGCTGATCAAGCAGCTGGTGAGCGTCGAAGACGGTCACAAGCCGCTTTCCGACGCCAAAATCGCGGAAGTCCTCGGCGAACAGGGAATTGTGGTTGCGCGACGTACCGTTGCCAAGTATCGTGAATCCCTGAACATTCCGCCGGTTAACCTACGAAAAGCACTCTAAGAGGAGCCATCATGAACCTCAATATCACGGGACACCACATCGAAGTCACCCCCGCTCTGCGTGAGTATGTCACCGGAAAAGTGGATAAGGTCATTCGCCATTTTGATCATGTCACCAGCGTCCATGTGATTCTCACTGTGGAAAAGCTCGTGCAGAAAGCCGAAATCACGCTGCACGTCAAGGGCAAGGATATCTTCGCCGACAGCAACGATGCAGATCTCTACGCAGCCATCGACAAGCTGGTCGACAAACTCGACCGCCAGGTGATCAAGTACAAGGACAAGAACCACGACCACGGCCATAGTCGCCCCACGGTCGAGTAAGGCATCCGCCCCCAGTCCTGTTTACATGGTTTTCTCATCATGTGGCGAGGTATATACTTCGCCACGCATCGGCGGCGGCCCACCATTGCCCCGCCGATGATGTTTTTCTGTGTATGGGACACCCCTGATCCACAATGAACCTGATTGCCAAACTCCTCAAGGTCGAGAACGTGCTTGTCGACCTCGATGCCAGCAGCAAGAAACGCGTCTTCGAACAAGCTGGCCTGTTGTTTGAAAACCTGCAAGGCATTGCCAGAAGCACCGTTTACGATGCCCTGTTCGCCCGCGAGAAAATGGGCTCCACCGGCCTTGGGCTGGGTATCGCCATTCCGCATGGCCGTATCAAGGGCCTCAAGGAAGCGCATGGCGCTTTCCTGCGGCTTGCCAGCCCGGTCCAGTTCGATGCCCCGGATGGTCAACCTGTTAGTCTGATCTTTGTCCTGCTGGTGCCCGAGGCGGCGACCGAACATCATCTGCAGATGTTGTCTGAACTTGCACAGATGTTCAGCGACAAGGGTTTTCGTGAGCAACTCACCGCTGCGCCCGATGCGGCAGCCGTGCATGCGCTGTTTGCGCAGTGGCAGTCGGCCAACTGATCGTCGCGCAGCTGTTCGAGCGTAATCGCGAACGGCTGCAACTGACCTGGGTAGGGGGTACCCTCAACCGCCCGATCGCCGTCAATCGCGACGACGTTTCACCGGCCGACCTGATTGGTCACCTCAACCTGATTCACCCGGATCGCGTCCAGGTTCTCGGCACCCCCGAGATCATCTGGTACAAACGCCATGCCAAGGAAGGTGAGGATGCGGAACTCCATCTGTTCCAGCGCGTCATCGATGCCCACCCACCCGCGGTGATCGTGGCCGATGGCTGCGACATCCTTGAAGAAATTCGCGCTGCCTGTGAGGCGACCGATACGCCGCTGTTCGCCACGCCGGTGCCGACGGCGCAGGTGATTGATGCCCTGCGCATCTACGTGTCGCGCCAACTGGCCGAGACCGTCACGTTGCATGGCGTATTCATGGATGTGCTGGGCATTGGCGTACTGATTACCGGTGATTCCGGTGTCGGCAAAAGCGAACTCGGTTTGGAGCTGATCACGCGCGGCCATGGCTTGGTTGCCGATGATGTCGTTGAGGTTTCGCGTATTGCCCCGGACGCTCTTGAGGGACGCTGCCCCGAGTTGCTGAAGGACTTTATCGAAGTACGCGGCCTTGGCCTGCTGAATATCCGCACGGTTTTCGGCGAAACCGCCTGTCGCCGCAAAATGCGCCTGAAACTCATCGTGCATCTGCAACGCCCCAATCCCGGCGTGCCGGAAATGGCACGTTTGCCGCTGGATGCTCTCACCGAAAACGTCCTGGGCGTTCCTGTGCGCAAAGTGGTGCTGCCTGTTGCTGCCGGCCGTAACCTCGCGGTGCTACTGGAAGCTGCGGTCCGGGCCACTATCCTGTTGCTGCGCGGCATCGACAGCATGGATGAATTCCTGCAGCGCCAACAAAAGGCGCTGGAAAACAGCAGCGATTAGTTTTCAGCGAGGATGCTGCGCGCCGTAAAGCTGGCCGCGAAACGGCTGCCTTTTCCTGGCGTGCTATCCACCGTTAGTGTCGCCTCATGCCGTTCGAGCACATGCTTGACGATGGCAAGTCCCAATCCGGTTCCCCCACTTTCGCGTGAGCGGCCACGATCAACGCGATAGAAACGTTCGGTCAGACGGGGCAGATGACGTGCCTCAATGCCAATCCCGCTATCGGTGACGGAGAACACAGCGCCATTTCGATCCACCTGCCACGAGAGCGTGATTTTGCCGCCATCGGGGGTATAGCGCACCGCATTGCTGGCCAGATTGCTGAAGGCGCTGTGCAATTCGCGGCTGCTGCCGAGTAGCTTGGCAGGGCCGGTATTGTCCAGGTGGATCGCGTGACGCCCCGCTGAGAGCGCAATGATTTCTTCACGCACCAGGGCCAATAGGGGGGCGACCTCAATGACTTCCTCCTGCGGCGGTGCGTCGGTTTCAAGCGAGGAGAGCGTCAGCAGGTCTTCGACCAAGCGGTGCATGCGCCGTGAATGATCAAACGCCATGTCGAGATACTGGACGATTTCTGCAGGCGGGGTGGGGTGTACCTCGTCAGTCAGGCCATCCCTGGCGGTTTCCAGAAAACCCTGGACGACAGTGAGTGGCGTGCGAAGCTCGTGCGAGACATTGGCCACGAAATCACGACGCACGGTTTCAAGACGATCTAGTTGGGTCAGGTCTTCGATCAGCAGCAACGTGCGCCCTGCCGAAAAGGGCGTGCCGCGAACATGCAGGATATGGCCGGGATTGCGCATCGGGCGGACTACCAGCGGAATCTGTTGCTTCTCGGGCGGCTGGTCCAGAAATTGGATGAATTCCGGCTCACGCATCAGGTGGCCGATCATCATGCCGATGTCGCGATTGCTATCCAGCCCCAGCAGGCGCTCGGCACGCGGGTTCAGCCATTCGATGGTCCGCTGTTCGTCGAGGATGACCACGCCATCTGGCAGGGCCTCCGCCGCGAGGCGAAAGCGCTCGCCCATTTCGATCAGTTCTTCACGCTGTGTGGCGGCCTGACGCGCGCGTCGATGCAGGGCAAGAAAGGGCGGCGACCAGATACCCGAGGCTTCCGGCACGGGTGTTCCCAGCGGCTTTTCTGCCCAAGCCGTCAAGCGGGTAATTTGCCGTTCATGGCGGGCAAGCAGCAAAATTGCGAGGAGGGTCACTGCGGCGATGGCGGGATATCCACCAAAGAACCGGTTGATCAGCGCACCACTTCCAGCAAGAAAAACACTGGCAATCAGCAGCCTTATCGGCATGAGGCGGTCAGTTAATTGTTATCAAGCGAGAAACGGTAACCGCTACCACGTACCGTTTGCACAAACCGATCCAGACCGGAAGCCTCCAGCGCAGCACGCAGACGGCGGATATGGACATCGACGGTACGTTCCTCAACGAACACATGATCTCCCCAGACCTGATCAAGCAGTTGATCGCGCGAGTGTACCCGCTCCGGGTGGGTCATCAGAAAGTGCAGCAGGCGGAATTCGGTGGGCCCGAGATTCACCGGCTTGCCGTCCGCCGTAACGCGATGGGAGGCTGGATCGAGCTTCAAGCCGCCGGCTTCAACCATATCTTCAGTTGCCTGCGGCTTGCCGCGGCGCAGGACAGCCTGGATGCGTGCCAGCAGTTCGCGCGGAGAAAAGGGTTTGGTAATGTAGTCATCAGCGCCGGTTTCGAGCCCGGTTACCTTGTCGCGCTCCTCGCCACGCGCCGTCAGCATAATGATCGGGATTGCACGGGTACGTGGATCGGCCCGCAGGCGGCGGGCAAAGTCGATGCCGCTCATGCCGGGCAACATCCAGTCGAGCAGGATCAGATCCGGCAGCGCTGCATTAATCTGGCGTGTTGCTGCTTCGGTGTCGATGGCGGTGACGACATCATGGCCATGGCGGCGCAGGTTGGTCGCGATGAGCGCCTGAATGGCGGGTTCGTCTTCGACCACCAGAATAGTAGCGGGCATAAGGGTAGGGTTCTTGATGAGACAGCATAAAGTCTATTGCAGCCAGATGATGCTTTTGTGACAGTCGGCGCGAGACGGAGGATCAGCTTGCGCTATGATAACTGGCCCATATCTGAAGGTTTCCTTCATTCCTGCGTAAAACTGCCATGGCCGGACTAGACAAGAGTATTCCGATTCCTACCGAGATCAAACTGCACCAGAAATCCCGTGAAATGGAGCTTAGTTTTGCCGATGGCAGCAATTTTCGCCTGAGTTACGAGTTTCTGCGCGTATTTTCCCCATCTGCCGAGGTGCGCGGCCATGGTCCAGGCCAGGAAACGCTGCAAACCGGCAAGCGCAACGTCGACATCAAGGCACTGGAGCCCGTGGGCAACTATGCGGTGCAACCTTTCTTTTCCGACGGACACGACAGCGGGATTTATTCCTGGGACCTGCTCTACCGTTACGGCAAGGACAAGGATGCCCTTTGGGCTGAGTATCTGGCACGACTGGAAGCCGCCGGCGCAAACCGTGACGTTGATTCAACCACTTTGCCGCCAAAATCTGGTGGTGGTTGTGGAAAGCACTGAGAACTATTATGTCCGATACCCATTTCGGTTTTGAAACCGTCCCTGAAAACGAGAAGGCGCAGCGCGTTCGCGGCGTTTTTTCCTCGGTTGCCGATAAATATGATTTGATGAACGACCTGATGTCGGCCGGGCTGCATCGCCTGTGGAAGGCGTTCACGCTGCAAGTGGCGGGTGCCCGCACGGGTGAGCGCGTGCTCGACATTGCCGGCGGTACGGGCGACCTGGCTTCGGCCTTCCGCAAGAAAGTCGGCCCGACCGGTGAAGTCTGGCTCACTGACATCAACAATGCCATGCTGACGCGCGGGCGCGATCGCCTGCTCGATGAAGGCCAGTTGGGGCCGGTGGCGCAGTGCGATGCCGAAAAGCTGCCCTTCCCCGACAATCATTTCGATATCGTGACCGTTGCTTTTGGCCTGCGCAACATGACGCATAAGGATAAAGCGCTGGAAGAAATGCGCCGAGTCCTGCGACCGGGCGGACGGCTTCTGGTGCTTGAGTTCTCCAAGGTTTGGGAGCCTCTGACGCCGGCCTATGACTTCTATTCCTTCAAAGTTCTGCCTTGGCTGGGTCAGAAAGTGGTTAACGATCCGGACAGTTACCGCTATCTGGCGGAGTCGATTCGCATGCATCCGGATCAGGCGACCCTTAAAGGCATGATGGAACAGGCCGGACTCGCGCGCGTCGAGTTCTTCAATCTGACGGCCGGCGTGGTCGCCTTGCACCGCGGCTACAAGCTCTGACGGCTTCTCATGCTGCCGCACCCCGCAACGGCCCTGATCGCGACACTCAATCACCTGTTGCAGGGTAACGATTGGGCACGCCAGCGCCTTGCCCCCTATGCGGGCCGAGAGGCAGTGATAGGCATGCCTCCCTTACAGATCGGTTTTGTCGTCACCAGCGCGGGTGGCGCGGCGCGGGTTGCCGAACCTGCAACACCCGATGTCACCATCACCCTGCCGGCCGATTCGCCGTTCCGGTTGCTGGATGGCTTCGAGCGTCTGATGGGGGGCGCCCGTGTCGAGGGCAACGCCGAATTTGCGACTGAACTTTCTTTCGTGTTTCGTAACCTGCGCTGGGACGCCACTGAGGATCTCGCGCAGGTTTTCGGTGATGTGGCGGCGCAGCGCATGGTACAAGTTGCAACGGGCGCGGCCAAATGGCAACGGCAGGCGGCCAGTCACTTGGCCGACAATGTGATCGAGTATCTGACCATGGAAAGCGCATGGCTGGTGCCTTGGCAGGAATTTGAGCAGTTTCGCGCTGATTTGGCCCAACTTGATACGGCGCTTTCCTCCTTGGAAATGCGCCTGCGCCGCTAGAACAATTCGATATCCGAGATGGGTGTCGCGTGACGTTGCAGCTTGCCTTCCTCGATCAGCACTTCGTAAGCATGGCACTGGTTACGACCATGCTCTTTGGCCCAGTAAAGCGCTTCGTCAGCGGCATCCAGAATCATTGACGGGGTGTCGCCAAGCTTGATCTGCGTAAAGCCGATACTCACAGTGACATGGCCAACCTGAGGGAACTCGAACTCTTCTACCCGCTTGCGAAAGCGTTCGAAGGTGCCGATGGCGTGATCGAACTCCGCTGGCCGTAGCAGGGCGACGAACTCCTCGCCGCCAAAGCGGAACAGCTTGTCCTGCGCACGAAAGCTTTCGCGCATCAGGTTGGCGACCAGGATCAATACCTCATCACCGATGAGGTGACCGAAACGGTCATTGATCGACTTGAACTTGTCGATATCCATCACACCCAGCCAGTGATTGCGCGCCTCGGGGTGAGATTGGCGACGATGTGGCAGGTGCAGCAGCGCCAGCGCATCGTCTTCCTGATCGGGAATGTTGGCGAGGATGTTGATCAGGTATTCATCGAAGGTCTTGCGATTGAGCAGGCGCGTGAGGGTATCGGTTTCGCTGTACTCCAGCATGCCCAGACTGTTGCTCAGGATGACTGAAAATCCCTCAATCAAATCGAGAGCCGTCTGATCAAGGGTACCATCGCGTTCGATCTGGAGGAAGCCGTAAGGTTCGTGCATCTGGTTGCGAATGAGTGCGATGCAGCGTTGCTGACCGTTCGGCAGTGACGAGAGACATGGCCCCTTGGCAGCAAGACAGGCGGCCAGCAGGGGGTGGTTCTCGATTGAACCTGTTTGCTCTGGCCAGGAGAAGCCATCATCATGGGCGACTGTGTTTGCGTCGGTGCCGGATACCGCGACCGACAGGCCGGCGAGAATGTCGCCCGGTGACAGAAAAACCTTGTGCAACTCGGTTCGGCTGGCCCCGATCAGTTCGTGCAGTGCCTTGACTGCCGCGATCTCGACCCCGCTGCGGTTGCGACTGCGGGTGATGATGTCGAGATGCTGAAACAGGGGCGTCATGCTTTTAGAGTATAGCGCCGTCCCGCCAACGCCGACTTTTTACAGAAACAGGCCATGCACCATCTTGACCAACAGCAGCAGGATGACGCCGGCAAATATTTTCTTCAGGGTTGGGACGGGGAGTTTGTGCGCCGCTTTTGCGCCCAGCGGCGCCGTGAGCATGCTCATTGCCACGCAGGCCGCCAAGGCGGGCAGGTAAATGTAGCCAAAGCCGCCTGCGGGCAGATCGGTAGTGCCTTGTCCGCCCACCCAATAACCCAGCGTACCGGCTGCGGCGATGGGTAGGCCGATGGCGGCCGAGGTGCCGATGGCATGGTGCATCTTGACGTTGCACCAGGTCATGAAAGGCACGGAAAGCGAGCCGCCGCCGATGGCGACCAGCGCGGAGAGGGCGCCGATACCGCTGCCGACGAGGAACATGCCCAATGATCCGGGGAGTTGGCGCGAAGGCTTGGGTTTGATGTTCGCCAGCATCTGAAACGCGACGTAACTCATGAACAGCGTGAAAAACATCGCCAGCGGACGGGTCGGGATCTGGCTGGCGAATTGCGCCCCGACGAAAGTGCCGATCAGGATGCCTGGTGCGATGGCCCAGACAATCGGCCACAGCACGGCGCCGTGGCTATGGTGTGCGCGCAGGGAGGAAATCGAGGTGAACACGATGGCTGCCATTGATGTCCCGAGGGCCAAGTGCATCAGATGTGCGTCGGGAAACCCTTGGGCGGCGAACATCAACGCCAGTACCGGCACCATGATGGCGCCACCGCCCACGCCGAGCAAGCCGGCGAAGAAGCCGGCGACCGCACCGAGGGCCAGATAACCTAATAGCCAGACCGTCATTTCATCAATTCACAGACGATGAAATCCCACTCGGCCGGATCAACCGGGGTGATCGACAGGCGGTTGCCACGCTGCAGCACGCGCATCTGGGCCAGTTCCGCATGGCTGCGCAGCTCGTCGAGACTCACCAGCCGGGTCTTCCTGACGATACGCACATCCACATTGACCCAGCGCGGATTCTCCGGTGTCGACTTCGGGTCGAAGTAATGACTGCTCGGGTCGAACTGGGTGCGGTCGGGATAGGCCAGCTTGCATACCTCGGCCAGTCCGGCGATGCCCGGCACCGGGCAGTTGGAGTGGTAGAAGAACACCCTATCGCCAAGCTTCATCTGGTCGCGCATGAAGTTGCGCGCCTGATAGTTGCGCACGCCCCACCAGTCGACGCTCTGGTTCGGCATCGCCAGCACGTGGTCGATACCGACCACGGCAGGTTCGCTTTTCATCAACCAGCAGCGCATCGCTTTACTCGGCCTGTGTGGCGAGCGCCTGAACCCAGGCAATCGAATCAGCGAGGCAGCGGTTGATCAGTTCCAGTGAGACCGATGGCCCAATTTGCCCCAGCATGGCCTGTGTGTTGGCCACATCCTCGTTATCGAAGTATTCGGTCAGCGAAAGCAGTTGGCCGAGATCACCCTCGTGCGTCAGCAGGGCTTCGCGCAAGGGGGTGGCGATGTCGATTTGTTCCAGAATCGCCTCGATCCGCATACCCAGCGCGGCGGGCATCAAGGACATCATGCCGACCAGAAAGGCCTGTTCGGCGAGATCTTTGTTGCGGGGCTGCGCATAGCCGGTCAGCGATTCCATGAAGCGGCCCTTGAGCGCAGCCAACTGCATCAGCGGATTGCGCTCGAAAGTATCGCTGGCGCCATGACTGCTGTAGAGCAATAGTTGTAACCAGCGCTGGATGTGGCGTCGGCCGATCACGTTGATGGCCTGCTTGATCGAGCCGATGCGGACGCGCAGGCCGACGCCGACCGAATTGGTCAGGTGCAGCAGTTTGACGGTGAGCGCCGTTTCACTCTTGAAGGCCTGCTCAATCTTGCCGCTGTCGGCATCGGCATGAATCAGGTTGATGATGCGAATCAGGCCCTGCGTGGCCGGGTCGAGCTTCTTGCCTTCAATCAGTGTCGGCTCGGCAAAGTAGTAGCCCTGAAAAAACTGGAAGCCAAGTGCTTTCGCGTGGGCATGATCGGCGGCCGTTTCGACATGGCTGGCGATCGCCAGCGGGCGGAAATCGGCGGGCAGATTGAGGAGCTGGGCCAGTGTTTCATCCGGCATCCCCTTGATGTTCAGCTTCATGAACGTGGACTGACGCAGAAACAGCAGGACGGATTCGTCGAGTTCGAGCGGGTCGCGCAGGCAGAAAACATAGCCACGCTCATTGAGCATCAGGCAGCGCTCCATCAGCACGGCATCGTGCAGTTGCTCGGCAATCACCTCGAAGACCACCTGCTCGGGTGGCAGGGCTTCGATGGCTTCGTGCTGAAGAAATGCGGTATCGGCAATCAGGAAAGCCTTGTTACCGCCAAGCGCATCGGCCAGGCCCAACTCGGCAAACGCCTTGCAGACGACATCGGCCGTAGCGACACCGGGGGTGATGGTACCGGCGCGATTGACCTGCGAATCGCGAAATAGCAGTTCATAGCCGATCAAGGCGCCGGATGGGTCGAGAATGGGCTGTCGCCCGAGAAACAGTTGATCCAAGATGGTTGTCGAGGAGTGGCTTGCGCTCATGGTTGGAATGTTAGCGCAGAAAAAAAAGTAGCTGCCGGGCAATCTGCCGGGCAGCTACTTCGATAGGTTCCCCGCTGTGTCGTTTGGCCGGCATCCTGAACCTGGGTTCAGAGTGGCCGCTTTCCTGCCGCTTCAGGTTCGCTCGCAAGGAGCGATCACAACGGCGGCGTCTATGGGCTGCGACCGATGCCAATTAGCATTGGTTCAAGGAATGTATGGCCTAGGCGAACACCGCAGGGAATTCGGGTCAGCGCGACAGGAGGCGGCCAGCCCGGCGGGTTTGGAGAAACTAGAACAGCTCGTTCTGCCGGGCGAGCGCTGCATCCAGACGCGCTTCAATGGCTTCGATTTTACGCAGCGACTCCGCGTCGTCAATGGAGGCGGCGATGGAATTTTCCGATGCCGAAGCGGTGTGCGATTGCGGAATGGCCCCGGTCTCAGCGGTTTTGCCCGCATCGACCTCATGCGCCAGATTCAGCGCGGTCATGATCGCCAGACGCTCACCGGTACTCTTCGTGGCTTTGGCGATCTCATCCAGACGCGTATTCAGCAGTTCGGCCGCTGACTGGAGCGATTCCACCTCTTCCGGCGGGCAGGCGACGCGATACTCGCGGCCCTGAATTTTGATGTCGAGCGTGGTACTCATTCGGCGGGGAGCTTTTCCATCAGGCCTTCGAGGCGACCACGGGCCTCCGTCATGCGCTCGGTGAGGATTTGCTTTTCATCCTCAAGCGCCGCGACGCGATCATGCAGGCGATGATTCTCGGCGCGCAGGGCATCGCACAGGGCGATGACCTGTGCGACTTTGCCTTCGAGACGTCCGAGATGTTCGTTCATGGCCGCGCAGTTTGTTTGAAAATTGGTTTCCGGTCAAGCAGTTCGCAGCGGTTTTGAAGGTTCGTTCGAGTGTGTTGCAGAAAAAAGTCGGCGCTGGCCGTACAGCACATGCGCGGCGTCCCTATAATCCGCCCCGCTTCGTTCGAGGTGCCCGAGTTAAATCGGGTGAAACGGGAAACAGGTGAGTTGGCGACAACAATGCCTGTGCTGCCCCCGCAACGGTAAGAAAGTGCGGAACCATCCAAATGCCACTGGGAATCTTCCCGGGAAGGCGATGGTTCAAAACTTTCAAGCCCGGAGACCGGCCACGGATGATCCAGTTGAATGCGCTGCGGGGTGCGGTGCGTCGGTGGGTTCCATCTCTGCCGCCGCCGTTTCTCCCCCTGTGCATTCGTGTCCGTCAATCGGCCTGCGGGGACGCTGGCCGTTCAGGGAGAATCGCATGTTTATCCGCCACTCACGCACGGTGATCGCCGTTGCACTTTCCATTGTTTTTCAACCTGTCTTTGCCACAACTGCTGCAGTTGATGAAGCGGCCGTCGTCGTCACCGCCACACGCATTCCGACACGAAGTGACAAATTGCTTTCCGATGTGAGTGTGTTGTATCGAGAGGAAATCGAGCTCGCCGGACAGTCCACGCTGGAACAGTTGCTGGCGCGGCAACCGGGTGTTGAATATGCGGCAAATGGTAGTGCGGGCGCCAGTTCGAGCCTCTACATTCGCGGAACAGAAAGTGGGCATGCGCTGGTGTTGATTGATGGTCAGCGTGTTGGTTCTGCAACTTTGGGCGCGCTTTCCTGGTCGCGTATTCCGCTTTCTCAAATCGAACGTATCGAAATTCTGCGCGGCCCGGCGTCTGCGCTTTACGGCTCCGATGCGATTGGTGGCGTCGTCCAGATTTTCACCCGACGAGGTGAGGACGGTATGCGGTTCCATGCCGAAGCCGGCGTTGGCAGTGATGATATGTACAGTGCAAATGCCGGTTTGACGGGCGGTAAGGATGGATGGCGTGTCAGCCTAAGCGGTGGCAGCATCAGGACTGCCGGCTTCAGCAATATCCGCAACCCCGCAAACAAGGGGTTTAACCCGGACCGAGATGGCTTTCACCAGGAGAGTGCGACGGCGAATGTTGCCTATGCACCGACGAAAGGTCACGAGATCGGGATAACGCTCTTTCATAGCGATGGCACCAATAAGTACGATAGCGGAACGACCGTTGCGGCTGGTGCCAAGGATTATGAGAATGCACTGATCGTGCAAAGTTATGCCGGCTACCTGAAGAATGCGATTACGGATCGCTGGTCGAGCACACTGCGTTACGGCTTGACGACGGATGACTCGACAAACTACACCAATGGGGCAGTCAGCAGTAGCACCCGCACAGAACAGAATCAGACATCCTGGATGAACGATGTGCGCCTGCCCGTGGGCACATTGTTACTGGGATGGGAAGATTTGCAGCAGACAATCAGTGGTACTGCCGCCTATACGCTGAAGGGGAGGACTATTCGCTCCTGGCTGGCCGGCTGGACAACGGAACATGATGCCCATCGATTCCAGGCCAACCTGCGCCGAGATGACAATTCCCAGTTTGGCGGCCGCAATACCGGCTCTTTGGCATACGGCTACCAATTTACTCCGGCATGGCGTGCCAGCATGAATTTCGGTACGGCGTTTCGTGCGCCGACCTTCAACGATCTGTATTACCCGCTTAATTTTGGCTACGTCGGCAATCCCAATCTTCAGCCGGAATCTGCGCGTAACCGCGAATTTGCATTGCATCACAAGTCCGCCATCGGCCAGGTTTCGGCTACCTGGTACCGTAACGATGTAAAGAACCTGATTTCCTGGTCCGGGCTAACGTCGCCAGTGAATGTCGGCCGGGCGCGGATTGAGGGCCTGACACTGGCCTATGCTGGTTATCTCGGCGGCTATGATGTTGGAGGTAATCTCGATCTACTGGACGCAAAAGATGCTTCAACCGGCAAGCGCTTGGCACGTCGGGCGAATGAACGCCTGAACCTCTCGCTGGGCAAATCCGTTGGTGCATGGGAGTGGCGCGGTGAATGGCAGGTAGTCGGTGCCCGTTATGACGATAACGGTAATACCGTGCGGCTCGGTGGTTATACCCTGACCAACTTTCATGGCAGCTACGCAATAGCGAAGGATTGGTCGCTATTCGGGCGGATCAACAACCTGTTTAACAAGCGCTATGAATTGGCGGCCGATTTCGGAACCCCTGGCGCCAATCTGTTCCTTGGCCTGCGCTATCAGCCAAAATAGCGCATGCCCACCCGCCGTCGCGCCTTACTGGTTCTCGCCCTACTCGCTTGCCTGAGCGTGGCGAGTCTTGCCGTGGCGCTCGCGGTGGGCAGCATCGCATTGCCATTGCATGACGTCGTGGCCGCATTGACTGGCGCAGCGACGCCGAGCGGTGCCATTGTCCTCGACTTGCGCTTGCCGCGCGCTCTGGCCGGCTTCGCCTGTGGCGGCCTGCTGGCACTGGCGGGAGCGCTGATGCAGGTGTTGCTGAGAAACCCATTGGCCGATCCCTATGTGCTCGGCATCTCCGGCGGTGCCGGTGTCGGCGCGCTATCCGCCATGCTGCTGGGGCTTGCCGGCTTTGGTATCGCGGGGCTGTCTTTCGGCGGCGCCCTGGCGGCGATGGTGCTCGTGTTTGGTCTCGCCCACGGTGATGGCAGCTGGACGCAGACGCGCTTGCTACTCACCGGTGTGGTCGTTGCCGCCGGTTGTGGTGCCGTCATCGCCTTGATGCTGACACTGGCGCCCGAGCAGAAGATCCACGGCATGTTGTTCTGGCTGATGGGCGATCTGTCCCTGGTCGCCGATCCAAGGACAGCGCTGACGGTACTGTTGGTGGGCATCCTGGCTATCCTGCCTGTTGCGCGCGAACTCAACCTGCTTGCGCGGGGTGCCGAGCAGGCTGCTGCGCTCGGCGTGGCCGTGTCCCGCTTGCGTCGCCTGGTCTATGTCATCGCCTCGCTGATGACGGCCGTCGCGGTCACCACCGCCGGATCGATCGGCTTTGTGGGCCTGGTGGTGCCGCATTTGGTGCGTCTCGTCATTGGTAACGATCAGCGCTTGCTGCTCCCTGCTTCCGTGCTGGCCGGCGGCAGCCTGCTGGTGTTGGCGGATACGCTGGCGCGCACGATTGTTGCGCCGATTCAGTTGCCGGTCGGCGTGCTGACGGCGCTGATCGGCGTACCGGTGTTCCTCTACCTGCTGGGGCGCAGGACGTGAGTGCGATGCTTGCAACGCGCGGACTGTCTGCCAGCATCGGTCTGCACAAGGTCTGCCTTGATCTCGATCTCGACCTTGCGCCGGGCAAGCGCCTGGCGATCCTCGGACGCAACGGTGCGGGCAAGTCGACACTGCTGGCCACCCTCGCCGGCCTGCGGGCGGCCGATGCCGGCACGCTGTTGCTTGCCGGCAAATCCTATGTCGAACATGGGCTGCGCCATGCGGCGAAGCTGCGCGGCTGGCTTGGGCAGGATCGCAGTGATCCGTTCGCCAGCACCGTGCTGGAAGCGGCGCTGACCGGTCGCCATCCCCATCTCGACCGCTGGTCGTGGGAATCGAATGCGGATACGGAGATCGCGCGACGCGCCCTGGCAGCAATGGGTTTGGCAGGTATGGAATCGCGCGAAATTCACACGCTTTCGGGGGGCGAACGCCAGCGTGTGGCGATTGCCGCGCTACTTGCGCAGGAACCGCGCCTGTATCTGCTCGATGAGCCGCTGGCGCACCTCGACCTCAACCACCAGATCGCCACCCTTGAGCTGTTGTCGCAGCGCGTTCGCGACGAAGGCAGCGCATTTGCCATGGTGCTGCACGACCCCAATCTGGCCTTGCGCTACTGCGATCAGGTCGTACTGCTCTATGGCGACAGCCGGCACCGTGCCGGACCGGCGGCGGACATTCTCGATGCCGCGACGCTGTCCGACCTCTACGGCTACCCGCTGCGTCGTGTCGAGAATTTCTTTGTTCCGGAGTAAATATGAATTTTCGTTTCTTCCTGATTGCATTCCTTCTCCTTGCCGGCAGCGCACGGGCCGCCGATTGCCCGCGCATCGTCAGTCAGTCGCCCTATATCACGCAGGCGCTCGATTGGCTGGGCCTTGCCGACTGTATTGTCGGCGTCAGCCGCTACGATCCGCGTGAACTACCGCGTACCGGTGGCGTCATCGATCCCGATGCCGATGCCATTGCCCTGCTTGACCCGCAACTGATGATCACCTCAAGTTGGACCAACGCCGAGGTCTGGCAGGCTGCCGCCCCATCCGGCGCCAAAGCGTTGCGTGTCGATGGCTTTCGCGGCATGGTCGGCGTGGAAGGCATGCTGCGCGACATTGGCCGTGCCGCCGGCGTGAAGGACATTGACGTCCGCGTGGAGCGCTTCGCCACCGACTGGCGGGCGGCGGCACAACGAGTCGGTGGCAAGGGGCGGCGTGTGCTGATGCTCTCTGCCTGCGGCGAGGCACCCTACTCCTTCGGCCGCGGTACCACCCTGCACGAACTGCTGGCCGCCGCCGGTTTCGAGGTTGTCGCCGACCACGACAGCATCCGCAACTTCCATCCCGGCAAACCCGGTGGCGATGTTGCTGCCTGGATAAAGGAGCGCAAGCCGGATTACATCCTGGCGCTGAAAAATCGTCGCGACGAGATGTGCAATGTAGCCATCGTCATGCCGGGCATTCCCATCCTGCCGCTCGACGGCCCCTTATTCACCCATCCCGGCCCTGTGATGCTCAAGGGTCTGGAACAACTGCAGCAGACCATGAAGGACCTCGATTCATGACACCCAAGGATGAGCGCCATCGCGCGCGCATGCAACGCAAGAAGGAAGTGGTCGACGCAAAAGTCGGCGCTGCGCAGACGGCACGCGGCCTCTTCCTGATCCACACCGGCAATGGCAAGGGCAAATCATCCGCCGCTTTCGGCGTGTTGGCGCGCGCGTTGGGCCATGGCCTGAATGCGGTCGTGATCCAGTTCGTCAAAAGCCGTTCGGATACCGGGGAAGAGGCTTTTTTCCGCGCACAGCCAAACCTGCGCTGGCATGTGATGGGCGAGGGTTTTACCTGGGAGACGCAGGACGCCACCAAGGATGCTGCTGCTGCACAGGCGGCATGGGCCGTGGCACAACAGGCTTTTGCCGATCCCGCCGTCGACCTTGTCATTCTCGACGAATTCACTTATGCGCTCAAATACCGCTGGCTCGACACGGCCGAAGTGCTCGCCGCCTTCGCAGCCCGCCCGCCGATGCAGCACCTGATCGTTACCGGGCGCGCCGCGCCGGCCGAACTGGTTGAGGCCGCCGATACCGTAACCGACATGACGCTGGTCAAGCACGCTTTCCAGGCTGGCGTGCAGGCGATGCCGGGGATCGAATGGTAGCCACCCCCGCACTCCTCGTCGCCGCCCCGGCCTCCGGCCACGGCAAGACCACCGTGGTCGCTGCGCTGACGCGCCTGCACACGCGGCTGGGCCGCAAGGTGCGCGTCTTCAAGTGCGGGCCGGATTTTCTCGATCCGCAGATTCACGTACTCGCCAGTGGCCAGCCCTGCGAGAACATCGACTTCCGCATGGGTGGCGAGGAAGACGCGCGCTGGCGGCTCGCGCGCGCCGCGCAGGATGCCGAGCTGCTCCTCGTCGAGGGCGTGATGGGCCTGAACGACGGCGCACCGGACTCGGCCGAACTCGCGCGTCGGTTGGGCTTGCCGGTATTGCTGGTCATCGACGCCAGTGCGATGGCCGGCAGTTTCGGCGCCGTGGCATGGGGACTGAAGCATTACCGCGATGGTGCGCCGATCACGCATGCGCTCGCCAACCGCGTCGGCAGCGATTACCACGCCGAGCTGTGCCGCGAAACGCTGCCTGAGGACATCGCCTGGGCCGGCGCCTTGCCGCGCGATGTCGACGCCGCGTTGCCCGAGCGCCATCTGGGCCTCTTGCCTGCCGCCGAGATCGCCGACCTCGACGCGCGCATCGAGCGCATGGCCGACCTGCTCAGCGCCACGGCTGCCGCCGAACTGCCCCCGCCCGTGGAATTCGCCGTCCTGCCAGCGCCGACATTTGCGCCGCTGCTCGCCGGCAAGACCATCGCCGTCGCGCGCGATGCGGCCTTCTGCTTTTTGTATCCCGCCAATCTCGAATGCCTGGCGCAACTCGGTGCGCGGCTCGCCTTCTTCTCGCCGCTGGCCGACGCCGTGCTGCCGGCGTGCGACGCCGTCTGGCTGCCCGGCGGCTATCCCGAACTGCACGGCCCGGCCATCGCCGCCAACAGCGCGATGCGCGTCGCCCTTGCCGCCCATGTCGCCGCTGGCAAGCCGCTGCTCGCCGAATGCGGCGGCATGATGACCTGCTTCGACAGCCTAGATGCCCACCCGATGTTCGGCCTCCTGCCCGGTCAAGTGCGCATGCAAACGAAGCTCGCTGGCCTCGGCATCCTGTCGGTCGACCTGCCCGAGGGCAGCCTCGCCGGCCACACCTTCCACTACTCGACGGCCAACACGACGCTTGCACCCATTGCACAGGCCGTCAAGACGGCGGGCAAGGGCGGCGAGGCGATTTATCGCAGCGGCCGCCTCACCGCGAGCTACATGCACTTCTACTTTCCCTCGAACCCGGCCGCCACCGCAAGGTTATTCCTACCATGAGCGATCACCGTTATTCCGACGCCGAAATTGCCGCTGTCGACCGCACGATCCGCGAGCGCCGCGACATGCGCCACTTCCTGCCCGACCCGCTGCCGGAAGGTCTGATCGAACGTCTGGTCGAAGCCGCGCATCTGGCCCCCTCGGTTGGCTACATGCAGCCCTGGCGCTTCATCCGCGTGCGCGACTCCGAGCGGCGCACACGCATCCATGCCCTTGTCGAGCAGGAACGCCTTGCCACTGCCGCCGCGCTGCCCAGTCGCAACGAAGAATTCATGCAGGTGAAGATCGAAGGCATCCGCGATTGCGCCGAACTGCTGGTCGTCGCGCTGATGCCCGAGCGCGAACGCCACCTCATCGGCCGGCGCACGCTGCCCGAGATGGACATCGCCTCGGTCGGTTGCGCGATTCAGAACATGTGGCTGCTGGCACGCGCCGAAGGCGTCGGCATCGGCTGGGTGTCGTTCTTCGAGCCGCAGGCGCTGGCCGACCTGCTGGAGATGCCGGCCGGCGCCCGCCCGCTCGCCATCCTCTGCATCGGCAAGGTGCCGGCCTTCTATCCGAGGCCGATGTTCGAAGATGCCGGCTGGGGCCAACGCCTGCCGCTTGAAGACGTGCTGTTCGATGAACGCTGGAAAGTCGGCGCTGGCGGGACGGCACCAAGCTACTGAGGCTTGCGCATGCACCGCCTGCTGAAATGCCGGTGCCGGGATGATGGCATCCGCTTAAACAGGTAAGATTCAACAGGCACCGCCACTTCGCATTCAGACAACCCACCGCATAATTGAACGATGAAAATGATCAGACCATCATGTTTCACCTGGCTGCCTTTTTACATCCTGCTCGGCGGGTGTGTCACGAATCAGCCGATAGCGACATCGGCGCAGCATCAAGAGGTTTCGCAAAGCCCATCCAATGCGCTCCAGATTACGGATATCTCCTTGCCTGGCAGCGCGAAACTGGATGCAGAAAACTCGCTGATCATCGGTTCCGGCGATCGCTGGTTTGGCCGCGTTGTCGTCAAGTCTGACGAAAACCCGGTTCAGACCTACAACCATTTTTTCAAGGGCATGCCATCGCTGGGCTGGAAACTGATGAGTGCCATGCAGTCCAAGGCAAGCCTGTTGTCATTCCAGCGCGGTGAGCGAATTGCCATGGTTCAAATTGAAACCTCGCAACTGGGCGGATCGACGATTTCGATCAGCGTCTCCATGCAGCAACGGGAACCCGCAAAGTAATTGACCGCCAGCACACTCGGTTAAGTTACGTACCTTCCTTGATGTCCATCCGAGGTCATCGCACCTAAGTCCCTGATGTAGCGCTGCACGAGCAACTTGGGCTCAGACTTATCCACAAAAACTGTGGATTATGTTTGTCGATGGAATCGGTTGCTTGTGGTGGGCCGGGAACGGCCAGTCGCGACCTGTTACTTGGCAGTTGCTTTGGGTTGTGTGGAGCAATTCGCGTATGTAATTGATGGGCCATCCGTCAGCGATGCATTGGTGCCCTCTATGCTTAGCACCGATATGCCGTTGCTGAACTTGCCAGAATCAGTGCGATCGAGCCGCACCTGCCGGTCGGGGAGAATTAGCCACACAGATTTACCCTCATACATCGGCCGGACGTAGAAAGTCTTATTGCCATCGCAATGGTATCGAGTTGCATTTGCCGGTTCTGCGCTGCCTGCAGTCCGCTCCTTATCGTCGCTAAAAGGCCAAAGGTTGACACTGCTACATCCAGCAACTGTCAATGCCAGGATGGTGACATGCGAGGTGACTCTGAAATTCATACTGCCCCCTATAAAACTTGGAATGCACTAAAGCTGCATGAGCGATTATCTACGATAAGTCTCGGCCACCGCTTTGGGGCGGAACGGCACCCGCTTATTGAGGTCGCCTGCCGCGTGCTGTTTCGAGTTGCTCGCAGAGTCGCGCGGCGCCTTCGGCGAGGCGCGGCGTGTGGCGCTGGATCAGGTCGGGCGGGATGAAGAAGAGGTTGTCGCGCTTGACTGCCGTGATGTTCGCCCAATGGCGCCAGTCGTCTACCCACTCGGGGCGCGACTCGCCCATGCCGCTGGCGATGATGACTTCCGGGTCGGCGGCCAGGACGGCTTCGATGCTGATTTTTGGCGCGAGCGGTTTGAGGTCGGCAAAGACGTTTTCGCCACCGCACAGGCGGATCGCATCGGTGATGACTTGCCCGCCCCCGACGGTCGTCAGCGGCTGCTTCCAGATCTGGTAGAAGACGCGCACTTTCGGTTGCGCTCCGTACTTCTTGCGCAACGCTGCAAGGCGGTTGCGGAAATTCGCGGCGGCGACGCGCGCGACGGTGCCGGTGCCGGCCAGTTCGCCATAGCGTTCGAGGTTGGCCGCCACATCGTCGATGCGCTCGGGTTGTACGAGATAGACGGGGATGCCGAGCGCGCGCAGTTTTTCGATATGTGCCGGGCTGTTGCCACTGGCCCAGCCGACGGCGAGGTCGGGCTTGAGGGTGGCGATGGCTTCGAGATCGAGCTTCGAATAACCGCCGACGCGCGGCAGTCTTTTTGCCGCGTCGGGGTAGTCGCTGTATTCGACTGCACTGACCATGCGCTCGCCCGCCCCGGCGGCGAACAGCGTTTCGGTGACATGCGGTGCCAGGCTGACGATGCGGCGTGCCGGCGCAGCGAGCCGGACGATCTGGCCCGTATCATCCTTTACCGCGATCTCGGCGCTGGCCGGCAAGGCCAACAGTCCCAGCAGGCCCAACAATAATCGTTTCATGTTATTTCCTTGAGCGCGGCTGCCAGTCGTTGCCACGCGGTTTCGTTGCCCGGCAGGCCAAAGCGCAGCGCTGCGGGTTGATCGAAGGCGCGCACCAGAATGCCTTGTCTGGCCAGCGCTTCCTGGTATGCGTTGGCACGCGGGGTGGGCAGGTATTGAAACAGGGCCGTACCAGTGGCGTTACCCAAACCGGTCGTGCGCAGCAGTTCGGCCAGGCGTTGCGCGGCAGCATGGCTGCGCAGGCGCTGTGCGGCCTGCCAGTCGTGATCGACCAGGGCCTGCTGCGCGGCCCAGCGCGCCGGGTGGGCCAGCGCCCAGGGGCCGATCTGTGCGGCGAGTGCCGACCGAATGGCCAGCGGTGCGCTGACGAAGCCCACGCGCGCGCCGGCCAGCCCGAAAAACTTGCCGAGGGAGCGCAGCACCAGCACGTTGTCGGCCGCACAGCCGATCATGGATTCACCGGGGTCGGCATCGATAAACGCCTCATCGACGATCAGCCAGCGGACACGGCGGGCCTGTGCAAGCAATTCATCCCGCGTGAAGCGCGCGCTGGTCGGGTTGTTGGGGTTGCATAGCAGCGCATAGTCGGCCGCAGCCCCCCATGCGACAAGCTGATGGCCGGCGGCTTGCCATGCGGCCGGATGCTCGTTGTAGATCGGGACGGGCATGGCGACGCGGGCAGGCGGCAGGAGGCGCGGCAGCAACTGAATGGCCGCCTGGCTGCCGGGCAGCGCGAGGAGATTGGCGGCGCCGTAATAGGCGTGTGCGGCGGCCAGCAGACCATCATCGTCTTCCGGCAGGCGTTGCCAGACTTCGGCCGGCGGCGCGGGCAGGGGATACGGCCAGGGGGCGATGCCGGTGGATAGATCGAGCCATTCGGCCAGCGGGATGCCGTAGCGCTGTGCGGCCGCGCGCAGTCTGCCGCCGTGCTCAAGCAAGGGCCATACTCCATATCCCGGTCCCGATCACGAAGCATGCGATCCACAGCCACTGACCACGCTCGACCAGCGCTACTGCGCGGCCGATGTCAGCAGCTTGCGGGGCGGCCCCTGTGCCGAGCGGCGGACGCTGTTCCATCGCGCCGTGATAGATCGCTGTCCCGCCAACGCCGACTTTTAGCGCGCCGGCGCCTGCCGCCATCACCGGCCCGGCATTCGGGCTGCTCCAGGTACTGGCCTGCGCGCGCCAGCAGGCGAGGGCCTGTTGCGTGTTGCCCAGCAGGGCGTAGGTCAATGCCGTCAGCCGCGCGGGGATGAAGTTGAGCGCATCGTCGATGCGCGCCGCCGCCCAGCCGAAGTAAATGCGCCGCGCATCCTTGTAGCCCCACATCGCATCGAGCGTATTGGCGAGGCGGAACAGCACCGCGCCCGCCCCACCGAGCAGAAAGAACCAGAACAGCGCGCCGAACACGGCGTCGTTGCCGTTTTCCAGCACCGATTCGACGGCGGCCTTGGCGACGCCTTCCTCGTCAAGTGCCGTCGTGTCGCGCGAAACGATCCTGCCGACGGCCTGTCGCGCGGCCGGCAGGTCGCCCGCTGCCAGCGGCGCGGCAATGGCGCGCGCATGCTGGCCGAGGCTGTGTCCGCCCAGCGCCAGCCAGAGCAGTAGCGCATCGACCAGCGGATGCGCGGCCCAAGCCGCCAGCGCGACGCAGGGTGCAACGATCAGCAGCCATGCCGCGAGGCCGCGCAGGCGGTTGCGGACGGCATGCCCCGGTGCACCCTGGCGCAACAGGCGCTCCGCTCCGTCAGCAAGTCGGCCGAAGCCGACCAGCGGATGCCAGCGGCGCGGCTCGCCAAGTAGGCGATCGAGCAAAACGCCGACGAGGGCGGTGAAAGCGAGGGTGGGCATGCAAGAATTCAGGGATGAAGGCACTGATGATACAAGGCTGCACCTCCGACGCCGGCAAAAGCACGCTGGTCGCCGCGCTCTGCCGCATCCTGCACAGGCGCGGCGTGAAGGTTGCACCGTTCAAGTCGCAGAACATGGCGCTGAACTCGGCGGTGACTGTCGACGGCGGCGAGATTGGTCGCGCGCAGGCCCTGCAGGCACAGGCTGCCGGGCTGGCGCCGCGCATCGACTTCAACCCCGTGCTGCTCAAACCCAATACCGACAAGCGGGCGCAGGTGATCATCCACGGCAAGGCCGTTGCCGACCTCGATGCACGCGCCTACCATGACTACAAGCGCGTGGCGATGCAGGCGGTGCTGGCATCGTGGGGCCGACTGAGCAAGGAATTCGATTGCGTGCTGGTCGAGGGCGCGGGCAGCCCGGCGGAGGTGAATTTGCGCGACCGGGATATTGCCAACATGGGTTTTGCGGAAGCCGTCGATATCCCGGTGATCCTCATCGGCGACATCGACCGCGGCGGCGTGCTGGCGCATCTATCCGGCACGCTCGACCTGTTGTCGCCTTCCGAGCGCGCCCGCACGCAGGGGCTTGTCATCAACCGCTTTCGCGGCGACATCGGTCTGCTGCAGCCCGGCCTCGACTGGCTGGCAAAACATACCGGCAAGCCGGTGCTCGGCACATTGCCCTATCTGCACGGCCTGTTTCTCGACGCCGAGGATGCGCTCGCGCATCATTCCGAGCGCAGTGGCGAAACGAAGCTCGTCGTTGCCGCACCGGTGTTTCCGCGCATCTCCAACGCCAACGACCTCGATCCGCTGCGCCTGCATCCCGAGATCGATTTCCGCTGGATCGGCCCTGGCCAGCCGCTGCCGCCTTGCGACCTGATTGTGCTGCCCGGCTCGAAGTCAGTGCAGGCCGATCTGGCGTGGCTACGTACCCAAGGCCACGAGGCAGCGTTTAAACGTCACTTGCGCTATGGCGGCAAACTCATCGGCCTGTGCGGCGGCTACCAGATGCTCGGCCGTGCGTTGCATGATCCGCTGGGTATCGAAGGGCAAGGTGGCCTTGGCTTGGGGCTGCTCGATTGCGAGACGACACTCGAAGCCGAGAAACAGTTGAAGAATGTGAGCGGCTGGCTAAAAGTCGGCGCTGACAGGACGGCAATGCAGGGCTACGAAATCCACATGGGTGTAACGCGCGGCCCGGCGCTCTTACGTCCGGCAGTCGTGCTCGACGATGGCCGTGCCGATGGCGCGATTTCGGACGATAACCAGATCCTCGGCACCTACTGCCATGGCCTGTTCGACCATCCGCAGGCGCTCACCGCGCTGCTCGCCTGGGCGGGTGCCAAAGATATTGCGCCGGTCGATCTGGCGGCGCGGCGCGAGGCGGATCTTGATCGGCTGGCTGACGCCACCGAAGCGGCGCTGGATTGGCAACTGCTCGCCCGCTGGATTTGATTATGCGGTGGGCGGTAGCGGCGTGTGCTTGAGCATGAGCGGCAGGCCTGCTGTCACCAGCGTGACGTTGTCGGCCAGTGCGGCGATGCGCTGATTGAGCCGGCCCTGTTCGTCGCGGAAGCGGCGCGCCAGGGCGTTCTCCGGCACGATGCCCCAGCCCACCTCGTTGCTGACCAGAATGATCTTTCCCGGCAGCTTTGGCAGGATGTCGAGCAGGGTGTCGATTTCGGCTTCCTTTTCGGCCAGCATGAGGTTGCTCAGCCAGAGTGTCAGGCAGTCGACCAGCACGCAGGTGTTGGCATTGGCCGCACCGTGCAGAGTCTCGGCCAAAGCCATTGGTGCCTCCAGGGTGCGCCAGTGGGCCGGCCGGCTGGCACGGTGGTGGGCGATGCGTGCCGCCATCTCCGCATCGCGCACTTCTGCCGTGGCGATGTAGGTCACGGACAGTCCACTCTCCTGCGCCAGTTGTTCGGCATGGCGGCTCTTGCCCGAGCGCGCGCCGCCAATCACCAGATCGACCGTGCCCCGGTTCAACGCTGATAACCCCAGGCTTTGAGCTGCTGACGCGCATGCTCGGCCGGCTTGCCTTGTGCGCCGGCCTGGATAAAGCGGGCGTAATGCTCGGCAGCACTTTTGCGATTGCCGCTGGCTTCGAGGCTGATGCCCTTCAGGAAGGTGATGCCGGGATCGCCCGGCAGGCGTCGGTCGAACTGGTCGAAGGCCTGAAAGGCCCCCGCCGGGTCGCGCAGCGCCAGCTTGAGCGTGCCCGCCAGCTTGTGGGCCTGCGCTTCCTGCGGGTAGAGCGTGCGGGCCGCCTCGGCATAGCGCACCGCTTCAGCCGGCTTGCCTTGTGCGGCGAGGCATTTCGCCATCAGCAGGTTGGCCGGATAGTCCTGCGGCGAACGGTCGACAGCCTTGTCGAAGTGACCTTCCGCTTCATCCATTTTTTTCTTCGCCATCGCCGTTTCGCCCTGTTTGCAGGCATCGATGGTGGGCTTGAGCTGACGCAGTTTGGCAGTGTTGTCCATAAAGCGTTCGCGCTGCGGATTGGTTTTCAGGCTTGCCGCATAGGTTGATTCCGCTCGTTGTTGCGCGGTGGCCATGCGCTCGCTGTTCATCGGATGGGAGGAGAACATGGTTTCCAGCAGCGAGGGCTGCTCCTTCGCCTCGCGCACCAGCAGGCCATGCAGTTGCGTCATGCCGCTGGCCGGATAGCCGGCCTTGACCATGTACTGCTGGCCCAGTGCATCGGCCTCGCGTTCGTTGTCGCGCGAATAGGATGACAGCAGTGCGCTGGCGCCGACCTGACTGGCGATGGTGGTCAGCGTGCCCCAACTACTGTCGGATGTGGCGATACCGATGCCGGCCACGGCCACCTGCGCCAGCAACCCCTGCCCCTGGCGCTGGGCAGCATGACGCGCGTTGACATGACCCATTTCGTGACCCAGCAGGGCGGCCAGTTCGGCTTCGTTATTGAGTTCGGCCAGAATGCCGCGCGTTACCCCCATCGCGCCGCCGGGGAAGGTGTAGGCGTTCAGGTAATTGGCGTTGAGCACGCGGTAGGAATAGGGCATGTCGGGGCGATGCGTGAGCGCATGCATGCGGCTGCCAACACTACCGACGTACTGGTTGAGTGCGCCATCCTGAATCGCGCCCATGTCTTGCGAAAACTGGTGCGGCGCGACTTCTTTGTCGATTTCGCGCTCTTGCCTTTCGCTCATGCCGACAAGGATGCTTTTGCCGTCGATCGGCGAGGCGGCGCAGCCGGAGAGCGTGGCGGTGGCGCTGGCGGCGACACCGGCCCCAAACAGCCAAAGCACGTCACGGCGCGTGACCCGGTTTTGTGCCACGCGCTGCCCGAGCCCGGCAGGAATTGATTCGTTCATTTGTGCAATCTCATCGTCCGCATTGCCTAGAATGCGATTTTTGCACGTTCCTCGCGATGAACCCCAATCCCTGCTCTCCCGATCCCCGTTTTGATGCTGCCCTGCGCGCAAAGATCGACGCAAAAACCAAACCTCTCGGCGCACTGGGACGGCTCGAAACGCTGGCCTGGCAGATCGGCCGGGTGCGCGGTTCGCTCACCCCGAGCCTGAATCATCCGCACATCGTCGTCTTCGCCGGCGATCACGGCGCGGCCAAGGCAGGCATTTCGGCTTTTCCGCAGGATGTCACCTGGCAGATGGTCGAGAACTTCCTTGCCGGCGGCGCGGCGATCAATGTGTTTGCACGGGCCAATGGGATCGAGCTAGTGATCGTCGATGCCGGCGTGGCGCATGACTTTGGCGCGCGCCCCAATCTCGTCAATGCAAAAGTCGGCACTGGGGGGACGGCAAGTTATTTGTCTGGGGCGGCGATGACCGCTGCCGAATGCGAAGTCGCGCTGGCGCGTGGCGCCGCGCTGGTCGAAGAACTGGCTGCCGCCGGTTGCGAGGTGATCGGCTTCGGCGAGATGGGCATCGGCAACACTGCGTCCGCCGCACTCCTTACCCACTGCCTCACCGACACGCCGCTGGCGGCCTGCGTCGGGCGCGGCACCGGGCTGGACGATGCCGGTCTCGCCCGCAAGCAGGCGCTGCTGCAACAGGCGCTCGACATCTGGCCGGCGCGTAGCAATGATCCATTGGCCGACCCATTGCCTGTTTTGACCCGCTACGGTGGCTTCGAAATTGCCATGATGGCGGGCGCGATGCTCGCGGCGGCACAGCAAAAAATGCTCGTACTCGTCGATGGCTTCATCTGCGGCTCGGCCGCGCTGGTGGCGGCGCGGCTGGCACCGGCCTTCCTCGACTACGCCGTGTTCTGCCATGCCTCGGCCGAGGCCGGGCATCGTGCACAGCTGGCCGCACTGGGGGTCGAGCCTTTGGTGTCACTCGACCTGCGCCTCGGCGAAGGCACCGGTGCGGCGCTGGCTTGGCCGCTGGTGCGCGCCGCCGGTGCCTTCCTCAACGAGATGGCCAGTTTCGAGTCGGCGGGCGTTTCCGAAAAGCTGTGAAAGAACTCACCTATTTCTTTGCCGCGCTGCGTTTCTTCACGCGCCTGCCGGTGCCGGCCTGGGTGGGCCATTCCGATGAGCAGTTGAACCACGCGGCGCGCTACTTCGCGCTGGTCGGCCTGATCGTCGGTGCGCTGGGCGCGGCGGTGAGCATTGCTGCCCTCTACGTCTGGCCGCCGCTGATCGCCGTGCTGTTGGGGATGGTCACCACCTTGCTGGCAACGGGTGCCTTCCATGAAGACGGGCTGGCCGACAGCATCGACGGCTTTGGTGGCGGCTGGGCGCGCGAAGATGTCTTGCGCATCATGAAGGATTCGCGCATCGGCAGCTACGGCGCCATCGGTATTGGCATGGCGCTGCTGACCAAGATGGCGGCATTGACGGAACTCATTGCCGTCCTGCCAGCGCCGACATTTTTCGTGTTGCTGGTCGCAGGCCACGGCGTCTCGCGCTTTGCGTCGACCACGCTGATCTTCGCGCTGGACTATGCCCGCGATGATGATTCGTCGAAATCGAAGCCGCTCGCCACGCGCATGGGCAAGGGCGAGTTGCTGGTGGCGGCGCTGTTCGGCCTTGCCCCTTGCCTGTGGCTGCCGCCCTTGCAAGTGGGCATGGCGCTGGTGCTGGTGGCACTGGTAACGCTGCTGGCCGCCCGTCATTTTGTTCGGCGCCTTGGTGGCTATACCGGCGACTGTCTCGGTGCGACGCAGCAGCTCACGGAAATTGCCTTTTACCTGGGCATGCTGTGCGTCTTTGGCTGATCCGTCACCCGCTGCCGGCGGTGGCACCGGGCACCTGTTACGGCGCGACCGACCTGCCCTTGGCCGAAAACCCTGCCGAACTGGCGCTGCGCTTGCAGCAAACCTTGCCAGCGGGCGTGCCCCTTTATTCCAGCCCGTTGCAGCGCTGCCGTCTGCTGGCCGAGCAACTACATCCACAGCCACGTTTTGACAACCGGCTGCGCGAGATCGACTTTGGTGACTGGGAGATGCAAGCCTGGGATGCGCTGGATCGCACGCTGATGGACGCCTGGGCTGCTGATCCGTTCAATTTTGTGCCACCGGGTGGCGAAGCGGTGGCGGCGCTGCGCGCGCGCGTACGGGCTTTCCTTGACGAACTACATGAAGAGACGGTGCTGGTGGCACACGCCGGCGTGATCAAGGTGTGTGCCGCCGAACTGGCCGGTGAGACCGACTGGTTCGGCCTGCGTTTCGATTACGGCAGCCTTACGCTGATCGAGAACGGCGTGCGGCGAGCAATCGCTGTGACTTGCGCAGCTCAAAGTAGCGCAGGGCGTGATACGACGCAAAGCCGATGATCACCATGCCCAGCGTAAAGGCACCATAGGCCAGCGGCCAGCTGACCCCCTCGGTCATCATCGAGAATTCCGACATGCCGCCGATGCCGGCGATGATGTTGATAGGCGTGAACACCACACCGATCGTGGTCAGCTTCGACACGCGCTTGTTCTGGTTGATGTTGATGAAGCCGACGGTGGCATCCATCAGGAAGTTGATCTTGTTGAACAGGAACGAGGTGTGGCCATCGAGCGATTCGATGTCGCGCAGAATCTGACGTGCATCCTCCTGCTGGTTTTGCGAGAGCAGCCGGCTGCGCATCAGGAAGGACAGGGCGCGGCGCGTGTCGAGGACATTGCGGCGGATGCGCCCGTTCAAGTCCTCGCCCTTGGCAATCTCGGCGAGGATTTCGGCGGCTTCATCGTCGCTGACATGCGGCGACAACACCTGACGGCCCACTTTCTCAAGCTCGGCGTAGATGTCCTCCAGCGCATCGGCCGAATATTCGACATCGGCATCGTAGAGGTCGAGCAGCACATCCATGCCGTCGGTGACGTAGCCGGGCTGGGTGCGCGCGCGCAGGCGCTGCAGACGGAACACCGGCAGTTCCTCGTTGCGCACCGAGAACAGGATGTTGTTGTGCAGGATGAAGGCCACCGCCACGTTGCGCGTCTCGTCCGACTTCTCCAGCAGGAAGTCGGAATGCAGATGGACTTCGCCATTGTCATCGACATAGAAACGGGCGGACGCCTCAAGGTCGGTGAGATCCTCCGGGTCGGGCAGTTCCAGACCAAAATACTTGCCGACCCAGGCGCGCACGAAAGCCGAGGGCGCCACCAGATCGACCCAGATCGGCTTGAGGTTGGCCAGATCGGCACGGCTGTCGACCTGCACCTGCGAGAGGCGACCGTTCTTCAGCTCAAAGGCGTTGAGCATGTTGCGCACGCTCGCATACGAACGCGCGCCCACCAGTTCTTCACGAATGTCGTCGGGCAGACGCTCCAGAATCAGTTCGCAGCGTGACTCGGTGACCTGCTGCCAGGCCATGACACGATCTTCCTCGGGGAGGGTTTCGAGGATGCGCGCGATGTTGTGGAGGTCGAGACGATCCAGCAGTTTCTGCAGCTCGACCAGATGCTGCTTGTGCACCAGTTCCTCGACCAGTTCATGGCGCGGCATCTCCTGCTTGTGTACCAGATCCTCGACGCGGCGATGGCGTGACAGCAGCAGCTGCACCTCGGCGAGGTGCAGCTCCAGCGGGTCTTCGGCACGGGGGCGCAGGTCGGCAGACTCAGTCATGGCGCCGGATTCTACGCCCGCAAACCGGCGTGGGGTCAGGGAACATCAGGGAACCGAGGCATGCGGCATGCGCGCGAGAATTACCTGCGTGCGCTGATTCATGTAGCTGGAATACGGGTTTTTCTCAAACTTGCGCGGTGCCGGCAGCATCACGGCCAGCCGTGCCGCCTGCTCGGCCGACAGTTGCCCGGCGCCGACGCCGAAATAGCGCTGGGCTGCCGCATCGGCGCCGAACACGCCCTCGCCCCATTCGACCACGTTGAGATACACCTCCAGGATGCGCCGCTTGTCCCACAAGAGTTCGAGCCAGACGGTAATCAGCGCCTCCTGTGCCTTGCGCCATGGCGTCTTGTCGGCGGAGAGAAACAGGTTCTTGGCGAGTTGCTGACTGATCGTCGAGCCGCCGGCCACCACCTTGCCCTTCTTCTGGTTTTTTTCGAGCGCCTTCTGGATGCCCTCCCAGTCAAAGCCCTCGTGATCGATGAACTTGTCATCCTCGGCGGCGATGACAGCGCGCTTGAGGCTCACGGCGATCTTCGGATAATCCTGCCAGCGGTGCCGGAGCACCGCCTTGGGATTCTTTTCCTGCAGCACGTCGAGACGGTGCGACATGAAACTGGATTCACCCGGATCGACGTAACGCCACCAGACCACCCAGCCGAGATACCAGCCCTGCCACAGCAGCAGGGCCAGAAGCAGCCCCAGCAGCACGCGCTTCAGGCCCCCGCGCAGCCGATGTGCCGTCCCGCCGGCGCCGACTTTTGCGCTCATAAGCGATCCAACGGGCTGGTGACTCCGTGCCCACCCTTGTTGAGTACATGGGTGTAAATCATCGTCGTACTGACGTCGGCATGGCCCAGCAGTTCCTGTACCGTGCGAATGTCCGAACCGCCCTCCAGTAGATGCGTAGCGAAGGAATGGCGCAGCGTGTGCGGCGTGGCGGGTTTGGTCAGATCGGCATCGCGCACCGCCTGCTTGATCGCGCGCTGCAGTGCCTGATCCTGCACATGATGGCGGCGCGTCTCGCCGCTACGCGGATCGACGGCCAGTTTCGCCGACGGAAACGCGTATTGCCAAGCCCAGTCACGCGCTGCACCCGGATACTTGCACTCCAGCGCATAGGGCAGATACACCGCGCCGTAGCCTTCCGCCAAATCCTGCCGATGCAACTCCCGCACCCGCACCAGATGCGCACGCAGGGGTTCGGCCAGCGCCGCCGGCAGCATCGTCACCCGATCCTTGAAGCCCTTGCCGTCGCGTACCAGAATCTCCTTGCGGGCGAAATCGACATCCTTGACGCGCAGGCGCAGGCACTCCATCAATCGCAGCCCGGCGCCGTAGAGCAGACTCGCCATCAGCCAGTGCGTGCCTGCCAGCCGCGTCAGCAAGGCTTGCACCTCGGCACGCGTCAGCACCACCGGCAGGCGCTTGGGCGCCTTGGCGCGCTCGACGTTATCGAGCCAGGGCAATTCGACATCCAGCACCTCCCGGTAGAGAAACAGCAGTGCACTCTTCGCTTGATTCTGCGTGGCTGCTGCCACCCTGCCCACCACGGCCAGATGCGTCAGAAACGCCTCGACCTCGGCCGCCCCCAACTCACGCGGGTGCCGCTTGTCAAAATGCAGGATAAATCGTTTAATCCAATCGACATAAGCCTGCTCGGTGCGGATGCTGTAGTGCTTGAGACGAATCTTGCCCCGTACCTGATCAAGCAGACGCACGCCATCAGGTTGAGTTTTTTGCTCAGACATTATGGGATGTACTAAAAATATGTATCACGCTGAAGTTGAACGTATTTTATGCATAGTTTTCTGGCGAAAACAGTGCCTGACGCAATATATCCCGTCTTTTCGGAAGTACACTTAACGTTGGGGGTTTCCATATGAAGCTTGATCCTGTTCCGATGGAGTGCGCCAAATGCCAGAAGCAAACCACGCACTCTGTAGATTTTGCTAAACGCTCTGACGCCGATGGTACGGTTACGTCTACGTGCGACATTTGCGGAACGCAAATTTCCAAACACGTTGAAAGGCCGAGGAGTTACACGCGGCCGATTGAAGACCTTATGCGTCAGGCCAGTAAGTTTGGCAGTTACCAGCGCGAGATCGTCAAACCAAAGTCCTGACCGCCGCATGTACCGAATCATCATGTTCAAACCCCTGCGCTGCTGTTCGTCGCTGCTTGCTCTCAGCGCCTCCCATTGCATATCGACCGACTTCAAAACCATCAGCAGTTTCATCGCGCCACCCCCAACCCGTCGTTGCAGGGGACGCTGCGCGATAAAGCCGCGCACCGCCCCTGAACTTCAACGTTAGGGGGCAAGACATGCGTGTACTGCTGGCTACCTTTCTTCTTGCGTTAGCTATCTCGGCAGGGAATGCCGCGGCTCAAGGCGTTGCCGGCCTCAATATGAAGTACGACGCTCCATTTCGCGCTCGACCGGACATTGAGAAGGCCGTTGTAGGAATACTGCAAGAACAAATTCGCCAGGAGATTTTGGGAGTTCGCGCTTTCTCAGCCGGGGCTTCCGGTGATATTACAGAAGTGACAATTATCCAAACTCAGTATCGTCAGAACGCCGAGTTCGACTTAGATAGCGCAGCCAAAGGTGCCCTGGAAAATGCGAGACGATTTCCCGGCGTTACTCAAGGTAGAGAATCAACCATCCGCACAAAGATTTCCGGTCGCGAGGCGAGGCTTGTGTCGTTCGACGCTACGGGTCCAAACGGGCGGTTTGCACTAGAAGCGATGCTCGCTCATGACGTGAAGACAAATACTGCCTGGGTGATCCAGTTTTCCGTTGGTCGTCGTTATTCGCCAAATTTAGAAATGTACCGAGAGAGAGCACGAACAATCTTGGCATCTACAACGATTGCTGAATAACTATGCCCCCTAACCCTGCGGTCGACCCCGTTCGCTTCGCTCTCTGGACGCTGCGCGATGAAGCCGCGCAGCGCCGGTCACCTTAAACGTTAGGGCGCATGATGATCTCTCGTGCTCATATTCCTCACGCTGTCTCGGCAGCGTACTTTGTGCTGGTAGTCATTGTGCTTGTCTGGTACGAAACCAGTGTTGGTGTCTCTGACAATAGTGGGCTCATACCCGGGCTGGTGTTGGTATTACTAACATTTCCTAGCATGTCGATAGGTGGCTTGGTTTCTTCTTCTTTGGGCTGTGCCCGCTACTCAACCTGCGAGCATGTATCTGTTGCGCTCTTTGCTGGCGCACTAAATGCCCTACTCATATTCGGGGCTCTGTATTTTTTTATAGTTATTCTCAACAAGAAAAATGCCCCCTAACCTCCCGCTCCAGAGGGACGCTTCGCCAGCTTCGCTGGCTCGCGCCCCTGAGCTTGCACGTTGGGCTTCTCATTTGGCATCACTGACAACTATGCTCAAACTTAAATTCTTCGCTGTTCTTGCATGTGTGTCTTTTGCAAGTTTTGCCACGGCCGGGCCGAACGATCCCGTATCGCGTGGGCTTCAATTAGCGTTGGTTGACTACGACACTGTTCACGTCGTACTTATTGAACGATGTAAGTTAAGTTCTCCCTCTTCGGTTGAAGCTCTTGTCTCGGCAATCTCGAACTGGAATGCCAAGAACGCTCCAGCAGTGCGCCAAATTCGTCAGCTATCAACGGCTGGTTTAATGAAGCGGCGTGGTTTATCCGAGTCTGAAGCAACGGCACAGCTCGTTCGTTTGTCCGACTTAATGACTTCTGGTCTCAAAAACCAATTCGGACAGGTGCCAGAGGATCAGCTCAAACTTGCCTGCGAAGGCCAATACGCGGCACAGTCACTGGCAAGTCCTGCGCTTGACTTCAATGCACTGCTGGCAAAGTTGCAGGCGGGCGGAAGCGCCGCCCAACCCATCAATCCACCGGACGCTGCGCGATGAAGCCGCGCAGCGCCTGTGATTTCAAACGTTAGCCCCTCTATTCACGCACATAAGGAGAGAAGTAAGTGAGCGACGAACTTAGCGATATTTCTAAAGCCGACCTAATCAAAGCGTTACTTATCGAAAGAGGTCGGCGAACGGTGGTGGACAAGGACAGCATCGTTTCCAAGTTATCTGCACTACACGCAGCGTACACGGCCGAACAGGAGCCGTTCAGGTCTGGCGACTTACTGGTTTGGAAAGAGGGGCTGCAAAATAAAAAAATGCCCCCATACAATGTTCCAGTCATAGTTATCGAGCAAATTCCTACGCCAATATTTGACACTGAAAAAAGTTCTGGGTCCGCCTATTTTCGTGAGCCGCTGAACCTAGTAGCCGGATTCATTGATGACGATGGCGACTTTGTCATTTTTCACTTTGACTCCAAGCGCTTCAAGAAGTATTCGGAGGCATAAACATGCCAGACGACAATGACTTCAACGAGGATCCTAATAAAGAAATCAACAGGCCAGAGGGGGCTTCGGGCACGAATGGAGCGACATCAAATAACGAGCAATTGCTGAATGACGTACGAAACAAGACAAGTCTTATCAAGGTACTCGGTCAAGATTTAGTTGTCATTAGCTCCGACAAATTGCGCCTTGCTTATGCCGAACATATCAAGAAAAGGGAATTGAAAGGTGCCTGGATTGCGCCGGTCGGTTTGTTCGCGTCATTGCTGTTGTCGCTATTGACGAATACATTCGCTGATGCTTTTGGTGTTTCTGGCGCTAGTTGGAAAGCTTTCTTCATGCTCGGAGCGTTCATAACCTTCCTATGGTCTGCTGTAGCCTTATTGAAAGCAATTAAATCGCCCCCCGTAGACGATGTGGAGGCATTCATAAGCAGCATTACTGTGGGTGGGGAGCGTGGCTAACCCTGCGGTCCACCGGACGCTGCGCGATAAAGCCGCGCAGCGCCGGTGACCTCCACGTTAGACTTACGCTCATGCGACGGACAAGAAGATTCCTATGGATTGTGCCTTGTCTTTGCGTGGTACTGGCTTTGCCAGTCATTGCGGATACCGACGTTCGGTTGGCTAACACAATCAACATTTCGTCCAAGATTTCCGCAGTTGGTGGAATGCCAGCATCAGTTCGCATAAGCGACGTATCGAGCGACGCGTCAGTGGTCGTCGGAATGTTCAGCCAGGACAAAGATCGATTCGAAACATGGCATGTATTCCGCTATAGCAAAACAGGCGGGATCGAGAATCTTGGGCAGCTTGCTAAAAATATAAACAACCTATGTATCTCCGCTGACGGGGCTGTGATCTGGGGCAGCTTCTTTGTCAAAGACGAAGGAAGTCGGCTTTTCCGACATACACGGTCAGGTGGGATTCAGGACCTTGGTACGCTCGGCAGAACTTCAATAACTCCCTATGCTGCGTCCGCTGACGGTTCGGTAGTTGTTGGAAGCTTTCTACATTCGACAACGCCGGAAAAGAAGCCGATCTACCATGCCTTCATGTACTCCGAAGCGCATGGGTTTGAAGATCTAGGCGCTATGGGTGGAGAGTCTGCCTTTGCGCGCGGTGTCTCGGCCGATGGTGCAGTGATTGTTGGAAATGTCCAGGTGCCCAACGGAAGTGGCTATGCTTTTCAATATTCGCGCCGAGATAGAGCAAAAAGTCTGAGTTCAGTTAACCGTAAGATTACTTTCGCAACCGGCGTATCCAAGCAAGGCTTAATAGTCGGAACCTATTTTGCATCTCTCGACTTTTATTGGCAGAAGTACCGTAACCACGTATTCCTATATTCGCAGTCCGGTGGCTTCAAGAAGCTGGGGGCAATGGGGGGTACTTCAGTTGGTGTGGTTCGTGTTTCGCCGGATGCAGATCAAATCGTCGGAAGCTACACAAATTCAACGCGTGATTCCTATGTATACACTGCGGCCATTAAGTAAGCCTAACCCACCGCTCCAGAGGGACGCTTCGCCGGCAGGCCGGCTACGCGCCCCTGAGCTAGCACGTTGGGCCTCTTGAAGCGCTCGCATAGCTGCTTGACACACGTACGGTTTAGCGTACCATTTAGGCTTCTTTGAAGGGGCACGAAATGAACACACTTACCGCCAGTGAAGCTCGCGCAAACCTGTACCGGCTCATTGATCAAACAGTTGAGTCTCATGAGCCAATCATTATTTCCGGAAAACGCAGCAATGCCGTGCTGCTATCCGCAGAAGATTGGAGCGCAATTCAGGAAACCTTGTACCTACTGGCCGTGCCTGGCATGCGCGAGTCCATCAAAGCAGGTATGGCTGAGCCCCTCGCAAAAAGTTCGAAGGCGCTTAAGTGGTGAATTGGGAAGTTGTTTATGCCAAGCAAGCAATGAAGGATGCAAAGAAGCTTGCTGCAAGTGGACTTAAACAAAAGGCACAAGAACTGCTCGCGGTTCTTGCCGACGACCCGTTTCGAAATCCACCTCCCTTCGAAAAGTTAGTCGGCGATCTTGCTGGCGCGTACTCTCGCCGTATCAATATTCAGCACCGCATTGTGTACGAGGTCTTTACCAAAGAGAAAACGGTTCGTGTCCTGCGTATGTGGACTCACTATGAGTGAGCAGAGGCCCAACCCATCCATCAACACCGGCGCTGCGCGATAAAGCCGCGCAGCGCCGGTGACTTCTACGTTAGCCAGCTCCCTTGACATACGTCATTTCTTAAATACACTGTACGTATGATTAAGTTCGAGTGGGACTCAACCAAGGCTGCGGCCAACGCCAGAAAACACGGTGTTTCCTTTGAGGAAGCACAGTCCGTTTTCTATGATGAGTATGCCGTCCAGTTCTTCGATGATGATCATTCAGGTGACGAGGAGCGCTTCTTGTTGCTGGGCATGAGCACGGGAGCAAGACTGCTTCTTGTCTGTCACTGCGAACGGGATGCAGGGAACACGATTCGTATCATTTCCGCTCGCAAGGCCACCAAGCGTGAAAGTACTTTTTACGGAAGCGAAATGACATGAAAGCCGAATACGACCTTTCCAAGATGAAATCGCGCCGGAACCCCTACGCATCCAAGCTCAAGAAGCCAGTGACGATGCGCCTGTCCGAAGACGTTGTTACCTACTTCAAAGGCATGGCGGCAGATGCCGGGGTTCCTTATCAGAGCCTGATCAATCTCTACCTCCGCGACTGCGTTATGCAGCATCGGCAGGTGCAGATTGCCTGGCCAGCCAAGTCCTAACTTCCCATAACGCCCGAGGTTTTCTTTGGATCAGCGTAACGCCGCCAACACGGGCACGCTGACCGGCCGCACGCCGCGCCAGGTGAAGAAGGCTTCGGCTGCCTGTTCGACCAGCATGCCGAGGCCATCGGCCACACGGCAACCAGCAGCGCGAGCCTGTTTCATGAAGGGCGTTTCGCGGCCATAGACCATTTCGTAAGCGAGGCCGCGTGCGACAAACAGGTGGGGCGGCAGGGGCAGGGCGATGTCGCTGAGGCCCGTGGAGGTGGCGTTGATGACGAGATCGAAGCTCTGGCCGGCCAGTTGGGCGAAGCCGCAGGCTTCGGGCAGCGTGTCGGCACGGCCGGCAAATTCGAGCGCGAGGCGAAAGGCCTTTTCTTCAGTGCGATTGGCAATGATCAGCGTCGCGGGTTTCTCCTCAAGCAGCGGCAGGATCACGCCACGTGCCGCGCCACCGGCGCCCAGCAGCAGGATGCGTTTGGCCGCCAGATCGAAGCCCAGGTTGGACTTGAGATCGCGCACCAGTCCGGCGCCGTCGGTGTTGTCGCCGCTGATGGCGCCTTCATGGAAGCTCAGGGTGTTGACGGCACAGGCGGCCTGGGCGCGCGCTGTCAGGGTGGTGGCGAGCTTGAAGGCTTCTTCCTTGAAGGGCACGGTGACGTTGGCGCCACGTCCGCCGGCGGCCATGAAATTGTTGATCGCCGTGGCAAAACCATCCAGTGGGGCGAGGATCGCGTCATAGCTCATGTCCTGCTGCGTCTGGGCGGCAAACAGCGCATGGATGCGTGGCGACTTGCTGTGCGAGATGGGGTTGCCGAAGACGGCGTAGCGGTCAGGCATCGGCGGCTTCTGTTTTCTTCTTGCGCGGGGTACGCGGCGTGCGGGGTTTGCGGGCGGGCTTATCGGCGGGCGCTGCCTCAGCGACAGGCACGGATGCTGGGGCTGGAAGTGGGGCCGGTACTGTTTCTGCCTTGGGCTTGCGGCTGCGTGAGCGGGACCGTGGTGCTTTGGTGGGCGTGGCAGCGGCTTCCTCAAATGTCGGCGCTGGTCGGACGGCATCAGGCGCTTCCGGTTCGGTAGTGATGCTGACCGCTCCCGCGCTACGCCGCTTCACATAGGCGCTGTTGTTCTCGCGGCCGAATTCGAGCAGGCCGCGCTTGTGGGCGTCTTCAAGCATCGCGCCGAGGGTGCGGTAGCCGAAGTAGTTTTCGTTGAAGCCGGGGTTGCGGCGCTTGATCGCTTCCTTGAGCACCGAGGCCCAGACGCGCTCGTCGTCGCTGCGATCCTCGAGCATGGCTTCCAGCGTGGAGACGGCCATGTCGAGGCCCTTGATGCGGCGGGCTTCCTGTTCCTGCGGATCGGCCGTTTCCGTCGGCTTGCGATTCTGGCGTTCGCTGTTGTCGCGCTGGCGTTTTCTCACCAGATCGTCGATGTAGATGAATTCGTCGCAGTTGGCGATCAGCAGGTCGGAAGTGGATTGCTTGACGCCGACGCCGATGACGCGCTTGGCGTTCTCGCGCAGCTTGGAAACGAGGGGTGAGAAATCCGAATCGCCGCTGATGATGACGAAGGTATTGACGTGCGTTTTGGTGTAGCAGAGGTCGAGTGCGTCGACGACCATGCGGATGTCGGCGGAATTCTTGCCTGACTGGCGCACGTGCGGAATTTCGATCAGCTCGAAGTTGGCCTCGTGCATCACCGCCTTGTAGCTTTTGTAGCGATCCCAGTCGCAGTAGGCTTTCTTGACGACGATGCTGCCTTTCAGCAGCAGGCGTTCGAGGACGGGCTTGATGTCGAATTTTTCGTACTGGGCATCGCGCACGCCCAGCGCGATGTTTTCGAAATCGCAGAACAGGGCCATGCTGGTGTCGTCGGCGGAATGCGCCATTGGGAATCGCTTTCTTCGGTCAGTTTGACCGCAGTTGGTCGGCCCCGGTAAACGTCCAGGTCCGGGTGATTTCAAGAATATCGGTGTCACGCCGCAAGGCTTCGGGGAAGCTGGCGTAGGGCGCTGCCAGCTTGACGATGCGCATGGCGGACTCATCGAGCACCTTGTGGCCGGAAGAACGGTTGAGCTCGACGCGTTCGAGTTCGCCGCTCTTCTTGATCGCCACCGTTAGCACCAGACTGCCGTAGAGCTTGCCGCGCGCCGAATCCGGGTAGTTGAGGTTGCCGATGCGCTCGACTTTCTGGCGCCAGTCCTCGACATACTGCGCAAAACGATATTCCTCGACACGTGCGCCGACGAAACGCCGTTTCGGCCGCTGGTTATAGTCGTCGATATCGCGCGCGATTTCAGCTTCAAGCCGCGCCAGCATCATCGCGCGGCTGGCTAAATCACGACCTGAAACCGGCGCGTCCGGCGTCGGGGTGCGGTCGGCATCAACCTTGGTTTTGCGTTCCGATTGCAGTTGCGTCAGCACATCGCGCTGTTGCGCTTCGAGTTGCGAGACGCGCTGCTGTGAAAAAGTGACATCGTTACCGGCCTGCGCATCGTTGGTGGCTGGCAGTGGGGTTTTGGCACGCCGGTTTTCGGCGACATTGCCGCCGCCATCGAGGTTGGCTTGCGCCTTGGCCTGTGCCTTGGTGGGCTTGGCGGCGTGCTTGCTGTTGACGAGGATGACATCGAGCGCCTGTTGGCGTGCGTTGTCGAGCTTCTCGGGCAGCTTGAAGTGGATCGACAGCAGGATGGCGTGCAGGAACAGCGAAACACCGAGCGCCACGGTCAGGTGGCGTCGCGGCGGGTCCATCGCAGCAAGCGGGGCAGGCCAAGCCAGGGTGACAGGCATAGCCAAAATTTTACTCCCCGCCTGTCGCTTCCTCTTCAGTTGCTAAAGCCGCATCAGGGCTGTCCGCACCCAGCAATTCGATGAATCCCATGCTGGCTTCCGCCGCCAGCAGATCGATGGCGGAGACGGCCAGTTTGACGCGCGCGCCGCGCTCCAGCGTGGGCAAGCCGTTGGCCTTGGTGACCAGCGGGATGGCATCGAGGCGCACGATGTTTTCCTTCAACACCTGTGCGGTGGTTTCGGTGATGCCTTCCTGCGCCAGATAGCGCAGGCACCAGTAACGCTCCATGCCACGCTGGAACTCGGCGTAGCTCGCGTAGGTGAGTTCGAAATCGCGCAGCGCGGCCATCAGGTCGGCCGACTTGGGCGGGTAGGCTGGCTTGTCGCCGCGCAGGTGGGCGATCAGCTGCCACTGGTTGGCGAGGTCGGCAAAGCGCCGCAACGGTGAGGTCGACCAGGCGTAGCACTCGACGCCCAGCCCTTCATGCGGCGTGGCAACGGTGGTCATGCGCGCCTTGCCGGCGGTTTGCGCACGATACATCGCAGGAATTTTCGCATCGCGCAACAGGGCGCCCCAGGTGGCGTTGGCGACGATCATCAGCTCGGCCACCAGCGTGTCGAGCGGACTGCCGCGCGGTCGCTCCTCGATGATCACGCGCCCGGCCCCCTGCGGCGTGACAGTGTCCCAGTCGACGCGGAAGTTGTAGTCCTTGCGGTTCTGCTGGCTTTGCTGACCACGGCCCGCTTCCAGCACGGTGGCCAGTTCCCACAGGCGCTTGAGTTCAGTGCTGAACGGAAACTCGGACAAGCCATTGGCATCGGCGAGTGTTTCGGCGTTGAACACCGGCTCGATGTCGTGGTGGCGCAGGTTGGCGACGACCGGAACCGCTTCGAGCTTTGTCTCGTGACCGAGCACGCGCAGGTCGGCGGCGACATCGAGGTAGAGCGACAGCGCCGGTACGGTCTGGCCCGCTTCCAGCGTATGGCTGGCGATAACCGGCTCGGGCAGCATGGTGATCTTGCGGCCGGGCATATAGACCGTCGACAAGCGCTGGCGCGCGATCTTGCCGAGATCCGACTCCGGCCCGAAGCCGAGGCCGGGCGCGGCGATGTGGATGCCTACGCGCAGGCGGCCATCGGCCTGCACGACGAGCGAAAATGCATCGTCGATTTCGGTGGTGTGCGCGTCGTCGATCGAGAAGGCCTGAACGTCCGCGACTGGCAGATCGGCCGGATCGACCGCGTCGGCATAAGCGGGGAAATCCGTACCGCCCTTGAAGTGTTCGAAGAGGAAGCGGCCGAGGTGGAAGGCGTGGCTGTCGGGCAGCGCGCCGCAGCGCTGCAACAACACCTCCGGGCTTTCGCCGGTGGCGGCACAGGCGGCTTCGAGCGCCTTGGTTTCCGGCCGATTGCGATCCGGCTTGTAGAGCAGTTCGGTGAGCAGCGGTACCAGCTCGGGCGGCAACTGCCCGGCTTGCAGTTCGCCAGCCATGCGTTCGATCGTCAATGCCTGCTGGCGTTTCTTCTCCTGCCCGGCCAAGGCGGCTTGCAGGATTTCCGGCGGTGCCTTGCGGAAGCGGCCCTTGCCCTTGCGGTGGAAATAGATCGGGGCGGATTGCAGACGCAGCAGCACGGCGGTCGCTTCGACCGGGGTCGGCTTGTGGCCGGCATACTCGGCGGCCAGTTCCTCGAAACCGAACTCGGCCTCGCTGCACACTTCCCAGAGAAACTCGGTGTCGATACCTTCCGCATCCGTTTCGGCCAGCTTGAGCAGTTCGGTCGGACCGGGCGCGGTAAAGCGCAGCAGCACGTTTGCCGCTTTCAGCTTGATGCGCTTGCCGCTGGCGGTATCGACCTGCAGGGACGAATCATTGTCGGCGATGATGGTGCCGGTCTTGAAGGCGCCATCCTCTTCGAAGAGGACATTCATGGGGAAGCGGGAGGCAGGGAAGGGGGGCGGATTATAACGGCCGGTCTGTGACGCCCCGACGCAGCAGCATATCCGCCGTATAGAGCGCCAACCCCGTCCAGATGGCGGCGAAGGCCAAGAGGCGGGTGGCGTTCATGGGCTCGCCGTAAAACAGGATGGCGACCAGAAAGGAAATCGACGGGGCGGTGTATTGCAGAAAGCCCATCGTGGCCATCGGCAGGCGCCGGGCGCCGATAGCGAAGAGCAGCAAGGGAATGGCGGTTACCGCGCCCGAGGCGATGAGGAGGGCATCGGCCGTGGTTTGCAGCCCGAAACTGCCGGCACTACTCAGCCAGAGCAGGTAGATCAGCGCGAAGGGCGTCGCGCAGGCGGTTTCCAGAAACAGGCCGCCGGCGGCATCGACGGGTAGTTGCTTGCGCAGCAGGCCGTAGCTGCCGAAGGTGGCGGCAAGCCCCAGCGATACCCACGGCAGGTTGCCGAGGCGCCAGGTTTCGAGCGTGACGCCGACGACGGCGAGCGACACGGCCGCCCACTGGCGCGGGCGCAGGCGCTCGTGCAGGACCACGACACCCAGCACGATGCTGACCAGCGGCGTGATGAAGTAGCCGAGACTGGTTTCCAGAATGCGGTCGGCGTTGACCGCCCAGACGAAGATCAGCCAGTTGCTCATCACCAACGCGGCGGCGAGGGCGGCATGGGCAAGGGTTTGCGGGTGGGTGGCGTGGCGCCAGACTGGACCGAGCGCACCACGTGCCGCGAGAAATCCGCCGACCAGCAGCAGCGACCAGACGACGCGATGGGCGATGATTTCGAGCGCCGGTACATGGCTCAGTTGCTTGAAGAAGATTGGCACCAGCCCCCAGATGATGTAGGCACTCAGCGCGGCCAGCACGCCTTCGTGCGTGCTCGTAGGAGTGCCGTCGCGCTGGGTACTCATGCCAAGCCTGCAAACTTCAGTATGGCGTCGAGAAAATCATCCCAGCGCGTGAAGCTGTGATCGCCCCCGGGCAGCACGGTTTGTTTTGCACCGGCGTAACGGGCGACGGCTTGACGATAGTCGAGCGTTTCGTCGCCTTCTTCGGCCAGCAGCCAGTAGCGTGAAGGGTCGGTCAGTGTCGGCACTTCCAGCGCGCGCAGTTCGGCGATGTGCTGGCGGGTGAAGTCGAAGGACTCGCCGCTGTAGAGCCAGGTCTGCGGGCCGAGGTAGCGTTCGAGTTCGATGGCGGCAACGACGGCCGGATTGACCAGTACCGCCTTCAGCGCATGTTTCTCGGCAAGCCATGTGGCGTAGTAGCCGCCGAGGGAGGAGCCCACCAAGGTTGCCGTCTCGCCAGCGCCGACATTTTGCAGCAGGTCCTCGATCAGCTCGATCGACTCGGCGGGTGAGGCTTTTAGTTGCGGACAGATCAGCCGGTCGGCTAACCCGTGCTGCGTCATGCGTGTCGCCAGCGCTTGCACCTTGCGTGACTGCGGCCCACTGGTGAAGCCGTGCAGATAGACGATCAGTGGGCGGTCCAATTCACCAGTCCGAGTTGCCAGGTGGCGAGCACGACGATGCCGAAGACGATGCGATACCAGGCAAAGAAGGTGAAGTCGTGCGACGAGATGTAGCGTAGCAGCCAGCGCACGCAGAGGAAGGCCGAGACGAAGGCGGATACAAAACCGATCACCCACATGCCGAGATCGTCCCAGGCCAGCAGGTGACGTTCCTTGTAAAGCTGATAGACCGTGGCAGCGCCCAGTGTGGGCACGGCGAGGAAGAAGGAAAACTCGGTGGCCGCCTTGCGCGAGAGGCCGAAGAACAGGCCACCGATGATGGTGGCGCCGGAGCGCGAGGTGCCGGGAATCAGCGCGCAGGCCTGGGCGAGGCCGAGCTTGAGGGCATCCCAGGGGCCAATGTCGTCGACCGTGTGGATGGTGATGGTGTGTTCGCGCTTCTCGGCCCAGAGAATGATGAAGGCGCCGACGATGAAGGCGATGGCGACCGGCACCGGCGCGAACAGGGTGGCCTTGATGAGTTTGCCGAACAGCAGGCCGAGCACGGCCAGGGGCAGGAAGGCAATGGCGAGGTTGGCGACAAAGCGGCGGGCGACCGGGTCGTGCGGCAGCCCATGCAGAACATCGGCAAAGCGGCGGCGGTATTCCCAGACCACCGCCAGGATGGCGCCGGACTGTATGACAATTTCAAACAGTTTGCCGCGTTCGTCGTTAAAGCCGAGCAGGTCTCCGGCTAGAATCAGGTGACCGGTACTCGAAATGGGTAAAAATTCCGTGAGCCCTTCCACGATGCCGAGCAGCAGCGCACTGAATAGCGAATACAAGTCCATGTTGCGACACACTTTTAAGGGCCGTCGAGTCTAGCATGCTGAAAAAAATTGCCGTCACGCAACTCACGCTGGGCATGCATATTCAGGAGTTCTGCGGCTCGTGGATGGACCACCCCTTCTGGCGCGAAAACTTCATCCTCAAGGAGGCGGCCGACCTCAAGACCATTCAGACCTGCGGCATCAAGGAACTGTGGATCGACGTCAAGAAAGGCGTCGATGTCGTGGGTGAGACCAAGCAGGAGGCCGAGGCGGAAATCGACGAGGTGCTGGAGCAGATTGCGCCGCCCAAGCCAGTCGAGGCACGGGTTTCGATGGCCGATGAAGTCAAGCGCGCCGCCAAAATCTGCGCCAAGTCGAAGGAAGCCGTGGTCTCCATGTTTCAGGAGGCGCGCATGGGCAAGGCCGTTGACCACGAGGCCGCCGGTGCGCTGGTCGACGAGATTTCCAGTTCGGTGATGCGCAACCCCGGTGCGCTGATCAGCCTCGCCCGCCTGCGTTCGGCAGACGATTACACCTACATGCATTCAGTTGCTGTTTGCGCCCTGATGGTAGCCCTTTCGCGCCAGCTCAGCCTGGATGACCAGGCCACGCGCGCCGCCGGCATGGCCGGCCTGCTGCACGATCTGGGCAAGGCGCTGATGCCGATGGAAGTCCTCAACAAGCCCGGCAAGCTCACGGAAGCGGAATTCCGTGTGATCAAAAGCCATCCGGTCGAAGGCCATCGTTTGCTGGTGGAGGGCGGTGGCGCGGGCGAGGTGTCGCTCGATGTCTGCCTGCATCACCATGAAAAGGTCGATGGCTCCGGCTATCCCAAGGGTCTGAAAGGTGATGAGATCAGCCTGTTTGCCAAGATGGGCGCGATTTGCGATGTCTATGACGCGATCACCTCAAACCGTCCCTACAAGGACGGCTGGGACCCGGCCGAGTCGATTCGCAAGATGACGGAATGGTCGAAGGGCCACTTCGACGAACGCGTCTTCCAGGCTTTCGTCAAGAGTATCGGCATTTACCCGACCGGCTCGCTGGTCAGGCTGGCGTCCGGCCGACTCGGCGTGGTCATCGAGCAGTCGCAGAAATCCCTGCTGGCGCCGCTGGTCAAGGTGTTCTTCTCGACCAAGTCGAAGGCTTACATTCCGCCGGAAGTGATCGACCTGTCAAAACAGGGCGCCGAGAAGATTGTCGGCCGCGAAGATGCGGCCACTTGGGGGCTGACCGACATCAACCGCTTCTGGGCACAGCCCTGATCAAGATTTCTTCTTGGGCGCAGCCTTTTTTGCGGCAGGTTTCTTTGCTGCAGGCTTTTTAGCCGCCGGCGCAGCCGTCCCGCCATCGCCGATTTTTGCCTCTGCCTTGGCTTTTGGCACCTTGGCCGCGCGCTGCTCGAACTCGAAACCGACCTTGCCGTCGGCGCCACGCACCAGATAGGCGGAAAACTTCTTGCGGGTGCGGTTGGAGACGAAGCCCTTGAGCAGGCTGGTCTTGCCGGTTTCGAGCAGCTTCTGCATTTCGGCAACCGAAATTTCCTGTTGCAGGATCACCTTGCCGGAGCGGAAGTCGCAGGTCTTGGCAGCGCCGGTGGCTTTCTCGCAGAGGTAGTTCATCGGCTGCTCGAAAACGCGTGCGGCACATTTCGGGCAGGTGCCGAGCGGTGCCTGACCGCTGAAATCCACTTCCTCGGCGTTGTCCTCGTCGTTGCCAAAGTCGAAACTCGGCGCATGCTCGTCGTTGAGCTTGATGACGGCGGCGAAGGCACGCCCCATCTTGCTGCGGAAGCCCTGCAGCGGGCCGATCTGGCGCTCACGCAGCAGCTGATCCATTTCTTCCGGCTCCCACTGGCGGCTGGCGACGACCTTCCACAGCTTGTAGTCGCACTGGTCGCACTTGAAGTGGCGGTAGGTTTCGTGGATTGCCCCGCCGCACTTCGGGCAGGGGGTCTTGAGCGTGCCGAAATCGGCATCGGCAAACTCGCCGGTCTTGATGTGCTCGACCATCGCCTGCGTTTGCTCGGTGATGTGGGCCATGAACTCCTCGCGCTTGAGGCGTCCATGCTCCATCTCGCGCAGCTTCCACTCCCACAGGCCGGTCAGTTCCGGCGAACGGATCTCGTCCACCTTGAGCTGTTCGAGCGCGAAAAACAGATTGAAGGCCTTGGCCGTCGGTTGCAGTTCGCGGCCGTTGCGGTGCAGGTATTCCTCGGCAATCAGGCCTTCGATGGTGGCGGCACGGGTGGCTGGCGTGCCGAGGCCGCGTTCGGACATGGCTTCGCGCAGTTCTTCATCGTCCACCAGCTTGCCGGCACCTTCCATCGCCGACAGCAGCGTCGCTTCGTTGAAGCGTGGCGGCGGCTTGGTGGCGTTGGCTTTGACTTCGACGTCGTTGGCCCAGACGCGTTCCTTCTTTTCCAGCAGCGGCAGGTTGGGATTCTCTTCGTCGCCTTGTGCTTCTTTGCCATAGACGGCCAGCCAGCCGGGCGTGACCAGTACCTTGCCGACAGTCTTGAACGGCTCTTGCTCGACTCGGGTGATGCGCGTGGTGACGAGGTATTCGGCAGACGGGAAGAAGATGGCGATGAAGCGCTTGACGACCAGGTCGTAGAGCTTCTGTTCCGGCTCGGACAGGTTCTTCGGCGCCGTGCCGGTGGGAATGATGGCGAAGTGATCGCTTACCTTGGCATTATTGAAAATGCGCTTGGTCGGATGCACCCAACCGTTGTCGAGGACGGTGGTGGCGTGCTTGCCGAGGGGCGAATCGGTCAGCGCACGCAAAGTGTCCTTGGCCGGGCCGATCATGTCCTCGGGCAGGTAGCGCGAGTCGGTTCGCGGATAGGTCAGGACCTTGTGGCGCTCGTAGAGGGCTTGCGCAATCGCCAGCGTGTTGCGCGCCGAGAAGCCGAAGCGGCCGTTGGCGTCGCGCTGCAGCGAGGTCAGGTCGTAGAGCAGCGGGCAGGCTTCGGTCTTGGGGGTGGCCTCTTCCGTGACTTCGCCATGCTTGCCGAGACACTTCTTGCGTAGCGCTTCGGCGGACTTGACGTCCCACAGGCGTTCAGCCTTGGCGTGCTCGTCCTCGGACTTCTTGAACTTCTCATCGAACCACTTGCCGCGATAAGTGCCGGCAACGGCTTGGAATTCGGCCTCGACTTCCCAGTAGTCCTTGGACTGGAAGGCGCGGATAGTCTTCTCGCGCTCGACGAGGATGGCCAGCGTCGGCGTCTGTACGCGGCCGACGGTGGTCTTGTAGAAGCCGCCTTCCTGCGAGTTGAAGGCCGTCATGGCGCGCGTGCCGTTGATGCCGATCAGCCAGTCGGCCTCGGAGCGGCAACGCGCGGCGTCGGCCAGCGGCAGCATTTCTTCGTCGCTGCGTAGATGGGCGAAGCCATCCTTGATGGCAGTGGCCGTCATCGATTGCAGCCACAGGCGGCGAATCGGCTTGGCGGTTTTTTCGGTCAGCGCGTGCTGGACGACGTAGCGGAAAATCAGTTCACCCTCGCGTCCCGCGTCACAGGCGTTCACCAGACCGGTGACGTCCTTGCGCTTGATCAGGCGCGTCAGCAGGCGCAGACGATCGGCCGTCTTGTCGATCGGATTGAGCGTGAAGCGTGGCGGAATCACCGGCAGATGGGTGAAGGTCCACTTGCCGCGCTTGACCTCGTATTCCTCGGGCACCGCCAGCTCAAGCAAATGGCCGACGGCGGAGCTGAGCACGTACTGCTCGCTCTCGAAATAGTCGCCCTCGCGGGTGAACCCGCCCAGCGCCCGGGCGATGTCCTGGGCGACGGAAGGCTTTTCTGCAATGATCAGTTGTTTGGTCATGATTATCTGGGTACCGAGGGGCGGCATCATAAGCGCCCTTCAATCCTGCTGGCAAGCGCCAGAAAAAATGACGGGGGGAAAGTGTGTATGCTCCCCGCTTGACAGATGGGGGACTCTCGGGAATATTTCGTCTTCCATCCAGTCAATCAAACCCACAACCCCCAACCTGTTATTGGAGTCCTCAATGCGTCCTACGATCAAGCTCGTTTCCGTGTCTGTCGCTGCCGCCGTGCTCATGATGGGCTGTGGCAAGGAAGAACCCCCGCCGGCGCCCGTCGTACAGGCGCCGCCCGCCCCGCCGCAGCCGGTGATCGTCAAGATTGGCCATGTGGCGCCATTGACCGGCGGTATCGCTCACCTCGGCAAGGACAATGAGAACGGTGCCCGTCTGGCCGTTGATGAGGCCAACGCGGCCGGTGTACAGATCGGCGGCAAGCCGGTCAAGTTTGAAATTGTTGCTGAAGACGACCAGTCCGACCCGAAAGTTGGCAACACGGTTGCCCAGAAACTCGTCGATGCGAAGGTCGTCGGTATCGTTGGTCACCTCAACTCCGGCACCACCATCCCCGCTTCCGCCATCTACAACCAGGCGGGCCTGCCGATGATCTCCGGTTCCGCCACCAACCCGGCACTGACCGAGCAGGGCTTTAAGGGCGTGTTCCGCGTCGTCGGTCGGGATGACCAGCAGGGCCCCGCCATTGCCAATTATCTGGTGGCAACAACGACCAAGCTGAAGACTGTCGCGATCATTGATGATGCCACCGCTTACGGTGAAGGTCTGGCCAACGAGGTCGAGAAGACCCTCAAGGCCGCTGGCGTCAAAGTGCTGCCGCGCGAGAAGGGTACCGACAAGACAGCCGACTGGAAGGCCGTGCTGACCAAGATCAAGGGCAAGAAGCCGGATGCCGTGTTCTACGGCGGCATGGACGCCACCGGCGGCCCGCTGCTCAAGCAGGCCCGTGAGCTCAAAATCGGTGCCGTGTTCTCCTTCGGCGATGGTGCCTGTACCGACAAGATGGCCGAGCTGGCCGGCGCCGCCGCCGAGAATCTGGTCTGCTCGCAAGCCGGTATCCCGGTGCAGGCTGCCGGTGCCAAGTTCCTCGAAGCTTACAAGGCCAAGTACAACATCGACCCGATTCTCTACGCCCCTTTTACCTACGATTCGACCAAACTGCTGATTGCGGCGATCCAGAAAGCCGATTCGGCGGACCCGGCCAAGTACCTGCCGGCGCTGCAGGCGATCGATTACAACGGCGCTTCGGGCAATATCCAATTTGACGAGAAGGGCGACCGCAAGGACGCCGAAATGACCATCTTCACGATGAAGGAAGGCAAGATCAGCCCGCTTGCCATCATCAAGGGTGGCAAGTCGCTGACGCTGGATGAGTATGCGGCCCTGTCGGCACCCGCGCCGGCTGCCGCTGAACCGGCTAAATCGGTCGAGGCAGCACCAGCTGCCGCTCCTGCACCGGCACCCGCCAAGCAGTAATCGTCGCCAGCAACACGCAACGGCACCCCCAGGGCAACCCGGGGGTGCCGTTTTTGCATGGATAGACTATTAACAAGGTAATATCCGCCGCCGTGGACATCTTCCTGCAACAAATCATCAACGGCCTGACCACGGGCAGCGTCTATGCCATTGTCGCGCTTGGCTACACGATGGTTTACGGGGTCATCCAGCTGATCAACTTCGCGCACGGTGAAGTGGTGATGATTGGCGCCATGACCGCGTTCACCGTCATCATGGCGGTGGTCGGCCTGGGGCTGCCGCTGCCACCCGCCCTGATCGTGCTGCTGGGTGTGCTGGCGGCGGTCCCCGTCTGCATGGCCATCGGCTATACACTGGAACGCGTTGCCTATCGCCCGCTGCGCCACGCGCCGCGACTGGCGCCGTTGATTACGGCGATCGGCATGTCGATCATCCTGCAACATCTGGCGCTGCTGATCTGGGGCCGCGATCCGCGCGCTTTTCCGCAAATCATGGAAAACGCCAGCTTTGCCATTGGCGGGGCGGCGATCAGCACCGTGCAGATTGCCATCATCCTGATGTCGGTCGTCCTGATGGCCGGGCTGACCTGGTTCGTATACCGCACCCGCTTCGGCATCGCCATCCGCGCCACCGCCGAGGATGTACGGGTCGCTGCGCTGATGGGCGTCGATGCCAACCGCGTGATTGCTGCCACCTTCGTCATCGGTGCCGGCCTTGGCGCGATTGCCGGCGTGATGGTGGGCACCTACTACGGCATCGCCCACTACACCATGGGCTTTACGCTGGGCTTGAAGGCCTTCTCCGCCGCCGTGCTGGGCGGCATCGGCAATCTCGCCGGCGCAATGCTCGGCGGCATCGTGCTCGGGCTGGTCGAGGCACTGGGCACCGGCTACATCGGCGATCTGACGGACCTGTGCCGCTGGCCGCTGGTGGGTGGCATGCTGGCCGAACGTTGCGAAGCCGATGGTCACGCCATCCTGTTTGGCAGTAATTATCAGGATGTGTTCGCCTTCCTGGTGCTGATCCTCGTGCTGGTGTTTCGTCCCTCGGGGTTGCTTGGCGAACGCGTATCGGAGCGGGCGTGAACCGGAAGATTGTCGGCATCGCGCTGATTGCCATCGCCCTGCTGGCCCTGCCGCTGGTGCTGACGCAGGTCGGCACCGCCTGGGTGCGGATTGCCAACCTCGCCATTCTGTTCGTCTTCCTCTCGCTCGGCCTCAATATTGTCGTCGGCATGGCCGGCCTGCTCGATCTGGGCTACATCGCCTTCTATGCCGTGGGCGCCTACGTCTATGCCCTGCTGGCTTCGCCGCATTTCAACCTGCACCTGCCGTTCTGGGTGATCCTGCCGATTGGCGCACTGGTGGCCTGCGTCGCGGGTGCCGTCCTGGGAGCGCCGACATTACGGCTGCGCGGCGACTACCTCGCCATTGTCACACTGGGTTTCGGCGAGATCGTGCGTATCTTCATGAACAATCTGTCCTCGCCGTTCAACATCACCAACGGGCCGAAGGGCATCACGCGTATCGACGGCCTCTCGGTCGGCAGCGTCAATTTCTCGGCCACCGATACGCTGTTTGGCCTGAGCATCACCGGGCCGGCCAAGTATTACTACGTGCTACTGTTGCTGCTCCTGCTGGTGATCGTCGTCAATCTGCGGCTGCAGAAGTCGCGTATCGGTCGCGCCTGGGTAGCGATTCGCGAGGATGAGGTGGCTGCCAAGGCAGCCGGCATCAACACGCGTAACGTCAAGCTGCTGGCCTTCGCCATGGGCGCGAGCTTCGGCGGCGTCGCCGGCGGCATGTTCGCCGCCATGCAGGGTTTCGTCAGCCCCGAGAGCTTCATCCTCAACGAGTCGATCATGGTGCTGGCGATGGTCGTGCTGGGCGGCATGGGCAATGTCTGGGGCGTCATCGCCGGTGCGCTGCTGCTCTCCTTCGTGCCCGAGTTCCTGCGTTATTCCGTCGAGCCATTGCAGATGGCCTTGTTCGGCCGGATGCTGGTCGAACCCGAGGTGCTGCGCATGCTGGTGTTCGGCATCGCGCTGGTACTGACCATGCGCTTCCGTCCTGCCGGCCTGTGGCCCGAGTCGCGCCACAAGCGCGAGATGGGGCAGAAGCCATGAGCGCGGTGCTACTGGAGGCCCGCGCCATCGGCAAACGTTTTGGCGGCGTGCAGGCCCTCAAGGATGTCTCGCTGACCATCCGCGAAAAGGAAATCTACGGCCTGATCGGCCCCAACGGCGCCGGCAAGACCACCTTCTTCAATGTGCTGACGGGGCTTTACACCCGCGATACGGGTGATGTGCTGTTCGCCGGCCAGCCGCTGGAACTGGGCAGTCCGTACGTGGTGGCGCAGGCCGGCATCGCGCGCACTTTCCAGAACATCCGACTGTTCGGCAACATGACGGCGCTCGAAAATGTCATGGTCGGGCGTCACGTCAGGACGCAAGCCGGCGTGTTCGGCGCGATCTTCCGCACTCGCGCCCAGCGTGAGGAAGAGGCAGCGATCAAGCGTCGTGCCGATGAGTTGCTGCATTACGTGGGCATCGCGCATCGTGCCGGTGCACTCGCCAAACACCTTTCCTACGGCGATCAGCGCCGCCTCGAAATTGCCCGCGCACTGGCGACCGAGCCGAAACTGCTGGCACTGGACGAACCCGCCGCCGGCATGAACGCCACCGAAACTGTCGCCCTGCGCCAGCTGATTGAGGGTCTGCGTGCCGATGGCCTGACGGTGTTGCTGATCGAGCACGACGTCAAGCTCATCATGGGCCTGTGCGACCGCGTGGCGGTGCTCGACTACGGCGAGAAAATTGCGGAAGATGTGCCGGCCATCGTGCAGCGCGATCCCAAGGTGGTCGAAGCCTATCTCGGCGGCGGTGCGAATGACTAGCCAGCCCTACGCGCTGCTTGAAGCAGTCAGCCTTGAAGTGCATTACGGCGGCATTGCGGCCGTCAAGGGAATTTCCTTCGCAGTTGAAGAAGGCGAACTGGTCTGCCTGATCGGTGCCAATGGCGCCGGCAAGACCTCGACGCTAAAAGCCCTCGCGCGCATGATTGACGCATCGGGAGAAATTCATTACCGCCAGGAACGCCTCGATCAACTGCCCAGCCATGCGCTGATTGGTCGTGGGCTGGCGCTGGTGCCCGAAGGTCGCGGCGTATTCGCCCGTCTGACGGTGGCCGAAAATCTCGCCATGGGCGCCTACCACCGCAACGACAGGGCGGAGATCAAGCACGACCTCGACCGCATCTACGCGATGCTGCCGCGCCTCAAGGAGCGCGCCGAACAGGTGGCCGGCACCCTCTCGGGCGGCGAGCAGCAGATGCTCGCCATCGGCCGTGCGCTGATGGGCCGGCCGAAACTGCTGTTGCTCGATGAGCCCTCAATGGGCCTTGCACCGCTGATGGTGGAAAAAGTTTTTGAGGTCATCCGCACCGTAGCAACGCAGGGCGTCACTATTTTGCTGGTCGAGCAGAATGCCCGGCTCGCACTGCACACCTGCACGCGCGGCTATGTGATGGAGAGCGGTAAGATCACGTTGGCCGATACGGCGGCTAACTTGCTGGCCGACCCGCGTGTGCGGGCGGCTTATCTAGGCGAATAAAAAGTCGGCGCTCGCGGGACGGCGTTATCTCGGCGCGTACGAGAACACATCCGCAAAAAACTCGTCCTTCGGCAGTCCCTTGGCGGTGAAGTCCTTCAGCGCGGCTTCGCACATCACCGGTGCGCCACAGACATAGGCTTGATAAGCGGACAAATCGGTATGATCGGCCAGCACCGCTTCATGCACGAGGCCGGTGCGGCCGGTCCAGCCTGCCTCCGGCTCCGATAGCACGGGGACAAACGGAATGCCGTTCTCGGCGGCCCAGCGTTCGGCCTGACTGTTCATGTAAAGACCGGCGCGATCCTTGGCGCCCCAGTAGAGCTTCATCGGGCGCTGGATGCCGATGTGCAGGGCATGCTCGATCAGGCCCTTGATCGGCGCGAAACCGGTACCACCGGCGACGAGGATGATCGGCTTCTGCGAATCTTCGCGCAGGAAGAAGGTGCCAAGCGGCCCTTCGATGCGCAGGATGTCTTTCAGCTTCATCGTGGTGAAGACGTGCTCGGTGAAATTGCCGCCGGCAACGCGCCGCACATGAATCTCCAGCAGATCGTCGGCATGCGGCGCATTGGCCAGCGAGAAGGCGCGGCGCTTGTTGTCGGCGAGCAGAAATTCGACATACTGACCGGCCAGAAACTGCATGCGTTCGTTGGTCGGCAGCTTGAGCTTGAGGATCATCACATCGGGCGCCGCCAGTTCCAGCGACTGCACGCGGCAGGGCAGAATCTTCACGGGGATATCGCGGGCGGCGCTGATTTCGCGTACGTCGAGCGTGACGTCCGAAGTGGGTTTGGCGCAGCAGAACAGGGCCATGCCGGCGGTGCGCTCCGCAGCCGTCAAGGCGTGATCTTGCGCGGCGCCATGATCGATCGTGCCGGCCAGCACCTTACCCTTGCAGGCGCCACAGGCGCCGTTTTTGCAACCGTAGGGCAGATTGAAACCGGCATCCAGCCCGGCTTCGAGCAGGGTCTTGTCGTCTGCCACCTGGAACTGGTGGCCGCTGGGTTGGAGGGTGACTTGATAGGCCATGCGATAATCGTCCGGTGAAAAAAAGAAGATTGCTGAGAAGGTTGTTGATCGTGGGTTGCGGTGATGTCGTGCGTCGTGCCCTGCCTGCCCTGACCCGCCGCTGGCGCGTTTATGCGCTGGTGCGGTCGGCCGATCCGGCACTGTCGGCCGTCGGCGTCACGCAGATCGTTGGCGATCTCGATCAGCCGGCGACGCTGCCCCGCTTGCGCGGGTTGGCGCAGGCCGTTTTGCACAGTGCGCCGCCACCGAGTGAAGGTACGGGCGACCCGCGTACAAAGCGCCTGCTGGCAACGCTCGGAAGGTCGCGAAGTCTACCACGCAGCCTGACCTACATCAGTACCAGTGGCGTCTATGGCGACTGTGGCGGCGCAAGCGTGCCGGAAACGCGGCCGCTGGCGGCAACGTCCGCACGCGCACGGCGTCGCGTTGCGGCGGAAAGCCTGTTGCGCCATACCGCTTGCCGCTGGGGGATGCGCGTGAGCATCCTGCGTGCGCCAGGTATCTATGCCACCGAGCGACTGCCACTGGAGCGCATCCGCCGTGGCGATCCGGTGCTGGTGGCGAATGAAGACAGCTATACCAATCACATCCATGCCGACGATCTCGCGCACGCCTGCGTCACCGCATTGGAGTGTGGCCGCGCGAACCGTGCCTACAACATCAGCGATGACTCGGACATCCGCATGGGCGACTGGTTCGACAAGCTGGCCGATGCCTTTGGCCTGCCGCGTCCGCCGCGTGCGACACTTGCCGAGGTCAGGACGATGCTCTCGCCGATGCTGCTCTCCTTCATGGGCGAGTCGCGCCGGCTGGTCAACACGCGCATGAAGCGCGAACTGAAACTGAAACTGCGTTACCCCACTGTCGATGATGGCATCGGCGCTGCTCTCAGGAAACCATCATGCTCTGGCTGAAATCCTTCCATATCTTTTTTGTTGTCAGTTGGTTTGCCGGCCTGTTCTACCTGCCGCGCATTTTCGTCAATCTGGCGATGGTGCCGGCTGACAGCGCAGCGGAACGTGAGCGCCTGCTACTGATGTCGAAGAAGCTTTACAAGTTTGTGACGCCGATTGGCGCACTGGCGGTCATCACCGGCCTGTGGCTGTGGTTCGGCTACGACTTCACCGGCGGCTGGCTGCACGCCAAGACCACGCTGGTGGCCGGCCTGGTGGTATTTCACCTTTACTGCGCCAGCGTGCTCAAGTCCTTTGTCGCCGGTACGAACCAGCGTTCACATGTCTGGTTCCGCGTGTTCAACGAAGTGCCGGTATTTTTCCTGCTGGCGGTTGTCATCCTTGTCGTGGTGAAGCCATTTTGAACGATCCAAAACCCGCCCGCCGCGTCATCCGGCGCAACGAATCTGCCCAGTTACAACACTGGTTTGCCACCTGCCCGCGCGGGCTGGAAGCATTGCTGGCCGAAGACATTACGGCTGCCGGTGGGCAGGAGATTGCGTCGACGCACGGCGGCGTTGGCTTTGTCGGCAACAAGGAGGTCGGGTATCGACTCAACCTGCATTCGCGCATTGCCACGCGCGTCTTGCGCCGTCTGGCCAGCGCCGACTTTTCGAATGAGCAGGATATTTATCGGCTGACCTACGATGTGGCCTGGTCGCAATGCTTCGATGTGTCGCGCAGCATTCGCGTTTATGTCACGGCTGTCCGGGCGCCGTTCAAGAGCCTTGAATACATCACACTGAAAACCAAGGATGCCGTATGCGACCGTTTCCGCGCCGATGTCGGCCGACGACCGGATGTCAACACAGCTGCACCGGATGTGCGCATCCACCTCTTCCTCGCTGACGGCAAGGCGACGCTGTACGTCGATACCTCGGGTGAGCCGCTGTGGATGCGCGGCCAGAAGATCGCCAAGGTGGCGGCGCCGCTCAAGGAAAACCTCGCCGCCGGGATTCTGCGCCTGACCGGCTGGACACCCGCGCAACCCTTGCTCGATCCGATGTGCGGTTCCGGTACCTTCCTGCTCGAAGCCGCCGGCATCGCGCTCGGCGATGCGCCGGGGCTGGCGCGTGACATGAAGGATTTCGGTTTCACGCGCCTCACCGACTACGATCCGGCGCTATGGAAGCGGCTGTGCATGGAAGCGGCCGAGCAGCGCGTGATGGTAGACCGATTGGCGATCTGGGGTAGCGACAATGACGACGATGCGGTCGCGCGGGCGCAGCAGAACCTCGCGCATGCCGGCCTCGACGACCTGATCGAGATTCGCCATGCCGATCTGCTGGACATTGATTCGCCCGCAGCCAACGGTTTTCTTGTCACCAACCCACCCTATGGTGAACGCCTGGGCGAAGCGGAAGCGTTGGCGGCTTTTTATCCGAAGCTCGGTGATGCCCTAAAACAGCGCTTTGCGGGTTGGACCTGCTGGTTCCTCTCAGCCGACGCCAATCTGCCCAAGCGCATCGGCCTCAAGCCGAAGCGCAAGATTCCGCTGTGGAACGGCCCGCTCGAATGCCGGCTTTACGGCTTCGACATGGTGGCCGGGCAGCACCGCGACAAAACACCACAAGCGGGCTGAGGCCACCATGTTGTGTCGCGTCCTCCTCGTTGATGATGATCCTGCAGTCTTGAATGCCCTGCGCCGCGAATTGCTGCGCAAGCCCGATTTGGGCGACGACGGTATCGAGATCGAGAGTTTTACTTCAGCCGAGACCGCACTGCAGCGTGTGGCTGAAGCGGACGGCTATTTTGATGCCGCGATTGTCGATTACCGCATGAAGGGCATGAATGGCATTACCCTGCTTCAGCAGCTGCGCAAAGTACAACCGGACATGGTGCGCATCCTGCTGACCGGCCTGCTGGACATGAATGGCGCGATTGCCGCCATCAATACTGCACAGGTGGATCAGGTGGTCTCCAAGCCATGGCAGGAATACGACCTCAAGGCCCGTACCGCGCTGGCCTTGAAGCAGCGCACCCTGTTCAAAAAAGCCGCCGGTAGTTCTCGTCAACCGCGCAATCCACTGTCCCAACCTTACCGTATTTTTCTGGTCGATGATGAGCCGGCACAGCTGAATGCGCTGGAGCGTGAGGTGTCGATGCAGGGGAAAGCCACCAATAGTGCGCGCGCTTTTTTCGAGATCACCCAGTGCTCGGAGCCGGAGCTGGCGTTGATGATGGCGGCAAAAAAATGCCCCGATTTGGTGATTTCCGACTACAAGATGCCTGGCATGGATGGCATCCGCCTCCTCAATCGCATCCACATGGAATGTCCCTGTTGCGTCAGCATCCTCATGTCAGGGCATGCCGATGCGAAGGTTTTGGTTGACGCGATCAATCAGGCCGGCGTTTATTACTTTGTCGGCAAACCCTGGGCCCCGATTCAGCTACGCGGCGTGATTGCCGAAGCACTCAAGCACCGCGATCTGATTGAAGCAGCGAATTGAGCCGGAGCCGGGGGATGGCGGGTTACACAATGTCGAGGTGCTGGATGCCCCCGGAGAGGTCCTTGTCCGCCGTTTCCTTGCCGTGCAGCTTGATCATCAGCCGCACTTCGTTCATCGAGTCAGCGAAGCGCAGGGCATCCTCGTAGCTGATCTTGCCGGCTTCGTGGAGATCGAACAGTGCCTGGTCGAAAGTCTGCATACCGAGCTCGCGTGACTTCTTCATGATCTCCTTGATGCCATGCACCTCGCCCTTGCCGATCAGGTCGGAAATCAGCGGCGAGTTGAGCAGAATCTCGATGGCAGCGGCGCGGCCCTTGCCCTCTTTTAGTGGAATCAGGCGCTGCGAAACGACGGCTTTGAGGTTGAGGGACAAGTCCATCAGCAACTGTGGCCGGCGTTCCTCAGGGAAGAAGTTGATGATGCGATCCATCGCCTGGTTGGAGTTGTTGGCGTGCAGTGTGCCCAGCGCCAAGTGGCCGGTTTCGGCAAAAGCGATGGCGTGTTCCATGACCTCCCGATCGCGAATTTCGCCGATCAGGATAACGTCGGGCGCCTGCCGCAGGGTGTTCTTCAGCGCGGCTTCCCACGACTCGGTGTCCACACCCACCTCGCGCTGGGTGATCACGCAGTTCTTGTGCTCATGCACGTATTCGACCGGGTCTTCGATGGTGATGATGTGGCCGTAGCTGTTCTCGTTGCGGTAGCCGATCATCGCGGCCATCGAGGTCGACTTGCCGGAGCCGGTGCCGCCGACGAACAGCACGAGGCCGCGCTTGGTCATCACCACATCCTTGAGCACCGGCGGCAAACCGAGGTCCTCGAATTTCGGAATCGTCGTCGTGATGGTGCGCAGGATCAGGCCGGTGCGGCTTTGCTGGACGAAGGCATTGACCCGGAAGCGACCGATGCCCGCCGGACTGATGGCGAAGTTGCATTCCTTGCTGGCCTCGAACTCGGCGGCCTGCTTGTCGTTCATCACGGCGCGGGCGAGTTCGATGGTGTGCTGCGCGGTCAGCGGCTGCGCGGTCACCGGCGTCATCTTGCCGTCCACCTTCATTGCGGGCGGAAAGCCGGCGGTGATGAAGAGGTCGGAACCCTTCTTCTGGATCATCATCGCCAGCAGTTGGTGCATGAACTTGAGTGCTTCGTCTCTTTCCATGATGCAATCCTGTCAAAACTCGGTGAAATTAGCCTGGGAAGGCGTCTTTGTTGGCCGCCTTGCTGCGCGCTTCGGCGGATGACACGATGTTGCGCTTGACGAGATCCTGCAGATTCTGGTCGAGTGTTTGCATGCCGTACTGCTGACCGGTCTGGATCGACGAATACATCTGCGCGATCTTGTTTTCGCGGATCAGGTTGCGGATGGCGGGTGTGCCGATCATGATCTCGTGAGCGGCGACGCGACCGCTGCCGTCCTTGGTCTTCAGCAGCGTTTGCGAAATGACGGCCTTCAATGATTCAGACAGCATTGCACGGATCATCTCCTTCTCGGCTGCCGGGAACACGTCGACGATCCGGTCGATGGTCTTGGCGGCCGACGAGGTGTGCAGCGTACCGAAAACAAGGTGGCCGGTTTCGGCGCCGGATAGCGCGAGGCGGATGGTTTCAAGGTCGCGCATTTCGCCAACCAGGATCACGTCCGGGTCTTCACGCAGGGCCGAGCGCAGTGCGTTGTTGAAGGATTTGGTATGCGGGCCGACTTCACGCTGGTTAACCAGACACTTCTTCGATTCATGGACGAATTCGATTGGATCCTCAACGGTGAGGATATGGCCGTATTCAGTATCGTTTTTGTGGTCGACCATCGCCGCGAGCGTCGTGGATTTGCCTGAGCCGGTCGGGCCGGTCACCAGCACGATGCCACGCGGCTGGTCGGCGATTTCCTTGAAAATCTTCGGCGCATTCAACTGTTCGAGCGACAGCACCTTGGAGGGAATCGTCCGCAATACCGCCGCGGCGCCGCGGTTTTGCACATAGGCATTGACCCGGAATCGCGCAAGTCCCGGCACGGCGAAGGAGAAGTCGCATTCGAAAGTGTCTTCGTAGACCTTGCGCTGGCCGTCGTTCATGATGTCATAGATCATGCTATGGACATCCTTGTGCTCCATGGCCGGCAGGTTGATGCGGCGGATGTCGCCATGCACGCGGATCATCGGTGGCAGGCCGGATGACAGGTGCAAGTCGGAGGCCTTGTTCTTGACGACGAAAGCAAGCAGTTCGGTGATGTCCATGCGGGGCTCCAGAAGGTTTGGCCGGGTATACTCGAAGCCGCTATATGACAACAATTCCCGCCAACCTGCAAGCCGTAATACAGCGCATCGCCGCCGCCTGCGCTCAGGCCGGGCGCGATCCTGCTACCGTGTGCCTGCTGGCCGTGTCGAAAACCTGGCCTGAATCTGCCGTTCGTACGGCGGCCGGGGCTGGGCAGCGCGCCTTTGGTGAAAGCTATGTGCAGGAAGCCCTGCCCAAGATGGCCGCGCTGGCCGGGCTGATGCTGGAGTGGCATTTCATTGGCCCCCTGCAAAGCAACAAGACCCGCCCCGTGGCCGAGAACTTTGCGTGGGTGCACTCGATTGAGCGTCTCAAAATTGCCGAACGCCTGTCGGCGCAACGGCCTGCGCATCTGCCGCCATTGAATGTCTGTGTCGAGGTGAATGTCAGCGGCGAGGCCAGCAAAAGCGGTTGCACGTTGGATGAGGCGCCAGCCCTGTGCCATGCTGTTGCTGCCTTGCCCCGACTCAGATTACGCGGCCTGATGGCGATTCCTGAGCCGAGCGTCGATGAGATGTCGGCGCTGGCGAGACGGCACTTCGGTGAAATGCGGACCTTGTACGATGCACTCAATGCAGAAGGCCTGCCGCTCGATACACTCTCGATGGGCATGTCGCACGACCTCGAAGCCGCCATAATGGAGGGCGCGACCATCGTGCGGGTGGGCACGGCCATTTTCGGAGAACGGAACAGCACATGAAGATTACGTTTATCGGCGGTGGCAACATGGCCACTGCGCTGATTGGCGGCCTCAAGAAGCAGGGCTTCTCGATGGCCGGCCTGCAGGTGGTCGAGCCCTTTGAAGAAGCCAGAGAACGCCTGACCGACACCTTTGGTGTGCGTTGCACACCGGCCATCGATGCCGCCGCACTCAACTGCGATGTCATCGTGCTGGCGGTCAAGCCGCAGCTGATGAAAGAGGCGATTGCTCCGGCGGCCAGAAAATTGACGCAACAGTTGGTCATCAGCATTGCCGCCGGTCTGCGCCTTGCCGATATGGGCCGCTGGTTGGGCGGCCATACCCGATTAATTCGCTCCATGCCGAACACCCCGGCCCTGATCGGCGCCGGCATCACCGGCCTGTATGCCGACCCGAGCGTCGATCTGGAAGGGCGCGAAACGGCCGAGAAAATTCTCTCCGCCGTGGGCAAGACGCTGTGGATTGAGGACGAAAGCCTGATGGATGCAGTAACTGCCGTCTCCGGTAGCGGCCCGGCTTATGTGTTCTATTTCATCGAGGCACTGCAAAGCGCCGGGGCCTCGCTCGGCCTGCCGGAGGAAACCGCGCGCTTGCTGGCCATTGAAACCTTTGTCGGCGCGGCCCAACTGGCCGCAACGAGTGACGAGCCCGTGACCGAACTACGCGCCCGGGTGACCTCGAAGGGCGGCACGACGGCCGCTGCGCTCGATACCTTCGCCTCGCTGCGCGTGGCGACCTCAATCGGCCACGGCGTCGCGGCTGCGGCTGCGCGCGGCCGTGAGCTCTGCGACCTACTGGGCAGCGACTGAGGGGACAAGACTGATGCTGGCACAAATTATTTCCCTCTTACTGGGTACCGCTGCCGATATCCTCGCGGTCGCATTGCTTGCACGCGTCTGGATGCAGTGGGCGCGGGCGCCGTTCCGCAATCCCGTCGGCCAGTTCATTCTGACGGTGACCGACTGGGCCGTCCTGCCCCTGCGGCGCTTCATCCCCGGCCTGTTTGGCGCCGACCTGGCCAGCATGTTGGCCGCCTGGTTGGTGCAGATCGTCTTTCTGGGCATCATGGCCGGCCTCACCGGTCTGGTGCTGCTGACGCCCGGCGCGATTCTCGGCGTGGCTTGGATGGCTGCGCTGGCGGTGCTGCGCATGTTCATCTATCTGCTGATGGGTGTGGTGATCATTGCCGCGCTGCTGTCGTGGATCAATCCCTATTCCCCCGTGGGGCCGTTGTTCGATGCGCTTTCCCGCCCGCTGCTGCAGCCGGCCCGGCGCCTGTTACCACCGCTCGGTGGTCTGGACTTATCGCCGCTCGTGGTGATTCTGTTGTTGCAGGTGGCGCTGATCGTGCTGGCCAATCTGCAGCCGGTCTCCCTGCTGCTGCCATGACAGCCTGGCTGCGCATGGACGGCGGTGACGTGATCCTCAACCTGCATATCCAGCCCGGTGCGAAAAAGACCGAGGTGGTCGGCCTACATGGGGAGGCGCTGAAAATCCGTCTTGCGGCACCACCTGTCGATGGCAAGGCGAATGAAGCGCTGCTGGCCTTTGTCGCCGCAAAAGTCGGCGTTGGCAAGACGGCCGTTGAACTGGTGAGTGGACAAACCTCGCGCGCCAAGCGCGTGCGCGTGGATGGCGTGACGGCACAAACCGTCATCGCCGGGATGGGCGTCTGATGGCCACCTACGCCATTGGCGACCTGCAGGGCTGCTACGATCCGCTGGCGCGCCTGCTCGACTATCTCGATTTCGACCCGGCGGCGGATCGTCTCTGGTTTGTCGGCGATCTGGTCAATCGCGGGCCGCAATCGCTGGAAGTCTTACGCTTCGTCCGCAGTCTGGAAGATGCTGCGGTCACGGTACTGGGCAACCACGATCTGCACCTCATCATGCAGGCCGCCGGCCACGGCAAGGCCAACAAGGAAGATACGCTGACGGCGATTCTCGCTGCCAAGGATTGTGACGAGCTGTTGTACTGGTTGCGTGGCCTGCCCCTGTTTCATCTCCAGGGCAATTGGGGCATGGTCCATGCGGGCCTGCTGCCGGCCTGGGACGTGGCGCAGGCGCAGGCTTTGTCCAACGAGGTGACGGCGGCCCTGCTGGCGCCGGATTATCTGAAGTTTCTGGCCAATATGTGGGGTTCGGAGCCGAATGCCTGGCGCGACGATCTGGCCGGTTGGGATCGGCTGCGTGTGGTGGTCAATGCGATGACGCGCATGCGCTTTGTCACCAATACGGGGGCGATGGAATTTCGCGCGCCGGGTGCCAAGGGGCCACCGGAGCGCGGCCCCAAGGATTGTGTGCCCTGGTTCGAGGCGCCGGGGCGGCGCAGTGCCGATCACCCGATTGTCTGCGGGCATTGGTCGGCCCTGGGGCTGTACCAGACTGACAAGCTGCTGGCGCTCGATTCGGGCTGCCTGTGGGGCGGCCAGCTTACGGCAGTGCGACTTGAGGATCGGCGGGTATTTCAGATGCCCTGTGCGCAGTCGGCACGTCCATCGGGCTGGGAGTAATCAGCGACGCGTGGCCGAGATGCCAGGCAATGGCATGGTGGCAGTGCGCGGCGAGATGGCGCCGGTCGACGTTTGAACTATCGAGTGGGGCCAGGACGCACACCTGAACCGACAAGCCGCTGGCGCGCGCGATGGCGCGCATACATTGCAGTAGCGTGATATCGCCATCGTAGGCCGGTGCGCGACTGGGTTGGCCGTCTGCATCGAGGTAGCGCAGGGCAAGCGGCACGACCGGCACGCGGGCGTCGATGGCACTCTGGAACAGCGCACCGTGGAACGGCAGCAGCCGATCGCCGGCGCTGGTCGTGCCCTCCGGGAACAAGGCCACATGGGTGCCGCTGGTCAGTTGCGCGACCATCGTCTCGCGCGTGCGCTGCGCGGCGGCGCGTGAGCCGCGTTCGAGAAAGATCGTTTCCGTGTGCTGGCACAGCCAGCCGATCAGCGGCCAGTCCTTGACGTCATCCTTCGAGACAAAGGCGGCCGGTGCCAGCGCGTTGATGACATAGATGTCGAGCCAGGAGATGTGGTTGCAGACCAGTAGCCCCGGGGGAATCGGCGTCGTCCCGCCAACGCCGACTTTTATGCCAAGCATGCCGACGAGCTGGCGCGACCAGCGCTGCTTGAGGGTGCGCCGGAGCGCGGGGCTGGCCCACGGAAAAACCACGGCCACTGTCGCGATGGCCCACAACAGATGCAGCCCGACGCGCGCCAGCCGGAAGGCCGCGCGCAGTTCGATGAACAAGGTACTCAGGCTTGCCGCTCGACGAAGTGCTTCGCGTAGCGCGCATCGACGCGCGTCATCGGCATCAGGATCATCAGGTCGGCCGTGTTGAAGTCGGGGTCCCAGGCCGGTTCGCCGCAAATCCATGCACCGGCGCGCATGTAGCCCTTCAGCAGGGGCGGCACTTCCGGTTTTGCCGCCGCTTCGATCTTGTCGAGCGGCAGGGCATAGCGCGGGAAGACGTGATATTCCAGCGGCGCCAGGTGCGGCTGGAGCGCATGGTAGATGCCGACCGCGTTGTGGCCGCCATCGCCCATGCCGATGCTCGCGCAGCCGATCAGGTATTCGTGGTGGTTTTCCTGCATGTAGCGCGCGAGGCCCGACCACAACAGAGCAATCGTCGCGCCGGTGCGATAGTCGGCATCGATGCACGAGCGGCCGATTTCGACGATGCGTTCGCGCAGGTGTGCGAGGCGCGTCAGGTCGAATTCGGTTTCGGAATAGTAGCCACCGACCTTGCGGGCGGCCTGCGGCGGCAGGATGCGATAGGTGCCGACGATGCGGCCATTCGCCTCGTCGCGGACGATCAGGTGCTCGCAATAGGGATCGTAAAGGTCACGATCGACGCCGGGCGTGCGTGAGGGCAGGCGGGCGCCGAGTTCATCGGCAAACACACGCCAGCGCAGTTTTTGGGCTTCGAGGATTTCCGAGGGGCTGGACGCCAGCGTGACGTGCAGCTTGGGACGGGCACGGCGCTCTGCCGCAACCACTTGTACTTCGTTCCGGTTTTCCATGGCCGGTCTCCTTTGTGTGCTGTGGTGGCAGCACTGTAGGAGACCGGTGTTACGACAAGTTTGAGCTCAGGTTAAGCTGGGATTACAGCGGGGTTACACGTTGAAAAGGAAGTTGAGGACGTCGCCATCCTTGACGACATACTCCTTGCCTTCGGCGCGCATCTTGCCCGCCTCCTTGGCGCCGTGTTCGCCCTTGCAGGCGATGAAGTCTTCGTAGGCGATGGTCTGGGCGCGGATGAAGCCGCGCTCGAAGTCGGTGTGGATCACACCGGCGGCTTGCGGGGCCGTGTCGCCGCGGTGGATGGTCCAGGCGCGCACTTCCTTGACGCCGGCGGTGAAGTAGGTCTGCAGGCCGAGCAGGTGGTAGGCGGCGCGGATCAGGCGGTTGAGGCCCGGCTCTTCCAGCCCGAGGTCGGCGAGGAAAATTTCCTTGTCTTCGTCGGGCAGGTCGGCAATCTCGGCTTCGATGGCGGCGCAGATGGCGACGACATCGGCGTTTTCCTTGGCGGCGTGGGCCTTGACGACATCGAGGTGCGGGTTGTTCTCGAAGCCGCCTTCCTTGACGTTGGCCGCGTACAAAACTGGCTTGGCCGTCAGCAGGAACAGCGGACGCAGGTTGTTCCATTCCTCTTTCGACAGGTCGAGGGCGCGTACCGGCTTGGCCTGATCGAGTTGCGCACGACATTTTTCCAGCACATCGACGAGCAGCTTGGCTTCCTTGTCGCCGCCGGACTTGGCCTGCTTGGTGTAGCGATTCAGCGCCTTCTCGACGGTGGTAAGGTCGGCCAGACACAATTCGGTATCGATGACTTCGATGTCGGAGAGCGGATCGACCTTGCCGGCCACATGAATGACGTTGTCGTCGGCGAAGCAGCGCACCACATGGACGATGGCGTCGGTCTCGCGGATGTTGGCGAGGAACTGGTTGCCGAGGCCTTCGCCTTTGCTGGCACCAGCCACCAGACCGGCGATGTCGACGAACTCGACGATGGCATGCTGCATCTTCTGCGGCTTGACGATCTTGGCCAGTTCTTCAAGGCGCGGATCGGGCACTTCGACGATACCGACGTTCGGTTCGATGGTGCAGAACGGGTAATTGCTCGCTTCAATGCCGGCTTTGGTCAGGGCATTGAAAAGGGTGGATTTGCCGACGTTGGGCAGGCCGACGATGCCGCATTTGAGGCTCATGCTTCTTCTTTCTTGGCTGGTGCCGCTGCTTGTGGCTTTGCGTTGATGCGCTGGGTGGCGGCGTTGAAATCGCTCTTGGCCAGCAGCGGCCAGGTGAGCAGGGCACGGTCGAGGGCGGCGTCGATCTCGCTCGCTTCTTCTTTGCGTGGGGGCTTGAGGACGTAATTGACCACATCATTGCGGTCGCCGGGGTGGCCGATGCCGATCCGCAGGCGCCAGTAATCCTGCGTGCCGAGATGGCTGGTGATGTCCTTCAGCCCATTGTGGCCGCCGAGGCCGCCGCCGAACTTGAGACGCAACTGGCCGGGCGGAATGTCGAGTTCGTCATGCACCACCAGCATTTCGGCGGGCGCGATGCGATAAAAGTGCATCAGGGCCTGCACCGACTGACCGGAACGGTTCATGAAGGTCTGGGGTTGCAACAACCAAAAGTCGGCGTTGGCAAGACGGCTCTTGGCAACCAGACCATGGAAGCGGGATTCGCGGCTGAAGCTCGTGCCCAACTCACGCGCGAGACGCTCACAAAACCAAAACCCGGCGTTGTGCCGGGTTTCGGAGTAGTCGGGCCCGGGATTACCGAGGCCGACAATGAGACGCAGGGCCGATTGCAATTACTTCTTCTCGGCCGGCTTCTTCTCGGTGATGATCTGGGTTTCGGCGGCGGCCGGTGCGGCTTCCTCTTCGGTAGCAGCACCGCCACCACGCACGACTACACCCGCGACGACCGGATCACCCTCGCCGTGATGCACGACGGTGACACCGGCCGGCAGCTTGAGCTGGGAGATATGGATCGACTGGCCAGCGGCCAGATCCTTGAGGTCAACCTCGATGAACTCGGGCAGATCCTTGGGCAGGCACTTGATGTCGAGTTCGGTGAAGACGTGCGTGACCATGCCGCCACCGATCTTGACACCCGGGGCGATGTCGGCGTTGACGAAGTGCAGCGGCACTTTCTGGTGAATTTCGTGGTTGGCGTCGATGCGCTGGAAGTCAACGTGCTTGATCTGCAGCTTGTAGGCGTGCATTTGCACGTCGCGCAGCAGGCACATTTCCTTGGCGCCGTCGATGTTCATGTTGATCACGGAGGCGTGGAAGGCTTCCTTGCGCAGGGCCTGGTAGAGCGTGTTGTGATCGAACTCGATCATCTGCGGGGCGGTCGGGCCGCCATAGATGATGCCGGGAACCCGGCCGGAGCGAAGAAGGCGGCGGCTCGCACTCGATCCCTTGACTTCGCGCTTGGTAGCGTTGATTTCAAATTGCATGATGTACTCCAAAAATGCCCTGCCCGCGACCAGGCAGAACGGTTAAAAGAACTTATTCCATGAACAGCGACGAAACGGATTCTTCGTTGCTGATGCGGATGATGGTTTCGGCCAGCAGGCCGGCGATGGGCACGACACGAATTCGGCTACAAGCAAGTGCTTCTTCGCGCAGCGGGATGGTGTCGGTGATGACCAGTTCGTCGAGATCGGATTCGGCGATGCGCGGAATGGCGCTGCCCGAGAGCACCGCGTGGGTGCAATAGGCCATGACTTTCTTGGCGCCATGCTCCTTGAGCGCACGGGCGGCTTTGCACAGCGTGCCGGCGGTATCGACGATGTCGTCCATGATGACGCAACTGCGGCCTTCAACATCGCCGATGATGTGCATCACTTCGGAGACGTTGGCGCGCGGACGACGCTTGTCGATGATCGCCAGATCGGTTTCGAGTCGCTTGGCGGCGGCACGGGCACGCAGCACGCCGCCGACGTCGGGCGAGACAACCATCAGGTCGTCGTGGCGCTGCTTCCAGATGTCGCCGAGCAGAATCGGTGTGGCGTAGATGTTGTCGACCGGGATGTCGAAGAAGCCCTGAATCTGGTCGGCGTGCAGATCGACCGTCAGCAGGCGCTGCACGCCGGAAGCCTGCAACATGTTGGCCACCACCTTGGCGGCGATCGGCACGCGGGCAGAACGCGGACGACGATCCTGACGCGCATAGCCGAAGTAGGGCACGGCGGCGGTGATGCGGCCGGCCGAGGCACGCTTCAGCGCGTCGGCCAGAATGATCAGTTCCATCAGGTTGTCGTTGGCCGGGGCGCAGGTCGGCTGGAGGATGAAGACATCCTTGCCGCGCACGTTTTCGAGCAGTTCGACACTGCTCTCGCCATCCGAGAAACGGCCCACGGTGGCACGGCCGAGCGAAATGTTAAGACGCTTGGCAACATCGGCGGCCAACTTCGGGTTGGCGTTGCCGGTAAAGACCATCAGACTGTCGTAGGCCATGGCGTGCTCGAAGGTATCGCTGGTGATAAGCGTCTCGTAGACAAAACAGGCAGACACAGGGTTTTGGTCTGGGTCTGCCCGGGAATGTTCTGGCTGGGGAGGAAGGATTCGAACCTTCGCATGCTGGAATCAAAATCCAGTGCCTTAACCAGCTTGGCGACTCCCCAATTTCACGAATGCTGCAGCGCGAAAGGACGCGAATTCTAGGGGGTTTTACGGTTTTATGTCAATCCACAAAGCGGATGTTCTGCCAATCCGCTGATTTTCAGGGCACGGATGCCCTTGGGCAGGGTGGCGAGGGCCTTGGTCGCGGCCGTACTTTCGCTAAAACTGACGAAGCAGCAGGCGCCAGAACCGGTCATGCGCGCATCGCCAAAGGGGCGCAGGAGGTCGAGGTGGCGGGCAACTTCGGGATACAGCGCGCAGGCGACCGGTTCGAGGTCGTTATGACCGAAGCCGGCGTGCCATTCGGCCGGGCGGATGGCGGGCGTATCGCGCTTCAAGTCGGGCGAGCGGAAGATGTCGAGCGTTGGCACATGCACTTCGGGCATGGTCAGCACGTAATCGCACACGGGCACTGCGACATCGGTGAAGCGCTCGCCGATGCCTTCGGCAAAGGTGCTGTGGCCGTGGATGAATACCGGCACGTCGGCACCGAGCGCGAGGCCGATGGCCTGCAGGCGCTTGCGCGACAAGCCCAGGCCCCACAGGTGGCTGAGGGCCAGCAGCGTGGTGGCGGCATCGGAACTGCCGCCGCCGAGCCCGCCGCCCATCGGGATACGTTTTTCGAGGTGAATGGTTGTGCCCAGGGCCGTCTTGCCAGTCCCGCAAAAGGGATTCCCTTCGGTCACGCCGATCTTTTGCAATTCACGTGCCGCACGCACGATCAGGTTCTGTTCGTCAGGCACGCCCGGCGTCGGCGTGGCCAGCACGATGCGACCATCGTCGCGCGGCTCGAAGCGCAATGTGTCGGCAAGATCGATGAAGCGGAAGACGGTTTGCAGCAGATGGTAGCCATCGGCACGCCGTCCCACCACATGCAGGAACAGGTTGAGCTTGGCGGGCGCGGGCCACGCTTGATGCCAGTTCACCGCACTTCACTCCATTCGTCGATCTTCAGCCGTACATGGATGTCGTCGCGTTCCAGTTCGATCACGCTGGGCAGGGCATCCGGTGCCTGACTTTCACGCTCGATCACGGTGGCACGCCAGGGGGCGATGTCGCCGGGTTCACCGAGCAGCCAGCGTGCGGCCTGGTCGAGCGGCAGGCGAAAGCCGAAGACCTGTTCGGCCAGCGTGCCGGCATCGGTGGCGGTGAATTCACGCTGGTCGGCCAGCAGCAGACGCGCCCCGCCAGCGTCGCGCGTGATTTCCGCAACGCCTTGCCCCAGCGGTGTGGTGAGCAGGATTTCGTCGTGCGTGGCGTCATGGCGCCAGTCGATGCGTACGTGATGGCGCGTGTCGCCCTGCCGCACGGCGAGTCGGCCGTTGAAGGCGAAGGCGACGATGGAAGCGGTGGCTGGGCGAGGGGGAAGTGGGAGCGTCGCGCAGCCGGCGATCAGCAGCAGGCAGAGCAGCAGCGGACGAATCAAGGCTGGAATCGCTTGATTGTCTCGGCCAGCACTTCGTTGGCCGGATGTTCGCGGCGCGCCTTGTCCCAGGTGCTGCGGGCTTCCGACTGACGGCCGAGCGACCAGAGTACTTCGCCGAGATGTGCGGCGATTTCAGGGTCAGGCCGAAGGCCAAAGGCGCGATTGAGCGTTTCGAGGGCCATGCCCGTATCGCCCATGCGGAATTGCACCCAGCCCTTGCTGTCGAGAATGAAGGGATCGTTCGGCGCGATTTCGAGTGCGCGCTCAATCAGGCTGCGGGCCTCGGCCAGCCGTACCTTGCGTTCGGCCAGCGAATAGCCCAGTGCATTCAGGGCGTGGGCATGGTCGGGCTTGAGTTCGATCAGGCGGCGCAGGCGAGCTTCCAGTTCGTCGAAGCGACCGAGCTTTTCGGCCATCAGGGCGGCTTCGTACATCAATTCGGGCTGCTCCGGCTGCTGCGTCAGGCCGGCCACCAGCACGCCATGGGCGGCGGCGACATCGCCCATGTCGCGCAGGATCTGCGCTTCGCCGATCAGGAGCTGCACCCGTTCGCGCGGCGTGGCGGCTTCCGAGTTAGTCAGATGCTGGCGCGCGCCGGCAAGATTGCCTTGCTTGGCAAGAATGTTGGCGCCATGCAGACGAGCCGAGAGGTAGTGTTCGCCACGCCCGACCGCATTGAACCAGTGCAGGGCATCCCCCCAGCGCTTGGCTTCCTCGGCGATCTGGCCGAGGTAGAAACGTGCCTTGTCGGCTTCGGCATGACCGATTTCGATCAGGCGCAGCAACTGCTTCTCGGCGGCGGCGGTGTCGTTGAGTTGCAGCGACAGAACAGCGACGGCAAAGATCACGTCACCATTCGGTGTGGCGGCATCCTGCGTGAGCAGGCGATCGAACACGCGCCGGGCGTCGGCATAGCGCTTCTCGGCCACCAGCGCACGTGCATAGGTTAGTTGTGCCTCACGGGCCTGCGGTTGACGGTCGACAAAACCGGCCAGTTGCGCCAGTCCCTCGGCACGATCGTCGGCCAGTTGAAACTGGAACAGCGCGGCGGCTTCCCAATCGGGCTTGAGCGACAGCACGCGCTGGATCAACTGACGGGCAGCGGCAATGTCCTGCGCTTCGAAAGCGGCAATCGCGCGCGCGTAATGGGCTTCGGGGAGCGCGAGATAAGGCGTGGTGACGGTTTCGATGATGTTGCGAGCTACCTTGCGGTCATTGATGCGGGCAAACAGCCGGTTCAGATGTGAAAGATTTTGGGCGATGTGCTGGGGTTCGGCCGCCAAAAGTGCCCCGACCTCGCGGGCAAGGTCGTCCTGGCGTCCGAGGGCGGCGAGCAGACGAATCAGGGTCTGGCGTGCCTGGGCGGATTCCGGCTCCAGGGATTGCCAGAGCTGGGCCGCTTCCAGCGCAACTTCCAGTTGCCGTCCATGCAGGGCCATCTCGGTGGCACGACGGGCCACGCGTGGGTCGCGGGTTTCGCGCGCCAGTTCGCGGTACAACAGGGCGGACTGCCCTACCTGACCGCGCTGCCCGGCAATTTCGGCCAGCAGGAGCTGGTAGAGCAGCTTGGGCGTGAGATCAATCTTGGGCAGAGAGGCCGTTGCTTCTGCGGATTCAGTCTTATCTTCTGACGCATCCGCAGCTGCGGCGGGTTCGGCGGCATGCAGCCCGCTCCCTGCCATGAAAAGGGGAATTGCAAAAAGGAAGGGCAGGATTGGTTTCATCGCAGGGGGCCGACTAGACAGAATGGTCAGAATGCCAGTAGATACAATGGCGGCATGTTAACAGTTTTGCAAGCACGCCATGCCCGAGCTGCCTGAGGTCGAAGTCACGCGGCGCGGCATCGCCGCCCGGGTCGAAGGCCGGCAGCTCGATCATGCCGTCCTGCGAGCGCCGACATTACGCTACCCGGTGCCGGCGGGACTGGCGAAGAAACTGGCGGGCCGGCCGCTGGTCGCGGTCAAGCGCCGTGGCAAGTATCTGTTGCTGGATTTTGATGGCGGGCATCTGCTGATCCATCTGGGCATGTCGGGCAGCCTGCGTTTCGCTACCCCCAATGAACCACCGGCCAAACACGACCATGCCGATTTCGTGTTTGGCAACAGCGTGTTGCGCTTTACCGACCCGCGCCGCTTCGGCGTGATCCTTTGGCTGACAGGCGATCCGCTGCAGCATCCGCTGATTGCCAAGCTCGGCATCGAACCGCTGACCCCCGAATTCACCGGTCGCTGGTTGCAGCAGGCCCTGCACGGCAAGGCGGTGGGCATCAAGCCGGCGATCATGGATGGCGCCTTGGTCGTCGGGGTCGGTAACATTTACGCGGCCGAGAGCCTGTTCGACGCCGGCATCGATCCGCGTCGGCCGGCGGGCCGGGTGAGCCTTGCGCGGCTGGAACGGCTGGTGCCGATCATCCAGCAAACCCTCGAAGCCGCCATCGCGGCTGGCGGCAGCACCCTGCGCGACTTTTGCGGCCCGGAGGGCATGGGCGATTTTCAGGTGCAGCACAAGGTCTATGGCCGGGCCGGCGAACCTTGTGTGCAGTGTGGCGCGCCGATCAAGGTGATCCGGCAGGGGCAGCGCTCGACTTTTTACTGCCCGCGCTGTCAGCGGTAAACAGCCTAGCGGAGCAGCAGCAGCGGTAGCTGCGTTTTGTGGGCGACCTTGGAGGCGACTGAGCCGAGCAGGGTGCCGCCGAGGCCGGTGTGGCCTCGGGTGCCGATGAGGATCTGGTCGCAGGCGCGGCTGGCGGCGAAATCGACGATGGTTTCGGCGCTGTCGCCCACCGAGACATGAAGCTGCGGCACGATGCCGGCGGCTTTCAGGCGGCGCTCGGCTTCGGCCATGGCCTTCAGCCCTTCTTCGCGGTGGTAGTCCTTGAGCTGGTCGGCATTGACGAAGCGGCTGGCGTCACCGGTGAGCGGTGCTTGCACGCTGAGCAGGTGAATCGCGGGCAGGGTTGTCCAATCCTCGCGATGCGTGATTAGCCAGTCGATTGGCTTGAGCGAAACCTCGGAACCATCGACGGGGATGAGCCAACTTTGCTGTGCCATGTCAGTTCTCCTTCTGTTCGGCCAGCAGATCGACGGGCGCGGCGTGGCGTGCCTTTTCGGCTTTCATCGCCAGCAGCTTGCCGATGGCGATGACGAGCACGGCGCCGAGGATGGCCAATCCGTACTTTGCGTAAGGCATGCCGGCGAAGAAATCGGCCAGCGCCGGGTCGCCCGGAATCATGCCGCCGCCGATCCAGCCGAGCAGCGCACCGCCAGCGGTGATCACGATGGGGTAGCGATCCATCAGCTTGAGCACCAATTGGCTGCCCCAGACGACGATGGGAATCGAGACGAGGATGCCGAAGGTCACCAGCACCATGCTGCCGTGCGCGGCGGCGGCAACGGCGATGACGTTATCGAGGCTCATCACGGCATCGGCGACGATGATGGTCTTGATCGCCGCCGCGAGGGTGGTCGCCGCGGCGACATCGCCGTGACCCTCCTCTTCGGGTTGCAGCAGCTTGATGCCGATCCAGAACAGCAGCAGGGCACCGACGAACTTCAGCCAGGGCACCGCAAGCAGTTGCAGGGCAAAGAAGATCAGGATGACGCGCAGGATGATGGCGCCGGCCACGCCCCAGAAAATGCCTTTTTTACGCTGCTCATCCGGTAGCTTGCGGCAGGCCAGCGCAATGACGACCGCATTGTCGCCACCGAGCAGGATGTCGATGGCGATGATCTGGAGAACGGCAATCCAGAAAACGAGGGTCGTCGGATCGGTCAATGGATTAGCCGCCAGTGAGTTTCTTGAACTTCGCCATCAGCAGATCCTTCGACTCGACATGATTCGGGTCTTCGGGGATGCAGTCGACGGGGCAGACTTCGCGGCACTGGGGGGTGTCGTAGTGACCGACACACTCGGTGCACTTGTCGGGATCGATGATGTAGATCTCATCGCCCTGCGAAATCGCGTTGTTCGGGCACTCGGGCTCGCACACGTCGCAGTTGATGCACTCATCGGTAATCAGTAGGGCCATTGTGTTTCCTCTCGGGTCAAGAACGATTTTGCATCTTCTCGATCAGCTTTTCAGCGACCAATGGATGCACGAATTTCGAGACATCGCCCCCCAGGCTTGCGATTTCTCTCACCATTGTCGCCGAGATGAACATGTACTGTTCTCCCGGCGTCAAAAACAGGGTTTCGATGTCGGGGTGCAGGCTGCGGTTCATCCCCGCCATCTGGAATTCGTACTCAAAGTCGGACACCGCGCGCAGGCCGCGCAGAATCACGCGCGCATTGCGTTCGCGCAGGAAGTCCATCAACAGGCCGTCAAACCCGACGATCTTGACGTTGGGCAGATCCTTGACCAGCTCGCGGGCCATGTCCACACGCTCTGCGAGCGGAAAGATCGGCCGCTTGCTGTGGCTTTCGGCAATGCCGACGACGACATGCGCAAACAGCCGCGCGGCGCGGCGCACCAAATCCTCATGACCCCGCGTGAAGGGGTCGAAGGTGCCCGGATAGACGGCGATGCCGTTGTTCATGCGCGTTCCAGCAAGTGATAAAAAACCTGGCCGGCCTGACCTTGCTTCACGGTCTGCCAGTCCCCCAGTGAATCGATGCGTTGCTCCGCCTCGGCATAAATTCGCGTATCGGGCTTGGCCAGCGAGGGCAGCAGCGGCGCCACCTTGTCCAGCCAGCCTTGTCGATAGGGCGGATCCAGCAGGATCAGATCGAAAGGCTGTCCCTGCCGGGCCGTAGCGGTCGCGAATTCTAGCGCATCCATGCGTTCCAGCCGCAACGCCGCGCTGGTGAAAATCGCTGTGTTATCCCGCAATTGCGCCATGGTTTTTGAGTTTTTCTCGACCAGCACCACCTCTGCTGCACCCCGCGAGGCGCACTCGATGCCGAGGATGCCGCTGCCGGCAAACAGGTCGAGACAGCGCCAGCCGGTCAGGTCCTGTCCCAGCCAGTTGAACAGCGTCTCACGCACGCGGTCCGGGGTGGGGCGCAGACCTTCGGCGTCGATGACCTGGATCAGGCGGCTGCGCCAGTTGCCGCCGGTGATGCGAATCTTGCTCAAGGAGGACTCAATCCGCCGCCACGACCACGGTCACCAGATGTTCCGGCTTGATGTGGCGCTGGAAGGCGGCTTTCACATCGTCACGCGTGATGGCGTCCACCAGACGCGGGAACTGGTCGAGATAATCGAGCGGCAGGCCGTAGAAGCCGATCAGCGACAAGTAGCCGAGCAGCTTGGCGTTGCTGTCGATACGCAGCGCCTGGCCGTCGATGAGATTCTTCTTTGCGGCGGCGAGTTCCTGCTCGGTGGGGCCTTTGGCGAGGAACTCGGTCAGCACTTGCTCAACGACTTTCAGTGCGTCCTGTGCCTGCTCACGCTTTGTTTGCAGGCCGATCTCGAAGGGGCCGGGCAGCACGCGCGGCGAGAAAGTGGAATAGACGCTGTAGGCATAGCCGCGCTTCTCGCGCACCTCCTTCATCAATCGCGAGACGAAGCCGCCGCCACCGAGCGTGTAGTTGCCGACCAGCAGGGCGAAGTAGTCCGGGCCGGCATCGCGCTTGATGGCGGGCAGGCCGATGCGGATGTGCGACTGGGTGGCCGGATGCGCCACCTTTAGCGTGTCGCGTCCCGGCAGGACGACCGGCGGCAGCGGTGCGATTTCTCTTCCGGCGGGCAGAAATTCGGTGAGCTGAATGGCGATGGCTTCGGCTTCTTCGCGTGAGACATCACCGAGGATGGAAATCACGGCATTGCCGGCCACGTAATGGGTCTTGTGAAACTGCACCAGATCGTCGCGCGTAATCAGGGCCACACTCTCCGGCGTAGCACTACGGCCGTAGGGATGACCCGTGTAAGCGGCAGCGGCGAAACGTTTGGCGACGATGCTGTCGGGGCGGGTTTCGGCATCCTTCAGCGCTTCGATGGTGCGGCCCTTCTCGCGCGCCAGTACGGTTTCAGGAAATGTCGGCGCTGACAGGACGGCACGCATCAGCGCCAGGGCGCCGGATTTTTCTTCGGTGGAAGACAAGGTGCGCAGGCTGACGCTGGCCTTGTCCTGATCCGAGCCGGAGGAAAGACGGGCGCCGAGATCAACGAGACGGGCGGAGATCTGCTCTTCGTCCATGTCCGTCACACCCGCTTCGAGCAGGCTCGCTGTGAGGCTGGCGACGCCCGCCTTGTCGGCCGGGCTGCGCGCGCCACCGGCCACGAAGTCGATGTTGACGTCGAGGATCGGCAGGCTGCGGCTTTCGACGAAATAGACCTTCGCACCGGTCGGTGCGACCCAGTGCTGAATCTGCGGGCCGGCGAGAACATGGCCGGACAGGACGAACAACAAGGCAATCAGGAAACGCATGGCAGTCCTTAATAAGCTCAGTGGCGTGTGGCGAAGCCGGCTTTTTTCTTCGCGGCTGCATCAATCGGTTGGGGGTCGAGCACGGCGACTGTGAGCGTGTCGTCGATGAAGTATTTTTTTGCCACGGCTTGCACTTCCTCGGCGGTGACGCTGCGGATCTTGTCGAGCAGCTTGTCGATGTCGCGCCAGTTCAGGCCCGACGCTTCCGTATGGCCGATCTCCATCGCCTGCGCCATCAGCGAGTCGCGTTTGTACACCTGCGCGGCGATGGTCTGGGTCTTGACGCGCTTGAGCTCTTCCTCGGTCACGCCTTCGTCCTGAATGCGCTTGATCTCGTTGCGCAGTGCCGCTTCCAGTTCCGCGACCGTCTTGCCCGCCGCCGGCTGACCGGCGAGGATAAATTGCGTTTCGCCACGCACCGAGGCATCGTAGCCGGCACCCGCGGATTGCGCGATTTTCTCGCCACGCACCAGCCGTTTCGGGAAACGTGCCGCATCGTTGCCATCCAGCAGTGAGGACAGCACTTCGAGGGCAAACGGCTCGCGCTCCTTGTCGATATCCAGCAGCTTGGGTGCCTTCCAGGCCATCATCAGGTAGGGCAACTGGGCGGGGGCCTTGACGGTAATGCGGCGCAGGCCTTGCTGCTGCGGCTCGTTCTGTGGCTTGCGAACGGGCAGCGGTTTTGCCTTGTGCTTGCCATAGGTCTGCTCGGCGAGTCTGAACACATCCTTGTGATCCACATCGCCGGCGATTACGACGTAGGCGTTGTTCGGCGCATACCAGTCGCGATACCAGTCGCGCGCATCCTGCCAGGTCATGCTTTTCAGGTCGTCCATCCAGCCGATGATGGGGCGGCGGTAGGGGTGGGCCATGAAGGCCGCCGCCTTGAGACCCTCATAGACGCGTGCTTCCGGATTGTCTTCGGTGCGCAGACGACGCTCTTCCATCACCACCTGAATTTCCGCCGCAAACTCCTCCGGGGAGAGCACGAGATTGGCCATGCGGTCCGCCTCCAGTTGCATCATCTCGGGCAGCGCCCCCTTCGGCACGATCTGGAAATAAGCCGTGTAGTCGAGGCTGGTAAAGGCGTTGTCGCGCCCGCCAGCTTCCGCCACGCGCTGGTTGAATTCACCCGGCTTCAGCGTCTTCGTGCCCTTGAACATCATGTGTTCCAGCACATGCGCGACGCCGGAGGTGCCGTCCTTTTCGTCCATTGCCCCGGCGCGATACCAGACCATGTGCACGACGGTAGGCGCGCGGTGGTCTTCCTTGACGATCACGCGCAGGCCGTTGGCGAGGGTTTTCTCAAAGGTGGTTTCATCAGTGGCAAATGTCGGCGCTGGCAGGACGGCAATGAACAGCGAAAGTGCGAAAAAAAGTCTATTTTTCATGGGGCTGTGGGCTTCTGAATTAAAATCGGCGCAGCGCATCATAGCGCGTGACCCTACTACGACACTCATCCCCATGTTTGGTTTCCTCAAGAAAGATCAAGTCGCGCCTGACGCCCCCAAGCCCTCTTGGACAGATCGCCTCAAGGCAGGGCTTTCGCGCACGCGCGCCACACTCAACACGCCGCTGGGCGAACTGTTTTCCCGTGCCCGGATCGATGACGAACTGCTCGAAGAGCTTGAGTCCACCCTGCTGATGGCCGACTGCGGCGTCGAGGCCACGCAATGGTTGCTCGACGAATTGCGCGCCAGGGTCAAGAAGGAAAAGATCGAATCGCCGGCCGCACTGCGCGGCGCGCTGATCGATCTGCTCACGCAATTGCTCATGCCGCTCGAACAACCGCTGGTGATCGAGGGCCAGAAGCCTTTCATCATGATGATTGCCGGGGTCAATGGCGCAGGCAAGACGACGTCGATCGGCAAACTGGCCAAGCAGTTCCAGAACGAGGGCCACGGCGTGTTGCTCGCGGCAGGCGATACCTTCCGTGCTGCCGCGCGCGAACAGCTCGCCGAATGGGGCCGCCGCAACGACGTCACGGTAATCGCGCAAGATGGTGGCGATCCGGCCGCAGTGGTGTTCGATGCCATCTCGGCTGCCAGAGCGCGCGGCATCGACGTGATGATGGCCGACACTGCCGGCCGCCTGCCGACCCAGCTCAATCTGATGGAAGAAATCGCCAAGGTGCGCCGTGTCATCCAGAAAGCCGAGCCGAGTGGCCCGCATGAAGTGTTGCTGGTGCTTGATGCCAACATCGGCCAGAACGCCATCGCGCAGGTCAAGGCCTTTGACAAGGCCATCGGCGTCACCGGCCTCGTCGTCACCAAGCTCGACGGCACCGCCAAGGGCGGCGTGCTGGCCGCGATTGCCCGCCAGTGCCCGAAGCCGGTGCGCTTCATCGGCGTCGGCGAAGGCATCGACGACTTGCAGCCCTTCAAGGCGCGCGAGTTCGTGGAAGCCCTGTTCGGACAGTGATCAGGCTTACTGAACTCCGGCTACCGCTCGAACATACGCCGGAAGCACTGACCGCCGCCGTTCTGCAACGGCTGCAACTCAATCCGGCTGACCTGCTGGCGTTGCGTATCCACAAGCGCAGCCCGGATGCGCGCAAGAAGAGCGCGTTGCTGTTCGTCTACAGCCTCGACATTGAAGTGATCGACGAGGCGGCGGTGCTTGAGCGCTTCAAGGACGATAGCCATGTCAAACCGACGCCGGACATGTCGTACCAGTTTGTGGCGCAGGCACCCGCCAGTCTGCCGCTGCGCCCCATCGTCGTTGGCTTCGGCCCGGCGGGCATCTTCGCCGCGCTGATCCTCGCGCAGGCCGGCTTCAAACCCCTCGTGCTGGAGCGTGGCAAGAAGGTGCGCGAACGGACCAAGGACACCTGGGACCTCTGGCGCAAGCACACGCTGCATCCCGAATCGAACGTGCAGTTCGGCGAGGGCGGGGCGGGCACCTTCTCCGATGGCAAGCTCTACAGCCAGATCAAGGATCGGCGCCATCTGGGCCGCAAGGTGCTGACCGAGTTCGTCAAGGCCGGCGCGCCGGAAGAAATTCTCTATGTGAATCGGCCGCACATTGGCACCTTCCGGCTGGTCAGCATGGTCGAGAAAATGCGTGCCGAGATCGAGGCGCTGGGCGGTGAAATCCGTTTCGAAGCGCGCGTCGCGGATTTGAGCATCGAAGAGGGTCAGGTGCGCGGCGTGGTACTGGCGAGTGGCGAGGAAATTCGCGCCGACCATGTTGTGCTCGCGCTCGGCCACAGCGCGCGCGACACCTTTGAAATGCTGTACCGGTGCGGCGTGTTCATGGAGGCCAAGGCGTTCGCGGTGGGCTTCCGCATCGAGCATCCGCAGTCGCTGATCGACAAGGCGCGCTACGGCAACTTTGCCGGCCATCCGCTGCTTGGTGCAGCCGATTACAAGCTGGTGCATCACGCCAGCAATGGGCGCGATGTGTACAGCTTCTGCATGTGTCCCGGCGGACAGGTGGTGGCGGCGACTTCGGAGCCGGGCTGCGTCGTCACCAACGGCATGAGCCAGTATTCGCGCGCCGAACGGAATGCCAACAGCGGTCTGGTCGTGAATGTCACGCCAGCGGATTTCGGCGGTGATGGTCCATTGGCCGGCATCGAATTCCAGCGCCGCTGGGAGCAGCGCGCCTTTGAACTCGGCGGTGGCAACTACGATGCACCGGGGCAGCGCGTCGGCGATTTTCTGGCCGGCCAACCCAGTACGCAGTTGGGTGAGGTGGCGCCCTCCTACCAGCCCGGCGTGCGCCCGACCGATCTTGCCACGGCCTTGCCGGATTATGTGATCGCGGCGATGCGCGAAGCCATTCCGGCCTTCGACCGCCAGATTCGCGGCTTCGCGCTGGACGATGCGGTGCTGACCGGCGTGGAAACGCGCACCTCGTCACCCTTGCGCATCACGCGCGGCGCCGATTGCCAAAGCCTCAACGTCAGGGGCCTTTATCCTGCCGGCGAAGGCGCCGGTTACGCGGGCGGCATTTTGTCGGCCGGCGTGGATGGCATCGAAGTGGCCGAAGCAGTGTCATCTGCTATCGTGCGGGCCTCATGATCCAGCTCGACCGCATTTCCAAACGCTATCCGCCCGACATGACGGCGCTGACCGATGTCAGCGCCGAAATCGGCGCGGGCGAACTGGTCACCATCGTCGGCCACTCGGGGGCGGGCAAATCGACGCTGCTCAAACTGATTCCCGCCATCGAACGGCCGACGGCCGGCACGGTGCTGGTGAACGGCCAGAACGTCGGTGCACTTTCATCGCGCGCTCTGCCCTTCCTGCGGCGCAACATCGGCTTGGTGTTTCAGGATCAGAAACTGCTGTTTGATCGCAGTGCGCTTGCCAATGTGTTGCTGCCGCTGGAAATCGTTGGTTTCCCTCATCGCGAAGCGCAGCGCCGCGCCGAAGCGGCGCTCGATAAGGTGGGCCTGCTCAAGCGCGCCCGCGCATTGCCGATTGCCCTCTCGGGCGGCGAGCAGCAACGCCTCGCCATCGCGCGTGCCGTCGTGCATCGCCCGGGACTGCTGATTGCCGACGAGCCGACCGCCTATCTGGATGCCGAAACGGCGCAGGATGTGGCGGCGATCTTCATGGAATTTCACCGCGTCGGCGTCACCGTGCTGGTGGCGACCTACGACGACAGCCTGTTCCCCGGCGCGCGCCGCCTGCGGCTTGATCATGGGAGGCTGGCATGAACTGGCTGCGCAACCAGTGGCAGGCATGCCGGCTGGCGCTCGCTCGACTCGCGACGGCGCCGGTCAATACGCTGCTGTCGGTGCTCGGCATCGGCATTGCGCTGGCGCTGCCGGCGGGCGGCCACCTGCTGCTCGATCACGTCGCGGCACTGGGCAAGGGCGCGGCGGCGGCGCCTCAGTTGACAGTGTTTATGTCCGTCGAGGCCGAGCGCAAGGCGGCGCTCGACATCGAGGCACGCCTGCTGGGACGATCGGATGTGGCGCAGACCGAATTGCTGGAGCGCGAGGCGACCTTGAAGCGCATGAAAGCCTCGGACGGACTGGCCGACGTGATCGGCGCCCTGCCGAAGAATCCGTTCCCCGACGCGATTGTCGTGACGTTGGCCGACGAGTCGCCGGCCGCACTGGAAAGCCTCGCCGCCGAAGCGCGCAAATGGCCGCGCGTTGAGCAGGTGCAGATCGACGCGGACTGGGCGCATCGCCTTGCGGCCTTTGTGCGGCTGGCTCGCACCGGCGTGCTGCTGTTGGCGACGTTGCTCGGGCTGGGCCTGATCACCATCACCTTTAACACCATCCGCCTGCAGGTGCTGACGCGGCAGACGGAGGTGGAAGTCAGCCGTTTATTGGGCGCGACCGATGCCTTCATCCGTCGTCCCTTCCTCTGGTATGGGGCATTGCTTGGCCTGCTCGGCGGCGTGGCGGCGTGGCTGATTGTGGCGGGGGCGACCTTGTGGCTGCGGCTGCCGGTGGCCGAACTCGCGCAGCTTTACGGGCTGGAATTGATGCTGGCGGTGCCGACCGCCAAGAACACGGGCATCCTGTTCGGTGCGGCAGCGGGGCTGGGCTGGTTGGGCGCGGCGCTCTCGATGCGTCAGCAGCTTTCAGCAAATTCTCGGTAGCTGATCGCCCGACAGCCAGTCGACAATGCGGCGCCCGCCCAGCGCCGTTTCCATCTGCACGAAACAGTGATCGTCGGCGACGATTTGGCCAATCTGCGCGGCATCCTGTCCGAGCGGGTGGGCACGCATGGCGGCAAGCAGAGGTTCGGCATCGGCGGCGGGGCAGATGCAGATCAGCTTGCCTTCGTTGGCTACGTGTAGCGGGTCAAGGCCGAGAAACTCGCAGGCAGCAGCCACCACCGGCTTGACCGGAATGGCGTTTTCCTTGAGATGCACGCCGACGCCCGACTGGGTGGCGATCTCGTTGAGCGTGGCCGCCAGCCCGCCACGTGTCGGGTCGCGCAGCACATGGAGGTCGATGCCGGTGGCGAACAGGCAGTCGATCAGCCCGTGCAGCGCGGCCGAGTCGGAGACAATCGGCACGTCGAAATTTAGGTTCTCGCGCTGGCTCATGATCGCCACGCCGTGGTCGCCGAGCGTGCCCGAGACGAGGACGGCATCACCGGCCTGCGCGCGCGATCCGCTCACCTGCCGCCCGGCCGGTAGCGCGCCGACGCCAGTGGTGGTGATGAACACGCCATCGCCCTTGCCGCGCTCGACCACCTTGGTGTCGCCGGTAACGATGGGCACGCCGGCAGCCTTGCTGGCCGCCGCCATCGAGGCGACGATGCGCGCGAGGTCGGCCAGCGGAAAGCCCTCTTCGAGGATGAAGGCGGCGGAAAGATAGAGCGGCCGCGCGCCCATCACGGCGACGTCGTTGAGCGTGCCATGGACGGCCAGACTGCCGATGTCGCCGCCGGGAAAGAACAGCGGCGAGACGACGTGGCTGTCGGTCGCCATCACGAGCTGTTCCCCAAATGTCGGCGCTGGCAGGACGGCACCATCATCGCCCTGCGCGAGGTAGTCATTGCCGAGGTGGCGGGCGAACAGTTCGTCGATGAGTTGCGCCATCGCGCGCCCACCGGCGCCGTGGCTCATGTCGATGCAGCCCGCCTTGAGGTCGAGCGGGCGGACGTAGGCTTTTTTCACCACCATTTACTCGCCGTTGCTTTTGCGCTCGATCCAGTCCAGCCACTCGGCCATGCCGGCGCCGGTCTTGGCGGAGACTTCGATGATCTCGATGGCCGGATTGACGCGGCGGGCGAAGGCGATGGCCTCCTTCACCGAAAAATCGAGGTGCGGCAAGAGATCGCACTTGTTGAGCAGCATCAGGCTGGCGGCGCGGAACATGTCCGGATACTTGATCGGCTTGTCTTCGCCCTCGGTCACGGACAAGATCACCACCTTGTGCGCTTCGCCAAGGTCGAAGGCGGCCGGGCAGACGAGGTTGCCGACGTTCTCGATCATCAGCAGCGAGCGCTCCGGCAGGTCGAGCTTTTCGAGCGCGTGGCCGACCATGTGGGCATCCAGATGGCAGCCCTTGCCGGTGTTGATCTGGATGGCGGGGGCGCCGGTGGCGCGAATGCGCTCGGCGTCCTGGCTGGTCTGCTGGTCACCCTCGATGACGGCCACCTGCTGCTGACCGCGCAATTGTTCGATGGTCTTGCACAGCAGTGTGGTCTTGCCCGAGCCGGGGCTGGAGACGAGATTCAGCGCAAAGACGCGCCGGCCGGCGAAAAAACCACGGTTCTGCGCGGCGTAGGCGTTGTTCTTGGCGAGGATGTCCTGCTCGATCTGCACCATGCGTTTTGCGCTGGTGCCGGGAGCGTGGGAATGGGTGTGGGCCGGCACGTAGGCATGCTCATGCGTGTGGCTGTGACGCGTCCCATCCGCATGCACGTGCTCATGCGGGTCTGCGCCCTCGATCTTCACTTCATCACTGCCACAGCCACAGGTTGTACACATGGTTTATTCCTTTACGCGACTTCCAATTCCTTGACCCGCATCTCTTTACCACCCGTTACCTGCACCTGATAGCCGCCGCAGCGCGGGCAGGCGCCATAGACTTCGGCGAGTGCGACGGTTTCCCCGCACGGCAGACACCAGCCGGTGCCCGGCGTGGCGATGATTTCCAGTTTGGCGCCGGCGGCAATGCTATCGCGGGTGACGGCATCGAAGCAGAACTTCATCGCCTCGACCTCGACGCCCGCCAGCTGGCCGATTTCCAGCCAGACGGTGGTGACGCGCCCGAATCCCTCCCGGCGCGCGGCGTCCTCGATCAGTTGCAACACGCCCTCGGCGAGCGACATTTCATGCATGAAGGCAGTCTAGCCCATGATGATGACACTGAATACCATACGAAAATACTGCGACATTATGGGAACTTGTGTTAGCATTAGCACTCAGAGTGTTTGAGTGCTAATATTTCCATCAAGGAGGGTCTCAACATGAGCCATGCATTGACGCTTGCTAACTTCCCGGTCCCATCGGCCAGTGGCAGTATCGAGGCTTATATTGCAGCCGCCAACCGTGTGCCGTTGCTGACGGAAGACGAGGAAAAGGATTTGGCCCGCCGTTTCCGCGATGCGGAGGATTTGACGGCGGCGCGTGCCTTGGTGACGTCGCATTTGCGCTTGGTGATTGCCGTGGCGCGCGGTTATCTCGGTTATGGCCTGCCGCATGCCGATCTGATTCAGGAAGGCAATATCGGCCTGATGAAGGCCGTCAAGCGTTTCGATCCCGAGCGCGGTGTGCGTCTCGTGTCCTTTGCTCTGCACTGGATCAAGGCCGAAATCCACGAATACATCCTGAAGAACTGGCGTCTGGTCAAGGTCGCCACGACCAAGGCGCAGCGCAAGCTGTTCTTCAACCTGCGCAGCATGAAGTCGGCCATCGCCCAGGATGCTCAGGTCGAAGCCGGTTTTGCCGGCCTGAGTCCGGCCGAGGTGAGCCGTGTGGCGCGCGAACTCAACGTCAAGCCCGAGGAAGTGGTCGAGATGGAAACCCGCATGGGCGGGATGGACGTCTCCCTCGAACCGCTGACCGAAGACGACGAAGACAGCTACGCGCCCATCGCCTATCTGGCGGCGGACAGCAGCATCGAACCACTGATGCAACTGGAACGCCAGGAGCGTGATCGTCTGCACGACACCGGGCTGCGCGATGCGCTGGCCAGTCTCGATGAGCGCAGCCGTACGATTGTCCAGCGCCGCTGGCTGGTCGAGGATGGCGAAGAAGCCGCCACCCTGCATGAACTGGCCGCCGAATACGGTGTCTCGGCCGAACGCATCCGCCAGATTGAAGTCAAGGCGATGCAGAAGATGAAAGGTGTACTGGCACCGCAGATGTAAATAGCCGGTTTCTCTATCGAAAGCCGCTCCGCTGTGGGCGGCTTTTTATTTTCCGGAGAGCAACTGCTTCAGATCGGCGGCGATATGTTCCGGCGACGTGCCATCGCGAATCAGCAGACGCAGATGGCCTTGCGGATCGAAGGCATAGCTGGCGGCCGTGTGATCAATGCTGTAGCCGATTGCCGAACCGCCCTCCACCTTGCGGAAATAAACGCGAAACTCCTTGGCCAGTTCAAGTGTGCTGGTTACATCGGTGCGCAGACCGAGGATGCGTGGGTCGAACCAAGGCACGTAGCCCGCTAGTACTGCCTGCGTGTCGCGCTCGGGATCGACCGTCACGAACAGCACCTGGACGCGATCCGCTTCCGCACCGAGCAGGCGCAGCGTCTCCTTCATGGTCGTGAGCGCAGTCGGGCAGATGTCCGGGCATTGTGTGTAGCCGAAAAACACCACCACGGCCTTTCCCGAAAAGTCGGCGCTGGCAAGACGGCGTCCGCGGTGGTCGGTCAGTGCATTCAGCGTGGCCAGGCGGCCATATTGTGCGTCTTTGACCTCGGTAGCGTGGAAGGCGCCAGGGGGAGGGCTACAGCCGGCAAGATGAACGATGGCGACAGCCGCGCCGAGTGCCAGCAGAATGAGTGCCATCTTCTGCATCATCGGCCGCGCCCGTGAGGGCGTGGCTGCCTGTCTTGTCGCCCCGTCCCGCCCGGTCAGCAGGCTCGCTGCCACGATGAGCAGCAGCAGGATGATGACAATCTTGATGAACACGCTCAGGCGGTGGCGAGGGCTGCCAGCAGCTTATCGTGGATGCCACCGAAGCCGCCATTGCTCATCACCAGGATATGGTCGCCCGGACGGGCGGCGCGGGCAATGCTGGCGACCAGCGTGGCGAGATCCTGATGGGTTTCGGCCTTGCTTCCCAGTGGGGTGAGGGCGGCCGCGGCGTCCCAGCCGAGGTTGGCGCCGTAGCAGAACACATGGTCGGCATTGGTCAGGCTGCCGGGCAGGGCGTCTTTCATGGTGCCGAGCTTCATAGTGTTCGAGCGTGGTTCGAGCACCGCCAGGATGCGCGCTTTGCCGACGCGGCCGCGCAGGCCGGCGACCGTGGTTTCGATGGCGGTGGGGTGGTGGGCGAAGTCGTCATAGACCGTGATGCCATTGACCGTTCCCTTGACTTCAAGGCGGCGTTTGACATTCTCGAAGCGGGCGAGGGCCTCCAACCCCAGGGCCAAGGGCACACCGGCATGGCGTGCTGCAAGAAGCGCGGCGATGGCGTTGTTTCGGTTATGTTTGCCTGCAAGTTGCCAGGTGATACTGCCGAGTTGCTGCTTGCCCTGATGAATGCGCAGCTCACCGGTGGCATCGTCGCCACTGGCATGCCAGCCGGCAGGGTCGCTGAAGCGTTCAACCGGCGTCCAGCAACCGCGCTGCAGGACACGCTCAAGCGCAGGCTCGGTGGCGTTGCTGACAATCAGGCCGTTTCCCGGAATTGTGCGCACGAGGTGATGGAATTGCGTTTCGATCGACGCGAGATCTGCGAAGATGTCGGCGTGATCGTATTCCAAGTTGTTGAGGATAACCGTACGTGGATGGTAGTGCACGAACTTGGAGCGCTTGTCGCAAAAAGCCGTGTCGTATTCGTCGGCTTCAACCACAAAGAAAGCAGATTCGCTGAAGTTGGCCGATTTTCCGAAGTTTTGTGGCACGCCGCCGATCAGGTAGCCGGGTTGCAGCCCGGCATCTTCCAGAATCCACGCCAGCATCGAAGCTGTTGTTGTCTTGCCGTGGGTACCGGCGACGGCAAGCACCCACTTGTCCTGCAGGATGTTCTCGGCCAGCCACTGCGGGCCAGAGACGTAGGGCAGGCCGCGATCCAATATGGCCTCAAGCAAAGGGTTGCCGCGCGAAACGGCATTGCCGACCACCCACAGGTCGGCGTTCAGCGCCAACTGGTCGGCGCCATAGCCCTCGATCAGGTCGATGCCCTCGGCGGTTAGTTGCGTGCTCATCGGCGGATAGACGTTGGCATCGCAACCGGTGACGCGGTGGCCGGCGGCGCGGGCGATCAGGGCAATACCCCCCATGAAAGTACCGCAGATCCCGAGAATGTGAATATGCATGAGCACCCTGCCCGACATTAGAATGGAGCGGTCATTCTACGGTAGCCAACCTGTAGTCCAATCGACACTATGCCCCGCCGCAGCCACCCCAGCCGTATCCAGAACCATCGTTCCCCTGCCTTGCGCTCCGAGCTTGTTCAGGCCGCCGCGCGCCTGATTGCCGAGGAGGGCATGGATTACGGCCTCGCCAAGCGCAAGGCGGTGCGTCAGCTGGGCCTGCCCGAAGGTTTTCCGCTGCCGGGCAATGCCGAAGTCGAGGATGCTGTGCGCGACTATCAGGCATTTTTCCAGGAAGACGAGCAGGCCGAGCGCATCGCCTGGCTGCGTGCTGCGGCCATTGAATTGATGCACTTGTTGAGTCCCTTTTCGCCGTGGCTGACCGGTTCGGTGCTCGAAGGCACGGCCGGGCGCCATGCGCGCATCGACCTGCTGCTGTTTCCCGATAGCGCCAAGGAGGTTGAAATCTTCCTGCTCGACCGGGGGGTTAACTTCCATCATGGCAACCCGAAAAGCGAGCGGGTTGAGGCGGTTTTGGTGATCGACGACGAAGAAATGCCGGCCAACCTGATCATTTTGCCGCCCCGCGAGGAGCGCATTCATGGCCGCAGCAGCGACGGTCGGACGCGTGCGCGTGCCAAGGTTGAGGCGGTTGAGGCGCTTTGCTGCGTTGAGGTAGTCTGAGCGGGGTGAGCCGGGTGAACTGGACAACTTGACCCTATTTGCGGCAAACTTGCAGCTATGTCGAATCCAAAACGCAAAAAGGCTTCTGCCAAAGTGGACAGCAATGCGGGGCGTGACGCACGCATTCTGGTCTTGCATGGCCCCAATCTGAACCTGTTGGGCACGCGTGAGCCGGATGTTTATGGTCATACTACGCTGGCGGACATTCACAGCATGATGGAAGCCCGGGCGCACGCCGACGGCATCCAGATCGAGAGTTTCCAGAGCAACAGCGAGGGTGGCCTGATAGATCGCGTCCAGGCGGCGGGTGCCGAGGGCATCGAGTTCATCATCATTAATCCCGGCGGCTACACGCATACCAGCATTGCCCTGCGTGATGCGCTGGCGGCGGTGCGCATCCCCTTCATCGAGGTGCACCTGTCGAATATCTTCGCCCGTGAGGCATTCCGTCACCACTCGTATTTTTCCGACATTGCCGTGGGCACCATCTGCGGCCTGGGCGCACAGGGCTACGGCCTGGCCCTCGAAGCGGCACTTGCCCGCATTCGCAAGTAAAAATCAATCATCTCGCCTGCAACATGCAGGCATTGGTATTCATTGGAGATTGTATGGACCTGAGAAAACTGAAAACCCTGATCGACCTTGTCCAGAATTCGGGCATTTCCGAACTAGAGATCAGCGAGGGCGAGGAAAAAATCCGTATCGCCAAGCAGTTCACCGCTCCTCCCAATACGACGATGGTCAGTATGCCGATGATGGCGCCTCAGCAGCATGCCGTCTCGCCAGCGCCGACTTTTGCAGCGGCGGCCGCCGCCCCGGCCGAGCCGGAGGGCCATGCCGTCAAGGCGCCGATGGTCGGCACTTTCTATCGCTCCGGCAGTCCTGGCGCGGCCGCCTTTGTCGAAGTCGGTCAGACCGTGAAGAAGGGCGAGACCTTGTGCATCATCGAGGCGATGAAGCTGATGAACGAGATTGAGTCGGATGCTGATGGGGTGGTCAAGGCGATCCTGAGCGAGAACGGTCAGCCGGTCGAATTCGATCAGCCCCTGTTCATCCTCGGCTAAAGAATATGGCTATGTTCGGGAAAGTCCTGATCGCCAACCGTGGCGAGATTGCGCTCAGAGTCCTGCGCGCCTGTCGCGAACTGGGCGTGCGCACCGTGGCGGTGCATTCCACCGCGGATGCCGAAGCCAAATACGTCAAACTGGCCGATGAGTCGGTCTGTATCGGCCCGGCCTCATCCACCCTGAGTTATCTCAATATCCCAGCCATCATCTCGGCGGCCGAAGTGACCGATGCCGAGGCGATCCACCCCGGCTACGGCTTCCTCTCCGAGAATGCCGACTTTGCCGAGCGTGTCGAAAAATCCGGCTTCGTCTTCATCGGCCCGCAGGCCGAAACGATCCGCCTGATGGGCGACAAGGTCTCCGCCAAGGATGCCATGAAAGCGGCCGGCGTGCCTTGCGTCCCGGGTTCTGAAGGCGCGTTGCCGGAAGATCCCAAGGAGATCGTGAAAATTGCGCGCGCCGTCGGCTATCCGGTCATCATCAAGGCGGCCGGTGGTGGTGGCGGGCGCGGCATGCGCGTGGTGCATACCGAGGCCGCGCTGATCAATGCGGTCAACATGACGCGCAGCGAAGCGGGCGCGGCGTTCGGCAACCCCGTGGTCTATATGGAGAAGTTCCTTGAGAACCCGCGCCATATCGAAATCCAGATCATGGCCGATAACTACAAGAACGCCGTCTGGCTATCCGAGCGCGATTGTTCCATGCAGCGCCGCCATCAGAAGGTGATCGAAGAGGCGCCGGCACCGGATGTGAATCGCCGCGCCATCGCCCGCGTCGGCGAGCGCTGCGCCGAAGCCTGCAAGAAGATCGGTTACCGTGGTGCCGGTACCTTTGAGTTCCTCTACGAAAACGGCGAGTTCTACTTCATTGAGATGAACACGCGTGTGCAGGTGGAGCATCCGGTCACCGAACTGGTGACGGGTATCGACATCGTGCAGGCGCAGATTCGCGTTGCAGCTGGCGAGAAACTATGGTTCCGCCAGCGTGATATCGAGGTCAAGGGCCATTCGGTGGAGTGTCGTATCTGTGCCGAAGACCCGTTCAAGTTCACGCCATCTCCCGGCAAAATCACGAATTGGCATCCGCCCGGCGGTCCCGGGGTGCGCGTCGATTCGCATGTCTATTCGGGTTACACGGTGCCCAGTCACTACGACTCGATGATTGCCAAGCTGATTACCTATGGCGATACGCGCGAGCAGGCGATCCGGCGCATGCGCATCGCACTGTCCGAGATGATGGTCGATGGCATCAAGACGAACATTCCCCTGCATCAGGACCTGATGCTCGACGAACGCTTTCTGAAGGGGGGTACCAGCATTCACTACCTCGAAGAAAAGCTCGCCGAGCGCGAGGCGGCGACGCGCAAGTAAGCGCTCCAAATAAGCGCCCATGTGGGTTTCCGTCGCTCTCGAAACCGATGCCGCGCACGCCGAAGCGCTTTCGGATGCGCTCATGGCGGCGGGGGCGATCTCCGTCTCCGTTGAGGATGCCCAGGCCGGCACCGAGCTTGAAACGCCGCAGTTCGGCGAGCCGGGTTCACCGACGACACCGATCTGGGAGGTCAGCCGGGTTATCGCCCTGTTTGAACCGGCGCCCGACCTGACCGACCGCATTGCCGCCGTGCTGGTGCAGGCAGGCATGGATCGGGATACACCCCTGAGTCTTGAGGAAGTGGCCGAGCAGGACTGGGTGCGGCTCACCCAGTCGCAGTTCGATCCGATCCGCATTTCCGGGCGGCTGTGGATCGTGCCTTCCTGGCATGTCGCACCTGATCCGGCGGCGATCAACCTCGAACTCGATCCGGGGCTGGCCTTCGGCACCGGCAGTCATCCCACCACGCGCCTGTGTCTGGAGTGGCTGGAAACGACGATCGCCCCCGGCGTGTCGGTACTCGACTATGGCTGCGGTTCCGGCATCCTTGCCATTGCCGCGAAAAAACTCGGCGCTGGCGAGACGGCCGGCGTGGATATCGACCCGGCGGCGCTGACTGCGGCGGCCGACAATGCCACGCGCAATCAGGTCGAATTGCGGCTGGCGCCCTCAAGCGCACCGATGGACCAGCGCTTTGATATCGTGGTTGCCAACATCCTCACCAATCCGCTGATGTTGCTGGCCCCCCTGCTCACGTCGCGGTTGGCGCCGGGCGGCAAACTGGCCCTGTCGGGCGTGCTGGAAACGCAGGCCGCGCAGGTCATCGCCGCCTATGCGCCGTTCCTGCCCTTGCGCGTTGGCGCCGTGCATGAAGGCTGGGTACGCCTCGAAGGCGAGAGGTAAACTCGCCCCATGCTGACCCGTTGTCCTCATTGCGAGACATCCTTTCGCGTTACCCATGAGCAACTGATTCCGCGCCAGGGCCGGGTGCGCTGCGGCGCCTGTTACATGGTGTTCAGTGCGCTGGACAGCTTGAGCGATGAACCCACCGGCGTGGCGATGCCGGTGGCCGAGGTGCTGCCCGAGCAGGAAGAAGTTGCTCCTGTTGATGTCGTCATCGCCGAGGAAATGCCACAGGTGCCTGATCCAGCGCCCAATCCCTGGCCGTTTCCCAAGCCGGCGGTAGTGGCTGAATCCGAACCGGCACCTGAGCCAGAGCCGATACCCGAGCCTGAACCGGAAGCCGTCGAGCCCGAACAGGAACCAGAACCTGAAGCTGAAGTTGAGGCCTGGGATGAACCAGAGGAAGAAGCCCCCCCGCGCCGCTGGCCATGGGCGATCGGGATCGTCCTGCTGCTATTGCTCGGTGCCGGGCAACTGCTCTATCTGTTCCGCGTCGAACTGGCGGTGTTGGCCCCCGAGTTGCGCGCGCCGCTGACGGCAAGCTGTGAAGCGCTCGGTTGCGACGTGCCTTATCCGCATCGTCCTGAATTGATGGCGATCGAGAGTTCCGATCTCGCGCCCGCCGACAAAGAGCGCCTGCATCTCACCGCCAACCTGCGTAATCGCGCGCCCTTCGCGCAGGCCTATCCGCATCTTGAACTGACGCTGACCGACACCGCTGATGCGCCCATGTTGCGCAAGGTGCTGGCGCCGGCCGACTATCTGCCGGCCGGAAAATCAGCGGCCTTCTTTGCGCCGCGCGACGAAGTGGCTGTCTCCCTGCGTCTCGAAACGACCGATCTTTCGGCCGCTGGCTACCGCCTCTATCTTTTTTATCCCTGAAGGATCAAGAACATGCACACACTCATCTGCGGCTCGCTCGCCTACGACACCATCATGGTTTTCAAGGATCGCTTCAAGAACCACATCCTGCCGGAACAGATCCACATCCTCAACGTCGCCTTTCTGGTGCCGGACATGCGCCGCGAATACGGTGGCTGCGCCGGCAACATCGCCTACAACCTGCGTTTGCTCGGTGGCAAGCCGCTGATCATGGCGGCCGTGGGCGACGACTGCGACCCGTACATGGCCCGTCTCAAGCAACTGGGCATGGACGCCACGCATGTGCGCAAGGTGCCGGGCAGCTTCACCGCCCAGGCCTTCATCACCACCGACCTGGACGACAACCAGATCACCGCCTTCCACCCCGGCGCGATGAACTTCTCGCACGAGAATCGCATCGGCGATGCGCGCGATGTGACGCTCGGCATCGTCGCTCCCGATGGCCGCGACGGCATGCTGCAGCATGCGCGCCAGTTCCACGAGCAGGGCATTCCCTTCATCTTCGATCCGGGTCAGGGCCTGCCGATGTTCAATGGCGAAGAGCTGCTCGAATTCATCCGTCTGGCCGACTACTGCACGGTGAATGACTATGAGGCCAAGCTGTTGACCGAGCGTACCGGCAAGTCACTCGACGAACTGGCAACACTGGTCAAGGCGTTGATTGTGACGCTCGGCGGAAACGGTTCGCAGATTTATGCGGACGGTACGCGGGTGGATATTCCCGTCGTGCCGGCGGCCGAACTGCTCGACCCGACCGGCTGCGGCGATGCCTATCGCGCCGGCCTGCTCTACGGCATCGCGAATGGCTGGGCGTGGGCTAAGACGGGCCGTCTGGCGGCGCTGATGGGCAGCATCAAGATTGCCCATCGCGGCGGGCAAAACCACAAGCCCAGCCGCGCGGACCTTGCCGCCCGCTTTGAGGCCGCGTTCGGCGAGAAGCTGGATTAACCCTGCGCTTCCTCGGCGGCGATGTCGGCGCGCACCTTGTCCATGTCCAGGCTTTTCACCTGCTCGATCAGTTGATCGAGCGCGGACGCGGGCAGGGCGCCGGCTTCGGCGTATAGGATGATCTGCTCACGGAACACCATTAGCGTGGGGATCGAACGGATGTTAAAGCCGCCCGCGAGATCGCGCTCTTCTTCGGTATTCACCTTGGCAAAGGCGATGTCGGGATGCTTTTCCGAAGCAGCCTCGAAGGTCGGCGCAAAGGATTTGCAGGGGCCACACCACTCTGCCCAGAAATCGACGATGACGATATCTTTGCTATTGATGGTGTCCTTGAAGTTGTCGGCGGTGAGCTGGATGGTGGCCATGAGGCGCTCCGTGGGGGTGGGTGAGTGGGCATTTTAGTTCAATCGGTTGGACGCTTTGCCCCATCCCCAACCGGGCCATTGCACTTCGGCTCGCTGGTGGCGGCGCTCGGTTCATACTTGGAAGCGAAAGCGCGCGGCGGCCGCTGGCTGGTACGCATGGAGGATGTCGACGCGCCACGTTGCAAGCCAGAGCATGCCGATGCGATTTTGCGCACGCTCGATGCCTTCGGCTTCGAGTGGGACGGACCGGTGATGGTGCAAAGCCAGCGTACCGCGCGCTATCGCGAGGTGCTCGAACAACTCAAGACGCTGGGCACCGTCTATCCCTGCGGCTGCACGCGCAGCGAACTGGAAGGCGCGCCGGCAGGCGTCGATGGCGCGCCGGTATATCCGGGCACCTGCCGCAACGGCCTACCGGCCGGAAAAAGCGCCCGGGCCTGGCGCCTGCGCGTCGCGGGTGATATCGATTTTGACGATGCGGTGCAAGGCCGGCAGCATCAGGACTTGTCGCAGGACGTGGGGGATTGCGTGTTGCTGCGCGCCGATGGCTACTTTGCCTATCAGCTGGCGGTGGTGGTCGACGATGCCGATCAGGGCATCGACCATGTTGTGCGCGGTGCTGATCTGATTCACTCCACGGCAAGACAGATTTACCTGCAACGCCTGCTGGGTTATCCGACGCCTGCTTATGCCCATCTGCCGGTGGCGGTGGATGCCACCGGGGCGAAGCTCTCGAAACAAACGCTGGCGCAACCGGTGGATACCCATGCCCCCGCCTCTGCCCTGTTTGCCGCCGCGCGCTTTCTCGGCCAGAATCCACCTGAAGAATGCCGTCTCGCCAGCGCCGACTTTTGGCCGTGGGCTTTCGCAAACTGGCAACTCAACAAAGTACCGCGAGTGGCGGCCATGCCCATCAAGGAGAATCTATGATCATCAACGACGATGCCGGCATCCGCCGCATCCTGGAAAACCACAAGGTCATCGCCATGGTCGGTCTCTCGCCCAAGGAAGACCGGCCCAGCCACATCGTTGCGCGTTACCTGATGGCGCACGGCTACACGGTGATTCCAGTCAATCCGGGACAAAAGGAGATCCTCGGTCAGCCCTGTTACCCGGATCTGAAAAGCATCCCGGTCAAGGTTGACATGGTGGACGTGTTCCGCAACTCGGCCGATGTGCCGCCGATTGCGGATGACGCCATTGCCATCGGTGCGAAATCGCTGTGGCTGCAACTGGGGGTGATCCACCCGGAAGCCGCAGCGAAGGCCGCCACGGCGGGGCTGGATGTGGTGATGGATCGCTGCCCGAAGATTGAATTCGCGCGGTTGTTTGGGTAAACCTATTCCCGATAGTCCTTGCCGCCATAGCGCGTAATGCCGAGCAACACCCGCATCAGCCCATAAGCCGTCCAGCGCAGCATCCGCGCCGGCCAGCTGCTGCGTTTGAAATCGGCGTGGGTGATCTCGACGGCATCCTGCGCCATGGCGCGCTGCAGGCTCTCGCGCAGCCGGGCGGCGAAGCCCGCATCCTTGACGGCCACATTCGCCTCGCGCGCCAATAACAGACTGAACGGGTCGATGTTGGATGAGCCGACGGTCGCCCAAGTCGCATCGACCACGGCCACCTTGGCATGCAGGAAGCCACTGCGGTATTCGAACAGGCGCACGCCGCTCTCCAGCAATTTGCCGTAGAGCGCCTGCGTGGCGTAGTGCAGCAGGGCGTATTCGACCTGACCTTGCAGCAGGATGGTGACCGCCACACCGCGCGCACGGGCGGCGAGCAGGATGCGGCGAAAGCGGCGCCCGGGCAGGAAATAGGCGCTGGCGAGGATGATCTCGCTGCGTGCGGTGGCGATGGCTTCCAGATAGGCCTGCTCGATGTCATGCCGGTGGCGCAGGTTGTCGCGGATGATGAAGGCGGCGGCCATCGGGCCGGCGGGCGAGTCCCCGGTGCAGGTGGGCGGTGGCGGCAGCGGTGGACGGTGCTGCAGCCTCGCCCAACCGATCAGGCGCCACAACCGGACGATACTTTGATGGATGTCTGCGACCAATGGCCCGCTGATGCGCACGGCGTAGTCGAAGCGCGGCCCCAGCCCCGGCTTGCTGCCGTTGTTGAGGTCGTCAATGAGGTTGATGCCGCCGACGAAGGCGATGCGCCCGTCGATCACGGCGAGCTTGCGGTGCAGACGGCGCAGACGGTGGCGCCGCAGGCGCAGGCGGGCGACTTCCGGTCGATAGACTTCGAGTTGTGCGCCCGCAGCGACCAGTTGGTGGCCAAGGCTGGCCGGAAATTCGCGGGCACCAAAGCCATCGACCAGCACGCGCACCGGCACGCCGCGTTCCGCCGCGCCCATGAGCGCCGCGACGATGCGCTGCCCGGATTCGTCATCCGCAAAGATGTAGGTTTCGAGATGAATCTCGCACACGGCGCCGGCGATGGCGGCTTCGAGCGCCGGAAAGAAATCTTTCCCCGATTCAAGCAGGTCGATCTGGTTGCCGGGGAGGTAGGCCGCCCTCATGGCAGGGAGAACTGTGCCGACAACGCGGCGTGATCCGAGATCGTCGACCAGGGCTGACCGTGGTGCACAGCACAGTTTTCCATCCGCAGGCCGCGCGTGTAAATGCGGTCGAGGCGAAAGATCGGCAGCGCGGCCGGAAAGCTGCGCGAGGGGCGTGCCTCCTGGCCGGAAAAAACTTCCGTGAGGCCGAGGCGCGGGGCGATCAGTTCGCAGGCGCGGCCGCGCCAGTCATTGAAATCGCCGGCGATGATCAGCGGGGCGTCGTGCGGCACATGGGCCTCGATGTGTGTTGCGAGGGCGTGCAACTGGTGGCGGCGCGAACGGCCGAACAACGAGAGATGAGCGCAGACACAATGCAGGGGCATCGCCAGACCGGGCACGGCCACGCTGCTGTGGAGCAAGCCACGCTTCTCGAAACGCAGGCGCGTCACATCCTGATTGTGCGAGGCGAGGATGGGAAAGCGCGAAAGGATGGCATTGCCGTGGTGGCCGTGGTCATAGACCATGTTGTGGCCGTAGGCGTGGTTGGTCCACACCCCCTCGGCAAGAAATTCATGCTGCGGCTCGGTCGGCCAGTTGTCGTGATTGTTCGCATGATGTTCGTGGCGCCCCTGCACTTCCTGCAGGAACACGATGTCGGCATCCAGCGCACGCAGCCGCTCGCGCAACTCGTGCACCATCATGCGGCGGTTGAACTGCGAGAAACCTTTGTGGATGTTCCAGGTGGCGATTGAAAGCATGACCGGAGTGTAAACCTTCTGGATTGCGGCAAAATGCGGACATGCTCATCCATCCGCAATTCGATCCCATCGCGATTTCTCTCGGCCCGCTGGCGATTCGCTGGTACGGCCTGATGTACCTGCTGGCCTTTCTGGCCTTCATCTGGCTCGGCAAGCGGCGCGCCGTCGCGCAGCCCTGGCATGGCCTGACGGCTGTACATGTCGATGATCTGCTGTTCTATGGCGTGCTCGGCGTGGTGCTCGGTGGCCGGCTCGGGCAGGTGTTGTTCTACGAGCCGGGTTATTACCTGCAGCATCCGCTCGAAATCCTTGCGGTGTGGAAGGGCGGCATGAGTTTTCATGGCGGCTTCCTTGGCGTGCTGGTGGCAATGGGGTTGTATGCGAAGAAGCACGGCATGACGTTCTGGCAGATCACCGACTTCATCGCGCCGCTGGTGCCGATCGGCTTGGGCCTGGGGCGCATCGGCAACTTCATTAATGGCGAACTGTGGGGCCGTCCGGCGAGCGCCGACATTTCGTGGGCGATGGTCTTTCCCTACGTCGACAATCTGCCGCGCCATCCGTCGCAGTTGTATCAGGCACTGGGCGAGGGCCTGCTGCTGTTTGCGCTACTGTGGTGGTTCTCGACGAAACAGCGGCCGCGCATGCAGGTCTCGGCGCTGTTCCTGATCGGTTACGGCGTGGCCCGCTGGATCGGCGAGTATTTCCGCGAGCCGGATCATGGCATCTTCGGCGTGTCCTACGTCGTTAGCATGGGGCAGTGGCTTTCATTGCCGATGATCGTCATCGGTGTTGTTTTGTTCGTCAGAGGGAAAAAATAATATGAGCAGACCATTCAAGGTATTGGGCATCCAGCAGATCGCCATCGGCGGTCCGTCCAAGGACAAGCTGCGCACGCTGTGGGTCGACAAGCTGGGTCTCGAAGTCACCGGCAATTTCGTCTCCGAGCGCGAGAACGTGGATGAGGACATCTGCGCCATGGGCAAGGGCGCCTTCAAGGTCGAGGTCGACCTGATGCAGCCGGTTGATCCCGAGAAGAAACCGGCGGTGCACACGACGCCGCTGAACCACGTCGGCCTGTGGATCGACGATCTGCCCAAGGCGGTGGAATGGCTCACCGCACAGGGCGTGCGTTTCGCCCCCGGCGGCATCCGCAAGGGCGCGGCGGGCTACGACATCTGCTTCCTGCATCCGAAATCGAACGACGAATTTCCGATTGCCGGCGAAGGCGTGCTGATCGAACTGGTGCAGGCGCCGCCCGAGGTGATCGCCGCGCTCGGGTGAGCGCCTTTCTCCACCACTTTTCGCTCGCCAGCCCGCTGTTCCTGCTGGTGCTGTTGGGCTATGCGCTCGCCCGCTTCGGGCGCTGGCCCGAGACGGTGTCCGAGACGCTCGGCCGCTTCGCCTATGCGGTGGCGATGCCGGCGATGCTATTTCGGATGATGAGCGATTTCTCGCACATGCCGTCCGTTGACGTGCGCTTGCTGCTGGCGTTTTTTGGCGGCTGCCTGATCGTCTTCGTGATCGGCCGGCTGGTCGCGCACAGCCTGTTCCGGCTCGATGGCGTGGCCCAGTCGGTGTTCGCGCTGGGCGGCGTGTTCTCCAACAACGTCATGCTCGGCGTCGCCATTGCCCGCACCACGCTGGGCGACAGCGCCCTGCCGGCGGTGTCGATGGTGATCGTCTTCAATGCGCTGATCCTGTGGACGCTGGTCACCGTCTCTGTCGAGTGGGCACGCCACGGCGCGTTTTCGGTGCGCGGCTTCGGCAAGACGGCGCGCGGTGTGCTGACCAACCCGATTGTTGCCTCGATCCTTGCCGGCACGCTATGGGGCTTTGCCGAGACGCCCCTGCCGGCCTTCATCGATCTGCCGCTGGCGATGCTCGGTCAGGGCGCGGTGCCGTTTTCGCTGGTGGTGCTCGGTATGGGACTTGCCGCCTACCGGATTCGCGAGGGATTGAGTCAAAGTCTGGCAATCTGCGTCATCAAGCTCGGCGTGCAGCCGCTGGTGGTCTGGCTGCTGGCGCGGGCGCTCGGCCTGCCGCCGCTGGAAACGCAAGCCGTGACACTGCTCGCCTCGCTGGCCATCGGCATCAACGTTTACATGATGGCGCAACAGTTCCGCAGCCTGCAAGGCCCGGTGGCGGCGGGCATGGTGTTGTCCACGCTGCTGTCGTCGGTCACGACCCCGCTGGTACTGGCACTGACCTCGGGTGGTTAGCGGGTAGGGATCGGTTGATTGTCGGCCAGAAGCCGTCGTCGTTCGTGTCCGTGTAAAGCAGCCATTCCAACGACCGCCGTACACGCCGCTTCAATGGTAAATTTGATGCTCGTTGATTTACATGGGCATCGCCATGAACCCGCAACTTCTTATTCCGCAGGCCGACCTTCAGGCATTCTGTCGCGCCCATGCCGTGCGCGAACTGTCTGTCTTCGGTTCCGCCGTGCGCGGGGATTTCGGGGCAGACAGCGACGTCGATGTGCTGATCGACATTGCGCCAGAAGCCCGGGTCGGCCTGATTGCCTTGCAGCGGATGCGCGACGAACTGGCGCGGATCTTCGGCCGGCCGGTCGACCTGCTCACCAAGAACGGTATCAACCGCCACATCCGCGACGATATCCTCCGCGACGCTCAGGTCATCCATGCGGAGTGATGCGCTGTATCTGGCGGACATCCTCGATGCCATCGAGGCAATCGAACGGTTTGTGACAGATTTCGACGAAGCACGTTTCCTGTCCGACGAGCTCGTCCAGAGTGCGGTACTGCAAAAACTTTCCACCATCGGCGAAGCGGCCGCGAGGCTGTCCGACGCCACGCGCAACGGCTTGCCGGAAATTCCTTGGAAGGAAATCATCGGCTTTCGCAATATCGCCGTGCATGCGTATTTCTCGGTGGATTGGCGCATCGTGTTCGTCACCGTGGTGGACGACCTGCCGACACTGAAGCAGTTTGTTGTCGCGCAAGTGAAGCCATAAAAGTCGGCGCTGGCGGGACGGCACTTGTCGGCCATCACCTGCCTGTGGGAATTGCAATACATAGCGGCCACTCACGACTGCCGATTGGTATATTGTCTTAGCATTTGTCACAGCACATCGGAATTTCAATCGCCATAATTCTTGGTCACGGCCCGCGCATAACAAACACGCGAGGCACGGTCACCTTAAACGCCCCTTCAAGAACATCCTGCGGACTTCACTGCGTACGAAAATCATGACTTCAGCCACGATCAAGCTCTTCTTGCCCCACGGAGACGCGAAGCGCCTGCGAGTTGGCGAGGTTTCAAACTGGACTGGTAAAGCGCTGGCGGCTCCACGCACCGAGCTTGACGACCTCTTGTCACGTGAAGAGCTTGGAAGCGCGGGGGTGTACTTTCTTCTCGGAACAAATCCAGATACCGGGAACCCACAGGCGTACATTGGTGAAGCAGAAGTAATCAAGGAGCGCCTGAAGCAACATAAGGCAAAGGCACTGGAATTCTGGAACTCAATCGTTGTCTTCGTTAGCAAGGACGAGAACCTGACCAAGGCGCACGTGCGGTTCCTGGAAAATAGACTTTGGCAAGAATCAAAGACTGCGGGACGCTACGAGCTTGAGAACGTCAATGGGAGCAACCCAAAGCTTCCCGAGTCTGACCGCGAAGACATGGAAGTCTTTCTCTCTCGAATCCGGCAGGTGTTGCCAGTTCTCGGTTCTGATCTGTTGACACCAATCTCAGGGTCGGCGAAACCAACGAAGGCCCAGCCAAACCTCATTTGCAAGATCAAGAACGTGCTTGCTCAAGGCAGGCGTACGGAGGCGGGCTTTGTGGTGTTCAAGGATTCCACGGCCGTGCTGGCATTGCGACCGTCCGCCGAAAGCCAGCACCCATTTGTCGTCGCCTTACGGCACAAACTGATTCAGGATGGAATGCTCATCGAGAGGGATGGCCTCTACGTCTTCACCCAGAATACAGAATTCTCTAGTCCAAGTGCGGCTGCCGCAGTTGTCCACGGAGGAGGCGCAAACGGACTTACCGCTTGGCGAGATTCCACAGGCAAGACGCTCAAGGAGTTGGAAGAGGTCTAACCCTTCAAGCGCGAGGACATGTTCCAGCAGGCCGACGTCTGCTATTGCGATCGCCCTACAACTGCTCAGGGCACATAGTCGACTTGTGAAATGTCGGCGCTGGGCCGACGGCGCATTACCGCGGTACGACGTGGATGCCGCCGGTGGCGAGGGCGATTTCGCGCAGGAAGCATAGCAGGCCCATGACCAGCGCCAGCATCGCGAGGATGAACAGGCTGGCGATGGTGGCGGGCATTTCGACGGCGGTGATCGAGCCGATGAAGAGTGTGGCGATGACCATGCAGACCAGCAGAGCGCAGCCGGTGCACAGCCCGATGGCCCAGTGGATCATCCGCGCCCGGCGCGACAGGATGTCCATTTCCAGTCGTGTGGAGGCGAGCGCCGCCTCATGCAAGGCGGCGAGTGTGTGTTCCAGCGTGCGGAAGCGGTCGACGACGCGGCCGAGTCGATTGACCAGCACGGACAGGATGGCGCCGACGCCGGTCAGCAGGAAGACAGGGGCGACAGCGAGCTGGATGACATGGGCGACGTCGGTGATGCCGGAAAGAGATTGCATGGTGGCCTCAGAGCAACAGTTCCAGCGGCAGGCGCACGGCGAGGGCGACGGCCAGCGCCGCGCCGATTGACAGCACCAACGAGAAGAGCGCTTCGCGCCGCCCGAGCAGCTTGAGCATCATCGCGAAGGTCGACACGCAGGGGACGTAGAAGGTCAGGAAGACGAGGAAGGTGGCGATCTGCGTGGTGCTCAGCACGCCGGCCAGTTCCTGTGTGCCGAGGGCTTGAAAGACCATCAGCAGCGAGAGTTCCTTGCGCAACACACCGAACAGGATCGGCACGCCAAGGACGACCGGTAGACCGAGCCACCAGACCGTGATCGGCGTCAGCGCGAGGTTGATCCAGGCATCGGCGCCGAAGTGCGCCAGCAGCGCGAGCACGACGCTGCCGGCAACCAGCAGCGGCAGCACGATGGTGACGATGTCGCGGCTGCGTTCCCAGGTGTTCCACAACAATGCGTGCAGGGTCGGTACGGCGTAGGGCGGGATGGCCTGGATCATGCCCGGCGTGGTTTCCGGGTAGCGGCGCTTGAGCAGTTTGCCGACCAGACTGACGACAATTGGTGTGAGCATGAACAGGCAGAACACACCGAAGCCGCCGAGATATTTGCCGCCGAGCGCGAGCAGGATGGCCGAGCGTGCCGAGCAGGGCAGGAAGGTGATCAGGAGGGCGGCGACGGTCTTGTCGCGGCCATGGGTGACGGCGGCGGTGGCGGCGAGTGCCGGCACGTTGCAGCCGAGGCCCATCAGGAAGGGCAGGGCGACGCCGCCGTGCAGCCCGAGCTGGTGGAAGCCACGGTCGACGACAAAGGCGACGCGGTGCATGATGCCCGACTCTTCGAGCAGCACCAGCAGCACCACCAGCGGGATCATGTAGGGGATGACGATGCCGAGCAGGCCGATGCCGCCGTCGAGTACGGCGCGGCCGAGGACGCCGATGAGATCGGTCGGCTGCCAGGGTTCGGCCCAGGCGATCAGGCGCGCGACGGTGAGGCTGTCGAGAAAAGCGCTGACCTCGAAGACAAAGAACAGCACGAGGGCGAAGATCGCCAGCGTGCCGGCGAAGCCCCAGCGCGGGTGGAGGAAGACCTCGTCGGCCAAATTGTGCAATGGTTGCCAGCGCGCTCCAGAGGCGCCGCCGCCGGGGCGGGTGACGGCTTCGTAAAGCACGGCGGCGCGGTGATGGCGGTCGGCGTGAATTTCCTCGCCGAGCGGACGCGGCAGGATGTCGCTGGCGGCATCGCGCGCGTCGAGCAGGGTGATCGCCTCGGCCGGAAAATGGCAGCGCAATTCCTGAAAGAAGTAATCGTCGTTCTCGGCCAGTTGCAGGGCAAAGAAGGTGGCGGGCACGTCAAAAGCGCTGGCGACGGCGGCCTGCGTGACGATGTCGGTGATCGGTGCGAGATGCTCGACGATGTGGGGACTGGGGGGCTGTGGCTTCGGCGCGCGCTTCTCGTGTGCCGCGCGGAGGACGGTGCTGAACAGGTCGGCGAGGCCGATGCCCATGTGCGCTACGGTCGGCACCACCGGGGCGCCAAGCTTGTCCGACAGTGCGCGCACGTTGATGAACAGCCGCTTGCTGCGTGCCTCGTCCATGCGGTTGAGCGCGATCACCATCGGCTTGCCGATCTGCGCGAGTTCCAGCGCGAGTTCGAGATCGCGCTCCAGCGCCGTGGCGTCCATCACCAGCAGCAGCACGTCGGGCGCGGCGAAGGCAGTGTCCGGTTGATGCGATTCGTGGCGCGCGATGGTCGGCCAGCGGTCGCCCCACAGCAGGTATTTGAGCACCACGGGCATGTCGCCCGAGAGGGTGTGCAAGGTGTCGAAGGGCGGCAGATCAACGAGGGAGATCTGTTCGAGGCCGACTTCGACCTGGCATTCCGCATACGCCGGGCCAACGCCGGCGAGGCGCTCGTGATGCACCACCGTGCTCGATGCGGCCTTGAAGATGCGGCTCTTGCCGGCACGCGGCTGGCCGATCAGCGCGACGCGCGGACAGCGTGATCCCCGCAACAGCGGCCCGGCGAGCGGAAAGGTGTGCGTGGTGGTCATGGATCAGGTGGGCATCAGTTCGGCAAAGCTGTCGATGGTCGGGTAGCCGCGCGTGTCTTTCGGTGGCTGCCGGGTATCGGGGGTACGCACGGCGACCAGATGGCGGATGCCGAAAGCGCGCGCCGCATCGAGCACGGGCAGGCTGTCATCGACCAGCACGGTGCGTTCCAGGTCGAATGGCTCGACCTCGCGCAGCTTCTCCCAGAAGCCGCGCGCTTCCTTGGCAAAACCGAGTTCGTGCGACGAGACGAGCGCATCGAAATGCGGTTCGAGTCCGGTCCTGGCCATCTTCAAGGTCAGGCTCTTGTGGTGCGCGTTGGTCGCCATCACGATGCGTTTGCCGGCGGCGCGCGTGGCGGCGAGGAAGTCGACCACGGCCGGATGTACGGCGATCAAATGCGCCACTTCTTCCTTGAGCGCCATGATGTCGAGTTCCAGTTCGGTGGCCCAGAAGTCCACCGAATACCATTCGAGCGTCCCGGCGCGGGCGTGGTAGCGCGCCATCAGTTCGTCGCGGGCCACATCGTTTGGTAGCTGGCGCGCTTCGGCGTAGCGCAGCGGCACGTGGGTCTGCCAGAAATGGTTGTCGAAATGCAGATCAAGCAGCGTGCCGTCCATGTCGAGCAGGACGGTGTCGATTTGTTGCCAGTCGATCATGGCCCGCATTTATGGCCGAAGGTACGTCCAGCCCTGCTGCTGGCGCTTCATGATCTCGACGTAGCCGGCCTTGGTAATCGTCACGCCATCGACGAGGTCTTCCTTTGCCACTTTCTGCGCGTTCATCGAGTTGCCGCAGGCAATGAACTCGACACCGGTAGCGAGGGCATCCTGCACGTCGTTGGCGGCGAGCGATTCGGCCGTCAGCATGCCGAGGCCGTAGCTGATGGCGACCACGGCAATGCTGACATTTTTCGCGCCAAGGTCGGCCTGAATGTTGCGGATATTGGCCAGTACCGCAATCCACTTCTTGGCATCGTCCTCGTTCACCTGGATGACGATGCGATTCTTCAGGGTAGCGGCCGCCTTGCCAGCGCCGACATTTGGTTCGGCAGCCAACACCGGCAGGGCGATGGTCAGGGCAAGCAGGGCAGCAAGCAGATGGCGGAAAAAGGTGGGCATGGTGTTGCTCTCAAGTACGATGTGGTGAGTTTAAGACGTTGCTCGGTATTGTTTAGCGCAACTCACGTCGATAAATGATCCGCTTCGAGTTGCCGGTCTGGTTATACAGTCCGAATGAAAGTTTTACGGGCAGCACGGACAACCATGCCGGCCAGTTAGCAATGCCGGACAGGTTCAGTTTGACATAGCCCGACGCATTGGGCCCCACGACACTGCCGCCACTTAGGGCGGTGCCGCCCACGCTCATCGAACTGATTGCGCCGTTAGCGGTCGAGGTGGTTGCCGGTTGTGCCGTGCCTACCCAGGCAGCGGCAGTGCCAAACCCCAAAGCGCCCGTGCCGCTGAAGTCGAGGCCGCCATTGAGACTGGTTGGCAGCGGGATGGTGGTGCAGTCGTTGTCGTCATTGACCCAGCCGCCGGCGCTGCTGTAATACTGTATCTGTCCGGGCGCAACGGCCAGCGCCAGCGCTGCGGCGCCAAAGGCGTTGCTGACCACAAAGCGCCCGCTGCGTACCTCGGTGGCGCCTTCGACGTGGGTTGGGTAGTCGGTTGTCGAGACGTTCGAGGTCACGCCATCGCCGCCGGATTCGACGGCACGCAACAGGATCGAGGCCGGGGCCGATGGTTCGGCGGTGAAAGAAAATGTCGGCGTCGCGGTGGTGCCAACCCCGGCGGTGAAGGCGCCGGCTGCGAGCGCCGTATTGGTCAGTGCGCCGGTGGCCACCGCGTTGCCATCCGACAGGGTGACAGCATTGGCGAGGCCCGGGCTGGCGCTGTAACCCGGCGTGGTGGTACCGGCGATGCTTTTGGCCGTGACTGTCACCGTGAAGGGCTGGCGCGAGAAGGCGAAGGTGGCCGGGCAGGTGGGGGTGATTTGCGTGTCGAAATAAGCAGGAATGAAGCGGCCCAGGGCGGCGATGGCGGCGCTGCCGATGTTGCAGCCATAGAGGTTGCCGCTGAGCGTGTTGGTGGTCGAGTCGGCAATGCAATGGGCCGGGGTCTTGCCCTGATCCTGGGCGCTGAATCCGGTATCGACAACCGCATCCGTACCGAAAGTAATGGTGCCGACATCGTGGTATTCGAGCGCGGCATCGGTACTGCCCCCGGTGGCTGTTGCAAATCCGCCGGCCAGCGCGCCGCTGATCGCCGTAGCATCCTGATTGGTGATCTGTGCGGTGTTGATGGCCGGGGTGCCGGTGTAACCAGCGGTGACTCCCGGATCGGCTGTCAGGGTAAAGGTTTTGCCGGCGAGAACGGTCGGCGTGGTGGGCAGCGTGCCCGACAGGGCGAAGCTTTGCGGGCGAATGACAAAGTTGTCGGTGGAGCAGGCCACCGAGGTGGCCGGACTGGTGCGAATGCGCACTTTGACATTGGCAGCAGCATTCGGGTAGGTAAAGCTGAAGGTGCGTCGACCAAGGTCGCCGGCGACATAGCTGTAGGTTGTTGCACTGGTCAGTCCGGTATTGGCATCGCTGCAGTTGCCGCTGGCGGCATCGGGATTCACCAGATCGACCAGTACGGTGCCGACATAGCTCGTATTGATACTGCCGCCCGTTACCGCCAGCACATCGACGGAGAAGGGCACGTTGGACAGCCTGAGGTAAAGCGGCGAGCCAACGGCTGCCGCCGGTTGTACGGCATCGAACCCGGTGGCGCCAAAGGTGAAGGTGCAGGTTTCGGTCGTGCCGTTGAAACAACGGGTAGCCTCTGCGCCCGAGGGAGAGGTGACCGTGCCGCCGAGGGTCAGTGCGCCGCTGGTCGGTTTCGAGAGTGTCACCGTGGCGAGTCCTCCGCTGAAACTGATGGGATCGGATGACCATCCCTGATCGCCGCTCACACTCAAGTCGAGTGTGACGGCGCCAAGATAGAGCACGGAGCAATTGGTATCGGCACATGCCCTGAAGGTGACGGTTTCGCCTACCCCGGGGGTGCCGCTGCCATCGTGATACAGCCTGATGTGGTGCAGCGAGGGCGATACGATTGGTTGTGCCGCACAGATATTGAGGTTGTCGATCTCGTGGATATTGTTCGAAGCGCCCGATGAGCCGGTATAGGAGAGAATGAAATTGTCTGGCAGGGCGATCTGCCCTGACTGGGCCTTGGCATCGTAGGTGGCGATGATCGTGCTGTAGCTGCTGCCGGTGGCCGTGGTGTCGCGCTCAACCTGGACGTAGGCATGCACGTTGTCGGTATGGTCAATGGTGATGCGGTAGCGGTGCCCCGTGGGGATGATGCTCGCTGGCCGCAGGGCGATCAGGGCGCCACGGTTTTCATCGCCATTGGGCCCACTGAATGAAATAGGGCCGATGGCCCCGGCGGTGGCCTTGGTGGCGTAATGCAGGGCGACAGTTTCGTCATTGCCGCCCCCGCCCGGGTTGTGCTCGTCGCAGAAGGACTGGTTCCAGCTCAGGCCGCCGGTGGTCGAAGCGCTCAGGTCGCAGCGGTCATTATTGACGTGTCCGACAAACAGCATCATGGCATTGGCGGTCACGGTGGTCATTGAGCCGCTTTGCACATAGTCGCTATTGGTGGTGTCGGCCTGGTGCGCACTGCCATAGGTAACGTCGAAGGGGCTGGTGGTATCGACGCCCCGGAAGGCGGCACACCTGGCCACGATGCCACTGCCGCCAGAGTGGGACACCGTGGGGGTGGGCTCGGCAGCGGAGGCTGCCAGCTTCCACCAGACCGAAGCGCGCGGCAAGGCACCCGATTGCGCAAGTTGGTATAACTGGTTCCAGCCAGTCACCGAGTGGGCGATGTTGTCGTTGGAGGTGACTGAGCACACCAGCAGGTCGTTGGCCTGGTGCGCCGGTAACGGGGGGTAGACGTCGCCACTGTCGGCTTCGTCCTGCTGGGCGCCACTGTCGTCGTTGGCGCCGGCGCCCACATAGGTGATGGTGCCGCTACCGACGGCCACATCCACGCCGGGCGAGAGCGCGCCGGAGTTGCGATGGAAGGCATAGCCGTTCGTACCGGGCGTGCTGCCGGTATAGGAGCCGCGAATGGTCACGCTGTCCGGTACGAAGGTTGTGCCTCCGTTGCGTCCTTCTGTCGGATTGGGCAGGTTGCCGTATTCGTCGAGGCCGATGCCCAGCCAACCGCCGGAGAATCCGTTGACGCCGGTGCGCTGCGCGTAGCCGAGCGAACCGCCATAGGCGCCGGCAAGTGGGTAGATGCCGGCATTGGAGAGCACCAGTGCAATGCCGTCTGCCCCGTTGCCACCGTAGGCGATGCTGTCGAATTCGATGACGACGCGGTTGCCAGCGGCAGGGAAGCTGCGGCCGAGGTGGGTGGAGGTGGCTGAGTTGAGGCTCAGGTCGGTCAGGCGCAGCCGGTTGTTGACAATGGCCGGTGTGAAGCTTCCCCCGCTGGTGGTAACGGCCCAGTCCGCACCGAGGCTGGCCCGGTTGAAGTTGTCGGTGTACTGATAACTGCAGGATGTCGTCGAGGGCGTCAGTGCCAGCGAGTGCCCGATGCCGTAGGCAACGTCCGTGCCGGCCGAGGATGCGGTAGCGACGCGTGTGCCGGTTGCTGTCGCCGTGGTCAGGGATTGGTAGTTCATCTCCATGCCCATGCCGCCGGTGCTGGGGGGGGTGACCGAGTAGGCCTCCAGTGCTTCCGACATGCCGCTCGGCGGCGTCCAGCTTGATGGGACGCTGGTGAACGCATGCGCCGTGACCAGCATGGCGCTGGCCACGGTGGGCGTGACGCTGCTGGCGGTCACGGTATAGCCGCTGGCGGTGTTGACGTTGGCCGCAGATGCACTGATGGGGCTTGAGGTGTCTACGCCCGAGAATCGCATGATGCCGCCCGTCACGCCGGTATTGGTGCCGCCAATGGTCCAGGTGGTGGCTGTTTCGCTGGTGGCGGTCGTCACCTTGTAGAAGGTCAGCATGCGCATGGTGACGTCGTTGGTATTGGTGGACTGCAACAACAGCGACCAACCTGACGGTGTGCTGATCGTGCTGCCGTACGGACGCACGGCAATGGTGGCCACCAGCACGTCGCCGATACTGCCGGTCGGCGGGGTAATCGAGAGATTGCCGGATGTGGCGCCATTATTGGTCTGGCCGACATAGTTGATGGCCGCCTCGCTGCGCGGGCTGGCAACCAGCAGCAGGAGTGTCGAATACAGACAAATGGCCAGACGCAATGTTGATTTCATGGTGCTGGATTCCCTTCGACCACAACGCGGATTTCGCGTTCCACATAGGCGGCCGATCCTGCCGGTACGCCTGTCGGAACGGCTTGAGCGACGATGGTACAGAAATTTACCCCGCCACTACTGCTGAGCGTGGGGGTCATGGTGACGCTGAAGTCTGCAAGGGGCGTTCCAGCCAGTGCCACGTTGACGGCTATGCCATCACATACCGTCACGTCTGACGGCGCATCTGCCAGCCAGCGGGCGATACCGATTTCCGTGCCGGCACGGGCCGCCTGATAGGCGCGCGTTCCCTGAATGTCCTGGGCGAAGCTCAGGTTTTGTGTGGTCGTGGTCGACACAATGAAGCCCGCCAGGGCAGCCAGAACGACCAGAATGAAAATGGCCGAGACGATGGCAAAACCGGTTTGCCGGCGTGCGCAATCAGGGCATGTTGTCGACATGGAATTGCTGGAACAGGCGGACGGATTCATTTTCTCGACGGATCTGGATGTTCAGGCTGACGAGGCCGTTGGCGGCGTTCACGGTCTGGTAGAAGAAGCTGCAGTCGCTAAGGTTGTTGGCCAGCAGTCGCCCGGCCCCCAGATCATCCGTATCGGTGGTTTGCGGGCTGAAAAAACCATAACCGGTATAGCGCCTCAAGGTGCCGGTACCCGTTGCGCCACCGCCGACATTTTCACAGGCATACGTCACGGCGCTGAGGGCGGCCATGATCTGGAAGCGGTTGGAGGGGGACGCATAGGTGAAGGAGTTGGCGCCGCCCAGCGTAATGGTGTCCGCCGACTGGGCAGTTGCGCCCAAGGTCAGGGCGGTGCCGCCGAGACTGGCGCCGGTGATGGCGCGACGATTGGAGCCGCCATACACGTTCAGGTCTACGCCCTGCCCGGTATTGAACACCACCACCTGATCTCCCTGCGCCACACTGACCGCTGGCCCCAGCACGCTGAAGGTATCGCCCCCTGCAGTGAAGCTGAGGGCATTGCAGCCGGTGTCGAAATCAGTGCAATAGCGCCCGCCGTCGCGGGCTGGAATGAATTCGATGAAGCGGCCGGTGCCATCAACACGCACGCTATTGGGAATGGCGGTGCGTAGGTCGATGGCCATGCGCTTGAGGGCCAGGTCGGCCACATCCGTGAGTTCCGCACGCCGCACGCTGTCGATATAGCCTTCCACCGGGCGACTGATGAAAATGGCCACGATGCCGGCCACAATGCCCATGATGACGATGGAAATGATCATCTCGATCAGCGTAAAGCCGCATTGGGTTTTCATCAATAGTCTGCCCGATAGCCTGTCAGGCTGATGCTGCCGCCAGTGTAGGCAACCTGCACGGTGACTTGCAGCAGGGTGATGGTGTTGATCGCCACTTCATCAATGGTGACCGTGGGGGCGTAGGGGGCATACAGGTTGCCGACCAGATCCCTGTCGTAGGCGGTGGACAGACTGTCGTCCGGCGTGTCGAAATCCGTGACGTTGTCAAAATCCTGCCGGGCTTCGGTACCGCCATTCGGGTCCGTGTAATTCTTTAGCAAAACTTCCTCAAGAAGCCCTTCAGCGATGGCCAGCGCCTGCTTGGGTTGCAGCGGATCGGCGCTGCCCCTGACCGATACATTCAGGGATGCCAGTACACCGGCAAGCCCCACGCTGACGATGACGATGAAGACGATCAGTTCGATCAGCGTTACGCCGCGCTGACGCCTAATCATGGATATATCCGGTTTCAGGTTCGACCTGGATGGTGCGGGTGGCGGTGCCGTTGCTATCGCGCACCGTGAAGCTGGTGGTTGCGGCCAGCAGGTTCGGTGCGTAGGGACGCCCCAGGCTGTCGAAGCAGATCGTGTTGCCCAGCGCGTTGTCGAGTGCCGTGCCAGCGGCAGCGGCGCGCCAGCCGGGGGGGCCATTCATCTGGGTGCCGCCGGTGTTGCAGACGGTCGCGATGCTGTGACGCAAGGTGGGCGGGTTCGTGCTCAGGTCAACCGAGATCATGCGGCGTTGCGCCAGTGCGGATTTCTGGGCAAAGCGCAGCCACGCAGCAAGCTGGTCGCCAAAACCGCGAGCGTCAAAGCTGCCCAGCATGTTCATGCGCGGGATGGCGGCCGCCGCCAAAATGCCGATGATGATCATCGTGACAATCAGTTCGATGACTGTGAAGCCCGTATTCAGGTGCGCGATCGGTCGGGTGGTGTGCGGTCTCATGCAGTGCATCATCCCACCAAATACCCAAAACGGAAAGCGCCGGCTGATTGATTCAGGTAAGGAGGCCCTATCCTTGCGTGTGCAGGCGCATCAGTGCGTCTCGGCCGGAGAGGATGTGATCGTGCATGTGCCGCGCGGCAGCGCCAGCATCCCGAGCCTTGAGCGCCGCCATGATGGCACGATGTTCGGCCAGCGATTGGCTGATGCGGCCGTCGAGGCGCAGGGAGTCGCGGCGCGTCAGTTTGAGGAACTTGCGCGTGTCGTCGATCAGTTGCGAGAGCCAGCGGTTGCCGGCGAGTTGCTGCAGGGCGTTGTGGAAGGCCTGATTGGCTTCGAAGAACCTGTCGGCGTCGTTGGCGACGCCGTGGCGTTCCAGTTCGGCGTGGATTTGCTCTAAATGTGAAATGTCGGCGCTGGCGAGACGGCCCGTCGCTTCCTCGGCGACGCGACCTTCGAGCAGGGCGAGGATGGGGAAGATTTCGTCGATGTCGCGCTCCGACATTTCGGCCACATAGCAGCCGCGCCGCGGCTTGAGGATGACCAGGCCTTCGGAGGCCAGCACTTTGAGCGCCTCACGCATGGGCGTGCGGGAGATGCCGAATTCGTCGGCCAGCGTCTGTTCGTCGATCCAGGCGCCGGGGGGCAGTTCGTGGGCGTAGATGCGGGTGCGCAGGCGTTCCGCGACCTGTTCATAGAGGGCGGGGGAGCCAAGGCTGTCGGTGGGCTGTCTTGCATTCATAATTATGGATACAGTATTATCCGAAATGTCGAATGTCAAGCATCATTCGACTTTTGAATATAAACATCAGCCAAAAAAGGGCGGGAGTGGAAGCATGAGCCAGGAATCCAAACACCCAGAAGTCAATGTGCCGGGCCTCGACGCCTGGGCCAAGGCCGCCGCTAAGTCGGCGCCCGGTGGCGATGTCAGCAAGCTGAACTGGACGACCCCCGAGGGGCTGACGGTCAAGCCGCTCTATACGAAGGCCGACACGGCCGACCTGCCCTACGCTGACACGCTGCCCGGCTTCGAGCCCTTCCTGCGCGGTCCGCAGGCGACCATGTACGCGGCACGGCCGTGGACGATTCGCCAATACGCCGGCTTCTCCACTGCCGAAGCGTCGAATGCCTTCTATCGCAAGGCGCTGGATGCCGGCGCGCAGGGCGTCTCCGTGGCTTTCGACTTGGCCACCCACCGTGGCTACGACTCCGACCATCCGCGTGTCGTCGGCGACGTCGGCAAGGCCGGCGTGGCGATCGATTCGGTCGAGGACATGAAGATTCTCTTCAACGGCATTCCGCTCGACAAGGTGTCGGTGTCGATGACCATGAACGGCGCGGTACTTCCAGTTCTCGCCGGCTATGTGATTGCCGCCGAAGAACAGGGCGTTTCGCAGGACAAGCTCTCGGGCACGATCCAGAACGACATCCTCAAGGAGTTCATGGTTCGCAACACCTACATTTACCCGCCCGAGCCATCGATGCGCATCATTTCGGACATCATTGGCTACACGGCCAACAACATGCCGAAGTTCAACTCGATCTCGATCTCCGGCTACCACATCCAGGAAGCCGGGGCGACGCAAGCGCTGGAACTGGCCTTCACCCTGGCCGACGGCATGGAGTACGTGCGCACCGCGATGAAGAGCGGCATGGACATCGACGCCTTCGCCGGTCGCCTGTCCTTCTTCTTCGCCATCGGCATGAACTTCTATCTGGAAGTGGCCAAGCTGCGCGCCGCGCGCCTCCTGTGGTGGCGCATCATGAAGGAATTCGGCGCCAAGAGCCCGAAGTCGATGATGCTGCGCACCCACTGCCAGACATCCGGGTGGAGCCTGACCGAGCAAGACCCGTACAACAATGTCGTGCGCACCACCATCGAGGCGATGGCCGCTGTGTTCGGCGGCACCCAGTCGCTGCATACGAATGCCCTCGACGAAGCCATCGCGCTGCCCACCGAGTTCTCGTCGCGCATCGCGCGCAACACGCAGATTCTGATTCAGGAAGAAACGCACATCACCAACGTCGTCGATCCCTGGGCTGGCAGCTACATGATGGAAAAGCTCACGCAGGACATGGCTGACATGGCCTGGAACACGATTCAGGAAGTCGAGGCGATGGGTGGCATGACGCATGCCGTCGAGACCGGCTGGGCCAAGCTGCAGATCGAGAAGTGTGCCGCCGAGAAGCAGGCGCGCATCGACTCGAATCAGGATGTGATCGTCGGGGTGAATAAATACAAGCTGGCGAAGGAAGACGCCATCGACTTTCTCGATGTCGATAACGTCGCCGTACGCGAATCGCAGGTCGCCCGGCTCAAGGAAATCCGCGCCAGCCGGGACAGCGCAGCCGTGCAGGTTGCCCTCGACGCACTCACCGCAGCGGCCAAATCTGGCGAGGGAAATTTGCTCGACCTCGCCATCAAGGCAACGCGTCTGCGTGCCACCGTCGGCGAAATCTCCGATGCACTCGAAAAGGTCTGGGGGCGCCACCGCGCCACCAATCAGGTCGTCTCCGGCGTGTACTCAGCCGCCTTCGGGGCCAGTCCCGGCATCGACGAATTGCGCGAACTGATCGAGGACTTCGCTGCCGCCGAAGGGCGCCGCCCGCGCATCATGATTGCCAAGCTCGGCCAGGACGGCCATGATCGCGGTGCCAAGGTGGTGGCCACGGCCTTCGCCGACCTCGGCTTCGATGTCGATATTGGCCCGCTGTTCCAGACGCCGGAAGAGGCGGCACGTCAGGCCATCGAAAACGACGTGCATGCGATTGGCGTATCGACGCTTGCCGCCGGCCACAAGACGCTGGTGCCGCAACTGGTCAAGGCGCTCAAGGAGCAGGGCGCGGACGATATCGTCGTTTTCGTCGGCGGTGTGATTCCGGCGCAGGATTACGAAGCACTGTTCGCTGCCGGTGCCAAGGGCATTTTTGGGCCGGGCACGCCGATTCCGCAGTGTGCCCATGAGGTGCTGCGCGCGATCCGCGCAGCGCATTTGCCGGGCTCGGCGTAAAAGTCGGCGCTGGCGGGACGGCGAGTGCGGAAATGATGCCGATGGCCGAACTGGGGTTGTCACCCGAGGATCGCGACCTCGTCGAGGGCGTAGTCGCCGGGCGGCGGCGTGCGCTGGCCAAGGCCATCACGCTGGTTGAGTCCTCGCGTCCCGATCATCAGGAGCGCGCCGCTGCGGTCCTTGATGCCTTGCTGCCGCATACCGGCCGGGCGTTGCGCATCGGCCTGACGGGCGTGCCGGGTGCGGGCAAGTCGACCTTCATCGAGGCCTTTGGCCTGCACCTGATCGACCAAGGCCTGCGCGTTGCTGTGCTCGCCGTCGACCCTTCCTCCTCGCGCAGCGGCGGTTCGATCCTCGGCGACAAGACGCGCATGGAGCGCCTCTGCCAGCAGGAGGCCGCCTTCATCCGCCCCTCGCCCTCTGCCGGTACCCTCGGTGGTGTCGCGGAAAAAACACGCGAGGCGCTGCTGGTGTGCGAAGCGGCCGGCTTTGATGTGGTGATTGTCGAGACCGTCGGTGTTGGCCAGTCCGAGACCGTGGTCGCCGGCATGACCGATGTCTTCGTCCTGCTGCAACTGCCGAACAGTGGCGATGACCTGCAGGCGATCAAGAAGGGCATCATGGAACTGGCCGACGTGGTGATCTACAACAAGGCCGACCTGGATGCCATGGCCGCCGAACGTGCCGCAATGCAGATGCGCGCGGCGCTATCCTTGCTGCACCCGGCCAGTGCCCACTGGCTGCCGCCGGTGCTGCAAACCAGCGCCCTGCACGGCCAGGGTATCGACAAGGTGTGGCAGACACTGTTGAATTATCGCGAGACACTGACGGAAAGCGGTGAGTTGGCCGACAAGCGCCGCCGCCAGTCGCTGGACTGGATGTGGCAACTGATCGACAGCGGCCTGCGCCATCGCTTCCGCGATCATCCGGCCGTCAAGACCGCGCTGCCGAACACAATACAGGCGGTGGTCGATGGGGGCATGACGCCCACCGTCGCCGCCCACCGCCTCCTGAATCTGATGAACCGGTATTTCTAGGAGAAACATCTATGCACGAAATCATCGAGCAACTCGACCAGAAGCGCGAACAGGCCCGCCTCGGCGGTGGCCAGAAGCGCATCGACGCGCAACACACGAAGGGCAAGCTGACCGCGCGTGAGCGCATCGAGTTGCTGCTCGACGACGGCACCTTCGAAGAGTGGGACATGTTCAAGGAGCACCGTTGCAACGACTTTGGCATGGCGGATACCAAGATTCCCAGCGACGGCGTGGTGACCGGCTACGGCACCATCAATGGCCGTATGGTGTTCGTTTTCTCGCAGGACTTCACGGTGTTCGGCGGTGCGCTCTCCGAGGCCCATGCCGAGAAGATCTGCAAGATCATGGACAAGGCGATGCAGGTCGGCGCCCCGGTGATCGGCCTCAACGATTCGGGTGGTGCACGCATTCAGGAAGGTGTGGCGGCGCTGGGTGGCTATGCCGACGTGTTCCAGCGCAACGTCATGGCCAGCGGCGTGATTCCGCAGATCTCGCTGATCATGGGCCCCTGTGCCGGTGGTGCGGTGTACTCGCCGGCGATGACCGACTTCATCTTCATGGTCAAGGACACTTCCTACATGTTCGTCACCGGCCCGGAAGTGGTGAAGACGGTGACCCATGAGGAGGTGACGGCCGAGGAACTCGGCGGCGCGGTGACGCACACCAGCAAGTCCGGGGTGGCCGATCTGGCCTTTGAGAATGACGTCGATGCGCTGATCCTGTTGCGCCGCTTCTTCAACTACCTGCCGCTCAACAACAAGGAAAAGCCGCCGATTCGCCCGACGCAAGATCCGGCCGACCGCCTCGACTTTTCGCTCGACACGCTGGTGCCGGACAACGCCAACAAGCCTTACGACATCAAGGAACTGATCATCAAGACGGTGGATGACTCGGACTTCTTCGAGATTCAGCCCGATCACGCCAAGAATATCGTCATCGGCTTCGCGCGTATGGAAGGCCAGACCGTCGGCATCGTCGCCAACCAGCCGATGGTGATGGCCGGCTGCCTCGATATCAAGTCGTCGATCAAGGCTGGCCGCTTCGTGCGTTTCTGCGATGCCTTCAATATCCCGATCATCACCTTTGTCGATGTGCCGGGTTTCATGCCGGGCACCTCGCAGGAGTACGGCGGCATCATCAAGCACGGCGCCAAGCTGCTCTATGCCTACGCCGAATGCACCGTGCCGAAAGTCACGCTGATTACCCGCAAGGCCTACGGCGGCGCCTACGACGTGATGGCTTCGAAGCACCTGCGCGGCGATGTGAACTTCGCCTGGCCGTCGGCTGAAATTGCGGTGATGGGGCCGAAGGGCGCGGTCGAAATCATTTTCCGCGAAGACAAGAACGACCCGGAAAAGCTCGCCGCGCGCGAGGCCGAGTACAAGGCCAAGTTCGCCAACCCCTTTGTGGCGGGCGCACGCGGCTTCATCGACGATGTCATCCAGCCGCACGAGACGCGCAAGCGCATCTGCCGTTCGCTGGTGATGTTGCGCAACAAATCCATCAGTAATCCGTGGCGCAAGCACGGCAACATCCCGCTGTAAGGAAACAGGCCATGTTCAAGAAAATTCTGATTGCCAACCGCGGCGAAATTGCCTGCCGTGTGATGAAAACCGCCAAGAAGATGGGCATCAAGACCGTCGCCGTCTATTCCGACGCCGACCGCGATGCCCTGCATGTCGAGATGGCCGATGAAGCCGTCTGCATCGGCCCGGCACCGTCAAAGGAAAGCTATCTGGTGATGGACAAGATCATCGCCGCCTGCAAACAGACCGGTGCCGAAGCCGTGCATCCGGGCTATGGCTTCCTGTCGGAGAACGCCACCTTCTCACGTCGATTGGAAGAGGAAGGCATCATCTTCATTGGTCCCAAGCATTACTCGGTGGCCAAGATGGGCGACAAGATCGAATCGAAGAAGCTGGCGCTCGCCGCCAAGGTCAATACCATCCCCGGCTACAACGATGCCATCGACACCCCCGAGCAGGCGGTGGAGATCGCCAAGGGCATTGGCTATCCGGTGATGATCAAAGCATCAGCCGGCGGTGGCGGCAAGGGGTTGCGTGTCGCGTTCAACGACCAGGAAGCCTTCGAAGGCTTTGCGTCGTGCAAGACCGAGGCGAAGAACGCCTTCGGCGACGACCGCGTGTTCATCGAGAAGTTTGTCGAAGAGCCGCGCCACATCGAGATTCAGGTGCTCGGCGACGGCCATGGCAACTGCGTCTACCTGCATGAGCGCGAATGCTCGATTCAGCGCCGTCACCAGAAAGTGATTGAAGAGGCACCAAGTCCCTTCCTTGATCCCGCCACCCGCAAGGCGATGGGCGAGCAGGCGGTGGCACTAGCCAAGGCGGTGAACTATCAGTCGGCCGGTACGGTTGAGTTCGTTGTGGGCGGCAAGGACAAGAGTTTCTACTTCCTCGAAATGAACACTCGCCTGCAGGTCGAGCATCCAGTCACGGAGTGCATCACCGGCCTCGATCTTGTTGAGCTGATGATCCGCGTCGCGGCGGGCGAGAAGCTGCCCTTCAAGCAGGAAGAGATTGCGATGAACGGCTGGGCGATGGAGTGCCGCATCAATGCGGAAGATCCTTTCCGTGGCTTCCTGCCCTCCACTGGCCGTCTCGTCAAGTTTGCGCCGCCCGCCGATGAAGCGGGTCATGTGCGCGTCGATACCGGCGTCTATGAGGGCGGCGAGATTTCGATGTTCTACGATTCGATGATTGCCAAGCTGATCGTGCACGGGCCAACGCGGGATTCCGCCATCGCCCGCATGCGCGATGCGCTGAACGGCTTTGTGATCCGTGGCGTTGCTTCCAACATCTCCTTCCAGGCGGCGCTGATGCAGCATCCGCGCTTTCTCTCGGGCAATTTCAACACCGGCCTGATCGCCGAGTCGTATCCGAAGGGCTTCGATGCCTCGATGGTGCCGCACGACGATCCGGCCCTGCTGGTCGCCGTCGCGGCGGCGATGCACCGCCAGTATCTCGCCCGCAATGCGGCGATCAGCGGCCAGATGCCGGGCCACGAGTACAAGCCGGGGTCGGACTTTGTCGTGCGGCTGGAGGATGGCACCGATCACGAAGTCAGCGTGGTGGCCACGGGTGGTGGCTGGGACGTGACCTTTGGCGGCGAGCATTACGCCATCCGCACCGACTGGCAGTTCGGCGAGCCGCTCTATCAGGGCACCATCAACAACGAGCCTTTCTGCATGCAGGTGGAGCGGCGCGGGCTGAAATACCGACTGTTCCACTGGGGTACGCAGGCCGACATCATGGTCATGACGGCACGTGCTGCCCATCTGCAGTCGCTGATGCCGCACAAGGCGCCGCCGGATACCAGCAAGTTCCTGCTCTCGCCGATGCCCGGCCTGCTGACGCAGGTCGCCGTCGCCCCCGGTCAGGAGGTCAAGGCCGGCGAGGTGCTGGCCAAGATCGAGGCGATGAAGATGGAAAACGTGCTGAAGGCGGAACGCGATTGCGTGGTCGATGCGATTTTGGCCAAGTCGGGCGAGAGTCTGTCGGTCGATCAGCCGATTATCGGGTTTAAGTAGCGTCAACTCTCGGCGCTGGTGATGATTTGCCGTCTCGCCAGCGCCGACTTTTTGCCTGATTAGGCAGGGTTTCCCGGCCTTTTCCGGCAATCCCATATATAAGACCATCGTTAGACTCTGGGCACACAGTAATGTAGGCCCAGAATATGGCGTTTTGGAAAAAACAGGCAGCAGGCGACGGATGGACATCGGTGATCTTCGGCACCGACCGCATCGTCGTTGCCGATGTTCTGCGTCGCGCGGATGCGCGGCCGCAGGTACGCGCCTGCGACAGTTTTGCCCGTGAGGGCGGCGAACTGGATGCTCTGAAACGCCTGAAGAACGCCAAGCGCCTTGCGCAAAATCGCTGTACCACGCTGCTCTGGCATGGTCAGTACCAGTTTCTGCAAGTCGATGCACCCGATAACGCCAAGGACATGCCACGCGAGGAGTTGCGCGAGGCGATGCGCTGGCGGATCAAGGAAATGGTCGATTTTCCCATCGAAACCGCAGGCATCGATGTCATTGTGATTCCGCCCGTGGGTTCGCACAGCCCGCAGTTGTGGGTGGTCGTCGCCAATCGCGAGGCCCTGCAATCGCGCGTGCATCTGTTCCAGGATTCGAAGATTTCTTTGGAAGCGATCGATATTCCCGAGTTGGCGCAACGCAATATTGCCGCCTTGTTCGAGGAGCTCAATCGGGGTCTGGCGGTGGTGGCCTTCGATAGCAAGGGCGGGCGACTGACGATCAGCTATCAGGGCGAGCTGTACACGGTGCGATATCTCGATGTCAGCGGCCCCGAGTTGGCCGGTGCGCAGGCGGAGACGCAATTCGAACGGGTGCTGCTCGACATTCAGCGCACGCTGGACAACTTTGACCGTAATTACAGCGCTATTCCTTTGAGCCGCCTGCTGGTCGGCCCGCTGCCCGGTGGCGAGCGCTTTGTTGAGTATCTCGCCGAAAACCTGTCGCTGCCGGTGAGCAGCGCCAATCTCGCCGAGGTTCTCGATTTTGAGGCCGCACCGGGGTTGGCCGATGTATCGGCGCAATATGAGAACTGGCGTGCGCTGGGCGCCGCTTTGCGAGACTGAACAATGGCTCAGCACATCAACCTCTACGATCCCGCACTGGAAAGAAAGCACGACTGGCTCGCGCTCGGGAACGTGGTGATCGGCGGCTTGCTCCTCGCCACGGGGGTGGTTGCCCTCGGCATGATGGAGCGCAGCACCCTGCCGGCGCTGACGACTCAGTCCGCTGCTGCCGAAACGCAGCTAAAGGTCATGCGCGACCAGGTGACGACGATGGGCCAGCGCGTGGCGGCCCGCAAGCCCGATCCGCGTCTTGAGCAGACGCTGGCGGCCAAACGTCAACTGCTGTCGCTGCGCGGCGAAGTGCTGGCGACCTTGCGCAGCAGTGTCGGTCCCGACGCCCACTCCTATGCGGAATACCTGCGCGGTTTTTCCCGTCAGAGCGTGAGCGGCCTGTGGCTGACCGGTTTTACCGTCAGGACGGCGGGCCGCGGCATGGAGATTCGCGGCAATACAACCGATCCTGCGTTGATCCCCGAATACATCCGTCGCCTGAACAAGGAAAGCGCTTTTCAGGGACAGACGTTCGCGGCACTCAAGCTTGAGCGCCCAGCGGCAAAAGGGCCTACTGCGGGGGCCACGGCGGCTACGGTCGCCGTGCCACAGTGGCATGAATTCATGCTGATCCCAACGTTCGATGGCAAGGCAGCGGCGCAAGCGGACAACCGCAGTGCCGTCTCACCAGCGCCGACTTTTGCGGCGAATGCCAGCGGAGGTGCCGGTTGATGGCGAGCACGCAAGGCATCAAGCAGCTGCAACAAAACTGGCAGGGCTGGGCGCAGCGCTTTGCCACCCTGCAGCCGCGCGAGAAATATCTGGTGATCGGTGCCGTGCTGTTTGCCATTCTGTTTGGTGGCTATACCTTCTGGATCGAGCCGGCCCAACTGCAAAAAACCCGCCTGACCAAGACGATTACCCAGCAGCAAGGTGAACAGACCACATTGCAGGCGCAGCTTCTGACGCTGGCGAAGCAGGATAGCGATCCCGATGCAGCCAATCGTGCGGCACTGGCGCAAGTGCAACAGGCGCTGGTTGACGCCGATCGCGATATCCATGGCTTCGATGGCGTGCTGGTCTCGCCCAGGCAGGCGCCCGTGCTGCTGCAGTCCCTGCTCAGTCGTCATCGTGGCCTGACACTGGTGAGTCTCGCGACACTGCCGCCGCAGCCACTGATTACCCCGCCGGTCGAGAAAAAGGCGCCCGATGGAAAGCCTGCCGAAGCGAAGCAGCTCCCCGAGGCTGCCGGCAGCAACATCTTCAAGCATGGCATTGAGATCAGGATTGCCGGTAGCTATAACGACTTGCTCGCCTACGTGAATGCGCTGGAAAACGGCCCGCAAAAACTGCTCTGGGGCGGCATGAATCTCAGTAGCCAATACCCTGTCAGCGAACTGACCCTGACGGTTTACACCCTGAGTCTGGAGTCGATATGGCTCGCCGTTTGATGCTGGCCCTGCCCCTCCTGCTAACCAGCCCTGCCTGGGCCCAACTGGCGGACCCGACGCGACCACCGCCTCAGGCGTTGGTGCCAGCGGGCGCAGCTGCGAGTGCGGCGGCGGTCCCGGCAGCGATTGGCCTGCAATCGGTCATTCTCAACCGCAATGGCAAGGGACGGCCGGCGGCGGTGATCAACGGTGAAGTGGTGCAACTGGGCGGCAAGGTCGGCGAGGCACGTCTCGTCAAGGTGGAAGAAGATCATGTGGTGCTGCTTGGTACGGAGGGCCGCGAAATTCTGCGGCTGATGCCGGCGGCAGAAAAGGTGATGAAAGTCGGTGCTGACAAGGCGGCAGGGTCGATTGGCATGAATGCCGTCAAAGGAGAGAAGAAAAAGTGAAGCATCTAATCCTGCTTTCCTCGGCCGTTTTACTCGCCGCATGTAACGCCTCGCCTCCCCGTCCCGATCTCGTGCGCCAGCGCATCGACACAGAGCTTGCTGATGCAGCAACCCAGCGCAAGGTCAGCAAATCGGCCGAGGCCAGCATGCTGATGCCGCTGGCAGTCGAGATGCCGCAGCAAGAGAATGGCAATGGGGAAAGCCGTTTTGATCTGTCGGTCGTCAATGCACCAGCCATACAGGTGTTCATGGCGATTGTCACGGGCACCAAATACAACATGCTGGTGGGGCCGGAAGTGACCGGCACCATCACGGTCAATCTCAAGGATGTCAACGTCAAGGAAGCGCTGGAGGCGATTCGCGAGCTCTACGGCTATGAGTTCCACATCAAGGGCAACCGCATTTCGATCCAGCCAAATACGCTGCAAACGCGCGTGTTTCAGGTTAACTACCTGGCCAGCGTGCGCTCCGGCGAATCGCAGTTGCGCGTGACCTCCAGTTCGATCGCCGGGGGCGGTGCGGCAGGCACAACCTCGACGCCCAGTACCGGCGCGACGCCGGTGCCGGCCGGCACCGGCACGGGTACCAATCCGGGCGGTTCGACCACCAGCCGCGTCCAGACAAACTCCAATACCAATTTCTGGGACGACATGCGCACGGCGCTGACGACCATCGTCACCGGTGAGGGCCGCAGCGTGGTGGTCAACAGTATTTCCGGTGTGGTGGTGATTCGCGCCTACCCGAGCGAGTTGCGCTCCGTCGAGCAGTATCTCAAGGCCACCCAGGTGATGGTCGAGCGGCAGGTGATGCTGGAGGCGAAGATTCTTGAGGTGTCGCTGAGCCAGCAATACCAGACCGGTATCAACTGGTCGTCCTTCAACGGCAGCAAGAATCGCGTTTCTATTGGTGCCGTCCAGCCGGGCACCATTCTGCGTACGCAGCCGGGCGAAGCCGTGACGGGCATCCCATCCGGTGCCGTGGATGCCGACAACCGGGTCGATGAGCTGTTTTCCAGTAGTGGCACCTTTGCCCCCGGCAAGGCCGGGCTGATTGCCGCGTCGGCGCTGGGCAAGGGCTTTTTCGGTCTCGCCTTCCAGGCAGCCAACTTTGCGGCCCTGCTCAACTTCCTGGAAACGCAAGGTACGGTATCGGTGCTGTCGAGTCCGCGCATCGCCACGCTGAACAACCAGAAGGCCGTGCTCAAGGTGGGTACGGACGAACTGTTCGTTACCAACGTAACGACCACAACGACGACCAGCACGGCCGGTGGTTCGACGGCGACGCCGAGCCTGACCCTGCAGCCTTACTTCTCCGGCATCTCGCTGGATGTGACGCCGCAGATCGATGACGATGGTCAGATCATCCTGCATGTCCATCCGGCCATTAGCACCGTGCAGGAAAAGAACAAGGTGATCGACTTGGGCACGATGGGGTCATTCACGTTGCCGCTGGCCTCGTCGAGTGTGAATGAGACGGACAGTATCGTGCGTGTGCTGGATGGCAATATCGTGGCGATCGGCGGCCTGATGACGCAGGGACAAAGTACGGATCGTAGCGGTTTGCCGGGTACGCTGAATGCTTCGGCCGGCGCATTGGTCGGCCAGCGTGGCAGTGCCATGACCAAGCGCGAACTGGTGATTCTGCTCAAACCGACAGTCATCAGCGACGACAAGGCCTGGGTGCGGGATCTCGAACAAAGTGCCGAGCGGGTGCGTAATTTCGTCCTGCCGCCATTGGCCGTTCCGGTTCAGTAAGCCGCATGTATTTCGCCCACTTCGGGTTGACGCAAATTCCGTTCGGGATTACGCCTGATACGGAGTTCATCTATCCGAGCCGCAGCCACCTCGAAGGCCTCAATCTGCTGCATTTTGCCCTGGCAAGCGGTGAAGGTTTCATCAAGGTGGTCGGCGAAATCGGCACCGGCAAGACGCTGTTGTGCCGCAATTTCCTTGCCGAACTGGCGCCCGAGTGGAAAGCCGCCTATCTGCCCAACCCACAGATGGAGCCGCGTGCCTTTCTGCACGAGGTGGCTGATGACCTTGGCACTGCTGATGGCGAGCCCGATGCAGCACATGTCATCAAGCGCCTGAACCGCCGTCTGCTCGATCTGGCACGGGCGGGCAAGAAGGTGGTGATTTGTATCGACGAAGCGCAAACCATGCCGCGTCTGACGCTGGAGAGTCTGCGCCTTCTCTCCAACCTGGAAACCGAGAAACGAAAATTGCTGCACATCGTCCTGTTCGGCCAGACCGAGCTGGATGAGATGCTGAATGCGCATTCCGCGCGTCAGTTGAAGCAGCGTATCGCCTTCAGTCATCAACTGCTGCGCTTTGATACCGACGAGGTCGGTAACTACATCGAACAGCGCTTGCGGATTGCCGGCCACAGCGGCGCCCCGATTTTTCAGCCTGCCGCCATCAAGGCCATGTCACACGCCTCGGGTGGCACGCCGCGCCTGATTAATATTCTCGGGCACAAGGCCCTGCTGGCGGCCTTTGGCGAAGGGCAGGCGCAAGTAATGAGCCATCATGTCCGGGCGGCAGCCGCAGATACGGATGGTGCGATCCAGACGCGGCGCTGGTGGCCATGGTGAGGATGCAAGCATGAGCGTCATCAACCAGATGCTGCGCGATCTTGATGCCCGCGCGGCGAGCGATCAGGAACGCGCCGGCCTGCCCTTGCGCATGCGTACCTTGCCGCCGGGCGGGCAGGTGCAACGGCAAAACCTGCGCATGCTGGCGATTGGCATGGGCGCCGGGGCACTGCTGATGGCGATGGTGTTGTTGCTGTTGCGGACCCTTTCTCCCGATGTGCCGGCGGTGGCGGCACCGCCGGCGCCACCTGTTGTGGTGCCGGATACGCCTGCCGCCGTTCTCCCAGCGCCGACTTCTGTGGCACCCATGGTCCCCATGGCACCTGCTGCGCCAGCCGTACCGGCCGGGGCGGCCGAGATGAAACTCTCGATGCTGGTCGGCCAGACATCGCCGAAGCCGTCGGCCAAACCTGCCCCAGCGTCTTCATTACCGTCGCCCAAAATACTGCCGATCACGAAACCCGTCACGGCACCGCCTGTGGCTGTGTCCAAGTCGGCGCCTATCCCGGCGTCTGCGCCGCAGGCGCTGGCTGAAGAGACCCAGATTGACAAGCGCACCAAGGCCGGGCAGGGGCGTGAACTTGCCGAAGCGGAATATCGCAAGGCTATGCAGGCTGTCAAAAGCGGAGATAACGAGACAGCACTGACCTGGTTCAAGCGTGCTCTGGAGCTTGATCCCGAACTGGCGCGAGCGCGCCAGGGCTATCTGTCCGTGTTGGTGGCGACCAAGCGCTGGGATGTGGCGCGTCAGGTGGCCGAGCAGGGTCTCACTCTTGATCCGACGCAGAGCAGTTGGGCCAACATCGTTGCCCGCCTGCAATTCGAGCAGGGCGATGCGGCGAGCGCCGTGCAGACGCTCGAACGCTTTGCCGTCCACGCGTCGCACGATGCCGACTATCAGGGATTGTTTGCCTATCTTTTGCAGAAACAGCAGCGTCCTGCCGAGGCAGCCGAGCGTTTCAGGGCCGCCCTGCAGGTGCGGCCCAACGAGGGCCGTTGGTGGTTTGGTCTCGGCCTGTCACTGGAGCAGACCGGCAACGCCGCCGGGGCAAAAGAGGCTTACACCAAGGCCAAGGCAGTGGGCAATCTGCCGCCCGACATGGCCTCGTCCGTCGAGCAGAAACTCAAATAGCGTTATCCCTCACCGCCCGCGCGGCGACCCAGTTGGTGACGCGGATTGCACCATGATCCTTGAGGGTGCGGGCGACGGCATCGAGCGTGGCGCCGGTGGTCATCACGTCATCGACGACGATGATGGATTGCCCGGAAAAATCGCTGGTACAGGCAAAGGCATGGCGCACATTCTTTTTGCGTGCCCGCCAGGGCAGCAGGCTTTGCGGTGGCGTGTTGCGCGCGCGCGTCAGACTGGTGTCGTCAACCGGCAACTTCAGGATTCTGGCCAGCGGTCGGGCCAGTTCGAGCGCCTGATTGAAGCCGCGTTCGCGCAGACGTTGGTGCGACAAGGGTACAGGCAGGATGATCGTCCCTGCATGAGGGGTATCGCGCAGCATGCCGTGGGCCAGAAAGTCGGCGCTGGCGAAACGGCGCAGTGCTGGTCCGTGGCCGAATTTCAGCAAGTGGATCAGTGCATCGAGCGGGTAGCCGTAGCGCCAGGCGGCAAGCGTGGCATCGTAGGCGGGCGGATGGGTCAGGCAGGCACCGCAGGTGGGAGCCGGGACGGCCAAGGGCGTGGCACAGATCGGACAGCGCGGTGAGGCGAGGCGCGGCAGGTCGTCCAGGCAGCCAGGACAGACGGCGGCAGCGTCACTGACCATGCCACATAGCAAGCAGGTGTGTGACCACAGTGCGTGGAAAATTGACAAGCGCGCGTGCATTACGGATGATCGGCCAATGACATTAAAAAAGAAGTTTGCCCAAGCCGCTGCATCCTACGACAGCGCGGCCGTGCTGGCGCGCGAGGTGGGACGCCGTCTGGGCGAGCGGCTCGATTGTGTGCGGCTGGCACCGCAACGGATGGCCGACGTGGGCTGTGCCACCGGCGATGGCATCGCCGACTTGCAGCGACGTTATCCAACCGCACTGCCGCTGGCGGTTGATTTCGCCCAGCCGATGCTGGCAGCCGTGCGGGCGCGCAGTGGCTGGTTGGCGCGGCGGCTGGCACGATTGCGGGGTCGGCAGGTGCGGCTCATCAATGCCGATGTACGGACCTTGCCGCTGACGAGCGGCAGCCTCGACTTGGTGTGGTCCAACCTGATGCTGCACTGGCTTGAGCCCGATGGCTTGCAGATGGCATTCGGTGAATTACATCGCGTATTGGCGCCGGGGGGGCTGCTGCAGTTTGCGCTCCTTGGCCCTGACACCTTGAAGGAGCTGCGGATAGCTGGCGCACCGATTCATGATTTCCAGGACATGCACGACATTGGCGACTTGCTGGTGGCGGCCGGTTTTTCAGATCCGGTGATGGAAATGGAAATGCTGACGCTGACCTATCGTAGCCCGCGTGCCTTTCTTGCTGACCAGCGCCATCTCGGCGTGCGCGATGCCTTGTTGGGCCAGCTTCCCTGGCAACGTTGGCGTCAGGTGTTGGCGGCTTGGCCTCGCGTGGAGGGTGTGTTACCTGCGCGCTTCGAGATTGTCTATGGCCATGCCTGGAAGCTGGCCGCACCCGATTCGGCTACTCGGCAGGAGACGCAGACGGTGGTGCGGTTTCATCCCCATCGTTCATCTCATCCAGCAAGTGGTCAATAAGCGCCCGCAGACGGGCCGGGCGGTAGGGGCGGGCCAGCAGGTGGCGCGGGCCATTCAATTCCGTGTCAGGCACCGGCCCTGGATGGATCAGCAGGGCGGGTAGTGGCCGGCCTGCGGCGGCATCGAGACGGTCCAGTGCGGCGAGGCATGGCGTGAGGCCGTCTAGACCCATCGTGTCGGCAATCACCAGCGTGGGTATGCCGAGGTGGGCGATCAGGGCCAAGGCGGTATCGATACCGGGCGCGAGTGTGGGTGAGAGTTCCCAGTCATTAATTTGGTCGTTGGTGGCTTCATCGGTGGCCAGCAGCAGGATCCAGTTCTGTTCGACGTCGAAGGTCTTTGACAAGGCAGCGGGCGCGATGGCGAGAGGAACCGTCAGGCCGAAGCAGGAGCCACGACCTACGCGCGAGCGCAGGTTCAGGGGATGGTCGAGCAGGTCGGCGGTGCGGCGCACGATGGCGAGACCGAGGCCGAGGCCCTTGCGGGGGTCACGTTCCGGGTTGTCGAGTTGCACGAGTTCCTCGAAGACGTCTGTTTGCTGATCTTCCGGGATGCCGATGCCGGTGTCCCAGACCTCGATGCGCGCATGGGTGGCCCCGCGCCGACAGGCAATCAGTACGCCGCCGTGCTGCGTGTAGCGCAAGGCATTGCTCACCAGATTGATGAGGATGCGATTGAGCAGGGACGGGTCGGTGTGCAGCCAGCAATCGGTTACGTGCTGGCGCAAGACCAGATGTTTGGCTCTGGCGATCGGATCGAACTCCTCGGCCAAGGCAGTGATGACATCGCTGGCCCGTACGGGGCGCGGGTTGGTGCGATAGACACCACCGGACAGGCGCGAATAGTCGAGCAGTTCGTCGAGCATCTGCTGCAGGTTCTTGACCGTGTGGGCGAGCTGTTCGATGCGCGGCAATAGGGGGCTATGGCGCGCATCGCGCTCCAATCGGGTAATGAACAGTCCCAAGGCATGCGCCGGTTGGCGCAGGTCGTGGCTGGCAGCGGCGAAGAAGCGACTGCGCGATTCGGCTGCCTGTGCGGCGGCATCACGTTCGGCGCGCAACGAGGTGGTGGCTTCGTTGATGCGGCGCACCAGGTCATCCTGGGTTTGTGCGACGGCGTCGGCCATGCTGTTGACGCCTTGTGCCAACTGACCCAGTTCGTCTGGGCCAGTATGCAGCGCCCGCCGGCGGGCACGGTTGCGACCGATGCTTTCGACGACGGCGCTGATTTCGCCAAGCGTGACGATCAGGCCACGCGCCAGACCCAGCGCCAGCAGCAGGCCGAGGATCAGCATGCCCAGTGCAATACCGGTCGCCTGCAGGGCATCACGACGCACCTGTGATTGAACGCTGGCCGTGGAAACTTGTACGATCAACTGGCCGACTAAGGGGACGTCCTGCTCCGGCATCGAGAACAGGTCGGACTCGCCGGTTTGGGTTGAGCGGATCGGTTGGGCATGCCAGTGGTTATGGGCACCGTAGGGTGTGGCGGGTGGTTCAAAGCCGGCGTAGATCTGGTCTGCGTCAGGAATGGCCGAAACCGGAACGGTGCTGGTAATGACCGCGCCTTCAGGGGTGAGGAAGGCGGCAGCGAGGATGTCCGGCTCGTTGAGGGTCAGTTCGAGCTGGCGCTGCAGTCCCCCGATGTTGCCAGCGAACAGGTTGAATTCGGCGATGGCGGCAATCTGTCGGGCCATCGCCGCGATGCGACGATGCTGTGATTCGATGGCGTTTTGCCACTGGCCGATCACCAGCACGCCGGTGACGAGTAGGGCGACCAGCACGGTGGGTGCCAGCGCTGCCAACAGGATGCGATCGCGAATACCGAGATGCCTCATCATGCGTGCATCATACCGGGCATATCAAACCTGGCGCATCAAGAAAAAGGGGTGGCTGGCAGCCACCCCTTTCGGCGTGAAACGTAGTTTGCGTATCGTTCAATGCAGCCCGGCGATGTAGTCCGCCACAGCCTTGATCTCGGCATCCGTCATCTTGACGGCGACCATCTGCATCATGCGGTTTGGGTCGTTGGCACGCTCACTGACGCGGAAGGCCTTCAACTGCGCTTCGGTGTATTCCGGGAACTGACCCGCCAGACGGGGGTACTGGGCGGGCAGGCCGGCACCGGCGGGGCCGTGGCAGGCGGCGCAGGCAGGCAGACCCTTGCTGGCATCACCGGCACGCCAGATTTTCTGGCCCAGCGTGAGCGCTTCGCGATCCTTCATCTCGCCACCTGTTTGCTTCTGGGTGGCGAAGTAGGCTGCAAAATCCTTCATCTGCTCTTCGGTGTAGGGTGCGATCATGCCGTTCATGATGGGGTTGATGCGCTCAGACTTACCCTCGGCGTTGGCCTTGAAATTCTTCATCTGCTTGAACAGATACTGGGCATGTTGGCCGGCCAGCTTGGGGTTGGCCGAGGTCAGGCTGTTGCCATCGGGACCATGACAGGCGCCACAGACTGCCGAAGCAAGCGGCTGGCCCTTGGTGGCGTCGCCCTGATAGGGGGCGGGCTTGGCTTCGTCGCTGGCTTGGGCAGTTGCCGACAAGGCCAGAGCGGCGACGGAAAACATCGTCATGAGCGAAAAACGGGTCATCGAGAGGCTCCTGAAGAACAGCAGGATTTGCAAACGCGCTATTCTATATCAGCTTCCATTCATGTTGCGACCCCCAACTATCACTTTCAATGACATCCAATCTATTCCGCCACGCCGAATTCGAAATTTCTGTTGCCGATCCCTACATGTTGCCCCAGGCCGGCGGGGCGGAGATTGCCTTTGCCGGACGCTCCAATGCCGGCAAGTCATCTGCCATCAATACGCTGGCTGACCATACGCGTCTGGCCTATGTTTCCAAGACGCCAGGGCGCACCCAGCTGATCAATCTGTTCCGCCTGAAGAATGGCGCCGCGATGGTCGATCTGCCTGGTTACGGCTATGCCCAAGTGCCTGAAACCGTGCGCCGCCAGTGGCAGGGCCTGCTGGAACACTACCTGACACGGCGTGAGGCGCTGGTCGGGCTGGTGTTGATCATGGATGCGCGCCGCCCCTTTACCGAGCTTGATCGGAAGATGATCGGCTGGTTTGGCGAAACCGGCAAGCCAATTCACTGCCTGCTGACCAAGGCGGACAAGCTGACGCGTCAGGAACAGGCCAAGACGCTGGCCGATGCACGCCGTCTCGCCAGCGCCGATTTCCCCGGCGTACCATTCACGCTGCAACTGTTTTCAAGCCTGAAGAAGACCGGTATTGAAGAGGCCGAGGAAGTCATTGGGTCATGGCTGGATGAGCCAGAAAAGAAATGACCCCTGGCCAAAGGGGAGAAAGCCAGGGGTCAAATGTTCCGATGAGCACCGGAACACCCGCTCAGGGAGGAAAAGCGGGGGAGGTCACCCTCCATGCTTTATGATAGGTATTCGACCAAAAAGTTCAAGTAATTTTTGAAAGATAAGACCATGATTATTAAAGGTGTATTTCCAGGTACCCGGATGCGCCGGATGCGCCGTGACGAGTTTTCGCGCCGCCTGATGCGTGAAAACATACTGACTGCAGCTGATTTCATTTACCCGGTGTTTGTGCTGGAGGGTAAGAAAAAAGTCGAAAAAGTGGCCTCGATGCCCGGCGTTGAGCGCATGACGCTTGACCGTTTGCTTCCCGTGGCCGAAAAGGCCCTGAAACTGGGGATTCCGGCGCTGGCCCTGTTCCCGGTGATCGACACCGGCAAGAAAACCCTAGGCGCCGAAGAGGCGTGGAACCCGAAGGGTCTGGTGCCCACCGTGGTGGCCAAGCTCAAAAAGGAGTTTCCCGAACTCGGCATCATCACCGATGTGGCGCTTGATCCTTACACCAGCCATGGTCAGGACGGCCTGATCGATCCCGCCGATCCGACCGGCTATGTGATGAACGACGAAACCATCGCAGCACTGGTGAAGCAGGCACTTACTCATGCGCAGGCCGGTGCGGATGTGGTAGCACCGTCGGACATGATGGATGGTCGCATCGGTGCGATCCGTACCGCGCTGGATGCCGAACAGCATATCTATACGCGCATCCTGGCCTATTCGGCCAAGTATGCGTCGAGCTTCTACGGCCCCTTCCGCGACGCGGTAGGCTCAGCCGGTAATCTCGGCAAGGGCAACAAGTACACCTACCAGATGGATCCGGCCAACAGTGACGAGGCGTTACGTGAAGTGGCGCTGGATATCCAGGAAGGCGCCGACATGGTGATGGTCAAGCCGGGCATGCCCTATCTCGACATCGTGCGTCGCGTGAAAGACGAGTTCGGCGTGCCGACCTATGCTTATCAGGTCAGTGGCGAATACGCGATGCTGAAGGCTGCTGCAGCCAATGGCTGGATCAACCACGACGCGGTGATGATGGAATCGCTGCTGTGCTTCAAGCGCGCCGGCGCCGATGGCATCCTGACTTATGCGGCCCTCGAAGCCGCAAAGCTGCTAGCCAAGCAGTAGGACTTTCTGTGTCGGCCAGAGGGCGAGCGGGTCGTCCTTGAAGCCGCTCTTGACGAAGCGTTGCAGGCGGCCCTGCAGGTAATCGACCAGCAGTTCCGCCTGTGCGGCGCAGTCGCGCTCGGCCGGCAAAATGTTTTGGGCGACCGCAATTTTCAGTGCCTGCTTGAGCGAAGACTCCAGCCGCTCGAATAGCTGGTTGATGCGAGCTTGCAGACGTGGGTTCTCATGAACGAGTGCATCGCCCACCATTACGCGGCCGAGGCCACGGTTCTTGCCCGCGAAGCGCAGGGTGGCTGCGAGCATCAGTTCCACCTGCTTCAGGCCATTTTCCTCGTCGGCGGCAATCTGGCCGACGACCGAGAACAGGGCACTTTCGATGAATTCGATGAGTCCCTCGAACATGCGCGCCTTGCTCGGGAAATGGCGGTAAAGCGCTGCTTCGGAGACATCGAGCTTGGCTGCCAGTGCGGCGGTGGTGATTTTTTCACCGACCGGATTCTCCAGCATGGTGGCAATGGTTTGCAGAATCTGAAGTTTTCGTTCACCTGCTTGTGTCATTTGGTCAATCCCAGTCGTGGAAGTTCGAGCACAGATTTTATGAGCACATCCACGTAAGTGGGTGCTTGCGCAGTCGGCGAGACAAGCACGGTTTTCATGCCCAATTTCTTGGCGGTGCGCAAGTTGGCTGCCGTGTCTTCGACGAGGATGCAGCGGCGTGGATCGAGCCGTTCCCGGTGCAGCAGGCAGCGGAAGGCAGTCAAGTGCGGTTTTGGCGTGAATCTGAGGCGTTCAATCGTCCAGATGCTGTCGACCTCCCGGCGGATGCCGATGAGGTCCAGCACGGCGTCGACATAGGCGCGCGGTGCATTGGAAAAGAGGATCTTGCGGCCGGGCAGCTTGCGCAGCATGTGGCGCAGCGCATGGTCATGTACGACCATGCGCGGTAACTCAGGGAGAAAGTCGTGCGTTGCGGCGAGGAAGTGGTGCGGATTGACGCCGTGATGGCGCACGAGGCCGGTTAGCGTCGCCCCATAACGGCGCCAGTAGTGGTCGCGCAACTCCTTCGCGGCCGTCTCGCCAACGCCGACTTTTTGCGCCACGTACGCGCCCATGGCGCGGCTGATGGCGGGAAAGATGTGCGGGTTGGCGTCGTGGAGCGTGTTGTCCAGATCAAACAGCCAGACCCGGCGGGAACTCATTTCGATTTGATCAGCGTACCCACGCCTTCGTCGGTGAGGATCTCCAGCAGCAGTGCATGTTCGACACGGCCATCGATGATGTGCACGCTCTTTACGCCACTGCGGGCGGCGTCGAGTGCCGAGCCGATTTTCGGCAGCATGCCGCCGGAGAGCGTGCCGTCCTCAACCATCGCGTCGATTTCCTTGGGCGTGATGCCGGTCAGCAGATTGCCGCTTTGATCGAGCACGCCGGGGGTGTTGGTCAGCAGTACCAGCTTTTCAGCATTGAGGACTTCGGCAATTTTGCCGGCCACGACATCCGCGTTGATGTTGTAGGTCTCGCCCTGCGGCCCGACGCCGATCGGCGCGATCACCGGGATGAAATCGCCTTTGTCGAGGAAGGCGATCAGCGAGGGGTCGATCGAGGTGATCTCGCCGACCGAGCCAATGTCGATCATTTCCTCGGGTTTGTCCTTGTTCGGCAGCAGCAGCTTCTTGGCGCGGATGAAGTTGCCGTCCTGACCGGTGAGGCCGACCGCCTTGCCGCCATGCTGGTTGATCAGATTGACGATTTCCTTGTTGACCTGGCCGCCGAGCACCATCTCGACGATGTCCATGGTCTCTTCGTCGGTGACGCGCATGCCCTGAATGAACTGCCCCTGCTTGCCGACGCGCTTGAGCAGATCCTCGATCTGCGGGCCGCCGCCATGCACCACCACCGGATTCATGCCGACCAGCTTGAGCAGCACGACGTCGCGTGCGAAGCAGTCCTTCAGCTTCGGCTCGGTCATGGCGTTGCCGCCGTACTTGATAACGATCGTCTTGTCGAAGAAGCGCTTGATATAGGGCAGGGCTTCGCCGAGGATCTTGGCCTTGGTGGTGGCGGGGAGATGGTCGGTAGTCATGGGGGCGAGTTCCGGATGAGCGATGTTGGGAATTCTAGCCCCAGCATCAGGATGGCGTCGCGATTAGTCCAAGAGAAGCAGGCCACTGCCGCATCGCGCCAGGGCAGCCAACGCCAGTTGCGGTGCTCCGCCGGGGCGGTGGTGACGGGCGACCCGGTAGGGACGCAGAGGCTGAAGACGTGTTCGGTGTTGTGCGTCACGCCGGCTGGGTAGCGGTCGCGCCATTCGGCAAAGATCTCGAAACGGTTACTCAGGCGCCAGTCGACGAGTGCGGTGGCAGAGGAAGTGATCCCGGTTTCTTCGGCAACTTCGCGTATGGCTGTGTCGGCCAGCGTTTCGCCCCCTTCCTGCGAGCCGGTGACGGACTGCCAGTAGCCGGGGTGGGCCGCACGTTCGAGCAGCAGAATGTTCAGTTCGGGGTCGTGGATGACGACCAGCACAGAAACAGGCTTCTTGGTGCCTGCCATGGATCAGGCGATATCGCTGAGCCAGTTGATGCCGTCGGCCTGCATGTCGACAAAGCACCAGAAGGGAATGCCCTGCTCACGCCATTCATTAGCCGCAGCTTCAAAGACCTGCAGGGCCTCGACAAAGTCGGCCTCGGCGCGGCCGTGGATGCCATCGCAATGTTCGAGGATGACCAGATAGCCTTCAGCAGGGCGCCAGCCCAGATCGGCCAGGCAATCGAGCAGCGCATCCCAGTTGTGGCCGAACCACTCGGGGAAGGTCATCGTCTTGCCGATGATGTCGAGCATCTCCGCCTTGTCCTGTGCGCCCGTGAGGTCGACACGGAAGACAAAAAAGCCATTCTGTTCGGCCGCAGCGATCAGGGCTTCCTCGCCATCGAGCGGCATGTGATAGACGCTGGCGTGATCGAGGCGGGTCAGCAGTTCGGCGTAATTCATGGCGTGATTTTATGGAAACTCTGGTAATGATCTGCGGTGTACCAGCAGGCCTCGGGACGCGTCGGCGGCAGGCCGCCGCAGACAATCCGCCGTGCGCCGCGATGTTTTACGCCTGGTGTGCGCACCGTGTATTCGCGGTAATGGCCGCGTGGCTTGAGCGGCAGCCGTTTCTCGAAGTTGCGGAATTCGATGCCGTCACGCTTGTGTGGAAACGGACCGCCTTGATGGATCATGGCAAGGGTTTCACGCCCTTCCGGTGGCAGGCCGGCGGGGGTTATCTCCTGCGCCTGTACCAGCCCGCAAGTCAGGGCCAGCCACAGGAGCAGAAAGAACTGCCGCACGTCAGGCCTTGCCGACTTCGACTTGCGTTTCAACCTTCTGGCGCAGGCGGATGTGCAGCTCGCGCAACTGCTTTTCGTCAACGTCCGAGGGCGCGTCGGTCAGCAGGCATTGGGCGCGCTGTGTCTTCGGGAAGGCGATCACGTCGCGGATCGATTCGGCGCCGGTCATCATGGTGACGATGCGGTCGAGACCGAAGGCCAGACCGCCGTGGGGCGGCGCGCCATACTTGAGGGCGTCGAGCAGGAAGCCGAACTTGATGCGCTGTTCTTCCTCGCCGATGCCGAGGGCTTCGAAGACGCGGGCCTGCACATCGGCCTTGTGGATACGCACCGAGCCGCCGCCGATTTCCCAACCGTTGAGGGCGAGGTCGTAGGCCTTGGCGAGACACTCGCCCGGATTGGTCTTCATCAGCTCGTCGTGGCCATCTTTCGGCGAGGTGAAGGGGTGGTGGCAAGCCGTCCAGCGTTTGTCTTCCTCGCTGTATTCGAACATCGGGAAATCGATGACCCAGACCGGTTCCCAAGCCTTGCCATTGACGTAGCCCTTTTCGTGGCCGATCTTGCTGCGCAAGGCACCGAGGGCATCATTGACCACCTTGGTCTTGTCGGCGCCGAAGAAGATCAGGTCGCCGGATTGTGCGCCGGTACGCTCGACGATGGTCTTGAGCGCGGCTTCGTGGAGGTTCTTGACGATCGGCGACTGCAGGCCTTCCTCGTTGAGTTTGGTCGCGTCATTGACCTTGATGTAGGCGAGGCCCTTGGCGCCATAGATCTTGACGAATTCGGTGTAGCCGTCGATCTCGCCACGCGTCAGCTGATTGCCGTTCGGAATGCGCATGGCCGCCACGCGGCCGCCGGAGGTGGCCGGGCCGCTGAACACCTTGAAGGCCACGTCGGTGACGGCATCGGTGACATCCACCAGTTCCAGCGTCACGCGCAGATCGGGCTTGTCCGAGCCGAAACGGCGCATGGCTTCGGCATAGGTCATGCGCGGGAAGGGATCGGGCAGGTCGACGTCGATAGCATCCTTGAAGACGTAGCGAATCAGTTGCTCGATGATGCTGGTGATGGCAGCCTCGTCCATGAACGAGGTCTCGATATCGACCTGGGTGAATTCGGGCTGGCGGTCGGCGCGCAGGTCTTCGTCGCGGAAGCACTTGACGATCTGGTAGTAACGGTCATAGCCGGCAACCATCAGCAACTGCTTGAACAGTTGCGGCGATTGCGGCAGTGCGAAGAACTGACCGGGATGGACGCGCGAGGGCACGAGGTAGTCGCGGGCACCTTCGGGCGTCGACTTGGTGAGCATCGGCGTCTCGATGTCGATGAAGCCGTTATCGTCGAGGAAGCGGCGGAAGGCGCGCGCGGTTTTGTAGCGCAGCAGCATGTTCTTCTGCATCTGCGGCCGGCGCAGGTCGATGACGCGATTGACCAGACGCACGTTCTCCGACAGGTTGTCCTCGTCGAGCTGGAAGGGCGGGGTGACGGCGGCGTTGAGGATTTCCAGCTCGTGGCAGAGAATTTCAACCTCGCCCGAGGGCATGTTGGCATTCTCGGTACCGGCGGGGCGGCGGCGCACCTTGCCGGTGATCCTGAGCACAAATTCATTACGCACCGCCTCGGCCAGCTTGAACATCTCAGGACGATCCGGGTCGCAGACGATCTGGGCGATGCCTTCGCGGTCGCGCAGGTCGATGAAGATCACCCCACCGTGGTCGCGGCGGCGATGATTCCAGCCGCACAGGGTGACGATCTGGTCGATGTGGCCGGCATTGAGTTGGCCGCAATAATGAGTACGCATGAAGGTTCCGTTCTGAGCTCTAAAAGTCGGCGCTGGCGGGACGGCAAGCGCCGGGGAAATTATTCGTTCTGGGCGCGTCCTGCCAGATTGGGGTAGCGTTGTGCCGGCGGCACGACACCCATCGAGACGATGTATTTCAGGGCGTCATCAACGCTGATGTCGAGTTCGATGGTTTCGCTCTTCTTGACGAAGAAGAAAAAGCCGTTGACCGGGCTGGGGGCGGTGGGGATGAACACGCTGACGTACTCATCAGCCAGCAGATCGCCGATCTGGCGCGGTGGCGTCCCGGTCTGGAAGGCCACTGACCAGGCCTCGGGATGCGGGTAGTGCACCAACAGGACTTTGCGGAAAGCTTCGCCGCTGCCCGAAAAGAGCGTGTCGGAAACCTGCTTGACGCTGTAGTAGATCGATTTGACGACCGGAATGCGCGCCAGCAAGGCTTCCCAGAACTTCACCAGCTTCTGGCCGATGATGTTGGCCGTGACCAGTCCGGTGAGGAAAACGATCACCAGTGTCAACAATGCACCGGCCCCGGGAATGTTGAAGCCGAGCAGGTTCAACGGGTGAAGCGCGGCTGGCAAGAGACGCAGGGACTGATCCATCGTACCGACGATGGCCGTCAGCACCCAGGCTGTGATGACCAGCGGGATCCAGATCAGTAGCCCGGTAATGAAATACTTTTTCAAGGCGCGAGGGATCAGTTGCAGGAGGGGCAGCTACCTGTGCCTCCCTGGCAGGGCGGCGGGTTATCGTTCTTGGGGGCTGACTGGCCGCCACCCTTGAAGTCGGTCTGATACCAGCCGCTGCCCTTGAGCTGAAACCCGGCGGCGGTCAGCTGTTTGCTGAAGTTGTCGGTTTTGCACTCAGGACACGTGGTCAGGGGAGCGTCGGCCATTTTCTGCAGGACATCTTTTTCGAAGCCGCATTGGCTGCAACGATAGGCGTAGATAGGCATGGGATTCTCCAGAATTTGCAGAATTATATCGGGGCTTGATCCACCGACCCCGTTAAATGCTTGCCCATCAGGGCAAAATCAAGCCTACATGAGTCCCAGATAGGTTCGATTGAGTTCATTGCCCCAAAACAGGGCAATCACGCCAGCAATGGCCAGATAAGGGCCAAAGGGCATCGGCACGTTGCGGCCACGTTTGGCCAGCACGATCAGAGCGACACCGATGACGGCGCCGACCAGAGACGACAGGAGAATCACCAGCGGTAACAGCGGCCAACCGAGCCAGGCGCCGATGGCGGCGAGTAATTTGAAGTCGCCATAGCCCATGCCTTCCTTGCCAGTGGCGAGCTTGAACAGCCAATAGACCGACCAAAGCGCCAGATAACCGACGGCTGCGCCGATGACGGCGTTGGGCAGGGTCGTGAAGGTGTGGAAAAGGTTGATCAGCAACCCCGCCCAGATTAAGGGTAGCGTGAGGTCATCGGGCAGCAACTGGGTATCGGCATCGATGAAAGTCAGGGCGATCATGATGGACAGAAAGAGCATGGCACCAACGCCCGCCAGACTGAAGCCAAAGCGCCAGGCGGCATAGCCGAAAACGAGTCCGGTCAACGCCTCAACCAGCGGATAACGGGGACTGATGCCCTTGCCGCAGCCTTTGCAACAACCTTTTTGCAGCAGGTAGCTGAGGATCGGGATATTTTCCAGCGCACCGATCTGGTGGCCGCAATGCGGACAGCGGGAGCGCGGGGCGACCAGGGAAAAGGGTTCCTGCTGGGCGGGGGTATTCCCCGTCAGTTCAGCGCACTGGGCCTGCCATTCGCGCTCCATCATGATCGGCAGGCGATGAATGACGACATTGAGGAAGCTGCCGATCAGCAGACCGAAGATGCTGCTGATCGCAGCCAGGGTGAATGGGTCTATGGCAATCATCCGCAGGTTTAGACGACGGCACCCATCTTGAAGATCGGCAGGTACATGGCGACGATGATGCCACCGATGAGGATGCCCAAAACCACCATGATTATCGGCTCCATCAAGCTGGAAAGCGCATCAACCGCATCATCGACTTCAGCCTCAAAAAAGTCGGCGACCTTGCCGGTCATTGCATCAAGCTGGCCAGATTCTTCGCCAATGGCAACCATTTGGATCACCATGCTGGGGAAGACGTCAGCATTCTGCATCGCGACAGTCAGGCTGGATCCCGTACTAATCTCTGCCTTGATCTGTTTGGTGGCTTCGCGATAAACGTAGTTACCCGAGGCGCCACCAACGGAATCCAGTGCTTCGACAAGCGGGACCCCGGCGGCGAACATCGTTGATAGGGTTCTCGTCCAGCGGGCAATAGTGGCTTTGCGGATGACAGAGCCGAAAACCGGGAGCTTCAGGGCCAGTTTGTCCATGAAGATCTGCATGGTTACGGACCGCTTCCAAGTGTACAAAAAGCTATACACCCCGCCAAAGGCGCTACCAAAGACGATGTACCAGTACTTGGTGAAGTAATCTGAGATGCCGATGACAACGAGTGTCGGGCCGGGTAGCTCAGCGCCAAAATTGCTAAAAATATCCTTGAATTGAGGCACGACGAAGATCATGATGACGGCCGTGACGATGAATGCAACCACGAGTACCGAGATCGGATAAAACAGCGCACTCTTGATTTTGCCTATGATGGCCTGAGTCTTTTCCTTGTAGATGGCCAAGCGATCCAGTAGGGAGTCCAGAATGCCGGCTTGCTCACCCGCCTCGACCAAGTTGCAATAAAGCTGATCGAAGTACAGTGGATATTTGCGAAATGCCTGATTAAGCGCGGAACCGGTTTCAACGTCAGTTTTGATGTCAGACAGCAGTTTGCCGACCGCAGCATTGGAGGCGCCCTTGCCAACAATGTCGAATGCCTGTAGCAGAGGAACTCCCGACTTCATCATGGTGGCCAGCTGACGCGTGAACAGGGTGATGTCCTTATCGGTGACTGTGCCGCCCCCCGTGGCCCCCATCTTTTTGACCTTGCTGACCAAAATACCTTGACGGCGCAGGGTTGTTCTGACGACCGTCTCAGTCGCGGCGCGTAATTCACCGCGAACGATCTTGCCGTGCTTATCCTTGCCTTCCCAGGCAAAGGTTTTTTGCCCGTCGTCTTTTTTTGGCGAAGCCATGCCTGCTCCTTAATCAATCAGCATCGGGATGATGCCTAGGCATTGCGGCCTTGTAAAGCCGAAAAAGCCGGGTTTTGTTCAAAGCGGCCGACCAAGAATGACTTCAAGAACAAAGCGGCTGCCGACATAGGCCAGTAGTAAGACTCCAAACCCCGTCAGCGTCCAGCGTAGTGCCATGCGGCCACGCCAACCGTAGCGGTGGCGACCGGCCAGCAGGGCACCGAAAATCAGCCAGGAAATGACGGCGAAGACGGTCTTGTGATTGAGCGGTAGCGGCTTACCAAAAATCTGTTCGGAAAACAGAGCGCCGGACAGGAGTGTCAGGGTCAGGAGGGCGAAGGCGATGGAGATCAGCCGAAACAGCAGCGCTTCCATCGTCAGGAGCGGTGGTAATCCAGCAAACAGAGGCGTTAACCGGCCGCGATGCAAATGCTGCTCGGTGACCGCCATCAGAATGGCGTGCAAGGCGGCCAAGGTGAACAAACTGTAGGCGAACATCGCCATCAGGAAGTGCATGCGAAAGAAGGGCGAGTCGGCATTCGGAATCTCATGCTGGCCGGGTATCAGCCACGGCAACAGGCCGCAGAGGGCGGCTAACGGGAGGCCGAGCATCTGTAGTCCCTCCATGCGGGCGTAGAAACTTTCGATCCAGTAAAGCGCGACAGCAAGCCAGGTCATCATCGACAAGGCGACAGAAAACCCGAAGCGCATGTTGGTCCCATTTGGGGGGAACAATTCGGCGGCAACCGTGAGGCCGTGCAGGGCAAGCGCGAACAGCAACACCGCCCGCTCCCAGATCGCCAGTCCGCGAATGGGCTGGTCAAGCATCGCGCCACGCCAGCGCGAGCGCCAGAAGTGTCCGGCCAGGCCTGAATATAGGGCGGCAACCAGCAGATGGGGCCAGGGCGGGTGCAGTATCATTTGCATGACGCGAGTCTACACCAAGGCCCCAGACGCTTATTTCTCGAATTACTGCCCCGGAAACACGCTCAAACCATGCTCGATAACCTGACGCAAAAACTCGCCAAGGTCGTAAAAAACCTGCGCGGACAAGCCCGCCTGTCTGAAGAAAACATCCAGGAAATGCTGCGCGAAGTGCGCATGGCCTTGCTGGAGGCTGATGTGGCGTTGCCGGTCGTCAAGGAATTTATTGCGCGCGTGAAGGAAAAAGCGGTCGGCCAGGAGGTGATCGGTTCCCTGACCCCAGGACAGGCGCTGGTCGGTGTGGTGCATCGAGAACTGACCGAGTTGATGGGTGGCGCGAAGGCCGAGCTTAACCTCGCCTGCCAGCCGCCGGCGATCATCTTGATGTCTGGCCTGCAGGGGGCCGGCAAGACCACAACGACCGCCAAGCTGGGTAAGTGGCTGAAGGAGCGTCAGAAGAAAAAAGTGCTGGTGGTAAGTTGCGACGTTTATCGTCCGGCGGCTATTGAGCAGTTGAAGACGGTAGCGGCGCAGGCGGGCATTGACTTTTTCCCATCCGAGGTCGGCCAGAGGCCGGCCGAGATTGCGGCTGCCGCGCTGGATTACGCCAAACGCCATTTCCATGACGTCCTTTTTGTCGACACCGCGGGACGCCTTGCAATCGACGAAGCGATGATGGCCGAGATTCGCGAACTGCATGCCCAGTTGAAGCCGATCGAGACCTTGTTTGTCGTCGATGCCATGCTCGGCCAGGATGCTGTGAATACGGCCAAGGCATTTAACGAGGCGCTACCGCTGACCGGCGTGATTCTCACCAAGCTCGATGGCGATGCGCGCGGTGGCGCGGCGCTCTCGGTGCGCCATGTGACCGGCAAGCCGCTCAAGTTTGCCGGCGTCGGCGAGAAACTTACGGGTATCGAGGAATTCCACCCCGAGCGCATGGCCAGCCGTATTCTCGGCATGGGCGATATTCTCGGTTTGGTTGAGGATGCGCAGCGCGGCGTCGATCAGGAAAAGGCGCAGGAATTCGTCAAGAAGATGAAGTCCGGCAAGGGCTTCGATCTCAATGACTTCAAGGATCAGATCGGTCAAATGCGCCAGATGGGCGGCATGGGTGCGCTACTCGAGAAGATGCCGGCGCAATTTGCCCAGATGGCCCAGCAAGCCGGTGGCCAAGTCGAGGATAAGTCTATTCGGCGCATCGAGGGCATCATCAATTCAATGACGCCGCTGGAGCGGACCAAGCCGGAATTGATCAAGGCCAGTCGCAAACGCCGCATCGCGACCGGTGCGGGCGTGCAGGTTCAGGAGGTGAACCGGCTGCTCAATCAGTTTGAGCAGACGCAGAAGATGATGAAACAGTTCTCCAAGGGCGGCATGGCGAAGATGATGCGGGCGGCCAAAGGCCTGATGGGCGGCGGGATGCCGGGGATGCCGCGCTAATCGTTAATTGTCTGCCGTCCCGCCAGCGCCGACTTTTTACTGCCGCGCCTGGATGACGCGCGGGCCCCAGGCCCAGTGTCTTTCCCAGGCTGCACGGACCATGTTGGGATACTCCGGGCGACCGAGGCTGCCGTTGTAGCGGCCGAGGGCGCGGTAGAGATCGCCTTTCTCGATATCGAGGTAGTGGCGCAGGATGGTGCAGCCGAAGCGCAGGTTGGTGCGCAGATGGAAGAGGTTGCTGTCGCGGCTGCCAATCAGCCTGACCCAGAAGGGCATCACCTGCATGTAGCCGCGCGCCCCGGCGCTGGATACGGCGTGCTTGCGAAAGCCGCTTTCGACCTGAATCAGTCCCATGATCAGATGCGGATCCAGTCCGGCGCGCTGGGCCTCGTAGCGCACCGTCTTGAGAAATTCCAGACGGCCCTGACGATCCGGCATGCGCTTTTCGAGTCGCCGCGACATTTCCGTTAGCCAGTCGAGCTTTTCCTCGATGCTGTCAAAGCGCGGTTCGGGCGCCGACTTGTCTGACACGGCAGCGTGCAAGGCGGCCTGCACACTGGCGGCCAGGGGCTCGTATTGTTGTGCGCCGGCCCAGACATGTGCTGTCCAGAACAGGCAGCAAAGCAGCCCTAGACGCCGCATGCCTTCTGACGGGCGAGTGCCGCGATATCGGCCAGCGGTACCTTGGTGGCCTCCTGGTCGCGCCGGTGCTGGTACTCAACCATACCCTCCTTGAGGCCGCGATCACCGATGGTGATGCGATGCGGCACGCCGATCAGTTCCCAGTCGGCAAACATGACGCCGGGACGTTCATCGCGGTCGTCGAGAATGACATCGATACCGGAGACGACCAGCTTTTCGTACAGTTCGATGGCAGCCTGCCGCACGGCTTCGGATTTGCCCCAGCCGACCGGGCAGATGGCCACCGTAAAGGGTGCAATGCTGTCGGGCCAGATGATGCCCTTTTCATCGTGATTCTGTTCGATGGCCGCGCCCACCAGCCGGGTGACGCCGATGCCGTAGCAGCCCATCACCATCGTTTGCGGCTTGCCGGTTTCGTCCAGATAGGTGCAGTTCATCGCGGCCGAATATTTCGTGCCGAGGAAGAAGACATGACCGACCTCGATGCCGCGCTGGATGGCCAGCTTGCCCTTGCCGTCTGGCGAGGGATCGCCTTCGACGACATTGCGGATGTCGGCAATGATTTCCGGCTCCGGCAGGTCGCGGCCCCAGTTGATGCCCTGGATGTGGAAACCGATTTCATTGGCGCCGGAGACGAAATCGCCCATGTTGGCGACCGTGCGGTCAGCGACGATGCGTACCGGTTTCTTTGTGTTGAGCGGGCCGAGATAACCGGGCGGGCAGCCGAAGTGCTCGATGATTTCCTGTTCGGTGGCAAAGCGGAAACCACCTTCGAGCCCCGGCAGCTTGCCGGCCTTGACCTCATTGAGCTCGTGGTCGCCGCGAATCAGCAGCAGCCAGACTTCGGCGCCCAGTGGCGTGTCCGCAGCAATGACGATGGATTTCACGGTGCACTCGATTGGCAGGCCGAGCAGCTTGGCGACGTCCTCGCAGCGGATGGTGTCGGGCGTCGCGACTTTCTCCATCACAAATGTCGGCGCTGGCTGGACGGCAAGTAGCGGCAATGCTTCGGCCAGTTCGATGTTGGCCGCATAGTCGGAGTCGGGGCAGTAAACCAGCAGATCCTCGCCCGTATCGGCAATCACCTGGAATTCATGTGACAGCGAGCCGCCGATGGCGCCGGTATCGGCACGCACGGCGCGGAATGTCAGACCCAGTCGCTCGAAAATCTTCACATAGGCGGCATACATGGCCTGATAGCTTTTCTCTGCGCTGGCCTCGTCGCGGTCGAAGGAGTAGGCATCCTTCATGGTGAACTCGCGGCCGCGCATCACGCCAAAACGCGGGCGGCGCTCATCGCGGAACTTGGTCTGGATGTGATAGAAGTTCTTCGGCAACTGGCGGTAGCTGTGGATTTCGCCACGGGCGATGTCGGTGACGACTTCCTCGGAGGTCGGCTGGATGATGAAGTCGCGGTCGTGGCGGTCCTTCACGCGCAGCATTTCCGGCCCCATCTTGTCCCAGCGACCGGTTTCCTGCCAGAGTTCGGCGGGCTGCACCAGCGGCATCAGCAATTCAATGGCGCCGGCGCGGTTCATTTCCTCGCGGATGATTGCCTCGATCTTGCGGATCACCCGCAGGCCCATCGGCATGTAGCTGTAGATGCCCCCTGCCAGCTTGCGAATCATGCCGGCGCGGGTCATCAGCTTGTGGGAGGCGATCTCGGCGTCGGTGGGGGCTTCTTTCAGGGTGGCGATGAAGAATTGACTGGCGCGCATGACGAAATTCCGTAGCTAAGGATTAAACGCGGATTTTAACTGTCCCTTTGAACCTGCTCGGCTTTCCTCGGCAGGGGTAAATGTGGAACAATTCCAACCAGTCAAACATTTGAGGTCTTTCATCATGCTCGATCGGGAAGGTTATCGCCCGAACGTCGGCATTATCCTGACCAATCAGCGTAACGAGGTATTCTGGGGCAAACGAATTCGCGAACACTCCTGGCAGTTTCCGCAGGGTGGCATCAAAAAGGGAGAGTCGCCCGAGCAGGCGATGTTCCGCGAGTTGTACGAAGAGGTTGGCCTCATGCCCGAGCATGTGCGCATCATTGGGCGCACGCGCGATTGGTTGCGATATGACGTTCCCCGGCAGTGGGTGCGCCGGGAATGGCGCGGGAGTTACAGGGGGCAGAAGCAGATTTGGTTTCTGCTGCGATTGGTGGGCCGTGACAGCGATGTCAGTCTGCGGGCAACGGAAAAGCCGGAGTTCGATGCTTGGCGCTGGAGTAGTTACTGGGTACCACTTGATGCGGTTATCGACTTTAAACGCATGGTCTATGCCCAAGCGCTGACGGAGTTGGCGCGCCTGATTTTCCAGAACGCGGAACGCATGCCGCATTGGCCGGGGCTTGACTGGACGCAGTGGCTATCATCACACAAGGAGGAGAAGGCGTGATGCGGAGTTTTGTTGCCGTTTTCTGGTTTTTTTTGTCTGCCAGTGTGCTTGCTCAGTTGGGTGATTTCGGGAAGCCGAAATTAAACGATGTTCCTGATGCGCCCCAGTGGGTGGAGAGTGAGGCTGTCCTCCCAGAATTCCCCCAAATGGAAAATCTTTTGCCGTTCTACGTCAGCGAAATGACCTCGCATCGATTCATGATCGATGCCTCAACGCTGCAGGTGGGCAAGGATCGTGTGGTGCGTTATGTCCTGGTGGTCCAGACCAGCGGTGGCGCGACCAACATCAGCTTCGAGGGCATGCGTTGCGATACACGTGAATTCCGGCTCTATGCGTCAGGACATCGCGATGGTCGCTGGACAAAAGCCCGACTGAGCGAGTGGCGGCCCATTGAAAACAAGCCGGTGAATCGGCACCATGCGGCGTTGTCGCGAGATTTGTTCTGCCCAAGCGGCGTAGCGATCTTTACGCCCGAGGAGGGTCGCGATGCCCTGCGCCGAGGCAAGCATCCTCAAGCGCTATGAGATTGCCATGAGCTTGCTCGCCCCCCTGATTTCACAAGTCGACCAGGCCTTACGTACCGTGTTTGCCGTGGCGCCGACGACGCGTCCCATGCCGGGCGAACAGATGCATGAGGCCGCCATGACAGAAGAAGAGCGTCACCATGTGGCCGCGCTGATGCGTATCAACCATGTGGGCGAGGTTTGTGCGCAGGCTTTGTATGCCGGACAGTCGGCCACGGCTCGCGATGATCGAACCAAGATTGCGATGCAGCAGGCGGCCTGGGAAGAGACAGAACACCTTAACTGGACAGAAAGACGGATTGCCGAACTGGGTGGCCGCAAGAGTTTGTTAAACCCGCTTTGGTATGCGGGCGCCTGGACCATTGGTGCGGTTGCCGGGCGTCTTGGTGATCCGATCAGCCTCGGGTTTGTCGTCGAAACGGAGCGGCAGGTAGAGGCGCACCTGCTCAGTCATCTGGATCAACTCCCCGCCACTGATGGACGCTCGCGTGCGATTCTTGATCAGATGAAGGCTGACGAAATTCGCCATGCAAGCATGGCGGCAGGACTCGGGGCGCAAGAACTGTCGGGTTTTGTCAAAGCCGCCATGAAAATCTCGGCCAAGGTGATGACGGTAACTGCCTACCGGATCTGACGGTTCAGACCTCGACGATCTCGAAGGAGTGCTTCATCTCGGCGGTTTTGCCGAGCATGATCGAGGCGGAGCAATACTTCTCGGCGGAAAGCTTGACGGCGCGCTCTACCGTTTCAGGCTTCAGTTCTCGTCCCGTGACGATAAAGTGCAAGTGAATCTGCGTAAAGACCTTGGGGTCTTCTTCGGCGCGTTCGGCAGTCAATTTAACCTCGCAAGCCCGGATGTCCTGACGACTTTTTTTCAGGATGGAAATGACATCGAATGAGGTGCACCCACCTGCACCGGCCAGCAAAAGCTCCATCGGTCGCGCTGCCCAGTTATGGCCGCCTGCTTCCGGCGCACCATCCATTGGCACGAGGTGACCGCTACCGGTTTGCGCAATGAAGCTCATGCCTTCGTGCCACCTGACCGTACATTCCATTTCATTCTCCCGAGGGTCGATTGTTGCCTGCCATTGTAGAGAGTTTGATGCTGGCCAAAAGTCGGCGCTGGCGGGACGGCAATGTGTTTTTGTCGGCCAACAAAAAGAAATGTTTGACTCGGTCGGACTTTCTTGGATATCATGCTCGGCTTTCCGCGTCTTGGACTGGCTTGTTGTATTGCCAATCAGCAAGTCGCGTCACTGTTTGAACTGCACCGCAGGATTTCCTATGAAGACTTTTTCCGCCAAATCGCATGAAGTCACGCGTGACTGGTTCGTTGTCGATGCTTCCGACAAGGTACTTGGTCGCCTGGCTGCCCAAATCGCCCACCGTCTGCGTGGCAAGCACAAGCCCGAATACACGCCGCACGTGGATACTGGCGACTACATCGTGGTCGTGAACGTTGAAAAACTGCGCGTGACCGGCAACAAGGCAGAAGACAAGAAATATTTCCGCCACTCCGGTTTCCCCGGCGGCATTTACGAGACCAATTTCATCAAGCTGCAGCAGCGCTTTCCCTCCCGCGTTCTTGAAAAAGCGGTCAAGGGCATGCTGCCGAAGGGCCCGCTGGGCTATGCAATGCTGAAGAAAATGAAGTGCTATGCCGGCGGTGCTCATCCGCACGAGGCGCAGCAGCCCAAGACCCTGGATATCTGACAGGACGAATGAACATGGCAGCGAATTACAATTACGGCACAGGACGTCGCAAGACGGCGGTAGCACGCGTTTTCCTGAAAAAAGGCAGCGGCAAGATCGTGGTGAACGACAAGCCGGTCGACGAGTTCTTTTCACGCGAGACAGGTCGCATGGTCGTGCGTCAGCCGCTCGAACTGACACAGCATGTGACCACTTTTGACATCATGGTCAATGTGACTGGTGGCGGCGAGTCTGGTCAGGCCGGTGCCGTGCGTCACGGCATTACCCGTGCGCTGATTGAATACGATGCAACGCTGAAGTCTGCCCTGTCGAAGGCTGGATTTGTGACGCGTGATGCACGTGAGGTTGAGCGTAAGAAGGTCGGTTTCCACAAGGCGCGTCGGCGCAAGCAGTTCTCGAAGCGCTAAGCGCTTACAGCAAGGAACCGCCTTCGGGCGGTTTTTTGTTGATAGCATTCGCTGTTATCGCAGAGAGTTGAGGGTGTGAGCATGAACCGGATGGTTGGATTCGACGCATGTCCTGGATTGATCCCAGTTCCCGTCTTGCCGTAAAGCTGCGCCGCTTGCGCGGGCGGTTTGGCATCACCGCGCCGCAATTGGCGATACGCCCCCATTTGCCTTGGCACGTCAAGTTGTTGGCGCTGGGGGTGCTTGCAGGCTTGGCCGTGGCTGTTGTTGCTTTGATTTACGATGCGGGCAAGCGTGTTGTTGGCTACGATGGCGGTGAGCTCGATAAGGTCGTTGAGCAGTTGCGAGCGACCAATGCAGAACTGGAAGAGGAGGTGGCGCGAATGCGCAGCCTTCTCTCTGGTAGCGAAAGCACATTGCAGATTGAGCGTTCGGCGCAAAAACTGCTTTCCGAACAGAACAGTATGCTTGTTGCGGAAAATGCCAAACTGAAAGAGGATTTGGCTGTTTTTGAGCGCTTGGCCAAGGTTGAGTCGGCCTATCAAACGGCTACCGCGCCCGGCGGTGTTTCTCTGGATCGCATTAGCATTCGTCCGCTTGCTCCGAAGGCATATCAGTTCAGTTTTCTGATCTCGCTGCATGGTGACCGACGCGGTAAGGAGGCAACCTACGATTTGCAACTGATGATATCGCCCCGCTCGGGCACGGGTGCTAAGATCACCCTGCCCGTTGGCGGGGCTGATCCAGATATCAGTCAGTACCAAATAGCGCTACGTAATTTTCGGCGTATCGAAGGCAAGTTCAAAGTTCCTGAAGGCTTTAGCCCTGGGAAGGTTGAGTTCGTGATTTCAGAAGGCGGCAAACTATTGACCAGCCAGAGCGTGAGCCTCTAGGAGATACCCATGTTTAGCAAACCTAACAAGCCAAATAACCGGATTGACAGCCTGATCGGCGCTGGGACGATCATCAAGGGCGATATCACCTTTAGCGGCGGGTTGCGTATTGATGGTGAGGTGTACGGCAATGTCTCCGCAGCAGCGGATGCCTCAGGAACCCTGGTGCTCAGTGAGCATGCGCGGATTGAAGGGGTTGTGAGCGTATCGAATTTGGTGGTGAACGGTACGGTCAACGGCCCGATTCACTCGACCGAGTTCATCGAGTTGCAATCGCATGCCCGGGTAACCGGCGATGTCGAATATCGGGCGATCGAGATGCAGCTTGGTGCGGTTGTACAAGGGCGGCTTGTTTACCAAGATGAAATGGCCGTTCGAGCGGTTGAATTAAAACTTGCGTCTGGCCATTGAAAATTTGCCAAGTCGTATCAGATAATTACGATTCGGCCAATTACGCCGGACCATCGCAACCCTGATGTACCCTCCAGGAGAAAAATATGAATGCCCCCAATGAGATGCCTGTCCCGATCGTTTTTTCAGATAGTGCAGCCGGCAAAGTGAAAGAGTTGATTGCCGAGGAGGGAAATCCCGAACTTAAACTCAGAGTTTTTGTAACCGGTGGCGGATGTTCGGGATTTCAGTATGGCTTCACCTTTGATGAAGTAGCCGCTGAAGACGACACCGTCATGGAGAAAAATGGCGTTACCCTATTGATCGACCCGATGAGCTTCCAATATCTGGTCGGTGCGGAAATTGATTACACCGAAGGTCTGCAGGGCTCTCAGTTTGTGATCAAGAATCCGAATGCAACCAGTACTTGCGGGTGCGGATCGTCATTTTCGGCTTGATCCTGGCCTGACAACAATGCTTGATGGCTTAGTCAAGCATTGTCAGCGGCGAGACCCCGAGCATTTCCAAGGTCGCTAAGTGGTCGGTGGCTTGGTGGCGAAAATCGGCCAGTTGGGTTGCGGGCAATGGGGTCGCGGGCGGTAGTGCGACAGTTTGCGGGTTCAGATGGACCCCATTGATTCGAAACTCGTAGTGCAAATGAGGCCCTGTCGCCAGCCCCGTGGCCCCGACATAGCCAATGGCGTCTCCCTGCTGAACTCGTGCCCCCTTTTTTATGCCGGGCGCAAACTTCGATAGATGCCCGTAGACGGTGGTTTTTCCACCGGGATGGCGAACGGTAACCACGTTGCCGTACCCTCCCTGTACCCCGGCAAATTCGATGACACCATCCCCGGTGACCCGGATGCGAGTACCGGTTGGTGCGCCGTAGTCAATCCCGCGATGGGCACGCATTTCGCGCAGCACGGGATGATATCTGCCACTGGAAAATCCTGATGTGATACGCGAGAATTCAAGTGGGGACCGTAGAAATGCTTTTTTCAGGCTGTTCCCGTTCAGGTCGTAATAACCCCCTGCCCCGCCAGCAACCTGGAACCAGAATGCGTGGTGGGGTTTGCCGTCATTGACGAATTCAGCTGCCAAGATACGCGCGAGCTTTTCAGCCTTTCCTTGGCGGGTTTTCAGTTCGTAAATAATGGACAGGCGATCGTTCTTGCGCAGATCGCGGTGAAAGTCGATAACCCCACTAAAAATTTCGGCAACCTGAAGTGCGACGCTGTCAGGAATGCCGGCACTGTCAGTGGCACCAAAGAGGGAGTGACGGATGATTGCAGACTGATGTACCACTCTGGATTCGTAATCGGCTTCCAGCGTCTTGGCCGTGAATCCTTCGGCCGTATTGCGAATGCTGAGATATGCGTTATCGCTGCCATTGAGGGGGAAACTGAGGGCCAGTAGTGTGCCGTCTGCGTCAATCTGAGAGGAGATAACCTTCCCCGGGGCCAGTTGTCGGAAAAGACTGGCAGCTTCTTGGTTGGATCGCAGGAAAGGCAGAACATCTTTGTCCGAAATCCCCGAGCGCTCAAGCAGTTCGGCCACTGTGTCGCCAGCCTGGATCTTGAGCTCCCGCGTGTGGATGGTTTCGGCATCGATAACTTTAATCGGCGATGTCGTGTCTAGAGGCTCGGTTACCGAATAGCGTTGCCCACTGTAAGTGAGGGTATCGGGTGCCGTACCAAACGCTAGGGCACCTCCCGTAATCATCACGATGGCGGCCAGAGAAAGCAGTCCTGGGTTTTTGTGATTGTGCGTCAGGGCAAGTTTTCGCTGGTTTAAAATTGTCGGCATGCCAAAAATTTTCTCTTGTCCTTGAGTGGCGCGCTCTTGGAGAACGCTTATTTCGCCAAAGAATCAAGCCAAAGCCGCAAGACTATCATGTAATTCAACAATAAAACCATGGGTATGCCCGGATGATCGATACAAAATCACAGCTTGAACAAATTAAACGTGGCGCGCATGAATTGTTGCTTGAGACTGAATTACTGGAGCGACTTGCTGCCGCTCGCCCGTTGAGGATCAAGGCGGGCTTTGATCCCACAGCCCCAGATCTGCATCTTGGTCACACAGTGCTGATTAATAAGCTGCGGCACTTCCAGCAGTTGGGGCATCAGATTATTTTCCTGATCGGTGACTTTACAGGGCTGATTGGCGACCCGACTGGAAAAAACGCGACACGTCCACCGTTGTCAAGAGAGCAAGTCCTAGAGAACGCACAAACGTACCGTGATCAGGTCTTCAAGATCCTTGACCCCGAAAAAACCGAGGTATGTTTTAACTCGACCTGGTTTGACGCCTTGGGAGCTGCGGGCATGATCAAGCTTGCCGCACAACATACCGTGGCGCGGATGCTTGAAAGAGACGACTTTGCCAAGCGTTATGCTGGGAATCAGCCTATTGCCATTCATGAGTTCCTCTATCCCTTGTGCCAAGGCTATGATTCCGTAGCATTGCGTGCGGATGTAGAGCTTGGCGGAACCGATCAAAAGTTTAACTTGCTCGTCGGGCGTGAACTGCAAAAGCACTATGGACAGGCCCCGCAGTGCATTTTGACCATGCCGTTACTGGAGGGACTGGACGGCGTTAACAAGATGTCCAAGTCGCTTGGCAACTATATCGGGATTGCCGAAGCGCCCCAAGAGATATTTGGCAAGCTGATGTCGATTTCCGATGACTTGATGTGGCGCTACTATGAATTGCTGTCATTCAAGACCGTACAGGAAATCGACGCACTGAAACAGGACGCGCACGAGGGCCGCAATCCGCGTGATATCAAAGTGCTACTTGCACTGGAGTTGGTGGAGCGCTTTCACTCTAAAACAGATGCAGAGAAGGCGCTGGCGGATTTCGAAGCCCGCTTCCAGCGGGGCGCCATGCCCGATAGCATGCCCGAGTTCAATCTGCAGTCCGGACCGATTGCCCAGATTCTTAAGCAAGCCGGCTTAGTCGCGAGCACATCGGAGGCCTTGCGCATGATTGATAGTGGTGGTGTGCGACTGGATGGCGGCAAGGTGGAGAACAAAGCACTTGTTATTGAGTCGGGTGTAACCGTGGTACTGCAGGTCGGTAAGCGCAAGTTCGCACGGGTTTCGATCAGCCGAGGCTGATCTTTTTTAGGTATTTGTTAAAAAGTTTTCAAAAAGGTCTTGACGGTGGGAATTGTGTAGCTATAATTGCGGGCTTCGTTGGTGCTGAAGCAGCAACAGATCTTTA
>JAVBYI010000019.1 GCA_030824115.1 Rhodocyclaceae bacterium | reverse complement strand
CCGCCAGCAAGCCCCTGACCGATGAAGCGATCCACGCCCTGCTGTTGCGTCTGGCGTATGCAGTGGAATACGATCTTGGGGCAGCAGAACCGCTGCTCAACGAACTACGTGCCGGCGTCGTCGGCACGCCGCTGGAAACGCAGGTCGCCACCGTGACGGCACTGGTTGATGTGTTCGACATCGATGCCGCCTTAGCCCAGTTGAAAACCATGGCCGCACGTTTAACGGAAGCCCCCACATGAATCCACCGCTCCAGAACGAACGCCCGCGCATCCTGATCGTCGATGACGTGAATGAAAACCTGCACGCGCTGATGAACATTCTGCGCGAGGATTACGCCATCCTGGCCGCCACGAATGGCGAAAAGGCGCTCGACATCGCGCGCCGCCAGCCCGCCCCAGACCTCATCCTGCTCGACATCAAGATGCCCGGCATGGACGGCTACTCGGTGCTGTCCGCACTGAAAACCGACCCCGGCACGGCCCATATTCCGGTCATCTTTGTCACGGCACTCGCCGAAGCCGCCGACGAGGCGCGCGGTCTGGCGATGGGCGCAGCCGACTACATCAGCAAACCGGTCAATGCCGAATTGCTCAAGAAGCGCGTGCGCGCCCAGTTGGATCTCGGACGCTACCACCGCCATCCGGTGCTATTCGATATCGCCGCACATACCGACCCGGACCGCAGGCCGGCCCTGCTGCTGGTAGATGACATCCCTGAAAACGTCCACGAACTGCTTGAGGCGCTGAAGGACGAATATCGCATCCAGGTCGCCTGCAGCGGCATCAAGGCACTCGACATCATCAACAGCGACAGGCCACCGGATATCGTGCTGCTCGATATCGTCATGCCCGAGATGGACGGGTACGAGGTCTGCCAGCGCATCAAGGCGCTGCCGATCGGCAACCGCATGCCGGTGATCTTCGTCACCGTCGTCGATGTCACACAGGAAAAGGTCAAGGGCTTCAACCTCGGCGCCGCCGACTACATCACCAAGCCCTTCGATATCGACGAGGTGCGGGCGCGCATCCGCACCCATTTGGAACTTTCCCGCCTGCGCCGCTTCCTTGAAGATCTGGTCGCCCAGCGCACCGCCATGCTGCAGGTCAGCGAGGAGAAATACCGCATCCTGGCCCAGCGCGATGCGCTCACCGGCCTGCCCAATCGGGTACTGTTCGCCGAAATGCTCGCGCACATGATCCAGCAAGCCGAACGCAACCAGACCCGGTTCGCCCTGCTCAGCCTTGACCTCGACAATTTCAAGAACATCAACGAAAGTCTCGGACACAGTTTGGGTGACCAGATGCTAATGGTGGCAAGCAAGCGTCTGCAGAGCCGGCTGCCGGATCAGGAGGCCATCGCGCGCATTAGTGGCGACGAATTCAATCTGCTGATCGAATGCGGCCCGGGAATGCCGGGGGTTGATCTGTTGGCCCAGGGCATGATTCAACTGCTCGCCGAGCCATTTGCCCTTGGCGGCCAGAATGTCTATAGCGGTGCCAGCATCGGCATCGCCGTCTATCCCGACGACGGCACCAGCGCCGAGACCCTGCTCAGCAATGCCGATGCGGCCTTGCATCAGGCCAAGACGCAGGGCCGTGGCATGCTGCGCTTCTTCTCGCCGGAAATGAGCCAGCGGGCAAAAGATCGCTTGCGCATGGAGGCCGATCTGCGCCATGCCCTGGAATCGAACGATCTGGTCCTCCACTACCAGCCGCAGGTCGACCTGATCAGTGGCCAGATTGTCGGCCTCGAAGCATTGGTGCGCTGGCAACATGCGCAACGGGGCCTCATCCCGCCGGGCGAGTTCATTCCGCTCGCCGAAGAAAGCGGGCTGGTGCTGCCACTGGGCGACTGGGTGCTGCATGAAGCCTGCCGCCAGATCAAGGTCTGGTCAGCCGCCGGTCTGACCCCGCGCCACACTGCCGTGAACGTCTCCGCCGTCCAGTTGAGCCGAGGCCATCTGGTCGACTCGGTACGGCATGCCCTGGCGGAAAGCGGCATTCAGCCCGCCCAGTTGGAGCTGGAAATCACCGAAAGCTTTGTCATGGCCGATCGCGAAGAAGCCTTCAGGTCGCTTGCTGATCTCAAGGCGCTGGGCGTGCGCATCTCGATTGACGACTTCGGTACCGGCTACTCCTCGCTCTCCTATCTGCAGCAACTCGAAGTGCACAAACTCAAGGTGGACATCTCCTTCGTGCGCAATATGACCACCAGCAGCAGCAATGCCTCAATCGTCAAGGCCGTCATCGCCCTCGGTCACAGCTTCGGCCTCGAAGTGATTGCCGAAGGGGTCGAGGAGCCGGGGCAGGCGCGCTACCTGCGCACGCTGCAATGCGATTCCATCCAGGGCTACCACGTCTGCAAACCCTTGCCGGCAGATGAGATGACGCACTTCCTTGAAAGCTTCCACCCACCGCAGATTCCTGTCGACAATGAGTCCTTGCAAACCTTGTTACTGGTGGACGATGAATCGAGCGTGGTGTCGTCGCTGAAACGGCTGCTGCGCCGCGAGAACTACCTGATCCTCACGGCCAGTAGTGGCGAGGAAGCCCTTGCCTTGCTGGCCGAGCACCAAGTGGGCGTAATTCTCACCGACCAGCGCATGACCGGCATGACCGGCACGGAACTGCTTGAGCGTGTACGCTCGATGCACCCGCAAACGGTGCGCATGGTTCTGTCCGGCTATACCGGGCTGGAAAGCCTGACCGAAGCCATCAACCGCGGTGAGATATTCAAGTTTCTCACCAAACCCTGGGACGAAATGGAGTTGATCGACACCCTGCGCGCGGCCTTTCGCCAATATGCCAATAACTACAACAGCAGCGCACCATCACACAAATAGTTCTTTTACAGTTGCCTTAATCAACAGCCCCGAGATTGCGTGCCTTGCACATCTGCGCCAGGATGCGATTCTCGATTTGCAGGCGACGACGCATCAAGGCCTGCGCCACGGCGGCACGCAGTTCGTAATCGACCCAGGGCTTGGTGATGAAGGCATGGATGTGGGCCAGATCGAGCGCAATCACCACGCTCTCCATATTGGCCGCGCCGGAAAGCATGATGCAGGCGCAATCGGGTTGTTTCTCGGCAAACTGGGTCAGAAACTGTGCCCCATCCATCACCGGCATGCGGTAGTCGGTAATCACGCAGGAGAAGGTGACCTCATCCGCCATTTTCAGGGCATGCTGTGGTGAGTCGGTAATCTGCACACTGATGCGCTGCGGATTGATGTCCGGCAGACGACTGTGCGTCTCCTCGCGCACCTCACGAAACACGTCATCAAGCGCACTGCGCCGCGTCAAACAGCGTGCCACGGCATTCGCAACATTGACATCATCATCCACCACCAGCACCTGATCCATGTCATTGACCGAGCCGATTGGCAAATCAATGCCATGCTGTCGCAACTGCCGGGCCAGTTGATTGTTTTCGACATTCACCCGGCGAAAGTTGATCGCCTGTGCCAGTGTGCTCTTGAGGAAGTAGCTGGTCCAGGGCTTGGGAATGAACCGATAGACGTGCGTTTCGTTGATCATTTGCACCAACGCGTCGAAGTCGGTCTGACCTGAGAGCACAACGCGCGCGCAGTCGGGCTGAATCTTGCCGAGTTCCGTTAGAAATTCCAGGCCGGTCATTTCGGGCATGCGGTAATCAGACAGCACAACCTCGAATTCCTGCTCACGCGCCCTTGCCAGTGCAGCTCGCGGATCGGTGAAGGTTTCGACCTCATAGCGAATCCTGCCGAGGGGCGGCGTATTCAACTCACGGCGCACGGCATTGACGATGCCCTGTTCGTCATCGACCACCATTACCCGATGCCGGGGCAGTTCGCTTGAATTGTCATCGACCATGGTTACCTCCGCTGAAAGTTTGTCAATGCTGGTTGTCTATTTTAGGGCGCCACTTCCTGCCAGGCGAGAAAATCGTACAAAAGTTCATCCAGACGAAAATTCTGCAATTCATCGATGAATTCGCCTACGATGACAAGCTGCGCAAGTTTCATTCAGATCCCCCTCATGACCCTCTTGCCCGGCATCCCGCTCGACTTCCTCTCCGGCCCGGAAGAAGCTGCTCGCGCCTACGCGAGCAGCTACGACTTGCCACTGGTCTTTGTTTCGGTGCTGATCGCCATCTTCGCCGCCTTCTGCGCCTTCGAAATGGCCGACCGCCGTTCGCAATACCGACGCTGGGTACTGTTCGGTGCATTAATGCTCGGCTTAGGCATCTGGTCGATGCACTTCATCGGCATGATTGCCTTCCGCCTCGATTGCGGCGTCACCTACGAACCCTGGATCACAGCGCTGTCAATGCTGCCCGGCATCCTGGCCGCTGCGGTTGCACTACAGGTGCTCGGTCGTGAGCAAATACGCGCCACCTCGCTGATCTATGCTGGCACAGTAATGGGCACTGGTGTCGGGGTGATGCACTACGCCGGCATGGCGGCAATTCGTCTTGACGGTGTACTGCGCTACGACGTCGTGTTTTTTCTGCTCTCGCTCATCGCAGCCATCGTGCTGGCCATCGTCGCGCTCTGGCTCAAGTTCTTCATCGCCCGGTTGCCGCTCGGCCGCCAGCACTACCTGTCCTCACTGGTCGGCGGCACGGTACTCGGGCTCGCCATTTCAGCAATGCACTACATCGCCATGGAAGCGGCCTACTTCATCCCGCTCGGCGAGATTCCCAGCTTTGCGCCCGGCAGCCCGACCGTGCTGGCCACCATTGTCGGCCTCGTCACGCTGTTGCTGCTCGGCTTTGGCTTCCTCTTCATGTTCCTCAGCGCGCGCATCACCACGGCCCGCCAGCGTACCGAGTCGATTCTCGCCACCACGCACCAGGGTTTTGTTGTCGCCAATGCCGCCGGCTTTATCACCGAAACCAACCCCGCCCTGCTAAACATGCTCGACCTGCCGGAAACAGCCGTGGTCGGCCAGCCGCTCGCCACCCTGGCAGACTTTGGGACGGGCATTGATGTCCGCAAGGTGATCGCCGCTGGTGACTTCGAACTGGAGGTTAACCTGCGTCGTGCCGATGGCAGTCAGTTGCCCTGCCATGCCTCAGGTGGCACGGTATGGGATGAGGATGGCCGCGACCGTTTCACCTTTGCCCTGCTCTCCGACATCAGCAAGCGCGTGGCAATTGAAAAAGCCTTGCAGCAGGCCAAGGAAACCGCCGAGGAAACAGCACAGATCAAGTCTGATTTTCTCGCCAACATGAGCCACGAGATTCGCACACCGATGAACGCCATCATCGGCATGGCGCACCTCATGGAGAAAACCAGCCTTGATGCCCGCCAGCGTGACTACCTGCAGAAAATCCATGGCTCAAGCCAGCACCTGATGGGCATCCTCAACGACATTCTCGACTTCTCGAAGATCGAAGCCGGCCACATGCGGGTCGAACAAATCGAGTTCGAACTCGCTAAGGTGCTCGACAACCTGGGTACCCTGGTGGCAGAAAAAGCCAGCAGCAAAGGCATCGCGCTAATTTTCCGCGTTGACCCGGCCGTGCCGCATTTCCTCATTGGCGATCCGATGCGGCTTGGACAGGTGCTGATCAACTATGCCAACAACGCCGTTAAATTCACCGAACAGGGAGAAATCCGCATCGAGATTTCCCTGCGGGAAGCGGCCGACGATCAGACCGACCAATCCCTAATGTTGCGCTTCGCCGTGTGTGACACGGGCATTGGCCTGACACCGGAACAACAGGCCAATCTGTTCCAAAGCTTCCAGCAGGCCGACAACTCGACCACCCGCAAATATGGCGGCACCGGCTTGGGGTTGGCCATTTGCAAACGCCTTGTCGAGCTGATGGATGGTGAGGTCGGTGTCGACAGCGAATTCGGCAAAGGCTCGACCTTCTGGTTCACCGCCCGCCTCGGCCGCAGTAATCGACAGCCTGATCATTCCCCCGCCCTCCCGCAGGATGAAACCCAACTTGCCGCAGTGCAGGGCGCGCACGTATTGCTGGTTGAGGACAACGCGCTGAATCAGGAAGTTGCTACCGAACTGCTGACCGCCGCCGGTTTGGCGATCGACCTGGCCGAAAACGGTGCCGTGGCGCTGGCGAAAGTGCAGGAAACCTCTTACGACCTCGTCCTGATGGACATGCAGATGCCGGTGATGGATGGCCTCGACGCGGCACGTGCGATTCGGACATTGCCCGGTTTCGCCAAACTGCCGATTATCGCCATGACCGCCAATGCGATGGCTGACGACCGCGACCACTGCCTGGCAGCCGGCATGAACGATCACATCGCCAAGCCGATTGACCCCGAATTGTTATGGGAGAAACTGCTGCAGTGGCTACCGCCGCGCCCCACCCCGCAAAATGTCGGCGCTGGCAAGACGGCATCCCTGTCAGCATCCGTGGCGACCACCAGCCCCACCCTGCAGGCACTGCAGGCCATCCCCGGTCTGGATACCGGCATCGGCCTGCATCGCGCCATCAAGCGCGAATCATTCTATGTTTCCCTGCTCACCAAGTTCGTCAGCGGCCAGCGTGATTTCGCAGCCCGCTTCACCGCCGCCCTCGAATCCGGCCAGACCGAGGAAGCCCGTCGCATTGTCCATACGCTCAAGGGCGTCAGCGGCCAGGTGGGTGCAATGGAACTCTACGCATCGGCAATCCGACTGGAAAGCGCAGTGCAACAGGAAACACAGCCGGACGGCATTGCCGTCATGCTGAACGAGACCCGGCAACAATTGTCTACACTGATCAAGGCCCTCTCGATCATCTTGCCGCTGGATAGCGCACCAAACTAATGGAAGCCCTGCTCTACTGGATCGGTCTCGCCGCAGTGGCGGTCAGCGCACTCACCGGCGTGCTGGATGCCGGGCGCAAGCAGATGGATCTGGTCGGTGTCGTCATGGTCGGCTGTGCCACCGCGCTGGGGGGCGGCACGATTCGCGACATGCTGCTCGACCGGCCGGTGTTCTGGATCAGCGACCAGACCTACCTGATCGTCGCCCTCGTCACCACGGTGCTGGTGTTCTTCGTCGTGCGCGGCCTCAAGTTGCCGCCGCGTCTGTTCCTGATTCCCGATGCAATTGGTCTGGCGCTGTTCACCATCGTCGGCACGCAGATTGCGCTGGCGTGGGAGGCCCCGTGGCTAGTGGCGAGCCTGCTCGGCGTGATTACCGGCGTGGTCGGCGGGGTCTTGCGTGATGTGCTGTGCAATCAGGTGCCACTGATTTTCGTGCGCGGCGAACTTTACGCATCCGCCGCCTGGCTGGGCGCACTCGGCATGATCGGTCTGCAGCGCCTTGAGGTTTCGGCGGTGGTGGCCGCCTGGTGCGGCATGGCCATCGTGTTGCTGGCCCGCCTGCTGGCGATGGCCTTTCGCATCACGCTGCCGACCTACAGCGAGCGTAAGTAAGCTATCTCAGCCCTGAACCAGCGCGGCGCGTTCGGCCATCATCGCCTCAACCATCGCCCGCAGTTCGACAAAGGGAATCGGCTTGTGGAACACCTTGATGTTTTCCGGCAAGCCACCCTGCGCGGCAATATCCGCGTCTTCCATGCCGGTCACAACCACGATTTCCATGCCCTCGCGGAATGAAGATCCTGCCAAGGTGCGAATCATCTGAAAACCATCCATACCGGGCATGCTCAGGTCGGCAATCATCAGGTCGGGCTGTTCGCGTCCGATCAGCATCAGGGCTTCGTAGCCATTCAAGGCCGTGGAAATCTGCAGGGGCAGGTTCCATGAACCGATGTAGGTGCGATACAGCTTGATCAGCGTGTTGTCGTCTTCGACTACCAGAATTTTCAGGCGCGTCAAATCGACGGGGACACCGGCTCTTGCTCCGTTCGCATTGCCCGATGCCTGGGTGGAATTTCCGGTACGCATCAGCTTCTCAACCGAATCCACGCTGATGCGACGATGCCCGCCCTCGGTTTTCCAAGCCTGGAGAATGCCACTATCCACCCACAACTGGGCAGTTCGCAGCGATACACCCAACACCTCGGCAGCTTCACGGGTCGTACAAAACTCACGTTTGAACATAGCGGATCGCCTCGGGAATGAACCCCGCATCAGTTGCATATCAATTTTGTCGGATGTTATCAAATTCATCGACCGACTGCATGTCTAAACTGCACTTTTACTACAAAGTGCATAGCAACCGTCAGATGAGGAACCAATCAAATGCGCGTGAAGGCAATCTGCTCCGCAATACCGCGCAGTTGGTCGAATGGGATTGGCTTGGGCAGTACCGGAATGCCGGGAGGAATGCCACTCGGATCTTTGATATCGCCAAGACCATGATCAGTCACCACGACAATGCTGGTTTTCGCCAGCTCCGGCACGGTACGTATCGACTGAATCTTCTGCAAGTCATTCGAGTCCGGTTGCTGCAGATCGACAATCACCATATCCGGCCGCTGCAAGCCAACCCGGATCAAGGCTTCATATTCATCCGACACCACAGTGACACAGGGACGCATTGACCAGCGCGACAAGGAAGTCTCATAGAGCCGGCACAAATCATCCTCATCCGCCACCACCAGAATCGACAATTGATAAGCTTTCACTGATTGAGCCGCCGGCTTAAACGACTTGCAGACCTTCGTCACACCGTGCCGCGAAGGAACCGCCAGTAAGCGCTCGATAGACTCACGCGAAATGCGCCGATGGCCCCCGTCGGTTTTCCACGCCTTCAGAAGACCACTTTCCGTCCACAACTGTGCGGTACGCAAAGAAACCCCCAATAGCTCCGCCGCCTCGCGCGTCGTGCAAAATGTCTTTGGAACCCGATTCCGATAAGCCATGACGTGTTGTCGTTCGATTCAATACATAACTTAAATCAAATATATCATTTGCTTTCATATTTATCAATTATTTCTCATTGTATGTTCAGGATGAGCCTAAGTGCACTCAACCACCATGAAAACCTATCGTGCAGTTGCCATTCATGAGTCCCACGATCCTCTCATCGCCATTCCGGACGGGGTGTTTTCCTTCACCCGGCCCCACCCGTATGTTCGACTGGGCGCACCGTATGGCACCACCTCTCCCTGGATGCTCAGGCGCCAAGTACTCGACGCCCTATTACAAGCCCAACGAAGACTTGCCGCGTGCCGACCGGGCTGGCACCTGAAACTTTTTGATGCCTACCGCCCCGTAGCAGTTCAATCGTTCATGGTGTGGCAAGAATTCCAACACCAAGCCCAACTCACGGGAAAATCGCTGACTCAATATGCCAGTCCCGACGATCTGGCAATACATGACCCACAAGCCTATGAAACACTGGCTACCAAGGTATTCGAGTTCTGGGGCATACCGAGCAACGATCCACGCACCCCTCCACCTCACAGCACGGGCGCAGCAGTTGACCTAACGCTGGAAGATGACTCAGGCCATGAAATTGACATGGGCTGCCCGATTGATGAAACCACCGAACGTGCCTATCCCGAACATTACGCGACAGCAACCAAGGTGCCCGAATGTGACTTCCACGGGTACCGCAAACTGCTGAATGAAGTCATGACCACCGCCGGCTTTTGCCGGCATGGCAACGAATGGTGGCATTTCTCGCTGGGGGATCAAATGTGGGCCTGGTCACTGGGCAAGCCCCTGGCAATCTACGGTCGCGCCGATCAGATTGCCGAAAAGCAAACGGGCCAGTCATGAGACTGGCCCGTTTGGACAGATTTGGTAGGCGCGATTGGACTCGAACCAACGACCCCCACCATGTCAAGGTGGTGCTCTAACCAGCTGAGCTACGCGCCTGCAGTACAACAAAGAGGGGCGCATTCTACATGAAACATGCCCCTCGTCTACCGCTTTCAGCCTTTCAGGATGTTTTTAATCTGTTCCAGCGTGGTCGGATCATCCAGGGTGGTCAGATCGCCCGGATCACGGCCTTCGGCCAGTGCCTGAATGGAGCGACGCAGCATTTTGCCGGAGCGTGTCTTGGGCAGACCAGTCACGAAATGCACATGCTTCGGCCGCGCGATGGCGCCGAGGATGCCATCGACGGTCTTCTTCACCTCGGCTTCCAGCGCCGCGCGCAATTCAGGGGTAGCAATCCTGGCGGCGTCCTTGACCACGGCAAACGCCATCGGTTCCTGGCCTTTCAGCTTGTCTTCGACACCAACCACCGCGACTTCAGCGATGGCCGGATGGTTCTGCACGGCCTCCTCGATCTCGCGCGTGCCGAGACGATGGCCAGCCACGTTGATGACGTCGTCGGTACGGCCAAGGATAGTGTAGTAGCCCTCCTCGTCCTTGATCGCCCAGTCGAACGAGGAATACACCAGCGGATCCTTAAACAGGGAGAAATAGGTGCTGACGAAGCGCTCATCCTGCCCCCATACGGTGGAAAGGCAACCAGGCGGAAGCGGCGGTATGACGGCCGCAATGCCCTTCTCGTTAGGGCCGCACTCGGAACCATCCTCGCGGAATATCTTGAGGTTGTAGCCATAGACCGGGAAGCTGGGTGAGCCGAACTTGAGCTTGGTCTTCTCGACACCGGGGCATGACGAAAGCATCGGCCAGCCGGTCTCGGTCTGCCAGTAGTTGTCAATGACCGGAATGCCAAGCTCGCCCATGATCCACTCATGGGTCGGCTGATCGAGCGGCTCACCGGCCATGAACAGATGACGCAGGGACGAGATGTCGTACTTGTGCATGTAGGCCGTATCCTGTTTCTTCAGGACACGAGCTGCGGTCGGCGCGGAAAACATCACGTTGACCTTGTACTTCTCGACGATCTGCCACCAGATACCGGGGTCGGGACGCAGCGGTGTGCCTTCGTACATGACGGTAGCCATGCCGGCGATCAGCGGGCCGTAGATGATGTAGCTGTGACCGACCACCCAGCCGATGTCCGATGTGGAGAAATAGGTTTCCCCCTCGTAGCCGCAGTAGATGTTCTTCATGCTGGCGGCAAGGGCCACGGCATAGCCGCCGGTATCGCGCTGCACACCCTTGGGCTTGCCGGTGGTACCAGAGGTATAAAGGATGTAGGACGGTTCGGAGGACTCCATCCACTCGCAAGGCACGTCGACATCCATGTGCTGGCTGCGCAGGCTGGCGTAATCGACGTCGCGTCCGGCCACCTTGGGATAGTCCTTGTCCAGGCCACGCTCAACCATGAGCACTTTGGCCGGCTTGTACTCGGCCAGATTGATGGCCTCGTCGAGCAAATGCTTGTAGGGCACAGCCTTGCCGTTGCGCATGCCGGCATCCGAAGAAACGATCAGCACGGGCTTGGCATCGTCAATGCGCGTGGCCAGCGAACCGGAAGCAAAGCCACCAAACACCACGGAATGGATGGCGCCGATACGAGCGCAGGCAAGGATGGCAAACGTTGCCTGCGCAATCATTGGCATGTAGATCAGTACGCGATCACCCTTTTTAACACCCAGGCTCTGATAGATCGCCGCCATGCGCATCACTTCGGCTTTCAACTCGGCGAAGCTGTAGATCTTTTCTTCGTTAGTCTCGGTGGAAACATAGATCAGCGCGCGATCATTCGGCCGCTTGGCCGCATGACGATCCACCGCGTTATGGCACAGGTTGATCTTGCCACCCGAGAACCACTTGACGAACGGCGGCTTGCTGTAATCGCAAATGGTTTGCGGCGGCGTTTGCCAGTCCACCAGTTGCGCCTGCTCGGCCCAGAAGCCATCACGATCCTCGATGGAACGACGGTGAAAATCCACGTATTTCATTGTCTCACTCCCCTCTGACAGATTTAGTTATTGATCCTGAACGCGCACGATGACGCGTCCGGTAATGCGGGACTTCAGAAAATCATCGAATGCATCCGGCAGTTCATCGAATGCAATTTCACGCGCTTGCGCAATCACCTTGTCCGGCCGCCATTCGCCACCGAGCTTGCGCCAGACCTCACTGCGCAAAGGTTCGCCGATCGCACCGGAGTCAATGCCCAGCAGCGACACCCCGCGCAGGATGAAAGGTGCCACAGTGGTTTTGAACTCCATGCTGGCTGCCAAACCGATGCTCGCGATGGTGCCGTTCGGTTGCATCGTACTGGCCATCCAGGACAGTACATCACCACCCAGATTGTCGATTGCCCCGGCCCACATGGCCGCACCCAGTGGCCGAATTTTTGCCAGATCAAGACTGGCGCGCAGGATGATTTCACGCGCGCCAAGCGCCTTGAGATAGTCCGCCGACTCTGCCTTGCCGGTCAACGCGTGCACCGTATAACCCTGCTTGGCGAGAATCTCGATGGCAATACTGCCGACGCCGCCAGTGGCCCCGGAGACAATGACCGGGCCATTGCTGGGCTTCAGGCCTTCGTGCTCCATACGCACGATCGCCAAGCCTGCCGTAAACCCCGCCGTTCCCAGCGCCATCGCGTCGCGCAAACTCAAACCTGCCGGCAACTTTCTCACCCAGGCGGCAGGCACGCGAGCGCGCTCGGCAAAACCTCCGTGATGCGCTACCCCAATATCAAAATTGGTCGCCAGTACCTGATCACCCGGCTTGAAATCAGGGCTGTCGCTTTGAATCACTGTTCCAGAAAGATCAATACCGCCAATACAGGGGAAGCGCCGGATGATGCGACCGGCACCCGTCGCCGCCAACGCATCTTTGTAGTTGATGCCGGAGTAGGCCACCGCAATGGTTACATCACCCGCATCGAGTTGGTCTTCGGACATCTCGGTAAACGCCGAGACCACCTTGTCAGCGTCCTGACGGATCAAGTAGGCCTTGAAGCTCATGCATCCTCCTCTTGTTGATTTGCCAAGATTATAGCCACGTGAGTATGCCTTATGCCCAAAGCCACTGCGTATTCCACCCCTTCATACATAAGCTTGTGAGAATCATTCTTATTTGTATAATGAGCACACCTTTTCATGATGGAGATTGCGATGTCACTCAACCAATTTGCCCGCCTCACCCTTTTGACTTCCGCTTTGATCAGCAGTGGCGCCTTTGCCCAGGAGAAAGTGCTGAACCTCTACTCCGCCCGCCACTATCAGACAGACGAAGCGCTCTACGCCAACTTCACCAAACAGACTGGTATCAAGATCAATCGCATCGAGGCGAAGGAAGACGAACTGCTGGAGCGCATCAAAAACGAAGGCGCACAAAGTCCGGCGGATATTTTCCTGACGGTTGATGCCGCAAGACTCGCCAAGGCAGATGAACTGGGCATCTTTGCGCCCCTGCAATCCAAAATCCTTGAGTCGCGCATCCCCGCACATCTGCGCTCGGACGACTGGGCCGCTTTCTCTACCCGCGCCCGGGTAATCATTTACAACAAGACCAACATCAAGCCTGAGGACGTGCAGAATTACGAAGACTTGGCCAGCCCGAAACTCAAAGGCCAGGTCTGTAGCCGCTCTGGGGCTCACCCCTATAACCTTTCGTTGCTCGCTTCGCTGATTGCCCATATGGGCGAGCAGAAGGCAGAAGAGTGGGCGCGCGGTGTCGTGGCCAACTTTGCGCGCAGTCCAAAGGGTGGCGACACGGATCAGATCAAGGCCGTCGCCGCGGGTGAGTGTGGGGTTGCCATTTCGAACTCTTACTACTTCGCCCGCCTGATGCGCTCAACCAAGCCCGAAGACAAGAAGATTGTCGACAATCTCGGTGTCATCTGGCCGAACCAGAAAACGCAGGGCGTACACATGAACGTGTCCGGTGGCGGCATTCTGAAGACCGCACCCAACAAGGACGCCGCCGTGAAATTCATGGAGTATCTGGCGGCAGACGAGCCGCAGCGCTACTTCGCCGATGGCAACAATGAGTGGCCTGCCGTACCCAGCGTCAAAACAGATAACCCGGCGCTCGCCGCACTGGGCAACTTCAAGGCGGACACGCTGCCGATTCCGACGCTGGCGAAAAACGCCGCGCTGGCGCAAATAATCTACGATCGCGCTGGCTGGAAGTAATACCCTGCCTGCATGCCGTCTGGCCAGCGCCGACTTTTCCTAGCAGGCTGAGCCTGCTTTCCCCTTTGCCACCTGCCGCGCCAGAAACATGACCGGCAACAGCCCGACCGCCACGATGGCCAATGCGGCCGTCGAGGCTTCGGCGAGACGCTCATCGGCGGCCAGCGTATAGGTTTGCGTCGCCAGCGTATCGAAATTGAAGGGCCGCATCACTAGTGTCGCCGGCAGTTCCTTCATCACATCGACAAACACCAGCAAGCCGGCGGAAAACACACTGCCACGCAGCAAGGGCACATGCACCCGGCGCAGGGTTTCCAGCGGCCCGCAACCGAGGCTTTTCGCTGCAGCATCCATGCTCGGTGTCACCCGTACCAGACCTGAGTCGACCGTGTGCAGGGCAATCGCCAAAAAGCGCGCCAGATAGGCATAAATCAGGGCTGCCACCGTACCAGTAAGAATCAGTCCGGGATGCGTGCCGAACCACTCCAGCCAGCGCGCCCCCAGCCAGTGGTCGAGACGCGTCACCGGAATCAGGACCCCCACGGCAATCACCGAGCCGGGCACGGCATACCCCAAGCCGACCACACGATTCGCCATGCGCGCACATAGCGCCGCGCCATGACTCCTACGCTGCTCCTGCGCAAGCCGCAAGCCATACGCCAGCAGAATGGCCAGCAATACCGCCAACAAAGCACTGATGCCCGCCACCAGTAAACTGTTTTGCGCCAGCACCGCATAGCGCAAGCCAAACGCACTATCCCCATCTTCAAACGCAAAATTCAACAACAAGCCGGCGGGGAGCAGAAAACCCAGCGACAAGGGCAACTGGCAAACGACATGCGCAGCCCAGGCATGCCACCCGGCAAGCAGCCGCCGCTCGCCCACACGCCGTCCCGTTTCGTGAAAACGGGCACGGCCGCGGCTCAGGCGCTCCATGGCCAGCAGTAGCAGCACAAACATCAGTAAGGCGCCGGCCAACTGCGCCGCCGCCACACGATCTCCCAGCGAAAACCAGGCGCGATAGATGCCGGTCGTAAACGTCGGCACCGCGAAATAGGCCACCGTGCCGTAGTCGGCCAGTGTTTCCATCAAGACCAGCGCAACACCTGCGGCTACCGCTGGACGCGCCAACGGCAGCGATACCCGATAAAACGCCCCCCACGGCGACAGCCCCAGTGAGCGTGCCGCCTCGAACGTGCCCGAGCCACGCTCAAGAAACGCCGTGTGTGCCAGCAAATAGACATAGGGATAGAGGACGCAGATGAACATCAACATCGCGCCGCCCAGACTGCGAATCTCGGGAAACCAGTAGTCGCCACGGCGCCACTCAAAACTCTCACGCAGCAAGGTCTGGATCGGCCCGACAAATTGCAGCAGATCGGTATACACGTAGGCCATGACATAGGCCGGCATCGCCAAGGGCAATAACAAAGCCCACTCGAAAACGCGCCGCCCGGGGAAATCGGTCATCGCAGTCAACCAGGCGGTACTGACGCCCAGCATGGCCACGCCCAAGCCCACCCCTATTGATAGCAGCAGCGAGTTCAGCACGTACTCGGGCAATACCGTCGACGCCAGATGCGACCAGGTCGAACCGGTATCGCCGGCCAGCAGATTGGCACCGACCGACAGGACGGGCAATGCCACCAGCACGCCAATCAGCGTGGCCATCACAACCAGGGGAGAGCGCATTAGCGAAAGCGTATTGAGGTGAGTTATTTGAGAACCTTTCTCAATTATAATGGAGCCATGTCACTCTTGGTTCTCGACCACATCAGCCATGCCTACGGCCATTTTGCGGTGGTCAAGGACTTGTCGCTCAAGCTGGGTGAAGGTGAAATTGGCTGCCTGCTCGGTGCATCCGGCTGCGGCAAGACCACCGTATTACGACTGATCGCCGGGTTCGAAACACCCACGGAAGGCCGCATCCTGCTACGTGATGAACTGATCGCCACACGCGACCATCAGGTTGCCCCGGAAAAACGCCGTATCGGCATGGTCTTCCAAGACTACGCCCTCTTCCCGCATCTCAATATTGCCGAGAACATCGGCTTTGGTCTGCGTGACCACGCCGCAGACAAGGCAAGCGCCCGGATCGAGGAACTGCTGTCCATCGTCGGGCTTGCTGGTAGTGGCCACAAATTCCCCCATGAACTATCTGGCGGCCAACAGCAGCGCGTGGCCCTCGCCCGGGCGCTCGCCCCGCGTCCGCATCTGCTGCTGCTTGACGAGCCGTTCTCGAATCTCGATGTCGAATTGCGCGAGCGTCTTTCCCTTGAGGTACGCAACATTCTCAAGCAAACCGGGACAGCCGCCATCCTTGTTACCCACGATCAGCACGAGGCATTTGCTGTCGCCGATGTCATCGGCATCATGCACGCCGGCCGCATCGAGCAGTGGGATACCCCCTATAACCTCTATCACCGCCCGGCCACCCGCCAAGTCGCCGATTTCGTCGGGCAAGGCGTGTTTCTACCTGGCCAGGTAATCGACCGCGACACCGTTGCAATCGAGTTGGGCACCTTGAAAAGCCAACTTCCTCTTGAGTGCACGCAATCCTGCATGGCCTGCGGCAAAGGCTGTGCGCTGGACATCCTGCTGCGGCCGGATGACATCGTGCATGACGACAATGCGCCGACGCACGCGGAGGTCGCCGCCAAGGCGTTTCGCGGCGCCGATTTTCTTTACACCCTGAAACTTGCCTCCGGCGCCCAAGTCCTGTCACTGGTCCCATCACACCACAACCATGCCATCGGCGAACAGATCGGCATCCGTCTGGATGTCGACCATGTCGTCGCCTTTCGCCAGAACGCATGATTCCCTGGCTGGAAAGCGACACCCCGTTTCCGCCGCCAGCCACCGCCCTTATTGACCCGAACGGGCTGCTGGCTGCCGGAGCCGACCTGTCGTCAGAACGGCTGATTGCTGCCTACCGACGTGGGATCTTTCCCTGGTTTTCGCCAGGACAGCCGATCTTGTGGTGGAGCCCCGATCCGCGCATGGTGTTGATTCCCCGCGCCTTCAAGATTTCACGCTCACTCGCCAAAACGCTGCGCCATGCCGATTACACCGTGCGGCTGGATACGGCGTTCGACCAGGTCATCGCGGCCTGCGCGACCACCCCACGCTATGGACAGTCAGGCACCTGGATCACTGCCGAGATGATCGCGGCCTACCAGCAGTTGCATCGGTTGGGCATCGCCCACAGCGTTGAAACCTGGCACGACGGCCAACTGGTCGGCGGACTCTACGGCATCGCGCTGGGGCACGCATTTTTCGGCGAATCGATGTTTTCACACCGCACCGATGCCTCAAAAATTGCGCTGGCGCATCTTTGTGCATTTCTGGATACGCGCGGATTCGGCATAATTGACTGCCAAATGGAAACCAGCCACCTTGCCTCTCTCGGCGCGCAGCCCATTCCCCGCGATGCATTCGTCGCGCGGATCGCCGCGCTTGTGGATGACAAAGTGCCTTTCGAACACTGGCCCGCCAATGGCATCAACGGCATTTTCAGGCGGCCGGCATGACACACCTGCGCGACCTTCCGCCCTTTCCGCTGCTGCAGTTCTACGCCACCTCACCGTATGGCTGCTCCTACCTGCCGGGCCGGGTCGCCCGTTCACAAGTCAGCACGCCCACGCACCTGATCGATGCGACGACCTACAGCGAACTGGTCAAGATCGGTTTTCGGCGCAGCGGTGTATTCACCTATCGCCCGTGGTGCGACAACTGCCGTGAATGTATTCCGGTACGCGTGCCGGTACAGGAATTCACGGCCAATCGCAGCCAGCGCCGCGCACTGACGCGTCATACCGAGTTAATTGCGCGCGAACGTCCGCTGGCTTATCGCGAAGAACATTACCAGCTCTATCAGCGCTACCAGTTAGCCCGACACAGCGGCGGCGGCATGGATAACGACAATCGCGAACAATATGGCCACTTTCTGCTCCAGACGCATGTCGACACGCGGCTGATCGAGTTTTGCGAAAACGACATCCCGCGCATGGTTTGCATCATTGACGTGCTTGCCGACGGGCTCTCGTCCGTCTATACGTTTTATGACCCGGCAATCCGCACGGCCAGTTATGGCACTTACGCGGTGCTCTGGCAAATCGCGCAATGCCAGCATCTCGGCCTGCCCCATCTTTACCTTGGCTACTGGATCGAACACAGTCGCAAGATGAGTTACAAAGCCAACTTCCAGCCGCTTGAAGCCTTGCGTCAAGGCGAGTGGCAACGACTGGACGATCCAACAACCGCTTACTGATTCTGTTCGGCAACGTTCAAACGGTTCTGCGCCCATGTGCGTAAATGCCCCAGCGCGCCGGTAAGATTGCTCCAGTCATCCCGCATTTTGCTGCGCATCTTGTCACGGAAGCCAGGCTCGCCACGAATGAAGGTATCGACCTGTTCGGCAATCAGTTCGCGCGCCCGTTGCTCCGCCATCTGCGCAACCTTGCGCTGTAGATCGCGTGCGTCATACTCATTCGACAGTTTGTAGGGAATCGGAATGGTGATCAGGCGAGCGACCTCCCGCAAGCTGTCGGCACGCTGGATGAGGCCCTCCTGCGTATCGCAACGCGACATGAAGCGTCGCAATTCCAGTCGGATGAGCGCCTGTTCAGCGGGATCAGCACGATTCATGGTCTTTCCTTGGTCGCCCAGTTATTGGAGTCACCCGAATGTTACCGCGACCAGTCTGATATCCTCGCCGTCCCACCAGCGCCGACTTTTTTTACTCATGCTGCCCTACTGCCTGCTCAAGCCCTTCGTCTTTGCTCTCGACCCAGAAGTCGCCCATGAAACAGCCATTGCCGGCATGCGCCTCTCTGGCGCCCTGATGCCGGCCGGTAAACCACTCCCCGACACGCCGATCGAGGTCATGGGCATCACCTTCCCGAACCGTATCGGCCTCGCCGCCGGGCTCGACAAAAACGGCGAAGCCATCGATGCACTGGCTGGTTGGGGCTTCGGCTTCATCGAAGTCGGGACAGTGACTCCGCGCCCGCAACCGGGCAATCCCAAGCCGCGCATGTTCCGTCTGCCGCAAGCCGAAGGCATCATCAATCGTATGGGATTCAACAACCATGGCATTGATGCCCTGATCACCAACATCAAGGCCGCAAAATTCCGCGGCATCCTCGGTATCAACATCGGCAAGAATGCCGATACGCCAATTGAGCGTGCGGCCGACGACTACCTGATAGGCCTCGACAAGGCCTATCCGCATGCCAGCTACATCACGGTCAACATCTCCAGCCCGAATACCAAGAACCTGCGAGCATTACAAGGCGAGAACGAATTGGACGCCCTGCTGGCGGCTCTCAAACAGCGCCAGACCACCCTTACCCAGCAGCATGGACGCTACATACCGCTGGCCCTGAAAATCGCGCCAGACCTCGATGACGCCCAGATCAGCACTATTGCGGATGCCTTACGTCGCCACCGCATCGATGCCGTCATCGCCACCAACACCACCCTTGACCGCAGCAAGGTCACGGGGCTGCCCCATGCCGATGAGACCGGTGGCCTATCCGGTGCGCCACTCTTCGAAGCCTCGACAGCAGTCGTCCGCAAACTTGCCAGTACATTGGCCGGCGAAGTGCCAATCATTGCTGCCGGTGGTGTAACGGACGGTGCGAAAGCGAAAGCAAAACTCGATGCCGGCGCCGCGCTCGTCCAGATCTATTCCGGTCTGGTATTCAAAGGCCCGGAACTCGTCAAGGCATGCGTCACCGCGACCCGAAAGCCCGCTTAATCCGTCACCGGGAGACACCCCACCTGTCATAAACAGCGCAGCGCAGCACGTCATGCCATAACCATCTCTTGATATAATGCGCAGGCATTATGAAAGACGAAAACAACTCCCCCGCTACCCGCTACTGCTACCACTGCCGCACGCACCACCCGGTTGAGGAAATGAAATTGCTCATCACCAAAACCGGATCGCGCTGGCGCTGTGTAAAGAGCATCGAAGCCGTCAAGCGTTCCAAAGAAGAACGGGACCAGTACGGCCGCCAGGTTTCTGCTGCCAACCAAGCTGAAGCGTCAGGCCGCGCCCGCATGCTCAACAAGATTCAACAGGGCCGCTAACCCTAGCAGGTCACCAATAAAAAAGCGGCCACAGGCATATCGCATGTGGCCGCTTTTTTATTTATTGGGTGGGGTGGCTAATGGGACTCGAACCCACGACAACCGGAATCACAATCCGGGACTCTACCAACTGAGCTATAGCCACCACATAAAAATCGTATTACAACACAACTAAAACTGGTCCGCCCGGCGAGACTCGAACTCACAACCCCCAGCTTAGAAGGCTGGTGCTCTATCCGGTTGAGCTACGGGCGGTCTGTCTGCCAAGCATCCTCGTTTCGAAGCTTTGGTCGGGGCGATAGGATTCGAACCTACGACATCTTGCTCCCAAAGCAAGCGCGCTACCGGGCTGCGCTACGCCCCGAGGAGCGCGGATTCTACTGAGCGTTCACTCCAAGGTCAATTCCTGGCGTCAAAAATCTTGCAGCGATTTGATGTTTCGTTTATAAACGACCCTTTTAATCTGAGCGGACTAGAGATGGCTGAAGACCTCCTGCACAAGCACTTCCCTCCTTACACGCCCAAGAAGGGCGAGGAGTACATGAGCGCGAAGCAACTCGCGCACTTCCGCAAAATCCTCGATGCACTCAAACTTGAACTTGCCGACGATATCGAACGCACGGTTCATACGATGCAGGACGAGGCAACGGTGTTCGCGGACCCCAACGACCGGGCAAGTCAGGAATCCGATATTGCCCTTGAGCTACGCAACCGCGATCGTGAGCGCAAGCTGATCAAGAAGGTTGACGAATCGATTGCACGTATCGATAGTGGCGAATATGGCTACTGTGATGCCTGCGGCGTGGAAATCGGCCTGAAGCGCCTTGAGGCCCGTCCCACAGCCACGCTTTGCATCGATTGCAAAGAGCTGGAGGAGCGACGCGAGAAACAGATGGCAAAGTAACACGCCTTCCCTATCTGAAAATGAAAAAGGACGCCGCAGCGTCCTTTTTCATTTAACCACAAAGCTTACTGTTCGCTCGGTGCGGCTGCGGCAGATTCATCCGCCAACAGTGCCTTCATCGACAAGCGCACGCGTCCCTTGTCATCCGTCTCGATGACCTTGACGCGAACGATCTGACCTTCCTTGAGCTTGTCCGAAACGGCATTGACACGCTCGTTGGCGATCTGCGAAATGTGCAGCAGACCATCCTTGCCCGGCAGGATCGAAACAATCGCGCCGAAGTCCAGCAGACGCAACACGGTGCCTTCGTAGACCTTGCCCACTTCTACCTCCGCCGTGATGTCCTCGATGCGTTTCTTGGCCACTTGGGCGGCATCGGAACTCACCGAAGAAATGGTCACCGTGCCATCATCCTCAATGTCGATCACGCAACCGGTTTCCTCGGTCAGCGCACGGATGGTTGCACCACCCTTGCCGATCACATCACGGATCTTCTCGGGATTGATCTTGATCGAAATCATGCGCGGCGCAAAGGTCGATACTTCCTCACGGTGACCCGTGACGGCCCCTTCCATGATGCCGAGAATGTGCTGACGGGCATCCTTGGCCTGGGCCAGTGCCACCTGCATGATCTCCTTGGTAATCCCCTGAATCTTGATATCCATTTGCAGGGCGGTGACGCCCGTACGCGTACCGGCCACCTTGAAGTCCATATCGCCGAGGTGATCCTCGTCGCCAAGGATGTCGGTCAGCACGGCGAAGCGGCTGCCTTCCTTGATCAGGCCCATGGCGATACCAGCCACATGCGCCTTGAGGGGAACACCTGCGTCCATCAGCGACAACGAACCGCCGCAAACGGAAGCCATCGACGAGGAACCATTCGACTCGGTGATTTCGGAAACCACGCGCATTGAATAGCCAAACTCCTCAGCAGAAGGCAGGACGGCGATCAGCGCACGCTTGGCCAGACGGCCATGACCGATTTCACGACGCTTGGGGCTGCCAACACGGCCGGTTTCGCCGGTAGCGAAGGGCGGCATGTTGTAGTGAAGCATGAAGCGATCACGCGACTCACCCTGCAGGGAGTCGATGATCTGCTCGTCACGCCCAGTTCCCAACGTCGCGATGACCAGTGCCTGCGTTTCGCCACGGGTGAACAATACGGAACCGTGGGTACGCGGCAGCACGCCGGAACGCACCGTAATCGGGCGAACGGTACGCGTGTCGCGACCGTCGATACGCGGTTCGCCATTCAGAATCTGCGAGCGCACGATCTTCGCTTCGAGTTGGAAAATCAGGTCATTCACGGCCGTGGCATCGGGGGCACCCTCACCGGTACAGAGCGCATCGATAGTCTTGCCCGTCACTTCGCGGCACTTTTCCGTACGTGCCTGCTTGCTGGTGATGCGATAGGCTTCGCGCAGATCAGCTTCGGCCAGCGCGGTGACCTTGGCAATCAGCGCCTCATCCTTGGCCGGCGGTTGCCAGTCCCACTCAGGTTTGCCGGCGACTTCAACCAGCTCATTGATCGCCTTGATAGCGATCTGCATCTGGTCGTGGCCAAACACCACCGCTCCCAACATGATTTCCTCGGACAGTTGCTGGGCTTCGGATTCAACCATCAGCACAGCTGTCTGCGTACCGGCAACCACCAGATTGAGCTGGCTATCGTTCAACTGGCTGAAGGTCGGGTTCAACACGTACTGGCCATTGATGTAGCCAACGCGTGCGGCACCGATCGGGCCATCGAAGGGGATACCGGAAATTGCCAGCGCAGCGGAGGCACCGATCATCGCGGGGATATCGGGATCGACTTCCGGATTGCTGGAAAGCACATGAATGATGACCTGGACTTCGTTGTAGAAGCCTTCAGGGAACAGCGGGCGGATCGGGCGATCGATCAGGCGCGAGGTCAGGGTCTCTTTCTCGGAAGGACGACCTTCTCGCTTGAAGAAGCCACCGGGAATACGGCCGGCCGCGTAGACCTTCTCAACGTAATCGACGGTCAGCGGGAAAAAGTCTTGGCCAGCCTTGGCAGTAGTCTTGGCGACAACAGTTGCCAGCACGACGGTGTCATCGACATTCACCAGCACAGCGCCAGTCGACTGACGGGCGATTTCGCCGGTTTCGAGCGTCACGGTATGGGCGCCGTAGGTAAAACTTTTCTTGAAGGGTGTCAGCACAGATGTTCCTCTCAAAATGAAAACCGGCACAGCTTGTGGCTGCGCCGGCAGTTCGAACGGTTTGCGATCACGAATTGCGATCCTGGTCCGGGAAAATTACTTACGCAGCCCCAGACGCTCGATCAGCGCACGATAGCTGTCGACATTTCTGGACTTGAGGTAATCGAGCAGCTTACGGCGCTGGCTCACCATCATGAGCAGGCCACGGCGAGAGTGGTGATCCTTGACGTGGGTCTTGAAGTGACCGGTCAGATCGTTGATGCGGGCGGTCAACAGGGCAACTTGCACTTCGGGGGAACCCGTATCGCCTTGGGCACGCTGGTAATCGGTAACAATCTTTGCCTTGTCGGCAGTCGTAATAGCCATATATATTTTTCTCTCAAACGCTGTTGATAAAACAGGCGCGGCCCCGGTTTGATAGAGCGCTGCACCCGCAAAACAAGCTACGGATTATAACTGAATCAAGTGCTTGGACTGATGGTGGCAATCAGTCTTTTTGGCTTAAGCCAGCCATCCTCGACGCATTCTCCCAAGCCCAGAAAACCCGTTGGCCCATAAAGTCGGTGCTGGTGAGACGGCACCCCGTTCCACCGGATGGCTTGTCCATGCAACAGGGTGGCCGCTTCACGTTCCCCCAGCGTCACGGCGGGCAGCTCGGACAGCAAAATATCGCAAGGCATCAACAACGCATCCCGTTTCTCGACAGCCAGCGACTCGATGGAGAGCAGATCAACCGTGCCGGACAGATCATGACGACCAACCCGCGTGCGCCGCAAGGCAGCGAGATGTGCACCACAACCCAAGGCATGGCCGATATCGGCCGCCAGCGTACGAATGTAGGTGCCCTTGCTGCAATCCACATCAATGACAAAGTGATCGCCATGCCAGGACAGCAGCTCGATCGATTCAATCGTCACCTTGCGTGGCGCGCGCTCCACCTCAATGCCTTGCCGGGCCAATTCGTAGAGGGGTTTGCCATCACGCTTGAGCGCCGAGTACATCGGCGGCACCTGTTCAATCTCGCCGATAAAGCGTGGCAACACCGCACGCAGATCAGCTTCGCTGGAGGTCACGGGCGCGGTTGCCAACACCTCGCCTTCAGCATCGGCAGTCGCGGTGATCACCCCCAACTGCACCGTCGCACGATAAGCCTTGCCTGCATCGAGAAGTTCACCGGAAAACTTGGTGGCCTCCCCCAGGCAGATGGGCAACACCCCGGTCGCCAACGGGTCCAGCGTGCCGGTATGTCCAGCCTTTTCGGCATTGAACAGCCAGCGCACCTTTTGCAAGGCAGCGTTGGAGGTCATGCCAATCGGCTTATCGAGCAGCAACACCCCGTCGACACGGCGACGAGGTGCCCTTCTGGGCTTATTCACTCGACGATTCTGATGATTCTGACGAGTCGGACTTATTCGCCTCGTCGATCAATTGCGACAGTCGACTGCCACGCTCAACCGAGGCATCAAAAACAAAATGCAGCTCGGGAATCTGGTGAATATGCAGGCGGCGCCCCAACTCCCGACGCAAAAAACCGGATGCATGAGACAGGCCCTTGGACACGGCGGCTGCACGCTCCTCGCCCGCCAGCGACGTGTAGAACACCTTGGCGTGCGCATAGTCCGGCGTCAGCTCGATATCCGTAACGGTCACGAGCGGCAACAGATGAGCCACCCGTGGGTCCTTGACCTGACGCAACAACTCGGCAAGATCGCGGCGGATTTGCTCCGCCACGCGCTCGCCGCGTGAAAAACCATGAGGTTTCTGCCGTCCCGCCATCGCCGACTTTTCCGGGTTACAGGGTTCTGGCGACTTCCTGGATCTCGAACACTTCGAGCTGGTCGCCTTCCTGAATCTCGTTGAAGTTCTTCAGCGACAGACCGCACTCGAAGCCTTCCTTGACTTCCTTGACGTCATCCTTGAAACGCTTGAGCGAGTCGAGTTCGCCGGTATGCAACACCACGTTGTCGCGCAACAGGCGAACATGGGAACCGCGCTTGACGATACCGGAGAGCACCATACAACCCGCCACTGCACCGACCTTGGGAACCTTGAAAACCTGACGGATTTCGACCATGCCGAGCATGTTTTCACGCTTCTCCGGCGACAACATGCCGGACATCGCGGCCTTCACCTCATCAACCGCATCGTAGATGATGCTGTAGTAGCGAATATCGACACCTGCGTTTTCGGCCACTTTTCGCGCACCGGCATCAGCCCGTGTGTTGAAGCCGATGATGACGGCCTTGGAGGCTTGTGCCAGATTGACGTCGGATTCTGAAATACCACCGACCCCCGCGTGAATGACATTGACCTTGACCTCGTCGGTAGACAGCTTGACCAGCGTTTGGGCCAGCGCTTCCTGCGAACCCTGCACGTCGGCCTTGATGATCAACGCCAGTGTCTTGACCTCGCCCTCCCCCATCTGCTCGAACATGTTCTCCAGCTTGGCGGCTTGCTGCTTGGCCAGACGTACGTCGCGGAACTTGCCCTGACGGAACAAGGCAATCTCGCGCGCCTTGCGTTCGTCGGCCAGCGCCATCGCTTCATCACCTGCGGATGGCACATCCGAAAGGCCCTGAATCTCGACCGGAATCGATGGCCCCGCCTCATCTACCGGCTGACCGGTTTCATCGAGCATGGCCCGCACGCGACCGAACACTTGGCCGCACAACAGGACATCGCCACGTTTCAGCGTACCGGACTGCACCAGCACGGTGGCTACCGGGCCCTTACCCTTGTCGAGACGCGCTTCAATCACCAAGCCCTTGGCCAGCGAGTCGCGCGTGGCCTTGAGCTCCAGCACCTCGGCCTGCAACAGCACCTGTTCCAGCAAATCATCGATACCGGTACCCACTTTTGCCGACACATGGACAAAGGGAGAGTCGCCACCGTACTCTTCCGGCACCACACCCTCAGCCACCAGTTCCTGCTTGACGCGATCCGCGTTGGCACCCGGCTTGTCGATCTTGTTGATCGCCACCACCAGCGGCACACCGGCGGCCTTGGCGTGGTGAATTGCTTCCTTGGTTTGCGGCATCACGCCGTCGTCCGCAGCGACGATCAGAATCACGATGTCGGTCGCCTTCGCACCGCGCGCACGCATCGCCGTAAAGGCCGCGTGACCCGGTGTATCGAGGAAGGTCACCATGCCACGCGAGGTTTCCACGTGGTAAGCACCGATGTGCTGGGTAATGCCACCGGCTTCACCCGCCGCCACCTTGGTGCGTCGAATGTAGTCGAGCAGCGAAGTCTTGCCATGGTCGACGTGGCCCATCACGGTCACCACCGGCGCACGCGGTAGCAGTTCAACATCCTTGTGCTCTTCGGCGTGCGATTCATCGAGGAAGGCATCGGGATCGTCCAGCTTGGCCGCAAAAGCCTTGTGGCCCATCTCTTCGACGATGATCATCGCCGTTTCCTGATCGAGCTGCTGGTTGATGGTCACCATCATGCCCATCTTCATCAGTACCTTGATGACCTCGGTCGCCTTGACCGACATCTTGTGGGCCAGATCAGCGACAGAGATCGTCTCCGGTATATGCACCTCACGCACCACCTGTTCAACGGGTTGCGGTGCCGAACGCTCCTCATGACCATGACGACCATGACGACCACCCTGCTTGGGACCGCCACGCCAGCCGGCCGTTCCGCCACCAGTATCGCCACGCGTCTTGATCGTGCGCCGGTTGCGATCCGCTTCCGTCTTCAGATTGCTTGCCTTCTTGTCACCCTTGCGAGCGTCATCACCCGGCTTCGCGGCAGGTTTGTGCAAGGTGCCTGAAACACCAGCGTTATCTGCCGGCGCAGCGGTCTTTTGTGCCGCAGCCACCGCCTCTGTCTGGGCCTTCAAGCGCACCTCGGCTTCCGCCCGAGCCGCACTGGCCTTGGCTTCGCGGGCCTGCTTTTCCTTTAGCTCGGCGGCCTGGATGGCCGACAACGCCGCCTGACGCTTCGCTTCACGCTCACGCAATGCGGTCTGTTCCGCGTTGATGACCGAACGGGTGCCCGCAGGCGCACGTGTCGGCGCCACAGGCGCCTCAACCACCACAGGCGCATCCTCTACCTCAACCACCACTTCAGCCACCACCTCAGGAACTGGCTCTGGCACGGGTGCTGGCTCAGGCGCGACCACCACTTCAACGACTGGCGCCACCTCTGCTTCAGGTGCTGGCGCTACCTCAGCCGAAATCTCGGCATCGCGCTTGACGAAGGTGCGCTTCTTGCGCACCTCGACCTGAATCGTGCGTGCCTTGCCGGTCGCATCTGCAGCCTTGATTTCCGTGGTCTGCTTGCGCGTCAGGGTGATCTTGGCCTTGGGCGCCGCCTCACCATGCGACTTGCGCAAAAAATCCAGCAGGCGCGTCTTGTCCTGCTCGGTTAAAAGATCACTGCTGGCCTGCTTGACCACACCTGCCTTGGCAAGCTGTTCAATCAGGGCCATTGGCGGCATTTTCAACTCTGCCGCGAATTGGGCAACACTCATTTGTGCGGACATGTCGCCTCCTTATGCTTGTTCATCGGCAAACCAGTGCGCGCGCGCAACGGTAATCAGCGCCTTGGCACGATCTTCATCGATGCCAGTCATTTCCATCAGTTCATCCACCGCCAGATCGGCCAGACCATCCCGATCAAGGATCTCATGACGCGCCAACTCGGCAGCCAGCTTGCGATCCATGCCATCCAGATTCAGCAGGTCATCCTTGACCTTCTCAAGTTCCTCTTCATTGACGATGGCTTCGGTCAGCAGGACATTACGGGCACGATCGCGCAACTCATTGACGGTCGCTTCATCAAAAGCCTCGATTTCGAGCATTTCAGCCAGCGGCACGTAGGCAATTTCTTCCAGCGTCGAGAAACCTTCCTGAACAAGGATCTCGGCAACCTCTTCGTCCACATCGAGTTTTTCGACAAACAACTGACGGATACTGGACGTTTCCTTTTCCTGCTTTTCCTGCGACTCTTCAACCGTCATCAGGTTGATCGTCCAGCCAGTGAGTTCGGAAGCAAGGCGTACGTTCTGGCCGCTGCGCCCAATCGCGATCGCCAGATTGGCCTCGTCGACCACCACGTCCATGCTGTGCTTTTCTTCATCCACCACCAGCGAACTGACTTCGGCCGGCGCCAGCGCACCGATCACGAACTGGGCAGGATCGGCCGACCACAACACGATATCGACACGCTCGCCGGAAAGTTCGTTAGTCACCGCCGTCACACGCGAACCGCGCATGCCGACGCAGGTACCAATCGGATCGACGCGCTGGTCGTTCGACTTGACGGCGATCTTGGCACGCACACCGGCATCACGCGCGGCCGACTTGATCTCCAGCAGGCCATCTTCGATCTCCGGCACTTCCAGTTCGAACAGCTTCATGATGAACTGTGGCGCCGTACGCGAGAGAATCAACTGCGGGCCGCGCGCATTGCGATCAATCTTCATCAGCCAGGCACGCACGCGATCACCGGGACGCAGATTCTCTTTCGGGATCATCTGGTCACGCGGCAGCAGTGCTTCGATGCGCCCGGCTTCGACGATGGCATTGCCACGCTCCATGCGCTTGATGGTGCCGGTGACGAGATGTTCCTTGCGCTCCAGGAAGTCGTTCAGCACCTGCTCGCGCTCGGCATCGCGAATCTTCTGCAGGATGACCTGCTTGGCAGTCTGCGCACCAATCCGGCCAAAGTCGATGGCTTCGAGCGATTCCTCGATATAGTCACCAATCTGTACGTCGGCATCATCCTCGCGCGCCTCGGTCAGACCGATATGCTGGGCGGGGATTTCGACTTCTTCGTCATCCAGCACCAGCCAGCGACGGAAGGCCTCGTATTCGCCTGTCTCGCGGTCGATTTCGACGCGCACATCGGCCTCGTCATGGATGCGCTTCTTGGTCGCCGAAGCGAGCGCAAGTTCGAGAGCGCCAAACACGATGTCCTTGTCGACATTCTTTTCCCGTGCCAGGGCATCGACCAACAGCAGCAACTCGCGGCTCATACCAATCTCCCGTAAAAATTAAAACTTCGGCACGAGACGTGCCTTGTCAATGTTGTCCAGGGCAAACTCGCGCTCGCCGGATTCCGTATTGATGCGCACACGATCATCCGCCGCACCCAGAATGCTTCCCGAAAAGTTGCGCTGCGGGGTGGAGGATGCCCCCACTTCAGGAATACGCAGCTTGATCTGCACGTCGTAGCCGGAAAAACGCTGAAAATCGGCCAACTTCTTGAGCGGGCGATCCATGCCGGGCGAAGACACCTCAAGGCGGTCGTAGTCGATGTTTTCCACCGTAAATACCCGCGTCAACTGATGGCTGACCGCAGCACAGTCTTCGACGGTAATTGCGCTCTTGGTCAGCGCCTCGCCCTCAGCAGGCGGCCGGTCGATGAAGATGCGCAACAGGCGCGCACGGGGACTCAACTCGAAATCAACGAGTTCAAAACCCAGACCAATCACGGTCTGCTCAACGAGTCCCATCACATCTGCCATCTAACGATCCGACGCCACAAATAAAAAATGGGCAAACTGCCCATTTGTTTTATTGCGCAAACCGCCATTGGCAATTCACGCAATTTCAAAGCGCGCGATTCTACAACTGGCTGTGGAATATGGCAATTCCTAATTATCAGAGGCTTTGTCGAGCACTTTCAGTAGCGTCTGAACCTCGTTGGGGTCCAGTTCGCGACTTTGCCCCCGTTTCAGGTTGGCTGGCAGTTGAATCGGGCCATAACGCACGCGCATCAGACGGCTGACGGTGACCCCAACCGCCTCGAACATGCGCCGCACTTCACGATTGCGACCTTCTTCCAGAATCACCCGATACCAGTGGTTGGCGCCCTCGCCGCCCGCCGGCAGCAAGCGCAGGAAGCGCGCCATGCCGTCTTCCAGCTCAATCCCGTCGGTCAGCTTCTTCAAGGAAGCTTCGTCGATCTCGCCCAGCACGCGCACGGCATACTCACGCTCCAACTTGTAGCGCGGGTGCATCAGACGATTGGCCAATGAGCCATCGCTGGTGAACAGCAACAATCCGCAGGAATTGAAATCGAGGCGCCCGATGGCAATCCAGCGACCGCCCCGCATGCGCGGCAGGGCGTTGAAAACGCTCGGACGCCCCTGCGGATCATCACGCGAAACAATCTCGCCTTCTGGTTTGTGATACAGCAGCACACGCGGCACGCGACCGGCAAAATGCAAATTGACAAGCCGCCCGCCCACCTTGACCTTGTCGGTGACCAGCACGCGCTGGCCCAGATGCGCCGGCTCACCGTTGACCTGCACGCGCCCGGCAGCAATCCATTCCTCGATCTCACGGCGCGCCCCGAGACCGGCGTCCGCCAGCGCTTTTTGCAGCTTGACGGTCGGTTCGGCGGCGACTGCAGCCCGCAGCGCTACCGCGTCAACCGACCTGGCTGCCGGCGGCTTGGTCGCCTTCGTTGACGGTCGAAAAGGCGTCGCTTTGTGCCGGGTTGGCCGTGATGATGGCGACGGGCTGGACGGCTTCTGCCGCGATTTCGTTGGCTTCGTTGGGTTGGGCATCGATCATCCGTTCAATTTCGGCCAAGGGTGGCAATTCGGAAAGACTACGCAAGCCCAGGTCATCCAGAAACTTGCGCGTGGTGGCATACAGGGCGGGGCGGCCGGGTGAATCACGATGGCCAACGGTATCGACCCAGCCGCGTCCTTCAAGCGTTTTGATCACATTGGGTGACACCGCCACGCCGCGAATATCCTCGATATCGCCGCGTGTCACCGGCTGGCGGTAGGCGATGATCGCCAGCGTCTCCATGACCGCTCGCGAATAACGCGGTGGCCGCTCGTTTTTCAGACGGTCGAGGAACACCTGATATTCAGGCCGCGTCTGAAAACGCCAGCCGGAAGACAGTTGCACCAGTTCGACGCCCCGCTCCGCCCAGTCGCGCCGCAAGTCATCGAGCAGAGTGCGCCAGGTATCGTCGTCGAACGGATCCTCGAACAGCTTTTTCAGCTCGGCCAAGGGCAAAGGCTCGGGCGCGGCCAGCAGTGCCGTTTCGAGCACGCGCTTGTAATCGTCAGGCTTGTACAGTTGCAGCATCACGCAATTTTACATAGATGGGGGCCAGGGCTTCGCTCTGGGTAATCTCGACCAGACTCTCGCGCGCCAATTCCAGCATGGCCAGGAAGCTCACAATCATGCTGGCCACGGTGGTATGGCCCGGCGTCACTTCGAACAGGTTTTCGAACATGACATAGCTGCCACCGTGGAGCTTGCGCAGGATCAGGCCCATGTGCTCGCGCACCGACAGCTCTTCACGCTGGATACGGTGGTGCTGGTGCATCTTGGCCTGCTTCATCAGCGACAGCCAGACGACTTGCAGGTCATGCACGCTTACGTCCGGCTGGCGCGTGGCCACCTTGTCGGCAATCCACACCGAGGCCCACTCGTAGTCGCGATGCACCTGCGGCAGGGCATCAAGGCGCGCGGCGGCCAGCTTCATGCGTTCGTATTCCATCAGGCGGCGCACCAGTTCGGCACGCGGGTCTTCGGCTTCGCCACTGTCCGCCTTGGGCGGGCGCGGCAGCAGCATGCGCGACTTAATCTCCAGCAGCATCGCCGCCATCAGCAGGTAATCGGCCGCCAGTTCAAGGTTGGTCTTGCGCATGGCCTCGACGTAGACCAGATACTGGGCTGTCAGCGGCGCCATCGGGATATCGAGAATGCTCAGGTTGGCCTTGCGGATCAAATAGAGCAACAGGTCGAGCGGCCCCTCGAAGTTATCGAGAAACACCTCCAGCGCATCCGGCGGAATGTACAGATCGCGCGGCATGTTCGGCATCGGCTCGCCGTAGAGCTTCGGAATGTGCGGGGCATCGGCAGATGCCGTCTCGCCAGCGCCGACATTTTCCAGTGTGTCGTCCATCAGTCGTAGTTCAGGCCAATCGCTGCGCGCACATCGCGCATGGTCTCGCGCGCCAGCTTGCTGGCACGTTCGCAACCGGCCGCGAGAATGTCCTTAACCAGTTGCGGATTCTCCTCGTAGCGGCGCGCCCGCTCATGCATTGGCACCTGCTCCTTGAGTACGCCTTCGATCACCGGCTGCTTGCATTCGATACAGCCGATGCCGGCGGAACGGCAGCCTTGTTGCACCCAAGTCTTTACTTCGTCGCTGGAGTAAATCTGGTGCAGCGGCCACACCGGGCACTTTTCCGGATCGCCCGCATCGGTGCGCCGCACGCGCTGCGGATCGGTGCGCATGGTCTTGATCTTTTTGCGGATCGACTCCTCGTCCTCACGCAAACCGATGGTATTGCCGTAGGACTTGGACATCTTCTGGCCATCCAGTCCCGGCATCTTCGAGGCTTCGGTCAGCAATGCGCCGGGTTCGACCAGGATATGCTTCAGTTCCGGCTCGCCGTCAGGCAATTTGCGGCCGGTCTGGCCGTAGAGGAAGTTGAAGCGGCGGGCAATCTCGCGCGTGAACTCGATGTGCGGCACCTGATCCTCACCCACCGGCACCTTGTTGGCACGATAAATCAGGATATCCGCCGATTGGAGCAGCGGATAACCGAGAAAACCGTAGGTGGTCAGATCCTTGTGCGTCAACTTCTCCTGCTGGTCCTTGTAGGTCGGCACGCGTTCCAGCCACGGCAGCGGCGTCATCATCGACAGCAACAGATGCAGTTCGGCATGCTCGGGCACCATCGACTGGACGAAGATCGTCGCCTTGTCGGGATCGACACCGGCCGCCAGCCAGTCGATCACCATGTCGCGGGCATTCTGCGTGATCGTGCCCGGCTCATCGTAGGACGTCGTCAGCGCATGCCAGTCGGCCACGAAGAACAGGCACGGGTAGTCGTGCTGCAACTTGATCCAGTTGGCCAATACGCCATGGTAGTGACCGAGATGGAGGCGCCCGGTGGGACGCATGCCGGAGAGAACTTTTTCAGCGAACATAGTGGAATTACTGAGTTAAAAGCCAAACAGGTTTTTGATGAAGAAAAGGAAGCTGCGCAAGAGCGGTGTCAGGATCAGATCCAGCCCGCCCATGAACATCAGGGCCAACAGAATCACGAAACCGAAACGTTCTATCCGGGCGAAACGCCAGGCCAGGGCATGCGGCAACAAACTGACGGCAATGCGACCGCCATCGAGCGGCGGCAGCGGCAGGAGGTTGAGCAGCATCAGCACCGCATTGACGTTGATCCCGGCACGCGCCATTTCGGCCAGCGGCAGACTATACGCATTTTCCGGCATACCCACCGCGAGCTTGAGCATCGTCGCCCAGCCCAGCGCCATGAGCAGATTCGACCCCGGGCCAGCTGCCGCTACCCATAACATATCGCGCTTGGGATGACGCAGCCGCCCGAAATCCACCGGCACCGGCTTCGCCCAGCCGAACAGGAAGGCGCCCTTGGTGACGAACAGCAGCAGCGCCGGCACCAGCACGGTGCCAACCGGATCGACATGCTTGATGGGATTAAGCGTGATGCGCCCCATCTGCGCCGCCGTCGGATCGCCAAACAGGCGCGCCACATAGCCGTGCGCCGCCTCATGCAGCGTGATGGCAAAGATCACCGGGATGGCGTAAATCGCCAGCGTCTGGATCAGGTTATCCATGCTTAGTCTTCAGACAACCCGAACAGTGCCAGCGGCCCCTGACCGGCGCGCACCAGTTCCACCCCGCCACCGACCAGATTAAGTACGGTCGTCATGCCGCAACCGCAGTAGCCGGCATCAATGGCGAGGTCGATCTGTTTGTCCAGCCGCTCACGAATCTCATCGGTATCGCACAGCGGCTCATCGTCGCCCGGCAGAATCAGGGTTGAACTCAGAATAGGTTCGTTCAATGCCTCAAGCAACGCCAGCACCACCGGGTGATCGGGAATCCGCAGGCCAATCGTCTTGCGCTTGGGGTGCAGCACGCGGCGCGGCAGCTCTTTGCTGCCTTCGAGGATGAAGGTGTAGCTGCCGGGCGTTGCGGCCTTGAGCAGGCGGTACTGGGCGTTATCGACCCGAGCATAGGTCGCAATCTCGGACAGGTCGCGGCACATCAGCGTGAAGTGGTGACGCTCATCCACGCCACGAATACGCCGAATGCGCTCCAGCAGATCGGCATCGCCCAGATGGCCACCCAACGCATAGGCTGAGTCGGTGGGAAAGGCCGCCAAACCACCCTTACGGATCATCTCGGCCGCCTGTGCGATCAGGCGTGGCTGCGGGTCAGCCGGATGAATTTCGAAATACTGCGCCATGACTTACCACCCTGCCCAAACGGGCGTGAGATCGGGCGGCAGCGGTACCAACTTGCCCAGATCGATATAACTCTCGCCCGGCCCATGGAAATCCGAGGCGCGCGAAGCAAGGAAACCAAACTCGCGCGCCACGCTGGCAATTTCGCGCTGTTCGGCTTCGTTGTGCGAACCGGACACCACTTCGATGCCTTGCCCCCCAAGCGCCTTGAAGGCCACATACAGTTCGCGCCGCTCTGTTGCTGTCAATCGGTATCGGCACGGATGGGCGATCACAGCAATACCGCCCGCCGCCTTGATCCAGCCCAGCGCCTCATGCAACTCCGCCCAGGGATGGCTGACATAGCCGGGTTTGCCTTTTGCCAGCCAGTGGTCGAACACCGTCTTGACGTCCGGCGCAAAGCCACGCTCGACGATGTAACGGGCGAAATGAGAGCGTGAAATCAGCGCCGGGTTGCCGGCATACTTGAGCGCACCTTCGTAGGCACCATCGATCCCCACCTTGGCCAGTTCGACCGCCATGCGGCCGGCCCGCGCGTCACGCCCGCCGCGCACACGTGCCAGCCCGGCCACCAGTTCCGGCAGGCGATGATCGAAATTCAGCCCGACGATATGCACCGTCTGGTCGTCACCCCAGGAAACGGAAATCTCGACGCCGGTGACAAAACGCATCCCTGCATCCTTGGCTGCCACTATCGCCTCATCCAGCCCGCCGATTTCATCGTGATCGGTCAAGGCCAGCAGGTCGACACCATTGGTTAAGGCACGCGCAACCAATGCAGTCGGCGACAGCAAGCCGTCGGAAACGATGGAGTGGCAGTGGAGGTCGGGATTATTGAACATCAGGTATCTTTCACAGCGTAGATCGCGGGTAAGTTGCGCCAGGCACCGCGCGCATCCATGCCGCAGCCAAACACAAAACGGTTGGGCAGACTTACCCCGGTGAAATCGGCCTTGACTGGCTTGGCATGGCCGAGATCCTTTTCCGCCAGCACAGCCAGCAGACAATCCGCCGCGCCCTGGGCCAGCAGCTTTTCCTTGATCGCCGCCAGTGTCACCCCTTCGTCGAGAATATCGTCCAGCACCAGCACGGTACGCCCGGCCAATGGCTTGCGCGGCTCGACGATCCAGGTCAGCTCGCTACCAGCCAGATCGGCGCCATAACGGGTGGCGTGCAGATAATCGCATTCAAGCGGAAAGGCCAGCCGTGGTAACAACTGGCCGGCAAATACCACAGCCCCCCCCATCACCGTCAGCACCAGCGGATAACGATCGGCCAAGGCATCAGTAATCTCCAGGGCCAGGCGATCAATGGTGCTCTGGATCACATGCGCGGAACAGACCAGATCGGCCTCATCCAGCATGCGCCGGGCTTCGTCACGCGTCATCGTCATGGCAGTTTGTCCAGATTCTTGAGATAGGCGGCGAACTCGGTGCCCACTTCGGAATGGCGTAGCGCGTACTCGACCGTCGCCTGCAGATAGCCCAGCTTGGAGCCGCAATCGTAACGCACGCCCTGATAACGATACGCCAGCACCTGCTGTTCGTTCAGCAGGGCAGCGATGGCATCGGTCAACTGAATCTCGCCACCGGCACCGGGCTGGGCATTTTCAAGGTAATGGAAAATGCGCGGCGTCAGCACATAGCGCCCGACCACTGCAAGCGTTGAGGGGGCGACATCGGGCTTGGGTTTCTCCACAATGGCATTGACGCGCTCAACCCGTTCGCCGAGCGGGCCGGTCGCGACAATGCCGTAACTCGCCGTATCCTCACGTGGCACATCCTGCACGCCCAGCACGGAACAACGATAGTAGTCATAGGCATCGACCATCTGCTTCATCACGGCCGGATCGCCATCGAGCAGATCGTCGGCGAGCAGCACAGCGAACGGTTCCTCGCCCACCACATGTTTGGCACACAGCACCGCGTGCCCCAGGCCCAGTGCTTCCGCTTGGCGGATATAGATACAGTTGATGTTCTTGGGCAACAGGTTGCGCACAAATTCAAGCATCTGCGTCTTGCCGCGCCGCTCCAGTTCGCTTTCCAGCTCATACGCCTTGTCAAAGTGATCCTCGATGGCGCGTTTTGACCGACCAGTCACGAAGATCATCTCGGTAATGCCCGCCGCCACCGCCTCCTCGACCGCATACTGAATCAACGGCTTGTCGACAATGGGCAGCATTTCCTTCGGGCTGGCCTTGGTCGCCGGCAGAAAGCGCGTGCCCATGCCCGCGACGGGGAATACGGCTTTCGTAACTTTATTCATGCTGGATCAACTCCCTGAATTGCGCTTCGTCGAGGATAACAAGCCCCAATTCTCGCGCCTTTTCGAGTTTGCTGCCGGCCGCCTCGCCAGCCACCACGTAATGCGTCTTCTTTGAGACCGAGCCGGCGACCTTGCCGCCCAGTGCTTCAATCATCGCTTTGGCGCCCTCGCGGCTCAGATTCGGCAGCGTGCCGGTCAGCACAAGCGTCTTTCCAGCCAGGGGCATGGGCGCCTGCGCCTGGGGCACGCCCTCGTCCCAAACCACGCCGGCGGCACGCAAGGCGTCGATCACGGCAAGGTTATGGGCCTCGGCGAAGAAGTGGGCAATCGACGTCGCCACCACCGGCCCGACATCCGGTACTTGCTGCAGGGCCTCGGCACTGGCCGCCATCAGGGCATCCAAGCCACCGAAATAGCGTGCCAGATCCTTCGCCGTGGCCTCGCCGACATTGCGAATGCCCAGCGCGAAAATGAAGCGCGCCAGCGTCGTCTGTTTGCTCTTCTCGATCGCTTCCAGCAAATTGCTGGCCGACTTTTCCGCCATGCGTTCCAGATTCGCCACCGCCCCCATGCCGAGCATATACAGATCGGCCGGCGTCTTGACCAGACCGTTGTCGACGCATTGTTCGACAATCTTTTCGCCCAGCCCCTCGATATCCATGGCGCGGCGTGAGGCGAAATGCAGCAGCGCCTGCTTGCGCTGGGCCGGGCAGAACAGCCCCCCAGTACAACGGGCAATCGCCTCGTCGGCCGGCTTTTCCACGGCCGAACCGCACACCGGGCAATGCGTCGGCATGACAAACTCAGGCACCAGCAACTGGCGCTTTTCCTGCACCACCGAGACCACTTCGGGAATCACGTCACCGGCCCGCCGCACCGTCACCGTATCGCCGACGCGCACATCCTTGCGGCGTACTTCATCCTCGTTGTGCAGCGTGGCGTTGGTGACGGTCACGCCGCCAACAAACACCGGCGCCAGCCGCGCAACGGGGGTGATGGCGCCAGTCCGTCCAACCTGCACCTCGATGGCCTCGACGGTCGTCAGCGCCTCTTCGGCCGGGAACTTGTGGGCAATGGCAAAGCGCGGCGCGCGCGACACGAAACCCAGCGCACGCTGATCGGCAATGCGATTGACCTTGTACACCACGCCGTCGATGTCGTAGGGCAAGGTGCGGCGCGCCGCACCAATGCGCTCGTAGTAACCGAGCAGCCCGGCCGCACCCTGCACCACGGCACGATCCGGCGCAACGGTGAAACCCCAGCGCGCCAGTTTTTCCATCATCTCGCTGTGAAAAGTCGGCGCTGGCGAGACGGCATCCGTCTCATCGCTGGCCACCCCATAGGCAAAAAACCGCAAGGGCCGCTGGGCGGTGATCTTCGAATCGAGCTGGCGCAGGCTGCCGGCCGCCGCATTGCGCGGATTGACGAACTGTTTCTCGCCCGCCGTGGCCTGCCGCGCATTCAGCGCTTCGAAGTCACGCCGCAGCATCAGCACTTCGCCGCGCACGTCGAGTTTTTCTGGCACGTCGCTGCCAGTCAGGCGTAGGGGTAGATTGCGCACGGTGCGCAGGTTTTGCGTGACATCCTCGCCCGTGAAACCGTCGCCACGCGTGGCGCCCTGCACGAACACGCCATTTTCGTAGTGCAGCGTAATCGCCAGACCATCGAACTTTGGTTCGCAGGCGTAATCGATGCGTTCCTTCTCCAGCCCCTCGCGGCAACGGCGGTCGAAAGCGCTGGCCTCATCAGCGCTGAAGGCATTATTGAGCGAGAGCATTGGCACGGCATGGGGCACCGTACCAAAGGCCGGCAGCGCCTTGCCACCGACCCGCTGCGTGGGCGAATCCGCCGTTCTGAGTTCAGGGTGTTGCGCTTCGAGGTCCTGCAGTTCGCGGAACAAGCGGTCGTACTCGGCATCGGGAATCGTCGGCGCATCCTGCACGTAATAGGCGTGGTTGTGCCGTTCGAGTTCGGCACGCAGCGAGGCGGCGTGTTCTTGCAAAGCGACGGGCATCAGGAGAAGAGGCGCAGTGCCCTCATGCTGCCGGCCGGCATGCCGCGTGCGGCCATCTGTGCCTGCACGTCGGCAATGCGGCCGCGAATCGCCGTCAGCTTGGCTTCCGGCAAGGCATTCTTGTGGGCATCGGCGACTTGGCCGCCGAGCGCTTCGGCGCACTGGTTGGCCAGTGCCATCATCTGATCGAAAACCGTTGCGCCATTGGCGACACGCGGCACATCCAGCGCGAAGAACACGCTGGCCAGCGCGGCTGTCTCGACATGCGTCACCGGCGCACCCGCCGCATTTGCGCAGATCATGGCAAAGCGCTCGACGCCGTCGCCATCCACCGCCACGTAGCGCTCACCTTCTTCGCGCAGGCCTGCGCTACCAATCAAAGGCATCAACTTGGCGCCGAGCATGTCATTGAGACTGCCGCTGCGCGGCATCACCTGCAGCGACAACTGCAGATCAACCCCGGCGCAGAAAGCATCGAGATCATTGGCCTGCTGCAACAGGGGGCCAAGCTCGGGTAACTCGACCAGCCCGGCAAAGCGCTGGGCCAGTTGATGCGCCCCGCCGAGGAAGGCCGACAGCGTGGTCTCGCCAATCGGCCCACGCCGGTCGGTCAGTTGCAGAGCAATCGCCAGTTGGATCACGCTGCCCTGATCTTGCGGCAGCAGGGCACGCCAGCGCCCGCTCTTCTCGTCCAGCCCGAGCCATTGCATCGGCTTGTCGATCCCTGCCGCCATGGTGGCACGCTCGGCCCACAGCGAGGCCACCGGCACGGGATCGACGAACTCGATGCGCAACAGACAATCGGCTTCGCCGTCGGCCCATTCGGCTGGCAGGGGGGAAACCGGACTTTCCAGTTCAACATCGGCGGCGGTTTCCGGCTGAGAAAAAGTCGGCGTTGGCGGGACGGCAAAGGTCGGCTCGACCAATTCATCCGGCTCATCGGCATACACGGAGGGTTCAGCGCGTTCGCTACTGCGCTCGCTGCTCGCCTCACGCCCCGCCATCAGCACATCCGGCGCAGCCGGCGGCAGCATGTCGCTCGCCTGCTGGCGCAGCTTTTTTTCCTGCCAGAGGTTGTAGCCCCAGACCACCAGCACCAGCAGCACGCCCAGCCCCACGAGGGCCATCTGCAACTCGCTCATCGCCTCGTTACCTCCATCATGCTGCTACGGATTCCGTCATACGCAGCGCTTCCTCGATATCCACCTCGACGACGCGCGATACGCCCTGCTCCTGCATGGTGACGCCGATCAGTTGCTGCGCCATTTCCATGGTGATCTTGCTGTGCGTGATGAAGACGAACTGCGTCTGGCGCGACATGCGCTTGACCATCTCGCAGTAACGCACCGTGTTCGAATCGTCGAGCGGCGCATCCACCTCGTCGAGCATGCAGAATGGCGCCGGATTCAGCTGGAACATCGCAAACACCAGCGCGATGGCCGTCAGCGCCTTCTCGCCACCGGAGAGCAGGTGGATGGTGGAATTGCGCTTGCCCGGCGGCTGCGCCATGATCTGGATGCCGGCATCGAGGATTTCGTCGCCGGTCAGAATCAGCTTGGCCTCGCCGCCGCCGAACAACTCGGGGAACAGCGTGCCGAACTGGCGATTGACCGTTTCGTAGGTTTCCTGCAACTGCTCGCGCGTCTCGCGGTCGATGCGGCGGATCGCATCTTCCAGCGTGTTAATCGCGGTCGTCAGGTCGTTCGATTGATCGTCGAGGTAACCCTTGCGCTCCTTGGCCGACGCCAGTTCGTCCAGCGCCGCGAGGTTGACCGGGCCGAGGGCGTCGATTTCGCCGGTCAGGCGCGTGATGTCACTTTGCAGCGTGCCGTCGCGCAGACCCGGCGTGAGTTCTTCGGCCAGCTTCGCCTCATCCTCGGGCGACACGACCTGCGCTTCGATCAGGCGTTCCTGATACTGCTCGACGTTGAGGTGCGCCGCCTGTTCCTTGAGCTTCAGCTCACCAATCCTGTCGCGCGCCGGCTGCATGCCCTGCTCCAGCCGGAGTCGATCTTCGTCGAGACCACGCAACTGGGCGGCGGCGGCTTCCAGCGCATCACGCCGTCCGGCCAGCACCGACTCTTGGCCGCTCTTCACCGTCAGTGCCGATTGCAACTGTTCCTGAATCACCGCATCGCTGATCGCGGCCAGATCTTCGGCGGCAACGGCACGGTCGGCCGCAATCTGCGCCAGCTGAGTCTTGGCCGTCTCGGCGGCACGCGCGTTGTCGGTCAGCTTGGAGAGACATTCCTTCTCGGAGAAGCCGGCATCCTGCGCCTCGCGCGCCAGCTGGTGCTCCAGCGCCCGCACTTCACGCAGGGCGGTATCGCGCTGGCGCTGCTGTTCTTGCGCGGCATCCATGCGCTGACGCGCATCTTCGAGCGCCTCGCGGCAACGCGTCGCTTCTTCTTCGGCGCGGGCAAAGGCAATGCGCTCTTCTTCCTCGATGCGCGCGATCTCTTCCAGATCGCGCGTCATCTGGCCGGCCCGCTCGTCGTAGCGCGCCTGTGCCTGGGTCAGCTTGAGGGCTTCCACTTGCGCGGCATGCAGGCGCTGTTGCGCCTCCTGTACCGCCCGACGTGTTTCGCTCAGTTGCTGCTGGCCGGCATTCACCGCCGCTTCAGCTTCGCCTTGCGTTTCGCGCGCCTGTAGCTCGACCTCTTCGAAGGCCATGATCTGCGTGGCCAGCTCGTCGATCTCGCGCTGACGCTCGATCACGCCGTGCGTCTTCGCATCCGGCGAATACAACGTCAGCCCGTGCGGCGTGGCCAGATGGCCGTTTTTACTGATGCGCCAGCCTGTGCCATTGAGCAGCGCATCGTCAGCCTCGACGACACGCACCTCGCCCAACCACTCGTCGAGCACGGCCGCCCAGCGGTCATCGCTGCACTTGACCTTGGCGCGCAGGCTGTCGCCAGGGGCATTAGCGGCCGCCTCGTCGCGACACAACGCCAGCGCTACCGTGGCCGGCGGCGGCGACGCCAAGGCCAGCGCCAGTTGTTCGCCCGCCGCGGGCAGCGCCATGAGGCGTTCGCGCAGCACGGCCTCGACGGCGGTTTCCCACCCGGCCTCGACCTGAATCGCATGCCAGAGCGGTTCGGCATCATTCAGCCCCAGATCGGCCAGCCAGCCGGCCAGATCGCCCGAGCCGACCCGCGCCTGCAACTGGGCCAGTGCATCGTGACGGGCACGCGCCGAGGTGACGCTACGATGCGCCGTTTGCAGTCCCTCGCGGGCGTTGCGCAGCGCAGCTTCCAATTCTGGCTGGCGGGCTTGCAACGCACCCAGACGTTCCTGCGCCTCCTCAAAAGACACCTCGGCCAGCCCCTCCGCCTCGCGGGCGCTTTCCAGCTGCACCGGATCGGGAGCGACCAGCCCGGCCTTTTCACCATCAATCCGCTGGCGGCGCTGGGAAAGGTTGTCGATGGCGCGCACGGCATGGCCGCGATCGGCCTCGGCCAGACGCAAGCCCTGCTCGGCCACATTCAGCGCCTTGCGGGTTTCGCCGACCTGATGTTCGGCTTCCTTGACGGCATCTTCCGCTTCGGGCAAGCGCGCGGCGGCTTCCTCGTGGCGCGCGGCGGCGGTCAGGGCGCGTTCGCGCGAGTTTTCGAGCAGCGAATTCCAGCGGAACTCCTCTTCCTCGACACGGCGCATCTCGGCCGACCAGTGCTGCTCCTGCCCTTCCAGCTGGCCAAGGCGCGACTCCAGCCGCTGGCGTGTATCGCGCAGGTGCGAAATTTCCGATTCGAGGCGCTTCACCTCGGTGTTGGCCGAATACATCTCGGCCTGCGCGGCATGCAGGGCGTCCGACGCGGCAAAGTGCGCCTCGCGCGCCTGTTCGACGCGCGCCTCGATCTCGCGCAGCGAGGCGGTTTCGGCCTCTACCTTGTTAATCGCCTCGGAAACCAAACGCTCTAATTTAACGGCGTCAGCCTGCGCATCATTGCGCTTCTTGAGCCACAGCAGGCTCTGGCGGCGATTCAACTGGAACTGCAGATCGCGGTATTTCTGCGCCACTTCGGCCTGCACTTCGAGGCGACCCACCTGCCCTTCCAGTTCGCCGCGAATATCGTCCACGCGCGCCAGATTCTCGCGGGCATCCTCAAGGCGCCCCTCGGTTTCCTTGCGGCGCTCCTTGTACTTGGTCACCCCGGCCGCCTCTTCGAGGAAGCCGCGCAGTTCTTCCGGCTTCGACTCGATGATGCGTGAAATCATGCCCTGACCGATGATGGCGTAGGCGCGCGGGCCGAGGCCGGTGCCCAGGAACAGGTCGATCACGTCCCGCCGGCGCACATGCATGTTGTTGATGTAATAGCTTGAATTGCCTTCGCGGTCGAGAATGCGCTTGACCGTCACCTCGGCATACTGGCCCCACTGCCCGACCATGCGCCCCTGCGCGTTGTCGAAAAACAGCTCGACGCTGGCACGGCCCACTTCCTTGCGGTTGCCCGAACCCTTGAATATCACGTCCTGAATCGATTCGCCGCGCAGTTCCGAGGCTTTTGACTCGCCCAGCACCCAGCGCACCGCGTCGATGATGTTCGACTTGCCACAACCGTTCGGGCCGACCACGCCGGCCAACTGGTTGGGGAACAACACGGTCGTCGGCTCGACGAAGGACTTGAAGCCGGCAATCTTGAGCTTGGTAAGGCGCACGGTGGGAAAAGAACCTGTCTTCGGGTGGGTCGCGGATTATAGCTAGCTGCGCGGCATGAGATGCGCCCGCAACCAGGCAGCGAAAACCGCCTCCTCGAGCTCTCCGGCGGCTAAGGCGAACATGGCCTGTGTTGCTTCAAGCTGCGTTGCCTGCAGGCGAAAGCCGTTAATCGCGAGAAACAGGCCCACGGCGAGAAAAGCCGCGCGCTTGTTGCCGTCGGCGAACGGATGATTCTGCGCCAGCCCACAACCATAGGCAGCCGCCAGATCGGCGAAGTCGGGCTGGCCATAGGCCGCCAGATTCAGCGGCCGGGCCAGTGCAGAATCAAGCAATCCCTCGTCCCGCAAGCCCGGCAATCCACCGTGTTCTGCAAGACTTTCCCCATGCAACAGCAGCAGAACGCGTTTGTCGATCCAGCGTGCAACGCCGCTCATTTCGCCAAAGCGTGGAAAGTGTCACGGAAATCGTGCATGAACTCGCGGCCGAGTTTCAATTGCTCTTCGAGCGCAGGATCGTAAGGCGACAACTGAAAACCCTCCGGTGTTTCCGAAAGATGCACGGTGTCGCCCTTTTCGAGTTTCAGCGCCGCCAATGCCTCCTTGGGCAGCACGACACCAACCGAATTGCCGATCTGAGTAAGTTTGAGCGTGAAATGCATGATGCCTCCTGATAGCGCGTTATTACAGTCGTAATAATACCAGTTGCAAAACCTGCTTGGTAAATCTGCCTTGCCTTGATCCTTTCGGCACACTAAACTTAACAGACCAACTCAACAGGGATGTTCATCATGATTACCGTCGGTATTTTTGAAGCCAAGTCCAGCCTCGGACAGCTCGTGCAAAGCGCTGCCGCCGGCGAGACCGTCGTCCTTACCCGCCGCGGCAAGCCGGTGGCGGAAATCCGCGCGCCGCAAGCGGAAATCGGGCAGGAGAACGCCGCGCAAACCATCGAGGCGCTGCGCAAATTCCGGCGCGGCAACCGCGTCGGCGCTTTCGACACCGCCGAACTGATCGCCGAAGGCCGGCGCTGATGGCAACAACCGGACTATTCGTCGTCGACTGCTCGGTCGGCATCGGCTGGCTGTTCGACGAGCAGGCCGACGACTACAGCGAAGCTGCGCTGCAAGCCCTGACAAGCTCATTCGCCGTCGCTCCCCGCTGGTGGAACATCGAAATTCTCAACGTATTGCTGGCACTCGAACGGCGCGAACGACTGGCCGCCGGCAAGGCCGTGGAAGCCCTGCGCCTGCTGCAACGCCTGCCCATCCAGCTGCGCGAATCGCAAGCCTCGCTCTTCGAACTGCACGCGCTGGCCGAGCGCCACCGACTCACCAGCTACGACGCCCTCTATCTGGACACCGCCCTCGCCACCGGCCTACCGCTCGCCACGCACGACAAAGCCCTGCGGCAAGCCGCCATCGACAGCGGTGTCGGTGTCTGGGAAGGCTAAAGCCGGAAATATCGGCGGAGGCAAGACGGCCCAGCCTTGCCTCCGCCATGACAGGCGGGTATGCTGGCAACACGCAGCAACCGGCAGCGCCGCCAGAAGGAATGACCTGGGAAGCTGAAAATGCAAGGTCGGGGCGAGAAACAAATGCCTAAATATGGATAGCACGACACGCCTACATCTAGGCAACCATGTCCAGATATGGAAAGAAACTTCCATATTTAGGCATTTTTTGAAGTGGTTAACTTTAGAGCTCTGTATAACAGGTAGCGATCATGACAACAAACGAAAGCGTCCAGTTCTTCGTTCGCGTAGTTCAAGAAAAATATTCGGCATTGAAGACGGCGGCAGACACCCTGCTTCGTGAACTTGCAGGTGATGATCCAGCGAAGAAAAAGTCACTGGCCGAAAATACTTTGCGAGTTGCATCCGATTTGCGTGCAATTCTTTCGCGATCTGATGTTCCTGGATGGCTCAACGACACGATTAACTTCATTTCCAATTTCACTACCGGAAGTTGGGGGCCGAAGGACTTTATCGCCAACTTTGTAAACGTTAAGGCGCAGCTTGATAGCCATCGCTGGCAGTTTGACAACGTAACCGAGGCAGCATTCGATTTTGATTCGATCTTTGAACACTACAAGAAGGATAGCCGCCTACCCGAATTATTCGACGAAATCATTCGACTCCTTGAAGAGATTGAAGCTAGCGGTGAGGTTGACAGTGTCAGCATGCTTGGGGCACTTGGGAAGGTGATTGCCACAATTCGCAAGTGCAAGGATGGCTCGTACTTTTCGCTTAATAGTGCGTGGGAATTTCTACTGAGCTTCCTGAATAACTACATGTGGGGTGAACTCTCAAAGCTCCCAGTACTTGGCACTGCGTTGGAAGCACTTGGCAAAACCATAAGGGAAGCTGACGAAGAAATGTTTAAGGTGCATAAGGCAGTTCAGGAAGAAATGGTGCGGACTGTAACTGCTGAAGTAAAAGCTCTTTCGAACAAATCAGACTTTCCGTTTGTGGCATACAACCGTAATGGCCATCTGCTTCCTACCCAAAATAGTCGCCAGCTTCCCGATGTCACCGCATAGCTCTAACCCGGCAGCCGAGCGGACCTGCGCGAAAAGCCGCGCAGGCCGCTCACTTCTACGTTATGCCTCACCATTCCATTGCTATAGAGATCACCCATGAGCATTCAGCGCATTAAGATTCCTCGCGTCGCCGACAGAAAGATTGCTGACACTTTTAGGGAGCTTGGAAGCAAATTCGGAATACCACAAGCTCATGTAAGTGCGCTGGCATTTAGCAACATTGGTCAAATTACCCTGTCCGAGGAAGCCTCTGGCGATTGGAAGGTTCTCCTGGAGGAGAGATATTGAGGGACAGACCACAATTTCTGCCGTCCCGCCAGCGCCGACTTTTCTAACCGCACCCGCATTCCCTTACCGAAATCAGGGATACAAGGGATTCCGTTCCCCGGCCACGTACAATTCGCGCCTTCCCAAGATCGAAGACCGGATTTCCCCATGCAGCCCACTCCCCGCACCTCCCTCGACACCGATGCCGTCGAAGCGCTCTACGCGCTGCCTTTTGCCGATCTGCTGTTCCGCGCGCAACAGGTGCATCGGGAACACTTCGACCCTAACGCCATCCAGCGCTCGACGCTGCTGTCGATCAAGACCGGCGGCTGTTCGGAGGACTGCGGTTACTGCTCGCAGTCGGCGCGGCGCGACAAGGAAACCGGCATCGAGCGCGGCAAGCTGCTGGCGCTGGAGGAAGTGAAAGTTGCCGCCAAGGCGGCCAAGGAGAAAGGCGCCAGCCGCTTCTGCATGGGCGCCGCGTGGCGTGGCCCGAAGGAAGGCGACCTCGATCAGGTGATCGAGATGGTGCGCGTGGTCAAGGACCTCGGCATGGAAGCCTGCCTGACGCTGGGCCTGCTCGGCGAAGGCCAGGCCGCGAAGCTCGCCGCCGCCGGACTCGACTATTACAACCACAACCTCGACACCGGCGCCGAGTTCTACGACCAGATCATCACCACCCACAGCCAGCAGGCGCGCATGGAAACGCTGACCAGCGTGCGCGCATCCGGCATGAAGATTTGCTGTGGCGGCATCATCGGCATGGGCGAATCGCGCCGCGTACGCGCCTCGCTGATCGCCCAGCTGGCCGCCATGAACCCGCCGCCCGAGTCGGTGCCGATCAACCACCTCGTGGCGGTGCCCGGCACGCCGCTGGAAAACGCACCGCCGCTCGATCCCTTCGAATTCGTCCGCACCATCGCCGTGGCGCGCATCGCCATGCCCACTTCGTGGGTACGGCTGTCGGCCGGCCGGCAGGAGATGAACGACGAATTGCAGGCGTTGTGCGTCCTCGCCGGCGCCAATTCGATCTTCTACGGCGACAAGCTGCTCACGAGCGGCAACCCCGAAGCGGCACGCGATGAGGCGCTGTTCGCGCGGTTGGGACTGACTGGCTGCTAGAAGCGAACCCAAGGAGGCCTGTGATGACGACACGACTGAACCCCGATGCGATCCAGGCCTTCCTCGCCGCCGAAGGCCACCTCGGCCCGCACGCCTGGGCGCTGGACGACGGCAAGTTGAAGGTGTCGCTCAAGTTTCCGAACTTCGCGCAGGCCTTTGCCTTCATGACCGAAGTGGCGCTCCATGCGGAGAAGAAGGACCACCACCCGGAATGGTTCAATGTCTATAACCGCGTCGATATCGCCCTGAGCACCCACGACGCAGGCGGACTGACGGAGCGCGACCTTGACCTCGCGCGCAGCATCGCGCGCGCCTTCACACGCTACGCCAGCAACTGATCGGCGAGCCGTGCGAGGCCCGCCGGGTCGTCGCGCCGCAGCGTGACGATGGGCACACCGCCCGCATGGGGCTGGAGCGAAAACAGCGTGTCGTCGAGACCGACCAATCCCTCGGCCGATTCATTAACCACCAGCGCGGCGGGCACGACACCGACCTCGCGCAACGCGGCCAGCGCACTCAGCGTGTGCGAGAGCGATCCCAGATAGGTGCCGCAAACCAGCAGCGTCGGAATCTTCAGCGCGGCGATCCAGTCGCGCACGGTATGGTGCGTCGTCAACGGCACCATCGCACCGCCGATGCCTTCGATCAGCAGTGTCCCCTCATTGACTGCCATCTCGCCGCGACACCAGTCGACCAGTGCGGCGAAGTCGATAGTTTTACCCTCCTTCGCTGCCGCCAGATCGGGCGAAAGCGGCGCGGCATAGGTCCATGCCGTCTTCCCAGCGCCGACTTTTGCAAGATCGGATGCTTCGTGGCGCGCCGGGTCGTAGCCCGACATCACCGGTTTCAATGCCCGCACCGGCACGCCACGAGCGCGCACGGCTACAGCGAGGCCGGCTGTCAGCCAGGTTTTGCCAAGGTCGGTACCGGTAGCGGTAATAAAATAGCTTTTCTTCACACCGCCATTTTCCCATGACTTGTATCGACTCCCTCTGGCTGCCTTATACGCAGATGGCCACCGCGCCCGCGCCGCTGCCGGTGGTCGGCGCCGAGGGCGTGCGCATCAAGCTCGCGGACGGCCGTGAACTGATCGACGGCATCTCGTCATGGTGGACGATGTGCCACGGCTACGGCCACCCGCACATCCAGCAGGCGGTGGCGGCACAACTCGATACACTGCCGCACGTGATGTTTGCGGGTCTCGTGCATGAACCGGCATTGACACTCGCCCGCCGACTGGCCACGCTGCTGCCCGGCAAATTGGAGCGTGTGTTCTTTTCCGAATCCGGCTCGGTCGCCGTCGAGGTGGCGCTCAAGATGGCGGTGCAGTATTGGCGCAACCGTGGCGAGCAGCGCCACCGCTTCGTCGCCTTCAGGAATGGCTATCACGGTGACACGCTCGGCGCGCTGTCCGTCACCGATCCGGGCAGCGGCTTCCATGATGCGCTGGCCGGCTACCGCGTACCGCAGGTGTTCGCCGAACTGCCGTGCGACAACGAAACGAAGGCGGCACTCGACGCACTGCTGGCAGAACCGGGCATCGCCGCCGCCATCGTCGAACCGCGCGTGCAGGGCGCCGGCGGCATGCGCTTTCACGATGCCGCCACGCTCGCCGCCATCCGCACCGCCTGCGACCGCCACGGTGTGCTGCTGATCGCCGACGAGATCATGACCGGCTTCGGCCGCACCGGCACGCTGTTCGCCAGCCCCGCCGACGCCGTGCCCGACATCCTCTGTCTCTCGAAAGCGCTGACCGGCGGCACGCTACCGCTGGCTGCGACGGTCGCGGCCGATCACGTGTTCGCCGCCTTCTGTTCCGAGCGTACCGAGGATGCCTTCATGCACGGCCCCACTTTCATGGCCAACCCGCTGGCCTGCGCGGCGGCCAACGCCTCGCTCGACTTGTTCGAGCGTGAGTCGAGAATGCAACAGGTCGCCGCCATCGAAACACAGATGAAGCTCGAACTGGAACCCTGCCGTACCCTGCCCGGCGTGGTTGATGTGCGCGTCATGGGCGCCATCGGCGTGGTGCAGTTGGATCGTCCGGTCGCCGCCAGCCTGCGCCCGGCGTTCGCACAACGCGGCGTCTGGGTGCGTCCCTTCGGCGACATCGTTTATCTCGCGCCGCCCTTCGTCATCGATGCCGCCGACCTCACCACGCTGACGACCGCCGTCTGCGAGGTTGTTTCTGAATCTGCTGCCACTGCGCCATGCCTGATCTCGACGCCCTGATCCTGCCGAAACTGGCGGCGCTGGAGCCGTCCCGCCAGCGCCGACATTTGCGCGTCCATGACGAAGTGCTGATCGACGTCGCCTCGAACGACTATCTCGGCCTCTCGCGCCACCCGCTGCTGATCGAGCGCGCCTGCGCCTGGACGCAGCGCCACGGCGCCGGCAGCCGCGCCTCGCGGCTAGTCACCGGCACCAGCGCCGAACTGCTGGCGCTGGAGGAAAAGCTCGCGCGCTTCAAGGGCACCGAGGCGGCGCTGATCTTCGCCACCGGCTACCAGTTGAACAGTTCGGTGCTGCCCGTACTCTTCGAACTGGCGCCCCAGCCATTGGTGTTCACCGACCGTCTCAACCACGCCAGCCTGCACGCGGGCTGTCGCGGCCTGAAACAGATTCGCTTCCATCACAATGACCTCGCCCATCTTGAAGAACTGCTGGAAAAACATCCGGGCGAATTCCGGTGGATCATCACCGAATCCGTTTTCAGCATGGATGGCGACCGCGCCGACGTGGCCGAAATGTCGGCGCTGGCGGCACGGCATGGCACCTACCTTTACCTCGACGAAGCGCACGCCACCGGCGTACTCGGGCAACAAGGGAAAGGGCTGTCAGAAGGCCGCGCCACGGTGACAATGGGCACGCTGGGCAAGGCGCTCGGCGGCGCCGGCGCCTATGTCGCCGGATCGCGGGCGCTGATCGACTGGCTGGTGAACCGTTGCGGCGGTTTCATCTACAGCACCGCGCCCGCCCCGGCCGCGCTGGGCGCACTCGACGCGGCACTCGACCTCGTGCCGACGATGGACGCCGAGCGCGCCCGCCTCGCGCAGATGGGCGACGCATTGCGAACCGCATTGCACCAACGCGGCATCGACACACTCGCCTCGTCCACGCAGATCGTCCCCGCCGTGCTCGGCGACGAAGCCCGCGCGCTGGCCGCTGCCGACACGCTGCGTGCCACCGGCATCCTCGTCGTGGCGATCCGCCCGCCGACGGTCCCGGCCGGCAGTGCGCGGCTGCGCTTTGCGCTCTCGGCGGCCTTGTCCGACGGGCAGTTCGAGCGCGTCCTCGCCGCCGTCGCCACCTTATGAGCCAGATCGTTCTCGTGCATGGCTGGGGCTACGATGCCAGCCTCTGGGATGCGATGCGCGCCCACATGAAGATCGACGCGGTAACGCTCGACCTCGGCTTCTACGGTAACGAAAATTTCGGCGCTGGCGGGACGGCAAGGCTGGCCGTCGGCCACTCCCTCGGCGCGCTCTGGTGGCTGACGCAAACGCCCGATGCCTGGCAGCGGTTGCTATGCATCAACGGCTTCCCGCGCTTCACCGAAGCAGACGACTACGCACCCGCCATCGCGCCGCGAGTGCTCTCGCGCATGCAGCAGCAGTTCGCCCGCGACCCGGCGGCGGTGCTGGCCGATTTTCATGCGCGCTGCGGCGGCCATGCACCGGCAGGCACGCCCAACACCGAACGCCTCGCCACCGGCCTCGACTGGCTGGCGCAATGGGACGGTCGCGCCGCTCTCGCCGCCCGCCGCGCCGAGGTATTTGCGCTGGCTGGCGCGCACGACCCCATCGTGCCTGCCGCGATGAGCGCAATGGCCTTCGGCACTGTGGAAAGCATCGACGCGCCGGGGCACCTGCTGCCCATCACGCATCCCGAACTTTGCGCGCGCTGGATCGAAAGGCTCGCGGCATGACCCGTTTCGATACGCAAGTCGCCGCGCGTTTCGATGCAGCGGCGGGCAGCTACGATGCCCACTCCGCCGCGCAGCGCCACACCGCCCAGCGGCTGGTCGAGCGCCTCGTGCCGCTCGGCCTGCCGCCGCGTCCGCGCATCCTTGAAATCGGCTGCGGCACCGGTCACCTGACCGAACGGCTGGCGCGGCATTTTCCCGGCGCGCACATCCTCGCCACCGACATTGCGCCGGCGATGCTTGCGGCCTGTCAGGCACGTCTTGGCAACTATCCACACATCGACTTCGCCGTGATGGATGGCCGCCGTCCCGCCAGCACCGACTTTTTCGATCTCGTGTGCGGCAACCTCGTCGCCCAGTGGTTCGACGACCTGCCCGGCGCCTGCGCGCGGCTGGCGGCACAACTCGCCCCCGGCGGCACGCTGCTGCTGTCGCTGCCCGGCGGCGAAACCTTCCGCGAATGGAAGGCCGCCCATACCGACCTCGGCCTTGTCGCCGGCACCCAACCGTTGCCGACACCAGCCGCCTGCCGCGCCGCCCTACCGCCCGGCGACAACCGCGTCGACAGCGAATACTGGCTCGACCGCCCGGCCGATGGCCTGAGCTTCCTGCGCGGCCTGCGCGCCATCGGTGCCGACACGGCGGCGGCAGGCCACACACCGCTCGCCCCCGCGCAACTGCGCCGCGTGTTGCGCAAACTCGGTCCGCAGCCAACGCTAACCTACGAACTCATCTTCCTGCACCACCGCCGCAGCGTCTGACGCTGTCCACTTTTGTCCGCTTTTGGTCGGATTTCAGGCTGTCGCCACGCGTCCGGCCTGCCTATCCTGCTTCCCATGGACAAGAGATGAAGGCCGCCATGACCCGCACCGCCCTGTTGCTGCTGCCCGGCTTCGAGCGCGATGCCGCCCAAACCCGCGCGGCCTTCGAACGTTGGTGGCAAGGCGCGACGACCATTGCCCTGATGCCATCCGAAACGGCCGACGCCCTGCCACTGCCTGTTGACCGCTGCATCCCGCATCTGACGTTCTGGTGGTGGCTGCGCCTTCGACACTTCGACGAAATCGTCGTCGTCGGCCCCAACGCGCAGTCGTCGATCCCCGTCCGCGCATCCGCCGCCTTACCATTGCGCATTGCCTGAACGAAAGCCGACCATGGACATGCTTTTCATCCTGCACCCCGGACATTCCGCCTTCGATTTCGCCGGCCCGGCGGAAGTCATCCGCAAGGCCATCGACGAGGGCGCCCCCTTCCGCCTGCGCGTCGCTGGCCCGGAGCCGGAATGCCCCAACACACTCGGCGTCGTCAACCGCGTCGATCCGCTGCCCGAGACGCTGGCGGACGACACCACGGTCTTCCTGCTCGGTACCGAGGACGAGGAACGCGATTTTTCCACGCCAGCCGCCCGGCACATCGTCGATTGGCTGATCGCGCACCTCGATCTTTCGCACCACCGCCTCGTCTGCATCTGTTCGGGCGCACTGCTGGCCGGCCGGGCCGGGCTGCTCGATCACCGCCGCTGCACGACCCACCATGCCCTGACCGGCATGCTGGCCGACTGGGCGCCCTGCGCGCAGGTGCTGGAGAACCGCCTGTTCGTCGAGGATGGTCCGGTATTTACTTCGGCCGGCATTGCCGGCGGCGTCGATCTCGCGCTCGCCATTGTCGAGCGCTTCGTCGGCGCCCCGCTCGCGACGCGTGTCGCACGCCGCATGGTGCTCTACCTGCGCCGTACCGGCGGCGACCCGCAGTTGTCGCCCTGGCTTGCTCACCGCAACCACCTGCATCCGGCCGTCCACAAGGCACAGGATCTGATTGCGCGTGATCCGGCAGCCGACTGGCCAGTCACCGAACTCGCAGCACGCGTCCATGTCAGCCCGCGCCATCTGAGCCGCCTGTTCCGCCGCGAAGCCGGCGTCGGCATCGTCGATTACCAGCACGGGCTGCGCGTGGAACTGGCGCGGCAACTGCTCGGCCAGGGCCTGAGCGTCGAGCGCGCCGCCGAAGGCGCCGGTTTCGCCTCGGCCCGCGACCTGCGCCGCGTCTGGAAGCGCCACGCCGCCGGTACGCCGGCGCAGCCTGCGGATTAAAAGTCGGGACTGGCCGGACGGCGCATCGCCACCAGTCATGGCACGCGGATTGCAGCACCTCGGCACAATCCAAGGAGGCTTTCATGCAAATCTCCCCTGCCAGCGCCTATTCGGCCTTATCGCAACTGAATTTCCCGTCGCGCCAGAACCAGACACCGCCCACAGCAAGCCAAGCCGACCCGGCGGCAACTTTTGCCGCCCGCGTCTCCATTTCCCAGTCAGCGCGCGACCTGCTCGCCGCCCAAACCGGAACGGCGAGCACAACGGCCGCCTTCGACACCAGTAAAGGCACCCGGGAACTGGACATTGACGCCTACTTCTCGCCACCGCCGGCCAATGCGCAGATCGATCTGGACTCAGTACCGCTTCTATTGCCCAGCCAGAAGAATATCGACGCGCTGAGCAGCCACATCTCGGCCAGCCTCCCCGGTTTCCTGGCGGAAAACAACATTCCATCCCCGCCCGCCAGCATTACCTACGACAACGCGGGAAAAATGCAACTGCCTGCGGATTACCCTTATGCGGCGGAATTCGAGCAAGCATTGAAGAATGACCCCGCGCTGGACCGGGAACTGCGCACGGTCAACGCGCTCACCTCGCATCTGGTCGAGATGAAGAAGTCCATGCCCTTCCACGAGGCGTACGCGGCAGCCGGCTCCCAGGCAGAAATCGATGCCGTGATCGCCAAATACAGTTATCTGTTCTCCAACAATCGCCAAGCCGATGCCATCGCCCTGCACTTCTCGAAGGATGGCGCGCTGAGTCTGACCGCCAACGGCAAACCGCTCGCCTAGACGCGCTCGCCCAAAATGTCGGCGCTGGGCCGACGGGCATAATGCGCAGGATGACCCCTGCCTCCGCCTTCCTGCTCGGTGTGCGCGCCCTCATGCCGATGCACCTCGGCGTCGTGCCGTTTGGCGTAATTTACGGCGTGGTCGCGCTGCAAAGCGGCATTCCGCCGCTTGCGGCCTTCCTGATGTCCTCGCTGGTGTTCGCCGGCTCGGCGCAATTCCTGCTGGCACAACTCGTCGGCGCGGGCGCCCCGGCGTTGCTCTCGGTCGGCGCGGTCGGCCTGATCAATCTGCGCCATGCGCTCTACAGCGCCTCGGTCGCCCCCATCCTGCACGCCCTGCCGCGCCGCTGGAAGCTGTTGCTGGCCTACCTGCTGACCGACGAAGCTTATGCCGCCGCGATTCCGCACCTGATCGATAACCCGCAGTCGCCGACGGCACACTGGATTCTGTTCGGTGCAGGCTTCGCGCTCTGGGCCGGCTGGCAGCTCGCGACACTCGCGGGCGTGCTGCTCGGTGCCCAGTTGCCCAGCGGCCTCGATCTCGATTTCGCCCTGCCGCTGACCTTCATCGCGATTGTCGTGCCGATGATCGACAACCGTGCCCGTCTGGCCGCTGCGCTCGTCGCCGGCGCCACGGCAGTTCTGCTGGCACCACTGCCCTACAAGACCGGGCTGTTCGCTGCGGCACTGGCCGGACTCGGCGCCGGTGCCTTCATCGGAGAAAAACGATGAACTGGTTACCGTTGTGGATTACGTGCGGGCTGATCACCTTCGCGATCCGCTATTCCTTCATCGCCCTCGAAGGCCATTACAAACCGCCGGGCTGGTTCGTGCGCTGGCTGCCCTTTGTGCCCATCGCCGCGCTGACAGCCCTCACCGTGCCCGAACTGTTGCTGGTCGCCGGGCAGTTCAACATGGGCGACAACCCCAGGTTCTGGGCCGGGCTGGTCGCCATTGCTGTCGCGGCACGCTGGCGCAATACCTTGCTGACCATCGGCGCCGGCTTCGCGGCCCTCGGACTCCTGCGCTGGCTGGGCTGATGTCCATGCCATAATCGCCAATCATGCAATTCATACGTTTTTTTCTTGCCCTGACCGGACTTTGGCTTGCAACTGCGACGGCACAGGCCGACACCTACAGCTTCGGTGTCCTGTCGCAGCGCAGCGCGGTGCTCACCGCCCAATACTGGAACCCGATCCTCGCCTACGTCCAGCAAAAAACCGGCATCGAACTCGAATTGAAGGTAACGCGCACGGCCCCCGAATCGAACAATGCGATCGAGCGCGGCGAATATGACTTTGTTTATTCCAAGTCCATCTTCCAGCCCCGCATGGCTGCCGTCAATTACCAAGTCATCCTGCGCCCCCGCGACGAAGTGATGACCGGCCAGGAAGTCGGCTTGCCAGTTTCCGTGCATCCACGGGTACCCAAACACATCGTGATGGCGGTCAGGACGACCATCGACGGCATGGACCTTGATCCGGCCGGTATGAAGATTCTCGACGCCAGCGCCCGGGCCATCGGCCAGAAGCCCCCGCTGGGTTTTCGCGCATCCTCGCCCGCCGACAACCAGCGCTACCGCAAGTAAGACCATGCAACAACGCTGGCACCGCCTCCCCATCGTCGGACGCCTGCTGGTCGCCACCGGCATTGCACTGCTGGTGGCGGCTCTGGTCATGGTGATGATCACGGCACGCGAGGAAGCCAGCGATATCCGTTCCGATCTCCGCCATCGGCTGGATCAGGAGCTTGAAACCCTGCCCGGGACGCTCGCCGAAGCCGTGGTAATCGGGGATTTCTCCACCTTGCAGCAGATGCTGGATCGCTACACGACCCGTCCGCTGGTGACTGAGGTGCAGTTCCGCGACATCAAGGGCATCACGCTGCACAGCAAGAATGTCCTTGTTACCGGTAGCGCACCGGCATGGTTCCTGAGACTGTTTGGACATGACGACGTGCAGGGCGTTGCCAGCGTCACCGTCGGCGGCCGCGAATACGGACAGCTTTACCTGACACTCAGTCCGCGTCCGCTGGCCGACCGCGCCTGGGCGCATCTGCTCAAGCACATGGGCATCCTGCTGCTGGCGATCGCGATTAATTTCATCGGCACATGGATGGTCCTGCGCCTGAAGCCGGCTGGCCGCCCGGAAGTCAGCGAGGCGACCGAGGCTTTCAACGAGATAGCGGCTACGGTCGACGCAAACCAGTCCCAACTGCTGCAATCGGAAGCGCAACTGCGTCAGCATACCTTGCAACTGCAACCGGCCAACGCGACTGAGGCCGAGCGGAAGAATGTCCCAACGCACCTGTCCGGGCGCATCCTCGTGGTGGAAGACAACCCCACCAACCGCAAGGTGGTTGCCGCCATGCTCGACCGGCTCGGGCTTCAGGTCATGGTGGCTGAAAACGGCCAGCAGGGCCTCGATGCCGCAATGCTCGACCCCGGCCCCGACCTGATCCTGATGGATGTCCAGATGCCGATCATGGATGGCCACACAGCCACGCGACGCATCCGCGCCTGGGAGTCGACCGAAGGACGGCCGCGCCTGCCGATCATTGCCCTGACAGCCGACGCCTACGAAAAGGATCGCAAAGCCGCGATGGCAGCGGGCATGGACGATTTCATCGCCAAGCCAATCGATCTCAATACCCTCGCCCATCTGCTGGATCGGTGGCTGCGAACAGGCAAAGGTAGCGCGGTAACGCCAATGCAAACCGCAACGTCTGCCGTCAGTGCTGAACCCACGCACGTCGTTTTCGACGAAGCCCGCATGCTGGATCAGATTGGCGGCGAGCGCACCATCGCGCGCATGATGCTCCAGTCGGCCATGCAGGACATGCCGCCCTACCTCGACCGCGTTGAGCAAGCGTTTCAGCGTGCCGACTGGAAAGAAGTCCAGCACATCGTTCACTCCATGAAGGGGCTGATGTTCCAGATCGGCGCACTCCGTATTGCCGAGCAGTTCAAGGCGGCCGATAAGCGCCTCAAAGCGGGGGAGCGCATCACCATCGATCAAGTGCATGAGTGGCGCGGCGAACTCGCCGAGCTCATCGCCGCCCTCGGCAACTGGCTCGACTGATCAGACCTTCAAGGCCCGCCGCAGGATCTTGCCGACCGTCGTGTGCGGCAGGCTGTCGCGAAACTCGACGATGCGCGGCACCTTGTAACCGGTCAACACGCTACGGCAATGGGCGATCAGCGCTGCTTCAGTCAGCGCGGGATCGCGCCGCACCGCAAAGACTTTCACCGCCTCGCCAGAATGGGCATCCGGCACGCCAATCGCCGCCGCCTCCAGAATGGCCGGATGCAGGACGACGGCTTCCTCCACTTCGTTCGGATAGACATTGAAGCCGGAAACGAGGATCACATCCTTCTTGCGGTCGACCAGATAGACATAGCCTGCCGCATCGAGCATGCCCAGGTCGCCTGTGCGCAAGAAACCATCGGCATGGAACGCCGCCGCCGTCTCCGCCGGGCGCTGCCAGTATCCCGTCATCACCTGCGGGCCACGCACGCAGATTTCCCCCACCGCGCCCAGCGCCAGCGCATGGCCGCTATCGTCACGAATCTCCAGTTCGGTCGACGGCATCGGCAGGCCGATGGCACCGTTGAAGGCCGGCAGGTCGAGCGGATCGATGGTCACCGCCGGCGAACATTCGGTCAGCCCATAAGCCTGCAGCAGCGGCACGCCGGTGATCTGCAGCCAGCGTTCGGCCACCGGCGCCTGCACCGCCATGCCACCGCCCAGCGTGATGCGCAGGGTTCCGAAGTCGAGCCGGGCAAAATCCGCGTGATTCAGCAGGGCGTTGAACAGGGTATTCACCCCTGTCACCACCGTCACCGGATGCTTGCGCCATTCCTTGATGAAGGCCGGAATATCGCGCGGGTTGGCAATCAGCACATTCTTCGCGCCCAGCATTAGGAAGCTCAGGCAATTGGCCGTCAGGGCAAACACATGGAACAGCGGCAGCGGCGTCAGGATGCACTCCTCGCCTTCGCGCACCACCGGTTTGAGCCACGCAAGCGCCTGTGTGACATTCGCCGCCATGTTGCCGTGCGTCAACATCGCCGCCTTGGGCAGTCCGGTCGTGCCCCCGGTGGCTTGCAGCAGGGCAAGATCGTCGGTGGTCAGATCAGGGGGCTGAAAGCCATGCGCCTTACCCTGCGCCAGTGCCTCACGGAAACGCACAGCCCCGTGCAGATGCCACGGCGGCACCACACGCTTGACCTGCCGCAGCACGAAATCGACCAGCTGGCCTTTCAGCGGCCCCAACAGCTCGCCCACCGAAGAAACGATGACATGGCGCAATGTGCCTTGCGCCTGCACCTGTTCGACCACATGCGCAAAGTTCTCGATGGTGACCAGCACTTTCGGTTGGGTGTCCTGCAGCAACTGGCCGAGTTCGCGCGGCGTAGTGAGCGGATTGCAATTCACCACCACGCCACCCGCCAACAAGGTACCGAAGAAGGCCACCGGATACTGCAGCAGATTGGGCAGCATCAGCGCCACGCGCTCACCCTTCTGCAACCCGCGCGACTGCAGCCAGCCGGCGAAGGCACGGCTGTGGGCGGCCAACTCGGCATACGTCAGCGTCTGCCCCATGCTGACATAGGCCACCCGAGTGGCATGACGCTGGCAGGCCGCAGCGAACATCGCATCGAGCGGCTGCAGGGCCGTTGTGTCGATGGTGGCGGGAACGCCCGGCGGGTAGGATTTCAGCCAAGGAGTGTGCATGTCAAATGTCGGCGCTGGCAGGACGGCACTACTATAATCGTCTGGCTCAAATTACGGTCAAGTTGCCATGTCCAGCGCCCCCACCAAAACCCTCGAAACTTTCCCCAACCCGGCCCCGCAGCGGGATTACCAGATCCACATGGAAATCCCCGAATTCACCTGTCTGTGTCCGAAGACCGGCCAGCCCGATTTCGCCGTGCTGACGTTGGACTACATCGCCGACAAGCTGTGCGTCGAGTTGAAGAGCCTCAAGCTCTACATGTGGAGCTTCCGCGACGAAGGTCATTTCCACGAGGATGTCACCAATCGCATCCTCGACGATCTGGTCAAGGCCACCAAGCCGCGCTTCATGCGTCTCACTACACGCTTCTATGTGCGTGGCGGCATCTTCACCAATGTCGTTGCCGAACATCGCAAGAAGGGCTGGAAGCCGGCACCGCACGTTGAACTAGCCAGCTTCTCCGGTCAGTCCAACACGCGCGGCTGATGATCGCCTCACGTCCCTTCGGCTTCCCCGAAATTCGCCTGGCACTCCGGCAGGGCTGGGCAATCGCCAACGCAACACGTAGCACAAGCATCGCCTTTGCTGGTGTTTTCACCCTGATCGGTGCGCTCATTCTCGGCGGCCTGTTGTCGCAGGGCTTCACCCCCTTCATCATCGCCGCAGCGGGCGCTTTCATGCTGGTCGGCCCGGCCATTCTGGCCGGCTTCTTCGGCATCGCGCAGGCGCATGAGGCGGGCGAAAAAGTCGGCGCTGGCAGTACGGCACGCGGATTCGCCGCTGCCGACAAGCGCGTCTGGGTACTTGCCCTGGTCTGTGCCCTGCTGTTCATGATCTTCGTCACCGATGCGGCGATTCTCTACAGCTACATGGTCGGTGGCGCCCCGGTGTGGCTCACCGAACTGATCCCCGCCACGCCCGGCGTGATGAACTTTCTGATCTGGGGCGCCGTGTCCGGTTTTTTTATCGCCTTCATGCTCTTCAACGTCTCGGCCTTCTCCGTGCCGCTGCTCTGTGAAAACCGCGCCGGACTCGTCGACGCGGTGGTCGCCAGTGTCCGTGTCGTCTTCGGCAATTTCATACCCGCGATGGTCTGGGCCGCACTGCTCTCGACCCTCATCATCGCGAGCATTCTGCTTCTGCCTCTCCTGCCCCTTACCCTGCCCTGGCTGGCCTATGCCAGCCGCGCACTCTATCGCCAGGTCCTGCCATGAATCCCCATCTCGACAAGCTGCAGTCCTATCCCTTCGAAAAACTGCGTGCTCTATTTGCCGACAACAAGCCCCCCGCCGCCCGCAAGGAAATCAAGCTGCACATCGGCGAACCGCAGCACCCGACCCCCGCCTTCATCAAGGAGGCGCTCACCGCAGGACTTGCCGGCCTCGCCAACTACCCGACCACCAATGGCAGTGACGACCTGAGAAAAGCCATTGCCGACTGGATCGGCAGGCGCTACGGCATTCCGGCCCCTGATGCTTCTTCCCAAGTTCTGCCCGTGAATGGTTCGCGCGAAGCGCTGTTTGCCTTTGCCCAGACCATCATTGCACCGAAGCATGGGCAACCCGTGGTGATCTCGCCGAACCCCTTCTATCAGATCTACGAAGGTGCCGCGCTGCTGGCCGGCGCCCGCCCCTTCTTCCTCAACAACCTGCCGGGCAATGATTTCCGCATGGACTGGGCCGGCGTGCCCGAAGAAATCTGGCAGAACTGCCAACTGGTCTATGTCTGCTCGCCGGGCAACCCGACCGGCAAGGTGATGGCGCTCGATGAGTGGCAATTGCTGTTTGACCTATCTGACCGCTACGGTTTCGTCATCGCCGCCGACGAGTGCTATTCGGAAATTTATTTCGACGAAGCCAAACCGCCACTGGGCGGACTCGAAGCTGCCCGGAAACTCGGTCGCGACGACTACAGGAACCTCGTCATGTTCAGCAGCCTGTCGAAGCGCTCGAACGTGCCCGGCCTGCGCTCTGGCTTCGTCGCCGGCGATGCGGCCATCCTCAAGAAATTCTGGCTCTACCGCACTTATCACGGGTGTGCCATGTCACCGCCCGTGCAGGCCGCCAGCGCCGCCGCCTGGCGCGACGAAGCGCATGTGCTTGAAAACCGTCGTCTGTATGCCGAGAAGTTTGCGCAAGTCACGCCCATCGTGGCCAAGCACCTGACCACCGCCCTGCCCGATGCCGGCTTTTACCTGTGGGCGAATACCGCCCCCACCGGCCTCTCGGACACGGAATTCACCCGCCGCCTGCACGCCCAATATAATGTGAGCGTTCTACCCGGTAGCTACCTTGCCCGCGATGCCGGCGGAATCAATCCCGGTCGCAATTTCATTCGTATCGCCCTCGTCGCCGGCGTGGCGGAATGCCTCGAAGCGGCCCACCGCATTGCCGAATTCTGTGAATCGCTCTAACCAACTTTATTGACAAGGAAACCGTCCTCATGTCCGCCACTGCCGAACTGCAAAGCCTCATCGAACAATACTGGGAAGACCGTGCCAGCCTGAAGCCCGGCTCTTCTCCCGCCCGCCTCGGCGAAGCAGTCCAGACCGTGCTGGACGAACTCGACAAGGGTGCATTGCGCGTCGCCGAGAAGATCGACGGCCAATGGGTGACGAACCAGTGGATCAAGAAAGCCGTGCTGCTTTCTTTCCGCATCGAGGACAACAGCCTGATGGATGGCGGCCCGATCCGCTATTTCGACAAGGTGCCCACCAAGTTCGCCCATTACGACACGCATACCTTCCAGAAGGGCGGCTTCCGCGTCGTCCCCGGCGCCGTCGTGCGCCGTGGTTCCTACATCGGCAACAACGTCGTGCTGATGCCCAGCTTCGTGAACATCGGCGCCTACGTCGGTGAGAACACGATGGTGGACACCTGGGCTACCGTCGGCTCCTGCGCCCAGATCGGCAAGAACGTGCACCTGAGCGGCGGCGTCGGCATCGGCGGCGTACTCGAACCACTGCAGGCCAACCCGACCATCATCGGCGACAACTGCTTCATCGGCGCGCGTTCCGAAGTCGTTGAAGGCGTCATCGTCGAAGATAACTGCGTACTGTCGATGGGCGTGTTCATCAGCCAGAGCACCAAGATCTACAACCGCGCCACCGGCGAAATCACCTACGGCCGCGTGCCCGAAGGCTCAGTCGTCGTGGCCGGCAATCTCCCCTCCGCCGATGGCAAATACAGCCTCGCCTGCGCCGTCATCGTCAAGCAGGTGGATGCCCAAACCCGCTCCAAGACCAGCATCAACGACCTGCTGCGCGACTAAGGAGAAGCAAAATGGGCGCGATGCAGAGACTCTTCCAGTTGATGGCCGAGAAAAAGGCCTCCGACATCTTCGTCTCGGTGGGCGCGCCCATCAACATCAAGATCAACGGCGTGGCGGTACCGGTCAACCAGCAGACTATGGACGCGCCGACAATCATGAGCCTGCTCGGCGAAATTCTCACCGAGCACCAGTTGGTCGAATTCGAAGATCAGCTCGAACTCAACACCGGCTATGCGCTCGAAGGCGTCGGCAACTTCCGTCTCTCGGTATTCCGCCAGAAAGGTACGCCCGCGCTGGTCGTGCGCTACATCCCGGCAGACATCCCCAGGTTCGAAACGCTCAGCCTACCGCCCGTGCTGGCCGACGTCATCATGGAAAAGCGCGGCCTGATCCTGATGGTTGGCGCCACCGGCTCCGGCAAGTCGACCACGCTGACCTCGATGCTCGACTACCGCAACGAACGGAAGTCCGGCCACATCCTGACGCTGGAAGACCCGATCGAATTCATCTTCAAGAACAAGAAGTCGATCATCAACCAGCGTGAAGTCGGCGCCGATACGCGCGCCTTCCACGTGGCGCTGAAGAACGCCCTGCGTCAGGCGCCCGACTGCATTTTCATCGGCGAAATTCGCGACAAGGAAACCATGTCGCAAGCCATTGCCTACGCGCAATCCGGCCACCTCTGCCTTGCCACGCTGCACGCCAACAACAGCTACCACTCGATGTCGCGCATCATCAGCTTCTACCCGCTGGAAAACCGCCCCGCTTTGCTGGCCGACCTCGGCGTGACGCTCAAGAGCATCATCTCGCAACGTCTCGTCAAGAAGCCCGACGGCAGCCGCGTACCGGCCGTCGAGGTGATGCTCAACTCGCGTCACATCGGCGAGCTGATCGAAAAAGGCGACCTCAACGGCGTCAAGGAAGCGATGGAACAGAGCATGTCGCCCGGCTCGCAGACCTTTGAGCAATCCCTGTTCAATCTCTACAAATCCGGCACCATCGCGCTCGAAGAAGCGCTCGGCAACGCCGACTCGGCCAACAACCTGCACTGGCTGATCAACAACGCCGCCGTCGACAAGAAACCCGAGGACAAGCCCCTCGTCGCGCCCGCAGCCTCGTCGGACGCCACCGCCAGCACCGCCGAAGGCGGCGCCACCTTCTCCGAATTCACCCTGAAGATGGACTGATGAGCACGACGCTCGACCTCGCCAGGAACCTCATCGCCCGCCGCTCGATCACCACCGAGGATGCCGGCTGCCTCGACCTGATTGCCGCACGCCTCGAACCGCTCGGCTTCACCTGCGAACGCATCGACAGCACCGGCCCCACCGGCCTTGTGCGCAACCTCTGGGCCAGATTGGGGGCCGCAAAACCATTAATTGTCTTTGCCGGCCACACCGACGTGGTGCCGCCCGGTCCGGTCGAGAAGTGGACTTCCGATCCCTTCGTGCCGACCGAACGCGATGGCATGCTCTACGGCCGTGGCGCCGCCGACATGAAGACCTCGGTCGCCGCCGCCGTCGTGGCCGTCGAACGCCTGCTGGCCAACGCACAACCGAACGGCTCCATCGCTTTTCTCCTGACCTCGGACGAGGAAGGAGACGCCACCGACGGCACCGTCAAGGTCGTCAAAACGCTCAAGGCACGCGGCGAAACACTCGACTGCTGCATCGTCGGCGAACCGACCTCGGTCAACCAACAAGGCGACATGATCAAGAACGGCCGGCGCGGCTCGCTCTCCGGCAAGCTGATCGTCAAGGGCATTCAGGGCCACGTCGCCTATCCCGAAAAGGTCAAGAACCCCATCCACCTCGCCGCACCCGCGCTGGCCGAACTGGCCGCCAGCCACTGGGATGCCGGCAACGATTACTTCCCGCCCACCAGCTTCCAGATTTCCAACATCCATGCCGGCACCGGCGTCACCAACGTCGTGCCCGGTAGCTGCGAAGTCCTCTTCAACTTCCGCTTCTCCACCGCCAGCACCGCCACCGACCTGCAAAACCGCGTGCATGCGATTCTGGACAAACACGGATTGGAATACGACCTGCACTGGACCCTCGGCGGTCGTCCCTTCCTCACCACCCCCGGTCGACTGGTCGACGCCCTCTCGGCCGCCATCCAGGCCGAGGCCGGCATCACGCCGGCACTCTCCACCAGCGGCGGCACCTCCGACGGCCGCTTCATCGCCGACATCTGCCCCGAAGTCGTCGAATTCGGCCCGATCAACGCCACGATCCACAAGATCGACGAATGCGTTGCACTCGCCGACATCGAGCCGCTGGCGCGCATCTACGAACAAACCTTCCGCAAACTGCTAACCTGAACAGTCGGTGTCCCATAAAAGGGTCGCAGGCAAGACGGCCTCGGCTAGAATCGCCGCGTCAGTAGGGAGTCATCGAGACTGCGGTCGACGCCCGCAATCAAATCGTCTCGATCAATAATCACAATAATTAAGGTTCATAACCATGCGCACCCAAACCTCGGGCTTTGGCAATCTCCCCATTGCCGGCAAGCTCAATCTCGTCCTGATTGCCGCGATTACCCTTGTTCTCAGCCTCGCCGGCCTGTTTCTGAGTCAGTGGCTCGGCCAGAAAATCGAAGACCGCAGTCTGGCCGACCTGAAGCGCACCAACCAGCAGGTTGTCGACATGATCGAGGCCTACGCCAGTGTGCTCGAACGCTCCGCCGAAATGCTCGGCGCACAGTTCACGGCCAACCTGCCCAAGCGCCTCGCGCTCGACGAAGGCCGCACGATCCAGACCGGCAGCGGCAACTACCCGGCCCTGCGCGGCGGCGAGCAGACGCTCAACAATCACTTTGCGCCGATGGATGCCTTCACCGCGACGACCGGCGCCGTGGCGACCGTGTTCGTGCGTCAGGGCGATGACTTCTTTCGCATCGCCACCTCGCTGAAGAAGGAAAACGGCGACCGCGCCATCGGCACGCCGCTGGGCAGCAAGCACCCGGCCTATACCCTGATGATGGCCGGCAACCCCTACACCGGCCGCGCCACGCTGTTTGGCCGCGAATACATGACGCACTACCTCCCGCTCAAGGACGAAGCCGGCCAAGTGATCGGCATCTCCTTCATCGGCATCGACTTTACCGAAAGTCTGGGCGCGCTCAAGAAACGCATCCACGCTTTGAAAATCGGCGAAACCGGTTATGTCTTCGTGCTCGATGCCATCAAGGAACCCGGCAAGGTGGTCGTTCACCCCTCCGCCGAAGGCAAAAACCTGATTGAGGCCAAGGACAGCAATGGCCGCCTGTTCGTCAAGGAAATGATCGACATGAAGCAGGGCGTGATCCGCTATCCGTGGATGAATGCCGAGCAAGGCGATAAGTCCCCGCGCGAAAAGGTCACGGTCGTCGATCAATTCGCCAAGTGGGGCTGGGTCGTCGGTACTGGCAGCTATATTGAGGAATTCACCCGCGATGTGCGCGGCGTGCAGATTCAGTTTGCGATTGCCGGCGTGCTCATCATCATCGCGTTGGTGGTCATGATTTTCTTCAGCACCCGGCGTTGGGTCAGCGAGCCTCTGGGCGAAGTACTGGCCGTGACCCGGCGCGTTGCCGAGGGCGACCTGACGGTGTCGGTGACGGCCCGGAACCACGACGAAGTCGGCCAGTTGCTGGATGCCACCGACCAGATGTGTGTGCAACTGCGCTCGATGATCGGCGAGGTCAACGCCGGTATCGGCACCCTGGCGAACGGCGTCGGCAAGCTCGCGGGTGCCTCGCAGGAAGTAGCCAACAGCTCCGGCAAGCAAAGCGATGCCGCAACCGCCATGGCCGCTGCCGTCGAGGAAATGACCGTCAGCATCGACCGGGTTTCCCAACTGTCGCAGGAAGCGCGCACGATGGCGCACAGCTCGGGAGAAATTTCAGATACCGGCGCCGCCGTGATCGGCTCCGCCATTCAGGAGATGGGCAGCATCGCCGCCACCGTACGTGAATCCTCCGGCGCGGTGGCGCAACTGGGCGACCAGTCGCAGCAGATTGCCAGCATCGTGAACGTCATCCGCGAGATTGCCGACCAGACCAACCTGCTTGCCCTGAATGCGGCCATCGAGGCCGCCCGCGCCGGCGAACAGGGCCGAGGCTTCGCCGTCGTGGCGGACGAAGTGCGCAAACTGGCCGAACGCACCACGCAGTCCACCCAGGAAATCGCCGCCATGGTCGGCCAGATTCAGGACGGCGCCAAAACGGCGGTGGAGAGCATGAACGTCGGCGTCCACCAAGTGGAAGAAGGCGTCGAACTGGCCAACAAGGCCGGCGGCAGCATCGCCGAAATCAAGGTCGGCGCCGCCAAGGTGGGCGATGCCGTGGTCGGCATCTCGGACGCCCTGCGCGAACAAACCGCCGCCAGCCAGGACATCGCGCGAAACGTCGAGCAGATCGCCCAGCAGGCCGAGCACAATCACTCGCAGGCCCTGCAAACCTCGGAAGCCGCCACCGATCTGGAATTGCTCGCCGAACGGCTGCGCCAGAGCATTGCGCGCTTCCGCACCTGAGCGAGCAGGTTTTCGCAAGCCGCCGACCTGAAAAGTCGGCGCTGAGCAAAGCGAAATCGCATTCCCTTGCAACTGGATGGTCATCGGCCTGATTGGAAGATCAACTCGTCGCAACTGAACGCGAACTACCGACCCTTTGCGGACAACAGCCTCCCAATTTGTTTCGGTTACTCAATCTATTAAAGGCCTAGCTCACCGTCGCTTGTACTGTCATCGAGAATGAAGTCGATTGTTTCCCTAATTTCAGGGGATGCGTTGAGGTATTTAATTCGCTTGTATGCGGCCATCCCAAGTCGTTTAAACGGCGTGGCCAGCATTGCGCTTAAGAAACTATGCGGACTTGATTCAACATTAGCAAAATCAAGCAGAACCCTCTTTCCCTGATTTAAGGCTGGGATCAACCTCTTGTCTCGAAATGAAATAGCAGCCGACTTGTCCTCTGGATATGTGCCAAAGTAGTTATAGATGCTCAAGTACAAAGTATTTTCTGATTCAGCTTTTGCCTTAGCATCCTGCTCCTTGTAAGCAGAGTCCCTAAACTCAGCCATTAACGAGTGAAGGTCAAATCCAGCATTCTTCTCGAGGCGAATAGAGACTAACGCAAAAGTGCCAGGCCAGGAGTTGGCTAGTATGCGTGTCGTTATATCTGATGGTGAAATGTGCAACAACCCATTCCCTGACACGATGTGCATATCGGCTCGAAGGCGGCGAACAATGTTAGAGGAAAGGAACAGCCCCATTCCCGCGTTATTTTTTGCCTGATATGGATCACTCTTGCCAAATGTTCCTGAAACCTGTGGCTGAATTGATTTCAGGAGCGCCGCAACATCATCTTCAAGATCTGGATATGCTTGCGATAGGTGGCGGCGAATACCGATGCCGACGTCACCGACTATGAAATGTATTTCATCTCGCTTCATGTACCACGTGAACTGAATAAGCGATGGCAATCGCTTGTTCCATGATTCGCCATCCTCGAAAAATGCAGTGCCATGCTCTAAGGTGTTGTATAGAAGCTCACTGATTACATACCTAAGAGTATTTATGTATTCAACGTTGAACTCCTTGGAGAACTCAGAGGCTTTCTCCATGGCCAGCTTGAAGTCAGCATGATTTCTTATGGCAACCAGAGGCTTGTGTTCATTTGATCTGAAGTTCTGGTTCTCGTTAAAGCACACGCTGAAAAGGCCCGGAGACCCCATCATTCGCCATACGTCTGACGCACCGCCATTCCCAATCTCTTCGATCCCAGTGAACTCTACGCGACACCCATTTGATTTGAGGCGCCACGAATATAAAACCAGCAGGGATAGGGCTTGGTAATTAGCTGATTGGCAGGCGGAAAAATCAATTACAACCTGCTTGCCGTGTATATCCCATTGGAAAAACTGCAAGGCCTTATCAAAATCATAGGCATCGTGATCTTTGAAATTGAAGTATGGAGGAAGCTGTAGATTGATTTTGCCTGATCCATTTATGCTCTTCTTCAAGTTCGACAATTCACTTTTCCAGTCGCTCATTGCGAGCCTCTCTAGCCTTTAATTGGTACCCGATGATAGTACAAGCGAAATGACGATGATGTAATTCGAAGGTGCAGTTGATCTGCGATGAGTGGCTGATTTTGGTTAGATTTGCCCACAGTCTGCTAATGGCCGGTAGCCGCTATTTGAAATGTCGGCGCTCGCAAGACGGCATCTGCATTATTGAAAACCCTGCAGACATTGGCGTAATCCGCACAGGCAATCAACTCATATCACATTGATTTAATGGATTTGTTTTCTGGCGCCGGACTTGCTTGTCCTCGGCCATGAAAACTTTTCTCGACTGGTCGGCCTACGACACCTACGGTGTGGGCGATGCCTATGCCGGCATTCCGGCGAGCGGCGGCAACTATGCCAAGGCGGTTGCCGTTTGCATGAACAATCACCAGTGCCAGCGGGATGGCAAGGGGGTGATGTGCCCGAGCTTTCGGATCACGCATGACCCGGCCCACTCCACCGGCGCACGCGTCAAGGCTTTCAAGGCCGCCCTGAATGGCGAACTGGGAGAGACACCCTTCGCCCACCCTGCCCTGGCCGCCGCGATGGACTTGTGCGTGTCCTGCAAGGGCTGCAAAAAAGAGTGTCCGAGTGCGGTCGACATGACGCTGATCAAGACCGAATATCTCGCCCAGCGCAACGCGCATCTGGGCGTCTCGCAGCGCGCACGGCTGTTCGGTGGCCTGCCCGCGTGGCTGCATGACTGGCGCTTGCCCCTGAAGCGGCTGGTGCAGTGGCGCAATGCATCGCCCTGGCTTGCCAGAATGGCTGAAGGGTGGCTGGGCATTTCGGCACAGCGCTCGATCCCGGTGCCGGTTACGCCCTGCGTCCATGAAACGCCTGCCCTCACGCAAGAGGGGCAACGGGGCAAGGTATTGCTGTTCGTCGATACCTTCAGCCACTACTACACACCGGAGATTGCCGCCGCCGCAACTGCGGTGCTGCACGCGGCTGGTTACGCGGTCGAGGTGCTCAGGCCGGTCGCGGAAGATACGGAACCGGGGCGCCCCCTCTGTTGCGGACGCACCTATCTGTCGCAAGGCATGGTCGATGCCGCAAAGCGGGAAGGCCAGCGCGTCATGGCGGCCGTCCAGCCGGCCCTGGCGGAAGGCATTCCCATCGTTGGCCTGGAGCCGTCCTGCCTGCTCGCCTTGCGCGACGAGTTTTACAGTCTCTCGCTCGGGCCGGACGTGGCCAAACTGGGCAAGCAGGTCTTTTTGTTTGAAGAGTTTCTGATGCGCGAGGCCAACAAGGGCATGCAGTTGAAGCTGAAGCCCGTGCCCGGCGGCAAGGCGCTGGTGCATGGCCATTGCCACCAGAAAGCCTTTGGCGCCATGAAATCCGTCCGCAAGGTGCTGGCCTGGATTCCCGAGTTCGAATTCGACATCGTCGATGCCAGTTGTTGCGGCATGTCCGGCAGCTTTGGGCTGGAGGCCGAGCACCATGCGGCCTCGATGCAAATGGGCGAGCTATCCCTCCTGCCCGAGATTCGCAAGCAGTCGCCCGAAACCATCATCGTGGCCGACGGGTTCTCCTGTCGCCACCAGATCGCCGATGGCACGGGGCGCCATGCGGTGCATGTGGCGGTGCTGTTGCAGCAGGCGCTCGCCTGAACGGCTTAGAATGGCGCCATGTCCGAAATCCTCGATGATCTTCACACCATCCGCGACTGGCTGCGCTGGGGCACCAGCCGCTTCAACGAAGCGAAGCTGTTCTTCGGCCACGGCTGCGACAATGCCCATGACGAAGCGGCGTGGCTGATCCTGCATGCCTTGCACCTGCCACCCGATCAGCCTGAGCAGATGCAGCCCTACCTCGATGCGCGCCTGACGCACCACGAGCGCCTCGCCGTGCTCGAACTCCTGCAGCAGCGCATCGCCAGGCGCCTGCCCGCCGCCTACCTGACGCGCGAAGCCTGGCAGGCCGGCTTGAAGTTCTATGTCGATGAGCGCGTGCTGATCCCGCGTTCCTACTTTGCCGATCTGCTGGTCGATGGCTTCACGCCCTGGGTGGATGACCCGTGGGCGATCGACAGCGCGCTTGATCTGTGCACCGGCTCCGGTTGCCTCGCCATCCTGATGGCGCATGCCTTCCCCAACGCGAAGATCGATGCCGCCGACATTTCCAAAGATGCGCTCGATGTCGCCAAGCGCAATGTCACCGATTACGACCTCAAGGATCGCGTTCGCCTGCTACAGGGCGACCTGCTCGGTGCCCTCGGCAAACGCAAGTACGACCTGATCATCAGCAATCCGCCCTACGTTACCGCGCAAGCGATGTGCGACCTGCCGCCGGAATATCGCCACGAACCCGCCGGTGCACTGGCGGCCGGCGACGATGGCCTCGACATCGTGCGACGCATTCTTGCGGGTGCCAAGCAACATCTCAAGACGGGCGGCCTGCTCGCCATTGAGGTCGGCCACAACAAAGACATCGTGGACGCCGCTTTCCCGGAACTGCCGATCACCTGGATCGATACCGACAGCGGCGAGGGCAAGATCTTCCTGCTGCGCAAGGAAGACCTCTAAAAGCCTTCCTCCGGCTTGAGGAAACGCCACTGCCCGAGCGGTAGATCGCCGAGCATCACCTTGCCGATACGCACACGCTTCAGCCCGGTGACACGCAGGCCGACCAGTTCGCACATGCGGCGAATCTGGCGTTTCTTGCCTTCCTTGAGGATGAAGCGCAATTGCTCCTCGTTCTGCCAACTCACCCTGGCCCGCTTGAGCGGCTTGCCATCGAGCGACAGGCCGTGGTTGAGGCGCTTGAGGCCGGCTTCATCAAGCCTGCCTTCGACCCGCACCAGATATTCCTTCTCGATCTCGCTGTTCTCGCCAATCAGTTGCCGGGCCACGCGGCCGTCCTGCGTCAGAATCAACAGGCCGGTCGAGTCGATGTCGAGCCGCCCGGCCGGCGCGAGGCCCTTCAAATGCTGTGGCCGAAAGCGCTGAAAATCGCCCGCCATCTGCGTATCGGGTTTCACGAGCACTACGGCCGGCTGATAGCCGTCCTCGGCCTGCCCGGACACATAGCCGACCGGCTTGTGGATCAGGATGGTGGCCAGTTGCGCCTGCTGGTTCTGCGCCCGCCCGGCCAGTTCGATCTTGGCATCCGGCGCACAACGCGTGCCCAGTTGCGTGACCTTCTCGCCATTCACATAGACCAGACCGCGCTCGATGTAGGCATCGGCCTCGCGGCGCGAGCACAAACCGCGCGCCGCCATCAGCTTGGAGATTCGTTCGCCCATAGCTTGCGTATCATTCATGCTCGACATTCTAATCGCGCCCCATGCTCAGCTATCGCCATGTATTCCACGCCGGCAACCATGCCGACGTTCTCAAGCACACCGTGCTGCTTGCCGTGCTCGACTATTTCAACCAGAAGGACAAACCCTACTGGGTCATCGACACGCATGCCGGCGCCGGCGGCTACCGGCTCGATGCCGGCCGCGCCAAGGATCACGCCGAGCATGATGAAGGCATCGACGCCCTCTGGTCGCGCAACGACCTGCCGCCCCTGCTCGCCCGTTATGTCGAGGCGGTACGGATCGACAACCCCGATGGCCGCCTGAACCGCTATCCCGGCTCGCCGCTGCTGACGCTGCGCGCCCTGCGTTCGTCGGATCGGCTGCGCCTGTTTGAACTGCACCCGGCCGACGTCAAGCTGCTCGGCCAAGCCATGATCGGCGCCGCGCCCGATGCGCAGAAGCGCGTTCAGATCAAGCAGGAGGATGGCTTCGCCGGCATGAAAGTACTGCTGCCGCCGCCGCCACGGCGCGGGCTGGTGCTGATCGATCCCTCCTACGAGGACAAGCGCGACTACGCGCAGGTCGTCACCGCGCTCAAGGAAGGCGTGCAGCGCTTCGCCACCGGCACCTTCATGGTCTGGTATCCGCTGCTGCAACGTAACGAGAGCATCACGCTGGCGGCCAAGCTGAAGAAGATTGCGCCGGACTGGCTGAATGTCACCCTGACCGTTCGCGCCCCCGTCAAGGGCGGCATGGGCATGCACGGCAGCGGCATGTTCATCATCAACCCGCCGTGGACGCTGGCGGCCGAGATGCGTGACACCCTGCCCTGGCTGGTTTCCGCACTCGGCCAGGGAAATGTCGGCGCTGGCGGGACGGCAGAATCTTCCGCGCCATAAGCTAAAACTCCCGCTGGCGCGGTCCTTGCGACTGGCTACCCTCCTTTAACCGAAAAGAAGGGGAAAAGTCATGCATATCAAGGAATCAACCATTGCACTCGCCAGCCAGCACCATCTGGACAGCACGGACAGGCGGCAAATTTTGCAGGACACGGACGGCGAGCAGTTCCAGGCTTCGTTCCGCCAGATGCTGGAACGGCTGCGTGCGGAAGAGCCGATGAAAAGCACCATCCTGACGGTGGCCGAGACCAAGCAACCCGAAGCCGACCCGAAGGAAAAGGCCCTGACGCACCTGCTGCGGGTGCTGCTCGGCCTGCAGCAGGAACCGGAAAAGCCCATCGCGCCAGACACCACCGAGACGACCCCAACGCAACGTCTGCGTGCCCTGCCGCAACTCGAACTGGTCCACACGCGCGAGACGGAAAGCTGCAGTTTCTCGGCCAGCGGCAAGGTGTGTCTGGCCGATGGCAGCACGCGCGAGTTCGATGTCGATTACGAAATGGAACGCAGCGAGGAAAACACCCGCCTGTCGATGGGCGGGGGCGTCGACCCGCTGGTGCTCGATTTCGGCGCGCCGTCGAGCCGACTCAGTGAGCAGGAAGTGAGCTTCGATCTTGATGCCGACGGCAAGAACGAAATGATGCACCTGCCGGAAGCCGGTTCCGCCATCCTGTTCCACGACCTGAACGGCAACGGCACGGCAGACGACGGCCGTGAACTGTTTGGCCCGCAGTCGGGCAATGGCTTCGAGGAACTGGCCGCGCTCGATAGCGATGGCAACCAGTGGATCGACGAAGGCGATGCCGCCTACGACGACCTGATGCTGTGGCGTACCGAGGCAGACGGCACGCAGGCCTACGTCAGCCTCGCCGATGCCGGTATCGGCGCGTTGTCGACACGCCATACCGAGACGCCGTTCACGATCAAGCAGGATGGCGCCGTGGTCGGTCAGGTACGCAGCAGCAGCGTCTGGCTCGGCGAGGAAAGCGGTGCCGGCATCGTACGGCAGATCGATCTGGTTACCCGAGCGCCGGACAGCGATACGGCCTAAGCCCTATCGTACAAATTGCATGCACAAATGTCGGCGCTCAGCCGACGGCGAGTTCGGGACGGTTCCTGAACTCGTCGAGCGCCTCGGCGTTCGCCAGCGCCTCGCTGTTCTGCACCGGACGGCCATGCACCACCTCGCGCACGGCCAGCTCGACCAGCTTGCCGCTCTTGGTGCGCGGGATATCGGCCACCTGCAGCACCTTGGCGGGTACGTGACGCGGCGTGGTGTTGTCGCGAATCGTGTCCTTAATGCGCTTGACGAGCGGCTCGTCGAGCGTCAGCCCCTCCTGCAGCTTGACGAACAGGATGACGCGCTCATCCCCTTTCCAGTCCTGGCCGATGACAATCGATTCCAGCACCTCGGGAAACTGCTCCACCTGACGATAAATCTCGGCCGTGCCGATACGCACGCCACCGGGGTTAAGCGTCGCATCCGAACGGCCATAGATCACGAAGCCACCCTGCGGCGTCTTTTCCGCAAAGTCGCCATGACACCAGATGCCCGGGAAACGATCGAAGTAGGCCGCATGGTATTTTTTTCCATCGGCATCGTTCCAGAACTTGATCGGCATGGACGGGAAGGGGCGCGTGCACACCAACTCGCCCTTCTCGCTGACGGCTGCCGGCTTGCCATCCTGAGTGAAGACATCGACGGCCATACCCAGTCCGGCACACTGAATCTCGCCGCGCCGCACCGGCCCGATCGGGTTGCCGAGCACGAAGCAGGACACGATATCGGTGCCGCCGGAAATCGACGCCAGTTGCAAGTCGGCCTTGATGTCGCGATAGACATAATCGAAGCTCTCGGGCGACAACGGGCTGCCGGTCGAGAGGATCGCCCGCAGCCGCGACAGGTCATGCGACTGCCCCGGTTTGAGGTCGATCTTGGCGCAGGCGTCGATGAACTTGGCCGAGGTACCGAAGTGGGTGAAACCTTCGGCCACCGCGTAATCGAAGAGAATCCTGCCGCGCCCGACGAAGGGCGAGCCGTCGTAGAGCAACACCGTTGCCCCCGAGGCCAGCGCGCTGAGCACCCAGTTCCACATCATCCAACCGCAGGTGGTGTAGAAGAACACCTTGTCGCTCGGCTTGACGTCGCACTGCAGGCGGTGTTCCTTGAGGTGCTGCAGCAACGCGCCGCCGGCGCTATGGACGATGCACTTGGGCACGCCGGTGGTGCCGGAGGAATAGAGGATGTAGAGCGGATGATCGAAGGGCAGTTGCGTAAATTCGATTTCCGTCTGCCAGCGATAAGGATTGACGAAGGTGCGCAGCATCACGGCATTCGGAATCGCCTCGATGTCGTGGCCTTCCTTGCGCGTGTAGCGGGCCACGATGGTCTTTTGCAGCGACGGCAGACCGGCGACGATGTCCCTCACCTTGGCGAGGCTGTCGTAGCTCTTGCCGTTGTAGTAGTAGCCATCGGCCACGAACAGCAACTTGGGCGCCACCTGGCTGAAGCGATCGAGCACGCCCTGCACACCAAAATCCGGCGAGGCCGAGGTAAACACGGCGCCAATCGACGCGGCCGCCAGCATCGTAATCGTCGTCTCGGGCAGGTTGGGCATGTAGGCCGCCACCACATCGCCGGGCTGGATGCCCTCGTTTTTCATGGCCAAGGCAAGGCGCGCGACACGGCGATACAGATCGCCATAGCCCATGCGCCGCATGATCTTGTCTTCGCCCCAGAACACCAGCGCGGCTTCGTAATCGCGGCGGCGCAGCAGGTTTTGCGCGTAGTTCAGGCGCGCATCCGGGAACCATTGGGCGCCGGGCATCCTGTCGCCATCGGCCAGAATACGTGCACCTTTTTCACCGCGCACTTCGCAAAAATCCCAGACCTGCGACCAGAAAGCCTCGGGCTGCTCGATCGACCAACGATGCAACGCGGCATAATCGGCTGGTTGGCCGGCTTTAGCGGCAAAAGCAGTGAGATTGGCTGCGGCAATACGTTCCGCCGAGGGTTGCCACAACATCGGGTCTGTCATCATGAACCTCTAAAACAGGCAAAAGTAGAATGATGCCCGATAACATCGCCTTATGGACAGTTTAATGCAACGAGAAGTCATGGAATTTGATGTTGTCATCGTTGGTGGTGGCCCCGCCGGCTTGGCCGCTGCGATACGTCTGAAGCAGACCAACCCTGACATCAGTGTCTGCCTGATCGACAAGGGTGCCGAAATCGGGGCGCACATCCTGTCCGGCGCGGTAATGGACCCGCGCGCCCTGAATGAGCTATTTCCCGACTGGCAGGAGCGCGATGCACCGCTCGACACGCTGGTCGAGGAGGATCGCTTCCTGTTGCTGGGAGAAGAGAACAGTTGGCAGTTACCGCATGCGCTGTTGCCCGCCTGCTTCCACAACGACGGCAATTACATCATCAGCCTCGGCGAACTCTGTCGCTGGCTCGGCCAACAAGCCGAGCATCTGGGCGTCGAGGTCTATGCCGGCTTCACGGGCGCCGACGTGCTTTATGAAGCGGATCGTGTCGCCGGCATCATCACCGGCGACATGGGCGTACGGAAGGATGGCAGCCCCGGACCCAACTACCAGCCGGGCATGGCGCTACGCGGCAAATACACCCTGTTTGCCGAAGGCTGCCGTGGTCATCTTGGCAAGCGACTGGAGCAACGTTTTGGCCTGCGTGACGGCGCCGATCCGCAGGTCTATGGCCTCGGCATCAAGGAACTCTGGCAGGTCAGCCCCGCACAGCACCACAAGGGACGGGTGCTGCACACCGCCGGCTGGCCGCTGTCGTCGGATACCTACGGCGGCGGCTTTTGTTATCACTATGCAGACAATCTCGTGTCCGTCGGGCTGGTGGTCGGCCTTGGCTATGCCAACCCGTGGCTTTCGCCCTTCGACGAAATGCAGCGGCTCAAGACCCACCCGAGCCTGCGCGCTTTGTTCGAAGGCGGCCAGCGCCTCGCCTACGGTGCCCGTGCACTCACGGCAGGCGGCCTGCAGGCGCTGCCAAAGCTGACCTTCCCCGGTGGCGCGCTGATTGGCGACGATGCCGGTTTTCTGGTCGCCTCGCGTATCAAGGGTTCGCACGCCGCCATCAAATCCGGCATGCTCGCCGCCGAAGCCGTAGCGGAAGCGCTGGCGGCCCATCGCAGCGGCGACGAGCTGACCGCCTACCCGGAAAAATTCCGCGCCTCCTGGCTGTACGAGGAATTGCACCGCGCCCGCAACTTCAAGCCGCTGATGAGCAAAGGACTGTGGCTCGGCAGCCTGTTGTTCGGCATCGACCAACAGGTATTCCGTGGCCAAGCACCCTGGACCTTACGATGCGCGGCTGACCACACCAAGCTCCTGCCCGCCGCCCAATGCCCGCAGATCGACTACCCAAAACCCGATGGCACACTGACCTTTGACCGTCTATCCTCGGTATTCCTCTCCAACACCCACCACGAGGAAGACCAGCCCTGCCATCTGCGACTGAAAGACACAGAGGCGCCGATCCGGCATAACCTCTCGCGCTACGCCGCGCCGGAGCAGCGCTACTGCCCGGCAGGGGTGTATGAAATTGTCGAGGTGGATGGGCCGCCACGGTTGCAGATCAACGCGCAGAACTGCGTGCATTGCAAGAGCTGCGACATCAAGGACCCCAGCCAGAATATCGACTGGGTAACGCCGCAAGGCGGCGAGGGGCCGATCTACACGGGGATGTAAAAGTCGGCGGTGGTGGGACGGCGCTATCCGGTGCTACTTTAGGGCGGCCAGCAGCGACTGCACATCCTCGGCCGATTCGGCCATGATGTCCGACAGCATTTCCTCGTCGAGGGCAATCTCGATCTGAGGGCGCCCATGCTCGGCACCATCCGGTGCCCAGTACAGGGGAGAAGGCACGGGCGCCAATTCCTCGGCCAGCAGCAGCGTATCGCCCAGCGAGGTCGGCGGCATGGCAAGGAAACCTTCCCAGAAATCCCCGATGGCGGTAGAGACGGCCTCGGGAACACCGAGCGCTTTCAGCAACACACCGCCCACGATCATCTCGCCTTCGCCCTGCCAGTCCGGCAGATCGCCCGTCAGCAGTTCGGCCTTGCCATGCGCGCGGCCAATCAGGTAGAAACCGGCGACTTCGTGAAGGATGCCGACCAGCAAAGCGGTTTCGGGATCTTGATGCGTCACGCGGCGCGCGATGACATGACACAGCGCCGAGACATGGGCCGTGTGCTCCCACAACTGCTGGGACATTTTCCTGAGTTCGGGATCGCTCGTCGAGCCGGCAATCTGGCGCGTCAATACCGACATCGTCAGCGACTTGAGGGTGCGAAAACCCAGCCGCGACACGGCCTGCTTGAGATCGGTAATTTCCCGCCCGGAACGGTTGTAAGTCACCGAGTTGGCCATCGCGACCACGCGTGCCGTCAGTACCGGCTCTGCCTGAATCAGCTTGGCCGCCTGCTCCATCGAGGCATCCGGGTCATCCAGTGCACGCTTGATGCGCAGGCCGACTTCCGCCGAGGTCGGGAACACCAATTCGCCGCGTTCGGCCTCGGCAGCAATCTGTTGATAGAGCTCGGTGCGGTTCATGGGCGCAGTGTATCAGTCCGTCGTTTTTTTGTTCCAGAGATATCGCCGGTCGTCGAAGCTGCCTACCCAGCTTGGGTAGTAAACGACCAACAGGGTAATCGCCGCCCCGTTCAGCCAGCTTTCCGCGAAGCCGAGCAGGGCATAAAACATCAGGTAGTCGGATACCAACAATTCAGCACTATAGGCTCCGGCCAGCCAGAGCATCAGGCCGGTCAACATGCCGGTGCTGACCACGGCAATTCCGGCGCCAAAAAAGGCGGCGCCAAAGAAATAGACGAAGATATTGCGCGGCAGGTAGCGTTCCACAAAGCGCAGTACGGCATGGGCCACCAGGACGGGGAATACCGTCAGCGCCAAGGCATTCAGCGCAAAGACCTGCCAGCCAAGCCAGACATCGCCGGCCCGCAATGCCGTATTCAGCGTGACCGCCGCTAGCACGACGGCCAGCCCGATCATGGCCAGTTGCCGGCCGAACATCAGGGTAAACGCCGTCACCCCGAGAAAATGCAGATTCAGCCCGGGCTTGACCCCTGCCTTCATGCTCCAGATCAGCGTCAGCACCACCAGCATGCCGAACCAGACATTCATTTGCGTGCTGTCGCCCAGCCGTTTCCAGGGCGCCGTGCGCACCGCCCAAAACAGGATCGCGGCATAAGGCAGGAAAGCCAGATAGGCCCAGAAATCGCCGAACAGGCCGTCGGGAAAGTTCATAGCGCAGCCGTCAGTTCCGGTACGAGCTTGAACAAATCACCGACCAGCCCATAGTCAGCCACCTGAAAGATCGGCGCATCCGCATCCTTGTTGATGGCGACGATGATGCGGCTATCGCGCATGCCCGCCAGATGCTGGATCGCCCCGGAGATACCGACCGCAATGTAAAGCTCGGGGGCGACCACCTTGCCGGTCTGGCCGACCTGATGATCGTTCGAGACGAAACCGGCATCCACTGCGGCCCGCGAAGCCCCAAGGGCGGCGTTCAGCTTGTCGGCCAGCGGCTCCAGCAAGCTGCGGTAATGCTCACCGGAAACCAGCCCGCGCCCACCAGCGACGACCACCTTGGCCGCGCTCAACTCCGGTCGCGACGACGCACTCAAGGCGCGGGTGATCACCTGTGTCAGCCCAAGATCCGGGCCGGCAGCGATACGCTCAATTGACGCCCCCTCCCCGCCTCGGTCATTAGCGGCCGCAAAGGCTGTCGGACGCATCGTGATGAGCTTGATCGGATCGGCTGACTGGATGGTTGCCAAGGCATTGCCCGCATAAATCGGTCGTACAAAGGTATCGGGCGATACGATGGCACAGACATCGGAAAGCGGCGCCACATCCAGCAAGGCGGCCACGCGCGGCAACAGGTTCTTGCCAAAGCTGGTCGCCGGGGCGAGTATGTGGCTGTAAGCACCCGCGAGGGACTGCACCAGCACCGCTAGGTTCTCGGCAGTCTGTTCGCCATAGTGCGGCGCATCGGCATGTAACACCTTGGTCACGCCGCGTACTGCGGCAACCGACGCAGCGGCAGTACAGGCGTCATGGCCGGCCACCAGCACATCGATATCCGCCCCAAGCAGAGCAGCGGCCGTGACGACAGACCGCGTCGCCGGTTTCAAACCGGCTTGATCGTATTCGGCAACAACCAGGACGCTCATGGAATTACCCGCGCTTCATCACGAAGTTTAGCCACCAACTCGGCCACATCGGCAACTCTCACACCGGCGTGTCGTTGAGGTGGCTCGACGACTTTCAGCGTAGTCAGCCGTGGGGCAATATCAACACCGAGTTCAACCGGGCTCAGTGTTTCGACTGGCTTCTTCTTGGCCTTCATGATGTTCGGCAAGGTCGCATAGCGCGGCTCGTTCAGGCGCAGGTCGGTCGTCACCACCGCCGGCAATCGTACCGACAGGGTTTCCAGCCCACCATCAATTTCACGGGTTACTTCGGCACGACCGTCAGCGATCACCACCTTCGACGCAAAGGTCGCCTGCGGCCAGCCCAGCAGGGCGGAAAGCATTTGCCCGGTCTGGTTGGCATCATCGTCGATAGCCTGCTTGCCAAGGATCGCCAGACCCGGCTGCTCGCGTTCGCACACCGCCTTGAGCAACTTGGCCACGGCCAATGGCTGCAGTTCAGCATCCCCCGTCTCAACCAGAATGGCGCGATCGGCCCCCAGCGCCATCGCGGTGCGCAACTGCTCCTGACACACCGCAGGGCCGCAGGACACGGCCACCACTTCGATGGCAATACCGGCCTCCTTCAGCCGCACGGCTTCCTCCAACGCAATCTCGTCGAAGGGATTCATCGCCATTTTGACGTTTGCCAACTCGACGCCGGATTGATCGGACTTGACCCGAATCCGTACGTTGTAGTCGACCACGCGTTTGACGGCTACCAGCAGTTTCATCGTCACCCCTTGCTACGGCAAAGTTTGGGGCGTGACTTGGCAAGTCCGTTCAGCCAGTCAATCAATTCCACCGTTACCCCCTGCAAAGCCGCGCGTGTCGCCTGCACGCCCCCGCGCGCATCCGCGCTTGGCGCCTCGCGCTGCAGGCGAAAAGCCCGGCGGGCCAGGGCGTCTTCGCCATGACGGGTAAGCAAAGAGGCACGCAATTCCAGCACCACATGACTCTTTTGCGCACTCTCGAACTGCTGCTCCAGTTCGTCGAGGGCCAGTTCAAGGCGGCAACCAGACATTCCCTGCGCTGTTTGACCATAGACGATCTGCCCTTGCAGATGACGTTTGAACAGCTCGGCCGGCGTCGCTGCCCAGCGACTATCCACATACGAGCGACGACGCAGGTCATCCGCAAAGTTGAGGCGATACAGCAGCGCCGGTGAATCCACCCAGGAACTGGGGATGACGTTCAGCGCAGCGATGGGCAACACCAGCGGGGTCGCGACTGCGGGAACCTGCCCCAGGTCATACAGGGCAATATCGCTCTGACGCGGCGGGCTGCCCACGCAGGCAGTCAACAGGAACAGGCTCAGGAGAATCGTCAGAGTTCGCATGGCATCACTCGGCAGAACGGAGAACGTTGGAGGAAACAGGCGCCGCAGGAATCATATGGCCGGCTTCGCCAGGACCAGGACGGGCGGGCGCCGTGCCAAACAGCACGGATTGTGGTGCGTCGTTCAGGGTATCGAGCAGACGATCGAGGCGCCGCGAGGCGGTGCCGACATCAGTCATCAGAGCTTCGGCGCGCGGCAGCGTCTCGCTATTGAGCCGTTCGCCAAACTGATCGAAACGGCCTGCCAGCGTATTCATGGTGTTGACCAGCGTGCGCGCCTCGGCAGTCAGTGGCGCCGCCTCGCCAGCGGTTTTTTCAAGATGCGCCAGCAAGGCATTCAGTCGCTTGAGGTTGTCGGCCGAGAGCAGGTTGCGCATGGCCGCCATCATCTGCGGCAATTCTTCCGAGGCCGCCGCCAGATTCTCCAGCGTTTTCGAGGCATGGCGCATGTTGCGCTCATCGAGCAGGCGATTCAGCCGCGTCGTCATCTCCTGCACCTGCTGAGCGACTCGCTCGGCCTGCTGCGTGAGGGTGTCCATGAAGCCGGGCTGAATGGCGATGCGCGGCGGCGGCGAGGCTTCGGGATCGAGTGGCTTGCCGCCCTCACCATCCTCCAGCATGACGTAAGCCAAGCCGGTAATACCCTGCTGATTGAGCTTGGCGGTGGTCTTGTCGGTGAGCCGATACTGGCGCCCGAGACTGATTTCCACCAGCAACAAGGCAGGATCGTTGGGATCAGGCGCAATGTTCAACACCTTGCCGGCGCGAATGCCGCGATAACGCACCTGGGCCTCAAGGTTCAGGCCGGTGACATTGCCGCGCGTCTCCAGCAGATAGGTATGGGTCAGTTCGCGTGAGCCGGTAAACCACCAGATGGCGAGCGCCGCAGCCAACACGAAGATAAGAGTAAAGAGTCCGGCAGTCAGGGCGTGGGATTTGTTTTCCATGATCAGAGTTTAGTGATGATGGGCAAGCGCGCGCTGACTGCGCTCGGAATGGAAGAAGTTGCGGATGAAGGGGTGGTCGAAACGCATGATCTGATCGACGGAACCATAGGCCAGAATGTGCTGATCGGCCAGTACGGCCACGCGCGTGGCGAGTGCGGCCAGCGTATCGAGATCGTGCGTGACCAGCACAACAGTCAGGCCCAGCTCTTCACCCAGCATGCGCGTCAGGCGCACGAAGCTGTCGGAGCGGTCGGGATCGAGGCCGGCGGTCGGTTCGTCGAGCAGCAGCAGTTCGGGTTCCAGTGACAGTGCCCGCGCCAGTGCCACGCGCTTGACCATGCCACCGGACAACTCTGCCGGCATCAGCGCCGCATGGCGTGGCAGGAGTTCCACCATGTCGAGCTTGAGCATCACCAGATCGCGAATCGTCGCCTCATCCAGACATTTAAGTTCGCGCAGCGGAAAGGCAATGTTGTCGAACACGCTGAAAGCCGAAAACAAGGCGCCATTCTGAAACAGCACACCAAAGCGTTGGCGCAGCGCGCGTTCGCGGGCAACGCCACCGCCAAACAAGGGCTCGCCGAACAGGTAAATCTCGCCTTCGGTGGGGGTCAGCAGGCCGATCATCTGGCGCAGCAGCGTGGTCTTGCCACTGCCCGATCCACCGACCAGCGCCACCATGTCGCCCGCCGCAATTTCCAGATTGAGCTGGCGATGAATCCACGCCACGCCAAAGCGGGTCGACAGATTGTGCACGGAAATAACCGGGGGCGCCGTCATTTGGGTAGACCGATACCACGGGTGGCGATGGCAAACACCGCATCGAGCAGGATCACCACGGTGATCGACGACACCACCGACGCTGTCGTGTTGGCCGACAAGCTCTCGGTGTTGGGCACGACGCGCAGACCAAAATGACAGGCGACCAGCGCAATGGCAATGCCGAAGATCAGGCCCTTGATCAGACCAATCGACACGTTGGCCGCCGGGACGGCCTTCGGCAGCGCCTCAAAGAAATAGCCATAGCTGATGTCAAGCTGCAACTGGGCCGACACCATGCCACCGATCAGGGCAATCGCCGTCGTCCACAGCACCAACAGAGGCATGGCGACGCCAAGCGCGACGACCTTGGGGAAAATCAGGCGCAAACTGCGCGGCACGCCCATCGTTGACAGCGCATCAATCTCCTCGGTGACGCGCATCACACCAAGCTGCGCCGTCATCGCCGAACCGGAACGGCCGGCCACCAGCACGGCCACCAGCACCGGCCCGAGTTCGCGGATGATGCCGAGGCCGAGAATATTGACGATGAAGATGTCCGCACCAAACTGCCGCAACTGCAACGAAGACAGATAGGAGAGCACCACGCCGATCAGAAACCCGACCAAAGCCGTCACGGGCATTGCCCGCACGCCGCTTTTGTAAATATTGGCGGAAATTTCGCGCTTGGGCAGGTCAGCCGGATGCCGCAGCAAGTAAAGAACATCGAGCACCAGTTGCCCCAGCAAGGCGATGAAACTGGTCACATGATCCGTTAAGCGCAAACTCAACTGGCCGAGCGCGCGCAGGCCAGCATGCGCCGAATGAAAAGTCGGCGCTGGCGGGACGGCAGCCGCCGCAACCGTCGTCGCCGCATCGGCCTCGGCCATGCGCTCAAAAATACGCAAGTGCTCGGGCTGCAACAGCAGGGCCTCAGGGAACTTGCCGCCCCAGACGCGCCACAGCATCAGCGCGCCGGAGGAATCCAGCGCCTCGATCTCCAGGCAGTTCCAGCTCAGATGGGGAGTCTGGCCGGCGCGCTCGAAACGCTGGCGCCAATCATCGCCCTGCGATGCAAGGGCTCGCAGCGTCCAGCGTCCGGTCAAACGACATTCCGGCGCATCCCCTGTTGGAATCAGAACGAAGTCCGGCAGCTTCATGCCCCATTCATCCGTTCAAACGACTGGCGCGCAGCTTGAACTCGATCCCCACATTCGCCCACTGCAAGGTCTCCTCTTCCAGCACGGCCGTCGTCAGGGGCGCATTCGCCAGCCAGTTGCGCTCAATCTGCAACTGGAATCCCTTGGTGGTCAGGCTGACATTGATCTCCGGCAAGGACGCGTTGTCGCGCGCACGATGCAGCAAGGCGGCCAGACGCAAGCAGAAGATCAGCAACCATTCGGGCGATTCACGCAGCGTGGTCTGCACCCGTTCAAGCTTGCCGCGATGTGCCAGCACCAGACGTGACAGCAGCGCCTGGTCGCGCTTGGAAAAGCCCGGCATATCGGCATTCGCCAGGATGTAGGCGCTGTGTTTGTGGAAACTCGAGTGCGCCACCGAAATGCCGATCTCGTGCATGCGCGCCGCCCAGACGAGGAATTGTGCCGCCGGTGTTTCTGCCAAATCGTCCTGCGGGCGCAGCTGCTGGTAGATCTCCAAAACGGTCAAGGCCACGCGCGACGCCTGTTGGCGATCCACCTCGTAGCGCTGCATAAAACGCGTGACCGTCGCCTCGCGCAAATCCTCGTGGTGGTAACGCCCCATCAGGTCGTAGAGCACCCCCAAACGCAGCGCGCCCTCCGAAAAGGTCATGCGTTCGAGACCAAATTCCTTGAACACCGCCGACATGATCGCCACGCCGCCGGGAATCACCGGCTGGCGGTCGGCGCGCATTCCCTGCCAGCCCGTTGCCTGCGCCGAACCCGACTGAATCAGCCGACCGCGCAGACGATCCAGTGCATCGCGTGTGATATCGCCATCGGTGAGACCATTCAACTGCAGGATGTCGCGAATCGCCTTGGCGGTGCCCGAGGACCCCACGGCTTCCTCCCAGCCGGTATCGCGATAGGGTTGAACAATGGTCTGCAACTCGCGCCGAGCCGCCAGTTCGGCCTCTTTCATTGAGCGCTTGTCGATGCGCCCCTGCGGGAAAAAGCGCAGGCTATAGCTGACACAGCCCATGTAGAGCGATTCCAGTTGCAGCGGCTGGATGTTCTGGCCGATGATGAATTCGGTGGAACCGCCGCCGATATCCACCACCAGATGGCGAATTCGCGGATTCGGCAGGGTATGCGCCACGCCGAGATAGATCAGGCGCGCTTCTTCGCGCCCGGCAATGATCTCGATCGGAAAGCCCAGCGCCGCCTCGGCTTGCTGCAGAAATTGCGGCCCGTTCTTGGCGACGCGCAGGGTATTGGTCGCTACCGCCCGCACCGCGTCGGGCTCAAAACCGCGCAAGCGCTCGCCAAAGCGCGACAAGGCCTCAAGCGCGCGCTGCTGCGATGCGGCATCGAGCAACTTTTCGGGGGTCAAACCGGCCGCCAGACGCACTGTCTCCTTGAGGCCATCGAGCGGATAGATCTGGTTGCCAACGATGCGCCCCACCTGCAGGCGGAAGCTGTTGGAACCCATATCGACGGCAGCGACGTGTTCGTGGATCACGGAGAGGGCAAGCGACGCAGGGGTGTTTGCAGACGGCAAATTCTAGCCGAAGGACTTCCAGACAGGCGGAACAACAGCGCAAAATGGCTTTTCGGACAGGTTTCACGCCCTCATCGTCGTGTCATACTCTCGCAATAGGAATGCAACATCATTGAGACCTTCTGGACAACGACCATGACGACCATGTTCGCATTGCACGATTTCCCGCCCGACCACTTCCTCAATCGCGAACTGTCGTTGCTGGCGTTCAACCGCCGCGTGCTCGCCCAGGCCGCCGATGAGCGCGTGCCACTGCTCGAACGACTGCGCTTCCTCTGCATCGTCTCCTCCAACCTCGACGAGTTCTTTGAAATCCGCGTCGCCGGCATCAAGGAACAGATCAAGCTGCGCAGCAATGCCACCGGCGCAGACCATCGCAGCCCGCATGAGGTGTTCCGTCGCGTCACCCAGGAAGCGCACGAACTGATTACCGAGCAATATGCCCTGCTCAACCAGGTCATCCTCCCCGCCATGCGCAAGGAAGGCATCTGCTTCTACAAGCGTTCGGAGTGGACCGAAGAACAACAGGCCTGGATTCACAGCTACTTCCGGCGCGAAGTCATGCCGGTGCTCACCCCCATCGGGCTCGACCCGGCCCATCCCTTCCCGCGTGTGCTCAACAAGAGCCTGAACTTCGCCGTGGAACTGGAAGGCAAAGACGCCTTCGGCCGCAGTTCAGGTGCCGCCATCGTCCAGGCGCCACGCGCCCTGCCGCGCGTTATCCAGTTGCCCCGCGAACTGACCGATGTCGACTACGGCTTCGTCTTCCTCTCGTCGATGCTGCACAAGCACGTCAATGAACTCTTCACCGGCATGACGGTGCTGGGCTGCTACCAGTTCCGCGTCACGCGCAACTCCGACCTGTTCGTCGATGACGAAGAAGTCAAAAACCTGCGCACCGCCCTGCAGGGCGAACTGCCGCAACGCCATTTCGGCGACGGTGTGCGCCTCGAGGTGGCTGACAATTGCTCGGAGGTCATGTCCGACTTCCTGCTCCAGCAATTCGGTCTCACCCATGCCGACCTGTATCGCGTCCCCGGCATCGTCAACCTCGTGCGCCTGATGTCGGTGCCCGACCGCGTCGAGCGCCCCGACCTCAAGTTCCCGCTGTTCCAGCCCGGCCTGCCGAAGCAACTTTCCGGCCGCTACGACATGTTCGACAGCATCAAGAAGGGCGACATCCTGCTGCACCACCCCTACCAGTCCTTCACGCCGGTCATTGAATTCCTCAAGCAGGCGGCGGACGATCCGCAGGTCGTGGCAATCAAGATGACCGTCTATCGCACCGGCACCGATTCCGTGCTGATGGAACATCTGCTGCGTGCCGCGCAAAAAGGCAAGGAAGTCACGGTCGTGGTCGAACTGATGGCGCGCTTCGACGAAGAGGCCAACCTGTCGATCGCCGCCCGTCTGGAAGAAGTCGGCGCCCATGTCGTCTATGGCGTGTTCGGCTACAAGACCCATGCCAAGCTGATGTTCGTCCTGCGCAAGGAAGAGCACGGCTACCGCCGCTACGTCCATCTGGGCACCGGCAACTATCACCCGCGCACCACCCGCTTCTATACCGACTTCGGCCTGCTGACGTGCAACGACGAGATCGCCGACGACGTCCATGAAGTCTTCAAGCAACTCACCGGACTGGGCAAGGCCACCAAGCTGGCCCATCTCTGGCAGGCGCCCTTCACCCTGCATGCCAACATGGTCGACGCCATCCGTGCCGAAACCGAAATCGCCAAGGCCGGCCGCAAGGGACATATCATCGCCAAGATGAATTCGCTGCTCGAACCCGAGATCATTGAAGCGCTCTACGCAGCCAGTCAGGCCGGCGTGCATGTCGACCTGATCGTGCGTGGCGTCTGCTGCCTTCGTCCCGGCGTGCCGGGCCTGTCGGAAAACATCCGCGTGCGCTCGGTCATCGGCCGCTTCCTGGAACATCACCGCATCTATTACTTCCATGCTGATGGCGAAGAAAAGCTCTACCTCGCCAGCGCCGACTGGATGGAGCGCAACTTCTTCCGCCGCATCGAAGTCGCCTTCCCGGTCCTCGAACCCAAGCTCAAGCGCCGTGTCATCAAGGAAGGGCTAAAGACCTACCTGGTCGACAACTGTCAGGCCTGGGATATGGATGGCGAGGGTCAATACCGCATGAAACCCTCGCGTCGCGTGCGCACCTGCGCGCAGGATCTTCTGCTGGGTGAACTGGGCGAGGCCTGACAAGCAAAAGTCGGCGCTGGCAGGACGGCATTCAAGGGACGTTGTCAGCCAATCCAGAATGTCATGCAATATGCCATATGTTTGGATTCCACTTCGCCCGGCTTACAATCCCTTTAACCGCCGCACTCGCGCCGGTTCAGTCCAACGAGGTTTATCCACCGCTATGTCCGCCTGTGCTCTCCTCGTTCGCCTTCAGTGGCGGATAAACGCTATTTGTTAGCCGTTTCAGCCATGCGCTTCGACGACATTATTTTTGACCACGGAAGATGGCACTACGAACTTATCGAAGCAGTCGGTTGCTATAGACAGCTTCGCGCATATTGCTCTGACGAGGCCGCGTTACGTAGTCACCTTGCGGACAAAGGGCGTCCATGGCGCGCTTCTGAGGAAGGGCTGAGAAAAGTTGATGACGGCGAGATTGAACGGTGGGTTGTGCCAATTTCCGAATCCATCGAAACTGCCATTTCTGCGTACCGGCGCCAGCTTATTGTAGTCATAGTTTCGATTACAGAGGCCGCCTCCGCTGAGGCATTTCAAGTCCTGTTTTCTTTCCGTCCCGAGACCATAAGGGGATTAGAGAAAGAGTCACAAGGACAAGAGTTTCGGCCCGTCACATCGCTGGATGACCTAATGACGGCTACAAATCTAGATACGTTACGTATATCAGTTGTTGAGCGAGCTGTAGCGTTTGCCACTCAAGGGCGCAATAAGCAAACGGTGCTTCGTCGTATCGAAAGACTATTTGGGAAACCAATAGCGGCCAATGTACGCGAACAATATTTGGCGCTCGTAGGTGCCCGGAATGAAATCATCCATGACAATATCAAGCCGTCATTGACCGACGAAGAAGTCGAGGGGTATTTCGATGTTGGAATTTCCTTCGTTGAGGAACTTGGGCGCTTGGTATCTAAGCATGGCCTCCCCATTCATGATCCTTTGCAAGTATTCAATGGCTAACACTACGTTCAGCTCCGTAGAAAATCACTGCGCGGTTCGTTTGACAATCTCATTTAGTGTAGCTACATTAAAAGCGTGAGAATCGAGTTCGATCCAGTCAAAGACATGGCAAACCAAGCGAAGCACGGTGTGTCTCTGTCTATGGCAGGCGGTCTCGACTGGGAAGCCGCGCTGGTGTGGGTTGATGAACGGTTTGAGTACGGCGAGTTGCGCATGATTGCGCTAGCCCCACAAACCGAAATTCTGTACTGCGTGGCATTTGTAGACCGGGGCGACGTGCGCAGGGTCATCAGCCTGCGCCGCGCCAATCGTCGCGAGGTGAAGCACTATGTCGAAAATCTCTAAGCGTCCAACTATCCGCATACCGACTGTGGAAGAGGACAAGGCCATTACTGCAGCAGCTAAAAGTGATCCTGACGCGCAGCCACTCACACCAAAGCAACTGAAGGCGATGGTACCAATCCGCGCCCTGCGTGGTCGTCCAAAGTCCGAAAACAAGAAGCTGCTGGTATCGGTGCGCTACAGCCCTGAGGTCGTTGCCTACTTCAAGTCAACCGGTGAAGGTTGGCAATCGCGCATGGATGGGGTGCTTCGTCAGTACGTATCGCGCCATTCCCGGAGCGCGTGAAATGTGGCCGAACCCTGCGGCCAACTACGACATCAGGCAATTTCCCGCCATTCCATGACAATCCGTTGGTAGTCGAAAAGTCGGCGCTGGCAGGACGGCACCCGCGCAGCTAACAGGGTTGTTGCGCTGCCACGAAAGCGCGATAATTCGCATCCGCCGGGGCTGCCCGGTTTTTTGCGATTATGACCAGCTACCTCTTCATCATTCTCGGCGCCGTTCTTGTCAATAACGTCGTCCTCGTCCGCATGCTCGGCCTGTGCCCCTACATGGGCGTCTCGAAAAAACTCGAGACCGCCATTGGCATGGGCGCCGCCACCACCTTCGTCCTGACACTGGCCAGCGCCACCAGCTACGTCATCGATAGCTGGCTGCTGGCACCCAACGACCTGCTCTACCTGCGCACGCTGGCCTTCATTGTCACCATCGCATCGATCGTCCAGCTCACCGAACTGATCATCCAGAAGACCAGCCCCTTGCTGCATCAGGTGCTGGGCATTTACCTGCCGCTGATCACCACCAACTGTGCCGTGCTGGGCGTTCCCCTGCTCAACATCGGCATGCGCCACAACCTGGTCGAATCGATGATGTTCGGCCTCGGTTCGGCCATCGGCTTTACCCTCGCGCTGATTTTGTTCGCCGGCATTCGCGAGCGCCTTGAGGGCGCCGATATTCCCATCCATTTTCGCGGCACCGCCATCGCCATGGTGACAGCGGGTTTGATGAGTCTTGCTTTCATGGGCTTCGCCGGCCTGGATAAGTACAAGTAAATGCTGACCGCAATCCTCGTCATGGCATTAGGTGCTGTGCTGCTGGGCGCTGCACTTGGTTTTGCGGCCGTCAAATTCAAGGTCGAGGGCGATCCGCTGGTCGAGAAGATCGACGCCATCCTGCCGCAAACGCAGTGCGGCCAATGCGGCTATCCCGGCTGCAAACCTTACGCCGAAGCCATCGCCAAGGGCGAAGCAGAAATCAACTGCTGCCCGCCCGGTGGCGAAGAAGGCGTTCACAAACTGGCCGACCTGCTCGGGCGCGAATACAAGCCACTCTCCGGCGAACACGGCATCGAAAAACCCAAGAGCGTCGCCTTCATCGACGAGCAGACCTGCATCGGCTGTACCTTGTGCATCCAGGCCTGTCCGGTCGATGCCATCGTCGGCGCGGCCAAGCAGATGCACACCATCGTGGCGGCACAGTGCACCGGCTGCGAACTCTGTCTGCCGCCGTGCCCGGTGAACTGCATCAGCATGAATCCGCTGCCGGAAACCATCGACACCTGGAAGTGGAAATACCCGGTCATCGAGATCAAGGCCCAGCATGCTTGAACTGTTCCGTTTCCCCGGCGGCGTCAAGCCCGCATCGCACAAGCAGGCATCGTCCGGCAGTCCCATCGTGCGCGCGCCGCTGCCCAAGCAACTGGTCGTACCGTTCCGCCAGAGCGCCACGGGCTCAGCGGCGATTCAGGTCGCGGCCGGCGACATAGTCCTCAAGGGCCAGTTGATCGGCCGTGCGGAAGGCCCCTTCGGTGCCGCCGTGCATGCACCGACCTCCGGCACCGTCATCGCCATCGAGTCGCGCGCCCTGCCCCATCCTTCAGGCCTCGCCGCTCCCTGCGCCATCATCGAACCCGATGGCGCAGAGCGCTGGTGCGAACGCACCCCATTGGACGCCTTCAATGCCTCGCTGGAAGAACTCCGCACCCGTATCCGCGATGCCGGCATTGTCGGCTTGGGGGGCGCGGCTTTCCCGAGCCATGTCAAAACCAAGACCAGCATCGACACGCTGATCATCAACGGCGCGGAATGCGAGCCGTGGATCACCTGCGATGATCGCCTGATGCGCGAACGTGCCCATGAGGTCGTGGCGGGAGCAATCATCCTTGCCCGCCTGATGGGCGCCAAGCGCATGCTGTTCGGTGTCGAAGACAACAAGCCAGAAGCGGCCGCAGCACTGCGTGACAGCGTCGGCGAACAAGGTTGCTGCGAGGTTCGTGTCGTCAGCGTACCGACGCTCTACCCCGCCGGCGGCGAAAAACAGTTGATCCGTGTGCTGACCGGCATCGAGATTCCCTATGGCAAGCTCGGCCCGGATTTTGGCGTGCAATGCTTCAACGTCGGCACGGCCTATGCCGTCGCCCGTGCCGTGCTGCAGGGCGAACCGCTGATCTCGCGCATCATCACTCTCGCCGGCAACTACGCGCAGCCCGGTAACTTCGAGGTGCTGATCGGTACCCCCATCGAGACGCTGCTGCCACTTGGTCAGCCCAAGGCAGACACCGACCGCACCGTGATGGGCGGCCCGATGATGGGCTTTGCCCTCTCCGACCACTCGGTACCCGTCGTCAAGGCCACCAACTGCCTGCTGGCCATGAGTCCCGCGCTGTTCCCGCCGCCGCCGCCCGAAATGCCCTGCATCCGCTGTGGCGCCTGCACGCGGGCCTGCCCGGTGGTGCTACAACCACACCAGCTTTACTGGTACGCCAAATCAAAGAATTTCGGCAAGACGCAGGAGTACCACCTATTCGACTGTATCGAATGCGGTTGCTGCGCCTTCGTCTGCCCGTCACGCATTCCGCTGGTGGATTACTACCGCTTTGCCAAGTCGGAAATCCGCGCCCGCGAGAAGGAAAAGGCGGCCGCCGACATGGCCCGCGAACGCCACGAATTTCGCCAGTTCCGCGAAGAGCGCGAAAAAGCCGAGAAGGCTGCCAAGCTGGCCGCCAAGGCAGCCGAAACCAAGGCCAAGCTGGCTGCGGAGGATGCGGCAAAGATCGCCGCCGCCCAGGCGCGCGCGCATCCTGAAGAAGAAAGCACCAAGGAAGGCGCCTGATGCACACCTCGCCCCACATTCTCAAGCCCGCCAGCGTGCGCACCGTGATGCTCAAGGTGCTGGTCGCCCTGCTGCCCGGCATTGCCGCCTATGTCTGGTTCTTCGGCGCCGCCATCCTAGTGCAGATCGCACTGGCCTCCGTCACCGCCCTCATCGCCGAGGCCATCGTCCTGCAACTGCGCAACAAGCCGGTGATGCTGTTCCTGACCGACGGCAGTGCCCTCGTCACGGCCTGGCTGGTGGCCCTGACCTTCCCGCCCATCGCGCCCTGGTGGCTGATGGTCACGGGCGTGCTGATCGCCATCGTGATTGCCAAGCATCTTTACGGTGGTCTCGGACAAAACCCATTCAACCCGGCGATGGTCGCCTTCTGCGCGATGATCGTCGCCTACCCGCAACTCATGTCGCAATGGCCGGGCGCGGAATTGAATGCCTTCGCGCCGATGCTGCAGGCCATTTTCGGCAGTGACCGTCATCTTGATGCCATCGTGATGGCCACGCCCCTGGATGCCCTGCGCACCATCCTGCGCGACCCGGTACAAAACGCCACCATCGCTGGCATCCTCGGCTCCAACCCAAGCTTTGGCAATGTCGGCGGCCGCGGCTGGGAGTGGGTCGCGGCCGGCTACCTGCTCGGTGGCCTGTGGCTGATCCAGCAGCGCATCATCACCTGGCATGTGCCGGTCGCCTTCATCATCACCCTCGGCCTGATCGCCACCGTGTTCAACATTGCATCCCCCGAACGCTTCGTCGGCCCGAATTTCCATCTCTTCACCGGCGGTGCCATGCTCGGCGCCTTCTTCATCGCCACCGATCCGGTTTCCGGCGCCACCACCCCGCTCGGCAAGTTGATCTTCGCGGCCGGCGTCGCGCTGCTTACCTGGATCATCCGCAGCTTTGGTGCCTATCCCGACGGCATGGCCTTCGCCATCCTGCTGATGAACCTTGCCGTCCCGCTGATCGACATGGGCACCCAGCCCAAGGTCTTCGGCCACCCCCGGAAGCCGTCACCATGAGTACGCCTGACACTGCGCCCGAGATTGAACTGCCGCCCCCGCAGGAATCGGGCGTCGTGCGTATCTCGGCACGCACCGCCTTCATCCTGCTGGTCTTCACGCTGGCCTTCACCGCCCTGATGGCCGGCGTGTATCAACTGACCAAACCTGTCCTTGATGCCACGGCCCTCGACGCCAAGCGACGCACAATTGCCGACGTGTTACCCGCCGATGCCTACGACAACGACATGCTTGCCGATGCGATCACCCTGCCAGCGTTGCCCGCACTCGGCCTGCCCGAGCCAACGCAGCTTTACCGGGCACGCAAGGCCGGCGAACCGGCTGCACTGGTGTTCGAAGCGGCCGCCAGCGATGGCTATTCAGGCGAGGTGCGCCTGATCGTCGCCGTCCGCGCCGATGGCCGTCTTGCTGCCGTTCGCGTCACAGCCCATAAGGAAACCCCGGGGCTGGGCGACTACATCGATCCGAAAAAAGACAAGAACAAGGCCAAGCCGTGGATCAGCCAGTTCAACCAGATCGGATTCAGCGAGGTACCGCAGGACAAATGGCGCGTGAAAAAGGATGGCGGCGTGTTTGACCAGCGTACCGGCGCCACGATTTCCGCCCGTGCGGTGACGAAGGCCGCCGGCCGTGGCCTCGCTTGGGCCAACGACCATGCCGCAGCACTTTATGCGCTGCCCGCCACCGCCCGTTACGAAGAAAAGTAGAGGTCGCCATGAGCCAACTCCGCCCCATCATCCAGAACGGTCTCTGGAACCAGAATCCGGTACTCGGCCAGATGCTCGGCCTCTGTTCGCTGCTGGCCGTCAGCACCACCATGGTCAATGCCGTCAGCCTTGGCCTTGCCACCATCCTGGTGATGGGCATGTCGAGCCTGATCGTCTCGACCCTGCGCGGCTTCATTCCCTATGAAATCCGCATCCCGATCTTCATCCTCATCATCGCTGCGCTAGTCACCGTGGTGGACATGACCATGAACGCCTGGCTGCACGATCTCTATCTGGTGCTCGGCATCTTCATCCCGCTGATTGTCGTCAACTGCATCGTGCTCGCCCGTGTCGAAGCCTTTGCCGCGAAGAATCCGGCCGGCCTCTCCGCCTTCGATGGCGTGATGATGGGTGTTGGCTTTGTCTGGGTCATCGGCCTCTTGGGCGCCATCCGCGAATTCGTCGGTCAGGGCACTCTGTTCGCCGGTATCGAGATGATCATCCCCGGCGCCAGTGCCTGGCAAATTCTTCCCGAGGACTACCCGGGTTTCCTGCTCTTCATCCTGCCACCCGGTGCCTTCTTCGTCCTTGGCCTGATGGTCGCTGGCCGCAACTGGCTCGAATACCGCGCCAACGAACGCGCCAAGGCACGCATGCGCATTCAGCAACAGGCAGCGGCCAGCGCTTAATGGTCTGATGCAATGAAAGTTGCCGACCGGGTCGAACTGTTCCGCCGCCTTGCGGCCATCGACCCGGCACCCAAAACCGAACTCGACTACGCCTCGCCCTTCCAGTTGCTGGTCGCGGTCATTCTCTCGGCACAGGCGACCGACAAGAGCGTCAACCTCGCCACACCGGCACTCTTCGGTGCCGCGCCGACGCCAAAAAAAATGGTCGCGCTCGGCGAGGAGAAGCTGGCGGACACCATCAAGACCATCGGGCTTTACAAGACCAAGGCAAAGAACGTCATCGCCACCGCCCGCCTGCTGCTGGAAAAGCACGGTGGCGAAGTGCCGCATGATCGCGCCGCCCTCGAAGCCCTGCCCGGCGTCGGTCGCAAGACGGCCAACGTCGTCCTCAATGTCGTGTTCGGCGAACCGACCATTGCCGTCGACACCCACATCTTTCGTCTCGGCAATCGCACCGGCCTCGCACCGGGGAAAGACGTTGACGAAGTCGAACGCAAACTGCTCAAGGCCGTCCCGGCTGACTATCGGCTGCACGCCCACCACTGGCTGATCCTGCATGGCCGCTATGTCTGCAAGGCCCGCAAGCCCGAGTGCTGGCGCTGCGTGATTCGCGACCTGTGCAGTTTCAAGGAGAAAACAGATGTTTAACCCGAGCCGCGATCAAGCCCGCCAGTTTCTCATCGACGCCTGGAAGAAGCGTCAGGCGGGTTTGCCAGCCACGCCGCTCGAAACCATCGCGGCCGACATCGTCGCCCTGCACCCGGAGTATCACGAGATCATCACTCACCCAGAAGCCTTGCAGCGCGACTGGACGCCCGAAGATGGCACCATGAATCCCTTCCTCCATCTCTCGCTGCACCTCGCCATCGAAGAGCAACTCTCCATCGACCAGCCGCCTGGCATTCGCGCCGCCTTCGAAAGTCGGCGTTCGCAATACGGCGACCATCATGCCGCCCTGCATGATGTGCTGGAATGTCTCGGCGAAATGCTCTGGGAAGCCCAGCGCAACCGTCGCCCGCCCGATGGTGTAGCCTACGTCGACTGCATTCGTCGCAAGGGGACATGATGAACCGTCGTCGCCAACTGCTGAAAAAACTCGGTGCGGCCGGCCTGCTCTCTGCCGGCGGGGTCATGGGCTTCCTGCAACGCGCCCTCGCCGCTGGCAACAATCCGGTGCCCCCCGGCTTGCACAAGCTCACAGGACAAGTCAGCGTGAATGGTCAGCCGGCACGTCAGGGCCAGTTGATCCTGCCCGGCGACACCGTCGTCACCGGCAAGGATGGCGAAGCCACCTACGTCATCGGCCAGGATGCCTTCCTGCAACGCGGCGGTAGCACCGTCAGCTTTGGCAAAAGCATGGCCGACTTCATGCGCGTGCTGAACGGCCGCATCCTGTCGGTGTTTGGCAAAGCGAATCGCGAGATCAGGTTTTCCACCGCCACCATCGGCATTCGCGGCACCGCCTGTTACATCGAGGAAAACGTAAATGTCGGCGCTGGCGGGACGGCACAAACCTATTTCTGCCTCTGCTACGGCACCGCCGAAGTCATCCCCACCGCTGCCCCGCAGGAACGCGAGATCGTGAAAACATCCCATCACGATCATCCGCTGTGGATTTCGGACGACATGAAAATGCCCTCAATGATGGTTACTGCCCCCATCATCAACCACACCGACGCCGAACTGATCCTGCTGGAAAACCTCGTCGGCCGCTGGCCGCCGTTTTACGGGCAAACTGAAGCGCGCTACTAAACCGGCTTCGACAGTTCCTGCAGCGGCGGGGCGACTTTCAGTACCTCTTCCATGGTCGTCAATCCGGCCGCGACCTTGCGCGCACCCGAGATACGCAGAGGCTGCATGCCAGTCTTGAAGGCGCGTTCGCGCAGTTGCACCAGATCGGTGTGCGCCGTCACCATGGATTTGAGTTCCGTCACCATCGGCATGATTTCGTAGATGCCCACGCGGCCCATGTAGCCGGTCATGCGGCATTCGAGGCAGCCGACCGGGTGATAAATCTGTTCGGGCTTCTTGGACTTCCACGGCGCCACGAGGCCCTGCCACATGGTTTCGTCTTCGGCGCGCAAGCCCCCCGGCTGCTTGCAGTGCGGGCACAGCGTACGCACCAAGCGCTGCGCCATCACGCCCAGCACGGTGGATTGCAGCAGATAGGGCGGCACGCCAAGATCAAGCAGCCGCGTAATCGCCGTCGGCGCATCGTTGGTGTGCAGTGTCGACAACACGAGGTGGCCGGTCAGCGCTGCCTGAATCGCCATCTCGGCAGTTTCGATGTCGCGAATCTCGCCGACCATGATGATGTCGGGGTCCTGACGCATCAGGGCACGGATGCCGGTGGCGAAATCCATGCCGATGTCGGCCACGACCTGCACCTGATTGAAGGCCGGCTCGATCATCTCGATCGGGTCTTCGAGGGTGCAAACGTTGACCTCGTTGGTCGCCAGTTGCTTGAGCGTCGAATACAACGTCGTCGTTTTGCCGGAACCGGTCGGGCCGGTGACAAGGATGATGCCATTCGGCTTCGTCGTCATGCTCTGCCAACGCTCGGCATCCTCGGTGGAAAAACCGAGGTCGGCAAAGTCGCGCACCAGCACTTCCGGGTCGAAGATGCGCATCACCAGCTTCTCGCCAAACGCAGTCGGCAAGGTCGACAAACGCAACTCGATTTCCTGCCCGTCGGGCGAACGTGTCTTGATGCGGCCGTCCTGCGGGCGACGCTTCTCGACCACGTCCATGCGCCCGAGAATCTTGATGCGGCTGGTCATCGCATTCAGCACCGGCGTGGGAATCTGATAGACCTGATGCAGCACGCCGTCGATACGGAAGCGCACCAGTCCCATGTCGCGGCGCGGCTCGATGTGGATGTCGGAAGCGCGCTGTTCAAAGGCGTATTGCCACAGCCAGTCGACGATGCGCACCACATGCTGGTCGTTGGCATCGAGCGTGCCCTTGGTCTTACCCAGTTCGACCAGTTGTTCGAAGTTCGAGATGCCCGTGCCGGCGACGTCGCCGCGCTTCATCGCGCCCTTGATCGACTTCGCCATGTTGTAGAACTCGACCTGATAGCGGGCGATGTCCTCGGGGTTGGCGATGACGAGGCGGATTTCCTTCTTCAGGATCGGCTTGAGCTCGGTTTCCCAGCTACGGATGAAGGGTTCGGCGGTAGCAATCGTAACTTCTGTGGCTTTTGCCTCGACCGGCAGGATGCGAAAACGCGTGGCGTAGTTGCTGCTCATCACATCCGTCACGGCGGACAAATTCACCTTGAGCGGATCGATATGGTAGTAAGGCAACCCCGACCATTCGGCCAGCCATTCGGTCAGCGTATCGAGGTCGAGCAGTTTGTGCGGCAGCTCGGGGGATTTCCAGCGCTGCTCGGCAATCACCGTGAGCGGGTGCGCTGAACCGCGATAGTAACGACGCTCCTGACGGAAGACCTCGGCCTCCGCCTTGGGGACGCGTCCTGATTCGATCAGTGCATCAATGACCTCTTGCAAGGTCAGACGGTGCTCGGCCGGCTTGTCTGTTTTTGCGTTCATGAAGCGGGACTATAACGCCATTACTTCACTATCAGCAGGCTTTCATCCCAACTGGCATGCTTCTCGAAACCGAGCAGGTTGGCCGTGGTTGCCGCGATATTCGAGAGACCGGCGGTCTCGGTCTGCTTCAGCGCCAGCTTGCCGCCTGTTACGTTGTCATAGAGGATCAACGGCACGGGATTCAGCGTATGGGCGGTCTTGGCTTTGTAGCTTCCATCGGGGTTGGTCGCCGGCTGTTTGGTCTTTTTGTCGACTTCGTACATCTCGTCGGCATTGCCGTGGTCGGCCGTAATCAACGCAATACCGCCTGCCGCATCAATGGCTGGCAGGAGACGCGACAAGGCCAGATCGACTGCCTCGATGGACATGGTGGCCGCACGGAAGTTTCCGGTATGGCCCACCATGTCGCCATTGGCATAGTTGCAACGCAACGTCCGGTACTGACCCGTCTGCAAGGCCGCAATCATTGCGTCGGTGATTTCAGCCGCCTTCATCCACGGCCGCTGCTCGAAAGGCACGACATCGCTGGGCACTTCCTGCCAGGTTTCGCCCTCGAACTTGTTGGAACGGTTGCCGTTCCAGAAATACGTCACATGGCCGAACTTCTGCGTTTCCGAGCAGGCAAATTGTTTGATCCCCGATTTCGCGAACCACTCGCCCGCCGTGTCGCGAATCGCCGGCGGCGCGACGAGAAAACGCTTGGGCAACTTGAGGTCGCCATCGTATTGCAGCATGCCGGCATAGGTGATTTTCGGGACGCGCACGCGGTCAAACTTGTCGAGGGCCGCCTCCTCAAAGGCGCGCGTAATCTCGATGGCGCGATCCCCGCGAAAATTGAAGAACACTACCGAATCGCCATCCTCGATGGTGCCGACTGGCTTGCCGTCGGCCGCGATCACGAAGGGCGGCAGATCCTGGTCGATGGTGCCCGGATGTTTCTCGCGCAGCGTCTTGACGGCCGTGGTGCAATCGGGAAAGCGATCTCCCTCGCCAAGCACATGCGTGCGCCAACCTTTTTCAACCATCGTCCAGTTGGCCTCGTAGCGATCCATTGTGATGTTCTGCCGCCCACCGCCCGAGGCGATGCGCGCATCGAAAGCCTGCGTATTGAGTCCGGCCAGGAAAGCCTCAAAGGGCTCGACGTAATCCAAGGCGCTGGTCTCTGGCACATCACGGCCATCGAGCAGGACGTGGATGCGCACCATCGCAATGCCCTCCTCCTTGGCGCGCACTACCAACGCTTTAAGATGATCGATGTGGCTATGCACATTGCCATCGGAGAACAAACCGATGAAGTGGACCACCCCCCGCCCCGCCTTGGCACCGGCAATGATCTCGCGCCACGCCTGCCCTGCCCAGATCGCTCCCGAAGCGATGGCATCGGCCACCAGCGCGGCGCCCTGTGCATAAACCTGACCGGCACCAATCGCATTGTGGCCAACCTCGGAGTTGCCCATGTCGTCGTCAGAAGGCATGCCGACCGCCGTGCCGTGGGCGCGCAGACGAATGTGGGCGCAGTTGGCAAACAGACGGTCGAGCACCGGTTTGCGCGCCGCCGCAATGGCGCTACCGGTATCACTCTTCGGCAGGCCGTAGCCGTCCATGACGATCGTGACAACCGGACCTGCTATGCCGGGGAAAGCTGAGAATTTGGGCAACATGTTTTGCTCCGCAAAGTGGATGGGCGCCGCATGAATTTTCGCATTTTGCAGCGCAAAATTGGCTAAACAGACAAACCCTCGCGCCACGCTGCCAACTTGCGTTCGAAATTCCAGGTCGCATTGGCTGGACTGGTAGAGGGAAGGATGCGCGTTTCGACGCCCAAGGCAGCCAGTGAGGCGGCAAATTTCCCCGGTGTCTGGCCGTTGAAGCACACTCGCCGGATGGCATGCCGTCTCACCAGCGCCGACAAATCATTCGGCTCTCCTTGCCGGATGGCACTATCCAGACTGCCCTGCCGCTCACAGGCGGCATAGACATCCCAAATCGCCATACCAGCCTGTTGAACCACATTCACTCGGGCCGTGTAATCCATCCCGGCCAGCGGCTGGTCGAGAATGGCACCAAGAATCTTCCAGAAGTGATTCTGCTTGTGGGCGTAATACTGCTGTGCGGCCAGCGATGCCTCGGAAGGAAAAGAGCCGAGGATCAGCACCTCGGCTCTTTCGCCCACAATGGGGGCAAGCCCCCGCAGCTGCGTCACTTGCCCGACTCACTTACCTCCGAGGGACATGCTCAGCATCAGGTCATTCACCCGCTTGACGAAAGTGGCCGGATCGTCGAGCTGGCCGCCCTCGGCCAGCAGCGCCTGATCGAAGAGGACAGCCGACCAGTCATCGAACTTGGCTTCCTCGTACTTCAAGCGGAGTACCACCGGATGCTTCGGGTTGATTTCGAGGATGGGCTTCGACATCGGTGCCTGCTGTCCGGCCGCCTTGAGAATGCGCGCCATGTTGCCAGAGATGTCATGCTCGTCGGCCACCAGACAGGCCGGGCTGTCGGTCAGGCGGTGCGTGACGCGCACTTCCTTGACGCGTTCGTTCAGGCTCTTGCCAATCTTGTCGGTCAGCTCCTTAAACTCGCCGGCATCCTTTTCCTGCTCTTTCTTCTCGGCTTCGTCCTCGAGCTTGCCGAGGTCGAGGCCACCCTTGGCAACGGACACCAGTTGCTTGCCCTCGAACTCGGTGAGGTGCGACACCACCCACTCGTCGACGCGGTCGGAGAGCAGAATGACTTCGATGCCCTTCTTGCGGAAAACCTCAAGGTGCGGGCTGTTCTTGGCCGCGTTGAAGGTTTCGGCGGTAACGTAGTAGATCTTTTCCTGCTCGGGCTTCATGCGGCCGATGTAGTCGGCCAGCGAGACGGTTTCATCCCTGGTATCTGCCTGCGTGGTCGCGAAGCGCAGCAGAGCGGCGATCTTGTCCTTGTTGGCGAAGTCTTCGCCGACGCCTTCTTTGAGCGCCTTGCCGAACTCACCCCAGAACTTGGCGTACTTCTCTTTGTCGTTCTCCGCCATGTCGGCCAGCATGCCGAGTACCTTGCCGGTGCAGCCCTTGCGGATCGCCTCGATGTCCTTCGATTCCTGCAGGATTTCGCGCGAGACGTTGAGCGGCAGATCGGCTGAATCCACCACACCGCGCACGAAGCGCAGGTAGAGCGGCATCAACTGCTCGGCATCGTCCATGATGAAGACGCGGCGCACGTAAAGCTTGATGCCGTGGCGGGCATTGCGATCCCACATGTCGAAGGGCGCACGGCCGGGAATGTAGAGCAGTTGGGTGTATTCGCTCTTGCCCTCGACGCGGGCGTGCGTCCAGGCCAGCGGATCGTCGTAGTCATGGCCGACATGCTTGTAAAACGCCTTGTAGTCGTCCTCGGAAACCTCGCTTTTCGGCTTGGCCCACAACGCAGAAGCCTGGTTGACGGTCTCGTCTTCGTCGGTTTCGACCTGTGCCTTCTTCTCTTCGTCCCACTTCTCGCCCTTCATCACGATGGGCTGAACGATATGGTCAGAATACTTGCGGATGATGGACTTGAGTTTCCAGCTCGACAGCAGATCATCCTGATCGGCGCGCAAGTGGAGGGTGATTTCGGTGCCGCGCACCGGACGGTCGATCATCGCGATGGTGAACTCGCCGCCGCCATCGGAAATCCACTCAACGCCCTGGTCGGCTTTCTCGCCGGCGCGACGGGTGCGCACCGTCACCTTGTCGGCGACGATGAACGAGGAATAGAAACCGACGCCGAACTGGCCGATCAGGTGCGCGTCCTTCTGCTGGTCACCGGAAAGCTGCGAGAAGAACTCGCGCGTGCCGGACTTGGCGATGGTGCCGAGATTGGCGATCACCTCATCGCGGTTCATGCCGATGCCGTTGTCGGCGATGGTCAGCGTTCTGGCTTCCTTGTCGTAGCCAATGCGAATCCTGAATTCGGATCCATCCTCCATCATGGCCGCGTTGTGCAGCGACTCAAAACGCAGCTTGTCGCAGGCGTCGGAAGCGTTCGAAATCAGCTCGCGCAGAAAGATTTCGCGGTTGCTGTAGAGCGAATGGATCATGAGGTGCAGCAGTTGCTTTACCTCGGTCTGGAAACCCAAAGTTTCCTTGGTATCTTTTTCTGCAGTAGCGGTGGTCATGCGATTTCCTCCAAACGAACGAGCGGGAGAAATGGGGTTGCCAGGAGGGTTTTCAAGTCTCGTAGCGAATTTCGATGATTTCGATCTCGCGCACGCCCGCCGGACTCATGAATTTGACGATATCCCCCTCGCGCGCCTTCATCAGCGCGCGGGCCAGCGGCGAGATCCAGCTGATCTTGCCGGTACCCGGATCAGCCTCGTCGATGCCAACGATCTGATAGGTCGCCTCGGCATCGGCATCGGACACGGTAACCGTCGCCCCGAAGAACACCTGTTCCAGATTGGCTTGATGCGTCGGATCGACCACCTCGGCATTGTCGAGTCGTTTTGTCAGGTAACGCAGACGCTTGTCGATCTCGCGCAACTTTTTCTTGCCGTAGATGTAGTCGCCGTTTTCCGAGCGATCGCCGTTGGAGGCCGCCCAGGACACCACCTGTACCAGATGCGGCCGATCGACCTTAACCAGTTTCTCGAATTCCTCACGCAAGGCCCGATGACCGACGGGGGTCATGTAGTTCTTGCTGCCAGCCGGCAAGGCGGGGACGCCGACGGGATCTTCATCCTCATCATCGCCCTCGGGCTCTTTAACGAATGCCTTGTTCATCGAAAAAAGTCGCAGGGATAAAGGCGTTATTATGGCGCGCCTCGCTTTATGCCGTCCCGCCAGCGCCGACTTTTCATGAATGCCCACTGGAGAAGCCCTACCGTCGTCCTGATCTGCGGCGGCATCATCATGACGCTGGCCATGGGCGTGCGCCACGGCTTCGGCCTGTTCCTCCAGCCGATGACGATGGATCACGGCTGGAGCCGCGAGACCTTCGCCTTCGCGCTCGCGCTGCAAAACCTGTTGTGGGGCGCCAGCCAGCCACTGACGGGCCTGATTGCCGATCGCTATGGCGCCGGCAAGGTACTGATCATCGGCACCGTCCTCTACGTCCTCGGCCTGATCGGCATGGCCTTGGCCACCTCGGGTACCAGCTTCGTGCTCTCGGCCGGCATCCTGATCGGCATCGGGCTTTCTGGCACCACCTTCAGCATCGTCTATGGCGTGCTCGGCCGCATCACGCCGCCGGAAAAACGCAGCATGGCGCTGGGCATCGCCGGCGCCATGGGCTCCTTTGGTCAGTTCGCCCTGCTACCCGTCTCGCAATCGCTGATCAGCGGTGTCGGCTGGCTGCAGGCATTGCTGATCCTGGCCGGTGTCGCCGCGCTGATGGCGCCGCTCTCGGTGGCGCTGGCCGAACCGCACCGCGATTTCTCGAATCAGGGACACCATCAATCGGCCTGGGAAGCCATCCGCGAAGCCTTTGGGCACAGTGGCTTTAACCTGCTGACGCTCGGCTATTTCGTCTGCGGCTTTCAGGTCGTCTTCATCGGCGTGCATCTGCCGGCCTATCTTTCCGACCAGGGCCTGTCGGCCAATGTCGGGGTCACTTGTCTGGCGCTGATCGGCCTGTTCAATATTTTCGGCACCTTCACCGCCGGCTGGCTGGGGCAGCGCTATAGCAAGAAACATCTGCTCGCAGGCATCTACATCACGCGCAGCATCGTCATCATCATTTTCCTGTCCATGCCGCTCACACCAATGTCCGCCTACCTTTTCGCCATGGTCATCGGCTTCCTGTGGCTCGCCACCGTACCGCTCACCAACGGCATCATCGCGCAGGTATTCGGCGTCGCCTATCTGTCGATGCTGGGGGGATTTGTTTTCTTCAGCCACCAGATCGGCAGCTTCCTCGGTGCCTGGCTCGGCGGTCTGCTGTTTGACAGCACCGGCAGCTACGACATCGTGTGGTCCATCATCATTCTGCTCGGCGTGGTAGCGATGGCGCTCAACCTGCCGATCAATCAGCAACCGCTGGCGCGGATGCAGCCCGCCAGGGCTTGATTACATCGCCTGCTTGATCGCCAGCAGGGCCTGATTACGCAGCGTCTTCAGCAAGGTCAGTTCCTTGTCGGGAATCTGGATCGAGCCGGCCTTGTCCTTGTCGCAATAGATCAGCGCGACCGGCCGCCCCTTCAAAGTAAGCGGGAACAGCACAAAGGTCTTGGCCGGGATCCGTTCGCGAAACCACAGGGGCACCTTGTCGGCGATTTTTGGGTCGTCGATGTCGTTGATGATGATGTCGAGACCCTTACCGGTCGCCAGCAGGAAAACATCATGAACCTCTGCAGACAGAGGGAAACGGAACTGTTTGGTCAAATCAGCGACCTCGGGGCCGAGGCCAAAACGCCCGGTCATCTGTCCGGTTTTCGAGTCGCGCAGCGCCAGCAGCACGCGCTTGAAGCCCATGGCGCGGTACATCGTTTCGAGGATGATGCGCAGGATGTCGTTGAGGGCAAAATCGTCGACCAGTGAATTACTGATGTCCTGAATCCCGGAAGAGAGGACCGACTGGGCATCTTCGGGGATCGGCCCGCCATTGTCGTCTTCATCAAGTTCGGGGATCGGTGCATCACCGAGGAGGGTCTTGGCAAAGCCATCAGATTCAGGAGTGGCCTGAGGTGCCAGGGGGTGATCCCCGCCCGTCTTGCCACTCACGATGGCGGCCGCCTGACGGGCAAACGGGCTTTGCCGCAAATTGACATGCAGGGTACTGGCAACTTGAGTCAGTTCGTCAAGCGCCTTTTCCATATCTCCCTGTAACTGCCGGTCGGCCAGTTGCAGGCTGCTGCCGAAGCGCTGCGTGATCTTGTGCATCAGTTTGGCGCGCTGATCAGGCGGCGTGGACGTGAGCTGATCGCAAAACTCGTTGGCAAAACCAGAGAGCGTTCGCAGCGCCTCCTGGGGGGTGTTCGGTTTGCGTAACGTCCCCTCGGGTAGCCGGCGCATGCTGTCGATAATCGCCCCGGGGAAACCCCAGCTTTTGGCAATCCCCATTCCCAGGTCTTCAAAAGACAGGCCCAGTACCTGGGCAGAGGCCGCATTTGCCGAAAGCTTCTTGAACTCGATGAGCTTGTTGATTTCACCAACCTCTTCAGCAAAGTAAAACTGGGCCAGCAACTGGCCCAAGCCGTGGAACAATGCGCAAATAAACGCTTCTTCCCCCTGGCGATGCAACAGTGGCATGTGGCAACATTCCTTCGCCAGCAGACCGGCCAGATTGGCCCGCAGGAAAGCCTCTTTGAGATCCTTGACGTTTGCCTTGTCCTGCATGTGCTCAAACAACAACACCGTAATGGCGATGTTGCGGATGGTATTGAAACCGAGCACGATAACCGCCCGCGAAACGGTACTGATGTTGCCACCGCCCGCCTGACGATAGAAGGCCGAATTCACCAGACGCAGAATCTTGTTGGTCAACGCAAAATCTCTGAGAATGGTGTTTGACAGCTTGTTGACGCTTTCGCTTTCCGAAGCGGCAAGCTTGTTGATGGCCGAAACCGAGTCGGACAGCGCCGGGAAGTCTGACTTGTGACGCATGCGCCGCAACAGAAACTCAAGCGTGTCATTCTGTGCGATGGCAGCCTGTCCCTCGGCACGTTCGGCATCCCCCTCACCCAGATACGCCGTCAAGGCATCGAACAATTCACTGGCCGAGGCAAAACGCTGCGCCGGATCAAGCGCGCAGGCGCGCAGAATGATGCCGCCCAGTTTGGGATCGATCGGCGGCGAGGCTGGCAGGACGACATTTTCGGTCGCGATGCGGTAGAGAATCGACTCGACCGGGCCGCCGTCGAACACGCGCTGCCCCGTCAATATCTCCAGCAGGATCAGGCCGGCAGCATAAACGTCGATCTGCGGCGTAATGCGCTGCTGGGTCACATATTCCGGCGCCATGTAGGCGGGCGTACCGATCAGGCCTGCGGCCTTCGGGCCGGCGTCGGGATGCTCTTCCGATGCCCGCATGGCAATGCCAAAATCCATCACGCGCGCGGCACCGTCACGCTCGTCGATAAGGATATTCGAGGGCTTCAGATCGTGATGGATGATGCCTTGCTCATGCGCCAGGGCGAGCGCATCGGCCACCTGGTGCATCAGGCTGGCCGCCTTGACGGAAGTCAGCGGCCCGTCGGCCTTGATCGCTTCGGCCAGATTGCGTCCGCTGACGCGTTCGAAAACCAGATAGGGGTCGCCATCCTGTTCGCCGGCATCGAAAATCGGCACCACGTTGGCATGGCGGAACTTGCTGGAGGTCTTGGCTTCTTCGAGCAATTCCGCATTGCGGGCAGGATCGGCGCGCGAGAAATGCAGGGTTTTGATCGCGACTTCGCGCTGCAACTGCGGATCCCACGCAAGATATACGACGCTTTGCGCGCCACGCCCCAGTTCGCCACGGATTTCGAAGCGGCCGATCATCTTCTCACTCATGCCTGCATTCTATTGCCAAACCGCCCGCGCATGCCTAAGATGGGCCTCATGACGCTGCCCGACGACCCGTCCCAACTTCATGTCCAGTTGATGGAACTGAAGGTCGAACATCACGATCTTGACGCCGCCATTCTGCAGCTGGAGGAAAGCCCGTCGCTTGATGAGTTGCTGTTGCGGCGCATGAAAAAACGCAAGCTGCAGTTGAAGGATCGCATCTCTACCATCGAGCGGCTGCTCGGCCCCGACCTGATCGCCTAGCCGCTCAGGAAGAATTTATCTTTATATCCAAAGAGATATATTGCCTACCGCATTGACAGACCGGGATGGCAACCGTACGATAAGGGCATGACAAACCAGCTCGTCACCGCACTGCGGGACTTGGAAGAGGACCATCGAATTCTGGATGGGATTTTTGCTGCCGTACGGGCAATGTCGCTTCCGTGCGCCTCCTCACACCCCTGTCGTATCGGGGAATGTCAGGAGGGCGGACGTTGTGCGCAGCGCATGCGCGAGCACTTTCATCGCAGCATGTTTGCCGTCGTCGGTCACTTCAGCCGCGAAGACAGAATCACCCGCCAGTTGCTGTCAAACGAGGCCTTTCAGCGCCACGCCGAACAGCATGGTGACATCAGCAGTGCACTTCAGCAGGCCATCATTGACTTCAGCCAATCGCAGGACGTCAAGGCGGCACAAGCCAGCATCTGCACAATTGCCGACCGGATAGAGACCCATCACCGCACGCAGGACGTCGTCTTCATGGGGCCAGTCGCCCGATCTCTGCAAACGGCCAGTCCGGCGTTACAGCCGTGTGCGTCACCGACCTTCGTCCCGGGCAATCTGCCGGCACTGCCGCTCACCGGCAATGCACAAATCGACGAGGAACATGCGCGCCTGCACGAGATTCTGCATCGCACCCTGTCGCTCTGCCACGTCAGCTACCCGGAATGTACCCAGTGCGCGCCCGACACGCGGCGCCACTGCACCGACGCAGCGATTGACCTGATCACCGACGCCCTCAAGTTCATGGTGGAACATTTTCGTCATGAAGAGACACTGTTCAAGCACCAGCCCCAGATAACCGGGGTGCAAGCCCATCTCGACAACCATGCCGAACTCTCGCGACGCATGAGCCAGTTGATCGGCGACTACGAGGACAACAACACGGCCTTGTGCCTGTTTCGCCTCGTCGAAACCCTGCATGTCTGGCTACACAAGCACATCCTTGAACACGACCAGCCGTTCATCAACCAGATGACGGTACAGTCGCCCTCAGCGCCCTAAACGCCAACGCCCATCTGTACCGGCAGGGCGTTCTTCAGGCGCTCGAAGGATGCCCCAAAACGCGTCAGCAGCGCCGGCAGGGCATCGGTCTTGCCATCGCGCACGGCAAATTCAAGATCATGCGCCACGGCAGACAGCTCGTGCCCTCCCAGTTGTGACGCCGACGACTTGAGGGTATGCGCCAGGCGGCGCAAATCCTCCAGCGGCATGTCGGGTGACGCGCCAGACAGCTCACCTGCCATGCGCTCGATATCGCTGAAGATCATGGCGGAGATTTCCGCGACTGACATGCCCGTTGCCTTGGCCATATCATCAAGCACCCCTGGTTCGAGGATGGGCAGAAAAGATGGCGCTTCCACAAGCGCAGACTGAAGCGCTGCTGCGGCAGGTGCCGCCTCGCCATCGCCGACATTCTTCCCCAGCCAGCGCGTCAACACCCGGATCAGCTCATTCTGCTGGAACGGCTTGGCGATGAAGTCGTTCATGCCCGCTGCGTAGCAACGCTCGCGATCTTCCGGCTGGACATTGGCCGTCAGCGCGATGATCGGAATATTGGGGCCACCGGAGCCTACCTGCAGGGCACGCAGGGTGCGCGTCGCTTCGAGGCCATCCATTTCCGGCATCTGCGTGTCCATCAGCACCATATCGACATGCTGGGCTGCAAACTGTTCCACGCCAAGGCGCCCATTCGTGGCACTCACGACGGTCACGCCCAGACGCTCCAGCATCTGCCGCACCACTTGCAGATTGACCGGGTTGTCCTCCACCACCAGGATACGTCCCTGAAAGCGCGTGGCAGCATCCGAATCCCCCTCTTCCACCGGCGTGACCGGCAAGCAGGCCATCGCATCGGCTTTGGGCAAGCTCAGTTCAAACCAGAAACAGGCCCCTTCATTGAGTGCGCTTGAGCAGACAATTTGTCCGCCCATGGCTTCGATCAGGCGCTTGCAGATGGCCAAACCCAGGCCCGCCCCCCCAAAACGACGCGTGGTTGACGCATCAACCTGCGTGAAATGCGTGAACAGGCGATCCTGCGCATCCCGCGCGATACCGATCCCGGTATCGCGTACCGAGAGACGTACCAAAGCATGCCGTCCATCCTCCTGCGGCCGCCAGCTGACGTCGACATCGACACGACCGACCTGGGTGAATTTGATGGCGTTGCCGATCAGGTTGACGAGTACCTGGCGGATGCGGAGGGCGTCACCCATCAGGCAGGTCGGCAGATCGGCAGGACAATCCAGCTCAAGATGCAGCCCCTTCTCCAGGGCACGTGGACGCATCAGGGCACACACCTCGCTCAACAATCCGCCCAGATCGAAGTTGATGGTCTCGATGGTCAGTCTGCCCGCTTCGATCCTGGAGAAATCGAGAATATCATTGATGATATTCAGCAGGGATCGACCGGAGTCCCTCAGGGTATGCACAAACTCGCGCTGCTCATCGTCAAGCGGCGTACTCATCAACAGTTCGGCCATGCCCAGCACACCATTCATCGGCGTGCGAATTTCGTGGCTCATGGTGGCCAAAAACTCGCTTTTGGCCTGCGAGGCCGCCTCGGCGCTGGCGCGCGCAATCTCAAGTTGCTGGACCGTCTCCTTGAGGGTGGTGACCACCTGCGACAATGAGTCCTCGCTGCGCGACAGACGTACCTCTGCCTGAAGACGGCGGCGCTCGTTAAAACCCAACAGCAACAAGGGACCGACAATCAATACGCCAGCGATCAGGAACACCAGATGGAGTTGCCATGAAGGCGGCAAGGCCCAGCCGTCCTTGGGACGTGCCGCAATAATCCACTGACCGAAGGGCAGATCAACGGCACGCTGCAGACTCTCCTGTTCGAACAAGGCAGCATCACCAAAAAACACCTCGCCCGCCGCGCCCAGGGCATCGCGCCCGCGCACGGCCACCTCAATGGGGAGCGCCTCGTCGCGTAGTCCGCTGTCGCGATACAGGCGTTCAACATCAATCACGGCGGAGATCAGCCCCCAGAATCTTGGCTCACCCGCTGGGCCGTCGAGAAACACCGGCAGGCGTGCAATCAGGCCAACACCGCCCTGAGTCAAACTCAAAGGCCCTGCCAGCACAATCTCACCCGTCTCACGCGCCCGCTCGGCCGCCGCAAATTGTGCCGGCACCTTGCGGTAATCCATGCCTATCGCCTTCTCGTTGCCCGCCAGCGGATACATGTAGCGAATCACCATGTCCGGGGCAGCACCGATGTTGCGCAACTGCGAACGTCCGCCGAACAGGGGCTTGGCAGCACGCTCGAACTGGGCCTGCGTCATTGTCGGCTGGGTGGCAATGACACTCACCAGACCTTGCACCAGCAGGACGTTGCTGCGCAGATTGCCTTCAAGACGGCTTTGCAGGAGGGAGAGTTGCTCAAGGACGTGCGACTGCTGACGGGAACGCTCTATCGCGTCATTCTGTCGGTCGATGAAAATGGCGGCGATCAGTAGGCCCAGGGCAATCAGCCCTGCCGCCGCGAAAATTCTTGGCGCACGTCCCGATGGACGATTGCGCCTAACGCTCCTCATGGCTCCCCATGCCGCTCCCCAAGTATTCCCATTTTCGATCTATGGATTCTACGGGCAAGCCCCGCTTTATGCTGTCCCTGATTGCCATTGAAAGTGACAGGGACGACACTACATAAGGGTTTTGTACCCCGGAGATATCCATGCCCATCGCTGCCGCCGTCCTTGACCAACTCTTTCGCAATGCCCGCACCCACAATGGCTGGCTCGATAAACCGGTGGCCGACAGCCTGCTCGGCGAACTTCACGACCTGATGAAATGGGGCCCCACCAGCGCCAACTGCTGGCCCCTGCGTGTGGTCTATGTGAAATCGCCAGAAGCCAAGACCCGCCTGCTGCCGCTGATGATGGAAGGCAATCGTGCCAAAACCGAAGCTGCCCCGGTGACCGCTCTCCTCGGCATGGATCTCGACTTTCCCGACACCCTGCCGAAGCTGTTTCCCCACACCGACGCGAAATCCTGGTTTGTCGGCAACGACGCCTTGATCGACACCACGGCCTTCCGCAACAGCAGCCTGCAGGGCGCCTACTTCATGCTGGCCGCCCGCGCCCTCGGCCTCGACTGCGGACCGATGTCGGGCTTCGACGCCGCCAAGGTCGATGCCGAGTTCTTTGCCGGCACACGTATCAAGACCAACTTCATCTGTAACCTGGGTTATGGCGACCCCGCGCAACTTTTCCCGCGCAGTCCACGTCCGGGCTTTGATGAAGTCTGCAAGATTCTGTAAATGTCGGCGCTGGCGGGACGGCGCTTTCGGGTTAAATAGCGCCCTTTGATCTCCCCCGGAAACCTCCCATGGCCGGAGCCAGCCTGCTTGCCCTGATCGACGACATCGCGTCGATCCTCGACGATGTTGCCGCGATGACCAAAGTCGCGGCGAAGAAAACCGCCGGTGTCCTCGGCGACGATCTGGCGCTCAACGCCCAGCAGGTTTCCGGCGTCAACGCTGATCGCGAACTACCCGTGGTCTGGGCCGTCGCCGTCGGTTCGCTGAAAAACAAGGCCATCCTCGTCCCTGCCGCACTGGCCATCAGCGCCTTCGTGCCGGCGCTGGTCACCCCGCTGCTGATGATCGGCGGGCTCTACTTGTGCTTTGAAGGCGTGGAAAAGCTGGCCCACAAGTTTCTGCACAAAGCCGACGAGACTGTCGGAAAACCTGAGGAAGAAAGTACCGAGGCCGACAAGATCCAGGGCGCCATCCGCACCGATTTCGTCCTCTCGGCCGAAATCATCGTCATCGCCCTCGGCACCGTCGCCGACAAGCCCTTCATGACGCAAGTGGCCGTCCTCGCCGGCATCGGCGCGCTGATGACCGTGGGCGTCTATGGACTGGTCGCCGGCATCGTCAAGCTCGACGACGCCGGCCTGTATCTGGTCGGCAAGACGAATACGTTTGCGCGTGCGCTCGGACGCGGCCTGCTACTCGCCGCCCCGCGCCTGATGAAAACCCTCGCCGTCGTCGGCACCGCCGCCATGTTTCTGGTCGGCGGCAGCATTCTCAGCCACGGCCTGCCGGCGGTGCACCACACCATCGAGGCGCTGGCCGGCGACAGCGGTGTATTGCACATTCTCCTGCCGCCGCTGGGCGACATGCTGGTCGGCATCGTTGCCGGCGCGCTGGCACTCAGCGTATTCGAGGCAGGCCGCAAGCTGCTTAAACGTTCCTGACCCATGCCTCTACTCAAACTTGATAACGGCCTCCTCGCTTACGGCCACGTCGCGCTGCTCGATGCCGCCGAATTTCAGCTCGACGCCGGCGAACGCATTGCCCTGATCGGTCGCAACGGCACCGGCAAATCGTCGCTGCTGTCCATTCTCGCGGGTCGCGCACCGCTGGATGACGGCACGTTATGGACACAGCCGGGCCTCAAGCTTGCTTACGTGCCGCAGGAACCGCCCTTTGATCCCGACCTGAATGTCTTTCAGGCTGTCGTTGCCGGCATGGGCGAGACTGCCCGCTTGCTCGCCGACTACCACGCGGTCTCGCACCAGATGGCCGAAGCCGATGCCGACCACGCGGCCTTGCTCACGCAAATGGAAGCCCTGCAGCACGAGATGGAATCCTTGGGCGTATGGGCCTATGAAGCACGGGCGGAACAAGTCATCGCTCGTTTCGGGCTGGATGCCGATGCCCGGGTCGGCACACTCTCCGGCGGGCAGAAGAAACGTCTGGCGCTGGCGCAAGCACTCGCCGTCGCCCCCGAAGTACTGCTGCTCGACGAGCCGACCAACCACCTCGACATTACCGCCATCGAATGGCTGGAAGATTTCCTGCTGGAAAGCGGCGTGACACTGCTGTTCATCACCCACGACCGGCGCTTTCTCGACCGACTGGCCACACGCATCATCGAACTGGATCGCGGCCATCTGGCCAGCTATCCGGGCAGCTACGCCGCCTACAAGGCGCGCAAAGAACAGGAACTGGCGGATGAAGCCAAAGCCAGCGCGCGCTTCGACAAGCTGCTCAAGGAAGAGGAAGTCTGGATTCGCCAGGGCGTCGAAGCACGCCGCACCCGCGCCGTGTTCCGCGTGCAGCGTCTCGATCAACTACGCGCCGAGCGTGCCGCACGGCGCGAACGCATCGGTCAGGTCAAACTGCAACTTGATGCCGGTGAAAAAAGCGGGCAACTGGTGGCCGAACTCAATCACGTCAGCAAGTCCTTTGGCGAAAAGAATATCGTCCGCGACTTTTCCTGCCGCATCCTGCGCGGCGACCGCATCGGCCTGATCGGCCCCAATGGCGCGGGCAAGACCACCCTGCTGCGGCTGATCCTTGGCGAACTGCAAGCGGACAGCGGCACGGTCAAGCGCGGCACCAAGATGGAGGTCGCCTACTTCGACCAGTTCCGCGCCCAGCTCGATCCCGAGGCGACGCTGGCCGATATCATTTCGCCGGGCTCTGACTACGTCGAAATTGCCGGGACCCGCAAACACGTCGTCGGCTATCTGGGCGACTTCCTGTTCGCCCCGCAACGCGCCCGCTCGCCGGTCAAGTCACTTTCCGGTGGGGAGAGAAACAGGCTCTTGCTGGCACGCCTGTTCGCCCGCCCCGCCAACGTACTGGTGCTCGACGAGCCGACCAACGATCTCGACATCGATACGCTAGATCTGCTCGAAGACCTGATCCAGGACTACGCCGGCACGGTCTTCCTGGTCAGCCATGACCGCGCCTTTCTCGATGCCATCGTAACGCAGACCTTTGCCGCCGAGGGTGAGGGACGATGGCAGGAGTACGCCGGTGGCTACAGCGACTGGGCGGCATATCAGTCACAACAACGGGAAAAGGAAAAGTCGGCGCTGGCAGGACGGCGTGAGACAGACCGTGTGCCTCCTCCCGGACGGCGTGAAGACAAATCGAAACCCGTCAAACTATCGTGGAAGGATCAACGCGAACTCGATGCCCTGCCGGAGCGGATCGCTGCCCTTGAAAGCGAACAGAAAACCCTCACCGACCGTCTCGAAGACCCGGCGCTGTATCAAAACCCCACGGAAGCCCAAGCGGTATCCACCCGGCTATCGGTCATCGAAGAAGAACTGCTTGTCCTGCTGGAGCGCTGGGAAGAACTGGAAGCGCAGCAGAACTCAACTGCGTGAACGCAGCCAAGCTTCGAGCGCGCAATCGCTGCTGGCGATATGCTGCTCGTACCAGTGGAGCAGAAAGTCCACCCCGCGCGCCAGCTCCGACAGCCCCATGCCGCTCTCCAGACGATCGATCATCAAGCCCAACTCGGTCATGATGCCCAGATGCTGGCGGCGGTGGTGGTCAAACTCCACATAGGCACCCGCCTCCATTAGTGATTCTTCGAAGCCGAAGTGCATGCTGACCTCGGTAATCACGCTCATCAGACTTTCCGCCGTTGCCGCACGCTGGTCTGTTGTATACAGCAGGCGCGAGAACTCACCCATACACAGCATCACCTGTTGATGTTGATATTGCAAGGCGTTCAGCGTTTCTGTAGACATATCTTTATGGTGTTTCCAGTAAGTGCAGCGCCTTGTCGACGATGCCGCCACGTTTAAGCCGATCCAGACGGCGCTGGCGCTCTTCCTTGACCAGGTTGCCAAGATAGTTCAGGTTGCGATTGATCGACTCGACATAGTAGTTACGCCGCACGCCGCGCGCCTGGTCGAAATGCTTGGTCAAATGCGGCGTCAAATTGCCCAGTTCGCGCTGAATACGGCCACTCATCATCTTGTAGAAACTGCCGGTTTTTTCCAGCAAATCGTGCACATCCTTGAAAAGCGTGATGCCCGCCTCGTTAAACTCATAGTAAAGCAGCAGCAGGCGTTCAAGGTATTCGCGATTGGCCATCTGACCGATCAGGTCGGCCGTCGCGGTAACCTGCGCGGCGATGCGCTGGGCTCGCGAACTGAACTCGGGCATCACCGCCACCGGACGGTGATCGGTCGTCAAAATCACTTTGCTGGTTGCCACCATCAGGTCCGACGGCAAAACATCCACCAACTGGGTCTCGGCAAAGACGGCGCTGCGCACCACATGGGTAATCGTGAATTGCGCCCCGGTGCCGCTCACCTCATCATTGCTCATCAGGTAGCCGGTATCGTGCAGCAACGCACCGACGATGCAGGCGTCGATGGTCAGATCGTCGATAACTTCGCCCGCCAGGTGCAGACCATGCAAGAGCCGCACACTGCATAAAACCACTTCCAGCATGTGGCCATGATCATGATAGGGCGTGAGCAGACTGGAATAACCGAGCAACAGCCCCTGGCTGGCTGTTTCGGCCAGAGAAAAGGCATGGTCGATATAGCCCATATCGTGACCAGGACGAATGGCACGCACGAGCCGGACCACCTCGGCGCGAACTTCGCCGAAATCGCGGCTGTTACCGATCTCCAGAGAAGGTATGTCTGCCAAGCCAGCCTTTCAATGTGCTGGAACCATCAGTTCGGCCCATGCCTCCTCTATTACGGCACAGATCACTTTTTATATAAGCAGTTTACCTGCTACCACTCAATGGAAACCATCAAAAGAAGCGGATTTCCTGACTTTGGTCATATTACCCGCGCCATCAACCCCCTGCATCGGTGGCCTTGGGCGCCAAGTCCATGACAAGTCAACCCCCACCATCCGGTCATTTTTGCCGCACCGCAGCAATTTAAAATGCCGCCAAACATCAAGCAAACACCCCAACAGACTGATTTTTCGCGCGCTTTTCCCCTCCAGGAACCTACTAGATGTAGTGGTATAAATTCCATCAGCCACTAGATATTTTCATAACTTACTGTTTTATAAGGGAGTGAAAATTTTTCTCTTTGATCCTTCAGGAGGTGCCGCTATGCTTCGCCGCTCCCGTAAATCAGAACCGACCAACCCGTCAGACACATTGAATATGACCATGGACCAGACGACTGCCGATAGCCTTCAGGAAAACGCCCAGGAATACACCGGGCAACTGGGTTTGCCCCTGCCACAGGAAATCTCCGGCGAAGTACTGCTGGAAAAATACGCCAAGGGCAACGAACGCGACGTGCGCGATGTGCGTAGCCGCGTCGCCCGCGCCTTGGCCAGCATCGAGACCGAGGACAAGGCCACCCTCTGGGAGCCGCGCTTCCTCGACGCCCAGGAAAATGGCTTCGTCCCTGCCGGCCGGATCAACTCGGCGGCCGGTACCGACCTGTGCGCCACGCTGATCAACTGTTTCGTGCAGCCGGTTGGCGATTCGATCTCGGAAATCGTCGATGACCGTCCCGGCATCTATACCGCCCTATCGCAGGCCGCCGAAACCATGCGTCGTGGCGGCGGCGTCGGTTATGACTTTTCCTCCATCCGCCCGGTCGGCGCCCACGTCAAGGGTACCCAGTCGCGCGCCTCCGGCCCCGTTTCCTACATGCGCGTGTTCGACCGCTCCTGTGAAACCGTCGAGTCGGCCGGTTCGCGCCGCGGCGCCCAGATGGGTGTCCTGCGCTGCGACCACCCCGATATCGAAGCCTTCATCCATGCCAAGGATCAGGGCGACCTGACCAACTTCAACATCTCGGTCGGCGTCACAGACGCCTTCATGCAGGCCGTCGAGTCGGGCGCGGATATCGAACTGGTGCACCGTGCCGAACCCTGCACCGACGTCAAGCAGGCCGGCGCCTACCAGCGCGACGACGGCCTGTGGGTCTATCGCAAAGTGCCCTCGCGCGAACTTTGGGATCAGGTCATGCGTTCGACCTACGACCATGCCGAACCGGGCATTCTGTTCATCGACCGCATGAACAAGGACAACAACCTCAACTACTGCGAAACGATCGAGGCGACCAACCCCTGTGCCGAACAGCCGCTGCCGCCCTACGGCTGCTGCTGCCTCGGATCGATCAACCTGACCAAATTCATCACCCACGCCTTCGACCCCACCGCCGATTTCGACTATGCCGGCTTTGGCAAGGTCATCGATGTGTCGATCCGCATGCTCGACAACGTCCTCGACGCCACCCACTGGCCCCTGCCGCAACAGGCGCAGGAAGCCGCCAACAAGCGCCGCGTCGGCTTGGGCTTCACCGGTCTCGGCGACGCCCTGATCATGCTCGGCCTGCGTTACGACACCGATGAGGCCCGCCAGACTGCCGCCAAGATTTCCGAATTCCTGCGTGACCGTTCCTATCTGGCCTCCGTCGAACTGGCCAAGGAGCGCGGTGCTTTCCCGCTGTTCAATGCCGACCTGTACCTTTCCGGCGGCAATTTCGCCTCGCGTCTGCCGCAAGCCATCAAGGACCAGATCAGGAAGCACGGCATCCGCAACTCCCACCTGCTGTCGATCGCGCCCACCGGCACGATCTCGCTGGCCTTCGCCGACAATGCTTCGAACGGCATCGAGCCGCCCTTCTCCTGGACCTACCAGCGCAAGAAGCGCATGGCCGACGGCACCCACAAGATCTACGCGGTCGAAGACTACGCCTGGCGCCTCTTCAAACATCAGGGTGGTGATACCTCCAAGCTGCCGGAGTACTTCGTCACGGCACTGGAAATCTCCGCCCAGGCCCACGAGGAAATGGTCGCTGCCGTCGCTCCCTACGTCGACACATCGATATCCAAGACGGTCAACGTACCGGCCGACTACCCCTACGCCGACTTCGAGAACCTCTACATGAAGGCCTGGAAGTCCGGACTGAAAGGACTCGCCACCTATCGCCCCAATGCCGTGCTCGGCAGCGTCCTGTCGGTCGACCCGCAGCCGCAGGCCCAGCAGGCACAGAGCCAGAAGCAGCCTCAGGATGTCACCATCGATGGCGCCAACCGCCGCCTCAAGATCGGTTCGCTACCGGCCCCCGTGCTCGCCAGCCTGCGCTGGCCCGGCCGCCCCAAGCTCACCGACGGCAATGCGGCCTGGACCTACATGATCGAGACACCACATGGCGAGTTTGCCCTGTTTGTCGGCCAGATCGAGAACGAGCGCCGTCAGGCCGTGCCCTTCGAAGTCTGGGTCAATGGTACCGAGCAGCCGCGCGGCCTCGGCGCCGTCGCCAAGTCGCTCTCCATGGACATGCGCGCCAATGACCCGGCCTGGCTCAAACTGAAACTTGATGTCCTCGCCAGCACCATTGGCGAAGAGCCCTTCGAGATGGCCATGCCGCCCCACGGCGAACTGAAGATGATGCCCGGCCCGGTCTCGGCGCTCGCCCAAGTCATCCGCTATCGCTGCGAACAACTCGGCGCCCTGGCCACCGATGATGCCACCCCGGTGCTCGATTGCATGTTCAGCCGCGACGAACCCAAGACGGGCACCGATGGCACGCTGTCCTGGACGGTCGACATCGCCAACCCCGCCTCGCGCGAGGAATTCGTCCTTGGCCTCAAGGAAATCACCTTGCCCGACGGCGTCACCCGCCCCTACTCCTGCTGGCTTTCCGGCAACTACCCGCGCGCCCTCGACGGCCTGACCAAGCTGCTCTCGCTCGACATGCGTGTGATGGACCCGGCCTGGATCGGCATGAAGCTGCGCAAGCTCCTGAATTACCCCGAGCCCCTTGGCGACTTCATGGCCCGCGTCCCCGGCTCGAACAAGCAGCAGAACTGGCCGTCCACGGTAGCTTACATCGCCCGCCTGATCATGCACCGTTACGCGATGCTGGGCATCCTTGACGAGCACGGCTACCCGACCCGCGAAATGGGCATCCTCGAAACGCCACGCGAAAAAGGCGAACTCAAGGTAACCCAGGGTTCGCTGTGTGCCGAGTGCGGCAACCTCACCGTCATCCGTAAGGATGGTTGCGATTTCTGCACGGCCTGCGGAGCTGTCGGCGCTTGCGGGTAGAATCCATCGCATCTGTGGCCCAACTCAAATTGTGGGAGAGGGCATAGTTTGCAATACGGAGGGCATAGTTTGCAATACGGAGGGCATAGTTTGCAATATGAGTGCCCATAGTTTGCAACGGAAAGCCAACCTGTTTCCCAAGGCTGAGTAAAACGTTTGAAGGGTGCGCTAGCTTCGGCTAACGCACCCTTCATTTTTCTTGCGCCAATTTTTCAATGCTCGTCCTCAGGGAGTGCGGCCATTGAAAAACGGAACGCAATCAGAAAACTGCAAAACGAAAGCTAATAAGCACGCCTGTATGACCGCAAGAGAAAGGAACCGCAGGTATGGAGAATGATTCGCAAGCATGATGAATTGCTCAACATACCAGCGCACTGGATAGCCTTAGAGATTCACTCGATCAGCATCTGCATATGCAGGAGTATTAGTGACCAAAGAGGACATCCTCTATGTTAAGTCCCAATCAAGGCGGCTCTTCAACGCTATATGCTGCCGCAAAGGGGGTGGGACGCACATCGCTATTTAAGAATTTCTAACCACAGATTTCCTGACTGCAACAACAAGAGAAGGGAGCGCTAGCCAAAGCTGCTAGCGCTCCCTTCTCATTTGCAACTGATTTGGCGCACTGATTCTTAAGCGCCGTTCGTCGTCACAACCAGTTACTGATCGACGAAATCAACCGGCTTTCATTTCTCGATTGTATATATGGAGGTTTGCCATGAAGAAGGGCTTTGAGTGTGATCTTTCTGTATTCAATACTGATCCTATTGGGCACGTCGAGCCACTAGATGTGGCTACTCCAGCTATTGCCGAACTCACCGATGGTGTCCATGAGTTCCTTGGTGAGATTCTGAGTGCTAAGACATGGCCGTACCGGAATGACAACACAAGCAGGTATGGGTATCCATCACTTCAAGCGCATCATGGAGGCCAATCATGAGTTGCACAAATAGACTTGCAGTTATTTGCTCGAACGAGATAACCAAAACAGTCGCAAGAAGTACTAAACAGCCGAATGTTCTCGCCGATCTTGAGTCATCAGTTCGCACCGTCGAGGAAGCTCTTTTAGCTTCCCCTTCATGCTCTACGGGTCTAGTTGTGGCTCAACGAACATTTGGAATACCTGTTGGCCCATCCGGCGGCCCGGAGATATTGGCCGTCATTCACGTCGATGATTTCGCCTACTGGTACGGCCATGTAGTACAGCATCCGAAGAAGGAGAACACATTCGTGGCCCTCTTGGTCTGGTCGGAAAAAATAGTGAATGCCACAAATGTCCCGTTGCTATTCAGACGGTTCCATTACTGGGTCAAGGACCGTCTCTGCTATGAGCCATGCACCATACAGCATGAGGATGATGCTTACGCGGAATGTGCTTCCGTCAAGATGGCCGCTGTTGACGGCCGTTCACAACTGACCCACTTTTTCAGGAAATTCTTATCCAAAACTGACCCACCTCGATTAGCTAACCTTGCTCAATTTGTGAGCAGGGGCAATTGGAGTGATCAACGT
>JAVBYI010000011.1 GCA_030824115.1 Rhodocyclaceae bacterium | reverse complement strand
CGCCGTCGAGGTGGTGAATGCTTCGCTCATAGGGCCCCCTTGTCATGTTCCGCCACCCAATGTGACGTGGAGCGCACTCTAGGTATCTGCCCTCATCCTCGCCTTGATGATAGTCAAATTGCTACTCTGCAATGACGCGGTGATATGTGCACTAAGTCGCCGGGGAAGTCGCTGTACTAGCAGTAATTACGCAAATCCACCAAGTTCTTGATGGTGATCAGGTTTCGGTTGACTTCGATCAGGTTGTTGGCGCAAAGCTCATGCAGGGATCGCGACAGGGTTTCCGGCGCCATGCACAGACGCGAAGCGATCAGTTGCTTGGTGGTGGGCAAGGGAAACACGATGGGGCCGCGCTCGGGTGTGTCGCTGCTTTGCGGCAGATGCTGCAGGAGGTAGCTCACCAGGCGCTGTGTGCCGGTCTGCCTGGAGAAAGTGTCGATGTCGAGGATCAGGTCGTGCAGGCGCATCGACATGCCAGCCAGCATGCGCCGCGCAAACAGCGGATCAGAGGCCAGTAGCTCGAAAATCGGCTCCTGAGGCACGTGGATCAGGGTGCTGTCCATGAGGGCCTGCGCGAACACCGGATAGGTGCGCAGCATGAACATCAGCGCCTCGCCGAAACTGCGGCGCGGGCCGAGGATGTCGATGACCCGCTCACTGTGGTTGAGCGGCAGGGCCAGCTTGATCTTGCCGGTGACCACCACATAGAAGCCGCTGGCCGGATCACCTTTGTGGAAGAGCAAGTCTTCCTTGTGGAGCGAGATCGGGGCTGCTTCGGCAACGATCCGTTCGAGGTGCTCGCCGCTGATCTCCTGAAACAAAGGCAGTTGCGACAAAACCACGGGGATGTCGACTTGCTTTACTTTCCTTTGTCTTGTCATGATGCACCTCTACGACGGATACATCACGTTATCTAATCAATCGATCAATGCGATTGACCGTAGTCAAGGAGATAGGGTGCCACAACGTTGATGCTTGAGCGCCATAGGTGTTAGTGCACCTATTTTCACCATTTACCGGGAGGTTATCGATGAAGACGCTCAAGCAATTCCATTTTACTGCAGGGGTTGTGGCGCTTAGCCTGGCCGCTGCCTTTGGTCAGGCCTTTGCTCAGGAAGGCGCGCCGGCCATGACGGCACAAGAGAAAGAGATTGGTAAAAAGATTTACTTCGAGCGTTGCGCCGGTTGCCACGGCGTGCTGCGCAAGGGCGCCACCGGCAAGAACCTCGAGCCGAGCTGGACCAAGAAGGACAAGGACGGCAAGGAAAGCTCGGGCGGTACGCTCAAGCTGGGTACCGATCGTCTGGCCAAGATCATCGCCTACGGTACTGAAGGCGGCATGGTGAACTACGACGACATCCTGACCAAGGAAGAGATCGACATCATGGCGCGTTACATCCAGAACACGCCGCCGATTCCGCCCGAGTTCTCGCTCAAGGACATGAAGGATTCGTGGAAGCTCATCGTGCCGGTCAAGGATCGTCCGACCAAGCAGATGAACAACATCAACCTGAGCAACGTGTTTGCCACCACCCTGCGTGATACCGGCAAGCTGGCGCTGATCGACGGCGACACCAAGCAGATCTGGCACATTCTCGACACCGGCTACGCGGTGCACATCTCGCGCATGTCCGCATCGGGTCGCTATGTCTACACCGTCGGCCGTGATGGCCTGGTGACCATGATCGACCTGTGGTTCGAGAAGCCCAAGACCGTCGCCAGCATCAAGCTCGGCTCTGACGCCCGTTCGGTGGATGTGTCCAAGTTCAAGGGTTACGAAGACAAGTACCTGGTTGGCGGTGGCTATTGGCCGCCCCAGTACTCGATCATGGACGGTGCCACGCTTGAGCCGCTCAAGATTGTGTCGACCCGTGGTACCACCGTGGATGGCGAGTATCACCCCGAGCCGCGCGTAGCCTCCATCGTGGCCTCGCACATCAAGCCTGAGTGGGTGGTCAACGTCAAGGAAACCGGCATGATCAAGCTGGTTGACTATTCGGATATCAACAACCTCAAGGAAACCACGATCAACTCGGCCAAGTTCCTGCATGACGGTGGCTGGGATTACACCAAGCGCTACTTCCTGGTGGCCGCCAACGCCTCCAACAAGGTGGCTGCGGTCGACACCAAGACTGGCAAGCTGGCGGCGCTGGTCGATACCAAGAAGATCCCGCACCCGGGTCGTGGTGCCAACTTCATTCACCCGAAGTTTGGTCCGGTCTGGGCGACGGGTCACTTGGGCGATGCGGTGATCACGCTGATCTCCACGCCGACCGATGATCCGAAGTACAAGCAGTACAAGCAGTACAACTGGAAGGTGGTTCAGGAACTGCCGACTGCTGGTGCCGGCAACCTGTTCGTCAAGACGCATCCGAAGTCCTCGCACCTGTGGGCTGACATGCCGATGAACCCGGATCGCGAGAACGCCGAGGTGAACTACGTGTATGACATCAAGGATCTCTCGAAGCCGCCGGTCAAGATCGACGTGGCCAAGGATTCCGGCCTACCGGTGACCAAGGCGCTGCGTCGCGCGGTACACCAGGAGTTCAACAAGGATGGTACCGAAGTCTGGATCTCCTTGTGGGGCGGCAAGACCGACCAGTCCGCGATCGTGATTTATGACGACAAGACGCTCAAGCTGAAGAAGGTCATCACTGATCCGAACATGATTACGCCGACCGGCAAGTTCAACGTCTACAACACGATGAAGGACATCTTCTAATCAGAGGTAACTGTTGTTGCGACGGCGGCGGGGTAACCCGCCGCCGCCTGACCAAAGGGAAAAGTCAGATGAGTGGAGAAAAACCAGCCGGCGTTCTGACCGGTCTATGGCAGATGCTGAAGCGGCCTTCTGCCAAATATTCGATGCTGAGCATCCTGGCCGTGAGCTTTTTCGGCGGCATCTTCTTCTGGGGTGGTTTCAACACCGCCATGGAAGCAACCAATTCACTGGAGTTCTGCATCGGCTGTCACGAGATGCGGGATACCGTTTATCAGGAATACAAGAAAACCATCCACTACGCGAACCGCACCGGCGTGCGCGCCGTCTGTTCCGACTGCCATGTGCCCAAGGACTGGACGCACAAGATGATTCGCAAGATCCAGGCATCGGGCGAAGTGTGGGGCAAGATCACCGGCACCATCGATACGCCCGAGAAGTTCGAGGCCAAGCGTCTGCAACTGGCCGAGCGGGAGTGGGCACGCATGAAGAACAGCGACTCACGCGAATGCCGCAACTGCCATACCTTCGAAGGCATGTCACTTGAAGCGCAGAAGGATCGCAGCAAGAAGCAGCACGAGATCGGGAAACAGGAGAACAAGACCTGCATCGATTGCCACAAAGGCATCGCACACCAGAAGCCGAAGGGCATGCAGGGCGATCCGGACGAAGACGTTTAAACCTGCGCCCACGCGCAATCTTGAAGAGGAGCACACCGCATGACGAAGTTCAAACTCTCTGCACTGACTGTCCTGATGCTCGGGCTTGGTTCCGTTGCCGGTCAGGCGCTGGCGGCCCCCGATTGGTCGAAGGCGGCATCGAAGACGATTACCGCCGTGTATGCCGGCAATTCGCCGATCGAGTGGATTCGCAAAGGCGTTGATCACAGTGGCGCGCGTGGCATGAAGAAAGGCGAGACCTGCGTGGTTTGCCACGAGAAGGAATCGGTCGAATTTGGCCAGCGCATGGCTTCCGGTACCAAGAATGAGCCGGAGCCGATCAAGGGCAAGGTCGGCAGCATCCCCGTCAAGGTCGAGGCCGCGCAGGATGGCACCAATCTTTATATGCGCTTCAGTTGGAAGCAGCCTCCCGGCGGCGGCCCGAAGATGGATGCCGACAATGCCGTCAAGCTCGCCTTCATGCTCGAAGCCTCCAAGGTGGAGCTTGCCGATCTCGGTGGCTGCTGGTCCTCCTGCCATAACGACGTGCGCACCATGCCCGGTGTCAAGGGCGAGAAGACCAAGTATGTCAAGGACGGATCGACCGCCAATGGGGTTTTCTACGATCTGCTGCAGTGGAAGAGCAAGACCAACAAGGGCACCGACGGTTATGTGGCCGACAAGCGCGTGATGGAAGGCGGCAAGTTGCTGGTCGATGCCAAGGGTGAGCAGAAGGGCGACACCTGGACGGTGACGTTCACGCGCAAGCTGACCGGCGGTGGCGAGGGCGACATCAATCTCGAATCGGGCAAGAGCTACAACTTTGGCTTCGCGATTCATGACGATCACAGCCATGGTCGCTATCACCATGTTTCCTTCGGCTACAAGCTGGGCATCGATGCCGACGGCGACTTCAAGGTCAACAAGTAATTACCGGAGGGCGGGGTGCGCACCAGCCTGAAAGCGAGCGGTCTCGCGACGGCCACGATCATGATGGCCGGGGCTGGTGCGTTGTGGGCGGCGGAGCAGGTGGTTGAGATTCGCGACTACAAGTTTCAGCCACAGACGGTGCGCATCAAGCCGGGTGATTCGGTTCGCTGGATCAATCGCGAGAAGCGCACCAGCCATTCGGTACTGTTTCCGGGTTCGTTACTCGAATCCGAGCGCTTGTTCCCCGATGAAAGCTGGACACGCCGGTTCGATGCGGCCGGGAGTTATTCCTACCGTTGCGGACCGCATCCGGAAATGTCCGGTCAGATAGAGGTGAGCGAATAAATGTTGCGTACCCCATTCATTCAACTGGTCGGTGTGCTTTTGCTGGGCACCACCGGTTTGGTTCAGGCCGAGACGATCGGCTGTCCTGAGCTTGCCACGGCGGTACAGGTCAATGCCTGCCCGACCGAGGAAGAGTTGCAATACACCTTCAAGGGCTATTGCGGCGATAACGCACGCATGTATGACAAGGGCGATCAGGTCTGCACCGACTTTGCCCTTTATCGGCTGATGAAGAACGTCAGCCTGTGGGAAACCAAAGATGGCCGCTTTGATGGCTATGTCTCCTGCGAGACCGGGCCGGTGCCGCTGGCCGAGGGACGTGCCGTGAAGCTGGTCGTCAGCAAGCAGGGTTCGGTCACGCGGGTGGCCTGCAGCTACGACGTCGGCGTGACCTTTACCCATCGCACCAAGGCCAAATGCACGGCGGCGGCGGAGTGCAGCAGTGCGCCGGGTAGCTGCAAGGCGGAGTGCGAATAAAGATGCCGCGCATTCTTGCCGTCTTCCCAGCGCCGACATTTATGAGGACCGCCCCATGAAATCCTTGCCGACCCTCGTTCTGACCAGTTTGCTGTTTTGCACCGGCTCTGTATTTGCTCAAGCCAAGGTCACGGGGCCGAAGCTCAGCCCGGCGGCGCTGGAGACCATCGAGACGCGTTGTGCCTTGTGTCATGGCAAGGAAGGCGAGAGCGCGAGCGCGGTCTATCCGCGTCTGGCGGCCCAGCATCCCGATTACATGGTCAAGCAGCTCAAGGACTTTCGCGATGGCCGTCGCAAGAGCGATGCGATGAACGAGATGGCCAAGGGGCTGGCCGATGAGGTGATCGTCGAACTGGCCGGTTGGTTCAGCTCGCGTGCCCCGGCGGCGCGCCGTGGCGGCGATCCCGATCTGGCCGCCGTCGGGCGTTACATCTTTACCAAAGGCAACCCGTATTCCGGCGTGGCGGCCTGCGCTTCCTGCCACGGTGAAAAAGGCCACGGCACGCAGCAGTTGCCGCGTCTCGCCGGTCAACATCCCGCCTATGTCGAGACCCAGTTGAAGGAATTCGGCAAGCGCGAGCGCACCAATGACAACGCTGTCATGCACACCATCGCCAGCAAGCTCACCGAGCTTGAAGTGCACGCTGTGGCGGTGTTCCTGGGTGGTCAGCAATAACCATCATGCACACCAGATATCTTCCTCTGGTGTTGTGCGCGCTTGCAAGCAGCGCGAGTGCCAGCGAGGGCGTACCGTTTGCCGCTGAAACTATCCGCTTGGTACGGCAGGACTGCGGCTCCTGCCACGGCATGAGTTTGCAGGGCGGCCTGGGTACACCGCTGACGCGTGAGGCGCTAGCCGGCCAGTCGGCGGAAGCGCTGGCGGTCATCATCCTGCATGGCAAGCATGGCACCGCCATGCCGCCGTGGAAGAGCCTGCTGTCTGCACCGCAAGCCCAGTGGATCGCCGAGCGCCTGCTCGAAGGTTTTCCCGAGGAGAAGCAGCCATGAGATTCGGCTGGCTGCTTGCCTGCTTGATGTTGGCTGCCTGTGCCCAGACACCCCTGCGTGGCACGGGTGACTTGGGCCTTGTCATCGAGCGTGCCAATGGCCGTGTGGCGGTCGTCGACACCACGGCGAAAAGCGTGCTCGGTCGCATCGAAGGGCTGGGCGATCTCTCCCACGCCTCAGTGGTGTATGGCCGTGACGGTCGCCATGCCTATGTGTTCGGCCGTGATGGCGGCCTCACTAAAGTCGATATCCTCGCCCAACGCATTGTCAACCGAATCATGCAGGCGGGCAACAGCATCGGCGGATCGATCTCGCAGGATGGCCGGCTGGTCGTGGCGCAGAACTACACACCGGGCGGCATCAAGGTTTTTGACGCGGTCACGCTTGAACTGCTCTCCGAAGTGCCGGCCCAGTCGAAAGTGGTGGGCCTTGCCGATCTGCCGGGCCAGAAGTTTGCCTACGCCCTGTTCGACAAGGGCGAGATCTGGGTCACCGATCTTTCCGATCCGCGCCAGCCGCGTACCGAAAAATATCCTGCCGGCCTGCAGCCCTACGACGGACTGGTGACGCCCGATGGCCGCTATTACATGGCCGGCCTGTTTGGCGAGGACGGCATCGCCCTGCTCGATACCTGGCGGCCCGAGTTGGGTGTGAAGAAAATTCTGCAGCACTACGGCAAGGGCCAGGAAAAACTGCCGGTATTCAAGATGCCGCATCTGCGCGGCTGGGCGGTCGCCGGTAATCAGGCTTACCTGCCCGCCATTGGCCGTCATGAGGTGCTGGTGGTCGACAAGGGCAACTGGCAGGAAGCCGGACGTATCGCAGTGAAGAGCCAGCCGGTGTTCGTCATGGCGCGCCCCGATGGCCGTCAGGTATGGGTGAATTTCGCCCACCCCGACAATAGCTGGGTGCAGGTCATCGATACCCTGACCGGCAAGGTGATCAAGACCCTGCAACCGGGCAAGGCCATCCTGCACATGGAATTCTCGCCGCGCGGCGAACACGTCTGGCTGTCGGCACGCGACGACCACAGCGTCCATATCTACGACACGCGGACCTTCGAGCGCGTCGCCACCCTGCCGGCACAAAGCCCCTCCGGCATCTTTTTCACCAGTCGTGCCGCACGGATGGGATTCTGATGAACGCCGCCCTGCCCCCTGCCGCCCATCTCGAATTTCGGCTGCTCAACGAATTTCAGCGCGATCTGCCGCTCACCCCCACGCCCTTTGCGGCGATGGCGCAAAAGCTGGGCAGTGATGAGGCAACGGTGATTGCCGAGTTGCAACGGCTGCAGGCGATCGGCACCATCAGTCGGGTCGGCGCCGTGTTTGCGCCGCGCTCGGTGGGCGCCAGCACGCTGGCGGCGCTGGCGGTGCCACCTGCCCAACTGGAGGCGGTGGCGGCGCAGGTCAGCCAGCATGCGGGCGTCAATCACAACTACGAGCGCGAGCATCGCTACAACCTCTGGTTTGTCGCCACGGCCGCCGACGAAGAAGCACTGGCCGCGCTGCTGGCCGACATCGGCATGCAAACCGGCCTGCCGCCGATTGCCCTGCCGCTGGTGGAAGAGTTCCATATCGATCTCGGTTTTGATCTGTTGCATGGCGGCAAGACATTGCAGCAGGCGCGACGTTGTGTGCGGCGCGAGACCTCCGAAGCCGACAAGCGCCTGATCGCCGCATTGCAGCCGGGCCTGCCGCTGGTGGCGCGCCCGTTTGCCGCGCTGGCCGAATCGGTCGGCCTGCAAGAGTCGGCGCTGGTCGAACGGCTTGCCGAGTGGCTCGACGATGGCTGCATTAAAAGAATCGGCGTGGTGGTGCGCCATCACGAGCTGGGCTACAAGGCGAATGCGATGGTGGTGTTCGATGTGCCCGATGCCGAGGTGAGCGCCGTCGGTCAGCGGCTGGCCCATGAAGCGGGCGTGACGCTGTGCTATCGGCGCGAGCGGCATCTGCCCTGGTGGTCGCCCAATCTCTATTGCATGGTGCATGGCCGCTCACGCGCGGAAGTCGAGCCGATCATCGATCGGCTGTGCCGCGTGGCGGGCTATCCGTGCGAACCCCTGTTCAGCCTGCGGCGCTTCAAGCAATGCGGCGCGCGCTACTTCGATGCGGCCAAACTCTGAGACCGTCCCTCTCGATCCGACCGATCGCGCCCTGATCAATGCGCTGCAGGGTGGTTTCCCGCTGGTTGAGCGGCCCTTTGCGGCCGTCGGTACGCAGCTGGGCATCGACGAAGAAGAAGTGATTGCGCGCATCGAGTTCCTCAAGGAAAGCGGGGTGCTGACGCGCTTCGGTCCGATGTTCCAGATCGAGCGCATGGGCGGCGCGTTTGTTCTCGCGGCGCTGGCTGTGCCGGAAGAACGCTATGAGGAAGTGACGGCTGCCGTTAACCAACTGCCTGCGGTGGCACACAACTATCGCCGCCAGCATGCGCTCAACATGTGGTTCGTGCTGGCGACCGAAACGCCAGCGGGCATCCCTGCGGTGATTGCCGAGATCGAGGCGCTGACCGGTCTGCCGGTGTATGCCTTCCCGAAGGAACGCGAATACTTCGTGGAGCTAAAGTTCCATGCCTAATTCCATGCCTGAAGATATCTCCATTGATCGCCAACTGATTCTCGCCACACAGGCCGGCTTGCCGCTGGTGCCACGGCCGTATGACGAGATTGCCGAGCGACTGGGCATCTCGGGCGAGGAAGTGCGCCAGCGTCTGACCGCGATGCTGGCCGATGGCCGCATCCGCCGCATCGGTGCCGTGCCCAATCATTACGCGCTGGGCTACACCTTCAACGGCATGAGCGTCTGGGATGTCGACGATGCCGTCGTCGATCAACTCGGCGAACAGGTCGGCGCGCTGTCCTGCGTCAGCCATTGCTATCGCCGGCCGCGCCATTTGCCGCTGTGGCCCTACAACCTGTTTGCCATGGTGCATGCGCGCAGCGAGTCCGGTGCGTTGGCCGATGTGGCTCGGATTGCCGAACTGCTGGGCCCGGCCTGCCGGGCGCATGAGGTACTGTTCAGCACCCGTATCCTCAAGAAAACCGGGCTGCGGATTTCAGCCTAGCTGCCGGCGCTGCGCGGCTTTATCGCGCAGTGTCCGTGTGGACTGCTGGGTTGGGGCTTGTCCATCAACGTAAGCGTCGAGAAGCCGGCGAATCATGCGCTGGTACTGAGTGTGATGCTTTGAAGCCTCAGACTTGAAGAACTCGATACTCCTCTTGCTCAGTGCGAGAGTTACTTTCACACCTTCTTCACGGAATGCCAATTCAGCCGGCGAGGGGAGGAAGTCGGGAACCACCTGAACTTTGCCAAGGGGTTCATCGGTGTATTTAATTTTTGCGCTCATAGATCGCCTTTCCTTTGCGCCAATAACCGGCGCCGATGATTCGAATAACCGAAGCGCGGTACGTGAATCGCACCGTGAGTACACCGCCGTCAACTTCGCCGAAGCAATAGAACCGTTCTTCGGTTTGACTGTGTGCCTCGTCCTTGGCTATCACGCGCTGCGGGTCCGCAAAGACGTATTGGGCACGGGAGAAGGAGACCCCGTGCTTTCTCTGATTCTCGGCGTCCTTGTCTGGGTCCCAATCAAAGCGAGTTTTAGCCATGGATGCAGAGTATCACTAGGCCATACAAAAAGCCATACGGCGATATGGGAAGTCGCAATGTGGAGGTTACCGGCGCTGCGCGGCTTTTTGCGCAGGTCCGGTGGAATGATGGGCTGGGCTATGTTTCACCGAAGCAGCACCAACATTAGCAAGCTTGCCTCAGCCACCAAGAGAACGGCAGTCAAGGGTTCTACGATCCGCATCAAGCGATACCGCCAAAGCGCTATAGAAATATCTTTCTTGCGCTGATTCTCGGTTAACCCGGAATCATGGTTATAGAGACGTTGTCCAATTACTTCATATTGCATTCGCAATGCAGCAAAGTTAAACAGAAGAAAAAACATTGATGCTGTTGCAAGGGCACCAACTAGCTTGATCTGCCACTGATCGGAAATGGGGCTTATTGCAGGAAGCGCGACGGCAACAGAAAGCAGAACAGTGTGCGCTGTGAGCATAGCCGACCAGAACGCATGCATAGATGCCATCGTGCGCTCGGTGATCTCCTTTGCTCTTTCGTCGTAATTACTCATAAGGCCTAACTTGTAAGTAGGCGTCCCATAGACGCCGGACAGTTACTTCCTGTGGAAAATATTTTTGTCTTTGATTCAGTTGGGTAGCCTGACATTAGGCCTCCCATGTGTTGTTACTGTGCCTTTTCTTCATGGCTGATCCTCCGAAGCTGCTTGATCGGGTGCGCGGCAGGAGTTGTTTGAAGCACTAAAGCCTGCGTACCGGGCTATCGCGTGTCCAATGGGTGCGGCAATTCAGTTGGCATCATAACAAACGCCCCCGGCGGAGATGGAGGTTGATGCGTTTGCCGTCCTGCCAGCGCCGACTTTTGACGAGGCTGCAAGTTTTCAGCAGCTCCCGAGCAGTTGGCGACATTCCTCGGCCGGTGCCGGCCGACCGAACAGATACCCTTGCAGGATGTCGCAGCCGTGTTGCACGAGGAAGTCGCGCTGCGCGGCGGTTTCCACGCCTTCGGCCACCACCTTGAGGCCCAGACTGTGGGCGAGGGCGAGGGTGGCCTTGCTGATGGTGGCATCGTTGGCATCGGTTTCGATGTCGCGCACGAAGCTCTTGTCGAGCTTGAGGGTCTGGATCGGCAGTAGCTTGAGATAGGCAAGCGAGGAATAGCCGGTGCCGAAATCGTCGATGGCGATGTGCAGGCCGAGTCGCTGCAAGGCGCGTAGTTGTTCGATGGCCTGTTCCGGGTTGGCCATCGCCACGGATTCGGTGACTTCGAGTTCCAAGCTCGTGGCCGGCAGTTGATAGATGTCGAGACAGGCTTTGACTTGGTCGACCAGCGTCGGCGAACGTAATTGATGGGCCGACAGATTGACCGCCATGCGAATACCGTGGATGCCGGCCGCCTGCCATTCGGCCAACTGGCAACAGGCCTGATCGAGTACCCAGCTGCCGAGGGTTTCGATCAGCCCCGATTCTTCGGCGATGGGGATGAACTGCATCGGCGGAATCCAGCCCTTTTGCGGATGCTGCCAGCGCGCCAGTGCCTCAAAGCCGCAGACCCGGCCGCTTGGGGCGTCTACCTGCGGCTGGTAGTGCAGTTGCAGCCCGCCGGCGGCCAGGGTGGCGCGCAGATCGTGTTCGAGTTCCATGCGTTGGGTGGCGACGGCGGTCAACTCGGCGGCAAAAAATTGCAGGCGATTACGGCCGGCGGCCTTGGCGTGGTACATCGCCGTATCGGCATGCTTGAGCAGGGTTTCGCTGTCGTTGCCATCTTCGGGGAACATGCTGATGCCAATGCTGGGCGTGGTGTGCAGCATCTGGTTGTCGATGGGATAGGGCTGGCCGAGCGTTTCAAGGATTTTGGCACCGACCGACATGACATCGCGTGCCGCATCAAGATTGGTGAGGACGACGATGAACTCATCGCCGCCGAGGCGGGCGACGATGTCCGATTCGCGCACGCTCGCCTCCAGCCGGCGGGCGACCTCGATCAGCAGTTTGTCACCGACCAGATGGCCGAGTGTGTCATTGATGTTCTTGAAGCGATCCATATCGATCAGCAGCACCGCTAGAGGCTGGGTGTTGCGCCGCACAGTGGCGAGCGCTTGCTCCAGGCGGAAACCCATGCTGTAGCGATTGTCGAGCGCGGTCAGGCTGTCATGATGGGCGAGGTATTCGATGTGTTCGTGGGCCTGCTGGTTTTCAATGGCGCGCAGTTGCGCCTGGCGGCCGGCCCAGCCGATGCCAATCAGGCCGATCAGCCAGATGCCTGCATGCGAAAAACCCAGATTCAGCGCCACGGCTTCCATGCGTTGGTAGTAGGGGGCCAGCGGCAGATTGACACCGGTGGCGCCGCGCAGATCGCCATCCTTGTAGCCGAGGATGGCATGGCACTTCACACAGCCTGGTTCCATATTCCAGCCGCGCAGATAGCGCAGATTGGGTTGGCCGTTCATGTCGGCCACCTCCCAGACTTCGGACTTCTCCCCCAGTTCGAAAGCTTCCAGCTGCTGTTTTTCCCAGGGGTCGGGCGCATTCGCCGGATTCAGATAACGCAGGCCGACGATGCGGCCGCGCACGCCGCGCATTTCGGCATAGCTGTCCATCATCTCGCGCACCATGATGGCGGGCGCGCGCAGGGTCAACTGCTTGCCGCCGGTGGTGGTGACATCGCGCTCCGGGACATGGGCAAGGAAGGGCGAGGGCTGTTCCTTTTCCGTGACGGTGACGTAGACGCCGGCATGGCGCAGGCCCCAGCGCCGGAAGGCCATATCCTTGTCGCGTACGGCGCGCGCCTCGGCATAGGCCATTTCCATGGTTTGCCGTTCGCTGTTCTTGAGGTTCCAGACCAGTGAGCCTACCAACGCCAGTGTCCAGGCCAGCGCCGCCACTGCTGCCAGTTTCAGGACAGTATTGGGTGTTTCGCGAGGCGAACCGGCGGGCAACATACGACTATTGTAGGGAGCACAAACTGCGTTTCGACTTGATGGTAATCAACGCGCCGGCATGATTCCTGACGCTAAATGGCAGCATGTTTCGCATCTCCCAATTCATGCAGGAAGTTGCCGAGCCGACCGCCATCGGCCCGATCAGAAAGCCGCCCGGCCCGGTGGTGATCTGGAACCTGATCCGGCGCTGCAACCTGACCTGCAAGCACTGCTATTCGATTTCAGCCGACAAGGACTTTTCCGGTGAACTGACGACCGAAGAGGTTTTTCGCGTCATGGACGACCTGAAAGCCTTCAAGGTGCCCGCGCTGATCCTCTCCGGCGGCGAGCCTCTGCTGCGGCCGGACTTTTTTGAGATCGCGGCCAAGAGCAAGGCGCTTGGCATCTATACGGCGCTCTCATCGAATGGCACGCTGATTGACGAAGCGATGAGTCGCCGTGTTGCCAGCGCCGACTTTGACTATGTCGGTATCAGTCTGGACGGCATGTGGGAGACGCATGACAAGTTCCGCCGCATGGTCGGTGCTTTCGACAAGTCGCTGCATGCCATTCGGCTGTGCCGCGATTTGGGACTGAAAGTGGGCGTGCGCTTCACACTGACGCAGGACAATTTTGCCGATCTGCCCGGCCTGCTGGAGCTGATCGAGGAAGAGGGCGTCGACCGTTTCTACTTCTCGCACCTCAACTATGCCGGGCGCGGCAACAAGAATCGCAAGGACGATGCGCAGCACCGCATGACGCGCGAGGCGATGAATCTGCTGTTCGACACCTGCTGGCGCCACCAGACGCAAGGGCTGAAGAAGGAATTCACCAGCGGCAACAACGATGCCGACGGTGTCTATCTGCTGCACTGGGTGCGCGAGAAGTTTCCTGAACAAGCGGCCCACATCGAAGCCAAGCTACGCCAGTGGGGCGGCAATGCCTCGGGCGTGAATGTGGCGAATATCGACAACCTCGGCAACGTGCATCCCGACACGATGTGGTGGCACTACACGCTCGGCAATGTGCGCGAACGGCCGTTTTCCACGATCTGGCCGGATATATCCGACCCGCTGATGGCCGGCCTCAAGCAAAGCCCGCGTCCTGTCAAAGGGCGTTGTGCGAGTTGTGCCTACCTCGGCATCTGCAACGGCAATACGCGCGTGCGCGCCCAGCAGACCACCGGCGATGCGTGGGCGGAAGACCCCGGCTGCTACCTGACCGATGAGGAAATCGCATGAACAAGCTTTGGATGCTGCTGCTGGCCGCTCAGCTTGCCGTCCTGTCAGCGCCGACATTTGCAGCAGAGCCGGCACAACTGTTCCAGCAACACTGTGCCGTCTGTCACGGCGCGGATCGTCTCGGCATCACCGGCCCGGCGCTGTTGCCCGAAAGCCTCGCGCGCCTGCGCAAGCCAGCCGCTATCGAGACGGTCACGGCTGGTCGCGTGGCGACGCAGATGCTGCCCTTTGCCGATAAATTGTCGACGGCGGAGATCAAGGCAGTGGTTGACTACATCTACACGGCCGTCTCGCCAGCGCCGACATTTTCCGAGAAGCAGATGCGTGACTCGCGCATCGTGCATGCCAGCGGTTTGCCGAACCAACCCGCCGCCGCCTTCAAGGGCGCGGACATGATGAACCTGTTCCTCGTCGTCGAGACCGGTGATCATCATGTGTCCGTACTCGATGGTGACAAACTCGACGTCATTGCGCGCGTACCGACACGCTATGCGCTGCACGGCGGGCCGAAGTTCACACCGGATGGCCGCTATGTCTTCTTCGCCTCGCGCGATGGCTGGATCAGCAAGTTCGATCTATGGAACCTCAAGACCGTGGTGGAGATTCGCGCCGGCATCAACACGCGCAATGTCGCCGTGTCCGGCGATGGAAAATATGTCGCCGTCGCCAACTATCTGCCGCATACGCTGGTGCTGCTCGATGCCGACCTGAACCTGCTCAAGGTGCATGAGGTGAAAGACAAGAACGGGGCCGAGTCCTCGCGCGTGTCGGCGGTCTACGATGCCTCGCCGCGCAACAGCTTTGTGGCGGCGCTGAAGGACATTCCCGAGGTCTGGGAAATTAGCTATGACCCAAAAGCCGAGGATATTCCCGTCGGCAAGATTCACGACTTCCAGTACAAGGAGGGTGCTTTCCTGCCCGGCTTCCTCAATCCGCGCCGCAGCTTCCTCGCCGAGCCGCTCGACGACTTTTTCTTCACGCAGGACTATTCGGAGCTGATGGGTGCCAGCCGTGAAGCAGGAAAAGGACAAGTGGTAAACCTCGACGTGCGCAAGAAAGTCGCCGACCTGCAACTGCCCGGCATGCCGCATCTCGGCTCCGGCATTACCTGGACTTGGGAGGGCAAGCGTGTGATGGCCTCGCCCAATCTCAAGGATGGCCTGGTGTCGGTGATCGACATGCAGAGCTGGCAGACGATCAAGACCATTCCCACGCTTGGCCCCGGCTTCTTCATGCGCAGCCATGAAAATTCGCCCTATGCCTGGACTGACTCGATGATGAGCAAGACCGGCAAGGACACCCTACAGGTGATTGATAAGCGAACGTTGGAAAAAGTCGCCGAAGTGAAAACCAATCCGGGCAAGACGCTGGCGCACATCGAATTCGACCGCTACGGAAAAGTTGCGCTGGCCAGTTTATGGGAACGCAAGAGCGATGGCGGTGCGCTGATTGTGCTCGATGCCACGACCTTCAAGGAACTCAAGCGGATTCCGATGGACAAACCGGTAGGCAAATACAATCTGTACAACAAAATCACCAAGTCCGAAGGCACCAGCCACTAACTATCATGTTTGTTCGTCTCGAAGATCCCGTCGTGCGCCGCCCACCGACGGCCAAGTGGGCGCTGTTCGCGCTCGGCTTCCGCCCCTTCTATCTGCTTGCGGCACTGCTGGCTGCGACGGCGATTCCCTTGTGGGTGCTGGTGTTCATGGGCAAGGTCACGCTGCCGTTGCCGGGCATCTGGTGGCATGCCCACGAGATGATTTTTGGTTTTGGAGCAGCGGTGATTGTCGGCTTTCTGTTCACGGCCGGGCGCAACTGGACGGGGTTGCCGACGCCCATCGGCAAATCGCTCGCTGCCCTGGCAGGCCTGTGGCTGGCCGGACGATTCGCCATGCTGTTGGGCGGCGGGGCGTGGGTGGCGCTGGTTGATGGTGCATTTCTGCCGGTGGTTGCCATGGTGCTGGCCCGCTTGTTGTGGCGTGGCAACCAGGCGCGCCAGAACTATTTTGTGCCGGTGTTGATCGGGGCGCTGGCGCTGGCGAATATCTGCTTTCATCTCGCCCGGTCGAGCTTTATCGATATTGAACCGCTGCGCTGCCTGTATGCGGCGCTGATGCTGATTGTCCTGCTCGAAACGGTGATTGCCGGCCGCGTGACGCCGGGGTTCACAGCCTCAACGATCAAGGGCGTGCGGCAGTGGCGCCCGGTCTGGCTCGATATCGCCACTATCGTGCTGACCGGTTTGGCTTTTATCGCGTGGCTGCTGCGTCTGCCGGTGGGCCTCACGGCCCCGCTGGCGCTGGTCGCCGCCGTTGCCCATTTTGCGCGCGCCTTTGGCTGGAATCCGTGGGCCGCCCGGCGCGAGCCGATGCTGTGGATTCTGCATGTGTCGTATCTGTGGATTCCCGTCGGCCTGCTGCTGTTGATGGCCCAGCAAATGGGCTGGGCGCCGGTGTCTGCCCCCATGCACGCGTTTGGCATCGGCGCAACGGGCGGGCTGATCATCGGCATGATCACACGCACGGCGCTGGGGCACACCGGCCGGCTGCTAAAAGTCGGCGCTGGCGAGACGGCAGCGTATGTGCTGGTGCCACTGGCGGCGCTGGTGCGCGTGGTGACGCTGGTATTTCTGCCGGCGCTGGCCATGATCGGCATCCATATCGCCGCCACCTTGTGGGCGGTCGCTTTCGCGATCTATCTGCTGCGTTACGCGCCCTGGCTGGCGCGGCCACGGATTGACGGCCAACCGGGGTAAGTGACCAAAGTTGCACTGAGGCAGCCAGTCAGCTTCTGGCCTACTGCCCTTCGAACTCGGTGAAGGCGCGGTTCATGTTGGCGCGATGCAAATCCTTGTAGTTCTCCAGGTGCCGGAAGGCGGGCAGATCGGCATGCTTGCTTAATACCTCGTCCATCGGTTCCATCTCTTTGGCCGCCTGGCCGATCACGTTGGCGAGGAAGTCGTAATAATCGCCCGTCTCGCGTTGCGCTTTTGCCATGTCGCAAACCTGTCCATGGCCGGGGATGAGCCGCGTTGGATTGAGCGCCTTCAACACACCGAACGCCTGCTGGCCCTTCTTGACGCTCGATGCCGGCAGCACGCCAAGCAAGCGATCCACGTAGACCAGGTCTCCGGTAAAGACGATCTGCTGTTTTGGGAGATGCACCATGGCATCGCCCGGATAGTGCGCATCGGTATGGCGCAACACCAGTTTTTCACCGCCGACGGATAAGCTTGCCGTCCCGTCAGCGCCGACTTTCAGGGGCTTGGGCGATACCAGCGGCGCTGTCCCGACGAGGCGCTCGCCCAGAAAGCGGTGCAGGTTTTCGATCTGTTGCGCGGCACTTTTCTGCTGCATGGCCGCCGTGCGTTCGAGGGCGATGATTTCCGCGCCTTTGCTGGCGAAGTAGGCGTTACCCAGCCAACGATGATCCTGACTGCCGGTATTGATGACCCAGCGTATCGGCTGCTCCGTCACCGCACGAATGGCAAGCTCAAGCTTTTGGGCACCCAGTTGACTGGCACCGGCGTCGATCAGCACGACGCCCTCAGGCGTGACGACGAAACCGAAGTTGGCGTTTAGTCCGTCGTTCTGCTGGCTGCGCTGCCCGAGCGGACCAATGATGGCATAGACGTTGTCCGCAATCTGTTCGGCCTTCGGTAGGTAGTCGGCATGTGCGAATGTTGCGCCGAGCAGGCAAGCGATGACGACAAGGAATCGGTACAGCATCATGGTGAAAAGCCTCTATTCAATGAGTGGGTCCTGCTAGGACGGTGTCAGCGGCAGATTTATTCCATAAGTGCGCCAGGCATTCTTCCACTATGTCGCGCACAGGGCGGGGCGATTCGCCCCCGCCATGCGCATGGCTGCCACCAACGCAACCAGCAGCAATGGCACCATCGACAGGTTCAGCAGCACCCAGCCGAAGCGCGCGTACAACCAGCCGGCGGAAAGCGAGGCGACCGCGACCAGTCCGAAGACGATGAACTCGTTCACCATCTGCACTTTCAACTGCTCGGCGGGCCGATAGGTCTGCGTCAGCAGGGCCGTGCCGCCGATGAAGGCGAAGTTCCAGCCGAGGCCGAGCAGGATCAGCGCCGAAAGGAAGTGCAGGAACTCCAGCCCCGATACGGCGATAACGACATGGCTGAGCAGCAGGACGAAGCCGATCTGCATGATGCGCGGTGCGCCGAAGCGTTTGACCAGATCGCCGGTGAAGAAGGACGGCGCGAACATGCCAACCACATGCCATTGGATGACCGGCGTCACGCTCGTGCCGGGCAGACCGCAGCCGAGCATGGCGAGCGGGGTGGCGGTCATCGCCATGATCATCGCCGAGTAGCCGACCGACGCGCCGAAGATCGACATGATCAGGGCGGGTTGCCGGACAATCTCGCCGAGTGGGCGCGCCGCGCCTTTTTGCGCAATGGCCATGGCAGGCAGACGCAAACCGGCGAGGATAAATAGCGCCGCCACACTCAATGTCGCCTGGATCAGATAGGCACCGACGAACAGTTGGTCCGGCAGCCAGTCACGCCCCCACTGGCCGATCTGCGGTCCGAGGAAGGCGGCAACGATGCCGCCGGCCACCACCAGCGAAATCGCCCGGCTGGCATGGGCCGGATCGGAGGCTTCAACCGCCGCAAAGCGGTAATAGTTGGCGAAGCCCTGATAAGCGCCGAGGAGAAAATGACCGAGGACGAACAGTGCGAAGGATTGCGCCTGCAGGGCGTAGGCGGCGAGCAGGCTGGCACCGATGCCGACCGTCGCGCCGAACAGGAAGCCGGCGCGGCGGCCGATGCGGCGCATCAGCAGCGCGGCCGGCAGCGAGGCGACCGCCACGCCGACCACCATTGCGGCAATGGGCAGGGTCGCCAGCCCGACGTCGGGTGCCAGCTGCACGCCAAGAATGCCGGCCACGGCCATCGACATGACGATGGCGGAAAGCATCAGCGCCTGGCTAGCGGCGAGGCGCAGTACGTTGTTTTTCGGCGAAGCGGCTGTCGAGGTCATGTACCTGGATTCCAGTTTTCCAGAAAGTCGTCGAGGATAGCCTGCAAGCGGGCCTGCAGTGCGTCCAGTTGCTCGCCCGCCACGCCCTGCTGCCTCAGGAAATCGCCAATATCCTCGGGCGAAAGGATCACACCGTCCGCCGGCTGAATCGCCGCATCACGTATCCACAGACTCGGGAAACCGCTGCCATGCGCGTCGCGACACTCGTCATGCACGATGCGATGCGACCAGCCGAGCGTTTCGGCGATGGCGTCGGCGTAGCGGGCATAGAGCGTGCAACGCCTACCGGGCGGCTGCTGGGAAATGACCTTGACGGGACTCATAGCGTGCTCTTGATCAGGATGTAGGTAGCGACAATGACGAGAAAGCCGCCGAAGCTGCGCTTCAGCATCTCTTGCGAGAAGCGATGCGCCAGACGGGTGCCGGCAAAGCTGCCGGCAATCGTAACGGCAGTAAATGAACCCATGATGGTCCAGTCGATGGGCACTGCGCCGAGATAGCCAAAGAAGCCTGCGTAAGACTTGGCAGCGACGATGGCCAGCGAAGTGCCGATGGCGAGTTTCATGCGCAGGCCGGAGAGCAAAGCAAGTGCCGGCACAATCAGGAAACCACCGCCGACGCCGACCACGCCGGTGAGCACACCGACGCCGATACCGTGGGCAGCGATGTGGCCCATGCGTACCTCGACATTCCGTTCCGGTGGCGGCAGTCCGCCTGCGGCTGACAGTTGTGGCACAAACGCCGGTTTGAGCATCTTCCAGGCGGCTGCGTACATGACAAGGGAGAACAGCGCGAGTTGCAGCGCCACGGGGATTAGTACACCGACCTTCGCGCCGGCGAAGGTGCCAATGATGCCGAACAAGCCGAACACCGCCGCCACACGCACATCGACGTTATGCCGCCGCCAGTGATCCCCGGCGGTAATTGTCGCGGTAACGGCGACAATGCCAAGACTCATGGCAATCGCCGACTTGGCCTCGACATTGAGCAGAAGCATCAGTGCCGGCATGGCGATGATCGAACCGCCGCTGCCGAACAGGCCAAGCACAATGCCGGTGGCCGCGCCGGCGAGAATGACGAGGAGAATCACTAGAACACCAGTACCTTGTCAGCCGCAGCCGTCCATGCAGCCAGATCGGCCAGCGTTTTGCGCGCTGCGCCCTGCACCAGTTCGCCATCCTCGATACCACGCGCCGAGAGACAGGTGCCGCACAGGCCGACCTCGCCTGCCGTCGCGACCATCTTCACCATGTCGCCGGCGTTGTAATAGCCTTCCGGCACCCGCTGGCCGGTCTTGGCGCAGGCAACGGCATCGCCCATGAGAAATACCTGCACCTGCTGGCCGGGCTGCTTCGCGAGTGCCTTGGCGAGGCGCAAGCCGTTGTAGCTGCGCTCGGTGCCGTAGGGCGGATCATTCAGGATAAACAGGGTTGTGGTCATGTCACTTGCCTCCGCGCTTGATGGCAATCGATGTGAAGGAAAGGGCGAATACGATCACGAGTGGTTTAAACATTGAATCCTCCTTACGCTGAATAACAATCTAATGATTGTTAGACTAATCTAAACGCTGCGCGATATCCCTGTCAAGCTCCATGCGTAAAGACGGTTAAGATTCACCTCATGAACGAACCCAAGAGCGATCCCCGACGCATCAAAGACCTCCTGTACGAGCAGGTGGCCCGTATTGGCAAGGCGGCCAGCAGCCCGAAGCGTTTGGAGCTGATTGAACTGCTTTGCCAAGGCGAGAAAACGGTGGACACGCTGGCGCGGGAAGCGTCGATCAGCATGAAGCTCGCCAGTGCGCATTTGAAGGAGTTACGTGCTGCACATCTGGTCGAGACCGAGAAGCAGGGCAAGAACGTGATCTATCGCATCGCGAATCGGGAAGTGGCGGATTTCTGGGTGGTGATTCGCTCACTGGCCGAGGACAGACTGGTCGAGTTGCGCATGGCGCTGGCGCAAATGGCGAGTAATCCGCAGGAGTTGACCCCACAGAATCGTGACAGCTTGGTCAAGCTCGCCAAGAAGGGCGACGTCATCATGATTGATGTGCGGCCCACGCCTGAATACGAAGCTGCCCATCTGCCGTTTGCCCGGTCGATACCGCTGGAAGAGCTCAAAACCCGGCTGGCTGAGTTGCCCGAGGGCAAAACCATCGTTGCCTACTGTCGCGGGCCGTATTGCCTGATGGCGAAGGATGCGGTTGAACTGCTAAGAAAGAAAGGGTTTGATGCCGTGCGCCTGCCAGAAGGCGTCGCGGAATGGGGGATTGTGCCTGTCAGGAGTTAGGTCAGGGCGGTGCTAACGCCGAACTCGCCTGAACTGATTTTCGCTTCCAGTTCCTCGGCCGGCATCGGCTTGCCGTACAGATAGCCTTGAAACACTTCGCAGCCGGCGGCTGCGAGAAAGTCGGCCTGCGCGGGCGTTTCCACCCCTTCGGCCAGCGTCTGCAGGTCAAGGTTGTGGCCCAGCGCGATGACGGCACGCGCAATGGCCTTGTCGCTCTCGTTGTCGGGCAGATCCTTGACGAAGGCACGATCGAGCTTGAGCCGGTCAAGGGGGAAGTTCTTCAGGTAGGCGAGTGAGGAGTAGCCGGTGCCGAAGTCGTCGAGGGCGATCTTCAGACCGATGTTGCGCAAGCCGTTCATGATGACCGCTGCGCCGGCCGGGTCGGACATCAGCAGACCTTCGGTAATTTCCAGTTCGAGCAGATGGGCCGGCAGTGCGTAGTCATCCAGTGCCAGTTGTACGGTGGTCATCAGGTCTTCGCGGCGGAACTGGCGTGCCGAGAGGTTGACCGCCACGGGAATCTCCAGCCCCAGTTGCTGGCGCCAGCGACTCGCCTGCTGGCAGGATTCGCGCAGCACCCACTCGCCAATCGGCACGATCAGCCCGGTGGCCTCGGCAATCGGGATGAACTGCACCGGGGAGACATTGCCGAGTTGCGGATTCTTCCAGCGCAACAAGGCTTCGACGCCGATCAGTTGCCTGGTACGGGCATCCACCTGCGGTTGATAGACCACGGCAAACTCGCCGTTGGCCAGCGCCTGTCGCAACAGCCGTTCGAGCGTGAGCAACTGGGCGCCGGCCGCATTCATTTCGCGGGTGTAGAAGGCATAACAGGCGCGCCCTTCTTCCTTCGCGCCATGCAGGGCCGTTTCGGCATTCTTGAGCAGGGTGCGGGTATCGCTGCCATCATTGGGATAGAGCGCCACGCCGATGCTGACCGACAGGGTGAGTGGCTGGCCTTGGGCTTCGATCGGTGCGGCAAAGGCGGCGAGGATGCGCTCGCAGAAAGATGCGATGCTGGGCGCGTCATCCATGTCCGTGAGCAGGATCGAGAAGCGGTCGCCGCCGGGACGGGCGGCGATGTCGTGGCGGCGCAGCAGATGCTTGATATGTTCACCGGCAGCCATCAGCACCTGGTCGCCTACCGTATGGCCCAGCGACTCATTGATCAGACGGAATCGATCAAGGCCGATGTCCAGAATGGTGAAGCGACTGTCATTGCGCTTGGCATTGACGACGGCCTGGTCGACAGCGGAGTGCCAGGCATCGCGATTGGGCAGGCCGGTCAGGGGATCGAAGGTGCGCAGTTGCTCCAGCAGGGCCTCGGTTTCCTTGTACTTCGACAGGTCCACCGTCATGGCGATGAAATTGACCAGCGATTCCTTGTCGTCATACACCGCGACAATCGAGAGCAGGGCTGGGTAGATGTCGCCATTCTTGCGCCGGTTCCAGATCTCGCCTTCCCAACTGCCGGTGGCGCCGATCTTCAGCCACATGCCATGGTAGAAGTCGCGGTCGTGGCGGCCGGACTTCATGATGCGCGGGTTTTGCCCCATCACCTCGTCGCGCGTATAGCCGGTGATGCGCGTGAAGGCCGGGTTGACCTCGATGATATTGGCGTGCGCGTCGGCGATGATGATGGCTTCCACGCTGTTGTCGAAGACGGCCTGGGCGAGATGGAGATTCTTTTCTGCATACTCCTTGCCGCGCCAGATTTGCAGCAGCAGGCCACCCGCGAGGGCGAGTGAGATCAGCACCGACAGGGCATTCACCCACAAGGCCCAGTGGGCCTCCTGTTCCAGTTCGATGGCACTGACCAGCAGCTTGTCGCTGAGATGCTTTTCAAAGCCGCTCATGGCGTCGATGCGTAGTGTGGCCAGATCGAACCACTCGCCGGCCCCGGGCATGTGATTGTCGGGCGCCCGGCCGCTGGCGCCCACGGCCGCTACCCGCCGCCGGATCTTTTCGGCTTCCTGCACAAAGGGGCTGGCTTCGATGACTTGGTAATCACCCAGAACGGCAGCTTCGGCCAGTTGGACGAACTTTTCCAGCCGGGCCGACTCGATGGCCTTGATGCGGTAATAGGCCATCATGCGCATCGCGCTGAAGTCGTTGGCCGACAGCATGGCCGTCAGCAGGGCGCGTTCCTGCCCTGCCATTTCCTTGGCCTGCAGAAAGAAAATGTAGGCCATCTGCTGGCGGTAGATCCAGCCGACGCGGCCGATGCTCATGGTGACCAACTGTGGCTCGAACAGGGCTTCGATCAGGGTCGAATAACGATCCACCGCCACATCGCGCGAGACGCTCAAACTGCCGATGCGCTCTCGCAGTTGGGGTAACTGATCGAAGGCGGCGGCCATCGAGCGGACGGCCTGGGCGAGCGGCTCGGCTTTGCCGGCCGGCTTTTCCAGTGCGGCGAACAAGGCGGCGATGGCCTTGTCCGTGGTTGCGTGCTGTTCCTTGAGGACGACATCGAAGTAGCGCCCGTGAGAGGAGATCAAGCCGCTGGAAAGCCCGCGTTCCTTTTGCAGTTCATGAACGACATGATTGACCGATAGACTGGTTGCTGTCCAGGCGTGGATCAGGCGCGCATTGCTACGGTCGTCGTATTTCTCGACCAGGTTGCGGGCGGCGAAATAGGTCAGGGCGAAGAAGATCGCGGTCAATAGCCACAACGCCTGGCGCTTGAGTCGTTTCAGTGGTGTTTGGGTCATCCGGTCGTTGATGCCGTTTAGAGGGGCGGCTGCAGCTTGGCAATCTAGCGGAGTTGGCGGACAAAATAATTGACCAGAATCAGTGTTTCCGTCATGCCCTGCGACCTATCATTCCGTCATGCCTCTTATTTGGAACGACACGCTTGCCACCGGCATTCGCCAGATCGACTTGCAGCATCAGGAGTTGATCGAATTGATCAATACGCTGGAAGACGCGCATGCCAGCGGCCAGCGGCAGGCAGCGCTGGAAGACGTGCTGCCCAAGCTCAGTGCCTATGTCCTGTTTCATTTTGCGACGGAAGAGGCGATGATGTCCAAGTCCCTGGGAGACCACGCCGAACGACATCGACGCCAGCATCAGGTGTTTACCGATCGAATCGAGGTCTTGCGCTATACACCGCCGGAGCGCATTGATCTGGCGGAACTGATTGCCTATCTCAAGCAGTGGTTGATCGAGCACATCATGAAAACCGATCGCGAACTGGCGCGGCTGATCACCGGGTAGCAAGTCGGGCAAGCACATTCCCGTTGCGGGCGTCATGGAAAATCACTTCGGACAGCTTGCCGATCAGATAGCGCTTCTTTAGCGTGAAATCGACGGGCTTGGCCGGCAGGCCGCTCCAGTAGGTGGTGCTTTCGGTGACGCAGCCTTGCGCCAGCCGGCCGCGCATGGCCATGCGCAAATCTCCCTGGATCAGACGCCGGGCTTCGGAGGCGGGCAGTTCAAGTTCGGCGACAAAGCCGCTCTGCTCATCGCCATCGCGGGCGTAAAAGTCGTCGGGATTGTCGAAGGTGAAGAAGTAGTCGTATTGCCAGCGATTCACGTATTCCCGACGGATGCCATCGGCATCCTGGCGGGTGGTTTGGCCTTTCTCCTCGACCTGTGAGCCGAGCGGCAGGTATTTGAAACGATAGTAGTCGCCGCCCTGTTGCGTGGCTTCAGGGTGCCAGTTCCAGCCTTCGGTGACATGGTTGAAGCCCATGCTGTAGCGGATGCGCAGGCGCCCCGCAGCGTATTCAGTATCGAGGCTTGATTCGTCCAACGTAACGCCCAGGGTGACCGTGTCGCCGGCCTTGCAGTCGGCAGCTTGTCGCGCATATTCAGCCGTGACTTCCTGTATGGGTAATGGATCGGCCAAACAGGGCAGTCCAACACTGATGAGGCAGGCAAATACAATTTGTTTCATGGCAGGTGCTCAAAAAAAACCGGCGCTCAAAGTGAGCGCCGGTGATTGTTACGTTACGACATGACTTCAGTTTGCGGCCTTAGTCTCACCCGGCACGAAGAAGGACCAGATATAGACGATAAGGCCGATGAGGAAGGCGACGCCGGACCATTCACGCATCCAGTAGAACAGGGCGACCTGATCCTGAGCCATCATGAACGGCATCGGGTTTTCAGAGACGCG
>JAVBYI010000024.1 GCA_030824115.1 Rhodocyclaceae bacterium | reverse complement strand
AGCACGCCGTCGAACTTCGCGTCCTTATTGAGAATATCGACCGCCTCTTGGCCGTTGTTGGCCAGTACCACCTCGATACCGGCCTGGCTCAACAGTTCCATCGCCAGTTCCTGGTTCATTTCGTTGTCTTCGACCAGCAGCACGCGCGCGCCCTTGAGTTGGGTCATGGCTTCTTCGTAGCTCTCGGCCTTTTCTTCGGCGCGGGTCTCGACGAGATTACCCTTGCCGAGCACCTCGCCGATGGCTTCGAGCAAGCTCGACTGAGTGACCGGCTTGGTCAGCACGGTCTTGAGCTGAACCCCCTGTTGTTCGGCATTGCCCAAGGCTTCTTCGCGGCCGTAGGCGGTGACCATGATGACGGCAGGCACCTTGCTGAGCTGGTCGCCCTGCATCTTCTGCACGGTTTCGATGCCGTCCATGCCAGGCATCTTCCAGTCCATCAGCACGAGATCGTAAGGGAGTTGCTTCTTCTCGGCCTCGGCAAGCATCTGCAGGGCGTTCTGGCCGTTCCAGGCCGCATCGACTTCCAGCCCAAAATTCTTGGCCATGGTGGCGAGGATTTCGCGCGCCGAGGCATTGTCGTCGACCACCAGCACGCGCACACCGAGCAGTTCGTCGGCACGGAACATGCGCCGCGCCATCGGTTCCTTCTGCAGGCCGAGGTGAATGTGGAAGTGGAAGGTCGAGCCCTTGCCGGCTTCGCTTTCGACCCAGATCTTGCCGTGCATGATTTCGACGAGGTTCTTGGAGATGGCGAGTCCCAATCCCGTGCCGCCGTATTTGCGGGTGGTCGACGCGTCGGCCTGGCTGAAGCTCTGGAACATCTTGCCACACTGCTCAGGCGTCATACCGATGCCGGAATCCTTGACCCAGAAGTGCAGTTCGGCCTCGGTATCCGTCTGGCTGACGACATCGCCGCCAACGATGATTTCGCCCTGGTCGGTGAATTTGACGGCATTGTTGCCGAGGTTGATGAGAATTTGCCCCAGCCGCAGCGGGTCGCCGATTAGGGCGGTGGGCAGGTTGGGGGCGAGGTTGAACAACAACTCCAGCCCTTTGTCCTCCGCTTTGAGACCGACCAGATTGGAGAGGTGGTCCATGACGTCTTCGAGGCGGAAGTCGATGGCCTCGACGCTCATCTTGCCGGCCTCGATCTTGGAGAAGTCGAGGATGTCGTTGATGATGCCGAGCAGGTTCTCGCCGGCGCGATGCACCTTCTCGATGTAGTTCTTCTGTTTCTTGTCGAGTTTCGTCTGCAAGGCGAGGTGCGACATGCCGATGATCGCGTTCATCGGCGTGCGGATTTCGTGACTCATGTTGGCCAGGAAGTCGCTCTTGGTCTTGGTGGCTTCTTCGGCGATGGACTTGGCCTTGAGCAACTCTTCCTCGGCAATTTTCTGGGCCGTGATGTCCTGATAGGCGCCGTACATGAAGAGAATCTTGTTGGTCGTATCGTCACGCACCAGCTTGCCGGCTGCATGGACCCAGATGATTTGTCCGTCATTCGGGCGTTTGTAGGCATAGATCGAATCGTAGTGATCGTACTTGCCGTCAATGGCGCCCTGGTAGCGCTCGGCCGTCAGCGCCGCCGTTTCCGGATTGGCTTCCTCCAGGTGATTGAACCATTCGTTCATCAGGTGATAACGGCCATCCGGCTTGATCGGGTCACCCAGGATGTGTGCCGCACGCTCTGACTGAAAGTAGTACTCAGGATCGCTGTAGTCGACGACCCAATAGCCGCTGTGTGTCAGCTCCAGTGCGACGTCGGCGAGGAAGTTGGCACGCCTGATTTCATCGGCAGCCTTCTTGCGTTCGCTGATGTCGCGGTAGCTGATCACCGTGCCGGTCAGTACGCCATTCTTGAATACGGGCGTGGTGGTGTATTCGACCGGAATCGCCGTGCCATCCTTGCGCCACAGCACTTCGTTGTCGATGGTGCGCGGCTGACCATCTTGCGCCGTCATGTACATCGCGCATTCTTCGCGCGGGAAGTCACCACCATCGGGATAATGGTGATGGACTAGTGCATGCATCCCCTGGCCGACGAATTCTTCTTCGGCATAGCCCAGCATGGCGTAAGACGCCGGGTTGGCAAAGGTCATCACGCCGTTGTTGTCGAGGCCGACGATGCCATCCTTGACCGAGCCGAGGATCAGGCGGCTACGCTCTTCGGCGGCCTTGATTTCGACCTGCTGGGCTTCCATCTCGACGGTCTGCTCTTCGAGGCGCGCCGCCTGTTTCTCCATGTTCTCGGCCTGACGCTGCGTTTCTTCCAGCAGTTGTCGGGTCTTGACGTTGCGTTCGAGGATTTCCAGACTCATCGCGAGGATGGGCATCAGACCATCGAGCAGGGCTTGTTCGTTGTCGCCAAAGTTGCTGAAAGTGGCGAGCTCCAATACCGCCAGTAAGCGCTCGTTGCGCAGCACCGGCAACACGGCGATGGTCTGCGGCACGCTTTCGCCGAGGCTGGACCCAATGCGTACATAGTCCTCGGGCGGTTCGCTAATGAAGATGGGGGTGCGTTCCAGTGCACACTGGCCAACCAACCCCTGGCCCAAGGCGAAATACTGGTCAAGGTTCTTGCGCTCACGATAGGCATAGCCACCCAGCAGACGCAGGCGTTTCTGATCTTCCTCGTAGATATAGAACACGCCATGCCCCAGTTTGATCAGGGGCGAAATCCGCGACAGGAAGACTTTGGAAATATCGGTAAAGCTGGCGGCCTGCTGGAGGTCGCTCGAAATATCGGCCGTGTGACTCTTGACCCAGCGTTGCGCCTCCATTTGCTGCGCTTCCTTGCGCAGCACCTCGACATCGCGCGCCAGTTCGCCGATCTCATTGGGGTAGTCAAGACAGGGCACCGTCTGGTCGAGCTTGCCTTTGGCCAGTTGATCGACGGCATCGCGAACTTCGTTCAGCGGACGGCGGATTGAAACGACCAGCAGTGCCCCGAGTGACAGGCTGACAGCAGAGCCGCCCAGCAGCCAGAGCAGGGTGGCGAGTTCCTCCTCGGCACCGGCCTGCTGTGCCCGCTCGTTGGCCTCCCGGGCACCATCCTCCTTGATCCGCGCCATTTCGGTGAGCGCTTCGTTGGTGGCAATGCCCGGCTTCTGAAAATCCATACTGCCGACAAACGTCCGGGCCTCCTCAATACGTCCTTTCTGGACCAGGCCAATGGCGCGCTCGATGTTGCGCCGGTAGGCTGCGTAGTGTTCCCCGAACTTGGTCAGATGCTGCCTGCCTTCCGCGCGGAAGCTGCGCTGCCGGGCCTCCTCGATGGCCTTTTTCATGGCTGTTTCGACTTCGGCGAGTTGCTTCAACGAGCGCTCGCGTTCCGTCGCGTCGCTGGCAAGAATCACTTGGCGGACGATGCGGCCGATTTGCGCGTACTCGTAGCGAGCTTTCTGGATGGCCGAAATCCCGAGCAGTTCCTTCTCATACATCTGCTGTAGCTCGGTGCTCAGGCGACGCTGGCCTAGCAGTGCGTCAACGCCGATGGCGACCGAGAGCAGCAACAGGCCGGCGATTACCAGCATCAGCTTGGTCATGAGCTTGCGCCGCTCCAGCGCTGCGTAAAGTCGTTTCATGCCTGCGACTCCTTGGCGATGGTTTCCAGGGCGATGCGGGCCTGTGCGGCATCTTCGGCCAAGCTCAGCGCCGCCACGCGTTCGCGCTGCAACATGTCGGCCTGTTGTTCGAGAACCTTCTGGGCCAGGTCGGCACGTCGGCGCGCCAGCGACATGGTCGAGACCATGCGCGCGAAGCCGGACAGGAAGTTGAGGATGACGGGCAGACGTTTTTCATCGGCTACTGGCGCCTCAGCCACCGCCTTGAGATAGTCATCTTCGGGATAGCCAAACTGATGGGCTTGCTTGCGGAAGAATGCCATGTCGGGCGGGCCGAGATGGAACTGGCCGATAAAGACGTTGGCCAGATGCTGGCCCTCGACAATGATGGGGGATGCGCAGTCGGTCATGCCGTTCTTGCACTTGTACATGGTGAAATCCTGTCCTTCCTGCAACTGGAGGGACAGTTCGGTATCACTCTCGATGCAGCGCGCGCAGGAATCGGGATTGACGCGATGGAAGTCGGTGCAGGCGCGTTGCCAGCGTGATGAGGCAAGCACTTTGGCATCGAGATCGATGATTGCCGCTGCAATGCCGACGGATTCGCAAAAGGCGGCAAACAGCTTTTGCAGTTCCTCCAGATCAACCAGATCTTCAAGCCGTAGCGGTTTGCCACTGTCGGTCAAGTCGATTCGGTAATCGGGGTGGAGCGTGAACTCGTGATCCTCGATGGTTTCGATCAGCGAGGTGTTGTAAGGAGCCGGTTTGCCGGCTGCCTCAGCCAGCGCATTGATTTCCCGCTTGAGTTCCAGCACGCGCTGTTCGCGGCCCTGGGCCAGTCGGTTGAAGCGCTCAACATCGGCCATGTGGTCCATCTTGCGCTCGGCATTCTTGAGAGCACTGATGTCGATGAAGGTGCCCACCAGTCCGCCAGGGGTGCCGTCCGGGCGCCGGAAGCCGGAAACGTAGTAGAGGGCATCATGCGACTTGCCGTCGGCAAAGGGCAACTGCACTTCACGCTGGATGTGGTCGCCACTGGCAATAACGGCCTCGTCCTCGGCCTGGTAGGCCATACGGTCGGCCTCCGCCAGATAGTCAAGGTCGATGACACGCCTGCCGATCAGGTCTTCCCGTTTGACGGCGAAGGTTTCTTCGTAGGCCCGGTTGAAACCGAGGAAGCGCGTATCGGCATCCTTGTAGAACACCGGATAGGGAATGGTATCGACCAGCGCCTGCTGGAAGGCCAGTTGCTCAACTCCCGATTGCTCCGCAGCGAGTGTGGCGGAGAGCATGGCTTCCGTGTAGGTGCTATGGCTGACGATTTCGATGTTCATGGCCAGCAAGTCGACCAGTTCCTGCCACTGCGCTTGTGCGGCGGCATCCGGGTGGCGCAGGAGGGCGATTTCGATGACGCCCAACAGGTTTTCATTGAGCAAAATCGGGCTAAGCAGGACGGCCGCTGGCGTGGTTTCCCCCAGACCGGAGCGCACCATCACAAAATGACCGGCATCGACGGTGATGACCTGCGCCTGGCGCTCAACGGCGCATTGCCCCAGCAGACCTTCGCCGACGGCAATGATTTCCATTGGACTGTCGGCGCAGGCATAGCTACCGGCCAGTTGCAGGTGCTTGCCTTGTTCATCGGTGACATAGACGACGCCTTGCAAGGCGCCCAGCATATCGTGAGCCTCATCGAGAAAAACATTGGCCAGTTCAGCCAGCCCTTTTGTCTGCTGCATGCGCACGGTGGCGGCCGCCAGCCGTTCCTTGCGCGCCGCGCTGATTTCCTGCGCTTTGGCATAGATTTCGAGCTGCTGGCTGGCAAGCGCTTGCCGGTAATTGCTCTGCAGGGTTTTCAGGATCAGGATGCCGATCAGGAGTGTCGCCAGAATGATCGCAGCCCCAATCCAGAGACGCTCGGCGAGGGGGATGGTGCGGCCGAGGTCTTCCATCATCACCAGCTTCCATTCGCCGAAGGGGTCGTTCCACCGCACCTCAGCGCTGGCGACGGCAAAACGCTTGTCTTCGAAGCGCGTCAGCCCGGTATCGATCGTGACAGGCAGAAGTGCAGGTTCCTTGCTGTCAAACATCTTGCCGAACTGCTTGAGTTCACGAATGGCGCGTAGGCGCTCCGGGGAGGTAGCCCCTGCCAAGTGGCCAATCCACTCCGGACGGTTGCTGGCAAACACCACACCCTGCGGGGAGAGCAACAGGGCGATATCGGCCTTGTCGCGTAGCAGGTTATCGACCTTGAGCAGCCCGGTGCGGGCGACGACGGCACCAATCGCCTCGGTGCCGTTGGTGCTCTCGTTGAAAACGGGGGCGGCAAAATAAAGCGAACGATCTCCCCGGGCGATGCTGACGGCGGCATAGACGTTATCCATGCCCTGCATGGCCATCTGGTAATAGGGGCGGAATTTAACCTTCACCCCGGTCGAGGGTTTACCGCTGTTATCCCAAGATGAAGCCACCGCGCCATTCCGGGCGACGATGAACACGCCGTCGGCATCGTAGGAGCGGGCAATGCTTTCCAGCGTGGGCAGCACCTTCGGGTTGTTGGGGGGAAGTTTGCCCAGCGCTTCGAGTTTGATATCAGCGTCGATCAGGCCAAGTACGGCCACCGCGCCCATCAGGTTGCCATTGAGCGTTTGCGACATGATCTCGATGGCGCGCCGTTCGGTTTCGGTTTGCAGGTGATCCAGGCGCTCTGATTCGCGCATGTCGCGCAGTTGCAGGCTGGCGCCCAATCCCAACAGAAGTGCGGTCAGCACGACCAGCAGCCAGGCCAGCTTGCTGCGCTCGACGATAAATTTCGCGATGAAATTCATGGGGCGACCTCCACACCGGCGGTTTGCATCGCCGCTTGCAGTTTTTGCAGGGCTGCCTCGAAGTCAAAGCCCTTGATGGCGGTATCGATGGCCCGGTAGTCTTGCGGGAAGGCCGAGTTCAGCAGGTCGGCGTTGTCGTCCAGGACATCGCCGGCCTCGGAATCATCGTCAGCCAGCAGGGTGGCGAGGCGTGTGCAGACTTCCTTGAGTTTGGCGGGATCGACTTCGGTCGTGGCGGCGTTGGAGGCAGACTTGGCGGCGATCTTGGTCTTGCCGACAAAAGTCGGCGCTGGTGAGACGGCATCCGCTTTGACGGGTGCATGTTTCGGCTTGATCCAGCGTCCCAGCGTGGCCCACAGTTCGTCTGGCTGGATCGGTTTGGTAATGAAGTCGACCATGCCGGCGGCCAGGCACTTGTCCTTGTCCTGCTGCATGGCGTTGGCCGTCATGGCGACGATGGGTAATGCTTCGAACGCTGGATTCTTGCGAATCTCGATAGTGGCGGTGACACCATCCATCACCGGCATCTGCATGTCCATCAACACGATGTCGTAGGCCGACTTGCCCACCATGTCGACCGCGATCTGGCCGTTGTCGGCGACCTCGACGACAAATCCGGCGTCCGTCAGGATCTCGCTGGCGACCTCCTGATTGAGGTCGTTGTCCTCGACGAGCAGGATGCGTGCGCCCTTCAGCATGGCCATGTCTTCCAGCAGCAGGGAAGGGGCATCGCCCGCGCTGCGCCGGTCGGCTACCTCGGCGCCCAGCACGCGCATCGCTGTATCGAACAACAGCGATGCATTCACCGGCTTGATGAGCACGTCCTCGATGCCGGCTTCGTGAGCCTGTTTGAGCACTTCCTCGCGGCCATAGGCGGTGACCATGACCAAATGCGGCGACTTGTCGAGCCCCAGTGCCTGAATCTTGCCGGCGGTTTCGATGCCGTCCATGATGGGCATCTGCCAGTCGAGGAAGACAATTTCGAAGGCTTCGGGCGTGCCGGCTCTGGCTTTCACCAGCTCAATCGCCGTCTTGCCAGCGCCGACATCTTCAGCTTTGAAGCTCATGGTGGTCAGCAAATCGGTCAGGACGGTGCGGGCACTTTCGTTGTCATCCACGACCAGCACATGGCGCCCGCGCAGGTCGGGGTCGGGCACCAGATCGCGCTGTTTCTGGGTGCCAATGCCGAGTCGGGCGGTAAACCAGAAGGTACTGCCATGACCATGTTCGCTGGTGACGCCCACTGCGCCACCCATCAATTCGGCGAGTTTCTTGGAGATTGACAGGCCGAGGCCGGTGCCACCGTATTTGCGCGTGGTTGAGGTGTCGGCCTGCTGGAAGCTCTGGAATAGTCTTCCCATCTGTTCTTCGGTGAGACCGATACCGGTGTCGCGGACGCCGCACCAGAGCACCACGTCGTTGTCGATCCGATCCTGCACATTGATGATGATGTCGATTTCGCCCTGTTCGGTGAACTTGACCGCGTTGTTGGCGTAGTTGATCAGCACCTGGCCCATGCGCAAACTGTCACCAATCAGGTGGCGTGGCACGTCAGGTGCAATATCGAACACCAGTTCCAGCCCCTTGGCCGAGGTTTTCTCGCTGACCAGATTGGCGACGTTGTCGAGCAGCTTGTCGAGTTCGAAATCCGTATGCTCGACGTTCAACTTGCCGGCCTCGATCTTCGAGAAGTCGAGGATGTCGTTGATGATGCCCAGCAGGTGCTGGCCGCTGTTCTGGATCTTCTTGACGTAGTCGCGCTGGCGCGGCGTCATGTCGGTTTTAAGGGCCAGATGCGCCATGCCGATGATGGCGTTCATCGGCGTGCGGATCTCGTGACTCATGTTGGCCAGGAAGTCGCTCTTGGTCTTGGCGGCGTCCTCAGCCAGTTGCTGGGCCTGGCGCATGGCATCTTCGGCCTGCTTGCGCTCGGTAATTTCGTACATCCAGCTCAGCAGCAGACGCTGGTTACCCTGTTCGACCCAGCGGGTGTTGAGCAGTACCCAGATTTCCTTGCCATCATCGCGCCGGAATTTGGCTTCGTAGTCGTCGACGCGATGATCGGTCATCATCTTCTGCATGAAGTGAGTGCGATCGTGCGGATCAGCCCAGAACTGGGTGCTGCGCCGCGACTTGATCTGGTCAAGCGGCACGCCGAGCATGTCGGCCAAACGTCGGTTGGCGAAAACCTGTTCGCCCTCGGCTGACACCATGGTGACGGCGGCCGGGCTGTCCTCAAGAATCTGCTTGAGGCGTGCCTCGTTTTCGCTAATCAGGGCCTGCTGGGTCTCCAGCGCTTCGGCCTGCTCTTTGGTGGCTTCCAGCAGACGCTGGGTGCGTTCGGTACGGGCGATGATTTCCATGCACATCGCCAGAACGGGGAGCAAACGGTCGATCAGTGCCCGGCCAATGTCATCAAAAGGCTTGAGCGTTGCCAGTTCGAGCACACCGAGCAAACTGCTGGTGCTCTTGATCGGCACCAGCACGATGGCAGCCGGGGAGGCCGTCATGAGCGCGGAGCCGGCTTTCAGGTAATCCGGCGGCGGGTTGTCGATGATCATCAGCCGTTGATCCAGCACGCACTGGCCCAGCAGCCCGCTGCCTGGCGCAATTTCCCGTTCGAGCACCTGCTCACCGATCGGGGCAAAGCCTCCGCACAGTTGCAGGGTCGGCCTGTTTCCTTCGGTCAATCGGTAGTAGCTACCCTGGCCCAGCGCGATCAGGGGCGCAATGTGCGTGAAGAGCGTTCGCGCCAGCGCCTCGAAACTTTCGGCCCGCTGTAATTCGGTGGAGATGACCGAGATGTTCGACTTGATCTGGCGCTCCGAGTCGACGAGAGTTTCCGCCATGCGGTTGAACGCCGTCGATAGTTCGCCGATTTCGTCTTGCCGGTCTTCTGTCAGCCGCACGCTGTAGTCGCCATCCGCAACCTGTTGCGTCGCTTCGGCGATACGCTTCATCGGCAGGATGATCAGACGGTTGCCACCGACCAGAATCAGCGTTCCGCCAGCCAGGATGGCACCGAGGAACAGCAGCATGATCGGCAGCGTTTGTCCGCTACCCACCGTGGCGGAGTCATCGAAGGCGGCCAGGTTGTACCACTTGAGCGGGGCGATGTAGGACAACGCGACGACCTGTTTTCGGCCATCCAGATCGAGTGTCAGTACGGCGCTGGACTTGTTGCCTGATTTGACGCTGGCCATGGCCTCACGCAGCCGGGTTTTCTCTTCCTCCTGACTGAGATGGTTCCATAGGATGGATTCCTTCTTGATGCCATCCTTGGCGACGGCATTGAGTGCAATCAGCGTGGCATCGGTATGTCCCTGAATGACGCCGTCGTCGGTGACGAACATGGCGGTCACACCGGCATCCTGTGCCTTGACGAAATCCGCAATGAACTGGGTGATGTCGATGCCGGTACCCACCACGCCAATCGGCTTGCCTGCATCCTTCATCACCACGTTGATCCAGAGGCCCATCATCTTCAGGGTGTCGTTGTAGTCGACATTGAAGACATAGGCATCCGGTTGCGCCAGCGTACTGAAAAACCAGGAATCGTCCGGATCGTCTTTCGAGAGGGTCTCGGTAATCTTGAGCGGTGCCTTGTTGATGGCGGCCATGGCCTTGGCATCAACGTAATAAAAGCTCATCTCGGCCGCCGAGGACAGAAAGGCGAGCTTGCGTGAGTACATGGACAGGAAACTCGCCAGTTCGCGCATCGCCGCCGGGGTAATTGCAGCATTTTTGGGATTGAGTACCCAGGTACGCAGTGCCTCGGAGTCGGCCATTTTGTTAGCCAGTGCCAAGTCGCCCTGGATAGCGCCGAGCGTACGTTCCTTGTGCAACAGGACGTAGCGTTCGGCCGCCTGGCGGGTCAATTCGCTTTTGCTCCGGTCTTGAATGCGGCTGACTACCGCCAAGGTCAGCCCACCAATCAGCAGGCCACCGACCATCATGTAGGTCAGTGCTTTTCCCCGTAATCCCATGTGCACGTTATGGCTCCCTGGTTGGCGTGCTTTCGCTTTACTCGCGATATTACTTCCGAATACGGCTGCAAAGCGGCATTATTGCAGGATGGCCGTCCGGCCAGCGCCGACATTTGCAGGGAATGCGACAATAGCCAATCAGCCTCTCAAAGACTCTCCCCCATGTTTTCTCTGACCATTGTTTCCGACATCGTTTGCCCCTGGTGCTACATCGGTACACGTCGTCTTGCTGCGGCGTTGGTCCTGATTCGGCAAGATCAGCCCGATTTCCAGTTGCGCCTGCACTGGAAGCCTTTTTTCCTCAACCCGGATACGCCGCCGGCAGGCGAGCCTTACTTGCCGTTTCTGATCGCGAAGTTTGGCAGTCGGGAAAAAGTCGAGGAAATTTTTGCCCGGGTGCGCGCAGCCGGACAGCCCTATGGCCTGAATTACGCCTTCGAGAAGATTGCCTTGCGTGCCAATACGTTGCAGGCGCATCGTCTGATCCGCTGGGCGCAAGCCCGTGGCGAAGTGGATGCTCTGGTCGAGCGCTTGTTCCAGGCACAGTTTCAGCGTGGCGAACACGTCGGCGATACGGCCCTGCTGGTGAATATCGCGGCCGAGTGCGGCTACCCGGCGCAGGCGGTGGCTGACTATCTGGCTAGCGACGCCGATGCAGCGGCCGTGCGTGCAGAGGAAGCTGAGGTCCGCGCTCGTGGAATCAGCATGGTGCCGACCTTCATTCTGCCGAATGGGGAAATTGTCGTCGGGGCCGAGGATCCGGCCATCCTGGCTGCCGGCATACGGCGGGCATTGGCATGACCGACGAGGACTACATGGGCATGGCGCTCGAACTGGCGCGCGAAGCGGCAACGCTGGGCGAAGTGCCGGTTGGCGCGCTGGTTGTGAAGGATGGCGCAATCGTCGGGCGCGGCGGCAACCAGCCGATCAGCCGGCATGACCCGACGGCCCATGCCGAGGTGATGGCGCTACGCGATGCCGCGCAACACCTCGGTAATTACCGCATGCCCGGTTGCACGCTGTATGTGACGCTGGAACCCTGCGCGATGTGCATCGGTGCGATTTTCCATGCCCGCGTCTCCCGGGTGGTGTTTGGCGCCCGCGATCCCAAGACCGGCGCGGCTGGCAGTGTCATCGACCTGTTTGGGGTCGATCAACTCAACCACCATGCCGAGGTGGTCGGCGGTGTGCGTGCCGAGGAGTGTGGGGCACTGCTGTCGGGTTTCTTTGCCGCGCGGCGGCAAAGTACCAAGGTGGCGTGATGCACATCACTATCCGCATCCCCGACCAGACGCTCGAACTCTTTGATGAGGACGGCACGCTGCTTAAACAATATGTGATTTCAACGGCTGCCAAGGGGGCAGGAGAGCAGAACGGTAGCAACTGCACGCCGCGTGGTCGCCACCTCATCCGCGCAAAAGTCGGCGCTGGCGAGACGGCGAATACGGTATTTGTGCGGCGTCGGCCAACCGGCGAGATCTGGACGCCGGAACTGGCCGCCGCCAATCCGGGCCGCGACTGGATTCTGACGCGTATTTTGTGGCTGTCGGGCTGCGAGCCGGGGATCAACCGGCTTGGCTGCGTCGATACGATGCGCCGCTACATCTACATCCACGGCAGCCCGGATACGGTGCCGATGGGACAGCCGGGATCGATCGGCTGCGTGCGCATGCGCAACAGCGACATCATCGAGTTGTTCGATCGGGTGCCGGTTTATACGCCGGTCGATATCGTCGCCTGAATTTTTCTGCTATGGCAGCCGGAAAGCAAGCACCGTTATGTCGTCACGCTGAGGATAGGCGCCGCGATAGCCATCGATGGTTTCAATCAGGCGCTTGTGCTGTTCAGCCAGCGGCAGATGAGCATGTTTCAGAATCCAGTCACGATAGCGCTGAATGCCAAAACTGTGTCCATTGTCCCCGCCGGCCTGGTCGAGCAGGCCGTCGCTGACCAGATAATAGGTGTGCGTCGGCGCAACGGAGCGCGTCACATTCGCATAAGTGCCGCGTTTGCGGTCATTGAGACTGCGCCGCCCGCCGCTGATTTCCTCGCAGACCACACCATCCGTCCAGAACAGTGACTGATGCGCGCCAGCAAAGGTGAGGGTGCCGGACTCTGCATCATAATGACAGAACGCAGCATCGATGCTGGCAACGATCCGTCTATCCAGTGGCAGCATGTTGCGCACTACCGCATCGGTTTTCAGCAAAAGGCTGGCCGGGTCGTTCCAGTCCACCGCTTGAGTAGCCACTTCAATAGCGGCATGGGCAGCCATGGTCATGCAGGCGCCTGGCACTCCGTGGCCGGCACAGTCGATCACGCCGAACAACTTGTCGTGAGCATTACCCTGATAGAAGTAGAAATCGCCGCCAACCACGTCGCGTGGCAGCCATAGGACGAAGTGCCGTTCAGCCATTTCCTCGGCCAGTTGGCGGTCCGGCAGAATGGCATTCTGGATCAGGCGCGCATAGTCAATGCTGTCGGTCAGGCTGAGGTGCGCTTCCTCGAGTTCCCGGGTACGTTCTGCCACCAGCCGTTCGAGGTTTTCGGAATGGGCCTTGACGCGCTGCGCCATGTCTTCCATCGATGCAAACAGGGTAGCGACTTCCCGGATCGGGCTGAGGGCAGGTGCCGTGGCCGGCCAGTTGCCGGCGGCCAGGCTAACGGAGGACTGGCTCAGTGTCCGTAGCGGTCGCGCAATCCAGTCCGAGGCAAACAAGCCGATGATGATGCTGAACAAGGCTACCGCCAGCGCAAGGTAGATGATATTACGTAGCATGTCGCTGGCGACGGCGGCGTAGGGGGCCTGGGGCAGCAAGACCCCGACGGTCAGACGCGGTCCTTCGGGCAGTTGATGGCTCTGCCATTTGAACAGATGACGCGCGCCGTCAATGTCGGCGAATGTGCTGCCATCGGGCTGATTGTCAGTCTTAAGACGATCACCGGCCATACGCAGCAGGGGGTTTTCGCTGGCAGACAGTTTGAGGCGGATGACCTCCTCGTTTACCACGCGATAGATCGGTTCCGTCGTCGATGTGGCCAGCAGTTCGCCACCGCTTTCAGCGATAAAGGCAATGCCGCCAGTTTTCGCGGTCAGTTCGCTAAGGTACTCGCTGAGGTGGGAAAGCGCGACATCGGCCGTAATGACGCCGATGAAGTTGCCCAGCGGGTTGAACAGCGGGGCGGAGACGCCTATCCCCATGGCCTCGTAAGCATCGGTGCCGTCGTTGATCAGATAGCGATAGGCCGGGTACCAAGCAATTCCATGTCGCCCCGTGGTGGCCGCATACCATGGTAGCTGGCGCGCATCAAAGGGCTGGTCACCCTTGGACAGAAGTTCTGCGGCCTGACCGGTTTCACCCACCCGATAGACATGCAGTGTGCGTTCGTCGGCGATGCGCGCATGAAGGATGCGCAAGCCCCGGTCATTGCCTCGTGGTGGACGGTTACCGCCATAGTATTCACCATCGGCCATGCCAATCGAGACGAAGGTTAGCAAGGGCTGCTGGCGCAGTTGCAGCAAAAACTTCTGCACCATTTCGTCGCGCTTGTCCTCGCCGAGCAAACCGTTATCGGCAAGATCCTGGTTGTAGGCGAGCACCCGGCGAGGAATCTCGAAAAACGCCAGTACACGCTCCTGAATACGTTCCCCCACGCCGTTGGCCATGGCGTAGGTGAACTGCTCGGTGGCCTGTGCCGCATTGCGATACGAGACCCAACCGGTGATGGCAACGATCGGCAGGAACACCAGCATCAGCGCGCCCATCAGGAACAGGCGGAGACTGACCTTGCCGTGCTGCTTCATCTCATCCGCAGTGGATTTGTCGGCCATGCCGCTGCGCCGGGCGATTCGTTAAGGGCTGCCGACAACGCAATTGCGTCCGGCATCCTTGGCCTGATAGAGCGCATCATCGGCACGCTTCAGCGCGGCATCGATGGTTTTCTCACCCGGAAGAAATTCGGTGAAGCCGATACTGGCGGTGAGTTGCAGGCCGGGGTGCAGGTCAGCGGTCGCGATGGCGGCCACGCCCAGCCGTACACGTTCGGCAAGCTGGGCAGCGTTCTGCTTGTCGCAGCATGCAAACAGGATCAGGAATTCCTCGCCGCCCCAGCGTGCGCAGAGGTCATAGTCGCGCATGCTGTCACGCATGCAAGCCGCGACGCGTTTCAGCACCACATCGCCGATTGCGTGGCCGGCGCTGTCGTTGATGCGCTTGAAAAAATCGATATCCACCAGCGCGATGGAAAAAGCCTCGTCGGTACGTGCCGATTGGGCAATGGCCTGTGTCAGCCGCTCCTGCATGTAGCGGCGGTTTGGCAGTCCGGTCAGCTCATCATGCGTCGAAATGGCGGTGAGCCGCGCATTGAGATCCTGCAGCATGGACTGATAGCCATCGCTGATGCGAACGATCTTTTCGACCTGACGCACCTTGCGCTGCAGTTGCTCGGCGTAGGACAGGCCGCGTTCCCGCTCGGCCAGCTGATACTTGTCGGAAATCTGCGTCAGACGATCCAGCATCTGCTGCTGGGTACGGCAGCACTCATACAGGTCTGCCAGGGCAGACCGCATGTCGGCACAGGCCGCTGCCGGGTCGCTCAGCAGGCCTTCAATGCGGGAGGCAAGTTCCAGATCCATCAGGACTTGACGTCAATGCTGAACGGAAAGGTACAGTCTTCGCAAAACTCTTCAGCCAGCTGGCCGACCCGCTCATTGGCTGCCTCGTATGTCCAGCGTGCGCTAACCGTTTGGCCCTTTTTGTGGGCAACTTCCATCTGGTCGAAGATGTCCATCATCGAGCGAATGCTGCTGGTGTTGAGGTAGACCAGTTCCAGTTCAAGATGCAGCGGACGACCTGCTTTGGCCAGATAAGCCTCTACCCAGTCGATCAGGGGCTGAAACAGTTCAAAGGAGTTTTCCGGATAGGAATCCCCCCTCATGCTGATCACGCCTGCATGCCAGTCAGCGGCGATGGCAGGCGAGGACGGAGATTGAGCGATGATCAGATTGTCCATGGTTGTTCCTAGAGAATGACGCGCAGGCTGAACAGCGCGCGTCCGTTATCAAGTGTCTGCAATGAGTGCTGCAAAGGGGCGGTTGCCTTGCGCGCCATGTCGATCAGGCCCAGACCGGCACTTCCGGACAAGCTGCTGCGCGGCTGGCGCAACTGTGTCTTGAAAGCGGCTTTCAAGGCTTCCTTGTCGAGATGGAGCAATTGCTGGATGCGTTCGACCAACGTGTTTCCATCCTCATGCCGGACGACATTGCTGGCCGAGATGACGTAGTGGCCGGCGGCATCACGGGAAATGAGGATGGTGGAGGCTTCATTCTCGAACGCCTGCGCCTGCGCATAGCGACGAATATTCTGGGCCATCTCGATATAGACGGAAAACACGTCGGATACGGCTGAGGGCGACTCCTCCAGACCCTCCATGTGCTTGCGTAAAGCGGTGCCGATTTCCTCAATCAGCGGAGCAGTAACCGGACCGTTGAAGCACAACATGATGTTCTGGCGATTGAAGATTTCCCGAATTGCCAGCAGATCGATCGGGGTGTCTTGATTGGGCATGGTCATGGCGGCTGCATCCGATTGTTGCGTTGCATTATATAGTCGTCACGAGTATGACAGATCGGCTGTATAGCGCGTAGCATGGCTCAATCACTCAGGAGGAACTCACCATGGACATCCACCACCTTGCCGCCTGCGAGTTTCTCGCTGCCGTTATCCGCAACCAGCCCGAACTGCTCAAGGGTTTTACCCCGAACAAGGACAGTGGCGATATGGTCGCCAATTTTTGTAGTGGCTTCATCTCGCGCTTTGCGCACAGTCTGAAGGACTTTGACGAAGGCTCGAAAGAAGCCAGTCTGGATGACTGGAGCTTTTTGTCGATTAAGAAAGGCGCTTGAAACGATACCGGTAACGCTCGCCGGCTAGCCCGCCGGGCAGCCACGTTTGTTCGTCAAAGCTGGCCGTCCCGTCAGCGCCGACTTTTATCAGCGTCGAGCAACGCGTCCCGTAGTCCGGGCTGCGAATGAAGGCCGCCGAGAGCAAGCGTTCCCATTCTAGGGAGACGCCGGTGGCGGGCAGGGCCGTGTCGGGATGTATCCGCTCGTCACGCAGCAGATGCTGCAGGGCCGTTTCGTCTGGCAGGGTAGCCAGCGCATGGGCCAATGCCGTCTTGCCAGCGCCGACTTTTGGCCAGGGCGTATCCAGTGTGGCATTCGATAGACCATGGATGCCGGGCGCGAGTGCGTGCCGTTGCCGTGTGATGTTGCTGAAGGCCACCAGTCGCCCATTGTCCCTGGCATCCCCGAGCAGCAGGTTGAAGCCGTTGTAGGCCGCCGGCTGCAGCCTGTCCAGGTAGGCATCGACAGGCTCATGGCCGCAGAGAAAGTCTGCCACCAGCCGACCGCGTGAGGGCGCATCCGGTTTATGGCAGGCCGGGTCGCGGTAGTTGGTCAGCGCGGCAAACCGACCTTGCCGGGTCAACCCCAGCCAGGTGCCACCCGCTTCCAGATCACGGCCGGCCAGCACCTGCGGATGTGCGCCCCAAAAGTCGGCGCTGGCAGTACGGCGCTGGTAAAACTCGTCACGATTGGCGGCAACGATCAAGGGGAAATTCGGATGGGTTTGCCAAGCCAGCAGGATCAGGCACATGACGATGAGGTTCCCAATTATTGCCAATTCAGGCAATATAGAAGAAAAAACATAATTGCTTGATTTCTTGAGGAACCATGAGTCGCGACGACGTAAATATCGACTGGCAGATGCTTGGACAACAGTTTCGCCAGCAACGCGAAGCGGCGGGTACCCCTGCCGAAGAGGTGGCGCGGCAGCTCTGCTTGGCAAAAAGCCAGATTCTGGCGCTGGAGGAGGGCTTGTCGGCAAACTTTCCGGGCATGCCCGCACGGTTATGGTGTGCCCGACGTTACGCGACGCTGCTGGGGATTGATCTGGATGCAATTGCACCGCCGGCTACGGTCAGCGACTCCCCTGCGGTTGTTGTGCCCAACGCACCAGCCGTCCTCGATCACTCCTTGAGCGACAGCGAAAGTCTGGCCCGTACGCCGTCGTCGACAATGGGCTGGGGGCACTGGGCTGTCGTGCTACTGTTTCTTGCGCTGGCCGTCGTTCTGGCGATCCAGTTTTACGCTCCGTCTTCACCTGTACCGATTCAGCCAAAGCCGGCGGCTACTCCCGAGGCGCCACCGTCAGTAGCGCCCGTAGCGGCGCCAGCACCGGTCACTATCTCCGTAGCACCGATTGAAGAACCCAATCCGGAACCCGTCCGCAAGGTGGTCGAGATTCAGGGGATTGAAGCGCATAAGCCCGCCCGCTCGATCTATGTGATGGCCAACGAAGCGGCGGTGCTGATCAAGCAGCGCGAAGGGCAGGAAGCCGAAACGCTTAGTCTGACGAAGGGCGCCTCACAGCGCATTCCGCTGGCAGCCGACGAGCGGCTGCGCGTGGCGGAAGGGAAAAACCTCGGCATTTTCTTCCAGGGCCGCAAGGTGTCCGCGAACACCATTGAAGCAGGTGACTGGGTGCGTTTCGTGCCGCTACGGGAGACCGCCTCCCGCTAGGCTTTACTCGACCGCGTAAGGCATCGGCAACAGCAGCGCCTTGGGACCATCCGGCTTGCCGACATGGATGTCGTTCGACTCGGCGCCTGACGATTGCACTACCAGCAGGGACTCGAAACCGCTGTTGGGGGAGGGTGCGGTCAGTACCACGGCGCCGCAATGCTGGTCGCCGGCTTCTGGGGTGAAAACGTCCGTGCCCGGCGCGAATTCCTGATCGAGCTTGACGCGGTACATGCGCCGCTTGACCTTGCCAAGGTAATGGGTGCGGGCGACGACTTCCTGGCCGGGATAACAGCCCTTCTGGAAGCTGACGCCACCTACGGCCGCATGTTCGTAATTGACCATTTGCGGCGTAAAAGCTTCCTGCGTGGCGGCAACGATGCGCGGAATGCCGGCTGCAATTTCGGCCAGATGCCAAGCCGCCAGATCGGCCCGGCGCCCCAGCGAGGTGAGTTTGGCCTGCACGGCGGTGACGGCGGCATTGGGAACGGCAACGACAAAACGCCAGGCATCGAGACGAATGACGGTGCCGCCTTCAAAAGGCGCTGTGATCATCGGCGCCAGCTTGCCAAAGAGTGCTTCAGCCTGGGGGCCGTCGCTGGTGGTGACGCCAATCAGGGTGCGCTCGGCAGACAGGTCGGTGAGCTTGACCTTGCTGCGCAGGATGTACATCGAGAGTTTCTTGATAATGCCCGGCAGGATGTCGGCCGAGAGTTGCAGGATGTAGTCCGCACCCTCGCGCCAGATCAGGAAGCTGGCAATCATGCGGCCCTTGGCAGTGCACAGCGCGGCATGGCGCGCGCCCTCCGGGGTTACGTGATTGATGTCGTTGGTCAGCAGGTTGTGCAGGAACTGGGCGGCTTCCTCGCCACTGGCGCGGATCAGGCTTTGGTCGGTGAGCGGTACGAAAAGATTGGTCGGGTTCATTAGTGTCTGCAGGATCGGGGTTCAACAAGAGCGGATATCATATCTGCCTTCCATGAAACGCACACTCAAAACCCTCCTTTTATTGGCCGGCTTTTGCCTGCTGACCGCCCTAGTCGCTGCCGGCTGGCTGTTCTGGATTGCATCTGCGGCCGTTCCACTCAAACTCAATGGCAGCGATGTCATCGACTTCGACATTCGCCCGGGTCTGGGCCTCAAAGGGGCGGCACAGGCGATGGCGGAGGCCGGCGTCGGCGTCACCCCGTGGCAATTTGCCCTGATCGGACGCATTACCGGCCGCGACCGCAACATCAAGGCAGGCGCCTACGAAGTCGGCGCTGGCATTACGGCATGGCAACTGCTGGAAAAGCTCACCGCCGGCGATGTTACCCAGACCGAAGTGGTGATTGTCGAAGGCAAGACCTTCCGGGAGTTGCGCGCCAAACTGGCCGCCCATCCTGATGTGAGCCACGAAAGCGCCGGGATGAGCGATGCCGAGCTGTTGCAACGGATTGGCGCCGCCGAAACACACGCCGAGGGCCGTTTCTTCCCCGATACCTACCTGTTTGCCAAACAGTCGAGCGATCTGGCGATCTATCGCCGCGCCTATCAGGCCATGCACAAGCGTTTGGCCTCAGCCTGGGAAAAACGCGATCCCGGCGTACCCTACAGGAACATCGAGGAAGCGCTGATCATGGCCTCGATCGTCGAGAAGGAGACCGGTGCCGAGGCCGATCGCGGCAAGGTCGCCTCGGTATTCGTCAATCGGCTCAAGCGCGGCATGCTGCTGCAGACCGATCCGACGGTGATCTACGGGCTAGGCGAGCGTTTCGATGGCAACCTGCGCAAGGTCGATCTGCTCACCGATACGCCCTACAACACCTATACACGGGCCGGTCTGCCGCCTACGCCGATTTCGCTGCCGGGCATGGCCTCGATCCAGGCGGCGCTCAATCCGCCGGCTACCGACTACCTCTATTTCGTCGCCACCGGCAAAGGCGACGGCACCAGCGTGTTCTCGAAAACCCTGGAGGAGCATAATCGCGCCGTCAATCAATACCAGCGGGGCAGGGGATGAAAGGTAAGTTCATCACGCTTGAAGGCGTGGATGGGGCAGGCAAAAGCACGCATCTGAACTGGCTGGTCGACACCCTGCGCAGCCTGGGTAAGACAGTGGTTCAGACTCGCGAACCGGGCGGTACGCCCTTGGGCGAAAAGCTGCGTGAGTTACTGCTGCACGAGCCGATGCACCTCGAAACTGAAGCTTTGCTGATGTTCGCCGCCCGCCGCGAGCACCTTGAACAGGTGATCCTGCCAGCGGTACGACGCAGCGACTGGGTGGTCTGCGACCGTTTTACCGATGCCAGCTTTGCCTATCAGGGTGGCGGACGCGGGCTCTCCACCGACAAGCTGGCCCAGCTTGAGTGTTGGGTGCAAGGCGACGTGCAACCCGACCTGACCTTGTTGTTCGATCTGCCGGTCGACATTGCCGCCCAGCGCATGGCCGGCGCAGCCAGAACGCTGGATCGTTTCGAGCAGGAAAAGGCCGACTTCCACGAGCGCGTCCGCGCCGCCTATCTGGCCCGGGCGACCGAAAATCCTGCCCGCTTCCGTGTGCTGGATGGCCGGCAGAGTATCGAACAAATCAAGAATCAACTTGAAGCAATCATTTCAAGTGTCTGAATATATTAATTTACAAAAAGATGTATGGCGCGGGTTGACCGGCGATGACGCCCAGTTGCCGCACGCCATGCTGTTCGTCGGCAAAGAGGGCGTCGGCAAGCGGGAACTGGCCGAAGTGCTGGCCGCGCGCCTGCTGTGCGAGAGCAAACCCGCGCCGCATGCCCCCGCTTGTGGCGCCTGTGCATCCTGCCAGATGTGGGCAGCGGGAACACACCCGGACTATCGACTGGTGCAACCCGAAGCCGAGAGCGAAAGCGACGAGGGGGAGGGCGAGGCAACGCCCGGCGAAAAAAAGAAGGCCAGCAAGCAGATTCGCATCCAGCAGATTCGCGAGATCGAAGCGTTCTTCTACATTGGCAGTCATCGCGGTGGTGCACGCGTTTGCCTGATCGATCCGGCCGAAAGCATGAATGCCGTGACGGCGAATTCTCTTCTCAAGATACTTGAAGAACCAACTGCATCTTTCTATTTCATAATGATTTCTCATCGGTGGCATGGCTTGCTGCCGACCCTCATCAGCCGCTCGCGTCAGGTGATGTTTTCGCCACCGAGTGACGCTGATGCCAATGCCTGGCTGGAGCAAAACAAACTCGGTTCGGCCAAATCCTGGCTGCCGTTTTATGGTCATGCGCCCCTGGCACTCGCCCAGGCGCACCAGCGCGGACAACTCAAAGCGCTGGAGTCCTTGCTGGCCGATCTGCTGGCGCCGCAAGATCCCTTGGCTCAGGCCGCCAAATGGGAAGCCCATGTAAAAACCGATGGCGCCATGAGCATGGAGGTGCTGGTCACCACCGTGCAAAAGTGGTTGCTAGATCTCGGACTGGTCGCGCAAGGTGCGGCGCCAAGATACTTCCCACATAAAAACAATGCACTGGATGCGCTGGCACGCAAGCTGTCAATCCTGCTGTTGATGGAGGCGCAAAAGCAGGTGGCGCAAATTCGTCGGCTGGCGAGCCATCCGCTGAATGCCCGCCTGTTCCTTGAAGACCTGTGCGTACGCGCATTCAGACCGCTGAAAAACTCATGACCCCGCTTGTCGATTCCCACTGCCATCTCGATTTTCCGGAACTGGCGGCCAATATGCCTATCTTGCTGGAAAACATGGCACAAAACCAGGTGGGCTGGGCGCTTTGTGCCGGTGTCACGCTGGAGCGCTTTCCGGCCATGCTCGCACTGGTGAAGGCACAACCCAATCTGTTTGCTGCGGTCGGTGTGCATCCCGATACCGAGTCTGATGGTGAAGAGGCGGCTGCCGAGGCCGACTTGGACACCCTGCTGGAACTCGCCAAAGACCCTAAAGTGGTCGCTATTGGCGAAACCGGCCTCGATTATTACCGTCTGACCGGCGATCTCGAATGGCAGCGCGAACGTTTTCGCACCCATATTCGTGCGGCCAAAACCTGCGGCAAGCCGCTCATCATCCATACCCGCGCAGCGGCGGCAGACACCATACGCATCCTGAAGGAGGAGGGCGCAGGGGATGTGGGTGGTGTATTCCATTGCTTCACCGAAACGCCCGAAGTGGCCCGCCAAGCGCTCGATCTGGGCTTCCACATTTCCTTTTCCGGCATTGTCACCTTCAAAAAAGCGGTTGAACTGAAGGAGGTCGCCCAACTGGTGCCGCTGAATCGCATGCTGGTCGAAACCGATTCCCCCTATCTAGCGCCGGTTCCCTATCGTGGCAAAACCAATCAGCCGGCCTATGTGCGCCATGTGGCTGAGGAGATTGCCACCCTGCGCAGTCTTTCGCTTGAGACGATTGCCCAGACCACCACCGACAACTTTTTCCGTCTTTTCAAGGACGCACCCCGATGAACCGCTATTCACTCCTTTTTCTTGCCGGATTGACGCTTTCGCAAGCAGCAACCGCTGGTGTTTACGACGATATCCTGTTCTTTGCCAACCAGAACGAAACCGACAAGGTCGTCGATCTCCTGCGCCGGGGCATGGACGTCAATACCACCGATCCTCAGGGCAGCAGCCTGCTGATGATTGCGGCACGGGGTAATAACCTCGAACTCGTGCGTTTTCTGCTCGACAATCGCGCCAATCCCCAGCGGAAAAACCGTTACGGCGACACGGCGTTGATGATCGCTGCGCTGCAGGGACACACGGAACTCGTGCGCCTGATGGTCGAACGCAAGATCGATCCTAACCACAGTGGCTGGAATCCCTTGCACTATGCCGCCTTCGAAGGGCGCGCTGAGATCATTTCCCTGTTGCTGGCCGGCGGGGCCGACATCAACCTCAAGGCGCCCAATGGCCACACCGCGCTGATGCTCGCTGCCAAACGCGGACATCTCGAAGCCGTGCGCGTTCTTGTTGGTGCCAATGCGGATTTGAGTGTTACCGATAGCGATGAAGGCACGGCACACGATATGGCATTGAGAGCGAACCACACCGACGTGGCTGCATTCCTGAACAAGGCAACAGCTGGCCGATAACACCATCGAGGTTTTCTTGAACCTCGCTTATTATATTTTACATAATACGGATTATCGGAAGTGCAAGATGCAGATCAGGAACTGGCATTGAGGCAATGATCAGACCGCATGATGGCTTTTATCGACGGCTGGCTTTTCCACCGAAATGCCACAGAGACCATACAGGCTGCCATCCACGTTATACAGCGGCAGCTTGGTGCTTTGATAGACAACGACTTTTCCAGTGGCCGAAACCTTGTTGGCTTCGTCGAGCGACACCTTGTGGCCCTCAGACATAGCTTTCAGGTCATTCTGGCGAATATTCGTCGCGGTGGCCGCATCGAAAAACTTTTCGTCGGTGCTACCGATCACGTCCTCCAGCCTGGTCTGCCACAGGTCGAGCACGGCCTGATTGGCAAACAGGTAGCGGCCTTGGGTGTCTTTAAGGTAGATACAGGCATCGAGACTATCCAGAATCGTACGCAACATCTGCTCGCTTGACTGCAGTTCGATGCCCTTTTTCCTGACTTGGCCGCGCAGCCCATACGCCAGTAGTGCGACCAGCACCAGCAGCCCTGACAACAACCAGACACCCTGCCAGAAACGGGTCGGGATGATGGCTTCCGGGCTGGCAGCACGCCAGTTCTTGAGAACCTCGTAATACGCAGAATCAGGGTCCTTCAGCCAGTTTGTCAGATGGTTCTCAATGGCTGTCAGCAGTTCGCCATTACGGCCCTTGGCGGTGACGTAGAACAATTGCGCTGGCTGAAAAATCACCGACGTGCCTACCAGTTGATGGGCTGCCGCGTGAAATTCGCCATAACGGTTGTTGGTCGCCGCCAGATCGGCCTGCCCCTTGGCCACTAACTGAAAGGCGTGCTCGAAACTATCGGCGGGAACGATGGTCACTTTCACACCATAACTGGTCGCCCAGCGTACAAATTCCTCTGCCTGAACGCTTTGTGTCAGCAAGGCGACGCGCTTGCCGTCCATTTGCAAGGGCGAAATGATCACTTCGCCTTGGCGACTGAACAACTGGGACCAACTGTAAAGCGCTGGCGTGCGGTGAAAGTCCACCAGCTTTTCGCGTGATGCCGAATACGCCACGTCAGGCATCAGGTCGATCACGCCAGTTTTCAAATTACTCAGGCAGTCCTTCCATTGGCACGGCAGATAGGTGAGCTGCCAGCCTTCCTGGGCCGCAATGCGGCCGAGCAGTTCAACCAGGATACCGGCAGGTTTGCCGTCAGCATCAAGGAAAATCTTGGGCGCATTGGCATAGATACCGACACGCACATCGCGTGCCTGCACTGCCGCTGAACCCAGCAGCAATAACAGCAAGAGCGATATCAGACGAATCATCACGTTTTCAGCGTTCCGGCCGGTATGGACGTAAAACCATACTAGCAGAAAGTGATAAAGCCAACTGACGAACTGCGGCAGACTCGGTAGCCGGGGCAAACAGCGTCGCACGTGCGGCCGTCTGGCGGGCAAGTCGAGTAAGCAAGCCACTTTGCGGGTCGCGACACTGGCCCAGCAAGGCCGCCAGCCCCGTCGCATCGTTCCAGTCGAAATAGCCAGCGTAATCGTCTCCGAGCATGCCGACATTGCCGTCAATGCGCGAGGCCAGTACCGGTGTACCACTAAGCGCCGCTTCAATAATCACATGGGCGCCCCCCTCCATGCGACTGGGGTGGATTAGCAGATGCGCGCGCTGAATGCGGCGGCGTGTCTCCTCATGCGGCCGGCCGCCGAGCCAGCGGTAGTTGGGGCAGGCGGCCATCGTCGCCTGCGCTGCCTGCGCCAATGCCGGGTCGAGGGGCGCACCGATATGGTCAATGAAAATGTCCTTGCGCCCGGCCAATAGACGGGCCGCCGCAAACAGCGTTTCGGGCGACTTTTCCTCGCGCAGATGGCCGACCATCAGGGCGCGCAGGCGTTGCGGCGACTTGGTCAGTGCCTTTCTTGCCGTGGCGGACTGGTAAATCGTTCGGGTTTTGGCGTGGTATGCGGCCGGCAGCATGCGCGCGCCCAGCCCCTGAAGGACCACCAACTGGCCGGCCAGTGCCAGCGAACGCTGCGCGGCCGCATCCGTTTGGATATCGCGATACAGGTCGGTGCCGGTCAACACCAGTGCCAGTCGTTCACTACCGTGGCGCGCATGCCAGGCCGCAATCGATTCGGCCGAGCGACGGGCATGCAGGGCGATCATCAGCGTATCGCTGTCAGCCTCGGCATCCGGCCAGGTCTTGACCAGCCGCGTCGGGTAAAGTGGCGCCAGAAAACGCTGCCAGCGCCAGGCGGTCTGCCAGTTGCCATTATTGGCATCGGCGAGCGCCGGCGTGACGATAACGATCTTTTCCGAGAGCTTTCTCATGGTTACTGATTATTCCACCGCCCGTCTCGCCCGTGGGGGCAATGCCGGTTTCCTCGCCACGGCCTTGCAGGATGCCCGCCGCCGCACGCTCGATCTGCTCGATGCCTATGTAGCCCAACTCGGCCCAGCCTTGCGCCTGCCCTACTCGCCCCAGTTCAACCCGACGCTGTGGGAAGTGGGCCATGTCGCCTGGTTCTACGATGTGTGGATCGCGCGCAACCCGCAGCGCCATCTCGGACTGGCGGCCGATCCGGCTTGCGAACGCCCGGCAGGCCGTCTCGCCAGCGCCGACAGTTGGTACAACTCCAGTCTCGTCAAGCACACCACGCGCTGGAATTTGCCGCTGCCCGATCTGGCCGGCACACGCGCTTACCTCGCTGAAAGTCTGGCCGAAACGCTGGCCCTGCTCGCCAGCGAACCGGAGGATTTTGACCATCTCTATTTCTACCGGCTCGCCCTGTTCCACGAAGATATGCACGCCGAGGCCGCCACCTACATGGCGCAGGCGCTCGACATCCCCCTGCCCGCTCACCTGCGGCCGTGGGAACGCCCTCTGCCCGCCTCCGTCGATCTCGCTCTGCCGGCCACGACATGGCGCTTGGGCCACGAGGGCCGCGACTTCGCCTTCGACAATGAACTCGTAGCCCATGAGGTGAAACTGGACAATTTCCACATCGACAGCGTACCCGTCAGTTGGGGCAGCTTCGTGCCCGCCATCGAGGCTGGCGCCGTAGGCATGCCGCGCTATCTGCGCAAGGAGAATGGGGCATGGCAGGCGCTGCGCTTCGGCACCTGGGAGCCGCTCAATCTCGCCGCCGCCGCCGTCCATCTCACCTGGGACGAAGCGCAGGCCTGGTGCGCCTGGGCCGGACGCCGCCTGCCAATCGAGGCGGAATGGGAATATGCAGCACTGTCAGCGCCGACTTTCCAATGGGGCGATGTATGGGAATGGACCAGCAGCCGCTTTGCGCCCTTCGCCGGCTTTGTCGCCCACCCCTACCGCGACTACTCACGCTTCGGTTTCGAGGAACACCGCTACGTGCTCAAAGGCGCCAGCCGCGCCACCGACCCGCGCATGGCGCACCCGAAATACCGCAACTACTTCACTGTCGAACGCAACGACATCCACAGCGGGTTCAGGAGTTGCGCGCTTTAAGTACGGGCGAGACGGCGTTCCTCGATCAGCGCATAGATCGCCGGGATGACCAACAGCGTCAGGATTGTCGATGAAATCATCCCGCCTACCATCGGTGCGGCAATGCGGCGCATCACCTCCGAACCGGCTCCCGTGCTCCACATGATCGGTAGCAGGCCGGCCATGATCGCCACCACTGTCATCATCTTCGGCCGCACCCGTTCCACCGCGCCTTCCATCACCGCCGCGTAGAGATCGGTGGCCGTCGGAGGCCGTCCTGCCAGCGCCGACTTTTGCCTGACTGCGGCCCAGGCATGATCGAGATAGATCAGCATCACCACGCCGGTTTCGGCGGCGACGCCGGCCAGCGCGATGAAACCCACGGCCACCGCAACACTCAGGTTGTAATTCAGCAGCCACATCAGCCAGATGCCGCCGACCAGCGCGAAGGGCACCGAGAGCATCACAATCAGTGTCTGTGTCAGCGCGCGGAAGTTGAGATAGAGCAGCAGGAAGATGATCAGCAGCGTGAACGGCACGACGATCTTGAGCCGCTCGATGGCGCGTTCCATGTACTCGAATTGGCCGCTCCAGGTCACGTAGCTGCCTTGCGGGAACGTCACCTGCGCCGCCACCGCACGCTTGGCTTCGGCCACATACGAGCCAATGTCTCTATCCCGAATGTCGACATAGATGTAGGCGGAGAGCAACGCATTCTCGGTGCGGATGGCCGGCGCGCCCTTGGCGATCTTCACCTGCGCCACCTGACCGAGCGGCACCATGATCGCCGGCCCGCCCATCTCTGACATGGCGGGCACCAGCACGTTGGCGGCAATTTTCTGGGGATCGTCGCGCAGTTCCCTCGGATAGCGCAGTGTGACGCCAAAGCGCTCGCGGCCTTCGACCGCCGTCGTCAACATTTCGCCGCCGAGCGCCGTCGCCACCACCTCTTGCAGGTCGTTGATGAGGATGCCGTAGCGCGCCAGTTGCGCGCGATCCGGCTCGATATCGAGATACCAGCCACCGGTGATGCGCTCGGCGTAGGCCGAACTGGTGCCGGGTACCTGCTTCACCACCGCCTCGATTTCGCGCGCCAGTTTCTCCATTTCATCGAGATCCTTGCCGAAGACCTTGATGCCAACCGGCGTGCGAATACCGGTGGAGAGCATGTCGATGCGCGCCTTGATCGGCATCGTCCACGAGTTGGCGATACCCGGAAACTGCAAGGCCTTGTCCATCTCGGCGGTCAGGCTGTCAATGGTCAGGCCGGGGCGCCAGTCCTTCTCAGGCTTCAGGTTGATCACCGTCTCGAACATCTCGATCGGCGCCGGGTCGGTGGCCGTTTGCGCCCTGCCCGCCTTGCCGATCACCGAGGCCACTTCGGGGAAGCTCTTGATGATCTTGTTCTGCGTCTGCAGCAGCTCCGCCGCTTTGGTCACCGACATCGCCGGCAGCCCCGTCGGCATGTAGAACAGCGTGCCTTCGTTGAGCGTCGGCATGAACTCGCTGCCGAGCTTCATGGCCGGCCAGATCGAAACCACCATGGCCGCCAGCGCGAGGGCAATCGTCGCCGCTTTCCACTTCATCACCGCCAGGATGATCGGACGGTAGATCGCAATCAGGAAACGATTAACTGGATTTTGAGCCTCAGGCAGGATGCGGCCACGGACGAACAACAGCATGAGGACGGGCACCAAGGTCACCGACAGCAGCGCCGCACCGGCCATGGCAAAGGTTTTCGTCCAGGCCAGCGGCGCGAACAACCGGCCCTCCTGCGCTTCGAGCGTGAACACCGGCAGGAAGGAAACGGTGATGATCAGCAGCGAGAAGAACAGCGCCGGCCCCACCTCCTTGCAGGCGGCGATAATGGCTTCGACGCGCGACTCTCCGTCCTTAAGGCGTTCCAGATGCTTGTGGGCGTTCTCGATCATGACAATCGCCGCATCGACCATCGCGCCAATCGCGATGGCAATGCCGCCGAGGCTCATGATGTTGGAGTTCATGCCCAAGAGGCGCATGGCGATGAAGGCGATCAGCACGCCAACCGGCAGCATCAGGATCGCCACCAGCGAACTCCTCACATGCAGCAGGAAAACGATGCAGACCAGCGCGACAATCAGCGCCTCCTCGGCCAGCGTGGTTTTCAAGGTGGCAATCGCGCGCTCGATCAGTTCGGAGCGGTCATAGACCGTCTCGATGCTTACGCCTTCCGGCAGGCCGGCGGTGACGTCGGCGATCTTCGCCTTGATGTTGCCGATCACCTCCAGCGCATTCTGGCCATGACGTGCCACGGCGATGCCCGACACGACCTCGCCCTCGCCGTTCAGTTCCGCGATGCCACGACGTTCATCCGGGCCGAGTTCGACGCGGGCAATGTCGCGCAGCAGCACCGGCGTGCCCTTGTCGGCCTTGACGACGAGTTGCTCAAGATCGGCCTTGCCGCGCAGATAGCCCTTGCCGCGCACCATGTACTCGGTCTCGGCCATCTCGACGACGCGGCCGCCGACATCGCGATTCGAGTTGCGGATCGCATTGGCCACCGTCATCAGCGGAATGCCGTAACCGCGCAGCTTGGCCGGATCGACCACCACCTGATACTGCTGCACAAAGCCGCCGATGCTGGCGACTTCGGCCACGCCCTGTGCCTTGGTGATCTGGTAGCGCAGATACCAGTCCTGCAAGGTTCGCAGTTCGGCCAGCGTGCGATTCGCCCCCAGCACGGCATACTGATAAACCCAGCCAACCCCGCTGGCGTCCGGCCCGAGGCTCGGCGCCACGCCTTGCGGCAGACGGCCGGCCACCGTGTTGAGATATTCCAGCACGCGCGACCGTGCCCAGTAGATGTCGGTGCCGTCCTCGAAAATCACATAAACGAAGGAGGCGCCGAAGAAGGAAAACCCGCGCACCACCTTTGATTTTGGCACTGCCAGCAGCGATGTGGTCAGCGGATAGGTCACCTGATCTTCGACTACCTGTGGTGCCTGGCCCGAAAACTCCGTGTAGACGATCACCTGCACGTCGGAAAGATCCGGCAGGGCGTCGAGCGGGGTTTTGAGCACCGCGACAATGCCCGCCATGACGACGAAAAGCGTAGCGAGCAGGACGAGAAACTTGTTGCGCGCCGACCAGTCGATGAGTTTAGCCAGCATGTCAGTGTTTCTCGATCTTGGTGATGACCCATTCGCCCGGCTTGCGCTCGACGAACTCGAAGTGCATGGCCGTGCCCGGCTTGAGACCGGCGACCAGCGCGGCATTGGCCGGCACAAAGGCCATGGTCATCTTGGGCCAGTTGAGGCTGGCGACCGGTTCATGCGTAATCATCACCGAGCCGTCGCTTTCGATGCTGTCCAGGGTTCCCATCGCATGATGGCTGACCGATGGCTTCTCTTTCATGCCACCCAAAGCGGCTTTGAGATTGCTCTCCGAGTCGATCAGGAAGTTGGCCGATACGACCACCTGCTCTCCCTCGGCAACGCCCTCCTTCACTTCGACGTAATCGTCGCTGCGCAGGCCGAGTTTTACTTCGCGCGGCTCAAAGCGCCCTTCGTCCTTTTGCACGATGATGCGCTGGGACGTGCCGCTGTCGATGACCGCCGAGATGGGCACAACTAATGCCGTCCCGCCAGCGCCGACTTTTATTTCGGCGTTCGCATACATTGCTGGCCGCAACAGTCCTTCTGGATTGGGTAGTTCGATGCGCACCGGCACCGTGCGCGTCTGCGCATTCAGCGTCGGATAGAGATAACTCACCTTGCCGATGAAGGTCTTGCCCGGATAGGCATCGAGGCTCACCTCGACCGCTTGTCCCAACTTGACGGCAGCCAGATCACGCTCGAACACCTCGGCCAGCACCCAGACCGACGCAAGGTCGGCAATCTGGAACAACGCCTCGCCCGGCATGAAACGCATGCCTTGCACCGCTTTCTTATCGAGCACCACGCCGCCGACCGGTGAGCGGAAGGAGAGGTTGCGGCGCGGTTCATTGCCGGCCTTGAGCGCGGCAATCTGCTCGGTCGAAATATCCCAGTTGGCCAATCGTGCCAGACTGGCCTCGGCCACCTGACGGATGCTCGCCTGCGCTTCCGGCCCGGCATTGGACAGTGCCGCGACGCCGCGTGCGGCCACCTGATATTCACGCTGGGCGGAGACCAGTTCCGGGCTGTAGACCTCGAACAGGGGCTGCCCCTTGCCAACCGGCTGGCCGGTGGTATTGACATGCAGGCGCTCGATCCAGCCCTCGAACTTGGGCGCCACGGTGAAGATGCGCCGCTCGTCGACCTCGACACGGCCGACCGCACGAATCGGACGCGACAGATCGCGCCGGCTCACCGTCTCGGTGCGCACACCGAGCTTCTGCACCTTGGCCGTACTGATCTTGACACTGCTGTCATCCCCTTCATCCTCGCCTTCATAAACGGGGAGGTAGTCCATGCCCATCGAATCCTTCTTCGGCACCGGCGAGGTGTCGGGCAGGCCCATCGGGTTGCGGTAGTAGAGGAGCTTTTTTCCAGCTGGCGCGGCTACGGACGCCGTCTCGCCAGCGCCGACATTTTCATGCTGCCCGCCGAACCAGTAGCCCAGCAGGCCAGCCAGTGCCAGCAGGACGATGATGGTCAGGTTTTTCATAGTTCTTCTCCGATCAGGCGTTCGATCTCTGCCAGACGCAGGCGTTGGTCGCCACGGGCCTTGACGAGATCCTGCTGGGCGCGACGGATCTGCCGCTGCGCATCGAGCACCGCTGCGAAATCCACCTTGCCGGTTTCATAGCCGGCCAGTGCGGATTGCAGGGTCAACTCGGCCTGCGGCAACAGGCTGGTGGCAATCAGGGATTCAACGCGGCGGGAGGCTTCCAGCCCGGCCAGGGCTTCACCCAGATCTGCCAAGGCCTGATTGAGCGTCGACTCATGACGCCGCGCCGCCGCTTCGAACAGGCGCTCGGACTCACGTTCCTGGGCACGGCGACTCCCCTGCTGCAAGGGAATGTTGACCTCGACCATCAGTTCCCATTCGCTGACGCGTGAGCGCGTCTGGATCGGCGAAACGCCGAGCGTGACATCGGGATAACGGTTGCGGTAAGTCAGCTCGCGGCCCTTGTCGGCCGCCGCAATCCGCGCCGCATCCTGCGCCAGTTGCGGGTTGTTTGCCCGCAAGCGCGCTTCCAGCGCGACGAAATCAAGCGTTGCTGCCGGCGGTAACGGCCGCAGGATGTCGGGCGGCCGCAGCTTGATGTGGGCCGGCGGACGGCCCAGCAGGCTGCGCATGCGCGCACTGGCCTGGGCGCTCTCGCCTTCGAACATCGCCAGATCGCTTTGCAACATGGTGTATTCCCCTTGGGCGCGGATGGCGTCCTGCTGCGGCGCCAGTCCGTTCGCGTAGCGGGTACGGGCAATCTCGCCCAGCCGCTGCAGCAAGTCGAGGTTCTCACCCATCAGCCGCAACGTATGCAAATGCACATGATGTTGTGCATACGTTTGCTTGATACGCGTGGCCAGTTCCAGCCAGCCCTCACGCGTGCGGCCGCTTGCCTCGTCGGCACCGGCGGCGGCGACGTCACGGCGCAGGTCGCGCTTGCCAAACCACGGCAGGGTTTGCGTCAGCGTGTATTTGGTGCTGCCGATCCGGGCTGGCAGCAGATTGGCACTGCCGCCACTGGCTTCATTGGTCACGTCACGCAATTCCGTGCGGAACATCGGGTCGGGCAAGGCGCCGGCCGGCGCCACGCGCTCGGCCGCGGCCTCGGCTTCAAGGCGCAGGGCGGCAAACTCCGGGTGGTGGCTGCGCGCGAACTCGAGCAGACTATCGACATTGCCGCCGATCAGCGTTTCTTCGGCAGCGCTGGCCACGGACGACAGCCCGCTGGCGACGGTCAAGGCCGTCGCCAGCAGCAAGGGCAAGGGAGACATGGCTATTTCGCCGCTTCGATGCGGACGATGGTGTACTCGCCGCCCACGTCCTCGACGCGGAAGCGCACCTTCTGGCCATCCTTGAGTGGTTTGAGCATGGCCGGGTCCTTGACCTTGAACATCATGGTCATCGGCATCATGCCAATATTGGCAATCGGGCCGTGAGCCAGCATGACGCGCTGATTCGGTGCATCGATCTTCTTGACCGAGCCTTCGGACAGCTCATCGGCAGCGAACAGGGAAAAGGGCAGAACCAGACTTGCGATGGCAAGTGCACGCAATACGAATTTCATGGGGAAACCTCCTGAAAACGAAAAACCGAAAACAAAAAAACAATAGTCGGCGCTGGCGGGACGGCAAATCACCATCCTGCCGGGTTTTCAGTTCGTGCGTCTGGGCGGTTGTTGCGGTGGTTCACCGATATAGCTCGGCGTAGCTGGATGCTGCACCGGCACCAGGACATTCAGGGCGGGCAATTGCAGGTCGGTACTGTCCATCGCCAGCAGGAAACCGCTGCTGGCGAGGTGACAGATGCCGCAGTTATCGCATTCGTGATCCGCTTGTGAGGGAGCGGCGGTAACCACTTCCGCATGCTCATGGCAGGGCATGTCGGCCTGCACCACTGCCTGTGCAGACGCTGCATGGCTGCACATGGGCATGGCCCATGAACTGGCGGTCTGCAGGGGTAGCAGCAGTGCCAGAACAATCAACAGGAAGGTGCGCAGGCGACTCATGCGGCTAATACTAGCTTGTCGTTTGGCTTTCGACAAGCGAACGCATCAAGATTGGGCAGAGAACACCGCAAACCAGTCCTGTGCATCGGCCCAATGGCGGATGGCGCGGAATCCGGCCGTCTCGAGCAGTGCGGCAAAATCCTCAATGCGCCATTTGTATGAATTCTCGGTGTGAATACGCGCACCAGCAGCAAAGTGCCGTTCCCCTTCCGGCCAGCGCACGGTGACATCGCGCACGGCTTCGAGGTGCATTTCAATCCGGGATGCCACGCTATTGAAGAAAGCCACGTGCCGCCAGTCGGCCAGTGAAAAGTCGGCGCTGGCGAGACGGCATACATGGCGCAACATGTTGCGGTTGAAGGCAGCGGTGACCTGCAGCGGATCGTCGTAGGCGGCTTCCAGTACCGCAACCGGTTTGACCAGATCGACGCCGATCAGCAAGCCCCCGCCCTGTGCCGCCGCATGCACCTGACGCAGGAAAGCCAATGCCTCGTCCGGCGTGAAGTTGCCGATGCTGGAACCGGGATAGAACATCAGTCGCGGCCCCGATCCGACTTCTGCGGGCAGTTGCAGCGCGGCCGAGAAATCGAGGCCGATGCCCATCAGGGCCAGATGCGGATGCTGGCGGCGCAGGATGTCGAGCGAATCACGCAGGTAATCGACCGAGATATCGACGGCGACATAGCGCTTGACTTGGAATGGTGCGAACAGCCGCGCGGCTTTCTCGCAGTTGCCTGCGCCAAGATCGACGAAGGTATCGAAGGCTGGCAGCCGACGCGCCATCTCCTCCGCATGGGCCGCGAAGATGGCGGCCTCGGTGCGCGTCGGGTAGTACTCGGGCAATTCGGTGATGGCGGCGAACAGACGGGCGCCGAGCGCATCGTAGAGATATTTTGGCGAAATCGTCGCGACGGGCGCGCTCAGGCCGGCAATCAGTTCGGCACGGATGGCCGCCGGATCGGCGTGGTGGATCTGGATCAGTTGCGGCGTCATGCGGTTTCCGAAATCAGGGTGGCGAGGTCATGGACATCGGGCTGACCGTGTTGGCACGGTGCCGGCCAGCCTAACAGATCGCTCGCGTCGCGGCAGCGTTCGCGCAGGTCGGCCATGTCGCGTCCGCCGAGATGGACGATGCCGTATCGATAACTCCCCAGCCATTTGAAATCGCGCGTCATCGAGCCGCGCGGTTTGGGAAAACGGAACAGCAGCGCATCGGGAAAGGCCGCATGGAACGCCGCCTGGCGCGCGCGGCTCGGCATGGCTGGCACTGCATCAGGCGAGAATGCGCGATAGACGAGACTGGCCGCCATGCCGGCGCTGGGCTGCACCTTGGGTAGCAAGGCCGGATCACGCCCGAAGGCCAGTTCAATGGCGACGCGATGCAGGTCGATGCCATCGACGCGCAAATACAGGTCGGAAAACTGCGACGCCATGCGCGGGTTGAACTCGATGACGGTGAGCTTGTCCGTGGCTTCGTCGTAAAAGAACTCCATGTTGAACAGGCCATGGGTGAAACCCACCGCCTGCAGAAAGCGCCGCGCCGTGTCGATGGCCCTGGCCTGCCCCGCTGCGGGGATCGACGACGGATAGTCGAAGCGCATGAACGCCTGCGTGCCGGGATACATGATCGAGGCGACAACACCCAGGGGACGCAGCGCACCATTGAAGACATAGCCGTCGAGGTTGTACTGCGCGGCCTGCACCGGTTGTTCGATCAGCAGGCGATGGGCCGTGCCGGCCAGCGGCAGACGCTTCTTCACGACACGCTCGAAAGGCTCGACCAGATGGCGGATCACCCACAGCTCAAAGGCGCCGAAGCGCGTCATCTCATGCAGTTCGTCACGGTCATGGACGACGCGCGCCAACACGGAAAACGCTGCCTTGACCGGCTTGATGAAGAGCGGGTACGTTAATCCCTCGGGCGCCGGATCGCCATAACGTGCCGGCAGCGGCGCAAACCCGGTATTCGATGCCGGGCAGACTTCTTCCAGCATCTGGCGGGCGTACAGCTTGTGCTGGCAGGCGAGGACGGCATTCACCGGCGTGCCCGGCCAGCCCATGCGCTCGGCCAGCAAAGCGGCCCCCAGCGCACCGAACTGCTCGTGGTTCGAGGTGACGGCCTGCCAGCCGTGCTTGCCGGCCTGTTTGGCAAGACGCGCAACAAAGCGTTCCAGATCGAAACCGGCCAGCCGCGCATTACTGGGAAAGCTGAACAGGTCGAAGCCGGCCGAATCGTGCGGGAATTCATGCGACCAGCGCGCAAAGCCGACCCGATCCCAGTCGTAATTGAAGAGCACCAGCGTGCGTGGTGCTCCTGGTGAAGCAGAACGACTCACTGACCTGTGTATTTGACCGGTTTGCCGTCTTCGATCAGCACGCGCGCGCCCTTGGCTACCGGGCTCTTGTCCGCCTCGAAATCGAACTCTTTCTGTTCGCCATTGTCGAATTTAACGGTGACCTTGACCATCTTCTTCGTCTTGTAGCGCTGTTCGAGTTGGTGGCCGACATAAGCACCACCGGCCGCCCCACCTACTGTGGCAATCGTCTTGCCCGTACCACCGCCGACCTGGTTGCCGAGCAGCCCACCCGCCACGCCGCCAGCAATCGCCCCGAGTGCTGAACCATCACCCTTGATCTTGTAGCGGTCGACCGCCAGCACCACGCCGCAGTTGGGCTGACACTGGTCTTTTGGTGGGGTGAGCTTGCTGCTGATGGCTGCCGCTTTGCTACTGACACCGACGAAGGCCTCATATTCGGTATAGCTGGCTTGGCCGTCCTTGTTCGTGTCGATGCTGTCGAAGTTCTGCCTTACCGTGTCAAATGCCTTATCGGTGGTCTTGTCGAGCTCGACGCGCGAAAGCCCACCGCTGTCGTTAAGGTCTGCACGGCTGAACTGCCGGGCGGGCATCTTGACCTGCTGCGTCGCGAGATAGTTTTCGAACTCGTTGCGGGTGACATGACCATCCGCATCGGCATCGACCACCGAAAAATTGCTCTTGATCGGCTGCAACCTTGACGATCTGGTCTTGCCGAGTTCCACCGATGACAAACCGCCGCTGTCGTTCAGGTCGGCCTTTTTGAACTCGACGAGCCAGATAGGATCGGCCGCTTGGCTGATGCCCGGAAGGCAAAGTAGCGAACCTAGGATAAGTGCGGTCTTTTTCATGGTATCCCTCCTAAACATTCGATGCAGCCTGACAAACCGGCCACGAACCCTGAGCTTACTGCAAAATATTCTTGCTGCTCGTTTCCGCCCCAAGATTCGCGATAATCTCAGCCACTATCGTAATTCGACGGCTTGCACTGTCTTTCCATGCAATTTCAGATTCTCATGTTTATCCTTGGGCTCGTCGCCCTGACGGCAGGGGCCGAGTTGATGGTACGCGGTGCCTCGCGCCTGGCGCTGACCTTCGGTATTTCGCCGCTGGTGGTAGGACTGACCATCGTCGCCTTTGGGACCAGCGCCCCGGAAATGGCCGTTTCGGCCGGCGCGGCGCTCAATGGCTCGGGCGACATCGCCGTCGGCAACGTGGTGGGCAGCAATATTGCCAACATCCTGCTGATCCTCGGCCTGTCAGCCCTGATCGTGCCACTGGCCGTCCATGAACAGATCATCCGTCAGGAGATCCCGATCATGATCGGCGCCAGCCTGTTGCTGGTGGTGATGGCTATGGACGGCATGCTTAGTCCGGGCGAAGCTTGGGTACTGTTCGTTCTGGTGGTGGTCTATACCGTGTTCCTGGTCGTCCAGTCGCGCCGGGCGAGCCAGTTCGTGCAGGATGAGTTTGCGGACGAAATGCCCACCGCCGGCAGTTGCTGGGATGCGCACTGGGCCGTGCAGGTGACGCTGGTGGTGATCGGCCTGGGGCTGCTGGTCATCGGCGCTGACTGGCTGGTCGGCGCCGCTGTCGAGTTCGCCCGTGCCTTTGGCGTCAGCGATCTGGTCATTGGCCTGACTGTAGTGGCCGTCGGTACCTCGATGCCGGAAATTGCCACCTCACTGGTGGCCGCCTTCCGTGGCGAGCGTGATATCGCCGTGGGCAATGTCGTCGGCAGCAACGTCTTCAATATCTTCGCCTGCATGGGCGTGGCCGGCATTGTCTCCGGTGGTGGGATTGTCGTCTCCGAGGCGGCCCGCAATTTCGATCTCTGGGTGATGCTGGCGGTTGCCCTCGCCTGCCTGCCAATTGCCATCAATGGCCGTCTAATCGCCCGCTGGGAGGGTGCCTTGTTTGCCGTTTACTACCTTGCCTATACAGCGTTTCTGGTGATGACGGCGCAACAGCACGAGTATCTCGCCGCCTATTCCGCCATCATGCTCAGCTATGTCCTGCCGCTGACCGTGATCGGTCTGGTCATCAGTCTCGTGCATGGCAACCTCAAGCAGGAGGCGAAACTTGGGTAATCCCCTCCTCGACGCCTTCGGCCGCCCTGTGCGCGATCTGCGCATCTCGATCACCGACCGCTGCAATTTCCGCTGCGTCTATTGCATGCCGAAGACGGTGTTTGGCCGCGACTATCCCTTCATGCCGCGTGCCGAGTTGTTGTCCTTCGAAGAGATTACGCGCATTGCCCGGCTCTTCGCCGCGCGCGGCGTGAAGAAGTTACGGCTGACCGGTGGCGAGCCGCTGCTGCGCCATGGCGTCGAGAAACTGATCGAACAACTGGCCGCGATTCCCGATCTTGAAATCACCCTGACGACCAATGGCTCCCTGCTGGCCCAGAAAGCCGCCGTGTTGGCCGCCGCTGGCCTGCAACGCGTGACGGTGAGCCTCGACGCGCTGGATGACGCAACCTTCAAGCGCATGAACGATGCCGACTATCCGGTCGCCAAGGTGCTCGAAGGCATCGAAGCCGCCGCAACGGCCGGGATGCGGCCGGTAAAAGTGAATTGCGTCGTCAAGCGCGGCAGCAACGACGACCAGATTGTGCCGCTGGCCCGGCATTTTCGTGGCACGGGTCACATCCTGCGCTTCATCGAATACATGGACGTCGGCAGCAGTAACGACTGGAAGCTCGATGAAGTCGTGCCCTCGGCCGAGGTATTGCGGCGTATTGGCGAGGCATTTCCGCTTGAACCGATTGATCCGAACTATCCGGGCGAAGTTGCCGAGCGCTGGCGCTACTGCGACGGGGCGGGCGAAATCGGCGTGATTTCGTCGGTGACGCAAGCATTTTGTGACAGTTGCACACGGATTCGCCTGTCAACCGAAGGCAAGCTTTACACCTGCCTGTTTGCCAGCGAAGGGCATGACCTGCGCAGCCTGTTGCGTTCCGGCGCCGACGATGCCGACCTCGATGCCGCCATCGCCAACTGGTGGCAGGCGCGCACGGATCGCTACTCGCAGATCCGCATGGCGGCCACCTCTGGGCTAAATGAGGCCCTAAAAAAAATCGAGATGTCCTACATCGGTGGATAAGGTCACTGGCTTGATCCTCGCCGGCGGCGCCGGACGACGCATGGGCGGGGCCGACAAGGGGCTGATTGATTTTCAGGGCCGCCCGCTGGTGGCGCATGTCATCGAGCGGCTGGCCCCGCAGGTCGACAGCCTGCTGATCAGTGCCAACCGCAATCTGGATGTTTATGCAGATTTTGGCTATCCGCTGGTTAGCGACGATCAACCTGACTACCCCGGTCCGCTGGCCGGTCTGGCGGCAGGTCTTGCCGTCTGCCCGACCGAGTGGCTGGTCTGTGTGCCCTGCGATTGCCCTGCCCTGCCGCTGGATCTGGTCGGCCGACTATGGACTGCAGCGCAGGAACAGCCTGCCCCCATTGCGGTTGCCGCAACGGGTGGCCGCATGCAGCCTACCTTCCAGTTGTGCCGGCGCAGCCTGCTGCTGGCGCTGCTTGCCTATCTGGCCAGCGGCGAACGCAAGGTCGGTGGCTGGTGTCGCACACAAGCGGCTGTTGAGGTCGATTTTGCCGACACGGTCGCCTTCCGCAATCTCAATAGTCCAGACGAGCTTGCTGCACCGCAGTAAATAATCACGTATTGGCACTCAACCTGCTTACCAGCAAGTCGTTAAAGACTTCAAATGGAACAGGAGGTGTGTCATGAAATATCACTGCACTCCCGATACCGACCTGCATGAACTGATCGGCAAGGATGGTTGTGATGGCTTCGAGTATGGCCCGCTGAGCCACGCCCTGCGCAACGGCGAGGAACTGGTGCTGGAAGACAGCCACATGCTTTCCCGCCTGCTGGTGCCCAAGATTCAGGCTGTCATCAAAGGCCTGTTTATCGTCGAAACGGAAGAAACCCTGCGCGCGCCAGCAGGGTTCAAGCTGGTCCTGCACTGAGGACCTTGCCCCCACCATGCGGCGGGGGCTTTCAGGTTTTTAACCCAGTCCGAACATGGTTTGATAAGCCGACAGGGCCTTGGCAATAACCGGGGTCGATTGCGCAGCATCACCCGTACCAAATTCACTCTGCAGACTGGTCTTGTTGTCGGCAATGTAGTCGATAGCCCGGCTACGGTTATCGAGCGCGTTCTGGATGAAATTGCCTTCCGAATTCAGCATGTCGGCGGACTTGGCAAAGTGGGCACCGAACTCGTCAATGGCACTCACCACCCCTGCCTTGTTGGAGGCCAGTGCGTTATTAAGCTGGGTGACATCGAGCGTGGCCTGTTTGGTCACCGGATCGATGGTAATGCCAATATCTTTCAGGCCGCTCACGCCGCCATTTGGGCCGGTGGCACCATGGAAAAGACTGCTGACACTCTGCTCCAGTTCATACAGCGAGATTTCGGCGGCCTGAACGTTGTCAAGCAAGCCGCCCTGCGCCACGGTATCGTCGAAACGGTCTTCCCAGGCGTTGTACTGATCAATGAAGGACTGCAACTGGGCGGCAATGTCGGTGTTCGTGGTGCTTGTATCGACGGCATCCGCGAGATGCGCAGCGACCGCTTCCATGTGCTCGATGGCATCGCCCATGGCGTCAAGTTCGGCAAATTGCGCCTTGAAATCAACCTCGTACTGGTTGATCTTCGACATCATCTTGTACCCGGACTCCGGGTCGAACAGACTCATGTTGCGACCATCGGCAGAAAGCGCCGAGCTTTTGTCACCGAGAATATCGGCAAAACTTGCCGCCTCTTCGCCATTTTCGCCGCTCACCGCACCAATCAGCGTCGAGAGAATGTCACCGCGCACGTTGGCAATCTGTAACTGGATGTTTTCACTGGTAATGTTCATTTTCCTGCCTCCTTTGAGTTCGGGGTTTCAGGAATAGAGCAATAAACAGGCCTACTTTTCTGGCGCTGTTGCACGCATGGCTGACGATGAGGCCCACTGGCCGATCACGTCAAGCAAATGGCTCATGTCGACCGGTTTGGTGACGAAGTCGTTCATGCCGGCTTCGAGGCAGTGCTGGCGATCCTCCTGGAAGGCGCCAGCGGTGAGGGCGATGATTACCCGAGGCGGCAATCTCTGGTCATGCTCCCATTGGCGGATTGCCTGGGTGGCTTCGAAGCCATCCATGACCGGCATCTGGCAATCCATGAGCACCAGATCGGGTTGCGTGCCGGACATCAGGGCATCGAGTGCCAGTCGCCCATGCTCATAACAGGCCACGTGATGACCATGCTTGCCCAGCATTGCCTTGAAGACCAGTTGATTGGTGGGATTGTCTTCCACCAGCATGATCGAGAGTGCCCGCGCGGTACTCCCCGCATGGTTGTTCAACGAGGGCGCGCGCTCATGGAGTCGGGCTTCGGCATTCTCGTCGACGCGTTCTGCCTGAATATCGAACCAGAATTGTGATCCCAGCCCCTCCTCGCTCCGAACGCCCGTCTCTCCGTTCATCAAGGTGGCAAGGCTGCGCACGATCGACAGCCCCAGCCCGGTACCACTGTGCTGGCGAGTACTCGATGAGTCCACCTGACTGAAGGGCTGAAACAGGCGCGACAGATTTTCTTTCGGTATGCCCGTGCCGGTATCGGTGACGGAAAAGTGCAAGCGTGCCAAGCTCCCCTCACTGGCGATTTCACCCGCCTCAATGGTGATACGCCCCCGTTCGGTGAATTTGATGGCGTTGCTCACCAGATTGGAAAGCATTTGCCGCAAGCGGATCGGATCGGCCCAATAGCGCCGGGGAGTGAAGTTCCACTTGACCGAGATTGCCAAGCCCTTTTGTCCTGCCGGGCCGCCAAAGAGCGCCGCAATTTCATCGAGCATCTGCAAGGGATCGAAGACGGATCGAATCAGCGTCAGCTTGCCCGCTTCAACCTTGGAGAGGTCGAGAATATCGTCGAGTAGTGCCTGCAGCGTCTGGCCGGAGTTGAGGATGGTGCGCACATAGTCGTTCCTCAGCGGCTCGTCGAGATTTGCATCGAGCAGCAATTGCGCCATGCCGAGAATACCGTTCATCGGTGTACGGATCTCATGACTCATCGTGGCAAGGAACTGGCTCTTGGCGAGGCTGGCTGCTTCGGCATCTTCCTTCGCGTGGCGCAACTCCACTTCCTGGCGCTTCCGGTCGGTAATGTCGTCCTTGACGGCAATGTAATGCGTGATTTGTTTTTTGGCGTCGAGGACAGGGGAAATGGTCACGGCTTCCCAGAAAACCTCCCCGTTTTTGCGCCGGTTCTGCAATTCGCCACGCCAGGACTTGCCGGCGGTAATCGTGGCCCACAACCCTTCATAGGTCTCAAGCGGAGTGAGACCGGACTTCCACAAGCGAGGGTTTTTCCCGATTACGTCGTTGCTGTGATAGCCCGACACCCGTTCGAAGGCTGGATTGACAGAGATAATGTTGCCATCTGGCGTCGTCAATATGATCGACTCGGAGCTGGCATCGAAAACGCTGGCAGCCAGACGCCGTTCGCGCTCTAACTCGTGCTGCTGGGCCGCAATGCGTCGCTGCCGTCCCCAGGCCAACAGAATGGCAATCGCCAAAGCCACGATGACGGGCAGCACGATACTGGAAAGGTAACGCGCTTCTGCCCTCCAGGCCGTCAGAATCTGCGCCTCGTCGAGATGAATGGCGACCAGCACCGGGAAGCGGCTCGATACCCGATAGGCACTCAGTACGCTTCGTCCATCCGCCAGGGTTTGTGCCAACTCGCCATGCTCCCGTTGGCGCAGGTGGTCGGTGACCGCGCCGGCGGCACCATGGATCGCGGGCATCTCGCCGGCTGCCGAGGACATCAGCAGGATGCCATCATGGCGCAGCCACTGGATATGCCCGATGGCAGTGTCAATCAACTGAAGGCCGTGATTGATGAAGTAATCGGGGTTGAGCGCAGCGACCAGCCGCAGATGCTCACTGGTGGTCAGTCGGCGCAGAACCGGGATAAAGCTCGCGTCGCGGGTCTGGATAGGGAATGCCGTTGTAGCAGCCTTGCCATCGGCAAAATCCCGTCCGCGCCATGGCATGCCGATACGCAACACCTCCGATTCGAATGGTGCCGGGGGAAAGAATGCATCCACGCCAACATTGATCCCCAGATTGTCCGGGGTCGAACTGGCGACAATCCGTCCGCCGGCATCGATCAGCGAGATGGATCGCAGAAATGGGGCCGGACGCAGCGCAATCGTCAGGCGTTGCCCCAACTCTGCATAATCAACCCGCCCATTCGAGCGCGTATCGATACTGCCTGCGGTCAGGTCGATGACTTGCAGGGTTTGCGTCAGGTGTTCCTCAAAGTTGCGGGCATGGGTCGTGGCGGTGGCAAAACCATTGCGCAGACTGTCTTCGCGCAAGCGCCACACCATGAACCCGAAAGCCGCCAGCCAGCTCCCCACCAACAGCAGCAGCGCCAGAATCAACGCAATCCAGCGCTGCGAGAAAGGGATGGTGGACATGCGCGCGAGCGGTTGATTACTTGGCAACGATCAGTTCAAGCCCGTTCTTTTTTGCGTTGGCCAGGAGTCGCCCATCGCGTTTCATCTCGGCCAGAATCTTTTCGATCCGGGCATGGAAACGATCATCGCCGGGCTGCATCGCCCAGGCATAGGGCGTCAGGTGATAGGTCTCCGGCGGCGATACCAGTCTGGCCCAGTCGCTGTTATCGAGCATGCGTCGGCTGAACGGATAGTCGGTCATGAACACATCGGCACGCCCCGACTGGACTTCCTGTTCGCGGGCCGCCGGCGTATCGACCACGCGCAATTCGGCGGCCTTGAGCTTGGCCTTCATCACCGGTTCGTGAAGGGTGCCTTTGGCCACAACGACGACAGCGCCCGCCTGGTCGATATCGGCCCAGTTCTGAATACGCCGGTTCGACTTGGTGGTGATCGCATAGATATCGCTGACTAAGTGTGGCAGGGTGAAACGCAGCTTTTCCTGGCGCTGCGGGGTAATGCCGATGGCGAACATGGCGAGGTCGCAGCGGTCGGCCGTGACATCCTCGATCAGTTTCGCGAAGGAGCTATCGACGAACTGCAGCGCGACGCCAAGCTCCTTGGCCACCTCCTGCGCATTGTCAATATCGATGCCGGCCAGTTGCTGGGTCTTGGGGTTGCGGAAGGATATCCCGTAGTAATCCGGCCAGATGCACACCCGCAACTGCTTCGTGGCATCAATGCGCCCCAGTCTGTCCGGTCCGGCAGCAAGCGTGAGGGTCACTGGGAAAACGAGGCAGAGCATCGTGGCAATGCGCATCCAGAGGCTGATCACGGCATACTCCTAAAGTTAGTGCGGGAATTATAGCGAGGCAGTTTGTTGAACAGACGGCTTCAGGCAGGCCAGCCGTCGTTTGCGCAAGCGTTCCAGTGGCAATTCCACCCAGCGATGAAACATGTCTGCACAGGCCATGCTAAGCAGCCAGGCAAACCCCAGTCCCCAGGCCGCATGCAGCGTCGTCTCGGGGGCGATGCGCTGGAAAACAGCGCCGACCGTCAGATAGACCGGGTAGTGGATCAGGAACAGCGCATAGGACGTGCCGCCCAGATAGTGAATCACGTGACTTTCCTGCCGCGCCATATACAAACGGCTGCAGCCCAGCGCGAGGGCCGTCAGTATCGCTACCACGATGCGCGGACGAAAGTCGACCCACAAGGCCAGCACACCGGCGAGGCCGATCAGCCAGAGAATTTGCCCGCGCCGTTTCGAACGGATGGCCCAACCACTGGCAATACCGAGCGCGTAGGCGCCGAAGAAGTAAAAAGCCGTGTTGTCCCAACTGGCATCCCGGTTGAAAAGAAGCAGCGAGGCAAACGCCATCGCAAGAATCAACACCGCAGGCCAAATGTCGGCGGTGGACAGACGGCGTCCCAACCATAGTAAAAGGACAAACAGCGCATACAACTGGAATTCAATCGCCACATACCAAACGCCGGCCGACAGGGATTCGAAGCCCAGCAGGCCGTGCAGCAGGAACAGGTGGGCGACAAACTGTAACCACTGCGGGCGGGCGCCGAGCACGTCATCGCCGGGCGACCACTGGCGCAAGAGCAGATCGGCCGCCACGGCAAAACACAGCGCCACGGCAAACGGCAGCACCAGACGGAAGTAGCGCTGGCGGATCAGGCACAGGGGCGTATGCCCGGGCGACAAGCCGCGATACGACAGCAACTGGGCGCTGAGAAAACCGCTGGTGGTGATGAAGACGGCCACGGCATAGCGCCCGTATTCGGACAGCCAGTCGAGCACGCCATCGAAAACTGGGCCAAAGGGATGATCGCCGAAAGGCCCGTACCAGGCGAGGTGGTGCAGGACGATCAACTGCGCCGACACGGCCTTCAGCAAATCAATGAACAGGACGCGCGAACGCAGCGACGGTTGGGTGTGGGGCAAACTCAGACCTCAGTTCAGGCCTTAGCCACGACCGACATTAAAGACGCCCGAGACCTCGGCGAGGATGGCGAGAATGCGCTGCAACTGCGCGGCACTGCCCAGTTCGACGGTAAACGCCATGCGCGCCACCCCCGCCTTGGACTGGGTTTTGACGGCGGTGACATTGACCTTTTCCTTCGACAGCACATCGGAAATATCGCGCAACAGGCCTTGTCGGTCCGTCGCTTCTACATGGATGTCGCAGGCGTAGATGCTTTGCTGCTGCCCGCCCCAGGTGGCTTCAATCACACGTTCGGGGTTGCGTGCCACCATGTTGCGGAAGTTGGCGCACTCGACCCGATGCACCGACACGCCGCGCCCGCGCGTGACAAAGCCGGCGATGGCATCCGGCGGTACGGGTTTACAGCAAGTGCCGAGCTGCGTCATCAGCTTATCCATGCCGACGACGAGAATCTGGCCGGAACCCGCCTCCGCCTTGGCGCGGTGCGTGAGGATGCCGGGTTCTTCAACGGGCACCAACGGTTCGACCTGCACGGCGGCCTGAACCGCCCGCTGGCCGATTTCGTTGCGTGCCGCTGCAAGGAACATGGCTTCCGTATTTTTGAAGCCCAACTTGTGCGCCAGCTCCTCATGATTCGACTGGGCAGCACCGTCGCGTTGTAATTCCCTGATGATCCAGGCGCGGCCGTTGGCCAGCATCTCTTCTTCCTGCAGGGCGGCAAACCATGCTTTGACCTTCTGGCGGGCACGGCTGGACACCAGATAACCGGGCGAGAGCCAGTCACGCGAGGGTCCGCCGGTCTTGGCTGCGGTGATCTCGACCTGCTGGCCGTTTTTCAGCGGCGTGTTGAGCGGCACCAACTGGCCGTCGATCTTGGCGCCACGGCAGCGGTGGCCGATATCGGTATGCAGGCGGTAGGCAAAGTCGATGGGGGTTGCCCCTTTGGGCAGGTCGAGCACGCGGCCCTGCGGTGTCATCGCATAAATGGTGTCGTCCAGCGCGGCGCGCTTGAACTGTTCGACCCAGACGGCCGAATCGGTGATTTCGTCGCGCCACGAGAGCAGTTGGCGCAGCCATGCGATCTTGTCGTCGTAGGCCGAGTCGGCACGGCCGGAGGTGCCGCTTTCCTTGTAGCGCCAGTGGGCCGCGACACCCATTTCGGAATGCTGGTGCATCTCGTGGGTGCGAATCTGCACCTCGAAGGCGCGGCCGTCCTCGGATTGGACGGCGGTATGCAGCGAACGGTAGTTGTTACCCTTGGGGTGCGAGATGTAATCGTCGAATTCGCCATGGATCGGCACCCACAGGGCATGCACGAGGCCCAGTGCCGTGTAGCAGTCCTTCACCTCATCGACAACCACACGCAAAGCGCGGACGTCGTAGACCTCCTCGAACGTGCAGTCCTTCTTGCGCATCTTGTTCCAGATGCTGTAGATGTGCTTGGGTCGGCCATATACCTCGGCGTCGGGAATGCCGGACTTCGCCAGTTCTTCTTTCAGGCGCGCCACGGCAGCGGTGATGAAGGCTTCGCGTTCGAGGCGCTTTTCATCGAGCATCTTGGCGATGCGCTTGTAGGTCGCCGGCTCGGTGAAGCGGAAGGACAGATCCTCAATTTCCCACTTGATCTGCCAGACCCCCAGCCGGTTGGCCAGCGGGGCATAGATCTGCTGGCTTTCGCGCGCAATATCGAGGCGTTCCGGCGTGTCATGATCGGTGTGCCAGCGCAGCGTCTGGGTGCGCGAGGCGAGACGGATCAGGACAACGCGGATATCTGCCGCCAGCGCCAACAACATCTTGCGCAGGATTTCAGCCTGCCCACCCGCATTGGCCTGTGCCGAACTGGTCAGCGGCCGCAGGTTTTTCAGGCGATACAGCCCGTCGACCAGTGCTGCAACGGCCTCGCCCCACTGCGCGCTCATTTTTTCGCGGGCATGTTCGAGAAAGTCCGGCGCAGCAAACAGGAGTGCCGCCAGCCGGCTGTCGAGATCGAGGTTCAGTGAGGACAGCACCAGGGCGGCGCCAATGCCGTGCTCGAAGGCCGTCTCGCCAGTGCCGACTTTTCCATCGCCATACAACTGGCGGGCAAAGCCGACGGCCTGCATCAGGCGCTCGGCACCCTCCTCTGTCAGGCCCTCGACCAGACGCGTCAGGGTGGCATCATCAATGCCGCTATCCGGCAGCGCATGAACGACGGAAACCATACCGGCTATTCCTTTGAGGTGCTACAAACCCGATTGCGCCCGGCGGACTTGGCACAATACAGGCGCGCATCCGCCTGTTCAATCAGGGTGCCGGAATTCGCAGCGCCATCCGGCAGCAGCGTTCCCACCCCGATACTGACCGTTACCCACCCGGCCGTGCCGGACTCGGGATGCGGAATCCGCGCTGCCTCGATCTGAACACGGCAGCGTTCAGCAATGCGGGCAGCCCCTTCCGCATCGGTTTCCGGCAGTAGCGCAACAAACTCCTCGCCGCCATAACGGGCCAACAGGTCGCCCGGCCGTTCCAGCGATTCGCACAGCAGCATGGCCACGCGGGTCAGACAGTCATCACCGGCACGATGGCCGAGCGAGTCGTTGTAAGCCTTGAAGTGATCGATATCGAACATCAGCACGGACAGCGGCAGCCCCGAACGCTGGGCACGCTTCCACTCGGTTTCCAGCGACTGGTCGAAGCGGCGGCGGTTCGGAATGCTGGTCAGCCCGTCGAGCAACGCATGCGATTCGAGCAAGTCACTTTTCAGCTTGAGGGCGATGTGGTTGCGCACGCGCGCCAGGACAATCGGCAGACGAAAGGGCTTGGCAATGTAATCCACCGCGCCCAGTTGCAAGCCGAAAGTCTCATCCACCGTATCGGTCCGGGCGGTCACGAAAATCACCGGGATATTCTGGGTCTGCGGATTGTTCTTGAGGGTGCGGCACACTTCATAGCCGTCCATGTCCGGCATCATCACATCGAGCAGGATCAGGTCGGGCTGCCCTTGCTGGACGATGTCGAGCGCCATCTTGCCGCTGCCGGCTACCTTGACCCGATAGTCGGCACGCAAGGCTTCGGCCAGCACCTGGATATTGGTGGGGGTGTCATCAACGATCAGGACGACCGGTTTGCGCGGGGGATTCATGTTTTTGCTTTCGTCCCGAGATCATGCCCCTCGCGGCAGGAAAGGGTATCAAGCAAGTGCTTGGCCTTGTCGTATTCGGTGCGCTCGACATGGCGCATGAGGATGTCGACTTGCGTGCGCAATGGCCGGCAGCGCAGGCAATCGCGCAAATCGACCAGCAGTTCGTGCGGTACGAAGTCATAGTGATCCACCAGACCGCGTACCTGGGCGAACAGTTCGCTGGCACGCCGCCAGTTACATTGATCGCACTCGAATTCGGCAGCCTCGGCACTCGCCGAATGGGCGGTCGCCAGACTGGCCACCGAATCCACCACTTCGGTGAGCGCCTGACAGAAGCTCGTCAGCGCATCCATTGCCGTCTCGCCAGCGCCGATTTTTCCAGCGACAGCCTCGTCCAGTGCTGCTTCAAGAACATCCGCCGCCCGGTAAAGCGTCTTTGCCCCCAGGTTGCCGGCGGCCCCTTTGATCTGGTGCGTCGCTGCCCGCGCCTCGACCAGTTGGCCTGCTTCAATCTGTTGTGCCAGCCGCCCCGCTGCGCCCTCGAATTGTTCGACAAAACGCAAAGCGACGCGCTTGAACAGGGCGTGGTCACCCCCCATCAGGGTCATGGCATTGTCCAGATCGAAACCCGGCAAAGTCAACGGCATGCTGCCTTCGTCGGCGCTGCTGAAGCTGCGTGTGCAATGCGTTGCCAAGGTGGTTTTGCGGGCTTGCTGGGGCTGATCGACCTTGACCCATTTCAGCAGTGCACTCAGCAGATCCTGCGGCACGATGGGTTTGGCCACATGGTCATTCATCCCGACCGCCAGGCAGGCTTCACGATCACGGACCAGTGCTGCGGCCGTCATGGCGATCACCGGTAGCTTGGTGAAACGCGTCTGTGCACGAATCAGGCGGGTGGCCTCGAAGCCATCCATCACCGGCATCTGCAGGTCCATCAGCACGGCATCGAAGACCTCCTGTTCGAGCCGTGCCAGCGCCTGCTCGCCATCTCCGGCGACGATGACCTGCAGGCCCATGCGTTCGAGCAGGTCCTGCGCCACGGTCTGGTTGATGTCGTTATCCTCGACCAGCAGCACGCTGGCACCACGGATCGGCGCCGCCTGTTCGAACAGGTCGCGGCTCTTCTGCGGCGCGTCCTGGTACTGCTGCCCGCCCTGGATCTGCATGATCGCGTCGAACAGGCCGGATGAGGTGACCGGCTTGGTCAGCACGCCATCCAGTTCTACGCCTCGGGCGGCGGCCAGCAACTGGTCCTTGCCGAACGCCGTCACCATGATGATCACCGGCATCTTCGGCAGCACTTGATTGGCCACTTCGTCGCCGATCTTGCGGGCCAGGGTGATGCCATCCATTTCCGGCATCTTCCAATCCGTCAGGATCATCTCGAAGGCACGTTCCGGTCGGACGGCCGCCTGATTGAGCAGTTCGATGGCATGGTGGCCGTCGGTGGCCTCGGTGACATCGAAGCCCCAGGAATGCAGCATTTCGCAGAGCACCATGCGTGAGGTATCGACATCGTCAACCACCAGCACGCGCATGCCACGCAAGTCAGCAGGAGAACGTTCGATGTGCGCACTGTGCGCCATCGGCAGGGTCAAGGTGAAGCCGAAACAACTGCCCTTGCCGGGCACGCTGTCCACCACCAGATCGCCGCCCATGCGTTCCACCAGCCGTTTGCTGATGACCAGCCCGAGGCCGGTACCGCCATAGCGGCGCGTGATCGAACCATCCGCCTGAGTGAATGGCTGGAATAGGTGATCGAGTTGTTCCGGCGCCATGCCAATGCCGGTGTCGCGCACGGAAAACTGCAGTGTGACCAAGCTGCCTTGCTGATCCAGTAGCGCCACTTTGGCGTGGACTTCCCCGCTTTCGGTGAATTTCACCGCATTACCGACCAGATTGTTCATCACCTGACCGAGCCGCAGCGCATCGCCGATCAGCACCGGCGGCACGCCGGGCGACATGTCCATCAACAGCTCCAGCCCTTTCTGATCGGCCCGCAGACTGAACAGATCGGCGACGTTCTGCAGCAGTTCCTCGATGCGAAATTCGGCGGTCTCCAGCTCCAGCCGGCCCGCTTCGACCTTCGAATAGTCGAGGATGTCGTTGATGATGGCCAGCAGCGCCTTGGATGAGGTGTGAATCTTGGTCAGGTAATCGCGCAGCTTGGGACTGACGCCGGACAAACCCAAAGAGAGATCGGAAAGGCCAATGATGGCATTCATTGGCGTGCGAATCTCGTGACTCATATTGGCGAGAAACTCGCTCTTGGCCGAGTTGGCATGCTCGGCAACGCCTTTCGCTTCAAGCAGCGCCTGCTCAGTCTGCTTGCGCTGGGTGATGTCGCGGATAAACACGATCAGTACCCCACCACGCGCATCGAGGAACTGCGTGCTGATCTCGACATCAAACAGGCTGCCATCCTTGCGTCGGTGTCGTGACTCAAAGCGCTGACGTTTTCCTGCCACCACTTCCGCAATATGCTGCTGAGTCTCTTCCCGGTTCTCCATGGCTTCTACATCCGCGATGGACATGCCCAGAAGCTCGTCACGCGTATAACCACTCATGGCGCAGTAGGCCGGATTGACATCGAGGAAGTGCCCCTCATCGCCGGAAACCATCCAGAATCCGTCGGCCGTGGTGACCAGAATGCTGCGGTACTCAGCCTCGGAGACCTTCACCTTCAGCAAAGCAATCTCGCGCTCCTGCGCTTCCTGCGCAATATCCTTGATCAATACGCGCAAGGCATCGGCCACATCGGCAATTTCGTCGGCCGGCCCCTGTTTCGCCAGCGTCAACGCGCGCCCGAGTTCAGGCGTTTCGCGTCGCTCACGATCGTATTCGCGGACCGCTGAGCCCAGCTCGGCCACACGCCGTGTCTGGCGGCGCAGCCAGACGCCCAGCGTCAGCCACAGCACCAGCCCGTCAAGGATCGGAATGACACTCATGCCGATGGTCAGCTCGGCGGTCGAGAACAGGGGAACGACGGGGGATTCGACACGCAACACCATCGGCGTCAGCTGGTCATCCTGCCAGATCAGGTCGCACACCTCACGGCCCATCTGTTCGGCGGCGCTATTGCTGCGCATGCGTTCCAGCACCTGTGCGCCACCGGAACTGGCAATCGGTACACCGCCATGCAGCACGCTGAGGGTGAGGCCGGGCGCACCGATCTGCTGTAACAGTCCGTTGTCGATGCGGAAGAACATGGCGAAGCGCCCGGTCCCGAGCTTCTCGCCCAGCCAGATCGGATGCTCGAAGACCCGATACAGAGCATGCGATGCCGTATCTTCGTAGTGGCCATAGGCCGTATCGGGTGAATTCGGAATGGCCGGGAGGCTGATATCCTTGCCGAAATCGAATAGCTTTTGGCCATCCTTGGTCTGAATCAGCAGGTACTGGAAGCGCCGATCCGTTCCCTGGATGGTCATGAAGGCCTGCAGCTTGGCGACAGCCGTCTGCATGTCTTCCAACGCCCGTGTGTATTCGATGCGCACCTTGAAGTCGCGGCTTTGAATTTCCCAGTCGCGGTCGATCTGCTCGATGCGGTTCGTGTAGAAAGTGGCGAGATTTTCGCTGCGCTCGGTAGCCGCCTTGTTGAGCGCCGCACGGTAGATACCGAGCGAGCTGACGGCAATCAGCCCAACCAGCAAGCCAAGGCTAACCAGCAGCCGCAGGGTTGCCTGTCGTGTAATCGAGTTGAGCCGCTGCATGCCTTGGTGACTTGTTTAGTTGCGACGACCGGCCCAGCGGTCGTTCAACAGGGAGTTGAGACTCAGACCATGTCCCGGTGCGCCCTTTTCCAGACTGCTCTGGAAAAAGATGTCGGTTTCCTTGATCTGTGCGGTGGAAAACTTGCCATCGCGGCTGAATGCCTTGGGATACGCCTTGAGGGCACGGATCAGCGAATCACGCTCTTCACCGTCCTTGACCCCCAGCGCATCCACCACCTGCTCGGGCGTATGGCTGGCGATCCAGGCCAGACTCTTCTTCATCATGCGCACCATCTTTTCGACCTTGGCCGGCTCGTTGGCAATCACGTCGGGACGCGTTTCCAGCGCCGCATGGAGGAAATTCACGCCCTTGATGCCCTTGACCGTTGCCGGTTGCGCCAGGTGGGCGAGGAAAAACACTTTGCCATCCTCCAGCAGGCGCGAGGCGAAAGGTTCGTCGCCCACCACGGCATCGGCGGCGCCGGTGATCATCAGCGAGGACTGCTCCACCCAGCTTTGCCCGGCGGGCACGATGCGCACGGCATCGCTAGGCACACCGGCCGATTTCAGCAGCAGTTCGCCAAGTTGCTGCGACGTCGTCTTGGAAGTCTTGGTGCCGGTGTTAACACCGATCACCTTGCCCCTGAGGTCGGCAATCCGCTTGACCTTGTCCTTGAGATCGGCACGCACCATCAGAACAAACAGCGGCGCATCATTGACCGAGGCAATCACCACCACTTCGCCGCCATTGCTCTTGAGTGACATGGCTGCCGGGACGCCAGCCACAGCAAAATCGGCGTTCTTCGTCACCATGTTGTTGAGGGCGACGCCACCGCCACCGGTATTCAGGATGCTGAGATCGACGCCCTCCTCCTTGTCGGCGCCGATCGCCGGAATCAGGTCGACCGGCAGGTAGGAGATATTGCGCGGCCCCGGCGCGCTGACCACAATGCGTTGCAGATCGGCGGCCTGTACCAGGCTCGTCAACAACAGGAACAGGCACGCGATTACGGTTTTCATGTCACCCCCTCAGGTAGCCACTATCACGAAAGTTGAATAGTACCCCGATCAGCCCACCCAGCGGCGGGCATTGCGGAACATGGTCATCCACGGGGAATCTTCACCCCATTCGGCCGGATGCCAGGACATCTGCACGGTGCGGAAGACGCGTTCGGGATGCGGCATCATGATGGTGAAGCGACCGTCCGGCGTGGTCACGCCGGTAATGCCGTCGGGCGAACCGTTCGGGTTGAAGGGATAGGTGGTCGCCGGGGCGCCACGGTTGTCCACATGCCGTACTGCCAGCGCCGACTTTTGGGGATCGCCTGCGAAAACTGCCCTGCCCTCGCCGTGCGACACCACCACCGGTAGCCTGGAACCCGCCATGCCGGTGAAGAAGATCGAGGGCGAGTCGACGATCTCGACCATTGCAAAACGCGCCTCGAACTGCTCACTGCGGTTACGGTGGAAAGTCGGCCAGTTCTGTGCGCCGGGAATAATGCTGGCGAGGTTGCTCATCATCTGGCAACCGTTGCAGACGCCCAATGCAAACGTATCGGCACGGTTGAAGAAAGCGATGAACTCGTCCTTTAGGCGTGCGTTAAAAAGAATCGACTTCGCCCACCCTTGGCCGGCGCCCAGCACATCGCCATAGGAAAAACCGCCGCAGGCGGCGAGGCCCTTGAAGTCGGCCAGATGCACACGGCCGCTGATCAGGTCGGACATATGCACATCGACGGCGGTGAAGCCGGCACGGTCAAAGGCGGCGGCCATCTCGACCTCGCCATTGACGCCCTGCTCGCGCAGGATCGCCATTTTCGGCTTCGTGCCTGTGATGACAAACGGTGCGGCCGGGTCGAAAGTCAAACTGGCCGACAAGCCGGGGTTGGCGCCATCCAGCACGACATCGAACTCTTCCTGCGCACAGACCGGATCGTCGCGCAGACGGGCCACCTGATAGCTGACCTCACTCCAGGCGCGCTGTAGCTCGATACGGTTGGCGCCGAACACCAGCTTCGAGTTGCGCCAGATACGAATCTCGTCCTTGCCATTGAGCGTGCCAATCATGTGGGCGCAAGCGCCGAGACCAGCGTCGCGCAGCGCCTGCATCACTGTCGGGCGGTCGTCGCGCAGCACCTGAATTACGGCGCCGAGTTCCTCGTTGAACAAGGCAGCAAGCACGCGATCCCTCATGCGGCCATCGACCATTTCAGGGCGCCGCTCCATGCCATCGACGTCATTCATCAGGTCGTCGTAGCACAGCGTATCGAGATTGAGCGAAACGCCCGTGTGGCCGGCGAAGGCCATTTCGCAGACCGTGGCGAACAGGCCGCCATCGGCACGGTCGTGATAGGCGAGAATCATCTTGGCGCGGTTGAGGTGCTGGATCAGCGCGAAGAAGGCCTTGAGCTTGTCAGCATCCGCATCCGGCGGCACATCGCCGGACACGCCATAAACCTGCGCCAGCGCCGAGCCGCCGAGGCGATTCTGGCCGGCACCCAGATCAATCAGAATCAGTTCAGTCTCGCCCGCTTCACCAGCACCCTTATCGCGCTGCAGTTGTGGCGTGAGCGTCTTGCGGATGTCGGCACAGGGGGCGAAGGCGGTAACAATCAGCGACAGCGGCGCGGCCACCGTCTTTTCCTGCCCACCCTCATTCCACTTGGTACGCATCGACAGCGAATCCTTGCCGACCGGAATCGACACGCCCAGTGCCGGGCAGAAGTCGAGGCCAACAGTCCGCACGGTATCGAACAGCGCGGCATCCTCGTTACCGTGGCCGGCGGCGGCCATCCAGTTGGCGGAGAGCTTGATCTTCTTGATATCACCAATATCTGCTGCGGCCAGATTGGTGATTGCTTCGCCCACCGCCATGCGACCGGAAGCCGGTGCATTCAGTAGCGCCACCGGCGTGCGTTCGCCCATCGCAAAACACTCACCGAGATTCGTGTCGTAACCCATCGCCGTCACGGCGACATCGGCCACCGGTGTCTGCCACGGGCCGACGAACTGGTCGCGCGCCGTCATGCCGCCCACAGTGCGGTCGCCGATGGTGATCAGGAAGTTCTTCGAGGCCACGGTTGGCAGCCGCAAAACGCGGAAGGCCGCCTCTTTCAGGTCGATCTGGCCAAAGTCGAGCGCCGGCATGTTTACCTGCTTGCGCTCAGCCGTGCGGTGCATGCGTGGCGGCTTGCCGAGCAACACGTCCATCGGCATATCGACCGGCTTGTTGCCGAAGTGATCGTCCTTGACGACCAGTTGACGCTCCTCGGTGGCTTCGCCGATCACGGCGAAGGGGCAGCGCTCGCGCTCGCACATTGCCACGAACTCGGCCAAGCGCGCCGGGCCAATGGCCAGCACATAACGCTCCTGCGCCTCGTTGCTCCAGATTTCGCGCGGGGCCATGCCCGGCTCTTCATTCGGCACAGCACGCAGATCAAAGAGCGCGCCGCGTCCGGCATCGTTGGCCAGTTCCGGCATGGCATTGGAAATACCGCCGGCACCGACGTCGTGGATGGCGAGGATCGGGTTGTTCTCTCCCATCTGCCAGCAACGATCAATCACTTCCTGCGCGCGGCGCTGCATCTCGGGGTTGCCGCGCTGCACGGAGGCAAAGTCAAGGTCCGCCGTATTCGTGCCGGTGGTCATCGACGAAGCCGCCCCGCCGCCGAGGCCGATCAGCATGCCGGGGCCACCGAGCTGGATCAGCTTCGTGCCCGCCGGGAACAACTCTTTGAAGGAGTGGCGGTCGGAAATGTTGCCGACACCGCCGGCGATCATGATCGGCTTGTGATAGCCGCGCATTTCGCCGTTGAATGGCTGCTCGAAGGTGCGGAAATAACCGGTCAGGTTGGGACGGCCGAATTCATTGTTGAAGGCCGCCGCACCGATCGGGCCTTCGATCATGATGTCGAGCGCCGAAGCAATGCGGTCGGGCTTACCGTAGTTCGATTCCCACGGCTGCGCATAGCCGGGAATTTTCAGGTCGGATACCGAGAAGCCGGAGAGACCGGCCTTGGGCTTGGAGCCGCGCCCGGTCGCGCCCTCGTCGCGAATCTCGCCGCCGGAGCCGGTGGCCGCACCGGGGAAAGGCGAAATGGCGGTCGGATGATTGTGCGTCTCGACCTTGGCGAGGATGTGGGTCATATCCTCGACATAGGCATAGCCACCGTCTGCTTGCGGGTAGAAGCGCTTGATCTGCGCCCCCTCGATCACCGCAGCATTGTCGGAATAGGCCACCACCGTGCCTTCGGGATGCGCCTTGTGCGATTCGCGGATCATGCCGAACAGCGACAGCGGCTGCTCTTGTCCATCTACCGTCCATGACGCATTGAAAATCTTGTGACGGCAGTGTTCGGAATTGGCCTGCGCGAACATCATCAGCTCGACGTCGGTCGGGTTGCGTCCTACCTTGGTGAAATTCTCGACGAGGTAGTCGATTTCATCTTCGGACAGCGCAAGACCAAGTTCGCCGTTGGCCTTGACCAAGGCTGCCCGGCCACCGGCCATGACATCGACCGTCGTCAACGGCTGCGGGGCAACATGGTGGAAAAGCTGCTCGGCAGCCTCGATGCTGTCCATCACCGACTCGGTCATGCGGTCATGAAGCCGTCCCGCCAGCGCCGACGTTTCGCCATTCTTGAAATGGTAGGCAATCCCGCGCTCGATGCGCTTGATGGCGGCAAAACCGCAGTTGTGGGCAATGTCGGTGGCTTTCGAGGCCCACGGCGAGATGGTGCCGAGACGCGGGGTGACGAGAATCAGCGTTCCGGCGGATTCGGCTGGCAGTGTCGCCGGGATGCCCAGCAAATCCTTGAGACGGCGCTGTTCGTCTGCGCCCAGGCTGCCGTCGGTTTCGATGAAATACCAGTGCTCGGCGGTCAGGGCTTGCCCTACCTGTTCCTGCAGGCGCGCAAGACGGGAAGCGGAAAAGGCGGCTGTGCCGCGCAGCTTGAGAATCTGGGTCATGACGGGAATCCGGGCAGATGCAGGACAGTCGCAAATTATAGCCGCCTACCCCAGTTGCCAATCCTGATGCGATAATCGAAAAGTTCGACTTTCTGGGCATTAAATCCAATGGTTACCATCCCCCTGCAGGAAGTGGTCGGCAAGATTGCGGCGCTGACCGATCATCGTGACGTCGACATGCTCGAAGTCAGTCTGTTGAAGACGGTGAATGAGATGCTCACCCCTGCGTGGGCGGCGATTTTTCATGTTTCCGAGAACGATCCCCCGCAATTTTCGGTGCGCATCTGTGGCGAGGAACTGTCGCACGAAATACCGGCGGAAACCTTTTCGGCACTGGCAAGCAGCCCGGGCATCACGGCTTTTTCCATTGTCAGCCGTAACCGCGAGGTCATCGCCTACCTGCTGATGTCACGCGAAAACGCGCTGAACCCCGCTGAACACCAGATGATGAGTGCCTTGTTCCGCATCTACGACAACTACCTCTCGGTGCTCAAGGATTCGCAGATCGACCGACTGACCGGCCTGCTCAATCGCCACACCTTCGACTTCCAACTCGACAAGGCGCTCAATCTCATCCGCGATGCCTACAAGGATGAAAAAACCACGCATCACCGCCGCCTCAAGGATGCCGGCTCGTTCTTCCTCGGCGAGATCGATATCGACTATTTCAAGCGCATCAACGATTCTTTCGGCCACCTGTATGGCGACGAAGTGCTGCTGATCATTGCCCGCATCCTGCAAAGCACCTTCCGCAAATCCGACCTGATCTACCGTTTCGGCGGCGAGGAGTTCGTCGTGATCGTCTATGTCGACAACGACACCGAGGCCGACATGACCTTTGAGCGTCTGCGTCGCACCGTTGAAAATCATGCTTTTCCGCAAGTCGGCAAAGTCACCGTCAGCATTGGCGTCACGCGCATCTGCAATTCCTCGATGCCGATCGAGCTGCTCGGTCATGCCGACCAGGCCCTGTATTTTGCCAAGCAGCACGGCCGCAATCAGGTCTGCTTCTATGAAAAACTGCTGGCCGACAAGAAACTGCACGCACACAAACACAGCGACGATGTCACGCTGTTCGAGGACGACGCATGAGCGCGCATGCCTACGACGTTTGCGTCGCCGATTTCGATGAAAAAGTGCTGGCTGCCTCGCAGCAGGTGCCGGTCCTCGTTGATTTCTGGGCGCCCTGGTGCCAGCCCTGCGGCATCCTCAAACCATTGCTCGAAAAACTGGCCACCGAATATGGCGGCAAGTTCATCCTCGCCAAGATCAATTCCGACGAAAATCAGGAACTGGCACAGCGTTATGGCGTGCGCGGTATTCCGGCCGTCAAGGCGTTTGTCGGCGGGCAACTGGCCGATGAATTCACCGGTGCCCTGCCCGAGCCGCAGATTCGCGAATTCCTCGAACGGCTGATCCCCTCCCCGGCTGAACCGCTGCGCCGGGAAGCGCTGGCCCTGGCGGCGGCGGGTGATCTTCCCGCCGCCCGAAAACTGCTGGCCGAGGCCATCAACCTTGATCCGAAAAACGATGTCGCCTATCTCGATTTTGTCGAACTGAGCATTGACGCCAACGTACTGGATGAAGCAAAGGAACTGCTCGACGTCATCGCCGACCGGGCACGCGACCGCAGCCGCGTCGAATCCCTGCAGGCGCGTATGCAACTGACGATGGCCGGCAGCAGCGTCGATGTTGAGGCGCTGTGCGCCCAACTGGCGGCGGATGCTGAACAGCATGAAGCCCGCCTGCAACTCGCCAATGCACTGGCGGTGCGGCAGAATTATCGCGGTGCGCTGGAGCAACTCATCGAGATCGTCCGCCGTGATCGCAAGTGGAACGACGAGGCGGCCCGCAAAGCCATGCTGAATCTCTTCACCCTGCTGGCTGCACAACCGCAATACGACGATCTGGTGCGTGAATTCCGCATCGCGCTGGCGCGGACGCTCAACTAGCGGTGCCGTCCTGCCACCGCCGACATTTCAGGGCATCAGCTCAGGGCATCAAATTCGCGAGCGGTTCGGGAATATGCAGCGCGTAGCCCTGCGCATAATCGACATCCAGCGCTTTCACCACCGCCAGCACGTCCTCACTGGTAACGAACTCGGCCACGGTAGTCAGCTTGCGCAACTGCGCCAGGCGCACCATTGAATCGACCACGGCACGGTCGTCGAGGTCGTAATCGACGTTGCGCACAAACATGCCGTCGATTTTCAGGGTCTGCACCTTGAAGCGTTTCAGGTAGCCGAAGGAAGACAGGCCACTGCCGAAATCGTCCAGCGCCAGGCTGAAGCCCTTTTTCTGGCAGAAGTCGAAAAAACCCAGTGCTTGATCCAATTGGGCAATCGCGCAGCTTTCGGTGATTTCGAAGCCGAGCGTGGCCGGGTTGATGCCATACCGTTCGGCCATGTGCTCGATATATTCGGCCAGGCCGGGATCGGCCAGCGTCAGGCCGGAAAGATTGACATTCAGTTTGAAGAGCGGTTTGTCCGCCTGTTGCCAATCACGCAACTGCATCAGGCTGTGCTTGATTACCCAGCGGTCAATCAGCGGAATCAGGCCATAGCGTTCGGCGGCAGGGATGAAGCGCCCCGGCTGGATCAGGCTGCCATCCTCGCTTTTCATCCGCACCAGCACTTCGGCATAGTCCGGCAAATCCGGCTTCAGCGACACAATGCGCTGGGCATGCAGCTCCATCCGGCCAGCACCGAGCGCATCGGAGATTTGCGACAACGACAGGAAATCGAGCTGGCGCTGCTGAAAATACTGATCAGTCGGCAGATAGACCTGGGCGCGATTACGGCCGCGTTCCTTGGCGGCATAGCAGGCGGTATCGGCGGCCATCAACAGATCGGTGATGGTGCGCAGTTCCATCGAGGATTGCGCGATGCCGATCGAGGCGCCGATGCGGAAGGTACGTCCTTCCCAAACAAAGGGCAGGCTGCGGATATCGTCGATGACATGTTGGGCGCGCCGCTCGGCTTCCTCGATCGTCATGTCGCACAGCACCATGCCGAACTCGTCGCCGCCCAGGCGGGCCAGGAAACCGAACGAGAAGCGTGCCTGCATGACGCGCGCCAGATGTTGCAGCAGGGAGTCGCCGGCCGTATGGCCGCTGGTGTCGTTCACCAGCTTGAACTGGTCTAGATCGATGTAGAAAACGATCACCTTGCCCGGCAGCCGGGTGTCCAGTTCGCGCGTCAGTTCCATCTCGAAGGCGCGGCGGTTGTAGAGGCCGGTCAGCGTATCGTGCGAGGCGGCATAGGCCAGTTCCTCATGGGCAAAGTGCTGCACGGTAATGTCGCGCACGCTAGAGCGGTAGCCCAGGCTTTCGCCATCCTCGGCAAAGATCGGTTGCCACGACAGGGCCATCCAGACGACACGTCCATCGCGTGTCTCGATGCGGAACTCCAGATCCTGCCCGGTTTCGCCGGCCAGTGCCATCTGATGCTGATGCGCCACCAGATGACGGTCGGGCGCATGCACCAGCGGCTGGGGAAAGTTGATCATGTGCATGCAGTCGCGCACGCTGTAGCCGGTCATCCGCTCGACTGCCGGATTGATCCAGCGCAGCTTGCCGTCCGGCCCGAACCAGTTTTCCCAGGCATAGGTGTAATCGGCAATGGCGCGCGAGTTGCGCTCGCTTTCCTTGAGTTCGGCGATACGCGACTGCATGTTGGCGGCCATGGTGTTGAAACCACGGCTAACCGCTGTCACCTCGTCGTCGCCATGCAATTCGAGGCGCACGTCGAAGTCGCCTTCCGCCATGCGCTGGCTGGCATTGGCAAGGGCGACGAAATCGCGTGTCAGCCAGTAGCCCGTGGCGAGCAGCAACAGGAAAGTCAGGCTCATTTCAAGCAGTGCGATCAACATGCTTTGCTGGAGAAGCATCGAGCGCGCCTGCTTGAGAAAGGCGGCGGACAGGCCGTAATGCACGCGACCATAATGCATGCCCTGAAAATCAACATCGAGGGCGACATGGATCGTGTCTCCGCCGCCACTCAAGCCGGTCGGCTCGGGCAGCGGCTTTTGCTGCGGCCAGCCGACGGTGACCAGGAGCTTCCCGCGCTGGTCTGTCGCGGCCAGATAGGACACGTCATCCGCGCTTTTCCAGCCTTCAAGGATATCGCGCAGGGTCGCATAATCGCGTGCCGCCATGGGGCCGGCAACAGCAGTCTTGTAGGCAAGTTCCATCGCCTGGATACGCACTTCCGCCTGTCGCATCATGTGATCCTGAATCAGGCGCATGCTGTTGCCGACCAGAATGGCGAGCATGACGCCCTCAATCAGCAGGCTAACCAGTAGCAGGCGGGTACGCAGGGAGCGGGAAAATTGCTGGCCCAGCATCAGGGTTTCATCCCGCTGCCGGGACGAACCATGTTGGCATACGGGGCCAGCACGGCCAGCTCGTCGGGAGTGATATTCTCGTAGCCACCATAACCGGTCTTGTCGAAAAACGCTTTGCCCTCGGGGGTCTGCGGAAAATCATGAAGGGCGCGCTTCAACTGTGTAACCAGGGCATCCCCCATGCGTCGGTGCGCCAGGGTGAACAGGTTGGGAAACTTGAGCCCGGCCAGAATCGGACGCACGCGCTGTTGCACATCGGCGGGTTGCAGCCGGAGGATGGTACCCATCGCCAAACCAGCATCCGCAGCGCCCTGCACGGCGGCCATGATCGAAGCGCCATGGGTAGGCATCTCGACAATCTCGTAGTCCTTGTCGGCCACCAGCCCGCGATCGGCCAGCAGCTTGATGATGGCGAGACGGATGAAGGCCGTCTTGTCGGCCATGGCAATACGCTTGCCGGCCAGATCCGCCGCCTGGTGCAGCGCGCCATCCCGGCGCACGACCAGGAAGGGTTCAAGCCAGGAACTGTAATGCGCAAGCGGCACGTAATTTTTGCTTTCGATGGCCATCACGCCGAAGTGCGGCGGACTGATCGCGATGTCGTATTCTCCCGCCGTTAGCGCGGCAACATAGGCATCAAAACTCGCGGCGGTATAAAACTCGACAGGACGCCCAAGGGCTTTTTCAAGGAACTGAACCAGTGGACGATGAACCCCCACCAAGGTCAAGGTACTGCTATAGGGATGAACAGCCATGCGCAAAGGCGCATTCTGGGCGCGGACGAACGGACAAACGGCGGCCAGCCCGGCACACAGCGAAGCGCGCAAAAACAGGCGCCTTGGCATTCCTTCTCCTCTATAAGAATTGATTTTGATCAATTAAACCATAATGATTGAAAATTTCCACTTGTCTGTTTAACGAAAGGCATACTTTTAATTGGCTATCGAAATCAGCGAATCTTCTGGCGTGCGCTATCTGCACTTCGGCTCACACTGGATTCAGGGCGCCATGCGCCTGGCGCGCCCCTGGGCGCTGGAACTGGACTACACCCGCGAGATGATGGCGGCACTGCTGCTGCGTCCCGATACCGAGTGGCCGAAATCCGCCCTCCTGATCGGCCTCGGCGCCGCCTCGCTCACCAAGTTTCTGCATCGCCACCGGCCCGAAACCAAACTCACCGTGGTCGAGATCGACGCCGATGTCGTGCATGTCGCCCGGCAATACTTCAAGCTGCCCGAGGAAAACGAACGCCTGCGCCTGCATATCGACGATGGTGCGAGCTTTATTGCCACCACGCAGCAGCGCTTCGATCTCATCCTCGTCGATGGTTTCGACGAGAACGCGCGTACCGGCATGCTCGATACCCTGCCCTTCTACCTGAACTGCAAGGCGCGGCTCTCCAGCAGCGGGCTGCTGGTCACCAACCTGCTGTCGAAACGCAAGGGCGTGAAGAAATCCATGGAACGGCTGGAAGAGGCTTTCGAGGGACGTGCCATCGCCTTTCCCTCCTGCGACAGCGGCAATGTTGTCGCCTTTGCCGCCACCGGCAACTCCATTACCCACTCGCTAGCCGAGCTGAAAACCCTGGCCAAGCAGCTCAAGGCGGCCACCGACCTGAATCTGCAGCCCACCATCAGCCGGCTTGAACAAGCCAATCGCTGCCCGGCCGGAAAACTCCAGCTCTAAGCCTCAGTGGGTAGCAGAGGCCCAGACGCGCGCGACCGAAAAGCGCGCCATCTGGGCCATGTCGAGATGGGTGTAGTCGCGGATGCCGTAGCCGTATTCGGTCAATGAACGCACCTTGAAGTCGTGCGGCATCACGCCCGTGGGTAACAGGACGCTGGTGGCGTAGCGCGGCAGCGAACCCTGCTTGTCCCAACTGGTGACAATGGCCGTCTCGCGATTGGCCAGACGCACAAACGTGCCGGGCGGATAGGCGCCCATCAGCTTCTTCAGGGCCTGGAAAACCAGCGGATCGAAATGCGTGCCGACGAACCTGCCCAGTTCCAGCATGGCATCGCGCGGCGTCTTGCGGGCCCGGCCGGAACGCAGCAGGATCAGCGCACACCAGGCATCGGCAACGCGCAGAATGCGCGCCTCCTGCGAAATCTCCTGTCCGGCCAGCCCCACCGGATAACCGCTGCCATCCAGATTTTCGTGATGCTGATCGACCGTCGTGATCCAGGCCACATCGACGCCGGGCGAGTGCAGCAACAGTTCAGCCGCCAGGCCGGGATGGCGCTGCACATTGCCCTTCTCCACCGCACTCAAGGGGCTATGCTTTTTGGCCCAGTCATCATGCAGCGACAGCAAGGACAGGTTCATAGTCAACGCAGCCCGAGCCAGGGTGTGCTGGCGCCACAGATTCCAGCCCAGCGCATCGCCCAGCAATACGGCCACCACCGCCGTCGCAAAGGCATGCTTGGTTGCATGGCGCTTGCCGGGCAGATGCGACGCTGTGGCGACACACAAATCGGAATGGCTGCCGCACAAATGCACCAGATCGCCGGCCTGCCGCTTTAACTGCAACACATCCTCCGGGCGGCTACGCCAGCCATCCATCAAATCGACATAAGCGCGATACAGCGTTTCAAGACGCTGGATGCTGTGCCGGTCATCGCCTTCCGTATCGGCACGCGAGCGGTACAAGGGTTGATCCAGCAGGGTTTCCGCATCCCCATGCAACTGGGTGCCCTGTTTGACGAGCAGCATCCCCTTGCTATTGAACAGATCAAAGGGCAAAGGTGAATTCATCACCTCCGGGGACAGCCGGCAAGGCTGCAGGGCAAGTTGGGTTTGCATGGCGTCACTCCTGATTATGCTTGGCCAGCAATACCTGCAATTAGCTTGCCAAACCCCGGCTAATCAGGGTTTGAAGGGAAACCTGACGAGGCTGCCACGTGGCAGCGGTAATTATTGCCGCCGGGATGCAAATGTCGGCGCTGGCGGGACGGCATGGACACATGATACAAAAGCACATGATTAGCGACACGTACCTTTACTCTGGCGAGTATTCGGCAAGCTTTGTCTCAAACAAGCTTCGAATCGGCTCTTTCGAGTACATTGCCAGACCGGCATCCATGTAGCCCTGTTGCTCAAGGTCGAGCCATAGCATTAAGGCGGATTTAATCCCAAACTGATCCTGCTCTGGATCGACACCTGACAGGAAAACATCGGGCCTCAGGGCCATATCCTCTGGATACCAGAGTCTGGTACCACGAATTCCCGGATCGCCATCTTCCGTGCAGATAAGAGCATCTCCGCAAGCGACCCGCTCGATTTCTTTTTCCGGCAGATACGTCCCTCGGATATGTACGCCATTCTTCCAGCAGATGGCCACAAAGGCCGTCAAGTAGGCTCTCGACTTCCAGTAATCAAATAGCCAGTTGTTGCAAAGGTGGTAGCGGTATATTGCCTTATCGCCAATCCAACCGATGAACTCGCTCAACAGCACAAGAGCCTCGCCCTCTTCACCCTCAGGTGCAATCAGAATACCGTCCACCTTCGCCTCCGGATTCGCCTCTCGAAGCCTGTTCAAGAACGGTAACACTCCGCCGGGGTCCTTATAGAAGTCGTGGCATGTAAAGACATGAGGCTCTGCGCCATCCAGCCATTCCCTGCGTACCCCAAACCGCACACAAGCTGCTTCCAGTAACGGCTCGTCCAGCTTGCCTAAAAGAGACTGATCGTCCTGAACATCCTTCACCGTTAGTCCGTGACCGAAAAAGCGCGGAATCTGATTGCGGTGAACGCCGTGACACTCGAACAACCGAATAAATCGGCTGCTCATAGTTTCACTCTGAGTGGGCTTCGTCTTGCGAATGGCCCCTATGAACTTCCAGACTTTCTCCCCAATATTTAGGGTCGCCAGAATTTCTCCGAGCATACCTGTCAGCCCTGCCCCATCGCACTTCGTCCTTGATAAGCCATCTGGATGAGCGGCTTTGCCGACTCCAGATCGGTCTGGGCGGTCAGGAACAGGAAGGACAGCATGTAATCGCGGAAGTCGTCCGCGTTCATCGCCCCACGCAGTTGGTCGGCGATGTTCCAGAGGGTCTTGCCCAGTTGTTTCTGGTCTTGTTCGGTCATGGTTTGTGGCGGTGCTTGAGGGTGTTTTCCAGTGTCCTCAGTTCGGCTTCGTCTTGCGCGTCGGCTTGCAGAGCTTCCCGCTGCTTGCGGCGTTGGTCGTAGTCCAGGTAAAGGGCATTCGTGGTGTATTCCATATGCTCGTGGCTGACCGAACCCGCGTGCGTAAGCACGGGGAAGCCGTTGCTGCCGACGATCTGCTCCGCGTTCTCGCGCCAGAAGCTCATGCGGAGTTCCTGGCGGCTCTTGGTACGCAGTTCCGCCGTTTCCAGAAAGATGACCACCAGACGGTTCAGGGTGTCGATCTCGTCTTCGCTCAGGTAGTTCTTGGCGATCAGAATGTCCTGCTTGCGCACCTTGGCACCCTGCCAATGCAGAAGGCCAAAGTTCGCATCGTCGCGGTTGGCTCGGGCGATGATGAGTTCCGCCGCTGTTTTTTGCGTCACGGCGTAGAGCAGCAGGTTTTGCACCGTAGCAAAAAATGTCTGGGTGGCCTTGTCGGTTTTGTCGTAGTCAATACTCAAGGCAAACAGGTCGCGAACTTTTTGGTAGAAGCGTTTCTCCGAGGCCCGAATGTCCCGGATGCGCGCCAGCATCTCGTCGAAATAATCTGGGCGGCCATCCGGGTTCTTCAGCCGCTCGTCGTCCATCGCGAAGCCCTTGAGCAGGAACTCCTTGAGCACCGTGGAAGCCCAGCGGCGGAACTGCACCCCGCGCGGCGAGCGCACCCGGTAGCCCACGGCCAGAATGGCATCCAGGTTGTAGAGCGAGACGGGGCGCCGCACTTTCCGCGGGCCCTCGGTTTGAACTGTCAAGGATTCCTTGACAGTTGCCGCCACATCCAGTTCGCCGTCCTCGAAGAGGTTCTTTAAGTGCAGCGAAATGTTCTGTTTGGTGGCGTCGAATAGCTCCGCCATTTCAAGCTGAGTTAGCCAAACCGTCTGCTGATCGGCCCGCAGCTTGATCTGGCTGCGCCCGTCTTCGGTGGTGTAGAGGATCAGTTCGCTCATGGCATGGGAAAAGGCAATTATTGGCGATGCATGAGGATAGCGATTATCCACAATCTGAACCAACACAGGCTGGTTTTGGTTGTTAATTGCCAGTCATCGGGACACAACAGGCGATTCTTTCCAGTCGATGCAGGCAGCCCAAGTAAAATGTAAAACCGATGCAGCTCGACAAACACACCCCCATGATGGTCCAGTACCTCCGCCTCAAGGCGGCGCATGCGGACGTGCTGCTGTTCTATCGCATGGGCGATTTCTACGAGTTGTTTTATGAGGATGCCGAGCGGGCGGCGCGGCTGCTCGACATCACGCTGACGAAGCGCGGGCAGTCGGCGGGGCAGCCGATTCCGATGGCGGGCGTGCCTTACCATGCGGCCGAGCAGTATCTTGCGCGGCTGGTCAAGCTGGGCGAATCGGTGGCGATTTGCGAGCAGATCGGCGACCCGGCTACCAGCAAGGGGCCGGTGGAGCGTCAGGTGGTGCGCATTGTCACCCCCGGCACGCTGACCGATGCAGCGCTGCTGGATGATCGTACTGACAGCTTGTTGCTGGCATTTACGCAACAGAAACAACGGATTGGCCTCGCTTGGCTGAATCTCGCCAGCGGCGAACTGCGCCTGCTTGAAACGGCGGCGCATGCCCTGCCGGCGCAACTAACGCGGTTGCGCCCTGCCGAGATTCTGTTGGGCGAAAGTGTTCAATCCGAAGTAATTACTGAAAAGTCGGCGCTGGTAAGACGGCGACCCGACTGGCATTTCGACACCGCCAGCGCCGTTCAGCTCCTCACCGGGCATTTCGGTACCCGCGACCTCGCCGCTTTCGTTGGCAGCGAGGACGAAGCGCCGCTGGCCCTCGGTGCGGCCGGCGCCTTGCTGCGCTATGCCCAGGCCACGCAGTTGCAGGCGCTCGGCCATGTCACCGGGCTGACACTGGAGCGCGAATCGCAATGGCTGCGCCTTGATCCGGCGACGCGGCGCAATCTTGAAATTACCGAGACCTTGCGCGGCGAGCCGGCGCCGACGCTGCTGAGTCTATTCGACACCTGCCACACGTCACTGGGCGCACGCTGGCTGCGCCACAGCCTGCATCACCCGCTGGCCGACCGCAAGCTGGCCGCCCAACGCCATGCCGCCATCGCCGACTTGTTGGAAACCGATGGTCTGCTCGACACGCTGGCACGCTCACTCAAGGGCGTTGCCGATGTCGAGCGCATCGGCAGCCGCATTGCGCTGAAATCCGCCCGGCCACGGGAACTGGCCGCGCTGCGCGATACGCTCCAGCACCTGCCTGCGCTGGCGGCCCCGCTCACGGTGCACCAAGGCTTGTTGCCACAGATCGGCACCGACCTTGCCGTGCCGGCCGACTGCCTCGCCCGGCTCGTAAAGACAGTGGCGGATGATCCCCCTGCCCTGTTGCGCGAAGGCGGCGCGATTGCCAGCGGCTTCGATGCCGATCTGGATGAATTGCGCGGCATTCAGTCGAACTGCGGCGAATTCCTGCTGGCACTGGAGGCGCGCGAGAAGGAACGCACGCAGATTCCCAGCCTCAAGGTCGAATACAACAAGGTGCATGGCTTCTACATCGAAGTGACGCACGCCCATGTCGGCAAGGTGCCGGACGACTATCGCCGGCGCCAGACGCTGAAAAATGCCGAGCGCTACATCACGCCCGAGCTGAAGACTTTCGAGGACAAGGCGCTCTCGGCCAACGACCGGGCGCTGGCGCTGGAAAAGCGCCTCTACGACGAACTGCTGGAAGCGCTGGCCGCCCACATTGCCGAACTGCAGCGCATCGCCCGCGCCCTGGCGCTGCTCGATGGCCTGTGCGCCTTCGCCACCACGGCGCAGCGCTACGACTATTGCGCGCCGGCATTTGTCGAGCATCCCTGCATCGAGATTCGCGGCGGCCGTCATCCGGTGGTCGAACGGCAAGTCGATTCCTTCATCGCCAACGATCTCGACCTGACGCCCAACCGCCGCATGCTGATCGTTACCGGTCCGAACATGGGCGGCAAATCGACCTACATGCGCCAGACCGCGCTGATTGTTCTGCTGGCCCATTGCGGCAGTTTCGTGCCGGCGACGCAATGCCGGCTCGGGCCGATTGACGCGATCCACACCCGGATTGGAGCTTCAGACGACCTCGCCTCGGGCCGCTCGACCTTCATGGTCGAGATGACCGAGGCCGCCGCCATCCTGAATGGCGCGACCGACAAATCGCTGGTGCTGATGGACGAGATCGGCCGCGGCACTTCAACCTTCGACGGCCTCGCGCTGGCCTTCGCCATCGCCCGCCAACTGGTCGAAAAAACGCGCTGCTGGACGCTGTTCGCCACCCACTACTTCGAGCTGACACGGCTGGCCGAGGATCATCCGACCTGCGCCAACGTGCATCTGGATGCCGTCGAGCATGGCAAGAGCATCGTCTTCATGCACGCCGTCGAATCCGGCCCGGCCTCGCAGTCCTACGGTATTCAAGTTGCCGCGCTGGCGGGCATTCCGCCGGCGGTGTTGCGCGAGGCAAAGCGGCGGCTGGTGGAACTAGAGAACCGCGAAGCCGCCGCCGGGCCGCAGCCGGACATGTTTGCGCCAGCGGCGGCAAACCATGCCGTCCTGCCAGCGCCGACATTTACAGCCGAGCCTCATCCGGCCATGGAAGCTTTGCAACACCTCGACCCGGATGCCCTCAGCCCGCGCGAGGCGCTGGAAAAACTCTACGAACTGAAAACACTGGCAGGGAGCGCCTGATGGATTTCCTGCCCGACTGGCCCCTCTCCTTCAATACCCAGTCTGCCTTCGGGCTGCTGTTGCTCGCTGGCGTCATTGGCGGCTATCTGGCCCACCGCATCTCCTGGCTACCCTCGGTAACTGGTTTCATGGCGGTCGGGTTGGTGATCGGCCCTTCCGGCTTTGATCTGCTCACCGACGATGCGCTCGAACTGACCCGCCCCATTATCACTATCTCGCTCGGCCTGATCCTCTATCGCCTCGGCCTGACGCTGGATTTGACCGCTCTGCGGCGTGATCCGGGCCTTGTCATCATCGCCCTGGTCGAAAGTAGCGTGACCTTTACCCTCTGCTTTGCCCTGCTTGATGCACTGGGCATGCCCACCCTGGTGGCCGGTTTGACTGCCGCCATCGTTATCTCGTCCTCACCGGCAATTCTGTTACACGTGGCGCACGAAATGAATGCCGCCGGCCCTGTCACTGAGCGCGCCAAGGAACTGGTGGCGCTCAACAACGTGCTGTCCTTCTTTGCCTTTTCGGCCTTCCTGCCGATGAGTCACCTGAGCGTCGAAGCCAGTTGGGAAACAGCCATTTTTCAGCCGGTCTATCAGTTGCTGGGCTCGATCCTCGTGGGCGTCGTCATCGCAGCCATTCTGGTCACCGTTGCCCGCCAAACGCGCAGCGCTCCGCAATACCGCTTGGCGCTGATCATCGGTGCGCTGATGCTCGGCGTTGGCGTGGCGCGCATCCTCAACGTCTCAGCCTTGTTCGTCCCACTGGTTATCGGCCTGGCGGTGCGAACCCTCGAAAGGGATGAGCTACTTTCCGACGTGACCTTTGGCGAAGCGTTTGAGCTGTTCTTCATTGTGCTGTTCGTCTATGCCGGTGCCCACATCAATCTGGGCGCCCTGCGCGAACTTGGCTGGGTAGCGCTGGCACTGGTGGCGGTACGCATTGTGGCCAAACTATCCACCGTTTATGGCATTAGCCGCCTTTACGGCCTTGACGCACGTCCTGCTGCTGCCAGCGGCATGCTGCTGATTCCGATGGCCGGCCTTGCCATTGGCTTGGCGCAAACCGCCCACCGCCTGTTCGCCATCGAAGCCGAACAGCTTACCGCCATCGTGCTGGCGGCCGTGGCCATCCTCGAAACGCTTGGCCCGCCGATTGCTGCCTGGGCCTTCCGGCTGGCCGGGGAAGCCGACGCAGCGCAGCGACAAGTCTAATCGTGGGTCTCGAAACGCCGGTGGGTGCTCGCCAGATATTCGTGGGAGCGCATTTCGATCAAACGTGAAACGGTGCGGCCAAATTCACCGGCCTGCGGTCCGGCCACATAAAGTGCTTCGGCCGCTACTTCAGCGGCCAGCACCAGCTTGACGCGGTGGTCGTAGCAGACATCGACCAGCCAGGTAAAGCGGCGCGCCGCATTGGCCATTTCCGGCGTCAGGCGCGGGATACCGGCAACCATCAGGGTATGGAAGTTATGCGCCAGGTCGAGGTAATCGTTTTGCGAACGTGGCCCACCGCACAGCGTGTTGAAGTCAAACCAGGCCACGCCGGGCGCGCGATGCACCACCGGAATTTCGCGGCCAGCAATCATCAGTGGCCGCGCATGCCCTTCGCCGTGGGCAACCTGGGTGAATAAGCGCATCAGGCGCTTTTCGGTATCCCCATCCTCGGGCAGCAGATAGACATCGGCCTGCTCCAGCGCCCGCAGACGATAGTCGATGCCGGCATCGACCTTGATGACATCGAGCTTGTCCTGTAACAAGGTCAGCGTCGGCAACAGCCGTTCGCGCTGCAGGCCGTTGGGGTACAGCCCACTGGGCGGATAGTTTGAGGTGATGCAGAACAGCACGCCGGCATCGAACAGCGCCTGCATCAGGCGGCCGAGGATCATCGCGTCGGCAATGTCGGAAATGTGGAACTCGTCGAAACACATCAGGCGCGTTTCCCTGGCGACCTGTGTGGCCACCTTGGCGAGTGGATCGGCCTCGTTATTGACCGACTGCAGGCGCTCATGAATCTCGCGCATGAAGGCATGGAAATGCACGCGTCGCTTGCGCTGGTAAGGCACCGTCTCGAAAAAGCAGTCCATCAGAAAGCTCTTGCCACGCCCGACCCCGCCCCAGAACCAGACGCCCTTGGGCAAATCGGGATGGACCAGCAGCTTTCTCAGCTTGGTGCGGCGTGCAGCCTTGAACGACACTAGCGCATCGTAGAAAGCCTGCAGCCGTTCGGCCGCCGCCTGCTGCGCTTCGTCAGCGGTAATCCCGCGTGCCGCCAGCAGGTCGTTGAAGGCGCGGATCATGCCGTCCTTCGGAACCTTGAGAATATCGTGAGGCATCGCGTAAGGTATCGTATTGTCGCAAGAAAAAGGGCGGCGGGTTGCCCCGCCGCCCCGGTTTGAACGGATGCGATCTTACTAGAAGTGCAGCGGCCGCTTGTCGACCGCCAGCGCGGCTTCGTGCATCACTTCCGACAGGGTCGGGTGGGCATGGCAGATGCGCGCGATGTCTTCCGCGACGGCGCCGAACTCCATCGCCGTGACCGCTTCGGCAATCAGCTCGGAGGCATTGGCGCCGATGATATGCACGCCGAGAATACGATCCGTTTTGGCACAGGCCAGCATCTTGACGAAGCCAGTGGTATCGCCCTGCCCCAGCGCGCGGCCGTTGGCCATGAAGGGAATCTGGCCGGCCTTGTACTCGACGCCCTCGTTCTTGAGTTGCGCCTCGGTCTTGCCGACCCAGGCAATTTCCGGGTGCGTGTAGATGACGTAGGGAATCGCATCGTAATTGACATGGCCGGCCTGACCGGCGATCAGTTCGGCGACCATCACGCCCTCTTCCATGCCCTTGTGCGCCAGCATCGGGCCACGGATGACGTCGCCCACCGCCCAGACGTTATCGAGATTGGTCTGGCAATGGTCATTGACCTCGATGCAGCCGCGCTGGTCGAGCTTGAGACCGACGTTGTCGGCACCCAGTCCCGCCGTGTTCGGCACGCGGCCGACGGAAACGATCAGGCGGTCGCATTCCAGCTTCTGCGCGCCATCGCCGGTTTCGTAATCAATCGTCACGCCCTTCTTGCCCTGCTTGACGGCACCGATCTTGACGCCCAAATGAATCTTGAGGCCCTGCTTGGTGGTGAAAGTCTTCCAGGCTTCCTTGGCCACGGCCGGATCGGCGGCGGCGAGGAAATCAGGCAAGGCTTCGAGAATGGTGACTTCGGAACCGAGCCGCTTCCAGACCGAGCCAAGTTCCAGGCCAATGACGCCAGCACCGATGACGCCCAAGCGCTTGGGCACCGCGTCAAGCGACAGCGCACCGACGTTGTCGCAGATCACCTGGTTATCGACCGGAATGCCCTCGATATGGCGCGGGCTGGAACCGGTCGCGACAATCACATGCTTGGCGTCGACGATTTCGGCGGCGCCATCCTTGGCGGTCACAGCGATCTGCCACAACTCGTTTTCACGGCCGGCAAAGCTGCCGCGCCCGGTCAGCAGGGTGATCTTGTTCTTCTTGAACAGGCCCTTGATGCCACCGGTCAGCTGGGTGACGATGTTGTCCTTGCGGCGCACCATCGTGCCGACATCCATCTTGACGTTATCCGCCGTGATGCCGTGCATGACGAAGCTGTGATTGGCCTCGTCATACAGTTCGGAAGAACGCAGCAGCGCCTTGGAGGGGATGCAGCCGACGTTCAGGCAGGTGCCGCCGAGGCGGACTTCACCCTTCGGGTCGGCATAGCTTTCCATCTCGATACAGGCAGTGGAATAACCGAGCTGGGCAGCGCGGATCGCTGCCACATAGCCACCGGGACCGGCACCGATCACGACGACATCGAATTGCTTGTTGGCCATATCCAGTTCTCCTTAGACGTCGAGCAGCAGGCGGGCCGGATCTTCCAGCGCCTCTTTCATCGTCACCAGCCCCAGTACCGCCTCGCGACCGTCGATGATGCGGTGGTCGTAAGACATGGCGAGGTAGTTGATCGGGCGGATGACGATCTGGCCGTTCTCCACCACCGGGCGCTCCTTAGTGGCGTGGATGCCGAGAATGGCGGCCTGCGGCGGGTTGATGATCGGGGTCGACAGCATCGAACCGAACACGCCACCGTTGGAGATCGAGAAGGTACCGCCGGTAAGTTCTTCCAGCGAAATTTTGCCGTCCTTGGCCTTTTGGCCGTATTCGGCAATCTTCTTCTCGATCTGGGCCAGTGACATCTGGTCGGCATCACGCAGGATCGGCACCACCAGACCGCGCGGCGAGCCGACGGCGATACCGATGTCGAAGTAGCCGTGATAGACGATGTCATTGCCATCGACCGAGGCGTTCAGCACCGGGAACTTCTTTAGCGCGGCCACTGCAGCCTTGACGAAGAAGCCCATGAAGCCGAGACGCACGCCATGTTCCTTCTCGAACTTCTCGGCGTATTTCTTACGCATCTCCATCACCGGGCCCATGTTGACCTCGTTGAAGGTGGTCAGGATGGCGTTGGTGGCTTGCGACTGCAGGAGGCGCTCGGCCACGCGGGAACGCAGGCGCGACATCGGCACGCGCTGCTCGGGACGGTCAGCGATGATCTCGTCGGCGCTGAAGGTGGTGGGTTGCGGCAGGCTTTGCGTAAATGTCGGCGCTGGCGGGACGGCACTGGCAGCAGCAGGTGCCGCCTTGGGGGCCGAAGTGCCCGTCGTACCATGGACATCGCCCTTGGTGACCCGACCGCCGGGGCCGGTGCCTTGCACTTGTGAAGCATCGATGCCTTTTTCGGCCAGTGCCTTGCGAGCCGCAGGGCCGGTGCCAGCCGGCGCAGCCGCCGCCGGGGCTGCCTTGGCAGCAGCGGGTTTGGCTTCCGCCTTCGCAGCAGGCGCACCGGCGGCTGCCTTGGCTTCGGTATCGATACGGGCGATCAATTCGCCGGAGGTGACTGAATCGCCATTGCCCTTGACGACCTCGATGAGCACACCGCTATCGGGTGCAGGCAGTTCAAGGACGACCTTGTCGGTCTCAATGTCGATCAGGTTTTCATCACGGGTAACGGCGTCACCCACGTTCTTGTGCCAGCTGACGAGGGACGCTTCGGCGACCGATTCGGACAGTTGCGGGACTTTGACTTCGATGATCATGTCAGACTCCGTTATTGTTTATTTGAAGGCGCCGAGTGCGGACTCGACCAGGACTTTCAATTGTTCGGCATGTTTGGCCGCGCTCCCTACCGCCGGTGAAGCGGATGCAGGCCGCGACACGACATGCAGCGACTGCCCCTTGCCAACCATTTGCGACAGGCGATGGTGTTTTGCGTACCAGGCGCCCTGATTTTCCGGTTCTTCCTGGCACCACACAAGCTCTTTCATGTTGGCGTAGCGCTTCAACTCCTCGGCCAGGACGCGGTCATCCATCGGATACAGTTGCGGCGTGCGAATAATGGCAATGTGGTCAAGCTTGCGTTCGCGGCGGGCCGTGCGCAGATCGTAATACACCTTGCCGGCGCAGCAGATGACGCGCGTGACCTTCTTCGCATCGAGACCATCGACATCGCCGAAAATGGTCTGGAACGTACCGTCAGTAAGATCTTCCAGGCTCGACGTATTCTCCTTGCTGCGCAACAGCGACTTGGGCGTAAACACCACCAGCGGCTTGCGCTGCTTGCGCAGCATCTGGCGCCGCAGCAGGTGGAACATCTGGCCCGCCGAGGTCGGCATGCAAACCTCCCAGTTGAAGTCGGCCGACAGTTGCAGGAAGCGCTCGATACGCCCGGAGGAGTGCTCCGGCCCCTGCCCTTCAAGCCCGTGCGGCAGCAGCAGCACGAGGCCGCAACCACGGCCCCACTTGGCTTCGCCGGAGGCCAGGAACTGGTCAATCACCACTTGGGCACCGTTGGCGAAGTCGCCGAACTGGCCTTCCCAGACCACGAGGTCATTCGGGCTGGCCGTCGCGTAACCGTATTCGAAAGCCATCACGGCTTCTTCGGACAGCACGGAATCGAAACACTGGAACTTGCCTTGGGTGTCCTGCAGATGATGCAGAGGAACCCAGGTGCCCTCATCCCACTTTTCGCGGTTCTGGTCATGGAAAACGGCGTGGCGATGGAAGAAGGTGCCGCGCCCGACATCTTCGCCGGAAAGGCGCACGCCATAGCCGGCTGCCAGCAGCGTGGCATAGGCAAGGTTTTCGGCCATACCCCAATCAAGTGGCAGTTTGCCTTCGACCATCAGGCGGCGATCGTCCATGATCTTCTGCACACGCGGATGAAGGGTAAAGCCTACGGGCACCTGAGTCAGGCGTTCGCCGAGACGCTGCAGCTCCTTGATTGGCACGGTGGTGTCGCACAACTCGGTGTACTTCGCCCCGGTATGACCCGACCAGTCGATCGTCGTCTGGCTCTTGTAGTCGGTAATGACCGGATCATGCAGATGCTTGCCGGCATCCAGCGCGGCGCGATAGTCCTTGATCATCTGCTCGTCTTCGCCAGCCACCAGTACGCCCTGGCTGGAAAGACGTTCGGCATACAGTTTGCGCGTGCCGGGATGGGCAGCCACTTTCTTGTACATCAGCGGCTGCGTGACCATCGGCTCGTCCGCCTCGTTATGGCCCAACTTGCGGAAGCAGATGATGTCGATGACGACATCCTTCTTGAACTCCTTGCGGAAATCCATGGCCATTTCGGTGACGAAAGCCACGGCTTCGGGATCGTCGCCATTGACGTGAAAGATCGGCGCCTCGACCATCTTGAAGATGTCGGTGCAGTAGAGCGAGGAACGCAAGTCGCGCGGATCGGAGGTGGTGAACCCGATCTGGTTGTTGACAACGACATGCACCGTCCCGCCCGTGCCGTAACCGCGCGTCTGGGAAAAGTTGAGCATTTCCTGGTTGACGCCCTGCCCCGCAACGGCGGCATCGCCGTGGATGAGGACGGGAATGACCTCGTTTTTGCCGTTTTCGCCGCGCCGAATCTGGCGTGCATACACCGAACCTTCAACCACGGGATTGACGATTTCGAGGTGTGAGGGATTGAAAGCAAGTGTCAGATGCACCGGGCCGCCGGGGGTGGCGACATCGGACGAATAGCCCATGTGGTACTTCACGTCACCGGCAATCAGGTCAGACTTTTTCTTGCCTTCGAATTCGTCGAACAGCATGCTGGGCTGCTTGCCCAGCGTATTCACCAGGACGTTGAGACGGCCGCGGTGGGCCATACCGATGACGATTTCCTTAACGCCATGACCGCCTGCCGTGCGGATCAACTGATCCATCGCCACCATCATCGACTCTCCGCCCTCCAACGAGAAGCGTTTCTGGCCGACATAACGGGTATGCAGGTAACGCTCCAGCGTTTCGGCCGCTGTCAGTGTGGACAACAGGCGTTTCTTGTCCTCATTGCTGTAGCGCGTTTGCACGCGCATCGGTTCGTAACGTGCCTGAATCCAGCGCTTTTGCTGAACGTCGGCGATATACATGTATTCGGCACCGATATGGCCGCAGTAGCGCAGGCGCAGGGCCTCAAGAATCTCGCGCAGCGTGGCCTCATCGACGCCGATGTCGAACGAGCCGGTACGGAAGGTGGTCGACAAATCGGCCTCGGTAAATCCGTAGAAGGATGGCTCCAGTTCGGCTACTTCAGGGCGTGGATGGCGCTTGAGCGGATCAAGTTGCGCCCAGCGGTTGCCGAGGAAGCGATAGGCATTGATCAGCTGCAAGACCTTGGTCTGCTTATCGGCATGCGAGGCACCACTCGAACGCTGCGCGACGCGCAAGGCACCTTCCTTGGCGCGCTGGGCGAACGAGGCGATGACGGGCGCGTGCGGCACATCCGGGCCGAGATAAGCACCCGCCCCAGGCAGGTTGGCCAGCTTGTCGAAATAATCACGCCAGGTGGGGTCGATGGAACCCGGATTGTCGAGATACTTTTCATACAGTTCCTCGACGTAGGGCGTGTTCGTACCGAAGAGATACGAGTTGGACAACATCTGCTTCATCATGTCATCACCTCTGTTTATAGGTATGGATGAAAAAAAGGGCCTCCTCCACGGAAACCCTTTTAAGACTTTAAATTAACGCGCCTTCATGTCCGGCACATTGCGGTTTGCGGCCCCTAGGTACAACTGGCGCGGACGGCCGATCTTCTGCTCGGGGTCGCCGATCATTTCGTGCCACTGGGCGATCCAGCCGATGGTGCGGGCCATGGCGAAGATGCCGGTGAACAGCTTGGTCGGGATGCCGAGCGCGCGCTGGACGATGCCGGAGTAGAAGTCGACGTTCGGGTAGAGCTTCTTCTCGATGAAGTACTCGTCTTCGAGGGCGATTCTTTCCAGTTCGATGGCCAGCTTGAACAGCGGATCGTTGTGCAGGCCGAGCTCATTCAGCACTTCGTGGCAGGTCTCGCGCATCAGCTTGGCGCGCGGATCGAAGTTCTTGTAGACGCGGTGACCGAAGCCCATCAGCTTGAAGGAGTCATTCTTGTCCTTGGCACGCTTGATGTACTCGCCGACACGCGACACGTCGCCGATTTCTTCGAGCATCTGCAGGCAGGCTTCGTTGGCGCCACCGTGCGCCGGGCCCCACAGACAGGCGATACCGGCAGCGATACAGGCGAAGGGGTTGGCGCCGGAGGAACCGGACAGACGCACCGTCGAGGTCGAGGCGTTCTGCTCGTGATCGGCATGCAGGATCAGGATGCGATCGAGCGCGCGGGAAAGCACCGGGTTCGGCTTGAATTCCTCGCAGGGGTTGGCGAACATCATGTAGAGGAAGTTCGTCGCGTAGTCGTAGTCGTTGCGCGGATACATGAAGGGCAGACCGCTGTTGTAGCGATAGGCCATGGCGACGATGGTCGGCATCTTGGCGATCAGGCGGATCGCCGCGACCATCCGGTGCTCGGGATTGGTGATGTCGAGCGAGTCGTGATAGAAAGCCGACAGACCGCCGACGACACCGACCAATACCGCCATCGGGTGCGCATCGCGGCGGAAACCGCTGTAAAACTTGGTCAGCTGGTCATGCACCATGGTGTGCTTGCGCACGCGGGAATTCCAGTCATCGTACTGGGCCTTGTTCGGCAATTCGCCGTTCTTGAGCAGATAACAGACTTCCATGAAGTCGCACTGCTGGGCCAGTTGCTCGATCGGGTAGCCGCGATAGAGCAGTTCACCCTTGTCGCCGTCAATGTAGGTAATCGAGGACTTGCACGCCGCCGTGGACATGAAGCCGGGGTCATAGGTAAAGGCACCGGTCTGAGCGTACAGTTTGGTAATGTCGATGACATCGGGACCAATACTGCCAGAGTAAACAGGAAATTCTGCGGTCTTGCCATTGAAACTCATGGTGGCGGTGGCGGTTTTTTGCGTCATAACAGTCCCCAGTCAAGAAATCGGATTACTGAACGGCCGGCTGTCGCAACAGCTCGACCAAGCCTTGTACTGCCGGGTCGTCGGCAGCGCGCCGACCGGACAGCAATTCCCACAAATCGTGGTCTTCCAATACCAGCAGGCGTTCAAGCAGCGCCGCCTGCGTCTCCTCCAGAACTTCCGGCTGTTTTTGCCAGAAGCGTTGTAATACCAGATCGTTCTCGAGAAACGCCCGCCGGCTATGCCAGCGGAGTCTCTCGGTACGAACGCGCCGTAGTTCAGCTACAGGTTCTGCCGTCATCAGATGGCTCTTTGCACCATCATGTCTTTGATCTTGCCGATCGCCTTGGTCGGGTTGAGACCCTTCGGGCAGACATCGACGCAATTCATGATGGTGTGGCAACGGAACAGACGATACGGGTCCTCAAGGTTGTCGAGGCGTTCGCTGGTCGCCTGATCGCGCGTATCGGCAATGAAACGGTAAGCGGCCAGCAAACCGGCCGGGCCGACGAACTTGTCCGGGTTCCACCAGAACGACGGACAGGACGTCGAACAGCATGCACACAGGATGCACTCGTACAAGCCGTTCAACTCTTCGCGCTCTTCCGGGCTTTGCAGACGCTCACGCTCGGGCGGCGGATCGTTGTTGATCAGATAAGGCTTGATCGAGTGATACTGCTTGAAGAACTGCGTCATATCGACGATCAGGTCACGGATCACCGGCAGACCGGGCAACGGGCGCAGTACGATCGGCTTGCCCTCCGGGAAACTTGCAATATCCGTCAGACAAGCCAAACCATTACGGCCATTGATGTTGAGCGCATCGGAACCACAGACGCCTTCGCGACAGGAGCGACGGAAAGCGATGGCATCATCCTTTGCCTTGAGCTTGACCAGCGCATCGAGCAACTTGCGGTCGGTGGCATCAATCTCGACACTGATGTCTTGCATGTACGGCTTCTGATCCGTATCCGGGTCATAACGATAAATTTTGAACTGCAGGGTGCGCGTAGTCATTCTCGATCCCTATCAATAAGCACGCGTTTTCAGCGCAATGGTGTCGACCGACAAGGGGCGCAGATTGACCGACTTGTAATCCAGACGGTTGCCTTCCTTGTACCAGAGGGAGTGCTTGAGCCAGTTGGCGTCGTCACGACCGTTCGGACGCTCGGGCGTATCCGGTGCATCGTCCCGCACGTGAGCGCCACGCGACTCCTTGCGCGCCTCGGCCGAGACCATGGTGGCCACGGCGACCTCAATCAGGTTATCCAGTTCCAGCGCTTCGATACGTGCGGTGTTGAACACCTTCGACTTGTCCTTGATCTCGGTCTTTTCGACATCCTTTTGCACTTCGAGAATTTTCTGCACGCCTTCCTTGAGCAGCTTGTCGAAACGGAATACACCCGCATGCTTCTGCATGCTGCGCTGCATATCCAGACGGGACTCATGCACGTTCGAGCCGTCCTTCTGGGTATCGAGGCGATTGAGGCGCGCCAAGGTGCGGTCGAAAGCGTCGGCCGGCAGTTCCTTGTGCGACTTCGGCGACTTCTTCAGTTCATCGACCGCAGTTTCGCCCGCTGACTTGCCGAACACCAGCAGGTCGAGCAGCGAGTTGGTACCGAGGCGGTTGGCGCCATGCACCGAGGCACAGGCACACTCGCCGGCCGCAAAGAAGCCGGGGACGATTTCATTCTGCGTACGCTTGCCAGGAACCACAACCTGACCGTGATAATTGGTCGGAATACCACCCATCTGGTAGTGACAGGTGGGAACCACCGGCAGCATTTCCCTGAGGCAGTCGACACCGGCGAACTGGATGCCGATCTCATGAATACCCGGCAGGCGCTTCATGATCGTGGCCGGATCGAGGTGGGTAATGTCAAGGTAGACGAAATCCTTGTTGGGGCCGCAACCGCGCCCTTCATTGATCTCGGTCACCATCGCACGCGACACCACGTCACGCGAGGCCAGATCCTTGGCGTTCGGTGCGTAGCGCTCCATGAAGCGCTCCTTGTTGGCATTCCGCAGAATGCCGCCCTCACCACGCACGCCTTCGGTAATCAGCACGCCCGCACCGGCCACGCCGGTCGGGTGGAACTGCCAGAACTCCATGTCTTCGAGCGGAATGCCGGCACGCGCCGCCATACCGACGCCATCGCCGGTGTTGATGAAGGCGTTGGTCGACGAGTAGTAGATACGGCCGGCACCACCGGTGGCAAAGATGGTGGCCTTGGAATGGAATGCATAAATCTCGCCGGTTTCCATTTCCATCGCGGTCACACCCAGCACTTCACCTTCGGCATCACGGATCAGATCCAGCGCCATCCACTCGACGAAGAACTGCGTATTGGCCTTGACGTTACGCTGATACATCGCGTGCAACATGGCGTGACCGGTACGGTCGGCCGCCGCGCAGGAGCGACGCACCGGCTTTTCGCCGAAGTTCGACATGTGGCCGCCGAACGGACGCTGATAGATGCGGCCGTTATCGGTACGATCAAACGGCATGCCGTAGTGTTCGAGTTCAATGACGCACTCGTTGGCCTTGCGACACATGAACTCGATGGCGTCCTGGTCGCCGAGCCAGTCGGAACCCTTGACGGTGTCGTACATGTGCCAGTGCCAGTGATCTTCCTCGGAATTGCCAAGCGATGCGGCCACACCACCCTGTGCCGCCACGGTATGCGAGCGGGTCGGGAACACCTTGGTGATGACGGCGGTCTTGAGGCCAGCCTCGGACAGTTGAATTGCCGCGCGCAGGCCGGCGCCACCGGCACCGACGATCACGGCATCAAATTTACGGACAGTAACTTTTGCGCTCATTTTTTTCTTAGAGCCTCCAGATGATCTGCGCGGCCCAACCGGCATAGCCAATCAGGGCCAGCAGGGTCAATACATGCAGGGTGAGTTTGATGCCGGCGGGCTGGATGTAGTCCATCCAGATATCGCGTACGCCAACCCAGGCGTGCCAGCACAGGCTGACGATAAAAAGAAAGCTGACAAAGCGCATCAGGCCAGCCGACATGAAACCGCGCCAGCTCTCGTAGCTGGCGCCGGCACCCTGAATCAGCCCGAGGCCGACGATCAGCGTGAATACAGCCATCACCACGCCGGTAATGCGCTGGGCCAGCCAGTCCCTGAGGCCGTAGTGGGCCCCGACGATCTTGCGATTCACCATAGTTTTGCTCCCAGAATCAGCGTCATGAGAAGGCTGACCGCCAGTACGGCAACCGTCGATTTACGCGCCGCTGCCTTTTCAACACCGACATGAATGTCAATCAGCAGAATGCGGATGCCCATGCAGAAGTGGTGCAAAAAAGCCCACAGCAGGCCGATCAGGATCAGTTTGACGAGCGGATGACCGGTAACGGTCACCAGGGTGCTGTAGGTATCGGCCGACTTCAGCGAAAGATCCAGCATCCAGATCAACAAGGGCAGCATGAGGAACAGGCCAATCCCGCTGACACGGTGGAGGATCGACGCCACCCCGGGCAGGGGCAACTTGATCGCCATTAAATTGAGAAACTTCGGGCGCTGTTTGGTGAGTTCTGTCATATCAATCACTCCGTTCTGGTGCAACGTGAATTCCTACTGCATACATCATGGTTATAAACAAATCTGTTCGGTCGAATAATTTGAATAATATACTCCGAGATTCAGTACCTCGAAAAGCCCCTCAGCCCAACTCATTCAGATAACAATGTGCCGCCGTCGAATACAAACCGCGTCGCCATTCGACCGGACGATCCCCGTAGGTAAAACTGATCCGCTCAACGGAAAGCAGAGGACTGCCCTCGGGCACCTTCAACAATTCGGCGCTCGAACGATCCGCTGCAACAGCACGCAAGCGCTCCTCGGCGTGAATCATGCGCACACCGAATTTCTCTTCAAACAGGCTATAGACGGAACCTTGATGCTCCTTCAGAACTTCAAGACTGAGGCCCGCAAAGATTTCACCGGGCAGATAGATCTCATCGACCACTACCGGCGCATCGGAAAAGGTCAGCAAGCGCCGCACGATGATGATCGGATCACCCAATTTCAAGCCCAGCACACGCCCTGCTTCGGGACCGGCTTTGGCACGCCAGCATTCCAGCGGCAGGCTTTTCGTCGGCTCGATGCCTCCCGCCAGCGGCACCAGCCGCAGGAAGCGAAAGAAGGCGCGCGGGTCGTTGTGGCTGGCCACATAGGTGCCTTTGCCCTGACGACGGATCAACAGGTTCTCCGCCGCCATCTCATCAATTGCCTTGCGCACCGTGCCCTGACTGACGTTGAAGCGCCCTGCCAGTTCGGTTTCACTCGGAATCGCTTCGCCCGGGCGCCATTCGCCACTATCGAGGGCCTGCAGAATCAGGCTCTTGATCTGGCGGTAAAGCGGGCTGAAGGTGGGCGAATCCACTTGGCTTGCTTTCATGGAAGACAATTGAACCACAAAATTTTCAATACGTCCATAGTTCATCTTATGTCTTATAGAAGATATAAGATAGCTATTGACACAATGCAGCAAAGCAACCTAAGATTCATGCGTTCGACTTAACTCACTTTCCTCTCACCCTTACACAAGGAGTACTTCATGGCCAAAGCCCCTGTACGTGTTGCAGTCACCGGCGCAGCCGGTCAAATCGGTTACGCGCTGCTGTTCCGCATCGCCAGCGGCGAAATGCTCGGCAAGGATCAGCCCGTCATTCTGCAAATGCTCGAACTGCCGATCGACAAAGCACAAGCTGCGCTCAAGGGCGTCATGATGGAACTCGAAGACTGCGCCTTCCCGTTGCTGGCCGACATGATCGGCACCTCCGATCCCAAGGTTGCCTTCAAGGATGCACAACAAGCGCTGCTGGTCGGCGCCAAGCCGCGCGGCCCGGGCATGGAGCGCAAGGACCTGCTGCTCGAAAATGCCAAGATCTTCACCGAGCAGGGCAAGGCCATCGACGAAGTCGCCGCGCGCGACCTGAAGTTGATCGTGGTTGGCAACCCCGCCAACACCAACGCGCTGATCACCATGAACACCGCGAAGAGCCTGCCGCAGTCAGCCTTTACCTCAATGATGCGCCTCGACCACAACCGCGCCATCTCCCAACTCGCCGCCCGCACCAAGTCTTCCGTCACCGACATTCAGAAGATGGTCGTATGGGGCAACCACTCGCCGACGATGTATCCCGACATCCGCTTCGCCACCGTTAGCGGCAAGGCTGCTCAGGCCCTCGTCAATGACGAAGCCTGGTACAAGAACGAGTACATCCCGAAGGTCGGCAAGCGTGGCGCCGCCATCATCGAAGCCCGCGGTCTCTCCTCCGCCGCCTCGGCTGCCAATGCCGCGATCGACCACATGCGTGACTGGAACAATGGCACGAACGGTCAGTGGGTCACCATGGGTGTCGTTTCCGATGGTTCCTATGGCATCCCCGAAGGCATGATCTATGGCATGCCCTGCACCTGTGCCAACGGCAAGTGGGAAGTCGTCAAGGGTCTCGAAATCGACGCCTTCTCGCGCGAGAAGATGGACTTCACGCTCAAGGAACTGACCGAAGAGCGTGACGGCGTCAAGCATCTGTTTGCCTAAACCGTGACCACGGCACTTCACCCTTCCGAAGTGCTGTACGCAGGCGGCCGCCCCTTCCCGGCACTGGCCGCCTGCGAGCATTACGCCGGCAATGAAAAGCTGATTCGCAAGGCACTGGCTTTGCAGGATCAGTTGCTGGCCGATGGCATTCCCCTGTTCGACATCACCGCCGACTGCGAAGATGGTGCCGCCGCAGGACAGGAACTGGCGCACGCCGCCATGATCGCGGCCCTGATCGACTCGGCCGATAACCGCTACAACCGCATTGGCGCACGCATTCACGATGTGCGCCACCCCACCTGGCGCAGCGAACTTGAGATCATCATCGCCAAGGCCGGCAAGCGCCTCGCCTATCTGGTGCTGCCCAAGCCGGAATGCTTTGACGATGCCAAACTCCAGATCGACGCACTCGAATCGCTGCGTGCTCAGTACGGCATCGGCAACACCATCCCTGTCCATGTGCTGATCGAAACCCACGGAGGCATCCGCGATGCCTGGCGCATTGCCGCCCTACCGCAAGTGGAGTCGCTCGACTTCGGCCTGATGGATTTCGTCAGTGCGCATCACGGCGCGATCCCCTCCTCCGCCATGCGTTCACCGGGGCAATTCGAACACCCGCTGGTGGCGCGTGCCAAATGCGAAATCGCCGCCGCCGCGCTCGGCAACGGCATCGTGCCCTCACACAATGTCACTACCGAATTTCGCGACATCGCCGTCGTCGCTGAAGATGCCCAACGTGCGCGCCAGGAGTTTGGCTTCCTGCGCATGTGGAGTATCCATCCGAACCAGATTGAACCGATCATTGCGGCCATGCGTCCAAGCTTTGATGAGGTCAGTGAAGCCGGCGAAATTCTTGGCAAGGCGCAGGATGCCGCCTGGGGGCCGATCCAGATCAGCGGACGCCTGCACGACCGTGCGTCCTACCGTTTTTACTGGGAACTGCTGCAACGCGCCCATGCCACCGGCGTTGCTCTGCCGGCATTCGTCCGCAACCGCTTCTTCAACGATTCACCCTCGGGAAAGGAAACGTCATGAACGCTCTTCGTCTGCTGACCGCCGCTGCTTCACTGCTGTTTGCCGCCATGCCGGCCACCGCCCAGGAAATGAAACCCGGCCTGTGGGAAATCACCACAACAATGAAGATGCAGGGTATGCAGATGCCCGGCGCAAAATTCACCCATTGCTATACCGCCCAGGACATTTCGTCCGGCAAGCAATACAAGGGTGACGAGGCCAGCAAGTGCTCGATCTCGAACCTCAAGACCGCCGGTGGTAGCGTTAGCTACGACATGGCTTGCGCCACCGACGGCGGCAAGATGGCTGGCTCCGTCAAAGGCACTGTTTCCCCCACCGCCTACACCTTCGACCAGAAGATTCGCATGACGCCTGATCAGGGCATGGGCGAAATGCACTCGACCATGAAGGGTCGCCGCGTCGGCGACTGCAAATAACTGTTTTTTCACGAAAGGAAGAATCCATGCTTGAAGCCTACCGTGCCCATGTCGCCGAGCGCGCCGTGCTGGGTATCCCGCCCCTGCCGCTCACCAAGCAGCAAACCGTCGAACTGGTTGCCTTGCTGAAGGCACCGCCCAAGGGCGAGGAAGCCTTTCTGGTCGACCTGATCACCTACCGCGTGCCCGCTGGCGTCGATGACGCTGCGGAAGTCAAAGCCCAGTTCCTCGCAGAAGTCGGCGCTGGCAAGACGGCATGTGCGCTGATCTCGCGCGCCAAGGCCACCGAACTGCTCGGCACCATGCTCGGCGGCTACAACGTCAAGCCGATGATCGACCTGCTCGACGATGCCGAAGTCGGCGCCGTTGCGGCCACCGGCCTCAAGAACACCCTGCTGATGTTTGACGCCTTCCATGACGTCGCCGAAAAAGCGAAAGCTGGCAACGCAAATGCCAAGGCTGTGATGCAAAGCTGGGCCGATGCCGAGTGGTTCACCTCGCGCCCCGAAGTGCCGCAATCCCTCAAGCTCACCGTCTTCAAGGTGACCGGCGAAACCAACACCGACGACCTCTCCCCCGCCCCAGACGCCTGGAGCCGCCCGGACATCCCGCTGCACGCGCTGGCCATGCTGAAGAACCCGCGCCCCGGCATCGAGGCCGACAAGGCGGGCGAACGCGGCCCGATCAAGCAGCTTGATGCCCTCAAGGCCAAGGGCAACCTCGTCGCCTACGTTGGCGACGTGGTCGGCACCGGTTCCTCGCGCAAGTCCGCCACCAACTCCGTGCTGTGGTTCACCGGCGAAGACATCCCCTTCGTGCCGAACAAGCGTTTCGGCGGCGTCTGTCTGGGCACCAAGATCGCCCCGATCTTCTACAACACCATGGAAGATGCCGGCGCGCTGCCGATCGAACTCGACGTCGAGCAGATGGGCATGGGCGAGGAAATCGAACTACGCCCCTATGAAGGCAAGGCCCTCAAAGCTGGCAAGGTCATTGCTGAATTCAAGGTCAAGTCCGATGTCATTTTCGACGAAGTACGTGCCGGTGGCCGCATCAACCTGATCGTCGGCCGTGGCCTCACCAGCAAGGCCCGTGAATTCCTTGGCCTGCCCGTCTCGACCCTGTTCCGCCTGCCGCAGAACCCCGCCGACACCGGCAAGGGCTTCTCGCTAGCGCAGAAGATGGTCGGCCGCGCCTGCGGTCTTCCTGAAGGCAAGGGTATGCGTCCCGGCACTTACTGTGAACCGAAGATGACCTCAGTCGGCTCGCAGGACACCACCGGCCCGATGACGCGCGACGAACTGAAAGACCTCGCCTGCCTCGGCTTCTCTGCCGACCTCGTCATGCAGTCCTTCTGCCACACCGCCGCCTATCCGAAGCTGGTCGACGTCAAGACCCACCGCACCCTGCCAAGCTTCATCACCGCGCGCGGCGGCATCAGCCTGCGTCCGGGTGACGGCGTCATCCACTCGTGGCTCAACCGCTTCCTGCTGCCCGACACCGTTGGCACCGGCGGCGACAGCCACACGCGCTTCCCCATCGGCATCTCCTTCCCGGCCGGCTCCGGCCTCGTCGCCTTCGCCGCCGCCACTGGCGTGATGCCGCTCGACATGCCTGAGTCCGTCCTTGTGCGTTTCAAGGGCAAGCTCCAGCCCGGCATCACCCTGCGTGATTTGGTCAACGCCATCCCGCTCTACGCCATCAAGGCCGGTCACCTCACCGTTGCCAAGCAAGGCAAGAAGAACATCTTCTCCGGCCGCATCCTCGAAATCGAGGGCCTGCCCGACTTGAAGGTCGAGCAAGCGTTTGAACTCACCGATGCCTCCGCCGAGCGTTCTGCCGCTGGTTGCTCAGTCCGTCTCAACAAGGAACCGATCGTCGAGTACCTGAAGTCGAACATCACACTGATGAAGTGGATGATCGCCGAAGGCTATGAAGACAAACGCACCCTCGCCCGCCGCATCAAGGCCATGGAAGACTGGATCGCCAACGGCACCCTGCTCCAGCCCGATGCCGACGCCGAATACGCCGCCGTGATCGAGATCGATCTGGCTGACGTCAAGGAACCGATCCTCGCCTGCCCGAACGACCCGGACGACGTGAAAGTCCTTTCCGAAGTGCAGGGCACAAAGATCGACGAAGTCTTCATCGGCTCGTGCATGACCAACATCGGCCACTTCCGCGCCGCCGGCAAGATTCTCGACGGCAAGTCGGACATCCCGACACGCCTGTGGATCGCCCCGCCGACCAAAATGGACGCGATGATCCTCAACGAGGAAGGCTACTACTCGGTCCTCGGCAAGTCCGGCGCGCGCATGGAAATGCCCGGCTGCTCGCTGTGCATGGGCAACCAGGCGCAGATCCGCAAGGGCAGCACGGCGGTGTCGACCTCGACACGCAACTTCCCGAATCGTCTGGGCATCGACACGCAGGTTTATCTGTCTTCCGCTGAACTCGCTGCCGTGGCTGCGCTGATGGGCAAGCTGCCCACCGTCGCCGAGTACATGGCGCAGGTAAAAACACTGGAAGCCAAGTCGGCCGATGTGTACCGCTACATGAACTTCGACCAGATCGCCGAGTTCAAGGAAGTCGCCGATACAGTAACGGCCTGATAACGGCCGTCCTGCCAGCGCCGACTTTTTGCAGCGCCCCGCCCCATCACCGTGGGACGGGGCGTTTTCACATTCTGTGGGGAATATCAGCGCATGTTGCCGATGATGGCGGCACGGTTTTCCTGCATCTTCTTGATGAAATTTGTCATCACTTCAAAGGCCTCGTTGCGCTTGTTGGACAAGGACTGAAGACGCAGCATGTCCATCTGCTGGGAATTACTCGCGCTGTCGATCTGCGACTTGATCTGCTGGATTACGCCATCGAGTTTGGCCTTGGTGACATTGCCACGCAGGCCGCCAGGCAGGCGCACCTTGTCGTCTTTGGTCAGCCCGCCGCCATCGGCCACATCGGTCGGAAAGCCCAGTTTGAAACCGGCGGCAAGCGCGGCGCTATTCACTTCCCGCTCAAGCGCATAGTTATTCTTGCTGAAGTCAGGATTCTGGTCGATCCGTGTATCAGCTTTGACGTTAGCAGGGAAGAGCGTGACCGCCGTATTCAGGGTACCAACCAACTGGTTCAGCTTCGCGATCTGGTCGTTTTTGGCCTGGACGGCGGCGATCTGGTCCTTGAGCTGCGTTTCAAGCAGATTGGCCCGGCTGGACTGCACAGCCATCATCGCCGTTTCCAGATCCATGCCCTTGATGTCTATGCGCTGGATTTCTCCGATGCTGCCGACGCTGGCCTGGAACTTTTTCTGCTCTTCCGGCGACAGGGACTTTACGGCGGTGCTGACCGTCACACCCGGAGATTTGCTCGCGCCCGAGGCAGGCGGCGGAGCAGCAACGGGAGCGGCAACTGCCGCACTGCGGGCGGCCATCGTCTGCTTCATCAGGCTGTCCAACTCGTTGCGGCACTGTGTCGCCTGAGACGAGCCTGCCGCTAGTACGCGGCACTGCTGCACCTTGGCGTTGATCGTATTCGCCAGCGTGGCAGCATCCGCAGCGACGGCACATTCGGTCATCAGGGCAATGGCTGCAAGCGAGGTGGCAGTTAGCTTGTTCATGGTTGATCTCCTTTGAGAAAGCATGGACACGCTAACATAAACCGTTTCACCAGCGTCAAGCCTGCGGAGGTTTGTTTTTCCCTATCGATCCGCCTATGATCCCGACCTTGAACAACATCGACGAGCCTGCCGTCGGCCCCGACAGGCCGGCATCGCAAACCAATCCATCGATCATGGCGAACCCAACCACCGTTCAATCCACGACAGACGGCGTGCGCGCCGAACGTTTGCGGCGGATGACGATGGCAGCGCTGGGGGGACTGGCACTGGCCAGCTACATCGTGCTGGTTTCCATGGACTTGCAGCATTCCCGCGAACGCGACTTTCAGGCGGCAAGCCACGGGCTGGACAGTCTGGCGCGAGTGCTGGAGCGCCATGCCATGGCCTCGGTAGAGAAGATCGACACCGTCCTCGTCGCCAGCCGCTTGCGTGTTGAGGACGCACTGGCCGGCAACGCAAACGAAAGCGCGCGCATCAATGCGACACTCAAGGCCTTGCTCAACCAGATCAACGAGTCCCAAAGCCTGCGTGTCGCCAACCGCGAGGGGCATTTCATCCACGATGCCAGCGGCACGCTGTCCAATGCGACGATTACCGACCGCGACTATTTCCTGCGCAACAAGGCGGATAGCAGCGGTCGTCTGGTCATCTCGGAACCATTATTCGCCCGCATCACCAGCAATTGGGTAATCACCCTCAGCCGGCGCTTGCAGGATGCTCGTGGCGAGTTCGCCGGGCTGGTTCAGGCCGCCGTACGTGCCGATCATTTTCAGGATTTCTATACCTCGCTGGCCCTCGGCCCCGCCTACAGCGTAACCTTGATCGACGACAAGCTGCGCATGGTGGCGCGTTTTCCGGCTCGGCCGGCGCAACTCGGCAAACCACTTGACAGCCCCAAACTGCGCGCCATGCTGGCCGAGGGCGCCACGGAGAAAATCTACACCACCGCCTCCGCCGTGGATGGCGTGGAGCGGCTCTACGCAGTACGCAAGGTCGGCGACCATCCGCTTTACGTTCTGGTCGGCCGCAGCACGGAAAATTACCTCGCCGCCTGGCACCGGCAACTGCTCTGGAGCATCGGCGGCATGCTCGCTCTGGGTGTCGTCCTGACCGGCTGGATCGTGGTCTGGCTACGCACCTACGATGCCGCCCGGCGGCTAGCCCGGCAGATGACCGAGGCCTACGAAACCGCCCTGGAAAGCATGCGTCATCTGGCCGAACACGATCTGCTCACCGACCTGCCGAACCGAGCCCTGCTTGGCGAGCACATGTCCAGCGCCCTGGCTGAAACGGTTGGGGAACAGGCCGAAATCGCCCTGCTCTTCCTTGATCTCGACCATTTCAAGGACATCAACGATACCCTTGGTCACGACATCGGCGACCAGTTGCTGTTGCAGGTGGCACAGCGACTGCGTAGTGCGCTGGATGCGCGGGACACGGTCAGCCGCCAGGGGGGCGATGAGTTTGCCATCCTGTTGCGCGGTTACAGCAATCACACGCGGATTGCCGCCATTGCCCAGCGCCTCATCAACTGCATCGCACCGCCCTTCGAGGTACAGGGACACGAACTGCTGGTTGGCGCCAGTATCGGCATCGCCACCTACCCCAACGACGGTGCCGATATTGGCACCCTGCTGAAAAACGCCGATACCGCCATGTACCAGGCCAAGGCGGCAGGAGGCGGCGCCTACCAGTTCTTCACTGACGAGATGAACACGCGCATCCTCGACCGAGTGGCGATGGAAAACAGCCTGCGGCGGGCGCTGGCAAACCATGAATTCGTGTTGCACTACCAGCCGCAGGTGGATGGGGAAAACGGTCGTCTGCTGGGGGTGGAAGCGCTGATCCGCTGGCGTCATCTGGAACTCGGCGACATCCCGCCGGCCCGTTTCATTCCCATCGCCGAGGAAAGCGGGCTGATCAACGGCATCGGCGAGTGGGTGCTGAGCGAGGCCTGCCGCCAGTCGAGGGAATGGCATGACAAGGGCTTGCCACCGCTGCTGATGGCGGTCAACCTTTCGGCGGTGCAGTTTCGCCAGCGCGACCTTGCGGAGCAGGTATCCGCCGCCCTGAAGGTCAGCGGCGTGGCGCCGCAGAGCCTGGAACTGGAAATCACAGAAAGCGCCTTCATCCGTGACACCGACCGCATCGTCGGCATGCTCGGCCAGCTCAAAGCGCTGGGCATCAAGCTCTCGGTGGATGATTTTGGCACCGGCTATTCCAGCCTTGGCTACCTCAAGCGCCTGCCCTTCGACAAGATCAAGATCGACCAGTCCTTCGTTCGTGATCTGCCCCATAACGAGGACGACATCGCCATTACCGAAGCCATCATCGGCATCGCCCGCAGCCTGAAAAAGGAAGTCATTGCCGAGGGCGTGGAGCAGGCCGAGCAGCGCGACTTCCTGCTGCAACGCGGCTGCCACATGATGCAGGGCTACCATTTCGGCCACCCGATGCCGGCGGCGGATATCGAAGCACTGATCCGCCAACCGACAACAGCAAACCGATAACGCCGTCCGCACGTCGACTTTGTACCGTACGCAGTTATCTCCATAAACGGCAGCACAGAAAATAGTCATTGGCGACACGGGCGTCGCTGGCTATCATGCGCAGCCGTCCAGAGTACGTCCCCATGATCACGTTAAAGAATGTCACCTTGCGCCGCGGCATCAAGGTGCTGCTGGACAAAACATCCGTTACCCTCAACCCTGGCGAGAAGATCGGTCTGGTCGGCCGCAACGGTGCGGGCAAATCCACGCTCTTCGGCCTGTTCAATGGCAGCCTGCACGAGGACAGCGGCGATTATTCGATCCCCACGCAATGGCGCATGGGCCAGGTGGCGCAGGACCTGCCCGAGACCGAACAGAGTGCCACCGATTTCGTGATCGACGGCGACACCGTGCTGCTCGCCGCCCGTAACGAAGTGCATGACGCCGAAGCCAGCGACGACGGCATGCGCATGGCTGAGGCCTACATGGCACTGAACGATGCCGGCGAGCACGATGCTGTCTCCCGCGCCCAGGCGCTGATCCTCGGCCTCGGCTTCAAGGTGTCGGAACTCAATAATCCGGTGAACAGCTTCTCCGGCGGCTGGCGCATGCGGCTACAACTGGCGCGCGCCCTGATGTGCCCTTCCGACATCCTGCTGCTCGACGAGCCGACCAACCACCTCGACCTCGATGCCCTGGTCTGGCTCGAAGCCTGGCTCAAGCGCTACAGCGGCACGCTGATCATGATCAGCCACGACCGCGAGTTCCTTGACGCGATTACCCAGGTCACCCTGCACATCGACAACACCAAGCTGGTGCGCTACGGCGGCAATTACAGCAAGTTCGAAGACATGCGTGCCGAGCAGATGCTGCTGCAACAGGCGACCATGGCCAAGCAGGCCGACAAGATTGCCCACCTGCAATCCTTCATCAACCGCTTCAAGGCCAAGGCCAGCAAGGCCAAGCAGGCGCAGAGCCGGGTCAAGGCGCTGGAGCGCATGGAGAAGATCGCCCCGGTGCTGGCCGATGCCGAATTCACCTTCGAGTTTCAGGAGCCGGCCAATCTGCCCAATCCCATGCTGTCCATGGTCGATACCGCCATCGGCTATCCGCCCGCCGAGGACGCCCCCGCTGGCACGCCGCCGACCATCATCGTGCGCAAGATCAACCGCTCGGTGCATGCCGGTCAGCGCATCGGCATCCTTGGCGCCAATGGCCAGGGCAAGTCCACGCTGGTGAAGACCATCGCCCGCGATCTGTTGCCGATCAGCGGCGAAGTCACCGAGGGTAAGGGCCTCAACATCGGCTACTTCGCCCAGCAGGAACTCGACGTGCTGCGCCCGCAGGACACGCCGCTGGAACACATGATGCGCATGGCCAAGGAAGCCATCGCCAGCGGCCGTGGCAATGTTCCCGGCCGCGAACAGGAGTTGCGCAACTTCCTCGGCACCTTCAACTTCAGCGGCGAGATGGTCAAGCAGGCAGTGGGTACCATGAGCGGCGGCGAAAAGGCGCGGCTGGTTCTGTGCATGATCGTCTGGCAGCGCCCCAACCTGCTGCTGCTCGACGAACCGACCAACCACCTTGACCTGTCCACCCGCGAGGCGCTCAGCGTCGCCCTCAACGAATTCGAGGGCACCGTGATGCTGGTCAGCCACGACCGTGCCCTGCTGCGCGCCGTGTGCGACGAATTCTGGCTGGTGTCGCGGGGCGGCATTGAACCGTTTGACGGCGACCTCGACGACTACCAGCGCTACCTGTTGAACGAAGCCAAGCGCTCGCGGGAAGAAGCCTCGATGCAGGAAAAGCGGGCCGCCTGAGCATGAACACAAAAGTCGGCGCTGGCGAGACGGCGCATATCCATTGGGAAGAAGACGGCGCAACCCGTTCTGCCCGCTGGCGTTCTGAAGCCAAGGCGCCACCGCCGCCGCGTGTGGTGATTGCCGATGACACCCTCACCGCCGACGCCGCCTATCGCCTCGCCAACGCAGGCACCGCCATGCTCTGGCGCGGCGACTTCCAGAATGCGCGCCAACTGTTGCAGGCCCTCGCCCGCCGCATCGACCGCAAGCCGAAGAAGAAGGCCGCTGCTCCGACGCTGGCACCCGCCGACGCCTTCCACCGCCACCGCATGGCCCAGGCCCAACGCGCCCGTCTGCTCGGCATGTTGCTGCTGCCCTTCGACGCCGACTACACGATACCGTTGCGGCGGGCGCCGGATGTGCGGCAAGCCTGTCTTGAAGCCTATGGGCCGGGCAGCGAGTCTTTTATCGTCTCATTGCGCGAATTGCTGGGGCTGATCGGCGCTCATGAGTGGTGCAAAAACGGCGTGCCTATTGCCACCCTCGGCGAACGGATTCATCCCCACTACGGCATCTTCTCGCCGGTGCGCGGTGAATACTTGCAACTGATTGCCCAGGCACCCCTGCCGGCCGCACAACTCGCCTTCGACATCGGCACCGGCACCGGCGTCATCACCGCCCTGCTGGCGAAGCGCGGCGTACAACGCATTGTCGCCACCGATCAAGACCCGCGTGCCATTGCCTGCGCGCAGGAAAATCTCGCCCGGCTTGGTCTGCAAAGCCAAGTCGAACTGATGCAACAGGATATGTTCCCACCCGGCCGCGCCCCGCTGGTGGTATGCAATCCACCCTGGGTGCCGGCCCGCGCCAATGCCCCCATCGAACACGCCATCTACGACCCGGACAGCCGCATGCTGCGCGCCTTCCTGCACGGTCTGGCGGAGCACCTGGAACCGGGCGGTGAAGGCTGGCTGATCCTTTCCGATCTCGCCGAACATCTGGGCCTGCGCACCCGCACCGAACTACTGCAATGGATCGCCGACAGCGGCCTGACGCTCATCGAGCGTCACGACATCCGCCCCCAGCACCCCAAGGCCGGCGACCCCGACGACCCGCTGCACACGGCCCGCGCGGCCGAAATCACCTCGCTGTGGAGGCTCAGCAGCGAATCAGATCATTAATTTTTTGTAGCCTGTTCGGCCAGCAACGCCACCATCTCGGTCACATTCTCCGGCTCGATATCGATGCCCAGATCGATCCCCGGGTTCACCGCAATGGCAAAGCCCGGCTCCATCCGTTCGACAATCCAGGAAAAATTTTCCAGCAAACCGCCGCTATAGCCGGGCGTATCCGCCAGAAAATCCTTGGCGCGTTCCGGGCTGGTAAACAGCACGAGGATGTTAATCCCATCCTCATCCTGAATCACCAGTGGCGTGGCTTTCGTGGTGTGCTGGAACCCGATGATGCCACTGTCTTTGTCATCCTTGATCGGGATGAAAATCTGATAGGTCATCAACGCATGCATGAAATCGTCACTCGACAACTCGCCATTCATTGCCGCAAGAAGTTTCTGCTCCAGTTCGTTCTTGGCTTCATTCATCATCTGTTCCTCATTACGAAGGCTTAAGCATACAGGCTTCCGATTCAAGCTAACATGCCGTCGCTCCAGCGCCGACATTTTCCGACTCCACCATGACCCACGAAACATTCATCCCTGGCAAAGACGCCGCGCTCGAAACCTCGATCGCCACCCTGCAGCAACGACTCGCCCGGATCGGCTTTCATGTCGAAGAGCGCTCCTGGCTCAATCCGGTGGATGGCGTCTGGTCGGTGCATGTGCGCGACAAGGAATGTCCGCAGATGTTCACCAACGGGAAAGGCGCATCGAAGCTCGCCTGCCTCGCCAGCGCCCTCGGCGAGTTTTTCGAACGCCTGTCCACGCGCTACTTCTGGAACCACTACTATCTGGGCGAGGAGATTGCCAGCGCGCCTTTCGTTCATGACCCACGCGAACAGTGGTTTCCCGTGCCTGAAGATGGGGCATGGCCAAAGGGACTGCTGACACCCGACCTGCAAACCTTCTACAACCCCGACGGCGAGATCGATGCCGCCACGCTGGTCGACTTCAATTCCGGCAACGCGGCACGCGGCATCTGCGCCCTGCCCTACATACGCCAGAAAGATGGCGCCACGGTCTGGTTTCCGGTCAACATCATCGGCAACCTGTACGTCAGCAATGGCATGTCTGCGGGCAACACAGCGGCTGAAGCACGCACCCAGGCGCTCTCGGAGATTTTTGAGCGCCACATCAAGTTCCGCATCATTGCCGAGGGCCTGTGCCTGCCTGAGGTGCCGGAAGCGGTCATCGCGCGCTATCCGCGCATTGCCGCCGGGATCGCCAGCCTGCGCGCCGCCGGCTTTGGCATCCTCGTCCGCGATGCTTCGCTCGGCGGTCAATACCCGGTCATGAACGTCACCCTGCTGAATCCGCAAGACCAGGGTTGCTACGCCAGTTTTGGCGCCCATCCGAGCTTTGAGGTCGCCCTCGAACGCGCCCTGACCGAACTACTGCAAGGCCGTGCCCTTGATGCGCTTGAGGGATTCCCGCCACCGGGCGCCGATCTCGACGAAGTAGCCAGTGCGCCGAATCTCGAAATCCACTTCGTCGATTCCAGCGGCATCCTGCACTGGAATTTTCTTGGCGACACACCGGACTTCCCATTCCACGACTGGAATTTCAGCACGCCAGATACTGCCACGGATCACGACTGCGATTGGCTGATCGAGCGCATTCACGCAATCGGCCACGACGTCTTCATCGCCGAATTCGACCAGCTTGGCGTCTATGCGTGCCGCATTCTCGTGCCGGATATGTCGGAAATCTATCCGCTCGATGATCTCGCCTGGGAAAACAACAGCGTCGGCAATGCGCTGCGTCCGGCCATTCTGTGTCTGTCCGAACTTGACGATGATGAGTGCGCCGACCTGCTCGATGCCCTGAACGAAAGCCAGGTCGACGACCAGAAACTAGTGCGTGCCCTGATCGGCTTGGTCGCTGATCCCGGCACGCTATGGGAAGACCTGCGCGTCGGCGAGCTGAAAACCCTTCTGGCCCTCACCTGTGGCGATGAGGAATCGCTACAGGAAGGACTCGACTGGATCGCCCACTTTGGGCAAATCAACCCGGAGCGTAAACGCATCTACCGCTGCATCGAAACGCTCTTGCAGCTGGATGAAATCGACCGGCTCGACGATTGCTGCAACGCACTGGAATCCTTGTACGAGATCGAAAACCTTGTCCAGGCAGAAGCCATGCTGGAAGGCAGCGACCGGTTCTTTGGCATCGCCGCACCGGGCATGGCCCTGTTGGGTTGTGGCGCTCATCAGCGACTGCTGGCCGCCTATGAAAAGGCACAGCAGCACGGCACCGCGTAAAAGAACAACCCCGCCGTAGCGGGGTTGAGGTATCTGGTACGAGATGACGGGCTCGAACCGCCGACATCCTCCTTGTAAGGGAGGCGCTCTACCAACTGAGCTAATCTCGCAATTGCACAAGCAGCCTGCATTTTAGCAGACCGCCAGCCATTCAATTCAGTGCTTGATCAGTCCTGTACTCGCACCTGCTTCAGCAACCGGCAAAGCAGCAGTTTCGGTTGGCACGGAATCGGGCAAGGGTTCAGGCATGCGCTCGAGGGCCAATTCAAGTACGCGATCAATCCACTTGACAGGCAGGATTTCGATCCGGTTCTTGATCGTATCGGGAATCTCGGCCAGATCCTTGACGTTCTCCTCGGGAATCAGCGCCAAACGAATGCCGCCACGAACAGCTGCCAGCAGCTTTTCCTTGAGACCACCAATCGGTAGCACCTCACCGCGCAGCGTGATTTCGCCCGTCATCGCCACATCGGCGCGTACTGGAATGCCGGTCAGCACGGAAACCATGGCGGTGCACATTGCGATACCAGCCGACGGGCCATCCTTCGGCGTGGCACCTTCCGGGAGGTGGATATGCAGATCGTTCTTCTGGTAGAAGTCATCGGCAATGCCCAGTTGCTTGGCACGCCGACGCACGACCGTCAAAGCGGCTTGGATCGACTCCTGCATGACTTCACCGAGCTTACCGGTTGTCATGGTCTTGCCTTTGCCCGGCACCGTCACCGCTTCGACGGTCAGCAGTTCACCACCGACTTCGGTCCAGGCGAGGCCGGTGACCTGACCAATCTGATTTTCCTTCTCGGCCATACCGAATGAGTAACGACGCACGCCGAGGTACTTGTCGAGACACTTGTCGTTAACCACAATCTTGTTCTTGCGCTGGCGCATGACTAGCGCCTTGACCACCTTGCGGCAGATCTTTGAAATTTCGCGCTCGAGGGCGCGTACGCCCGCTTCCCGCGTGTAGTAGCGGACGATGTCGCGAATCGCTTCTTCCGTCACCGACAGTTCCTCGCGCTTCACGCCATTGCTCTTCATCTGCTTGGGCAGCAGGTAGCGCTGGGCGATGTTGACCTTCTCGTCTTCGGTGTAACCCGCCAGACGAATCACCTCCAGACGATCGAGCAAAGCAGGCGGGATATTCAGCGAGTTGGCTGTTGCCACAAACATCACATCGGACAGATCGAAATCAACCTCGATGTAATGATCCTGGAAGGTGTGGTTCTGCTCGGGATCGAGCACTTCCAACAGCGCCGATGACGGATCACCACGGAAGTCCATGCCGAGCTTGTCGACCTCGTCGAGCAGGAACAGCGGATTCTTCACGCCCACCTTGGTCATGTTCTGCAGGATCTTGCCCGGCATCGAACCGATGTAGGTACGGCGGTGGCCGCGAATCTCGGCCTCGTCACGCATGCCGCCAAGCGCCATGCGCACGAACTTGCGGTTGGTCGCCTTGGCAATCGACTGGCCGAGCGAGGTCTTGCCCACGCCGGGGGGGCCGACGAGGCAGAGGATCGGCGCCTTGACCTTATCGACGCGCTGCTGCACGGCAAGGTATTCGACGATGCGTTCCTTGACCTTTTCCAGACCGTAATGATCCTTGTCGAGAATCTTCTCGGCGGCCGACAAATCCTTGGAGATGCGCGATTTCTTCTTCCACGGCAGACCGATCAGCGCCTCAATGTAGTTGCGCACCACGGTGGCTTCGGCCGACATCGGTGACATCAGCTTGAGCTTCTTCATCTCAGCGTTGGCCTTGGTCAGGGCTTCCTTGCTCATACCGGCCGCCTTGATCTTCTTCTCCATTTCCTCGATGTCGGCACCCTCTTCGCCTTCGCCGAGTTCCTTCTGGATCGCCTTGACCTGCTCGTTGAGGTAATACTCGCGCTGGCTCTTTTCCATCTGGCGCTTGACGCGACCACGGATGCGCTTTTCGACCTGCAGGATGTCGAGTTCGGTTTCCAGTTGCGCCAGCAGCTTGTCGAGACGATCATCGACGCCGAACATTTCAAGCACTTCCTGCTTGAGTTCGAGCTTCATCGGCAGATGCGCGGCGATCGTGTCAGCCAGACGCCCGGCTTCCTCGATCCCCGATAGCGACGTCAGTATCTCCGGCGGGATCTTCTTGTTCAGCTTCACGTACTGATCGAACTGCGCGAGGATGGTCCGGCGCATCGCTTCGATTTCGTGACTGCCACGCTCGTTGATCGGGATCGGCGTGATCTCGGCGACGAACAGCGACTTGCGATCCTCGACGCGCTCGATCTTGGCGCGCTGCGTGCCTTCGACCAGCACCTTGACGGTGCCATCGGGCAACTTCAGCATCTGCAGGATGTTGGCGATACAGCCGATGCTGTAGAGATCGGCGGGGTCCGGTTCATCCTTGGCGGCTGATTTCTGCGCCACGAGCAGGATGCTCTTGCCGTCTTCCATCGCGGTTTCCAGCGCCTTGATCGACTTGGGACGGCCGACGAACAGCGGGATGACCATATGCGGGAACACCACCACATCGCGCAAGGGCAAGAGCGGCAGTATGTTGTTTTCCTGGGGAAGATCGAGATCGTCTGACATGGACGCATCCTCTAATAAATTATCGAGTCCTGACCAGATTGGGTCAGGCGCAAGGGATTCAAGCCGCCGGGCATCCCGGCGGCCTCATTTAGCTCAGTTCGAACCGGACACCTTGGGTTGGTCGGCATAAATCATGATCGGCTGGCTACCTGATTCGATCATATTTTCGTCGATGACCACCTTGATCACGCCCGTCATGCCCGGCAGGTCGTACATGGTATCGAGCAGCACGTTCTCAAGGATGGACCGCAGGCCACGCGCGCCAGTCTTGCGCTTGATCGCCTTTTTCGCAATCGCCTGCAGGGCCGAGGGACGCACTTCCAGCTCAACGCCCTCCATCGAAAACAGTTTGTGGTACTGCTTGATCAGCGCGTTCTTCGGCTCGATCAGAATCTGCACCAGGGCTGGCTCATCCAGTTCAGACAGACAGGCAACCACCGGCAAGCGGCCGATCAGTTCCGGGATCAGGCCATACTTCACCAGATCGTCCGGCTCGACTTGGGCCAGCGTATCGCTTAGGCTGGCGGAGGATTTGCTCTTCACATCCGCACCGAAGCCGATGCCGGCCTTTTCGGAACGATCTTGAATGATTTTATCGAGACCGTCGAACGCACCACCGCAGATGAACAGGATGTGCGCGGTATTGACCTGAATGAAGTCCTGGTTGGGGTGCTTGCGCCCCCCCTGCGGCGGCACGGAGGCAATCGTGCCTTCGACCAGCTTGAGCAGTGCCTGCTGGACGCCTTCACCGGACACATCGCGCGTGATCGAACGGTTTTCGCTGCGCCGCGAAATCTTGTCGATCTCGTCGATGTAGATGATGCCCTGCTGGGCCTTTTCAGCTTCATAGTCACAGGTCTGCAGCAGCTTGGCGATGATGTTCTCGACATCCTCACCGACATAGCCGGCTTCGGTCAGCGTGGTGGCATCGGCAATCACGAAGGGCACATTGAGCAGGCGCGCCAGCGTCTGGGCCAGCAAGGTTTTGCCGGAACCGGTCGGGCCGACGAGCAGGATGTTGCTCTTGGACAGTTCAACCTCGTCCTTGCCCTTGTTATCCGTGCGCAAACGCTTGTAATGGTTGTAAACCGCAACGGAGAGGATCTTCTTCGCCTGCTCCTGTCCAATCACATACTGATCGAGTACCGAGCGGATTTCGCTGGGGATCGGCAGATCGCGCGAGGCCTTGCCGGACTCTTCGGTGCCCGTCGTGTCATCGCGAATGATGTCGTTGCAAAGATCGATACACTCATCACAGATGAAGACCGATGGGCCGGCAATCAGCTTCTTGACCTCGTGCTGGCTCTTGCCGCAAAAAGAACAGTACAACAGCTTTTCCGTCGTGCCCTTTTTATCCGCCATCGTTCCGTACTCCTTATTAAGTCGCTTCGCCGCGCGAAGTCAGTACCTTGTCGACAATGCCGTACTCGACCGCACCCTCGGCTGAAAGGAAGTTGTCGCGATCGGTATCGCGATCGATCCGTTCGACCGGCTGACCGGTATGCTTGGCCAGCATCTCGTTCAGGCGTTGCTTAAGATACAGGATTTCCTTGGCGTGAATTTCGATGTCCGACGCCTGCCCCTGGAAGCCGCCCAGCGGCTGATGAATCATCACGCGCGAATTGGGCAGACAGAAACGCTTGCCCTTCTCGCCGGCCGCCAGCAGGAAGGCACCCATCGAGGCGGCCTGACCGATACACAGCGTCGACACGTCCGGCTTGATGAACTGCATGGTGTCGTAGATCGCCATGCCGGCCGTCACCGAACCACCCGGCGAGTTGATGTAGAGGTAAATCTCCTTGTCGGGATTTTCCGATTCAAGGAACAGCATCTGGGCCACCACCAGATTGGCCGTCACGTCATTGACCGGCCCCACCAGAAAAATCACCCGTTCGCGCAGCAGGCGTGAGTAGATGTCGTAGGCGCGCTCGCCACGACCGCTGGTTTCGATCACCATCGGGACCAAGCCCAGCGCCTGTGGTTCTTTCATCGCCTGCGCGTCCATCATTGCCTGCTGAAAAATCATGCCGCGTTACCTCCCATCAGGTCATCGAAGGCCACCGGGGTCTCGGTCACCTTGGCATTGGCCAGCACCCACTCGACCACGTTGTTTTCCATCGCCAGTGCTTCAGCTTCGGCGAGGCGGTCGGGCTGGCTGTAATACCAGCGCACGACTTCCTGCGGATCTTCGAAGGTGGCCGCGAACTCATCGACGATGGCACGCACCTGCTCCGGCTTCACATGCAGATCCTTGGCACGCACCAGTTCGGCCACGATCAGGCCCAGCTTGACACGGCGGGATGCCTGATCGGTAAACCAGCTGGCTTCGACCGGCATATTGCCCATCTGCGGGTTGCGCTGCTTCAGGTCGCGCAAGGCATTTTCGGCCATCTGCTGGGCTTCGGCCTGCACCATCGCGCTCGGCACGGCAATCGGATTGGCTTCGACGAGGATGTTCATCGCCTGCTCCTTGACGCGGGCACGCAGGCGCTTGGTGACTTCACGCTCAAGGTTGGTCCGCACTTCGCTGCGCATCTTGTCGAGATCGCCATTGGCGATACCCAGCGCACGGGCAAACTCGGCATCGACTTCCGGCAGCTTGGGCTGCTCGACCGACTTAACGGTGACGGTGAACTGCACCTTGTTGCTGGCCAGATCCTTGGCATGGTAATCATCGGGGAACTGCACATCGAAGGTCTTTTCCTGACCTGCGGTCACACCGACCAGCGCCGTCTCGAAGTCCGGCAACATCATGCCGCCACCAACGAACACCGGATAATCGGTTGCCTTGCCACCGGCGAACTCTTCGCCATCCTTGCGGCCGGTAAAGTCGATCACCAGACGGTCGCCTGTTTCGGAGGGGCGGCCGGCCGGCACATACGTCGTGCGCTGCTTGCGCAGCACGTCAATGGTCTTATCGACTTCGGCCTCAGTCACGGGCAGCACCGACTTTTCGATCGAGCGGTCGGCAATCTCGACCACGGTGAACTCGGGGAAGACTTCGAAGATCGCGGTGAATTCCATCTGCGACTCGTTGCTGCCTGCCTTCGGTTCGATACGCGGCTGACCGGCCACCCGCAGTTTCTGCTCACGCACCATCTGGCCAAACGCCTTTTCAATGGCAGCACCCAGCGCCTCGGAACGTGCCTGGCCGCCATGCATCTGCTCAACCATCTTCAACGGCACCTTGCCCGGGCGGAAACCCGCCAGCTTGGCGGTCTTGGCGATGCGCTTGAGCTGCTGCCCGACCTCGCGCTCAATATCGGCATGCAACACAGCCATGTCGAGACGACGCTCGAGCGGATTGACTTCTGCGGGCTGGGTTGCGGGGGTGTCCTGGGTCGTTTCCATGAAAAATCCTTGAAATGATGCAATTTATCGTGTGTGTTAATCGCTGGTGCGAAGGGTGGGACTCGAACCCACACAGGTTACCCCGCTGGAACCTAAATCCAGTGCGTCTACCAATTCCGCCACCCTCGCTTGGCCGGCCATTTTAACGCCTAATCACCGTGTTGCACCTATACTGCCGAGCGATGTCACACGATCAAACCTCGGGTCACTACGAGAATTTCCCCGTTGCTTCGCTCTTGATGCCGGCAAATCTGCGGCCGGCAGTACAAGCTATTTACGCTTTTGCCCGCAGTGCCGATGATTTCGCCGATGAAGGCAATCTGCCAGCGGAGGAACGACAACGCCTGCTGGCCGGCTATCAGGCGGAACTCGACCGCATCGAACGCGGCGAACCGACCGACCACCCGATCTTCCTGCGTCTGCGCCCGCATATCGCCGCTTTCGGCTTGCCGCTGCAACTGTTTCACGACCTGCTCGATGCTTTTATGCAGGACGTCAGCAAGGATCGTTACGCCGACTTTGCCGAATTGATGGACTATTGCCGGCGCTCGGCCGATCCGGTCGGACGCCTGCTGCTGCACCTGTTTGGTGCCGCCACCCCGGAAAACCTCACGCGCTCGGATGCCATCTGTTCGGCTCTGCAACTGATCAACCATTGGCAGGATGTCGGCATCGACATGGACAAAAACCAAAACGGCAGGATTTATCTGCCGCAAGACGACATGGCACGCTTTGGCGTCACCGAGGAAACCCTCAGATGCCGTCTCGCCAGCGCCGACTTTTGTGCCCTGATGCGTTTTCAGGTCGACCGCGCCCGCGCCCTGATGCTCTCGGGTGCCCTGCTCGGCCGCGATCTGCCCGGCCGCATTGGGCTGGAAATCCGCACCATCGTTGCCGGCGGCCTGCGCATCCTCGACAAGATCGAGGCCGTTGGTTACGACGTTTTCAGACAGCGTCCGGTGCTGGGCCTGCTCGACTGGCCACGCATTCTGATGAGGGCGCTATGAGTCCCGACCGCTACTGCGAGGAGAAGCTCGCCGCCAGCAAATCGAGTTTCACCAGCAGTTTCCGCTTCCTGCCGCCTAATCGGCGCCAGGCGATCACGGCGCTTTACGCCTTCTGCCGCGAAGTCGATGATGTGGTCGATGAATGCCATGATCCCGCCATCGCCCGCAGCAAGCTCAACTGGTGGCGAAGCGAGATCGCTCAACTGGAATCCGGCCAGCCCAGCCATCCGGTCGCCTTGGCGCTCAAGACTGCTCGGCAGTCCTTCTCCCTGCCGGTCGAGCAACTGGTCGAGATCATCGACGGCATGCAGATGGATCTGGAGCAGTCGCGCTATGCCGACTTCAAGGAACTCCAGCTTTACTGCCATCGCGCAGCTGGCGTGGTCGGCCTGCTGGCCGCCGAAATCTTCGGCTATCGGGATCGCCAGACGCTCAAATATGCCCATGCCCTCGGCCTCGCCTTCCAGCTCACCAACATCATCCGCGATGTTGGCGAAGATGCGCGACGCGGCCGTATCTACCTGCCACAGGATGAGTTGGCGCGTTTCGGCGTCAACGAGCGCGACATCCTGCAGTCAAAACATACGCCCGCCTTTGTCGAACTGATGCGTTTTCAGTACGCCCGTGCGCAGGACCATTACGAACGCGCCTTTGCCGCCCTGCCCGCCGTGGATCGCAAGGCACAGCGGCCGGGCCTCGTCATGGCCGCCATCTACCGCCGTCTGCTGGTGGAAATCGAGAAGGACGATTTCCTCGTCCTCGACCGCCGCACCTCGCTGACGCCGCTGCTGAAACTGTGGCTGGCCCTCAAGACATGGCTCGGCGCATAGCCATCGTTGGCGCCGGCTACGCCGGCCTCGCCTGCGCCGTGGAACTGGCTGATGCCGGTTACCACGTCGAGGTCTTCGAGGCCTCACGCACCCTCGGCGGCCGTGCACGCGGGGTTGATTGGGAGGGAATGACTGTCGATAACGGCATGCACATCCTCGTCGGCGCCTATCGCGAAACCCTGCGGCTGATGCAAAAAGTCGGCGCTGACAGGACGGCGCTAAGGCAGAAAACACTGCATCTGGAGTTTCCCGGCCATGTCAAAGTCGCTGCCCTCCGGCTACCCGCCCCGCTCCATCTCGCCTGGGCATTGCTGACGGCGCAGGGCCTGAACTGGAAGGAAAAGATCGCCGCCATCCGCTTCATGCAGGCGCTCAAAAAGGCACGCTTCCGCCTGCCACGCGACATCACGGCCAAACAGCTCATCGCCAATCAGCCGCCGGCCCTGCGTCGCTTCCTGTGGGAACCGCTCTGTCTCGCCGCGCTAAATACGCCCGTCAAGATCGCCTCGGCACAGGTTTTCCTCAACGTGCTGCGCGACAGCCTCGCCGCCGACCGCGCCGCGTCGGACTTCCTGCTGCCCACCGTCGATTTTTCCCGCCTGTTTCCCGAACCGGCCGCACGCTTCATCGAGGCCCGTGGCGGGCAGGTGCATCGCAGCCGACGCATCCACAGTCTTGATGAACTGAGCGGCTTCGATCACCGCGTGCTCGCCGTCGCCCCCTATCACCTACCGGCATTGGCGCCGCAGATTCCACTTCCCGAATTCGTCTGGCAACCGATTGCGACGATCTACCTGCAATATCCAGAAGCCGTGCGCCTGAGCTTTCCGATGCTCGGCATGGCCAGCGGTCACGGGCAATGGGTCTTCGACCGCGGCCAACTGGTCGGGCAGCACGGGCTGCTGGCGGTGGTCATCAGCGGCGCAGGCGCTTGGCAAACGCTCTCACACGAAGCATTAGGTCAGGCCATCCATCGCGAAATTACCGTGCTGCTGCCCAACCTGCCCAGTCCACACAAAACCTGGGTGATCGAGGAAAAGCGCGCCACCTTCGCCTGCACGCCAAATCTCTCTCGCCCTGCCACCGCCACCGCTGATCCCGGCCTCTGGCTGGCCGGCGACTACGTGGCGGGCGACTATCCGGCCACGCTCGAAGGCACGGTCAGGAGCGGCATCGCGGCCGCTCGGGCAATTCTCGGTCAATCCTGAGCCAAGCGTCCTGCAACCAGACGTAGCGTCCGCCCGCACCGCCGCGCCAGCGCCTCGTCATGGGTGACGAGCATCAGCGTCGTGCCTTGTTCGGCATTCATTTCGAACATCAGGTCGATGACCTGCTGGCCCGTGGTCGCATCGAGGTTGCCGGTAGGTTCGTCGGCCATCAACAGCTTGGGCTTGACGGCAAAGGCCCGTGCCAGCGCGACGCGCTGCTGCTCGCCCCCCGAGAGGTGCTTCGGATAATGGTCAAGCCGATCCGCCAGCCCTACTCGCGCCAGCATCGCTTCGGCAATCGGACGCGCATCCGGCTGCCCCAGCAGTTCCATCGGCAACATGGCATTCTCGCGCGCCGTCAGCGCCGGCAGCAGGTGAAAGGACTGGAACACAAAGCCCAGCACCCGCCCGCGCAAGGCGGCACGCGCATCCTCGTTCAGGTCATTGAGGTTCTGGCCCGCCAGCTCCACCTTGCCCGCCGTCGGCAGGTCAAGCCCCGCCAGCAGCCCCAGCAGGGTCGACTTGCCGGAACCCGAGGCGCCAACGATGGCGACAGACTCCCCCGACTGCACGCTGAAATCAATCTCGTGCAAAATGGTCAGCGCACCGGTACTGCCGGCGACGGTCTTGCCCAATCCTGTGACGTTCAAAACGGTTTCTGTCATGTCGAGATTCTTCTGGTTGTTTCTGCTGTCAATGATCGGTTCTGCCCAGGCCGCGCCGACGATTCTGGTCTTTGGCGACAGCCTCTCGGCTGGTTATGGGATCGAGCTTGCGCAAAGCTGGCCGGCCCTGATGGCAGATCGATTAAAGCAGGAAAAGTTTCCTCATGCGGTGATCAACGCCAGTATCAGCGGCGAAACGACGGATGGCGGACGGACGCGCCTGCCGGCGCTGCTCAAGCAACATCATCCGGCCGTGGTGGTGCTGGCACTCGGTGCCAATGATGGTCTGCGCGGTTTGCCTGTCGCCTCTGCCCGCAATAACCTGCGGGCGATGGTCCAGGCCGCACGTCAGGCCGGCGCCCGCGTGTTGATCGCCGGCATGCGCCTGCCGCCCAACTATGGCATGGCCTATACGCAGCAATTCAGCCAGATGTTTGCCGACGTTGCGAAAGCCGAAAAGACCGGCCTGCTGCCCTTCCTGCTCGAACCGATTGCGCGCGACGACGCGGCTTTCCAGCCCGACCGACTGCATCCGACGGCGGCTGCACAACCCAAAATCCGCGATCACGTCTGGCCGGCCGTCAAGGCGCTGCTCAAACCACACTGAGCCGGGCCGGACCTTCGCGCATCGCACCGACAATCCGCGCCCGGTCAAAACCATCCGCATGAAACGCGGCCATCACGGCTTCAACGCTCTCTGGCGCACAGGCCACCAGCAACCCGCCGCTGGTCTGCGGATCGGTCAGCACCTTCTGCTGCCACTCTTCAAATGTCGGCGCTGGCGGGACGGCGACAGACGCACCATAGCTTTCCCAGTTGCGCGTCGAGGCGCCGGTGGCAATGCCGGCCTTGACATGCGTCACCGCTTCTTCGATCAGCGGCAGTTGCTCGAACGCCACCTCGGCCATCAGTTGCGACCCCTTGCAGATTTCCAGCAGGTGGCCGGCAAAACCAAAGCCGGTGATATCCGTCACCGCATGCACACCGGGCATCTGCGCCAGTTGCGCACCGGTCACGTTAAGCTTGGTCGTCCAGCGCACCATCTCGGCATAGCCCGCTGGCGACAAGTCATTCTTCTTCAACGCGGCTGACAGGATGCCGATGCCGAGCGGCTTGCTGAGAATCAGCACATCGCCGGCATGCGCGCCGGCATTGCGCTTCACCTGATCGGGATGGACGATGCCGATGCCCACCAGCCCGTAGATCGGCTCGGGTGCATCGATAGTATGCCCGCCGGCAATCGGAATGCCGGCTTCGGCGCAGATCGAGGCACCGCCTTCGAGGATGGCGTGAATCGTTTCTTCCGGCAGCTTGCCGAGCGGCATGCCGACGATGGCCAGCGCGAAGATCGGCTGGCCGCCCATCGCATACACATCTGAGAGCGCGTTGGCCGCGGCAATGCGGCCGAAGTCGCGCGGATCGTCCACGATCGGCATGAAGAAATCGGTGGTGGCGACGATGGCCTGATGATCGTTAAGGCGATACACCGCCGCATCGTCGGCAGTTTCGATACCGACCATGAGCGCTTCGGGCAAAGTCTTCAGGGGTGATTCGGCGATAATGCGCGACAACACGGCCGACGCAATCTTGCAGCCTCAACCCCCGCCGTGACTGAATTGGGTAAGTTTGATGTTTTCCATGGGAGAAATTCGTGGCGGAACGCCAACATAAAGGCGTGGCAACCATAGCACAGGTCGGCAATTTTGATGCGATCCTGGATGCCCGTTCGCCCGGCGAATTCGCCGAGGATCACCTGCCCGGCGCGACCAGTTGCCCGGTGCTCTCGAACGACGAACGCGCCCAGGTCGGCACGCTCTACAAGCAGGCTTCCCCCTTCGAGGCCAAGAAGATCGGCGCGGTGCTGGTGGCCAAAAATATCGCCACGCATATCGAGACCCTGTTTCTGGACAAACCGAAAGACTGGAAACCCCTCGTCTACTGCTGGCGCGGCGGCAAGCGTTCCGGCGCATTTGCCCACATCCTGCGCGAGATCGGCTGGGACGCCCATCGCCTCGAAGGCGGCTACAAGGCCTGGCGCAAGCATGTGGTCGAGCAACTCACGATCCTGCCGACGCAATTCCAGTACCGCATCATCTCCGGCCCTACCGGCAGCGCCAAGAGCCGCATCCTTGAAGCCATCGGCCAACTCGGCGGGCAAATCCTCCACCTGGAGGAACTGGCCGCGCACAAAGGCTCGGTGCTCGGCAACCTGCCCGATGCCCCGCAACCTGCGCAAAAGATGTTCGAGTCAAAACTCTTCGCCGCCCTGCAGACCTTCGACCCCGCCCGCCCCGTCTTCGCCGAAGCCGAGAGCCGCCGCATCGGCAAACTGCAAGTACCCGACGCCCTCATCAACGGCCTGCGCGCCGCCCCCTGCGTGCGCGTCGAGGCCAGCCGTCCCGCCAGAGCCGACTTTTTGCTGCGCGACTACGATTACTTCCTGCAGCGTCCCCAGTGGCTGATCGACCAACTCAGCCACCTGCGCGGCCTGCAAAGCAACGAAACGCTGGACCACTGGACCCGCCAGATCGAAGCCGGCGACTTCCCGTCCCTCGTCGCCGACCTGCTGGAAAACCACTACGACCCGCTCTACCAGCGCTCGCAGGACAAGAACTATCGCTATGCCGACGCGGCTGTTTTCTCGGCGGATGACCTGAGTCAGGCCAGCATTGATGCGCTGGCCCGCGACATTCTGGCGAACAAAGGCAATTAAAAGTCGGCGCTGGTAAGACGGCAGAAATGACACTGCGATTGGAAAATGCGCAAACTTGTTCGATCAATTAAGGAGCACCAACTTCCCAAGGCTTTCACTAGAGCCGATTGGAGCGTTGCCACACGGAGCGCATTCACACCGTACTTTCGCCGTCAGCGGCAATTGGGCAAGAACATCGATTCGTTCCACGTCGAACTAAGAAACCTTGCGCGCATTGCCCTATTTCCAGAATACACAGACCTCCTTTCATGGTGTTTGCGCCTGCATCGTCGGGTTCTTCGATTTGATCGCCAAGGGGCGTATGAAAATTTACTAAAGTACTTTGCGAACATGCAGACATCGGACGACCGATGGTTAAACGTGTTTGAAACATCAGCTCCGCTTGAGACTGGCGCAGCAATACACGACAGGGTCTATCAGTTGTTTTCAACAATTGATGGAGTTGCTGAGGGATGCTTCAAACCTCAACTCCAGATTCTGTTTTCGTTTGCACAAAGATGCTCCGGTAACCCGTGGCCAAACGATGTCACGAAGCTGGATTTCGGAGCCCTTGTTGGTGAGTTCCCAAGCACTCTGCGCGCTCAGGCTCCAATTCTGCTGGCTGATCCTGACTTATCAATACCTATTCATCAATGGCGCAATATCGCAGCCCACAAAACGTTTCAGCTAGTTGCTCCGAGGACAATCGAAATCAAGTACGGAAAGGGAACTGTTCAAGTTCGCCGACTCGGCATACACCGTCTCAGGAAGGTGTGGCATTGGCTTCTCAGAATCCACACGGCAACGCGGCTCGCTAACACAATCACCTACATAGAGCACATGCCGGAACTGCATGCATTACGGATTCCAACAATCGACATACGTCTGTCGGCAACGCTCCTGAATATCGCCCATAACCTTTCGACCGTAGGCTTCGAGACTGTTGCGTGGAAATGCGTTAAACGAGATGGCGTTCTTGTCGTACGTGACCGTCTAGGCCGACCGGCTCAGCACGCACTAATCCACGCCTCCCAAATGCTCGATCAACTCAGTATTGGAATCCTTCTTGATCCTTCCACACAGAATTCGTTGGATAGAGCCGGAATCTCGTTGGCTCTACAAGATGAGTCTCACTATGGTACGGCGCTGGTACCAGTCCAAGTCGCAGATGCGTTTACTCTCGGGAAAATAGATTTAACCGAATACATGGACAATATCCAATGGGTTGTAGAGAAGTCAGCGGGATAATCTGGGGCGGACCACGATTTCCCATCCCCTATGCCGTCCTGCCAGCGCCGACTTTTGCTAGCATTGAAACCAGAGTTGTTCAAGAAGGGAAGAAACCCATGACCGCCATTGATATCGCTGAGATGCCCGTTGCAGAAAAACTGAAGCTGATGGAAGCGCTTTGGGATTCCTTGAGCGGCCGCACGGACGAGGGTATCGAATCACCCGCATGGCACGAGCAAGCGCTGAAGCAAGCTGAAAGCGATCTGGTCGCTGGCGCTACTCGTTTCGTAGACTGGTCCGCAAAGTAATCGGAAGTAGCTCTCGATCCTGCCCCGACAAATCAAAAGTCGGCGCTGACAGCACGGCAAGCAACGCGCCCCTGAAACTCTAAACCGGCAGCTTATCCGGCCGCCCGCGCCGGACACAGATACGCTGCATGACCTGCGGTTTTTCCCCGGCGATTTCACCTTGTTCGAAGGCCACGATGGTGAAGCGTTTGCCGACCATTTCGAGCAGTTCGCCGGGACGCAGGAGATGCGCGGGATTTTCCGGCTTGCCGAACAGTTGCTGGCCTTCCATGAAGGTTTCGTAGATCAGCACGCCGCCTTCGCCCAAGCAGTTGAAGATTTGCGGCATCAGGGGGCGCCACAGGTAGCGGCTGACCACGATGCCGTCAAACACGCGGCTGTAATACGGCCACGAGCCGCCTTCGAGATCGGCCTGCCGCGTGGTGACGCCCTCGATGCCGGCCAGTTGCGCCAGCGCATCGCCATCGCGGTCGACGGCTTCAACGCGATGCCCAAGACTGGCAAGCAGGCGCGCATGGCGACCGCTGCCGCAGGCAAGGTCAAGCACATCGCCACTCTCGGGAATCAGCGGCGCGAAGCGGGCGATCCAGGGGGATGCTTCGGTGGGGTAAGTGGTTTCAGTCATCGGATCACCGCCAGAAAAGCGGCTGGGGGAATAATCGGAATGCCGCGCCAGGGATTGAGATCGGTGAGATGCGGATCGCTGGCAACAATCAACTCCGCGCCTGCAGCTTCAGCCAGTGCAAGAAACTTGTTGTCGGCGGCATCGACACAATCGGCGACCACCCGCTCCACCGTCACGAGCAACGCATGACGACGGTAGCCTTCGATAAAGGTCTGGCGCAAGGCGTCTGTGGCATAACGGTCAAACTTCGGTCGCCCCAGAACCTTGGCCAACTCGTCCAGCGTTGCCTCGGAAAAGCACATCTCGAAATGCAACAATGCTTTTTCCAGCGCCAGCGCGGGAATCGATTCAGGCAGGATGGCCGCGCTGACCAGGACGCCAGTATCGAAAACGATGCGCCTAGCGAAGCTCATGGACGAGCCGATTGACATCCGCCTCGCTCAGCGCCGGCACAGTGTCCACCGGTTGCTTCGTCACCTGTTGGCGATACTCGGCATACCAGCGCGCGGCATCTTCCCTGCGCCGGCGAACATCGACCAATTCGCGCATGTCGTGCTCCGAAACCACATAGGCCACGGTGCGCCCACGACGTGTGACCTCGACCGGCTCGCGCTGCGACCGGTCGATCAGCTCGCCAAAGCGGCTTTGCGCTTCTACAGATGTGACGGTAATCATGGCCAACTCCTTGATCTATCCAATATGGCTATATTAGCCATTTCAAGGATGATTGCAAGCTGCCGTCCCGCCAGCGCCGACTTTTACAGCTTGGCCAGTTGTTCCGCGTCGAGATAGCACCACTCGCCCTCGGCCAGCCCCAGCGCTTCCAGCGTTAGCCCGCCAATGGCCGAGCGGCGCAGCGCCACGCAGTGATGACCTGCGGCCGCCAGCATGCGTTTGACCTGGTGATACTTGCCCATGTCGATGGTGATTTCGACCTCGTGCGTGCCGAGTTGCCGCGCCTGTGCGGCCAGCGGCGCGGGTTCATCGTTCAACTGCACGCCAGCCGAGAGTTGGGCGACGAGTTCAGCCGTTACCGGGTCTTGCGTCGTGGCCACATAGGTTTTCGGCACATGGCGCTTGGGATGCGACTGGGTGTGGATGAAGTTACCATCGTCGGACAGCAGCAGCAGGCCGGTAGTATCGTGATCGAGCCGGCCGACCGGCTGCACATCGCGCAGGGTGAATTGATCGGGCAACAGGGAAAGCACGCCGCGATGCACCGCCGGGCGGCGCGAACATTCCACGCCGGTGGGCTTGTTGAGGGCCAGATAGACGTGTTCGCGGTATTGCCAGGGTTCGCCATCGACGGTGAAGTTCAATCCAGCCGGATCAAACTCGGCTTTCACGTCATCCACCACCGCGCCGGCCACTTCCACCAGCCCGTCGAGCACCATGTAGCGGCAGCTTTTCTTCGTGCCAAAGCCCTGTGATTGCAGGATTTTTTCAAGTGTCAGTTTTTTCATAGACCAGCACTTTACGGCATAGCGAGTAGACTGCGCGCCTTTCTCAGCCGTATCACGAAGGATTTTCAGTGCTCGTCGCCAACAACATCACCATGCAGTTCGGGGCCAAGCCCTTGTTTGAAAACGTTTCCGTCAAGTTCGGCGAGGGCAACCGCTATGGCCTGATCGGTGCCAATGGCTCCGGCAAGACCACCTTCATGAAGATTCTGGCCGGGGTGCTCGACTCCTCCGCCGGCAATGTCAGCCTCGACGCGCACGAGCGCATGGCCTTCCTGCGCCAGGACCAGTTTGCCTACGAAGAGGTGCGCGTCCTCGATGTCGTGATGATGGGCCACAAGGAAATGTGGGACTGCATGCAGGAGCGCGACGCGATCTACGCCAACCCGGACGCCACCGAAGACGACTACATGCGCGCGGCTGATCTGGAGCACCAGTTTGGCGAGTACGACGGCTACACGGCCGAATCCCGCGCCGGCGAATTGCTGATGGGCGTCGGCATTCCCATCGAACAGCACAGCGGCCCGATGCGCGAAATCGCGCCCGGCTGGAAGCTGCGCGTGCTGCTGGTGCAAGCCTTGTTCTCGAACCCCGACATCCTGCTGCTCGACGAACCGACCAACAACCTCGACATCAACACCATCCGCTGGCTGGAGAACGTGATCAACGAGCGCAACAGCACGATGATCATCATCTCGCACGACCGCCACTTCCTCAATCAGGTCTGCACCCACATGGCCGACCTGGATTACGGCAAGATCACCGTCTATCCCGGCAACTACGACGACTTCATGGAAGCCTCGACCCAGGCGCGCGCGCGCCAGTCGACCGCCAACGCCAAGGCCAAGGAAAAGGTCGCCGAGTTGCAGACCTTCGTGCGCCGCTTCTCCGCCAACGCCTCAAAAGCGCGTCAGGCCACCTCGCGCGCCAAGCAGATCGAGAAGATCAAGATCGAGGATATCAAGCCCTCCTCGCGCCAATATCCGTGGATCGGCTTCGACTACAGCGACAAGGAAAAACTGCACCGCCTCGCCGTCGAACTGGAAAACCTCAACTTCGGCTACGTGCCCGGCACCCCGGTCATCAAGAACTTCAGCACCGCCATCGAAGCGGGCGAGAAAGTCGCGATCATCGGCGAAAACGGCGTCGGCAAAACCACCCTGCTCAAACTCCTGGCCGGCACCGCTCTGGGCGGCCTTGCCCCCGAGCATGGCAAAGTGAAATGGGCCGAAAAAGCCCGCCCCGGCTATTTCGCCCAGGACCACGCCGCCGACTTCGCCGAGGACATAAGCCTCACCGACTGGATCAGCCAGTGGGTGCGTGAAGGCGGCTACGAAGGCTCGGACGTCGAAACCCTGATCCGTGGCACCCTCGGCCGCCTGCTGTTCTCCGGCGATGAAGTGAAAAAGTCGGTCAAGGTCATTTCCGGTGGCGAACAAGGCCGCATGCTGTTCGGCAAGCTGATCCTGCTGCACAACAACGTGCTGCTGATGGACGAACCGACCAACCACCTCGACATGGAGTCAATCGAGTCACTGAACAACGCGCTGGAAAAATATCCCGGCACGCTGATCTTCGTCTCGCACGACCGCGAATTCGTTTCCTCACTGGCCACGCGCATCATCGAGATCAAGACCACCGGCGAGATTGTCAATTACCACGGCAACTACGAGGAATACCTCGCGAGTCAGGGCGTAGAGTAAGCCGGCAGGCAAAAAGTCGGCGCTGGCCAGACGGCATCTGCGGGATGCCTCGGGCCAGTTCGCTCAGGTCAGTTCAAAGAGTTCCGCCAAACCGAAACCGCCGCCGTAAGAACTGCGTAGCGGCAGTTCGACATCCCAGGCCGTACGCACCTTCTTGCGCAGCCGGTAGACCAGCATGTCGAGCCGGCGCGCAGCCGCCGGGTCGTTCGTCTCGCCCAGGCCGACCAGCAGCGACTCGCGTGGCACTGGCGTAAGGCTCTGGGCAAGCAGGTGCAGGAAGCCGAATTCCTTGTCGCTCAAAGACAGCGAACCTTTGCCAAGCAATTCAATATGACGGCCAAGCACCTTCAGCCGCCAGGACGATGCCGCACGCGCCGGTGCACGCCGGAACACGCGGCGGCCGACCGCCTCGATGTTGGCCAGCAGTTCGGGAAACTTGATCGGCTTGGTGAGGTAGGCATCGGCACCGAGGCGCAGGCCCTGGATGCGGCTGTCGAGCGAGACGCGCGCGGTGAGGACCAGCAGGCCGCAATCCGGGTAGAACTGGCGCAATTTCGGGATGGCGTCGAAACCGTCGCCATCGGGCAGGCCGAGGTCGAGCAGCACAATGGCCGCCGGGCTTTCCGCCAGGCTGCGCCACATGGCTTCGGCGCTGGGAACGACACGCACGACGTAACCGGCCTCCGCCAGAAACTCGGCCACATCCTCCGCATAAGAGGCATTGTCTTCGACGATGACGATGCTTTCCATGCGCCCAGTATAAAAACCGTCCCCGGAGGAAAACTCACCAATTCTCACGATGCCTCGCTCGGACGCCGCTCCGGTAGCCAGAGACGGAACTCGGCACCGCCGCCCGCCGCGTTGCACACGGTAAGCGTGCCGCCGTGCGAGACAACGACGGAATGGGCCAGATGCAAGCCGATACCGGTACCCGACTGCCGCGCGGCGCGACGGCCACGGAAAAACTTGTCGAAGAGATGCGGCAGTTCGTCTTCCGGAATACCCGAGCCGTTGTCGCATACAAGGAATTCGACGCCGCCTTCCGGCACCGGCGGCACCGACCGACCGACCAGCCGGATCGTGGTGCCCGGCGGGGTGTATTTGACGGCATTGTCCGACAGTACGCGCAGGCTCAAACGCATCAGGTCGCCATCGCAATAGATAACCGCTGGCGCACCGGTGTCCTCGATCTCAAAGGCGTGCTCGGCAGACAGGGCCGTGGCGGTCATCCGCAGATCGTCGAGTAACGCAAGCGGCGACACCGGCCCGATGTTGAGGCCGTGCATGACGCGCCCCAGGCGTTCCTGCAACAGGTAATCGTCGAGCAGCACGGTCAGGCGTTCCACCGACCGCTGGATCTTGCCGTGACGCTTGCGCACGCTCTCGTCGGCCGCCTGCGCATGCATCTCCAGATACTGGATGGCGCCATCGATGGTCGCCAGCGGCGTGCGGAACTCGTGCGACACCATAGTGACGAAGCGCTCGCGCTCGGCGTCCATGTCCCAGCGCTCGGTCACGTCGATACCGAAGGATACAACCGCCCAGGGCGCTTCGATCACGCTGTTGCTCCAGGAGATGATGCGTTCCTGTCCCGCCTTGGTACGCAGGGGCAATTCGATCGTCAATGGAATATCGTCGCTGCTGCGGTAGCCACACATGCCACCGGATTGCTCAACCATGCCGGCCGGCGCGGTGAGGCGGCACCAGTCGCGACCGATGACTTCTTCCCGCGCATAGCCTGAAATACGTGCGGCCGTCTCGTTGAAAATCGTAACGCGCCCGCAAACATCGCGCCCCACCACCATGACGTTGGCGGTGGCGATCAACTGTTCGGCGAATGCCTGCGCCGCCAGCAGTTGCTGCTTGCGCCGTGCCGCCATAGCCGACAGGGACAACAGGACAATGGCCATGAAGACAAAGATCACCGCATAGATAAGCGCATCGCGCCGCCACGTGGCGAGCACCTCGTCGAGTTGGCGCGACAGGATCAGGCTGATGCCGCTGTCGCCGACATCGCGCACGATGAAAAGTCGCGTCATGCCGTTGATGGCGGAAGGCCCGATATGACGCGACTCCGGCGTACCGGCCGCGCGATGCGGCCCGTACACCGTGGAGGTCTTGACCATGTTGAGGCCGAAAAATTTCTCCGGATCGACGCGCCGAAACAGGAAGTCACCTTCCCGGTTGTAGATCACCGTCATGCTTTCGGAATCGTCCGAATTGATGGCCTGGAGTACGCCAGTGAAGAAGCGGTAATCGACCGTGAGTCCGACGATCCCAACCGTTTTCCCCGCAGCATCGAAACGGGGACGCGAGAAAACCAGGCTCATGCGCCCGAGCAGCGTGTCCTCCGGCCGCGAAATGAACAAGTGTCCATCGCTCTCACCGCCGACTCCCGCTACCGGTCCTGCCGATGTCTCCCGATGTGCGGTGAAAAACGGCGCTGCCGCCACCAGCCGGCCGCGCAAAGCATTATCCGAGGCAGCGACAATGCGCCCGGCCGCATCGGTGGCAAACAGCACACCAGGTGCAGGAATATCGCTGCGCAAACGCTCAGGATCAACTTCCAATCGCCCGCCGGGCTGCACGGGCGTATTGCCGAAACGGACCAGCAGACCATCGACTTTGTGCAGTGCCGCCCCCAACTGGGCATCGGCATTGCGGGCATGCGCCGAAAGCAGCCGGAACTCGGCCTCCTGTACGCGACCATACTCGTCGTAGGCAACCTTGCCGAGAACCGTGGCAACGATGACGAGGGTCACCGCCGGCAGCAGGACAACATCCCAGTAGAGCTTTTCGCGCAGGGTCTGCAAACTGTCCAGACGGCGCAGAAAAGGACGAATCAGGTCGAGCATGGTTCAGGCGTCTGGAAAAGCAAGGCCGGCAGTGTGCCACAGGATTGAAGCAATAACGGCGCAGCAAGAATTGGTGAGAATTACAGCCAGTTCTACGTCATAAACTGGAAAAAACGATTCCAGCCCAGACCATGACGACCGAGCTAGCCGCTGACGCCTCACTGCCCCCGCTCCAGACGAATGCTGATCGAGACCATACCCAACTCGCCAACATGCTGGGCCGCATCACGGCCAACGGTTGTACCACTGCCCTGCCCGTGCGGAATTGCACGCATTGCACACCGGCAACGATTGAAGCCTGCCATGCCGCACTAACTGAAGTGGCCATGGAGTTCATGGTGTTTCTCATCAGCCATCAGCGCCAGGAAGACGACATGATGGCCCGGTTGCCGCGCACCCACTCAAACCAGGCACACTGCATCCGTCACCGTGACGCACATGTCGAATTCACCTCCCGCTATAACAAGCTCATCTGGCGTTTCGACCACCTGCCAACCTCAGACAACATCCGCACGCTGGAGTCGTTGATCTGCGACTGGATTCGTGATCACGCGCTGGACTTCGACTCCCGTCTCATCCGACTGATCGAGAATGCCCATGACTGAGATAAAGCGGCCTACGTTTGTCTGGGGTACGCGTCGGTTCTGCCAGATCGACCGCTGCCCGGAACTGCTGCGCGCCAGCGAAGAAGCCAACCAGTTGCGGGCATTGTTGGCAAAGGCGCTCGACCACATTCCGGAAGGCACGCCGCTGGCCAGCGAAAGCCGCGCAGCACTGGACTAAGCTACCCTGACGCTCTTTGCCGTCCCACCAGCGCCGACTTTTAGGCTTGCGTAAGCCAAAAACCACAGTCTCAGCAGTGTTGCCACAAAAATCCGAACAGTGACGATGCATATTTCTGCCAGCAGGCGCAGAATATCCGTGCGGAGAAAACAAGGAGCACGAAATGCCCAAGGCGGTAATTGAAGACTGGAGTCAGTTCGAGGCTTTTCTTGCTGATCAACCCCTGTGCCAATGGTCAGCGAAGAAGCAACGCGAGGTGGCCGCAGGCCTGCATAACAGTCATGGCGCTCAGGTGTCCCCTCCCAAGAACGACAATGCCGACCTGATGGCCGCGCTGTCTTCCATGGCGTAAAACACCAACTCGCCAAGCCTCTCACCACTCTCGACGAAAACAAGGTCATCAAACCTGTGACGTCGCTGTACGTGCTGTTTCACCACTGACACAAAGGGGATGAAAATGAAACAAGTGCTGTTCCACCTAGGCAGGTTCGCATTAATTTGCATCACGACCCTGACCGTCACTCACCCCGCGCGAGCCGACCAATCGCAGGAATTCATGAAGTCGTCGACCACGTTCTTTACCGAAACCGGAACGTTCGAAACGGAGTCGAATCTTCTGATCAAGAACACACAGGAAGTGGATGACGCGCTGCTGAAACTGGAAAATGCGCTATCCGTGCCCCACAAGCTGGCGACCGCGCTCAAGACGCTGGACAACACGCTGGATACCGTCAAGCAAATGATCGGTGTCGCCAAGCTGGTTCCACAAACAAAAGCGCAGGCGGAAAACCTCGAAAAGCGCCTGAATACGATACATCCCAACGTAAAGAAAGCTGCGGAATCGGCTGAAAAATTCGACAAATCGGTCGAGCCATTCAGGAATGCCACCAACAAGGCCGAGGAAGCCGCCGCGACCTGTCTGGTAGGCGAGCGCACGATTCAGCAGGCCGCATTCGGCTACACCGATTCGGTCGAAGCGCTCGTCGGCTGCGTCGAAAAACAACCGGCCGCCGAGCCCACGGCGATTACGCTGCTCAACCGCTCGACGGACTCCTTCCAGAAGATAAACGCTGGAATGAAGAAGGCGAACGAGACCTACGACACGACGGTCGGCCTGCCGGCAAAAGCTCTGCAAGCAACCACCGACAAAATACTAAGTCAGCTCAAGCAGATGGAGGACCTTCTGGCGGCCGTAAACCGGCTGCAGGGCGATCTCGGACCGATCAACAACGCGCTTGCGGAACTGAAGAAAGTCCTCGACCAATCCGTCAGCGTCTCGTTCGACTACCCCTGCGGCCCGAAGATGTGCTCGCAAAAAGTGCCGTATCCGTGTGGCGTCAAGACGTGCAGGAAATGGGGTGCATCCTACCCATGCGGTACCAAGTGGTGCAACAAGGAAGCGCCTTTCGTGTGTGGCGTCAATACATGCGACGCGAACATCGGCATGTCCGTGGGCACGATCGTCACCAGCGCCAATGAAATCGAGCACAAGATCGAGTCGATGCTGAGTTCAACCGCTTGGGAAGCCTTGAAGGTCATCGGCATCAACAAAGTCGTCGACGAGTTGAAGAAGAAGGCCGATGGCCTCTTCAAGCCGGTGATGAGCAAGCTGCATCTGGATTTCCCCGTCGATCTGCCGAACCTGGATATCTTCGATGTAAAGCTGCTGACCGACGCCGTGCCAAAATTCACACAACTCGGCGACGCGATGATGCAGTTCAACAAGATCGTCAGCATGGACAGCCCCGTGTTCGGTCCCAACCTTGACCAACTGGACAAGCTGAGGGTGGAGACCACGGGACTCTTACGGCAAGTGCAATGTATCGCGCCGCCCCAAAAACCGTCACCCCCTCCATTCAAGACGCCCCAAAACTGGAAAAAGCTCAATCAAAAACTCAAGATCTGGTAGCGCAAAACTAACGCGCTTGTAACAAGGCGCTGGCGGGACGCTCGTCCTGCCAGCGCTTTTTTTATCCGGCTGGCACGAAAAACCGTTCGCGCAGTTCCTCTTCCAGCCCCAGCATGCCCAGCAGTTCCTGCAATCGCGCTGCGCGATGGCGGGCAGGCTGCTGGGTACGCCGCGCCACGATCAATTCGTTTTTCATCGAATGCTCCCAGCCCACCAGTTCGGTGACATTGAGTTGGTAGCCGTGCGCTTCGAGCTGCAGGCAGCGCAACACGTTGGTGACGTGGCTGCCGAATTCTCGGGTATGAATCGGGTGGCGCCAAAGTTCGGCGAGGGGATTGGCCATTGCTTTACCCTTATATTTTCGCAACAAGGCCGCCACTTCGGCCTGACAACAGGGCACCAGCACAATGAACTGCGCCTTGCGGCCGAGAGCGAAGCGAATTGCGTCGTCGGTAGCGGTATTGCAGGCATGTAAAGCGGTCACCACATCGATGCGTGTCGGCAAATCGGTCGATGCGAGTGCCTGGGCCGCCTCCAACTGATGGAAGCGCATACCACTAAAGTTACATTTGTCCGCCAATTCCCGGGCCTGGGCAATCAACGCTGGCCGTGTTTCGATCGCATGCAGCGCGGAAGCGCCAACACGATTTTTAAAAAACAGATCGTAGAGGATAAAACCGAGGTAGGATTTACCAGCCCCGATATCGACAAGATTTATATCCTGATGTTTTTCAAGCGTTTCTTTAAGAAGTGGCTCGATAAACTGGACAAGGTGATAAACCTGCTTCAACTTTCGCCGGCTGTCCTGATTCAGTTTGCCGTCGCGCGTCAGAATATGCAGGTGTTTGAGTAATTCGACCGATTGTTCCGGCCTGATCTCGTGCTTTTCGGTCATGGAAAATGGTATTCTTGCTGCGTTGCAACATTTTATCGATTGGTGATCCCAGTCTACCGCCATGAACCACGAACAACACTATCTCTTGCCGCTTTTCGAGCCAAAATCGATCGCCATCATTGGCGCTTCGGAAACACCGGGCTCGATTGGCGCGACGCTGGTTCGCAATGTCATTGACGGCGGCTACAAGGGCAAGCTGTTTCTGGTCAATCCACGCCACGAAAGCGTGTTTGGGCAAAAGGCCTATGCGACGGTGGAAAGCGTCCCACAACGCCTTGATCTTGCGGTGATCTGTACCAAGGCCGAGACCGTACCAGCCATCATCGAATCCTGCGGCCGCGCCGGCACGCGCAATGCCATCGTGATTTCGGGTGGTTTTGCCGAAATGGGTCCGCGCGGCGCCAATCTTGAGCGTTCGATGCTCGATAGCGCCCGCCGCCACAACCTGCGCCTGCTCGGCCCGAACTGTCTGGGCCTGATGCGGCCGAGTAGCGGCATCAACGTAACCTTCGCCCACGGCAGCGCCAACCCTGGCACCATCGGCCTGATCTCGCAATCCGGCGCGCTATGTACCGCCATTCTCGACTGGGCGCTGCCCAACAACGTCGGCTTTTCCAGTGTCGTTTCGCTGGGTGCCGAAAGCGATATCGACTTCGGCGAAGTGCTCGAATACATGGTCGCCGACCCGCGCACCGAGAACATCTTCCTCTACATCGAAGGCATCAAGAACGCCCGCCGCTTCATGAGCGCCCTGCGTGCCGCCGCCCGCTGCAAGCCGGTGCTGCTGATCAAGGTCGGCCGCCACGCGGCCGGCAAACAGGCCGCCCTGTCGCATACGGGTGCGTTGGTCGGCGCCGACGATGTGTTCGATGCAGCCTTGCGTCGTGCCGGCGTCGTTCGCCTCGGCAACGTTGGCCAGATGTATGCGGCCGCACAGGCGCTGTTCTCGCATTTCCGCCCGCGCGGCAACCGTTTGATGATCATTACCAATGGCGGTGGCCCGGGTGTCATGGCGGCCGACCATGCTTCTGACATCGGCATTCCGCTCGCCCAGTTGTCGGAGGAAACGCTCAAGAAACTGAATGAGTCGATGCCGCAGACCTGGTCGAAAAGCAACCCGGCCGATATTGTCGGCGATGCCGACCCAGCCCGCTATGCGGCCGCGCTGACCACCTGTCTGGAAGATAACAATATCGATGGCGTGTTGTGCATTCTCACGCCACAGGCGATGACCGACCCGACTCAGGCTGCCCGCGCCGTCATCGAGGTCGCCAAGAAGACCGACAAGCCGCTGGTCACCTGCTGGATGGGTGAGGAACAGGTGCGCGAAGCCCGCCTGCTGTTCAAGGGCGCCGGCATTCCGACCTTCCGCACCCCCGAACCTGCCGTGGAGTTGTTCTCGCACATCTCCAACTACTATCGTAACCAACAGCTTTTGATGCAGGCGCCGGCCTCGATTGCCAACCAGATTCCGCCGCGCCTCGAATCGGCCAAGCTGGTGATCGAAACCGCTCTATCCGAGGGTCGCAAGCAGCTCAACGAGATGGAATCGAAGGCGCTGCTCGCGGCCTTCCGCATCCCGATCGCGCAGACCGTGATTGCCCGCTCGCCATCCGAAGCGATGGTGCTGGCCGAGGAAATCGGCCTGCCCGTGGTGATGAAGATCGACTCGCCGCAGATCACCCACAAGACGGATTCCGGCGGCGTGCGCCTCAACCTCAACACGCTGGCCCAGGTGCGCGATGCCTACAACGAGATCCTCGAAGAGGTGAAGAAGAATCGCCCGGATGCCATCATCCACGGCATCGCCATCGAGCCGATGATCCAGAAGGTCAATGGCCGTGAACTGGTCGTCGGCATGGCGCGCGACCAGATCTTCGGCCCGACCATAATCTTCGGGCCGGGCGGCACCAGCATGGAAGCCTGCGGTGCAGAACGTGCCGTCGCCCTGCCCCCGCTCAACCGTTTCCTCGTCGACGACATGCTCGCCTCGACCACCGCGTCCGCCCGTCTCGGCGAGTTCCGCAACATGCCGCCGGTCAGCATGGAAGCGCTCGAAGCCGTGCTGCTGCGCGTCTCGGAAATGGTCTGCGAACTGCCGTGGATTCGCGAAATGGACATCAACCCGCTGATCGTCGATGAAAACGGTGCAGTGGCCGTCGATGCGCGCATCGCCATCGAGAATATCCCGATTACGGCCGGTCGCTACGACCACATGGCGATCCACCCCTACCCGTCCCACCTTGTCACCGAATACAAGACCCAGGATGGCCTGACGGTCAAGATTCGTCCGATCAGCCCGGAAGATGCCGACATGGAGCAGGAGTTTGTCAAGAACCTCTCGTCCGAAACCAAGTACTACCGCTTCATGAATACGCTGCGCGAACTGTCTCAGACCCAACTGGTACGCCTGACGCAGATCGACTACGACCGCGAAATGGCCTTTGTCGCCTACGTCGATCACGAGCGCGTCGATGGCCTCGAAGTCCAGATCGGTGTGGCCCGCTACGCCATCAACCCGGATGGTGAGTCCTGCGAATTTGCCATCGTGGTCGCCGACGACTGGCAGGGTAAGGGCCTAGCCCGCCGCCTGATGGGCGTCATCATCGATACGGCGCGTTCGCGCGGCATCAAGTACATGAATGGCGACTTCCTCTCTGAAAACCGCCGTATGATCCAGTTCGTGACCAGCCTCGGCTTTGTCCTGGCGCCGCACCCGGATGACCCGGGACTCAAGCAGGGCGTGCTGGTACTCAATTAAGTTGGAGGAACCGCCCCATGCGAAGTCTGTTATCCCTGATCTGTTTCATCCTGTTCAGCCTGCCTGCCGTCGCCGGACAGCTCGAAGGCATTCTGCCGCTCGCCAAGGATGATGTGGCCGCCGTCGCCCAGGTGCGCGCCACACCAGAAAAGCACGTCCTGCTGTACTTCGGCGACCATGTGAACTGAGGGGCCTGCCGCTACACCGTGAGTGTGCTGCGTAGCCCTGAAGTTGCCGCCCAATACAAAAAACATTTCGTCGGTGCCGAGGCTGATTTCGGCGAACTGCAACTGGATGACGATGATCCCGGCCATGCCATGGTCAAGCGTCACAACCCGCGCAAGCTCCGCCCGGTGATGGTTTTTCTCGATAGCACGGGCAAGGAAGTCGCACGTCAGGTCGGCATGATCAAGAACAAGGATGAAGCCCTGCTGCTGCAGCGCTTCGTCGCCGAAAAGCACTACCTGAAAACCGACTGGAGAACATTCCGCGTCAGCGGCAGCTAAAATCGGTTCATCCTTGTTTCTGCCCGGTCGGGTGAAACCATGAACCCTCTAGCGCAACTTCCCTCCGTCGACCGATTGCTCTCCCATGCGTCAGTCACCCCTCTGATCCAGTTGCATGGTCGCAAGCTCATCACGCGCGTGGTGCGCGAAACGCTTGCAGCGGTGCGCGAGGCAACTCAGACCGGCAGCCCCTTGCCGGATGAAACCCTGCTGATTCAAAAAGTCGGCGCTGGCGCGACGGCATTGTCCATGCCCAAACTGCGGCCGGTGTTCAATCTCACCGGCACTGTGCTGCACACCAACCTCGGCCGCTCCCCCCTGCCCGAGGAAGCCATTGAGGCACTGATCACGGCGGCGCGCTCGCCCTGCGCACTCGAATACGACATTGAGACCGGCGGCCGTGGCGACCGCGACGATATCGTCAGTGAGCTCTTCTGCGAACTCACCGGTGCCGAAGCCGCGACCGTGGTTAACAACAATGCGGCAGCGGTTTTCCTGCTGCTCAACACGCTGGCGCAGCGCAAGGAAGTGATCGTCTCGCGCGGCGAACTGATCGAGATCGGCGGCGCCTTTCGCGTGCCCGACATCATGCAGCGCGCCGGTGCCAAGCTCGTCGAAGTCGGCACCACCAACCGCACCCACCGTAAGGATTTTGCCGAAGCGATCACCGCCAGAACAGCCATGCTGATGACGGTGCATGCCAGCAACTACGCGATCCAGGGCTTCACCGCCGTCGTGCCTGAAAGCGAACTGGCCGCGCTGGCACATGAACATGGCCTGCCCTTCGTCGTCGACCTGGGTTCCGGCACGCTGACCGATCTGGAACGCTGGGGCCTGCCGCACGAACCCACCCCGCAGGAAGCCATCGCCGCCGGGGCGGATCTGGTCAGCTTCTCGGGCGACAAGCTGCTCGGCGGACCGCAAGCCGGCCTGCTGGTCGGCCGCAAGGATCTGATCGCCAAGCTCAAGAAGAATCCTCTCAAGCGGGCGCTGCGCGTCGGCAAGCTCACGCTGGCGGCACTCGAAGCCGTGCTGCGCCTCTATCGCGACCCGGATCGTCTGGCCGAGCGGCTGACGGCCCTGCAGCAACTGATCCGCCCGAAAGCCGAGATCCGCGCCGCCGCCGCACGCCTGCTGCCCGCATTGCAACAGGCGCTGGCTCGCTTGCCGGTCGACGTGGCGATCACCGCGCTCAACTCGCAGATTGGCTCGGGCTCGTTACCGGTCGACCGTCTGCCGTCGGCCGGTTTTGCCATCCGGCCGCAAGGAAAAAAGAGCGGCGTACTCAACCGCATTGAGGCCGCCCTGCGCGGGCTTCCAAGACCCATCATCGGCCGCATCGAAGATGGTGCGTTGCTGCTCGACCTACGTTGTCTTAGCCCTCATGAAGAAGCTGCATTCTCTGCCAACCTAACAAAGCTCTCATGCTGATAGGTACGGCCGGCCACATCGACCACGGCAAAACCACGCTGGTCAAGGCACTCACCGGCGTCGATGCCGATCGCCTGCCCGAGGAAAAGGCGCGCGGCATCACGCTTGATCTTGGCTACGCCTACACACCGCTGGCCGATGGCTCGGTGCTCGGCTTTGTCGATGTGCCCGGCCACGAAAAGCTGATTCACAACATGCTGGCCGGCGCCACCGGCATCGACTTCGTGCTGCTGGTGATCGCGGCGGATGACGGGCCGATGCCGCAGACGCGCGAGCATCTCGAATTACTCGACCTGCTCGGTTTGTCGCTGGGCGCGGTGGCGCTCACCAAGATCGATGCTGTCAGCTCGGAGCGGCTGACAGAGGCAAGCCGTGAAGTTGCGCAACTGCTCGCTGGCACGGGGTTGGCAAGCAGCCCGATTTTCCCGCTCTCCGGCAAAACCGGCGATGGTGTGGCGGCCTTGCGCAGCCATCTCTACCTCACGGCCCGCACGTTGCCGCCGCGCTCGGCCACGGGACGTTTCCGCCTCGCTATCGACCGCTGCTTCTCGCTCGGCGGCGTCGGCACCGTCGTGACGGGCACGGCCCATGCCGGGAAAGTCGGCGCTGGCGAGACGGCAGTCATTGCGCCCCCGGGCATCAAAGTCCGCGTGCGCAGCCTGCATGTGCAGAATCAACCCGCCCAGACGGGTCAGGCCGGTGAGCGCTGCGCCCTCGCGCTCGCGGGTGATGTCGAAAAGAAGGAGATTGCTCGCGGCATGTGGCTGGTCGATCCGGCACTGGCGATCCCGATCAGCCGTTTCCACAGCGAGCTGCGTGTTCCCGCCGGCGGGCGGCCGCTCAAGCATCTCCAGACGATCCACGTGTATCTGGGTACGGCGGACATTCCGGGGCGCGTCGCCCTGCTCGACTGTGCAAATGTCGGCGCTGGCGAGACGGCATTGGTGGAAATCCTGCTTGAACGGGAAACGCTGGCACTGCGCGGCGACCGCTTCATCCTGCGCGATAGCGGCGCCCGCTGTACCGTCGCCGGCGGGCGTGTGCTCGACATTTTTCCGCCCACGCGTCACAAACGCAGCCCGGCGCGCCTGGCGCTGTTGTCGACCATGCGCCACGACGATCCGGCCATTACGCTTGCCCACCTGTCCGAAACCACTACCGCCGGCATCGACCTCACCCGCTTCGCCGCCAACTGGAATCTCGATGCGGCGACGCTGAACGGCTTATGCGCAAAGCTGCAACTCAAGCAGGTCGTGCCCATGGCCTTCGCCACCACGGCCTGGCAAGCCCTCACCACGCAACTGCTCGATGCCCTCGCCCGCGAACACGAGCGTTCGCCCGACATGATCGGCGTCGAACGCGAACGGCTGCGGCGTATGACCGCCACCCACCTGCCCCGTCCCGCCTTTGATGCTTTGTGTGCTGAACTGCTCACGAAAAGCCGCATCGCCCAGACACGCGCATGGCTACACTTGCCCGAGCATCAAGCGCGCCTCTCCGCTGCCGACAGCGCACTGTTCCAAACGCTCAAACCATTACTCGACGCCGAACCCTACAACCCGCCCCGGGTGCGCGATGTATTCAAGGCGACCGGCATCCCCGAGGAGACCGTGCGACAGTTATTCAAACGCCTCGCGCGGGCCGGCGAACTCTATCCAGTGGCGCATGACCACTACTTCACCGCCGCCGCCGTGGCAGCGCTGGCCGGCATCGTGCACCATCTGCACGACGAACACGGGGCCGCACGTGCTGCCGCCTTGCGCGATGCCATCTATGGCGACCAGGGCGGAGGACGCAAAGTCGCCATCCACATCCTCGAATTCTTTGATCGCATCGGCTACACTCGCCGCGTGCGCGATGACCATCTGGTGCGTCACGAAGGTGCCCAGCACGACTGGATCACAACATAGATAACGGAAGAGAACGTTCCCCGGTGGGATGCCCGATCTTCAAAATCGGGAGGGGCCGCCATGCAGTCCCGGGTAGGTTCGACACCTGCTCTCTTCCGCCAAGCCGATCGATCAAACGCAACCCGTCGGCTTGGGCAGCCCGGCAATCTTGCACGCCTGAACCGCAGGACCATGGGGGAAAAGCTTGTAGAGGTAGATCGAGTCCCCTTTATCCGGCCCGAGTTTTTTGCCGATGGCCTTGATCAGGACACGAATCGCCGGCGCAATCTGAAATTCCTCGTAGTAATCACGCACGAAGTTAATGACCTCCCAATGCGGATGCGTGATGGTCAGCCCCTCTAGTTGGGCGATGTGCAGGGCCAGATCCTCGTTCCAGTCCTGGTAATGGATCAGATAACCCGCCTGATCGGTCTCTATTTTTTTTCCGTTGAATTCGATTTCCACGCTTCACTCCCGATTTAAGTTCTTTGACCGGCATACGCTTATTTATCAGTTTCGCGTATTTGTTCATTATATAATTTTATCAGTAGTGCAGCATGGCATTCAGCCTAAATTCAAGGAAAGGAACACCTCATGCGTCTGATTTTGTTAGGCCCACCCGGCGCCGGTAAAGGCACCCAAGCCAACTACATTCGGGAAAAGTTTGGTATCCCGCAAATTTCCACCGGCGATATGCTGCGTGCGGCCGTCAAGGCCGGCACCCC
>JAVBYI010000004.1 GCA_030824115.1 Rhodocyclaceae bacterium | reverse complement strand
AACTTCGCCGACAGGATCGTCGTGATCGCCGCCGTCAACGTCGTCTTACCATGGTCCACGTGACCAATCGTCCCCACATTCACATGCGGCTTCGTACGCTCAAATTTGCCTTTTGCCATGATCGGTTACCCCAACAAGTCGAAAGTTTGGTGCTGCAAAAAAGTGATGGTGCCCATGGGCAGGATTGAACTGCCGACCTCTCCCTTACCAAGGGAGTGCTCTACCACTGAGCTACATGGGCAAAAAATAACTTAAAACAATATCCAACAATAATTACCGCTTCGCTACTAACTACCGCACACTGGAGCGGGCGACGAGGTTCGAACTCGCGACATCTTGCTTGGAAGGCAAGTGCTCTACCAACTGAGCTACACCCGCTTTCGATTCAACGACACCCACAACGACAGTCGATAATCCACGCAAAACTTCGCAAAAAACAGCGGAACAACCGACTTCGCGGTATTTTTGGTGGAGGGGGAAGGATTCGAACCTTCGAAGGCAGAGCCGTCAGATTTACAGTCTGATCCCTTTGACCGCTCGGGAACCCCTCCAGCGAAACCGCCAATTATGCCCGAATAATCGTGCTATTGTCAATGCAATAAAAAATTTGGTAGTGGTTCATTTTGAATTGGTGGCTGTTACACATTCGTATCGGCCATCATGACGACTTCTTCCAAGTCCCAGACGTGATCGGCAATCCCAGCTTCCATAGCCGGCGTAACCCGTAGCGTTTTGTGAATCTTGCAGAAGTTGTAGAACATGAAATAAAGGCTAATGGCGTGCATGTGGTTCTCCAGCTTCTTCGAGAAAGCATTAGTCAGCCGAGTAAAGCGCCGCATGTGCATGCGCATGGTTAGGTTCTGCCGCTCGACGTAGCTGGTCGATACGTTCTCCATGTCCGGGTTACCGGTAATCCGCTTCTTCTCCGCGCCAGTGCATTGCGCCGGGCTGTAGCGCCGCGCATCCTGCGCGGTTTGGCCCTCGTTGCCGTAGAGCTTCACAAGCTGAGCAAAGTCGATGTCCTGTCCAAAGGCTTCTTCAACGGCATTCAAGTAAGCCTTGTGTCCATCCGTGGTGAGTTGCACGCGACCATCAAGGCGTGATGCCAAGTCGGATATAAAGCACCGCGCCGAGTCGATACCGCGAGTTCCGACGTGCCAGCACGGCACAAGCTTGGTATCGGCATCGATGGCCGTCCAAGTGTAGATGTCGCCCAAGCCGAAGACGCCGGCCAATTCGACGGGTACGTTCTTTTGCTTCATCCCTACGAATGACCAGATTTCATCACACTCGATCCGCTTGAGCGCAAGGCCGGTCATGACGCGATCTTGATAGAGAGCACACGCCTCGCCAACGTCTGCCAGCAGCTTTAGAACAGTGTTCTTCGACGCGCCGGTAATCCGGCAAGTCGCATTAACCCCCATGCCTTCGCAGAGGACGGAAAGGATACGGGCGCGATCTTTGGTCTTTAGTCTATTCATGGCATATTCCCTATATGTGGGGAATTATAACCGATAATATGGATATTGCAAGCCATTTTCGATGAAATATCCCCTTTAGTGTGGATATTTCCGCATTCTGCTGTTATGATTAGCTCCACAGTTAAATCACCAAAGGAGCATGTGAAATGAATAAGGAATCCACCGACCCTGCGCCCTGGCACGAAGATGCAGCCAACTTCCTGAAAGCCGAACTCGCTCGGGCTGGCATAGGATATGATGGCCTATGCCAGAAGCTTAAAGCCATTGGCATTGAAGAAAGCTATAAGGGAGTCGCAAACAAGATCAATCGCGGCAGTTTCAGCTTTGCATTTTTCTTGCAGTGCATGAAGGCGATTGGAAGGCATGAAATCCACATATAGGACGGCATGATGTTCATCAAGCAGGGGATCAGCGTTGGCAATTTATTGTTGGACCTAAGCAACTATCGAATCATCAAGCAAACAAGTCAGAAATCGACGCGCGAAGCAATCATTGCCGAGCAGGGGCGGAAGCTGGTCAAGTTGGCAGAAGACATCATCAAGAACGGACTGAATCCGTTTGATCTTCCTATGGTGATTGATGCGGAAGACGGGCAGCAGAATTTCATCGTTGTTGAGGGCAATCGCCGACTGACGGCAATTAACCTGATGCTTGAGCCTGAGCTTGCAAAAGACACCCCGGTTCACAAGGCATTCGTAAAGCTCAACAAGAATTATTCCGATGCTATCCCCAAAGTGCTGGACTGCGTGATTGCGCCAAACAAGCAAGCAGCCCTCGTTTGGATCAACAGGAAGCATGCCAATGGTCTTGATGGGGCGGGTACTGATCATTGGTCCGCAATGGCGAAAGCGCGGGCCGATGTCGAGCAAGGTATTCCGTGTCCCGAATTGGATGTTGTCAATTTCGTGCTAACAAACGATGCCCTCGATATGGATGTTCGCCATCATCTGGAAGGGGCGAAATTCAGTATCACAACCCTTGAGCGCTTGGTGACAACACGGGAAATGCAGGAAGCCGCCGGTTTCTCGATCCGCGACGGGAAAGTTATTGCTGAGTCTGATAAAGAATGGCTGAAGCTTGTTCTTACTGACCTCGTATCTACTATCGCGACGGGCCGCCGGAATGGTGAGAAATTTACCGAACGCCAGATAGACAAGGATGGTGATCGGGCAAAATTTGTTGCATCCTTCATGATCGATCATCCAAAGAGGAAAAAGGCCGCCAAAGAATGGTCAGTTACGGGGACGCCGAAGAGTGTCAGCAGCACGTCTAAGCCGGCAGTAAAACCAGTTGGCACTAAAGGTACTGTATCCACAGAGGATCAACCGAACCTGATCCCCAAGAAATTCAAGCTCGAATTGCCGAGCGGGAAGATCAATGACATATTCATCGAACTAAAGAGGCTCGATGTCACCACCTACCGGCATGCTGTCTCCGTGTTGCTCCGCGTATTTTTTGAGCTAACCCTTGAGCACTACATTCAGACCCACAACGTTAGTCTGCCTACGGATAAGGACGGGAAGCCGGTGGATAGACTGTCTGTACGGCTTGACCGGATTGTTAAGCACATCAAGACATCCGGCCTGCTATCGGAAAAAGAACTGAAACCGATATACATGGCGATTGCCGACAACAATTCACTGCTAGCGCCAGATACATTAAATGCGTATGTACATAGCCGCTGGATGAACCCCGACCCTCTTCAACTCAAACTGACTTGGGCGAATGTGCAACTCTTTATCGAACGTATTTGGGTCAAGACAAAATAGTGCTGGCCAGAATCAATTTTGATCGCTACCATTGTCACCAAAATGACAATGGAGCGGCCAATGCGATTCAATACACCACTGCGGTATCCAGGTGGAAAAGGGAAGCTGACAGACTTCATCAAGCTGGCCTTCGAAGAAAATGACTTACTCGATGGTCATTATGTCGAACCATATGCCGGCGGCGCTGGAATCGCTCTAAATCTACTGCTTCACAGCTATGCTTCCTGCATACATCTGAATGACCTTAATTCGTCTGTACATGCCTTCTGGCGCACTGTGCTAGATGATCCAGAAGGGTTGTGTAGAGAAATTAGAGATGTGCGTGTGACAATGACTGAATGGCACAGACAGAAAGCCATTCTGACAGACCCAGCAAACCACACACCACTTGAAATTGCCTTCTCCACTTTCTTTCTAAACCGCACCAATCGATCAGGCATCATTTGGGGCGGAGTCATTGGCGGGAAAAATCAGGACGGCAATTGGAAGCTGGACGCCCGCTTCAATAAGGATGATCTAATCGGCCGGATCGAGAAAATCGCAATGTATCGTTCGCGAATTCGTCTCTACAATCTCGACGCTGCTGATTTAATTCGCGATGTCCTGCCAACACTTCCAGAAAAGACATTGACATACCTTGACCCTCCTTACTATGTCAAAGGTCAAGGGCTATACGAGAATCACTACCTGCACGACGATCATGTTGCGATAGCGAAGCTCGTTAAGAAGGAAATCAAACTTCCCTGGATCGTTTCCTACGACCACGCGCCTGAGATCGTAAAAATGTACAAGGGCTGCCCAACAATCGAGTATGGGATCAATTACAGCGCTCAGGATAGGTACAAGGGTGCCGAAGTGATGTTCTTCAGCAAGGGACTTAAAATCCCCGACGTCAAAAATCCCGCGAACCTGCGGGCCGCCTAGCCTTCTTTGGTTTTACTGCAGGCGTCCCCCGGTTTGGCATCACAAGCCCGCTTTTGTCAGGAGTGCTGTCTGACTGCGGCAACGCCTCTCCGGTAGCCTGTTGGACGACGCCAAAGGCCACCTGAGTAAAGTCCTTGTGCGAGTTTGTTCTCTTGGTCATGCGCCAAGCCTATCACAGGGTAAAACCCCGTGCTAGCGATGTGTAACAAGGCCGAAGTCAAACTGAACCACTACCAAAAATTTTACCTCGCATCGCACAATAAATATGGTCGGAAAAAGTCGGCGCTGGCCAGACGGCAAGCAAAAGCCTCGGACGACGCAACCCGCCGCCCGGGTGCATGCACTGCGCCACGCACTCTTCGCCCAACTGGGCGGCTTTTTTGCTGTGTTGCTCATCGCGCTGATCCTCGTGCGCGTCGCACGCGTAGAGATTGCGGGCATCCTGATCGTGTTGGCGATGCTGCAAGGCGGCATTGCCGCAATTATCTCGTCTCGACAGAATGCGCCATATTGGTGGCTGCTGATTCACCTCGGCTTCGCGCCACTGGCGGTTATCGTACAGAGCCTGCAATTGGCGTCGGGCTGGTATCTCGCTGGCTTCCTGTTGCTACTGGCCATCTTCTGGCGCACCGACCAAAGCCGGGTACCGCTTTATCTGAGCAACCGCGCCACCAGCCGGGCGCTGCTCGACATGCTGCCCACAGCGCCTGATCACATCATCGACCTCGGTTGCGGTACCGGCAGTCTATTAAGCAGACTGGCCCGCGCCCGACCCGACTGTCATTTCGTCGGCATCGAACACGCGCCCTTGCCATGGCTGATCGCCCGCCTGCGCACGCTGAGCCTGCCGAACGTGACAATTCGTCGGGGTGACTTCTGGCTGGAATCCTTAGCCGGCTACAACTTCGTTTATGCCTTCCTTTCCCCTGCCCCGATGCCACGCCTGTGGGAAAAAGCCCGTGCCGAAATGACCCCCGGCGCCTTGTTGGTGAGCAACAGCTTCGAAGTACCGGGCGCGTCCGCATTTCAGGAGGTACGTGTCAGCGACCACCGCAGAACACGTCTGCATTGTTACCGCCCCAATAAAACGAGCGATTTCACTGCATTTCCGGGCATCCCCCCCGGCCCGGATCAAGAATAATCCCCCCTGCGCACACTATCTGGGTGTGCCGGAGGCGAAATGGCAGACATCATCTGTGTAATCGGCAACAAAGGCGGTACGGGCAAGACCACGCTTTCCCACATGCTGTGTCAAGGCATGGGCCTGCTCGGCCAGCGCTCGGTCTGCGTGCTCACCGACACCCATCGCGAGCCCCTCGATCCAGCTGACCGGCGCTACCTGATTGCCGATGCCCGTTCACGCGAGGCGCTGACCAAGGTGGTCGACAAGATTCGCTCATTGAAATCCTGGCTGGGCGTCATCGATGGGGGTGGCAACCGCACCGAGATGGATCGTCGGCTGTATGGCATCGCGGACCTCGTGCTACTGCCTTTTCGCGATTCGCACGAAGACATTCGCACGGTGATCCGCGATCTCGAAATGTTCCCGCGCGCTTATGCCGTCCCGACCCAATGGCCCACCAATGCCTGGCAACGCGAAGCGGCGGAAAAGGCGGTGGCGGAACTGCTGGGGCCTTACCGTGATCGTATTCTCGATCCGGTGTTCAGCCTCTCGGCCAGCAAGCTGCTGCTACAGCGATCTTTCCCCGGCAGCCTGCCGACGCCGCTGACGAATGCCAGCCGCGCCGTCGCCCATCAGGTGATCGACCTGCTGCAATTACCGATTGAGCGCGATACGCCGTTACCGGCGCTTGGCGTGCGTGCGGCCAACGCCAGCATGGCACCGGCGGCGGCAATGGCTGCCTGAAAATAATCAGGCGGCTTTTTTGCCCTGTGCGATCAGCAGGGCCTGCGAACGGTTGGTGACGCCGAGTGCCTTGAAAATCGCAGAGACGTGAATTTTTACCGTTCCCTCGGTGACATCGAGTAACTCCCCGATTTCACGGTTGGTTTTACCCTCGGCCAGCAGCTCCAGAACACGCGCCTGACTTTTGGTCAGGCCATACCGCTCAGCCACCGTACGCGGCCGTTTACGCTTGCCGGTCAGTTCACGATATTCGGGCGGGACCCAGACATCCCCTGCCAGCACATCGCGTAAAGCACCGAGCAGAATCGCTGTCGGACTGGCTTTCGAAACAAAACCGGCAGCGCCTGAGCGAGTCGCCTTGGTTACCGTATCGATATCGTCCATGGCCGAAAGGATCACCACGGGAATGTGTGGATGACGTTTGCGTACCACACCGAGAAAGGCCATGCCACTCGTGCCCGGCAGCATCAGGTCAAGCACCATCAAATCGAAGTTATCGTCACGTTCGAGCTGTTGGCTGGCCTCTTCGGCATCTTTGGCACCCAGCACTTCGGCGGGATCATCAGCTGTTTCCAAAGATTGCAATGCCAGCATGAGGCCTTCGCGCACCAGCGCATGGTCTTCGATTACCAGAATCCGCACTTTCCACTACCTCCCCTTAGAGTGGGGCTATCATAGCGGCTAAACCCTCAACCTGTCGAGCCATATCATGACAAATGCCACCCCTCCCTTCAATGCTGCCGACCCGATGGAATTCATGAAGAACATGTGGGGCAACATGGGCTTTGCCCTGCCCGGCATGGTGACCCCCACTGTCGATACCGATGAGCTTGGCAAGCGCATCACCGACCTCAAGGCCGTCGAGGGCTGGCTCAAGTCCAACCTGAGCCTGCTGCAGATGACCATTCAGGGGCTGGAAATGCAACGCACCACGCTGATGACGCTGCAACAGATGAGCCAGGCCACGCAATCCGCCAGCGAAGGTGACGCAGCCAACAACCCATTCCTCAATCCAGCCGCCTGGCAAATGCCCTGGAACCTGATGGGCAGTGCCGTCCCGCCAGCGCCGACTTCTGCGGAAGCTCCCGCCGAAGCACCTGCCTCAAGCGGCAACGAGCCAGCCCAGCCAAAGGGGTAGGCTCACCATCCCGAGCAGGGTGCTCGCCGAGATCAGCCAGGCAACGCGAGCCCCATCGCCATTCATGCGCTGGGCAAGGATGTAGGCCGACGAAGCCGTCGGCAGGGCAGCGAACATCATCACCACATCAAAGTGAATGCCTACTAACCCGATCTGTCTTGCCACGAGAAGCGCAATCAATGGCATGGCAAGCAGCTTGACGATCAGGAAATAGCCCGCCGCCGCCCGTCCGCTTGGACCCAGGGCACCCCGCAGTTTCAGCGCCGCGCCCACGGCCAGCAGGCCCAGCGCGATGGCCGCCTCGCCCAAGCGCCCAAGGAAGGCACCCAGCGGGGGCGAAATTCCCAGCCCGCCAAGGTTCCACAGCAGCGCAGCCAAAGTGGATAGGAACAGTGGATTGCGCGCCAGTTCGCGCCAGACCGAGGTCGAACCGTGGCGCGCCAACATCCACACTGCCGCGATATTGGCAAACGGCACCATCCCGCCCGCCAACAGGCCCATCGCCGCAATACCCGCCGCGCCATGCAGCTTGGCGGCCACGGCGAGTCCAATGTAGGAGTTGTACCGGAAGGCACACTGGAACTGCGAAGCGTAGGAAATCGGCGTCAGCGGAAACATGGGCTTGGCTAGCAGGGCCAGCAGCATGGCCCCCGCCATGGCGGCTGCACCGGTACCGATCAGCGGTAACGCCTCCATCGAGAGTGGCGTACGGGTGATCGCGTTGAACAGCAACGCCGGAAACAGGACGAAATAGACCAGTTTCTCCAGCCCGGTCCAGAAGTGGTCGCCCAGCGTCATCCAGCGGCGCAAGGCGTAGCCGAGCAGAATCAATGCGAAATCGGGCAGCAGTGTCAGGGCGGTCTGCATCTGCGCGTTATATCATCGCCGCCATGAAGCGTATCGAATTGCTTTCCCCCGCCAAGACCGCCGAGATAGGCCGCCAGGCCATCCTCCATGGTGCCGATGCGGTCTATATCGGCGGCCCGGCGTTTGGTGCACGCGACAAGGCCGCCAACGACATGCGCGAGATCGCGGCCCTTGTCGAGTTTGCGCAACGTTTCCACGCCCGCATCTACGTCACGCTCAACACCATCCTCGCCGATGCCGAACTCGAACCGGCGCGGCACGTGGCCCAACAATGCTGGGATGCCGGCGTCGACGCGCTGATCGTGCAAGACATGGGACTGCTCGAACTCGACCTGCCGCCGATCGACCTTCACGCCTCGACGCAATGCGACATTCGCACGCCCGAGAAGGCACGCTTCCTCGCCGACTGTGGCTTTTCGCAATTGGTACTGGCGCGCGAGCTCTCGCTCAAGGAAATCGCGGCAGTACGCGCTGCGCTGCCCGCCGATGTGATCGTCGAGCATTTCATTCACGGCGCGCTGTGCGTGGCGTTTTCCGGGCAGTGTTACATCAGTCATGCACAGACTGGCCGCAGCGCCAATCGCGGCGACTGTTCGCAGGCCTGTCGCCTGCCCTACACGCTGCAGGACAATCAGGGTCGCGTGGTCGCTTTCGAGAAACACCTGCTCTCGATAAAAGACAATAATCAAAGCGCCAACCTGCTGCCGCTGATCGAGGCCGGCGTGCAAAGCTTCAAGATTGAGGGGCGCTACAAGGACGCGAGCTACGTCAAGAACATCACCGGCCACTATCGGCAATTGCTCGATGCGATTTTCGAGCAACACTCGGAACTCGTGCCGACTTCAAGCGGCAAGGTCAGCCTCAAGTTCGCACCAAATCCGGACAAGACTTTCCACCGCGGCGCGACCGACTATTTCACCCATGGTCGCAGCGCAAATCCCGAGCATATCGCCGCCTTCGACACCCCCGCCTTTGTCGGCCTACCCATCGGCAGGGTCAGCGATGTTGCAACAGATAGCTTCACCATCGCCACGCAGGAAAGTCTGGCGAATGGCGATGGCCTCTCCTGGCTGCACAAGCGTCAGGCCATCGGCACACAGGCCAATCGCGTCGAACGCATCAATGCCGGCCAGTGGCGCATCTGGCCGAACGATCCGGTCAGCCAACTGGCTGGCCTGCGGCCCGGGCTTTACATCAATCGCAATCGCGATCAGGCCTGGGAACAGGCGCTGACGAAGGACTCGGCCGAGCGACGCATTCCCGTTGATGCCATGCTCACGGAAACAGCGGACGGCTTTGCGCTCACGCTCACCGACAGTGATGGCATTGTTGCCACCGCGACGGCGATAATCGAGAAACAGCCGGCCAAACAGCCGGAACAGGCCGCCATGCTATTGGAGCAGCAACTGAGCCGTCTCGGCAGCACCGACTTTTTGCTGCACGATTGCCGCATCGACTGGACGCAGCCCTGGTTCATTCCCAATTCGGCCACCAACCAGATGCGGCGCGACGCGATTGCCGCGCTTGAAGCTGTCCGTCGCGCTGCCCATGTGCGCCTGCAACGACGTACCGCCGTGGAACCGCCCAGCCCCTACCCGGAAGCTGCGCTTAGTTTTTTGGCCAACGTTTATAACAGCGCGGCGCGGCGCTTCTATGCCAAGCATGGCGTGCAACTGATTGCGGCGGCTTACGAAGCACATCAGGAAAAAGGCGATGTGCCGCTGATGATCACCAAGCATTGCCTGCGCCACGCCTTCAACCTTTGCCCGCATCAAGCCAAAGGCATCACGGGCGTCCAAGGTCAGGTACGTGCGGAACCGATGACGCTGGTGAATGGCAACGAGCGGCTGACGCTGACCTTCGACTGCCGTGCCTGTGAAATGCACGTGGTGGGACGGATCAAGCCGCACATTCTGGCCACAGCCCCTCCCGGAGAACTGGCGGGACGCTGAATGCCGTCCCGCCAGCGCCGACTTTTACTCTTCGTCCTCAGCCAGCTTGAACGAGGATGCCAGCTTCTGCTGTACGGGCGGTGGCACTTGGGCATAGCGCGCGAACTCGATGTTGTAGCTGCCACGACCACCGGTCATCGACTTGAGCCGTGAGGCGTAGTCGTTGATCTCGGCCAGCGGCACCTCGCCGACGACAGCCACACGTCCAGGGCCGCGCGGCGTGGTGCCGGTGACATGGCCGCGCCGTGACGAAAGGTCACCGGCCACGTCGCCCATGTTTTCCTCGTGCACATGCACCTCGATATTGACGATCGGCTCCAGCACCACGGCACTGGCGGCCTGAATCGCCGCAATCGCGGCTTTCTTGCCGGCCATGACGAAGGCGACTTCCTTGCCATCCACCGGATGGGTCTTGCCGTCATAGACGATCACGCGCAGATCCTCGACGGGGAAGCCGGCGACCACGCCGCCTTCCAGCGCCTGCAACACGCCCTTCTCGACTGCCGGCATGAAAACGCCGGGAATCACGCCACCCTTGACCTGATCGACGAACTCGAAGCCTGCGCCGCGCTCAAGCGGCTCGATCTTCAGATACACCTCGCCAAACTGGCCGGCCCCACCGGACTGCTTCTTGTGACGGCAATGGCCTTCGGCCGGCTTGGTGATGGTTTCGCGATAGGGAATCTGCGGCGGCTTGGTGGTCAACTCCAGCTTGTACTGCGTCGCCATCTTTTCCTGCTTGTAGCGCAGGTGCATCTCGCCGAGGCCGAAGATCACGGTCTCGTGCGTGGTGGGATGGCGCTCCATGCGGAAGCAGGGGTCTTCCATTTCCAGCTTGCGCAGGATGTCGAAGAGGCGCTGCTCGTCGCCCTTCCTCTGTGTCTCGACGGCGAGGCCCTGCATCGGCTTCGGGAATTCAAGCGGCTTCAGGTGGATGTGGTCCTCGTCGTGCGAATCGTGCAGCACGGCATCGAACTCGATCTCCTCAACCTTGGCAATGGCGCCCAGATCGCCCGGCAGCAGTTCGTCGACCTCGACGTAGTCCTTGCCCTGCAGTTGATACAGGTGACCGACCTTGAAGGGCTTCTTGCCGTCGCCGACGAAGAGCTGCGAATCCTTCCTGATCGTACCCTGATGCACACGGAATACGCCGACCTTGCCCATGTAGGGATCGACAATCACCTTGAACACGTGGGCAAGGACATGCTTGGTGGCATCGGCTTCGCGCTGGAATTCTGCGCCGTCCTTAAAGAAGGGCGGCACATTGGCCTCGCCAGGATTCGGCGCCAGCGTCGCCAGCACATGCAGCAGTTCATCAATGCCGGCACCCGTCTTGGCGGAGGTAAACAACACGGGAATCAGGTGACCTTCGCGCAGCGCCTTTTCGAAGGGGGCGTGCAGCTCGCCAGCCGTCGGATCCTTGCCATCTTCCAGATATCGCTCCATCAAGCTTTCGTCTTCTTCGACGAGCTGGTCGATCAGTTCGCGGTGGGCATGGGCGATCGTGTCAATGTCGGCATCCCCGCTATCGTGTTCCAGCACCTCCACGACCTGCTTGTGGTCGGGCGATGGCAGATCGAGGAACTTGCAGGCCGGGCCAAAACGCTCACGGATATCGGCCATCAGGCCGGCGAGATCCACGTTATCCGCGTCGATCTTGTTCACGACGATCATGCGCGCCAGTCCACGTGCTCCCGCGGCGCGCATCATGCGCTCGGTCATCAGTTCGATGCCGGTCTGCGCATTGATCACGGCCACCGCCGTGTCCACGCCCGCCAGTGCAGCCATCGCCTGACCGGCAAAATCAGGGTAGCCCGGGGTATCGATCAGGTGCACATGCACATCTTCCCAGGCGAAATTGACCAGGGCGGACTGCAGCGAGTGACCCGCCGATTTTTCCTGCACGTCGAAGTCGCAAACGGTATTGCCTTTTTCGACACTGCCCGCCGCCGGAATGGCACCGGCGCGTAGCAGCAGCGTCTCGGCCAGGGTGGTCTTGCCGGCGCCACCATGCCCAACCAGAGCAACAGCGCGGATGGAGGCGGTATGGAATTTCGGCATGGTTTTCTCCCCTTTGTTATTCAACCGTTACTGATTTCGCCAGATTACGCGGTTTATCAACATCAGTGCCCTTCACCAAAGCAGCATGGTAGGCCAGCAGTTGCAGTGGCACGACGTGCAGCACCGGCGACAGCACCCCATAGTGCTCGGGCAGGCGCAGGATGTGCAGGCCCGGTTCCTCCTCCACCTGTGAATCGGCATCGGCAAAGACATACAGTTCGCCGCCACGCGCCGCGACTTCCTTGAGATTGGACTTGAGCTTTTCCAGCAAGGTGTCATTTGGCGCCACGCTGATCACCGGCATGTCCTTATCCACCAGCGCCAGCGGCCCGTGCTTGAGTTCGCCGGCCGGATAGGCTTCGGCATGGATGTAGGAGATTTCCTTGAGCTTGAGTGCACCTTCGAGGGCAATCGGGTAATGGTGGCCGCGGCCGAGGAACAACGCATGCTGCTTGTCGGCAAAACGCTGGGCCCACGTGACAATGCCCGGTTCCAGCGCCAGCACTTTTTGCAGCGCAATCGGCAGATGGCGCAGCGAAGCCAAGTGTGCTGCCTCCTGATCCGCCGACAGCTTGCCGTTTTGCTTGGCCAGCGTCGCTGCAAGCAGGAACAGGGCGGCCAGCTGGGTGGTAAAAGCCTTGGTCGACGCAACACCAATTTCCGGGCCGGCACGGGTCAGGAAGCGCAGTGCGCACTCACGCACAATGGCCGATTCAGGGACATTGCAGAGCGCCAGCGTCTTGTGCATGCCGAGCGACTTGGCATGCTTGATCGAAGCCAGCGTATCGGCTGTCTCGCCCGATTGCGAAATCGCCACCACCAGTTGATCCGGGTTGGGCACCGACACGCGGTAACGATATTCGCTGGCCACTTCGACGCTACAGGACAATGCCGCCAACTGTTCGATCCAGTAACGCGCCACCAGCCCGGCGTGATAGCTGGTCCCGCAGGCGATGATCAGCACCGATTTCACCCCAGCCAGCACTTCCGGTGCGCTCGCGCCGAAGAGATTGGCCGAGAAGGTCTGCGCGCCACCGATCATCTCCAGCGTGGCCGCCAGTGCCTGCGGCTGCTCGAAGATTTCCTTCTGCATGTAGTGGGCGTAGTCACCCAGCTCGACGGCATCGGCCGAGAGTGTGCTTTCGTGAACTTCTCTGGTGACTGCCGTCCCGCCAGCGCCGACAATTTTGTAACCATCGCGGCCGAGTTCGGCAACATCGCCTTCTTCAAGGTAAACCATGCGACGCGTGACTTGCAACAGCGCCGAAGCATCCGAAGCCGCATAGTGGCCATCCTCACCAATGCCCAGCAGCAGCGGTGCGCCATGGCGAGCGACAACGACACACTCCTCGCCTTCGCGCAGCACGGCAATCGCATAAGCCCCAATCAAGCGGCGCGTGGCCCGCTGGACCGCCTCAAACAGGCCAGGGGACGACTTCAGCGTTTCCTGTATCAGGTGGGCGATCACTTCGGTATCGGTATCCGAGCTGAACACATAGCCGGCCGCCAGCAGTTCCTGTTTGATCTCGGCGTAGTTCTCAATGATGCCGTTATGCACCACCGCCAGACCACCCGAAATATGCGGGTGGGCATTACGTTCCGAAGGCACGCCATGGGTGGCCCAGCGCGTGTGGGCCACGCCAAGCTGCGCCTTCTGTCCCTCAGCCTGCACCGCCAGTTCGGCCACGCGGCCGACGCTGCGTAGGCGCGTGAGCATCGGGTTCAGCACCGCCAGCCCCGCCGAGTCGTAGCCGCGGTACTCCAGCTTGCGTAATCCTTCGACGAGTACGGGAACAATATTACGAGAAGCGGCTGCCGCGACGATGCCACACATACCGCTATTCCTTTTTCGCTTTGACGGGACGCTTCCAGCCAGCCAGCGACACCTGCCTGGCACGCGACACGGTAAGAGAGTCGGGCGGTGCATCCTTGGTCAGCGTCGTCCCCGCACCCAGCGTGGCACCCTTGCCGACCGTCACCGGGGCAACGAGTTGCGTATCGGAGCCGATAAAAACGTCGTCCTCAATGATGGTGCGATGCTTGTTGGCGCCATCGTAGTTGCAGGTAATCGTACCGGCACCGACATTGACGCGACTACCTACCGTCGCATCACCAATGTAGGCCAAGTGATTCGCCTTCGAATGGGGAGCGATGGTGGCATTCTTCACTTCGACAAAGTTGCCGATATGCACATCCTCGGCCAGCACGGTGCCCGGCCGCAGGCGCGCGAAGGGGCCGATGATGCTCTTGGGGCCGACAACGGCATCCTGGATCACGCAGTTCGCGTTGATACGCACGCCATCCTGCAATTCGACACAGCCCTCGAAAACACAATTGACGTCGATGAACACATCACGGCCGCACACGAGTTCGCCGCGGACATCAATACGATCTGGGTCGGCCAGCGTCACGCCCTGCTCCATGAGCGCCTCGGCAATATTGCGCTGATGAATGCGTTCGAGCCGCGCCAGTTGCGCCTTGCTGTTGACGCCATCGGTTTCCCAGTTGGCATCGGGATGCGCGGTCACCACGTCCATGCCTTCGGCCACCGCCATGGCGACGATGTCGGTCAGGTAGTACTCACCCTGCGCATTGCGGTTGCCAAGTTGGGGCAGCCAGCGTGCCAGCGCCTCAGTCTGCGCGACGAGGATACCGGTGTTGATTTCCTGGATGGCGCGCTCGGCATCATCGGCATCCTTCTCTTCGACAATACGGGTGACCTTGTGGTCGACGCGCACGATGCGACCATAGCCGTGTGGATCGTCGAGATGGGCGGTGAGCAGGGCGAGCTTGGTGTCGCCTGCCGCATCGATGAGGCGCTGCAGCGTACTGGCACGGATCAGCGGTACATCGCCATACAGCACCAGACTTGCCGCCTTGCCAGCGCCGACTTTTTCCAGTTCCGGCAACGCTTGTAGCACCGCATGGCCGGTGCCGAGTTGCGGTTCCTGTTTCGTCCAGCGCAGATCGGCAGCCGTCATGGCTTCCCGCACCCGCTCACCACCATGGCCATAGACTACGCAAATCCTGACCGTACCGAGTTGTCGCGCGGTGTCAATGACATGCCCCAGCATCGGCTTGCCGGCAATCGGGTGCAGCACCTTGGGCAGGTCGGAGCGCATGCGCTTGCCCTGCCCGGCGGCGAGAATCACCACATTGATTGCGTTGTGCATGGCTCAGCGCGGCAGCTTATCGAGGCAGAACCGAGGCTCCCATCAGGAACTCGTCGACCGCACGAGCACATTGACGGCCCTCGCGGATTGCCCAGACGACGAGAGACTGACCGCGACGCACGTCGCCGGCAGCGAACACCTTGCTCACGCTGGTGGCATAACAGCCGGCACCTTCCGTCGTGGCCACCGCATTGCCGCGGCTGTCCTTGGCCACACCAAAAGCATCGAGCATCGAGGCAACCGGGTTGGTAAAGCCCATGGCGAGGAAGACGAGGTCGGCCTTGACCTCGAATTCGGAGCCCGGCACTTCGGTCATCTTGCCGTCTTTCCAGTCGAGGCGAACACACTTCAGCGCTGTCAGCTTGCCATTCTCGCCAATGAATTCCTTGGTGGCCACCGACCAGTCGCGGGTGCAACCTTCGGCATGCGACGAGGAGGTACGCATACGGGTCGGCCAGTAGGGCCAGACCAGCGGCTTGTTTTCCTGCTCGGGCGGACGCGGCAGCAATTCGAACTGGGTGATGCTTGCCGCGCCATGGCGGTTCGACGTGCCCACGCAGTCGGAACCGGTATCGCCGCCGCCGATCACGACGACATGCTTGCCCTTGGCGTTGATCGGGTTCTTCTTTCCGCCACCAACTTCCTTGTTCTGCGGGATGAGGAATTCCAGCGCGTAATGCACGCCAATCAACGCACGACCGGGAATCGGCAGGTCACGCGGGGTTTCCGAACCGCCCGACAAAATCACCGCGTTGAAATCCTTCATCAGCTTGGCCGGCGCCATCACCTTGGTGGCATCGTTGACGACGCCTTTGGGCATGTCCTTGCCGACCATGGTCTTGGTAACGAACTTCACGCCTTCTGCCTGCATCTGGGCAGCACGCCAGTCGATCAGCCGCTTGTCCAGCTTGAAGTCGGGAATACCATAACGCAGCAGACCGCCAATGCGGTCGTTCTTTTCGAACACCGTGACATCATGACCTGCGCGAGCCAGTTGTTGTGCAGCCGCCAGACCTGCAGGGCCGGCACCGACAACGGCAACCTTTTTGCCCGTCTTGACCTTGGCTGGTTGCGGCAGTACCCAACCATTTTCGCCGGCCTTGTCGATAATCGCGCGCTCCAGCGACTTGATGCCGACCGGGTCGGCATTGATGCCGAGCGTACAGGCCGACTCGCAGGGTGCCGGGCAGATGCGTCCGGTCATCTCCGGGAAGTTGTTGGTCGAGTGCAGGATTTCGATGGCTTCGCACCAGTTGCCGCGATACACCGCGTCGTTGAAATCCGGAATATTGTTGTTGATCGGACAGCCGCTGTTGCAGAAGGGCACGCCGCAATCCATGCAGCGCGCGCCCTGGGTCTTTGCCTTGTCATCCGTCAGATGAGGCACGAATTCCTTGTAGTGCTTCAGGCGTGACTCAATGACCTCGTAGCCTTCCGACTGGCGTTCGAACTCCAGAAAACCGGTGGGCTTGCCCATTATGCAGCCTCCTTCAATTGCTTCGCGGCCTGCTCCTTGAGCGCGCGGCGATATTCATTCGGGAATACCTTGACGAACTTGCTGCGCGTGTTCGACCAGTCATCCAGCAAGCGACGCGCCACCTGGCTACCGGTTTCGGCAAAGTGCTTCTCGATCAGCGCCTTCAATTGATCTTCGTCTGCCATGTTGCGGTGACGTGTGTCGCTGGTCTGCTCAGCAGCCGGCAGCACTTTCTCCAGGCTCACCATCGCCATGTTGCAGCGCTTGGCAAACATGCCACCATTGTCACTTTCGTCCAGCACGTAGGCGATGCCACCCGACATGCCTGCGGCAAAGTTGCGGCCGGTTTCACCCAGCACCACCACCGTACCGCCGGTCATGTATTCGCAGCCGTGATCCCCCGTGCCCTCGACAACGGCCGTGGCACCGGAGTTGCGCACGCAGAAGCGCTCGCCTGCCACGCCGCGGAAGAACACCTCGCCTTCGATGGCACCGTAAAGCACGGTATTGCCGACGATGATGTTCTCGCAGGGCTTGCCCTTGAACGCTGGTTGCGGCTTGACGACAATCTTGCCGCCGCACAAGCCCTTGCCCACATAGTCATTGGCCTCGCCGGAGAGCTCCAGCGTGATGCCGTGCGCAAGGAAGGCGCCAAAACTCTGGCCTGCCGTCCCGGTCATGCGGATGTGGATGGTTTCATCGGGCAGACCAGCATGGCCATAGCGACTCGCCACCTCGTAGGACAACATGGTACCAACCGTGCGATTAAGGTTTCTCACTGGAACATCGAACGAAACCCTTTCCTTGCGCTCCAGCGCCGGCTTGGCCTTCTCGATCAGTTGATGATCCAGCGCCGGGCCGAGATTGTGATCCTGCGACTCGCAATGTACTCGCGCGACTTCGGCACCCACCGGCGGCATGTGGAAAATCTTCGAGAAATCGAGCCCACGCGCCTTCCAGTGCTCGACGCCCGCCTGCATGTCGAGCAGATCGGTACGGCCAATCAGGTCGTCGATCTTGCGAATGCCCATCTCGGCCATGATGCGGCGCGCTTCCTCAGCCACGAAGAAGAAATAATTGACGACATGCTCGGGCTGACCGGAGAAGCGCTTGCGCAGCACCGGGTCTTGCGTCGCGACGCCGACCGGACAGGTGTTCAGATGGCACTTGCGCATCATGATGCATCCTTCGACCACCAGCGGCGCCGTGGCGAAACCGAACTCGTCGGCACCCAACAACGCACCGACGACGACATCGCGACCGGTCTTCATCTGACCATCGACCTGCACGCGAATACGGCCGCGCAGGCGGTTCAACACCAGCGTCTGTTGTGTTTCGGCCAAGCCCAGTTCCCACGGCGTACCCGCATGCTTGATTGAGGACAGCGGTGAGGCACCGGTACCGCCGTCGAAACCAGCGATCACCACGTGATCGGCCTTGGCCTTGGAGACACCTGCCGCCACCGTGCCGACACCGACTTCCGACACCAGCTTGACGGAAATCGACGCCTTCGGGTTGGCGTTCTTGAGATCATGGATCAGTTGCGCCAGATCCTCGATGGAATAAATATCGTGGTGCGGTGGCGGCGAAATCAGGCCAACGCCCGGTACCGAGTGGCGCAGGTAGCCGATGTAATCGGACACCTTGTGGCCGGGCAATTGACCGCCCTCGCCGGGCTTGGCACCCTGCGCCATCTTGATCTGGATCTGATCGGAGTTGGCTAGGTATTCAGTGGTAACACCAAAGCGGCCGGACGCCACCTGCTTGATCGCAGAGCGCAGCGAATCGCCTTCCTGGAGCGGAATGTCGCGCTCGACCTGGGCCGCACCAATGACACTCGCCACCGTCGCGCCAGCGCCGACTTTTGCAAAGCGCCGCGGATCTTCACCGCCCTCGCCGGTATTCGACTTGCCGCCAATGCGGTTCATCGCGATGGCCAGCGTGGTGTGCGACTCGGTCGAGATAGCACCGAGGGAAATGGCGCCGGTAGCAAAGCGCTTGACGATTTCCTTGGCCGACTCGACCTCATCAAGCGGCACGGGCGGGCCGGCCGGCTTGATCTCAAACAGGCCGCGCAGCGTCATGTGACGACGCGTCTGATCGTTGATGATCTTGGCGTATTCCTGATAAGTCTCAAACTGGCCGGAACGCGTCGAATGCTGCAGCTTGGCGATCGCATCCGGCGTCCACATATGGTCTTCGCCGCGGACGCGGAAGGCATACTCGCCACCGACATCGAGCATGTTGGCCAGCACCGGATCATTCGAGAAGGCCGCCACATGGGTGCGCACGGCTTCCTCGGCAACCTCCTTGAGGCCAATGCCCTCGACCTGCGTCGCGGTACCGGTGAAGTAACGCGCAACAAATGCCGAGTTGAGACCGATGGCTTCGAAAATCTGTGCGCCGCAATAGGACTGGTAGGTCGAGATGCCCATCTTGGACATGACCTTGTTGAGACCCTTGCCGATCGCCTTGATGTAGTTCTTGATCGCCGCCTTGCTGTCGCCGCTCTTGCCGACCATATCCTTGATCGTGGCAAACGTCAGCCACGGGCAGACTGCCTCGGCACCATAGCCGGCAAGCAATGCGAAGTGATGCACCTCGCGCACCGAGCCGGAGTCGATCACCAGACCCGTGCTGGTGCGCAGGCCCTTCTTGACCAAGTGGTGATGCACAGCGGCACAAGCCAGCAAAGCCGGCACGGCCACACGCTCGGCGATAATGCCACGGTCCGTCAGCACGATGATGTTGTAGCCATCGGCAACCGACTGCTCGGCCGCTGCACACAGGCGCTCGACAGCCGCCTCGCAACCGGCGCCGCCTTCGCTGACCGGATAGCTCATATCCAGCGTCAGCGCCTTAAAGCGGGATTGCGTCAGTTTGTCGATCGTCGTCAGGCGGGCGAGATCCTCATCGGTCAAAACCGGCTGAGTCACTTCGAGACGCGGCGTCAGTGTTTCCTCATTGTCGGCAATACCCAGCAGGTTGGGCTTCGGGCCGATGAATGAGGTCAGCGACATGACGATTTCTTCGCGGATCGGATCGATCGGCGGATTGGTCACCTGCGCAAACAACTGTTTGAAGTAGAGATAGAGCGACTTGTTCTTGGACGACAGCACGGGCAGCGCGACATCGGCGCCCATCGAGCCGGTCGGCTCTTCACCGGCCTTGATCATCGGCTCGATGATGAACTTGATGTCCTCCTGCGAATAACCGAAGGCCTGCTGCGCATCGAGCAGCGCCGGCTTGATCTTAGGCAGCGCCTTGGCTTCCGGCAACTCATTGAGATAGACGCGCGACTCCGCGATCCACTTGCCATAGGGCTCTTCGGTCGCCATCGTCTTCTTGAGTTGAGCATCGTCGATGATGCAGCCCTTTTCAAGGTCGATCAGGAACATCTTGCCCGGCTGCAGGCGCCACTTCTTGACGATCCTCTCTTCTGGGAAAGTCAGCACGCCCATCTCGGAAGCCATCATCACGATGTTGTCTTCGGTCACGAGATAACGCGCCGGCCGCAAACCATTGCGGTCGAGCGTGGCGCCGATCTGGCGGCCATCCGTGAAGGCCACGGCGGCTGGGCCGTCCCACGGCTCCATCACCGGTGCGTGGAACTCGTAGAAGGCGCGACGCTCCTCATCCATCAGCGCATTGCCAGCCCAGGCTTCCGGGATCAGCATCATCATCGCATGCGTCATGGAGTAACCGCCCATGACGAGGAGTTCCAGCGCATTATCGAAACTGGCCGAATCGGATTGTCCTTCGACAATCAGCGGCCACAGCTTGTTGAGATCTTCGCCCAGCCACTTCGACTTCATCGCCTGCTGGCGCGCAGCCATCCAGTTGATGTTGCCGCGCAGGGTATTGATTTCGCCGTTGTGGGCGATCATGCGGAAGGGGTGCGCCAGATCCCAGGTCGGGAAGGTATTCGTGGAGAAGCGTTGATGCACCAAGGCCAGCGCCGAAACGACACGCTTGTCCTGCAGGTCGAGGTAGTACTCACCGACCTGATGCGCCAGCAACAGGCCCTTGTAGTTGATCGTGCGCGATGACAACGATGGAATGTAGAACTGACGGCCATCAGCAAGGCCGAGGCGACGCACTTCATGCTCGACGCGCTTGCGAATGACGAAGAGTTTTCTTTCAAACGCATCCTGATCGCCGACATTGCCCCCTTTGCCGACAAACACCTGACGGATCGCCGGCTCCATATCCTTGGCGGCTTGTGCCAATCCGCGGTTATCGCACGGCACATCGCGCCAACCGAGGAACACTTGCCCCTCTTCATGGACGATACGGGCTAGCGCCGACTCACAGGCTAAACGTCCATTGGCAGATTGCGGCAGGAAAATATTGCCACAGCCGTAATGACCAACGGCCGGCAGTTTGATGCCCGCTTTTCCTGCTTCATCGCGCAAGAAAGCATCCGGCATCTGGATCAGGATGCCCGCGCCGTCACCCAACAGGGGATCGTAGCCGGTAGCGCCACGGTGGGTCAGGTTCTCGAGGATCTTGAGGCCCTGCGCAACAATCGCATGGCTCTTTTCATTCTTGATATGGGCAACAAAACCGACACCACAGGCGTCGTGTTCGTTGGCTGGGTCATAGAGACCCTGGCGGCTAGGGATTTCCATCATGGTTTTCTGGATATTTCCTGGCGTTATGGCCATCAAATAAGCCGGGCAAAACACCGACCGGCATGGGGGTAAATGCATTGGGCGAACCGCGAAATATACCGAGAAACCAGGCCCGGCTCAATACTCCCGGCAGGGTGAGGTGATCAAAATTCCCCGATCGCAAACAGGCGTCGATGCTCTTTCATCGCGTAGCGATCGGTCATTCCGGCAATGTAATCGGCGATGGCACGGGGATTCCCCTCCTGATCGCCACGCGCCTGATCCTGAACGGGCAGAAGCCGCATATCAGCCAGAAACGCCTCAAACAGGTCTTTCACAATCCGTCGCGCCTTGCTGGTCATGCGTACCACTTGATAGTGGCGATACAGGGAATCATGCAGAAAATGCTTGAGTTCACGGTTCATTAACCGCATTTTTTCTGAAAATCCAACGAGTTGCGGTGCTTGAATGACATCACCAAGCGTTTTGATCTGCTGTTTTTCCAGCCGCTCGCCCGTTTCTGACAGCAAATCAGCCACTTGTGCGCCGATCATGCGACGCACGGTTTCATGGATCAGCCGACGTCCTGAAATTTTCGGAAACGCCGCTTTCGCCTCTCTCTCATGCAAGTCAAACAGGTCAATTTCTTGTAATTGTTCAACGGTAATCAGGCCCGACCGTAGACCGTCATCCACATCATGATTGTTATAAGCAATTTCATCGGCCAGATTGCATATCTGTGCTTCCAGCGAGGGGCGCTGATCGTTGAGAAATCGCGCACCGAGTTCGCCTAACTCACGCGCCTTGGCCTGCGAACAATGCTTGAGGATGCCGGCACGGGTTTCGAACATCAGGTTCAGGCCATCGAACGCGCCATAGCGCTCTTCGAGCTTGTCGACAATCCGCAAGGACTGCAGATTGTGTTCGAAGCCGCCATGCTCGGCCATGCATTCGTTCAAAGCATCCTGTCCGGCATGTCCAAAAGGCGTGTGGCCAAGATCATGGGCTAACGCAATCGCTTCGGTCAGGTCGTCATTCAGGTTAAGCGCACGCGCAATCGAGCGGGCAATTTGAGCCACCTCGATAGAGTGTGTCAGGCGGGTGCGAAACAGGTCGCCTTCGTGATTGACGAAAACCTGTGTTTTGTATTCGAGGCGGCGAAATGCGGTGGAGTGAATGATTCGATCACGGTCGCGCTGATACTCGCCGCGGGTCTTGGGACGCGGCTCGGCGATGCGTCGTCCCTGCGAACTGCCTTCGCTGACGGCGTAGGCAGCCAGCTCAGTCACAACAGGCTTCAATGGCAGGACGAATCTCGGTTTGTGGCGCATCGGCCCAGGTCACCGCTGCGCCCAGCTTGCGCAGTAACACGAGGCGCATTTGCCCCGCGATGACCTTTTTATCGTGTCCCATCAGATCCAGATAGCGATCCGCACCGAGTGCAGGACCGCGAATGGGCAGCTTGGCGCGCTCGAACAATCGTTGCACCCGTTCAACATCTGCATCACTCAACCATCCGAGTCGGCGCGATAGATCAACCGCCATCATGGTGCCCGCCGCCACGGCTTCACCATGCAACCACTCGCCGTACCCCATGCCGGTTTCAATGGCATGACCAAAGGTATGACCGAGATTCAACAGCGCCCGCCCCCCATCTTTCGCCGTCTCCAATTCGTCGCCAGCGACCACCTCGGCCTTATTCGCACAGGAACGCTTGATGGCATATGCCAAGGCGTCGCCCTCGCGCGCCATCAACCGACCCATATTCGCTTCCAGCCACTCAAGGAAGGGCAAATCACGAATCAGGCCATACTTGATCACTTCTGCCAAGCCCGCCGAAAGCTCACGGTCCGGCAAGGTTTTCAATGTATCGGTATCGGCAACCACCATACGGGGCTGCCAGAAGGCGCCGATCATGTTCTTGCCACGCGGATGATTGATGCCGGTCTTGCCGCCGACCGAAGAATCCACCTGCGAAAGTAATGTCGTCGGCACCTGGATGAAGGGCACGCCGCGTTGATAGGATGCAGCGGCAAATCCCGCCAGATCGCCAATCACACCGCCACCCAAGGCCACAATAGGTGTCGTTCGATCGCAGCGCGAGGCCAGCAGATGATCGTAAATCAGGTTGAGCGATTCCCAATTCTTGTGTGCTTCACCGTCCGGTAGCACAACCGCCGCCGTACCAGCGCCGACATTTTCCAGCGAAGCGACCAATCGATCCAGATAAAGCGGCGCAACAACGTCATTCGTGACAATGGTGACACGCCGCGCCCATGTCTGCTCGGGCAGCTCGTCCAACAATCCGTTGGCAATGTAGATCTGATATGACCGTTGGCCCAGACCAACTGTGAGTGACGTCATCGTGATGAATGCAATCTCAGCGCAGTTTCAATTGCCTCGATTGTATTGCCAAGCGGTCTGCCTGACTCAATCACGACATCAGCCACTTCCCGGTATAAAGGATCACGCTGAGTGACGAGGCTGCGTATCCGGCCAAGCGGGTCTGCCACTTGTAGCAAGGGGCGGCTCGTGTCATGCCGTGTTCTGGAATAGATGAGCTCTGGCGCAGCCTGCAAATACACAACAGAATCAGTCCCAAACAGAACAGCTCGATTCATAGCACTCAATACGACCCCACCGCCTGTGGCAACTATTTGGGTACCACCTTCAATCACTTGCCTAAGTGCATTCGTTTCACGCTGACGGAAACCCGACTCACCCTCAATCTCGAAAATGGTTGCCACCGAAACGCCTGTATGTCGCTCGATTTCATGATCGAGATCAACAAACTGCAAGCCAAGCCGTTTGGCGAGCTTTCTTCCAACGGTCGTTTTTCCTGCGCCCATCATGCCAACAAGGCATACGCAATTGACCTCTCCCACCCGGTAAAACCTTCGGTTAAAGCTTTACAGCCAAGGCATCATCAACCACTTTGGGGGTGATCATGATAATCAACTCTGTTCGAACCTCGCGCTTGGTCTTTTGTTTGAACATGAACCCAACATATGGGAGATCCCCAAGAAACGGTACCCGTGTAGTTGACTCCGATTCATCAAGCTCAAAGACACCGCCGATGACAACCGTACCACCATTCTCAACTAATACATCTGACTTAATTTCCTTTGTCCGGACCGTATAGCCCCAACGTCCCTCTTCACCAGGTGCGTCCTTATTGATTTTGATATTCATCATCACGCGACCGTCCGGGGTGATCTGTGGTTTTACCCTCAGAGAAAGCGTCGCATTTATGTATGCAATACTAATAGCACCAGAACTTGATGCTGTGGGGTAGGGGATGCGATAGCCCTGTTCGATTGAAGCTTCGACCTGATCTGCCGTCAACACACGAGGACTTGAAATCATCTTGCTCAAGCCATCAGCCTCACGTGCTGTCAGTTCCAGGGTAAGCAACTGGCTTTTTACGGAATTGAAAAGCGTGAAGGCAAATTGGCCCGTGGGGGCTGCAATAGAATTATTCGAAAACTGACTTTCGGCGATAGAGGGGGCAATAGATTCCCGCTTCAGGGTTGCACTCTCATAGTAAGCCGTTGGGCCAATCATTTGAGTACCGGCTCCATAGGTCACATTACCGGCGGAATCCAGATATTGGCGGCGCTCTGCCAAGTGGGTATTCGCATCAGTAGCAGAAGCTGATATCCCAAACCGAGTATTGGTACCAAGTAATCGATGGCCCGTATCAAGGCCATACATATCATGCCCGCCCAACCGAGCACCTAAGGCTTTTGAAAAGGAGGTGTCTGCCTCTACTATTCGAGCCTCTATCAGTACCTGCCGCGCTGGCCGGTCAATCTTTGTCAGCAACCCGCGGATCATTTCCAACTTCGATGGAACATCGTAAATAAATACCTGGTTGGTGCGCTTATCTACAGAGACCCGACCGATCGACGACAAAAATCCACCAGGTGATGATTTTGATGAATTGTCGGACTTCCCGTTGTCCGGTGACAACATAGTGACAAAATCTTCCGCTTTTTGGTAGTTCAGCTGAAATACCTCCAAACGTGGCATTTCAGCAGCCACCGCAGCGTCACGCGCCTCCACTTCTAGTTTATCTCGGGCAGCCAATTCATCACGTGGCGCGATCCAGAGGACGTTGCCACTTTTGCGCATCGCAAGATTTTTCTGTTGCAGAACAATCTCAAGTGCGTGATCCCACGCCACTTCATTCAATCTCAAGGACACATTACCTGTAACGGTATCACTGACAACGATATTGAAGTTTGTAATATCTGCAAAAACATGCAGCAATTCACGCAAGGGAATATTCTGAAAATTCAGGGAAATGGCCTCTCCCTGGTAACCCGTCTTGGAGCCTTGGAAAAGCTTACCTGGATCCTCTTTGAGTGGCCGTACTTCGACGATGAACTGATTATCCGTCTGAAAGGCTACGTGCTCCCATAAGCCCTTGGGAACAATTTCCATGTTCACATTATCACCATCCACCCCTGTCTTCACCAATGTCACCGGTGTTGAGAAGTCGACCACATCGAGCTTGCGCCGTAGATTTTCAGGTAGCCGCGTCTTCTTGAATGAAACATACAGAGCCTTACCCTTTTGGTGAATATCTATTCCCGTATCCGGGGCAGACAGGTCTACAACAACAACGCCGGCACCATCCTTACTGCGACGAAACTGGATATCTCGAATGCTTTGTATTTCAGGTCGGTCACTACCAGAGAAGTGTTGCGATGGCACTTCTTTCCCGGATTCAGTCAGTTCGCCTTCAGTTAGGCTAATCACCAATGCATTGTCTTCTTGTCTGGTTTCAAAGTGCCGAACCTTGTCCATATTCAAAACCAGTCGGGAGCGATCACCCGACTGAATAATGTTCAAGCTGTGGAGTCCGCCTTCATTGATTTGCTTTGTGGTGTAACCCAACCCATTGCCTGTATCTGGCAAATCAAAAACCAACCGGGCCGGCTTGGAAATGCTGAAATGTGCGGGGGATGTGGCCAGCGGCAGGCGCAAACCGATCTTCAATACCACGTTGCCGCCTGCCTTGCTCACCATCAAAGTTTCAATGCGATTGAGTGGCGATCCACTTGCAGCATCAACCGCATTCGCTCCGAAAACGGGGGCCGACAGTACGCCGACTATAGTCATAATCAGCACTGATAATAAGCTTCTCATTGTCTTCATTTGCCAGCCTCCTTGCTTTGCGAGCCTTCCTGAAGCTGAAGACTTGCCTTTCTTTCAACCCACTCCGACGTTTGTCCAGTTGGGTCTAGCAGTGTTTCCGCAACTATGACTTCGGTGTCGGTCACGCCAATAATTCGGCCATAATTCTGGCCAATGTAATTTCCCTTGGTCACCTGATACACCACACCATCGACCTGAATCAGGGCGTGTCGCCCCCCCCCCTTGGCTTTGCTGATCACCCCGATCAATTGCAGGGATTCAAGCGGGAAACTTTCCAGTTGCTCACGCGGACGATTGAAGTCTGGCACATTGATTCCCGTCCCCTCTCTCTTCTCGGGTTCAAGCCGGGTGTCACTGTACGGATCAGACGCGTTCGTACCCACGTAAGAAACGATCGGGAATGGTTTGAGCTCAGGCAACGGCGGGGCTCGCCCCTTCAAGTCTTGAGATGACGTCGCCATCCACTGTTTGATGTCCTCATGTTCGCCACCACCACACCCCCCTATGAGGATCAGGCAAGAGAGACATGCAATGATTCTGGCCGGGAGCATCACTTCTTTGCCCCCTTTCCTTTTGTAGACGACTCTTTTTCTTTCCTCTTTCTTGCGCTCACTTCCTCTTCGTCAAGATATCGGAAGGTTTTTGCCGTGGTCGTCAACATCAGACCACTCCCCTTACTCACCGGCGTGATGTTGATATCGTTCAGTGTCACGATGCGCGGAAGTTTGGCCACGTCCCCCGCAAAGGCACCCAAGTCGTGGTAACTACCTGAAACATTTATGGTGATCGGCAGTTCTGCGTAGAAATCCTTGATAACTTCGTTTCCTGGCTTAAATAACTCGAACTGCAATCCACGCCCCAAGCCCGCTTGGTTAATATCAACCAGCAGAGACTCCATCTCAGCCGCATTAGGCAGTTGCTTGAGCAGGGCTCCAAATGAGCGCTCAATTTCAGCCAACTGACTACGATACTCATCCAAATTAACCGCCAGCTTCTTTTTGGCAAGCCAGTCATCCTTCAGCTTAGTTTCCTCTTGACGTTTGGCCTCAAGCGCATCGATTTGCCCCTGCCAGCCAAACCAACCCGCAAGTAATAGCAACGCTAGGAATATCCCCAGCAAAATAATTATGCGAGGGATTAATGGCCACGCACCGGGATCTTTTGGATCAAGTGTTTTAAAATCCTCGGCTATCGCTTTGAAATCTATTTTCGGCACGTTGAGCTTCGGCAGTTGCGGTATCCCGGGCTTTCTCATTTTGCCCCTCCCGACTTACCTGCTGCCACGCCAGGTTTCCCCTTACGTGCTTTATCCTCACTCTCACTAGTCTGTCGCGTCAAATGAATATTCATATTGAATTCATTGAGTCGCCTTTTACCCACCGTTACAGCCTTAATTTCGACAAGCACTGGCCGTTCCAAGGCTGGCGACTGCTCCAGATTGTGCATCAAACTGGAAACGCGAGCATTTGACTGCGCATATCCAAGAAGCGTCACTTTCTGTTGTTCTTGTTTAATGGATCGCAGATATATACCTGTTGGCAGTTGCTGAGCCAGTTCGTTGAATAAATAAACTGTCTCGGATCGGTTTGCTTGCAGTGACTCAATAACCTGTTTTCTTGCAAGCAATGAATCTGTTTGCTCCTTTAGCTTTTTAATTTCCTCAATTTGAGTATCCAGCGTAGCAATTTCTTTTTTCAGATAATCATTCTTTGCGGTCTGACTCTCGATCTGCCCACCAATAAAGCTGAATCCAACAAACCACACAAATCCGGCAAGAATTGTAACCAGTCCAGCAAGGGCATAAAACTGTTGGCGCAATGTCCTGCGCCGCTCCTCTCGGTGAGGCAGCAGGTTAATACGGATCATTGATCGAACCTCCGCAGGGCGAGGCCACAAGCCACCAATAGTGACGGGGCATCGTTCAGAAGGTTTTTGGGCCTCACCCGTTGAGCAAAGCTCATATTCGCAAAAGGGTTGGCCTTGAAGGTATCAACCTGAGTACGATCGGCAACGATATCCGCAATGCTTGGCAGCAGGGCTCCGCCGCCCATCAGGGCAATATGATGTACCTCGCTATATTGCGTCGAGGTAAAGAAGAACTGCAAGGCTCTGGAAACCTCTAGCGCCAGATTATCCAAAAATGGCTGCAGGATTTCGGCTTCAAAGTTATCCGGCATCGGGCCAGTGCGCTTGAGATTTTCCGCCTCTTCATGGCTCATGCCGTACGCGCGCACCATGTCTTGTGTCAGTTGATTTCCGCCAAATGCCTGCTCGCGGTTATAGATCATTTGATCGCCCTTCACCATGGCGACCTTCATAGCATTAGCGCCAATATCCACCAATGCAAAAGTTTCGGTCTTGCCCTCTGGATACTGGGCCTGGATCAGTTCGAATGCAGACAATGCCGCATACGACTCCATATCCATGACCGTCGCCCTGAGATTGGCCGACTCAGCACATGCGACACGATCCTCAACCCCTTCTTTTCTTGAGGCAGCAATCATCACCTCAACCTCTTCCGGTCCAGAAGGTGAGGGGCCCATCACCTGAAAATCAAGATTGACCTCTTCAAGCGCAAACGGGATGTATTGGTTGGCCTCGGATTCGACCTGAATTTCCATCTCCGACTCACGCAACCCCGCAGGCAAAATAATCTTCTTGGTAATAACCGCAGCCGTCGGCATCGCCATGGCCACATACTTAGTTGACGTAGCCATGCGCTTCCAGCATCGTGCGACCGAGTCAGTAACGGTATCCAGATTGGAGATATTGCCATCGACCACTGCACCTTCCGGCAATGGCTCAATGGCATACCCCTCCAACTGGTACTGGACGGCACCACCACCCGACAGCTCAACCATCTTGACGGCTGACGAACTGATGTCGACGCCCACCAGAGAGCGCGCTTTCGGGTTGAGAATGGAGAGATCGATCTCCAAGGATAATTCCTTCTCTATCAAATGGTTACAAAAGATACCAATAATTTACTTCAGATGCTAACAACAACTATATCGGCTGTAAAGAAAATTCTTTAACCAATATGACGCGCGGCGAGGGACGAAAACATTTACGCAACAGGCTAGCAAGGTGGGATAGGCGGCCATCGGATGCCTACCCTCTCACCTATAATCACTGCGCCTTTCCACCCATACTCCCATCCCTGACACGATGTTGCGCTGGTTACTTCTGCTGCCTAGTTTGATCTTGGGCACCCTATTCGCTGGCTTGGCGCTGGTGGGGATTGTCGTCATTCTTGCCTACCCACGGTTGCCTTCTGTCGATGTGCTGACGGATTATCAACCTAAAATTCCCTTGCGCGTCTACACCGCTGATGGCTATCTGATCGGTGAGTTTGGGGAGGAGCGTCGTCATTTTGTGCGCATCCAGGAAGTGCCGGAAGCCATGAAGCAGGCCATTCTGGCCGCCGAGGATGAACGTTTTTATCAGCATCCCGGCATCGACACGATGGGCGTACTGCGTGCTGCGTATGCCAATTTTCTCGGCGGCGGCAAGCGCCAGGGGGCATCGACCATCACGATGCAGGTTGCCCGCAATTTCTTTCTCTCTTCCGAAAAGACACTGACCCGAAAGCTCTACGAAGCCTTGCTGGCCTTCAAGATTGAGGGCAGTCTGTCGAAGGATGAAATCCTGCAGATCTACGTCAATCAGATTTACCTTGGTCAACGCGCTTATGGCTTCGCCGCAGCAGCACGCATCTACTTCGGCAAGGACATCAAGGAACTGAATGTCGCCGAAATGGCGATGCTGGCCGGCCTGCCAAAAGCCCCTTCCGCCTATAACCCGGTGGCCAATCCCAAACGCGCCGCATTACGTCAGCAGTATGTCCTGCGTCGCATGCTGCAACTCGACTTCATTGATGAGCCAAGTTACAAAAAGGCCATTGATACCCCGCTGCATGTACACCGCCAGATCGACCAGTTCGCGCTCAAGGCCGACTACGTTGCCGAGATGGCACGCCAAATTGCCGTCGAGGCCTACTCGGAAAGTGCCTATGTGGATGGCATCAAGGTCATCACCACCCTGACACGCCCCGAGCAGGAAGCCGCCTACCGTAGCCTGCGCAAGGCCGTGCTCGATTACGACCGACGCCATGGATACCGCGGTGCCGAGGCCTACCTCGACATGAAGTCGATCACCCGCGACGATGATGAGCAAATCGAAGAGCTCCTCAATGATCATGAAGATGCAGAAGATTTGCGCCTGGCACTGGTGCTCGACGCCAGCCCGACCCAAATCCGCGCCTATCTTCCCGGCGGAGAAATCGTCAATGTCGAGGGCGCCGGACTCAAGTTCGCACAACGGATGCTCGATGAGAAAGCACCACCAAACAAGCGTGTTCGACGCGGCGCGATCATCCGTCTGAATCAGGATGCCAAGGGCATCTGGCAGATTACCCAATGGCCGGAAGTCGAGGCAGCGTTCGTGGCAGCCAACCCGAACGATGGCGCAATCCGCGCACTGGTCGGCGGCTTCGATTTCAATCGCAACAAGTTCAATCACGTGACCCAGGCATGGCGTCAGCCAGGGTCAAGCATGAAACCCTTCGTCTATTCTGCTGCACTGGAAAAAGGCTTCAGCCCCCTGTCGGTCGTCCCCGACGAACCCCTCTCGATCACGGCCGAAGAGACCGGCAGTCAGGCCTGGGAGCCGAGAAACTATGACGGCAAGTACGACGGCCCCATGACGCTGCGTACCGCACTGGCGAAATCGAAAAACATGGTGTCGATCCGCTTGGTCCGTTCGATTGACCCGCATTATGCGCAGGACTATGTCAGCCGCTTCGGCTTCGACAAGGACAAGAACCCGCCTTACCTGACGCTTGCACTGGGCGCTGGCAATGTCACCCCCTGGCAACACCTCGCCGCCTATGGCGTATTTGCCAACGGCGGCTACAAGGTTGAACCTTTCATCGTCAAACAGATTCTCGATGCCAACAACAAGGTGCTGGCCGAAACCACGCCCGTGGTGGCCGGCGATGAATCCTTGCGCATCATCGACGCCCGCAATGCCTGGCTGATGGACAGCATGATGAAGGATGTCGTGCGACGCGGCACGGCGACGCGGGCTGCACAAGCCCTCAAGCGCAGCGACTTGGCCGGCAAGACCGGCACCACCAATGACTACGTCGACGCCTGGTTCTGCGGCTACCAGCCCTCAATGGTCGGCGTTGCCTGGATCGGTTTCGACCAGCCGAAGAAATTGGGCAGTGGTGAGACTGGTGGCTCGGCCGCATTACCAATCTGGATCGGCTATATGGAAACCGCGCTCAAGGATGTCCCCGAAATGCACGGCCAGGCACCGAGTGGCTTGACGGTCGCGCACAGCAATGATCCGGCAACCGGTGCCCCCATCCGCGACCACGTCTATCTGGAATATGCAACGCCGCCTGAAGAGACCACAGAACCCACGGCCTGGAGCCAACCGGTTCAGGCACCCGCACCGGTCGAGCAAGCACAGATCCGCCCCGTCACACCAGATCGTCGCGTATCGATGCCAGGCGCCGCACCTACCACGTCACACTGACCGTTCTCCCCGCCTGATCGCTCATGCAGCGCGACAAGACGTCAGCCAAGCCCAAGCCATCGCGGGTACCCGTCCATGCTGGCGGTTTGAAATGAAAGCCGCCGGAACGCGCCGCCACCCAGATTTCCTGTGCCGCCGCATGCCGATTGACAATGATCTTGCTGTCGTCCTCCAACACAATCTCGATGATGCCGCCCGGTTTCAACTCAAAATCAAAATCCACCTCGCCGGCGTTTGAGAGTTGCTCCAGCGCAGCTTCCATACGCGCCAATTCGGCATCCGCCAATGCCAGGAAATCCCGTTCTTCCAACTTTGCCTCCGTGTTAACATCGCCGCCATGAATACGCGACTCCCCGCCTCATGCCTGCTAATTGCCGGCACCCTGCTCCTGTCGGCCTGCGGCAACAAAGGGCCATTGATCCTGCCTCCCCAGGAGTTGGCGCCCCGACAGGTCAAGAAAGTACCTGCGCCAGCGCCAAAACCGGCTGCCCCGGCCGACGAGGCGGTTGATCATAACAGTCCCCAAGCCCCTGCCCAATGAGCCTGATCCAAATTTCAAATGATGTCGCGCACATCGAAGCCGTGCCATTGGCCGACATCGCCGCACGCTTTGGCACGCCCTGCTATGTCTATTCCCGCAGGGCACTCACCGCTGCCTTTGAGGCCTATCGAGCCGCACTTGCCGGCCGCAGCGCGCGCATCTGCTATGCCGTCAAGGCCAACTCAAACCTGGCCATCCTCAATGTCTTCGCCAAACTCGGCGCTGGCTTCGATATTGTTTCCGGTGGCGAACTGGCACGCGTCATTGCCGCCGATGGCGACCCGGGCAAGATTGTTTTCTCCGGTGTCGGCAAGTCGCGTGAGGAAATGCGCCAGGCACTCACTGCCGGCATCTATTGCTTCAATATCGAATCCGCGAGTGAACTCGAACATCTGAATACGCTCGCCGGTGAAATGGGCAAGCGTGCGCCCATCGCCCTGCGCGTCAATCCTGATGTCGACCCCAAGACCCACCCCTACATTTCCACCGGTCTGAAGAGCGCCAAGTTCGGCGTGCCCTTCGAAACAGCCGTCGAACTGTATCGCCGCGCCCATGACCTGCCCCACCTCGAGATTCGCGGCATCGCCTGCCATATCGGCTCGCAACTACTCGACCCGCAACCTGCCGCCGATGCGGCAGCGAAAGTGATCGGGCTGGTGGATCGACTGGGCGTGGAGGGCATCCAATTCGCGCACATCGACCTGGGTGGCGGCATGGGCATTCGTTACCGCGATGAAGCGGCACTGCCCACTGCCGATTATCTGGCGCCAATGCTTGACCAACTGAAAGGCCGCACAGAAATGCTGCTGGTCGAGCCCGGCCGTTCACTGGTCGGCAATGCCGGCCTGCTGCTCACGCGCGTCGAGATTCTCAAGCACGGCGAGGAAAAGAACTTTGCTGTCGTCGATGCTGCCATGAACGACCTCGCACGTCCCGCGCTTTACGACGCCTTTCATGAAATCAGAAAAGTCGGCGCTGGCAAGACGGCAGGCGCAGAAGCACTGCGCTATGAGATTGTCGGCCCCATCTGCGAATCCGGCGACTTCCTCGGTCACGACCGCGAACTTGCCCTTGCCGAGGGCGACCTGCTTGCGATTCTCTCCGCCGGCGCCTATGGCATGGCGATGAGTTCGAACTACAACACGCGGCCGCGTGTGGCGGAAGTGATGGTCGATGACACGACCCCCCACCTGATTCGCCGCCGCGAGACGGTCGCCGAACTGTTCGCTGGCGAAGCGCTACTACCCTGATTCAGAGCACGTAGCGCGACAGGTCCTCGCGACGTGCCAACTCGGCCAGCCGCGCATCGACGTAGGCGGCATCGATACGCACCGTGCCTGTCGCGCCACCGAAGGAAACCTCCTCAAGGAGTTTTTCCATCACGGTATAGAGCCGCCGCGCGCCGATATTCTCGGTCTTCTCGTTCACCTCGAAGGCAATCTGCGCCAGGCGGCGAATACCCTCTGCCGCAAATTCCAGCCGCACGTCTTCCGTACCCAGCAAGGCTTCGTACTGGCGCGTCAGGCAGGCATCGGTCTGCGTCAGGATGCACTCGAAATCGTCCACCGAAAGCGAATCGAGTTCAACGCGAATCGGAAAGCGGCCCTGCAATTCAGGGATCAGATCCGACGGTTTGGCGAAGTGAAAGGCACCGCTGGCGATGAACAGAATGTGGTCGGTCTTGATCATGCCGAACTTGGTCGTGACCGTCGTTCCTTCCACTAGCGGCAGCAAGTCACGCTGCACGCCCTGACGTGACACATCGGCACCCTGCGTTTCACTGCGCGAGGCAATCTTGTCCATTTCGTCGAGAAACACAATGCCGTTCTGCTCGACATTCTTGACGGCGCGCAACTTCACTTCCTCGTCATTCACCAGGCGCGCCGCTTCCTCATCGGTCATCGCTTTCAGGGCATCGGCAATGCGCATACGCCGCGCTTTTTTCTTGCCGCTGCCAAGGTTCTGGAACATGCCCTGAATCTGCTGGGTCAGATCCTCCATGCCGGGCGGCGCGAGGATTTCCATACTGGCGACGGGCGCCGCAACTTCGATATCGATCTCCTTGTCATCGAGCTCACCCTCGCGCAGCTTCTTGCGAAACTTCTGGCGCGTCGTGGTTTCCTCGGCCGGAGCCGCTTCGCCAAATCCGCTGCGTGCCGGCGGCAGCAGCACATCCAGCACCCGATCTTCGGCAGCATCTAGCGCACGATCGCGCACCTGCTTCATTGCGCGTTCGCGCTCGTCCTTGACGGCCGTCTCGGCCAGATCACGAATGATCGTATCGACATCGCGACCGACGTAGCCCACCTCGGTAAATTTCGTTGCCTCAACCTTGATGAAAGGCGCATTGGCGAGGCGGGCCAGGCGGCGTGCGATCTCGGTCTTACCGACGCCGGTGGGGCCGATCATCAGGATGTTCTTCGGCGTGATTTCCGAGCGCAGCGGCTCCGCCACTTGCGCACGCCGCCAACGATTGCGCAAGGCAATGGCCACCGCGCGCTTGGCGCGGCCCTGGCCGACGATGTGTTTATCGAGTTCCGAGACGATCTCGGCTGGCGTCATGTGACTGGTCATCAAAGGCATGGTGGATGAGGGGTCAAAGCATCGAGAGCGGCATTATTCCACAGCGGCCGCCAGCAACCGGGCTGCCCCGGCAAGGTGATATGATTTCACAACTTTAGTTACAGACACCATGCCGCCTTCATCCTTGGAAATCGCCGCGCAAGAAACCGATGTTGCCAGACTGCAGCGGCAACTCGCCCTGTTCATCCGCTGGAGCGACTGTCTACACCAGTCAAAGGATGCGGCAGACTTGGCGCGCTGTCTCGGCGAAGCGCTGACAGCGACAGGGGAATACAGCCACGTCGAAATCAATCTCTGCGCCAGCTGTAACGTAAACTGTGAATCGCCGCGCCAGGGCTGGAGCTTCGTCTCGGGCGAGTGCACCATCCCGGTGAGCCATCACGGCCAACGTCTCGGTTGCCTCACCCTGGCCACGATCAACCAGGATTTTCGCGACGACCAGCTCGACATCCTGACCCGGCTGGCGGATGATTTCGCCATCGCTCTTGAGGCGCGGATTGCCGTGGCTGAACACGAAACGCTGGCGGCACGTAACTCGATGCTCTCCCAGGCCGTCGAGCAGAATCCGCACGCAGTCGTCATCACCGACCCCAAAGGTCACGTCCTCTATTGCAATGCCGCTTTCACCGCATTGACCGGCTATGCGCTGGATGCCATCAAGGGGGAAACGCCGGCCCTGTGGAAATCCGGTGACACGCCGGACGAGACCTACCGCGACATGTGGGCCAGCGTCAATCGTGGCGCCTCCTGGCAGGGTGTGATTCGCAATCGTCGCAAGGATGGTTCGCTCTACTGGGAGCGACAGCACATCACGCCCCTCCGCGACAACACCGGCGCCGTCACCCAACTGATCGCCATCAAGGAAGACATCACCCACCTGCGCGAAGTCGAAGCCGCTCTGCTGCTGCGCGAACAGGCGCTCGCCTCCACCAATAACGGTGTGATGATCAGTTGTGCCGCAGCCGACGATCACTCGATTCTCTACGTCAATCCAGCGTTTGAGCAAATCACCGGCTACAGCGCCGCCGAGGCCGTCGGTCGCGTCGGCCGCTTTCTGGTGCGCGACGACCTCGCCCAGCCAGGCCTCAACGAAATCCGTACCGCCCTGCGCGAACGACGCCCAGGGCATGCCATCCTGCGCAACTATCGCCAGGACGGCACGATGTTCTGGAACGAGTTGTTCATCGCCCCAATCAGCGATGCCAGCATCAGCGAGACCACCCACTTCGTCAGCATCATCAACGATGTCAGCGACCGCATCCGCTACCAGGAAGCGATGGAGCATCAGGCGACGCACGACAGTCTCACCGGCCTCGCCAACCGCAGCCTGCTCAACGACCGCATCACCCAGGCCATCAATCTCGCTCGCCGCTCCGGCCGGCAGGTCGCCGTCGCACTGCTTGACCTCGATCACTTCAAGCACATCAACGATGCCTACGGTCATACGGCCGGCGACATGCTGCTGCGCGAAATCGCCGCCCGCCTGCACCAATGCGTGCGCGAAACCGACACGGTAGCCCGTCTCGGCGGCGATGAATTTGTCGTCGTCCTCACCGACCTCGCCCATACGGACGATGCCGATCATGTGGCGCACAAGATCATCGACGCGATGGCTCAGCCGATTCAGCTCGAAGAAAACGAGGTCTATGTCGGTGCCAGTATCGGCATGGCGCTCTTTCCGCGCGATGGCGAGCATGGCGAGATTCTGCTGCGCAACGCCGACATGGCCATGTACCGCGTCAAGGAACACGGCCGCAACAGCGTGCGCAGCTACACACCCGACCTGGCCAACATGGCCCTCAACCGGGTCGACAAGGAAGGCGCCCTGCGGCGTGCGCTCGAACGCGGCGAATTCCTGCTGCACTACCAGCCCAAGGTCGATGTCAGCACGCGTCGCATCATCGGTGCCGAAGCGCTGATCCGCTGGGAGCAACCGCAGATCGGCCTGACCCATCCGGGTGAGTTCATCCCGCTTGCCGAGGATACCGGCCTGATCCTGCCGATTGGCGCCTGGGTCATCCGCGCCGCGTTTGCGCAACAGGCGGCCTGGCGCGATGCCGGCCTGCCGGCGCTCAAGATCGCCATCAACATTTCGGCCCGCCAGTTCCGTCAGGATGACCTGCCCGAGCTGGTCACTAGCCTTCTGGAAGAAACCGGCGCCGATCCTTCGGCATTCATCTTCGAGATGACCGAGAGCATGGTGATGCACGATGTGGATAGCGCGCTGATGATTCTCCGCTCGCTCAAACAGAAAGGCATCACGCTCTCGCTGGACGATTTCGGCACTGGCTACTCCAGCCTCTCCTACCTGCGGCGCTTCCCCATCGACGAAGTCAAGATCGACCGTTCCTTCATCAACGAACTGCACCACAACGAAGACGATGCCGCGATTGCCGCCGCCGTCGTCGCCATGGCGCGCAGCCTCGGCTTGTCGGTCGTGGCCGAAGGGGTTGAACTGGATGAGCAACTTGCCGCTCTGGAACGTCTCGGCTGCAACGAGGTACAGGGCTACCTGCTCGGCCGACCGCTCAGTGCCGAGGCCTTTGTCGCGCTCGTCCGCAGCCAGCCCGCGCATGGCGCCGTTTGACTGTCGCCCGCTAACGCCAGCACAACTGGCCGGCGAACTGGCCACCGGAGAAGTCATCGCTTCACGCGCCGTGCCGGGCGCCACCGTCTATGACCTGAAGGCCGGCGCCCGACGCTGGCTGGTCATCGCGCTGCCTGACGGCGGCGGACTCTCCATCGACCAGGCCAGCCCGCCGCCACGTCGGCGGCGTGCCGATACAAGCAAACTCAAAGACTAATCGAGCGTTTCGATCAGGTGATTCTGGTTAGTGTAGATGCACAGGTCGCCGGCAATCTCCAGCGATTTCTTGACGATCTCGGCCGGTGACAAAGCGGTGTTTTCCAGCAGCGCCCGCGCAGCAGACTGGGCATACGCCCCGCCACTGCCAATCGCGACAATCCCCAACTCCGGCTCCAGCACATCACCATTGCCGGTAATCACCAGCGAGTAGTCGCGGTCGGCCACCGCCAGCATGGCTTCGAGCCGACGCAGCATGCGATCGGTGCGCCAGTCCTTCGCGAGTTCGACAGCCGAGCGCAACAGATTGCCCTGATGCTTTTCCAGCTTCGCCTCGAAACGTTCAAACAGCGTAAAAGCGTCGGCTGTGCCGCCGGCAAAACCGGCCAGAATTTTCTCGTTGTACAGGCGGCGAATCTTTCGCGCACTGGCCTTGATGACAATATTACCCAGCGTGACCTGGCCATCGCCACCGAGCGCAATGGAATTACCGCGCCGAACGGAAAGAATGGTGGTGCCGTGGTACTGCTCCATGACGTGCTTTCGGAATTGGGATGGCCGAATTCTACTGCCGCCCAAAATTGTTACTGAGGTCGTCACATATGTCGGCGCTGGCAGGACGGCATCATGCAGCGGATACAATACGCGGCTGATGACCGAACTGCCCCTGCTCCTGCAAATCATTCTCGCCTGCCTAGCCGGGGGCCTGCTTTCTGTTGCGGCGGCGGCGCTGATCATGTTCGGTCTGCCGAGGCGCTGGCTGGGACTGACCGTCAGCTTCTCCACCGGGCTGCTGCTGGCCACGGCCACCTTGCATCTCCTGCCCGAGGCGCTCGAATCCGGCCTGACGCCACATGAAGTATTCCCTCTGCTGCTGGCCGGCATCCTCGGCTTTTTCGCGCTTGAAAAGTTCGCCCTCTGGCGCCACTCGCACGGCACCGGCGACGCCCATCCCGACGACCATGCCTGCGAAGATCACACCCACAGCCATCACCATGCCCACGGCGGCGAGGCGATTTCCATTCTGGTCGGCGACGGCTTTCACAATTTCACCGACGGCCTGCTGATCGCCGCCGCCTTTCTCGCCGACCCGGCGCTGGGCTGGGCGGCCACGCTGGCCATCATCGCCCACGAAGTACCGCAGGAAGCCGGTGACTTTGCCATCCTGCTGGCCTCCGGCTGGCAGCGGGGGCGTGCCCTGCTCTGGAACGGCATTTCCAGCCTGGCCGCACTCGCCGGCGGCATCATCGGCTATCTGGCCCTCGAACGCGCGCTGGAGTGGGTGCCACATATCCTGACCATCGCCGCCGCCAGTTTTCTCTACATCGCCGTGGCCGACCTGATGCCGCGCCTGAAGCGCGAGCAACAGGCGATCGGCTGGCATGGCCTGTTGCTTGCCGCCGGTATCGCCATTGTCTACATCGGCAGCACGCACGCCCACTGATCGGAGCGCTTCAAAATGAAATTACCTCTCCTTTTCGCCGCCTGCCTGTTTTTCGTTCTGCCAGCTCACGCCCAGCACAAGCACGGCGAAGGCCAGCTTGATGTCGTTATCGACAAGGACAGCGTAACGCTCGGCCTTGAACTACCGCTGGATGCGACCGTCGGTTTCGAACGCACGCCAAAGAATGACAAGGAAAAGGCGGCACTTGCTGCCGCCGACAAGGTGCTGAAGGATGCCGCCACACTATGGCTGCCCACCCCCACAGCAAACTGCACGGTGCAGTCTGCGCAAGTCCAGGTGCCCTTCACGGGCGGCGATGACCAGCACGCGCAGCATCAACATGAAGGCGCAGCGCATCATGCCGATATCGATGCCCGCTACGTTTTTCGCTGCGCCAATCCCGCTGCGCTCAAGTCGGTCGAAACCACCCTGTTCAAGCATTTCAAGCGTCTCTATCGCCTTGAAGTCCAGCGCGTCGGACCCAGCGGACAAGGGGCGCAGCGGCTCACGCCCAAGGCGCCTGTCCTCAGTTGGTAATCGACTGGTAAGCCCGGGCGCATGATCGCGCTCTCCGATCTGGTCTTTCGCTGGCCACGCCAAGCCGGCCCGTGCCTCGACATCGCGGATTTCGCGCTGGCCACCGGCGAACGCGTTTTCCTGCAGGGCCCCTCCGGTAGCGGCAAGAGCACGCTGCTCGCCATCCTCGGCGGTGTCGCCGTGCCCGAGCGCGGCCGTGTCGAACTGCTCGGCCAGGACATCGCCGTGCTCACTGGCCATCGACGTGACGCCTTCCGCGCCGACCACATCGGCTTCATCTTTCAGCAATTCAACCTGCTGCCCTGGCTCTCGGCGCGTGACAACGTACTGTTGCCCTGCACCTTCTCAGCGCGCCGATACGCCCGCGCCGGCAACCCGGCGACCGAGGCCACCCGCCTGCTGGAACGCCTCGATCTCGCTGTCGACCTTTGGGACAAGCCCGCCGCCGAACTCTCGGTCGGGCAGCAACAGCGCGTCGCCGCTGCGCGTGCGCTGATCGGCAAACCGGAAATCCTGATTGCCGACGAGCCGACTTCGGCACTCGATGCAGAACGCCAGCAAGTCTTCATCGACCTGCTGCTGACAGAAGCCGCCGCCGTCGGCGCCACCCTGCTGTTTGTCAGCCATGACCAGCGCCTCGCCGCGCATTTCGACCGCGTGCTGTCGCTGGCCGACATCAATCGTGCCGCCACCGGGAGCGGGGCATGAAGGCCGTGCTGCTGCTGGCCCTGAAAAGCGCTTGGGCACGACGCCTCACGCTCGGCATCGCGCTCATCGCCATCGCCCTCGCTTCCGCTCTGTTACTGGCTGTCGAGCGCGTGCGCCACGACGCACGGCAGAGCTTCACGCAATCGATCTCCGGCGTCGACCTCGTGGTCGGCGCCCGCACCGGCGGCGTGCAGCTGATGCTCTATGCCGTGTTCCATTCCGGCAATGCCACCAACAACATCCGCTGGGACAGCTTCGAAGCCATTGCCACGCATCCGGCGGTTGCCTGGGCAGTGCCACTCAGCATGGGCGACAGCCATCGCGGCTATCCGGTGGTCGGCACGCGGGCCGATTTCTTCGAGCACTTTCGTTACGCTGCGGGTCAGCCACTCGCCTTCGCCACGGGCAAGCCCTTTGCCGCTGTCTTCGAAACCGTGCTGGGCAGTGAAGTCGCGCAGTCGCTCGGCTACCGCACCGGCGACCGCATCACGCTGACCCACGGCATGGCCGAACTGGGGGCGGATCACGCAGACAAGCCCTTCGCCATCGTCGGCGTGCTCGCGCCCACCGGCACGCCGGTCGACCGCACCGTGCATGTCAGCCTCGAAGCCATCACCGCCATCCACCTTGACTGGGCCGGCGGCGCACCGCTACCGGGGCTGAACATTCCGGCCGAACAGGTCAGAAAGTTTGACCTGCAACCGAAGGAAATCACTGCCCTGCTGGTCGGCCTGAAGAGCCGCGCCGACGTATTCCGCCTGCAGCGCCACATCAACGCTTACAAGGGCGAACCGCTGCTGGCCGTCCTGCCCGGTGTGGCGCTCGACGAACTCTGGCAAACGCTCGCCATGGTCGAGCGCACGCTCTTCGTCCTGTCAGCACTGGTCGTGCTGGTCGGCCTCGCCGGCCTGACCGCGACCCTGCTCGCCGGCCTGAATGAACGCAGAAGGGAACTCGCCATCCTGCGCGCGCTCGGCGCCAGTCCGCAGGCCATCTTCCTGATGCTCACCGTCGAGGGCCTCCTCGTCACCGCACTCGGCATGCTCGCGGGCGCGGCATTGCTGGCAGCCGGCATCGCCACGCTGGCACCGCTGGCGCAAGCGCACTTCGGCGTCAACCTTGCGCTGCGCCCGCCCTCGGGGAGCGAGCTCGCGCTGCTCGCCGCTATACTCGCCACCGGCCTCCTTGCGAGCCTCGTGCCCGGCTGGCGCGCCTGGCGCATGTCGCTGGCCGACGGACTTACTCCCAGGAATTGACGATGCATTTGATCAGTCTTTTTGCCGCCCTCCTCCTCACCGCCACTGTCCAAGCTGCCGACCCGTGGCCGGAAATTAAGTGGGAGGCACTGATACCCAAAGGCTGGGACCCCGCCGCCGAATTCAAAGGACTCGATCTGTCGAAGCTGCAGGATTCCGATCCGCGCGCCATGGAAGCGCTCGACCGCATCAAGCAGGCTTTCGACAACGCCCCCGCCGAGCCCGCATGGAACGGCAAGAAGGGGCGTATCGCCGGCTTCGCCCTGCCGTTGGAACGCCAAGGCGACAAAGTCACCGAGTTCCTCATCGTCCCCTACTTCGGTGCCTGCATCCACACCCCGCCGCCGCCCGCCAATCAGGTCATCCATGCCAAGTCGACCAAGCCGCTGACCGGCGTGAAGATGATGGTGCCGATCTGGACTTACGGCACCTTCAGCGTCCAGCGCGGCGAAACCACCTGGGGCGTCGCCGGCTACCGGCTCACGGTGGATAAAGTCGCGCCCTACGAAGCAACCCGGAAAAAGTAAAAGTCGGCGCTGGTGAGACGGCAAGGATCAGCCAGAAACGGTCATTTCTGCCTTGAGAACCAGCCTCAGCGTCCAGCCAGAAGCTGCCACTCAAAATACATGCAGCATAATGTTGGCTTGCTCGGTTAGGAGAGGCGTATGGCAAACGACAAGCTGGCTGTATTGATTGATGCAGATAACGCGCAGGCTGCATGCCTGCCGGAACTCCTTTCCGAGGTTGCTCGCTATGGCACTGCAACGGTTAAGCGTGCCTACGGTGATTGGACAACACCAAACCTTAAAGCATGGAAGGAGACATTACATAAGCACGCCGTCCAACCTGTCCAACAGTTCCGCTATACACAAGGTAAGAACGCTACTGACTCGGCACTTATCATCGACGCGATGGATCTTCTCTACACAGGTCACCTCCATGGTTTCTGCTTGGTGTCCAGTGATAGCGATTTCACCCGGTTAGCCACCCGCTTGAGGGAGTCTGGAGCCGCTGTCTACGGCTTCGGTGAGAAAAAGACCCCTGAGCCATTCGTTGCGGCCTGCGATAAGTTCATTTACACAGAGATATTGAGGCCAGAATCTATCGCGGTGGCTGCACAGCAACCGTTGGCGGCGGAAGGCGGTGGGGTGATCATGGCGGCACCTGCGGCGCCGGTTTCGGCTCCGGCTAAGGCGTTGCGGGTATCTCTAAGCCAAGCCATTGAGTCCAGCGCAAAGGAAAATGGCTGGGCGGCCATGGGTGCTGTGGGAGCCATGATGCAGAAGATCGATCCGGCTTTTGATGCTCGAAATTTTGGTTACCCCAAGTTCGGGGCATTAGTGCGCGCACAGTCCTTTGCCGAGGTTAAAGAGATTCCCACGGGGGATGGTTCCACCTCGGCGCTCTACGTACGTCTGCGGTAGTCGATAGCAGTTTCGTCCTACATTGCCAGTTTGGTAAGTCTGCTTTGGGGTGGCCCCTACCTCTCAACCTGAAAAGATCATCTGCTGCATTGGGTCGTTTACTGCCGTCTCGCCAGCGCCGACTTTTCAATCCGCCTGTAGCAGCAAGCCCTTGAGATACTCCCCTTCGGGAAATGCCAGATCGACCGGGTGATCGGCGGCGCCCTGCAGGCGCTTGACGATGCGCGCCGTTCTGCCCGCATCACAGGCTGCGCCAGCGACAATCTTCTGGAACAGTTCGACGCCGATGCCGCCGGAGCAGGAATAGGTCATCAAAAAACCGCCCGGCGCCAGCAGCTTGAAACCGAGCAGGTTGATGTCCTTGTAGGCGCGGCTGGCACGTTCGGCATGGCTGGCCGAGGGCGCGAACTTGGGCGGATCGAGGACGATGAGGTCGAAGGTTTCACCAGCTGCTTTCAGCTTGCGCAGCTCGTCGAAGACGTTGGCGCAGCGCCATTCGGCTTTGGCCGCCTTCAGCCGCAGATTAAGCGCGAGATTGGCTGCGGCACGGTCGAGTGCGGGTTGCGAACTGTCGATGGACAACACGCTGGCGGCGCCGCCTGCCAAGGCTTGTAGTGAAAATCCACCGGTGTAGCAGAAGCAGTTGAGCACGCGCTTGCCCTTGGAGAGTTCGGCAAGCAGCCGGCGGTTATCGCGTTGATCGAGATAGAAGCCGGTCTTGTGGCCGGCCACGATGTCGACCGCCATGGTCACGCCATGTTCTTCGATGACGATCTCGTTTGCCGGCACCTCTCCGAGCAGCCAACCGGTGGTCGGTTCCAGCCCTTCGAGGCCGCGCACTTCGGAATCGGAGCGCTCATAGATGCGCGCACAGCCGGTCGCCTTCTGCAAGCCATCGACGATGGCGCTGCGCCATTTCTCGGCGCCAGCGCTGGTCAATTGCACGACGACGGTGTCGCCGTACTGGTCGGCAATCACGCCGGGCAAGCCATCCGATTCGGCGTGGATCAGACGCAAACCGGCCTGTCCTGCCAATTCGGGAAATGCACGCCGCCGCGCGACCGCCTCGGCCACGCGCCGCTTGAAGAAGGCGTGGTCGATCGTGGTATCAACATCGAAACTCCAGACACGCGCGCGAATCTTCGACTGCGGCGAAAAGGCTGCCTTCGCCAGCGGCTTGCCGCGATCATCCTGAATTGTCACGGTGTCGCCGGAACGGGCGTGTCCGCCGAGATGCGCCACCGAGGTATCGAAAATCCACGGGTGACGTTTGAATAAGGAACGCTCCTTGCCAGGATGCAGGATCAGTTCAGCCATCAATCAAATCTCCAGTGCGCGCAGTTCGGCGGTGGTATAGCGCAGGCGGCTCGCCAGCACGCTGGCGATGCCTTCCATCAGGCCCAGCGCGGCTTTTTTGTGTTCTTCGGCAAACTGGTCGAATACTTTGCGCGACAGCACGTAAAGCTCGACATCGGTAAAGGCAAGGGCATCGGCCGAGCGCGGCTCGCCATCGAGGAAGGCCATTTCGCCGAAGAAAGCGCCGCGCCCGAAGGTGCCGATATGGTGGGTTTGCCGCTCGGTCAACGGCAGCAGGATGCGCACCGCCCCGCGACGGATCAGGAACAGCTCGTCGCCGGTATCGCCGCGCGCGAAGATCTTTTCGCCCGCCGCCACATGGCGCGCTTCGAGGCAAAGTTCGAGCGCCTGTAGGGTGTGCTCCTTGCGATGACGGAACAATTCGATCTCATGCAGATCGAGGCGCGTTTCCTGTGCCAGCGCCAGGGCGGCGGTGGCGATCAGTTGATCCTCCACCCACTCCAGCGCACCATCGACATCATCGAATACCCGGACATGGCCTGCTGCTTCAAGCAGGCCCACCTCGCGCAGGTAGGCTTCGATGTCCAGCCCGGACGGCAGTTGCGGCGGAATGCTGGCAAAGATCAGCGTGCCCTCGCGCTCGGCCAGCATGTCCTTGACCTGTTCGAGCATGTGCGCGGCCGTGACGTCGACGGTCTGTACGCGGCGCATGTCGAGGATCAGGTAACGACGCGTCTTCAGCTCGGGTTCGAGATGGGAATAGAGCTGGCTGGTCGTACCGAAGAACAGGCTGCCCTGCAGTTCACAGATCACCGCCTGCTCACCCTGCTGGGTGAGGATTTCCATTTCCTCATGGGTGCGCACGCGCCGCGAGAAATGCTGGTTGCACACCAGCTTACGGCGCATCACGGCACCACCGATCTGCTCGCGGATGAACAGGATCACGGCGAGCAGGATGCCGACCAGCGAGGCCGGAATCAAGCCGACGAACAACGCAGTCAGCACCACGGACAGAATCACGGCGAAATCGAGGATGGTGGCACGTGACTTGAGGAAGTGCAGGCTGTTCTTGTCGATCATGCGCGCGCCAATGACAATCAGGATCGCAGCCAGCGCACCAACCGGCACCCAGGCGATCAAGCTGCCGAGCACCAGAAAAGCAACGAGTGCCATGCCTCCCTCGAACACGCCGGACAGCCGCGTGTTGCCGCCCGAGGAGAGGTTGACCAGCGTGGCGCCCATCGTGCCCGCGCCCGGCATGCCGCCGATGGTCGCCGACGCGATGTTGCCGACGCCCTGGCCGATCAGTTCGCGGTTCGACTGGTGGCGCGAGCGGGTCAGCGAGTCGAGCACCAGACAGGTTTTCAGCGTGTCGATCGACAGCAGACCGGCGAGCGTCAGCGCCGGGAAGATCAGCAGCGACAGCGTGGCGAAATCCAGTGCCCCGGCGGCCTGCCAGCGGGTACTCAAGCCCTCAAGAAAACCGCCGCCCTCGCCGCTGCTGAGCGGCCCGATCACCAACGGGTTGGCGGCCGTCACCATGGGCACCACGCCGGCCAGCGCCAACGCAAAGTAAGTCAGCACGCCGGCCAGCAGACCAAGAATCGCCGCCGGTATGCGCTTGATGAATCTGGGTGCGGTCACCATGACCAGCGCCGTCATCACGCCGATGGCGAGACTTGGCAGATTCCATTGCGCCGGATCAGTCAGCGCATGCCAGACATTCACCCCGCGCGCAGCGCCGAGCAGCTTCGGCACCTGGCTGCCGATGATGATCAGGCCGACGCCGGTGAGGTAGCCGCTGACCACCGGATAGGGCATGTATTCGATCAGCTTGCCGAGGCGTAGCAACCCAAACGCAACTTGCAGGACGCCGGCCAGCAGGCCGAGCACCACCAGCATCAACATGATGGCGGCAGTTTCGTGGCCGGCATGCAGCATCTCGATGGCGAAGGCAGACAGCACTGCTGCGGCCGGCGCACAGGGCGCACTGATCAGGCGTGGGGCGCCGCCAAGCGATGCGGCCACCAAGCCAAGCGCCATCGCGCCGAGGATGCCGGCCATCGCGCCGACGGCGGCCGCACCGCCACCGAGCGGCGCATAGATCGTCACGCCAAAGGCAATCGCCGACGGCATGGCCACCAGCATGGCGGCCATGCCGCCCCAGAAATCGCCAGAAAAACTCTTGGGAAGTTTCATGAACGCACCAAACGTTACCTAACTCGTGCGCAAGCCACCGTGGTCTGAAAAATGGCGCCACCGATTGCAGTGCGCCTACTGTGCGAATCATAGGCCGACCTACAGTGGGCCGCAATGCAAATACGTTACAGCCCGCCTAAGGGGGTGTCCGCAAACCCATTCACCACACCCCAATAAAAATACACAACACATTGATTATCTTGATATTTAACCATAGCAATAGATCGTTCGTCATATTGACACCGATAGGGGGCGATCCGTATGATCAAACCGCCATTTGGGGGTCTGAAATGACCTCTGAATGGAGGCCTGCAATGTCCCCCGCACACACAACAAGAGACTTGCATCCGCCACCAATAGCTCAATCAGGGGATCCGATGTGATCAAGACCATAGCCACCGACCAACTCGCCGTCGGCATGTACATCCATGATCTGAAATGCAGTTGGATCGACCATCCATTTCTGTCGAACCAATTCAGGATCAAGGATCACGACACCATCCGCAAGATTCGTGATGCCGGCATTGTCGAGGCGTACATTGACACCAGTCGCGGGCTGGATGTCCCGACCGCATCGACCGATGCACCTGCAGCCGACAATATTGTGGCGACCGTGACCGATGCACCTGCTGCAGTCTCGGAAAAGCCCACGGCAAAGCTATCAGGCCCGATCATCCTGCCAACCGGATTGCATGCCGAGGAAGTAAGGCGCGCGCGCAAGTTGCATCAGGATGCCACGCAACTGGTCGGCAACATGATGGCCGACATCCGTCTCGGCAAGCAGATCGAGGTGGATCAGTGCGAACCGCTGGTGGATGACATCCTCGATTCCATCTTCCGCTTCCCCAGCGCGCTGCTGCCGCTGGCGCAGATGAAAACCGTAGACGAATACACCTTCCAGCATTCGGTTTCCGTCTCCGCCTTGGCCGTGGCCTTCGGCCGCACCCTCAACATGCCGCGCGACATCATCAAGGAACTGGCACTCGGCGGCCTGCTGCATGACGTCGGCAAGGCACAAGTTCCCGCCCGCATCCTGAACAAGCCTGGCAAACTGACCGACGACGAATTTGCCGTCATGAAGCAGCACGCTACCTACAGCGCAAACCTGCTCAAGCACACCAAAGGCGTCAGCGAGATTGCCCTCATGGCCGCTGCCCAGCATCACGAACGCTACGACGGCAGCGGTTATCCACATCGCCTCAAGGGTGCGGCGATAAGCATCTACGGCCAAATGCTCGCCATCACCGACGTCTACGATGCCATCACCTCGTTGCGCGTCTATCACAACGGCATGCCGCCCACCGAGGCGCTGCGCAAGATGTACGAATGGAGCAAGACCCACTTCGACCCGAGCCTGGTCCAGGCTTTCATTAAAGGCATCGGCATCTACCCGGCCGGCTCGCTGGTGCGTATGGAAAGCGGCATCATGGGCATCGTGCGCGAGACCGCGCAGAACAACCTGCTCAAGCCCGTCGTGAAAACCTTCTATCACGCCGACAAGAAGTGTTACCTCGACCCCAAGATTCTCGACCTCTCCACCGTGCACGACAAAATTATCGCCCACGAATCCTTCGAGAAATGGGGTATCGACCAGGCGCGCTGGCTATAACACTGCCGCAATATCGTATCGCTGTAAGCTATTTCGATTTCGCGCGCGGATGGGTTGCGTCGTAGATTTTCGCCAGATGCTGGAAGTCGAGGTGCGTATAGATTTGCGTGGTGGCAATGCTGGCATGGCCGAGCATTTCCTGCACGGCACGCAGGTCGCCAGAGGATTGCAGCACATGGCTGGCGAAGGAGTGACGCAACATGTGGGGATGGACATGCAGGCCGATACCGCTCTTCTTCGCCCAGTGATCGAGGCGCAGCGCAATGCTGCGGGTAGTCAGCCGTGTGCCACGCCGGCTGACGAACAGGGCCGGTTCATCTGCTGCGGCGAGTGTGGCACGCTCGGGCAGCCACGCCGCCAGCGCGGCGGCGGCCTTGGCGCCCACCGGTACCATGCGCGTTTTGCCACGCTTGCCGGTGACCGTCACTTCGCCCGCAGATAAATCAAGTCCGCCCGCGACATTGAGCGATGCCAGTTCGGCGAGGCGCAGACCGGATGAATAGAACAGTTCGAACATGGCGATGTCGCGTTTGGCCAGCGTGTCTTCGGCCGGCAGTGACAATAGCGCATTGGTCTGGTCGATGCCGAGTGCCTTGGGCAGCACGCGTGGCCGCTTCGGCGCCTTGAGGCCGACACAGGGATCGGCGGCCAGTTCGCCACGTCGTGACAGCCAGCGGTAGTAGGCGCGCCAGGCGGAAAGTGTTCGCGCAACAGAGCGCGCCGACAAGCCCTGACCATGCAGGCGCATCGCCTGACGGCGCAGTTCGTGGGATTGCAACTGGGCGAGCGGCCGGGCGCCGGCACTGCCTTGCAGCAACGCAAGGTCGCGCCGGTAAGCCGTCAGCGTATGCGGACTGGCACGGCGCTGATGCGCTAGTTCACTTAGAAACTGGGCGACCGACGCATCGGTCATGGCGGGCTCAGCGCAACGTGCGCGCCAACGCCGTTGCCGCCACCTCGCCAATGCGCTCCAGATACAGCGTACCCATCTCGGGATAGAAGCGCTGCGGCTCTTCGCTGCCCAGCGCCAGCAGGCCGAACACGTCGGCACCGCGCCGCAGGGCAACCAGCGCCAACGAACGCACCTGCACGCCGCAGTCACCAAACCAGGCCAGTACATCCGGGCCGCTACCCGTGCCGCAGTAGGGACGCTTGATCGAAGCGGCAAACTCATGCGCTTCGGCACTCATCGGCGTGAATTCAGGGGCACCAGGATCACCCTCCACGCCCCACAGGCGTACGGCCACATGCGGCACGGCAAAATCGCCACCGAGATGGGCATAGAGGACGCGCAGTACCGTTCCCGTATCCGGGGCGCCGGCCAGCGCCAATACCAGCCGGTGGGTCTTGGCCAGCAGCGCGTCGTTCTCCTCGCCAAAGCGGATCAGTTCGGCCAGCTTGGCTTCGAGACGTTTCACCTGGTCGCGCAGGGTGCCCATCTGCCGTTCGGTGATCGACACGGCACGCCCGCCATGCTGATCGGGAATGGTGATCTGCGCCAGCGCGTCGGCGTATTGGTTGAAGAAATCGGGATGATCCTTCAGGTACTGGGCAATATCCTTGGCGGCAAGATTCATGAAAGCTCCTTGGGAAGTTCGATTTCGCCGGAAAACACGGTGACGGCCGGGCCGGTCATGCGCACCGGTTGCCCCATGCCGTCCCAGGCAATGGTCAGTTCGCCACCACGCGTCTCGACGCGCACGGGGGAGTCCAGCAGGCCACGGCAGATGCCGGCCACGACGGCGGCACAGGCACCGGTGCCGCAAGCGAGCGTTTCGCCGGCACCGCGCTCGAACACGCGCAGACGAATGCTGTGACGGTCGACCACTTCCATGAAACCGGCATTGACGCGTTTCGGGAAGGATGGATGGGCCTCGATCAGTGGGCCGTCACGCGCCACCGGCGCGGAGTCGACGTTGTCGACCACCTGCACGGCATGCGGGTTGCCCATCGAAACGGCGGTGATCTGCGCACTGCGGCCGGCAAACTCAAGCGTCTGGACGAGATCGTCGGTCTCGGTCAGGAAGGGAATGTCTGCCGGTGCGAGACGCGGCACGCCCATATTCACCGTCACTTGCCCGTCGGCCTCAAGCCGTGGCTCGATCAGGCCGGCCTCGGTCTCGACACGGATTTCGCGCTGGTCAGTCAGCCCCTGATCGTGGACGAAACGCACGAAGCAGCGTGCGCCGTTGCCACACTGCTCGACCTCGCCACCATCGGCGTTGAAGATACGGTAGCGGAAGTCGGCATCCTCGCGTTCGGGGCGCTGCACGACGAGAATCTGGTCGCAGCCCACCCCAAAGTGGCGATCAGCCAGCCACTGCGCCTGCGCAGCATTCGGCACGAAATTCTGGCCATGGGTACCCGTCGCGTCGAGGACGACGAAATCGTTGCCCAGCCCGTGCATTTTGGTAAAGCGGATTTTCATCATTCGAGGATACGCCGTCCGGCCAGCGCCGACATTTTGCAAAAAGCGGTCAATATGGCCGCATTTCACCGGGTGGGCGCGTCTTGAAGCGGCGATGCAGCCAGAAATACTGCTCCGGCATCGGCCGCACGGCCGCTTCGATATGGGCGTTCATGCGCCGCGTATCCGCTTCGACACTCTCGCCGGGAAAGTCGTTCCATGCCGTGCCGATCTCGACCACGTAACCGTCGTCCTGCATGCGCGTGATCACCGGTAGCACGACCGCCCCGGTTATGCGCGCGAGTCGCGACAGGCCGGTAATCGTCGCGGCCGGCACGCCGAAAAAGGGCACGAAGATGGCGTCCTGCCGACCGTAGTCCAGATCCGGCAGATAGTAGAACGGTGTGCCCGCCTTCAATGCTTTGATGGCGCGGCGCGTGCCTTCCTGACGGGAGAGCAGTTCGGAATGACCGAAACGCAAGCGGCCGCGATACAGCGCCGCATTGAATACGGGGTTCTTCTGGTTCGCGTACATGCTGACCAGATCTTGCTCCAGCGTCAGGCGCGTCCAGCCCATGTCGAGGCCGACAAAGTGGGGCGCCAGCAAAATCACCGGACGGTCTTTGGGGATGTGCGTCAGTCCCTCCAATCGGACGACGCGACGGATACGTTCGGGCGACGCCCACCACAACAGGCCACGCTCAAGAAAGCTGCGGCCGAAAGCCTCGAAGTGCCGTCTCGCCAGCGCCGACTTTTCGGCTGCGCCCAAGGCAGGGAAACACAGACCGAGATTGGTCAGCGCAATATGCCGTCGCGCACGGCCGAAGCGATAAAACAGGCGGCCGAACACACGCCCGCAAGCCGCCAGCCACGGCAGGGGCAGCCAGTGCAGCAGCCACATCAGCCATAACACCAGGCGACTCATGCTGGCGGGACACCCTTGTAGCGGTTGTAGCCCCACAAATATTGTTCCGGGCACATTCGCACCAGACGCTCGATTTCGCGGTTGATGTCAGCGGGCGTCGCGGTTTCTCCCTGCGGCGCAAAGAGTTTTATGTGGTAGCCGGCGCCGTAGTGCAGGCGCTCGGCATAGGCGAAGATCACCGTTGCCCCGGTTTGCGTCAGGCGCGCGGCCAGTGTCATGGTGTAGGCCGGCTTGCCGAAGAACGGTGCCCACACGCCCTCGCCTTCCTTGGGCGCCTGATCGGGCAGCATGCCGACCGCCTCGCCGGACTTGAGCGCCTTGAGCAGTTTCTTGACACCGGACACATCGGCCGGTGCCAGTTTCAGGTTCGCGCCGCGCCCCGCTTCGATGATCGGCCCCAGCCAAGCCTGCTTGGGCCGGCGATAAAGCACGGTAATGGGTTTGTGTGTAGCGTAGTACTGCGCCGTGATCTCGAAACAACCCAGATGCGGCGTGATGAACAGGATGCCCTTGCCGTCGCGCCAGGCCGCTTCGACCAATTCCCAGCCGCTCACCTGAGCCACCCGGCTCACCACCTCATCCTGCGGCCGCAGCCACAGCTTGGGCAACTCGCAAACCGTCTTGCCCGCCTCGGCCACTGCAGCGGAACGCACGGCCTCAACGCCCGCCAGCGCCATGTTGTCACGCAGATGGCGGCGGTAGGCCGGCGACAGCGCATAGGCCAGCCACCCGGCCAGCGCCCCGAGGTTGTGCAGCAGCGGCAATGGCAGGTAAGCCAGCAAACGAAATATAAAACCCATATTGTTCCGCAGTTTTTTCAAAGACGAAAAGGCGGTATTATCGCCGCCTCCGCCGAGTTAAGGCGCTGAAGTATCGCTTCAGCCAAGGACAACTTGCAGGGCGGATCCCGATCCGAGTGCTTATGCACGAGGAGAGCGTGGAGAAATACTGCTAAAGCGTCGCCTGCTCCGATCCCCCAGAGCTGGTCCGACGACCAGCATAGCGGGGAGCATATAAGGAGCAACCATGGCAAACGATTATTTCTTCACCTCGGAATCCGTCTCGGAAGGCCACCCCGACAAGGTCTCGGATCAAATCTCCGACGCCATCCTCGATGCCATCCTGACGCAGGACCCGACCGCGCGCGTCGCCGCCGAAACGCTGTGCAACACCGGCCTCGTCGTGCTCGCCGGTGAAATCACCACTACCGCCAACGTCGACTACATTGGCGTGGCGCGCAACACCATCAAGCGCATCGGCTACGACAACACCGAGTACGGCATCGACTACAAGGGCTGTGCCGTGCTGGTCGCCTACGACAAGCAATCGCCGGACATCGCCCAGGGCGTTGATCGCGCTTCGGATGACTATCTCAACCAGGGTGCCGGCGACCAGGGCCTGATGTTCGGCTATGCCTGCGACGAAACCCCAACCCTGATGCCGCTGCCGATCTACCTGTCGCACCGCCTCGTCGAGCGTCAGGCGATGCTGCGCAAGGATGGCCGCCTGCCGTGGCTCCGTCCGGATGCCAAGTCGCAAGTCACCGTGAAGTATGTCGACGGCAAGCCTTTTGCCATCGATACCGTCGTGCTCTCGACCCAGCACTCGCCGGAAATGTCCGACGGCCCGAGGATGAAGGACTCAGCCATTGAGGCGGTGATCGAGGACATCATCAAGCCGGTGCTGCCCAAGGAACTGATCAAGGGCGACATCAAGTATCTGGTGAACCCGACCGGCCGTTTCGTCGTCGGCGGCCCGCAGGGCGATTGTGGCCTCACCGGTCGCAAGATCATCGTCGACACCTACGGCGGTGCCGCGCCGCACGGCGGCGGCGCTTTCTCCGGCAAGGACCCCTCGAAGGTCGACCGCTCGGCCGCCTACGCCGGCCGCTATGTCGCCAAGAACATCGTCGCCGCAGGCCTTGCCAGCAAGTGTCTGGTACAGATCTCCTACGCCATCGGCGTCGCCCAGCCGACCTCGGTGATGGTCACCACGCAGGGCACCGGCAAGATCAGCGACGAGAAGATCGCCGCGCTGGTCACCAAGCACTTCGACTTGCGCCCGAAAGGCATCGTCAACATGCTCAACCTCCTGCGCCCGATCTACGAGAAGACCGCCGCCTACGGCCATTTCGGCCGCGACGAGCCGGAGTTCACCTGGGAAGCGCTCGACAAGGTGCAGGCACTCAAGTCGGATGCCGGGCTCTAAGCATTGACATCCACCCCGCCGTCGCGAGCCCTGTTGCAGATCCCTGATCTGCTCGATTATTTCGACCAGGGATCGCTGCTGCGGGGCACGCAATATGCCAAGAGCGGCGACCGCGTGCGCGTGGTCTCGCTCGACAACACAGCGGGCCGCATCCGCATCAGCGGCTCGGTGCGCGGCTCGACGAAGCTGCCCTATGCCGCCGAAGTCTCGATTGCCTATGATGTTGAGACCGGGCTGGTCTTCATGGTCGAGGGTGAATGCACCTGCGCCGTCGGCGTCAACTGCAAGCACTCGGTAGCCCTGCTACTGACCGCGCTGGCACGGCCTGACGCCCCGCTCGCCGCCAACCCGATCAACCCCACAATCCCGCCCGCACCCACCGACACCGATTTCGACCCAAGTCCCGAGGCCCTCGCCTGGCTGGCCGGCATCGAAGAACCGGCTACGCCGGAAAACGGGCCCGAAGTCATCGACGCCGAATTCCGCGTCGTCTATCTGCTCGATCCACTGCGCGGCACGCTCGGCATCGGCAGAAGTCGCTGCCTCAAGAAAGGCGGACTGGGCAAGCCGGCAATCTGGATGCCGCCGACCCACGACCTGCGTCCCAACGTAGACAATTCTGTTTTGCCGGAAGACGTTTCCGTGCTGCGTCTGGCGCTCGCCTGCCAGGAGGAAGTGCGCTACTACCAACGTGAAGTGATCGCCTCGCTGAGCGGCGAATCCGGCTACACACTGCTGTGTGCCGCCGTGCGCACCGGCCGGCTGTTCGTCGGTGACAGTGCGGACCAACCGTTGCGCATGGGCGCAGCGCGCGACATCACCCTCGCGTGGCAGCGCGACCCGGAAGGTCATCAACGCCTCGCCTATGAACTGCCGGAAGCGGTGCTGCGCCTGCCGACCCAGCCGGCCACCTATTTTGATCCCACCACCCACGAGATCGGCCTGCTCAGCAACGACCTGCCTGACGCCCTGGTTGACCGCCTGATGCGCGCCCCGCCGCTCAATGAGGCCGACGCGCTGGTGGCGCATGCGCGGCTGACCGCACTGGAACAAAACCTCGGCATTGCCCTGCCGCTGCCGGCCGTAATGGAGACCAGTGCACCCGCCGGTCCGCCCATCGCGCGCCTGCACCTGCGACTGGGGCGCATCCGTCATACCAAGATGTTCACCTTGGCTGACGATATCGCGCTGGCCGAATTGAGCTTCGACTACCCCGGTCTGCCACCGGTCATCGGCTGCGCCATTCCGCCGCCCCTGATGCGCGTTAAACATCAGGGGGAGACAAAAATACTGGCACGCGACAGCGCCACCGAAATCGCCGTCTGGCAACGCCTGCAGACCCTCGGACTGGACAGCCTCGAACACTTTCGGCCGCACTACCAGCGCACCGACAGCACGGCGAGCTGCCTGATTCCGGCCCGCCCGGATGCCGTCGGCTGGCTGCCGATTCTGTCCGAGGGAATTGAAACACTTGAGGATGCCGGCATCGTGGTGACGATGGCCGACGACTTCCCGTTCCAGATGGCGCGTCCCGACGACTGGTTCGTTACCATTGAGGAAGAAGCAGAAAAGCCGGGCGGCGACTGGTTCACGCTCGACCTCGGCGTGATGATCGGTGGTGAGCGCATCAGTCTGGTGCCGCCGCTGATCCGCCTGATCGCCGAACAGCCGCAACTCCTCGCACGACTCAAGGACATGGCCGACGACGCCACCGTGCCGGTGGCCATCGACGCCAAACGCATCCTGCCCCTGCCGGTGGCCCGCCTGCGTGCCTGGCTGCTGCCGCTGGTCGAATTTCTCGATGAGGAACGTCCGCGTCTGTCGCGCCACCATGCCGCCGTGCTGGCCATGCTCGATGAGCAGCCGGCCCACTGGATGGGCGGCGAACGGCTGCGTGGCATCGGCGCCAAGCTCAAGGATTTTTCCGGTATTACTGCCGTCCCGCCAGCGCCGACATTTCGTACCGAGTTGCGCCACTACCAGCAGGACGGCCTCAACTGGCTGCAATTTCTTCGTGAGTACGGATTGGCCGGCATCCTCGCCGACGACATGGGCCTCGGCAAAACGGTACAGACGCTGGCGCATCTGCAGCTGGAAAAACTCTCCGGCCGTGCCGACCGTCCCAGCCTCGTCATCGCGCCAACCAGCCTGATGGCCAACTGGAAGAACGAGGCCGCGCAATTCACGCCGGACCTCACCGTGCTGACCCTGCATGGTCCCGACCGCGCCGCCCTGTTCGGCCAGATCGCCACGGCCGACATCGTGCTCACCACCTACCCGCTGCTGGTGCGTGATCAGGAAACACTGCTGGCGCAACCCTTCCACCTGCTGGTACTCGATGAGGCGCAGTTCATCAAGAACCCCAAGGCCAAGGCGCACCAGGTGGCGCGGCAATTGAAGGCGCGCCATCGTCTGTCGCTCACCGGCACACCGCTGGAAAACCACCTCGGCGAACTGTGGGCACAATTCGACTTCCTCATGCCCGGTTTCCTCGGCACGGCGGATCGTTTCGGCCGCATCTTCCGCACCCCCATCGAGAAGCAGGGCGACCCGACTGCGCGCCAGAACCTTGCCGAGCGCGTACGCCCCTTCCTGTTGCGGCGGACAAAAGAGCAAGTCCTCACCGAACTGCCGCCGCGCACCGAAATCGTCCGCTGGGTCGAGATCGAAGGCGGCCAGCGCGATCTTTACGAATCGCTGCGCGTCGTCTTCGACCAGAAGCTCCGCGAGGTTCTGCGCGAAAAGGGCGTCGGCCAAAGCCAGATCATGATTCTCGACGCGCTGCTCAAGCTGCGTCAGGTGTGTTGCGACCCGCGCCTCGTCAAGCTCGAATCTGCCAAGGCCATCGTTGCCAAGGGCAATGCCGAGTCCGCCAAGCTGACGCTGCTGATGGACATGCTCGAAGAACTGCTCGACGAAGGCCGCCGGATTCTGCTGTTCTCGCAATTCACCAGCATGATCAGCCTGATCGAAGCCGAACTGGACAAGCAGAATATTCGTTACGCCAAACTGACCGGCCAGACCAAGGATCGCGAAACCCAGATCAACGATTTCCAGCAGGGCCGTGTGCCGCTGTTCCTGATCAGCCTGAAAGCCGGCGGCACCGGTCTCAACCTCACCGCCGCCGACACGGTGATCCACTACGACCCGTGGTGGAATCCGGCCGTCGAGGAGCAGGCCACTGCGCGCGCCCACCGCATGGGTCAGGACAAACCGGTATTTGTGTATAAGCTGATGACGCAGGGTACCGTCGAGGAAAAGATTCTCGCCCTGCAAGCACGCAAGCGCGGCCTGGCTGATCAGTTAGTGCAGGGCAAGGAAGCAGGCAAGCACCTGCTCGGTGCCGACGATCTCGACGTGCTGTTCCAGCCGCTCGGCTAACCAGTGCGCCTAAAACGTCTAGACCGGCCGCTTGGCGACGATGAAGGCACCAAGCTTCTTGTCGGTATTGAGGATGTGATTCACCAGCCAGTTGTTGAGAAAGTCGAGCAGGTCGCTGGCGGCAATTTTCATCCCGGACTTGAGGCCATCGCGCACACTAACGACCTTGGCCGAAAAGGCGCGGTGCTGTGACAGATGCTGCTCGGCGGCATCATCGCCCGCTTCCGCATAGCCGTAGCGCTGCATCAGTTCTTCCTCGGTCTCGAAGTGATAAAGCGCATAACTCAACAGATCCTGAGTGATCTGCTCCAACGTCTCCTGACTCGTATCGTGTTTCAGCTTGGTAGCGGCTTCGTTGAGCGTATGCACCAGAATCATGTGCTGCTCGTCGATCTCGGCCACGCCTGTAGCGAAATCCTCTCGCCAGACCAGGTTTTGCGTTGTGTTATCCATGTCAGGATCCTTGCGTTGTAGGTACTCAGATTATCCACTGGTACTGCCGATCAAACCAATGCGGAAGGCATGTAGCTGCTGCAACAGGCTTTCATTGACAGCTTCGAGTGCCTGTCGTGCCATCTCGATTCCGGCGTCATCGCCCGCCTGCACACAGGCATGCAGCGCTTCGGCCTGTTGATGCACCTTGCGGTGGATCATGTCGATTTCGCGAAACTCCGCCAATCCGCCGTAGCGACGGATGCCCGCTTCGGCATACCACTGCGTGAAGCGACAACTGCCGTAGTCGGCCAGCGGCAGACCAGTGCCCTGCTGCAAGGCCAGGCGAGTTTTTTCCAGCCAGTGACGATGCGACACTTCCATCAACAACAATTCGAAATCGCCGCGCATCGGATAGCTGCTGCGCGCCAGTTGCCAGCGCGGATCGGCCTGGAAGGCAGTCAGCCAGCCCGGCACGCGCTCAGCCGCCATCGGGCGGGCGATACCGAAACCCTGCATGACATCGCAGCCCAGTTCGAGCAGCAGCAGAATCTGCTCGATGCTCTCCACGCCTTCGGCCACCACCTGCTGACTGAAGGCGGCGGCAAGACCGATCACGCCCTGCACGATCGCCAGATCGCCCGGGTCGTCGAGCATGTCGCGCACAAACGTCTGGTCGATTTTCAGCACGTCCACCGCCAGCCGCTTGAGATGCACCAGCGAGGAATAGCCGGTGCCAAAATCGTCGAGGGCGAAGCTCATGCCGAGCTGCTGGTAATGTTCCATCACCTTGCGCACGGCGATCACATCTTCGAGCGCCGCCGTCTCGACCAGTTCGAGTTCCAGCTTGCGTTCCAGACCGGGCAGATGATGGGCAAGCATGACGGCCAGTCGGTCATCGAAGCCGCCGCGCAAAAACTGGCGGGCCGAGACATTGACGCTGACATGGACATCAATGCCGCTCTCGCGCCACAACGCCATCTGCCGCAGCGCCTCGGCAATCACCCACTCGCCAAGCCGCACGATAATGTCATCATGCTCGATAAGCGGCAGGAATTCGCCCGGCGAGCGCAGCCCCAGCACCGGATGCTGCCAGCGGATCAGCGCTTCCATGCCGACCACATGGCCGTTGCGGCAGTCGACCTTGGGCTGGTAGTAAAGGACAAACTGGCCCTTGTCGAGAGCCTCCTCGATACGCTTCAGCAATCCCTGATTGGCCCGGATACGCGACTCGACCGCCGGATTGAACATGTGGAAACGGCCCTTACCCGCCTCCTTGGCCTTGTACATGGCCTGATCGGCGTGGCGCAGCAACTGGTCGGCCTCGCCGGCATCACCGGGGAACAAGGTCACCCCAATGCTCGCAGTCACCCGCACCGGACTGCCATCGATCACCAGCGGCGTCGCCACCGCATCCAGCACGCGTTGCAGGGCAAGCTCGGCCTGTTGCGGCGACTTGAGCCCGCCCAGCAGCAACGCGAACTCATCGCCGCCCAGCCGCGCCGCCGTATCGTCGGCACGCATGGCCTCTTCCAACCGCCGCGCAATCTCTTGCAAAAGCCGGTCGCCGGCCTTGTGGCCGAGCGTGTCATTCACCGGCTTGAAGCCATCCAGATCCATCAGGCACACGGCCAGCCGGTCGCCCGTACGACGCGCGTGGGCCAGCGCCAGCTTCATGCGGTCAGCCAGCAAGACGCGGTTGGGCAGGCCGGTCAGGGCATCGTAATGCGCCTGGCGCTGCAAATCCTGGGCACGCTCGATCAGTTGCGTCACATCCACCGTCGAACTCAGCACACCCACCATTTCGGTCGATCCCAGCGCATACAGAGGCCGGGCATTGATACGCAACCAGTGGCACGGCAGGCTTGCATCGGCTAGGCGAACCAGCACATCGCTGCAGGGCAAGCCATCCGCCAGCACGCGTGCAACGGGGAACTCATGCTGCGGGAAGGGCAAGCCGCCAACATCCAGACAGACAGAGGCCAGCTCCTCGAAACCGACCGTTTCAGGCTCTGCCAGCGCGCCGAACTGACGCAAGGTGGCCGGATTGAAGAACTGCCGACGCCCCGTGGCATCCCAAAGCTGGATGCCTTCATCCACTTCAAGCAGCACCGGACAGAGGCTGGGGCCACCCTCATGCACTCCCATCATGATCTGCTGCAGCGTGGCGGCAGGGCGCCCGGCTATCCCTTTTGTCATAGTCACAAGCATACCATCCGGCAGCGTATAATGCCGCGCATTCCGAGGAGCGTTGCGAGGTTCCATGCCACATGGCCCCAGGCTCGGACTGTTTTAACGGCGCTCACCCAACCCGCACTGGGAAGGGTGGGCGTGCATGTATAGCGACCTCGCCCCTCCCAGTCACCGTTCAAGGAGCCTGAACATGACTGATTATGTAATCGCCGACCTCGGCCTCGCCGACTGGGGCCGCAAGGAAATCCGCATCGCTGAAACCGAAATGCCGGGCCTGATGGCAATCCGCGAGGAATACGCCAAAGCCCAGCCGCTCAAGGGCGCACGCATCACCGGTTCGCTGCACATGACGATCCAGACCGCCGTGCTGATCGAGACGCTCACCGCGCTCGGCGCCGAAGTGCGCTGGGCTTCGTGCAACATCTTCTCGACCCAGGACCACGCCGCCGCCGCGATTGCTGCGGGCGGCACCGCCGTCTTCGCCGTCAAGGGCGAGACGCTGGTCGACTACTGGGACTACACCCACCGCATCTTCGAGTGGAAGGACGGCGGTTATTCCAACATGATCCTCGACGACGGCGGCGATGCCACGCTGCTGCTGCACCTCGGCGCCAAGGCCGAGAAGGACATTTCCGTCATCGCCAAGCCGACCTCGGAAGAAGAAACCATCCTCTTCGCCGCCATCAAGGCCAAGCTGGCGACCGACAAGACGTGGTATTCGACACGCCTCGCCCAGATCAAGGGCGTCACCGAGGAAACCACCACCGGCGTGCATCGCCTCTACCAGATGCACGAGCGCGGCGACCTGAAGATCCCCGCGATCAACGTCAATGACTCGGTCACCAAGTCGAAGTTCGACAACCTCTACGGCTGCCGCGAATCACTGGTCGACGGCATCAAGCGCGCCACCGACGTGATGATCGCCGGCAAGATCGCGCTGATCGCCGGCTACGGCGATGTGGGCAAGGGTTCGGCGCAGGCCATGCGCGCCCTGTCAGCACAAGTCTGGGTCACCGAGATCGACCCGATCTGTGCGCTGCAGGCGGCGATGGAAGGCTACCGCGTCGTCACCATGGACTACGCTGCCGACAAGGCCGACATCTTTGTCACCTGCACCGGCAACTACCATGTCATCAACCACGACCACATGGCGCGCATGAAGGATCAAGCCATCGTCTGCAACATCGGCCACTTCGACAATGAGATCGACGTCGCCTCGATCGAGAAGTACCAGTGGGAAGAGATCAAGCCGCAGGTCGATCACGTGATCTTCCCCGACGGCAAGCGCATCATCCTGCTGGCCAAGGGTCGTCTGGTGAACCTCGGTTGCGGCACCGGCCATCCGAGCTACGTGATGTCGTCCAGCTTTGCCAACCAGACCATTGCGCAGATCGAGCTGTTCACCAAGAACGCCGACTATCCGGTGGGCGTCTACACCCTGCCCAAGCATCTGGATGAGAAGGTGGCACGCCTGCAGTTGAAGAAGCTCAACGCGCAACTGTCCGAACTGACCGATCAGCAGGCCGCCTATATCGGCGTACCGAAGACCGGCCCGTACAAGACCGACAGCTATCGCTACTAAGCAATCCGCATGAGCATGAACTCGTTTCATGCCCGCACGGCACGGCCGAAATCCAAGGTCGCCGTGCGCGCGGCGGCGCATAGCCTCATCCCGCATGACGGGGTGCGGCTAGACGCGCTGCTCGTCCAGCAAGGACTCGCGCCTTCGCGAACAGCAGCTCAGCGGCTGATCGAAGCAGACAGAGTCAGTCTGGATGGCGATGTTTTGCGCAAGCCCGCCCAGCTGCTGACGGCACATGCCCCACTGGCCGTCGCGCCAGCGCCGGACGCCGAGTATGTTTCGCGTGGCGGCCTCAAACTGGTCGGCGCACTGCGGCATACGGGGATTGATGTGCATGGTCGTGACTGTCTCGATATTGGTCAATCGACGGGCGGATTCACCGACTGTCTGCTGCAGCATGGCGCCGCAAAAGTAGTCGGCATCGATGTCGGCCATGGCCAACTGCATGCAAGCATTGCCGCCGATCCGCGGGTCGAATCGCACGAGGGCATCAATGCCCGCCATCTCGAAAAGTCGGCGCTGGCGGGACGGCAGTTTGATTTGATTGTCGGGGATGTGTCCTTCATCTCGCTCACACTTATCCTGCCGCAACTGCCGCACTTGCTCACCAAGCTTGGCGACCTGCTGCTGCTGGTCAAGCCGCAGTTCGAGGTCGGTCCTGAGCACATTGGCAAGGGCGGCATTGTGGCTGATCCAATGCTTTATCCCACCGTGCGCGACAAGCTCACGGTCTGCTGCACCGACCACCACCTCACCGTCCTCGACTGGTTCGACAGCCCGATCACCGGCACCGACGGCAATCACGAATTCTTCCTTCACGCCAGACATGGTCAATGAGCATGACGACTGAAATCTCTTTCGAATTTTTCCCACCGCAATCGGCCGACGGCATCGACAAGCTGCGCGCCGTGCGCAGCAAGCTGGCGGCTGCCAAGCCCACCTTCTTTTCCGTCACCTACGGCGCCGGCGGCTCGACGCGCGAGCGCACCTTCGACGTGGTCATGGAAATTGCTGCTGAAGGTCACGCTGCCGCACCACACTTGTCGTGCATCGGTTCGACGCGCGACGGCCTGCGCGAAATCCTCGACACCTACCGAGCACAGGGCATCCGCCGCATTGTGGCGTTAAGAGGCGACCTGCCTTCCGGCATGGCTGACGCTGGCGAGTTTCGCTACGCTAACGAGTTGGTCGAATTCATCCGTCAGGAAACCGGCGATACCTTCCGTATCGAAGTCGCCGCCTACCCGGAATGGCATCCGCAGGCCAAAAGCCCGCGCGACGATCTGCGCGCCTTCAAACGCAAGGTCGATGCCGGCGCCGACTCGGCCATCACGCAGTTCTTCTACAACGCGGATGCTTACGCCCACTTTGTCGCCGAAGCGCGCGCGCTGGGTATCACCATCCCGATCGTGCCGGGCATCATGCCAATTGGCAGCTTCAGCAAACTCGCCCGTTTTGCGGATTCCAGTGGCGCCGAGATTCCACGCTGGATGCGCAAGAAGTTCGAGGGCTTTGGCGACGATGCCGATTCGATCCGTGCCTTCGGTCTCGACGTCGTCACAGCGCTTTGTGAGCAACTGATCGCCCTGGGTGCGCCCGGCCTGCACTTTTACACGCTGAATCAGTCGATCCTGTCGCTGGAGATCGCGCGCCGTCTGAAACTGATGTAGAAAACATCAGAACTTGTAGCGCACCTCGGCAAACACACTGCGCCGGGGCAGCGGCAGATAGTCCGGGATATCCGTGGTCGAGTAAACCCGTGCATCCGTATTGAACAGGTTGCGGATGCTGGCGGCGAACTCCCATTCACTGCCATGGTAGTAGCGCAACGTCGTGTCCGTCACCCAGTTGCTGCCGAGCGTCGACCGGGTATCCGTGCTGGCCTGGTGGGGACGCTTGCCCGTCCAGTTCGCCTGCAGGTTCCAGTTCCATTTCGGCAGAAAGGCCCAGTCCGCACGCAGGTAGGCATCGCGGTCAGCCATGGCGAAATGATCGACCACCTTCAGGCGCGTGAACTGTTCCTGGTCGGCGCGGCGCACGGTGAGATTGCCCTGCATGCGCAAGGTCGGCGTGGCCTGCCATTGCGCCTCCAGCTCAATGCCGCGAATCACATGGGCATCGACATTAAAAAATTTCTGCGGGAAGGGATCGATCGCAACAATCGGATTCGCCTGGTGCATATGGAACAGATTGGCATTGAGGTTGAGATCACGGCTGGCGCGCCACGCGAAGGCCAGTTCCACGGTATCGGATTTCTCTGGCTTCAATGTTGGGTTCGGCGTCGTCGCCCCGGTATTGGCATACAACTCGAAGAAGGAGGGCGCGCGGAAGGCCCGGCCCGCCATCAGCTTGGTGGTCAGACGCTCCGTCGTGCGCCAGACCACGGCCAAGCGGGGATTGAAGGTGCCGCCAAAATCAGCATAGTGGTCGTAGCGCGCGCCGGCCGTCACCTCCCAGCGGTCGGACAGGGTCCAGACATCCTGCGCAAAGAGATACGTATTGCGCCGATCCGTTTCCGGAACGAATACGGTAGCCACACCGTTTTGATCCACCTTGCTGTCGTAATAGATGTCCTGCCAGACATAACCGCCGCCAACGCGCAGGGCATGGTTCTGCCAGCCGCGGTAAACACTGCTGATTTCCGCATTGAAGCGCTGCTCGGCCGAGCGCTGGTGGTTTACAACGCCAGGGCTTTCAAAAAAACCATTGCCAGAGGAATACTCAGCCACACGGTAACGCGCTTCCGCGTCCAGTCCCCAGTCGGTACCAAGGCCGGCATTGCTGTACAGCCAGGCAAGGCTGGTATCGTTCTCACTCCCTCGCGTCTGGTCATCGAAATAACGGCCGCCGGTCAGGCCAACACGCAGGTTGTCCTTGGCGCGGTGATCGGCAAGCACGCGCCAGTTGTCGCGGCTCACCGACAGCCGCAGATCAAGGTTGTCGTAACCATAGTCGGCGCGTTCTGTTCGTTTGTAGGTGGCTTTGTTCACCGCAATGTCGGGGCGATGGCCATCGGTCGTCATGGCATCAAGGGTCAGGCCGATGTCAAAGCCGTGCCAGTTCGTGCCGTGTTGCGCCCAGACATTTTGCGTATCGAAGCTGCCGAGGCGCACGCCTGCCTCGGAACCCTGTATCCGCCCGGCCGTCTTGGTCACGATGTTGATCACCCCCGAAGCAGCGTCCGCCCCATAGAGGGCTGAACCGGGCCCACGAATCACCTCGATACGCTCGATCATGCTGACGGGCAGGCCACGCCAATAAATACCGGTGCCCCACACCAGTTCACGTAGCGGTGCGCCGTTGATCATCATCAGGGTGTATTTCGGCGCCGCGCCACGCACCGACACGAGCGGCTTGTTGGCAAAGTGATTAAGGCGCAGCGAGATACCCGGTACGCTCTGCAAGACATCGAGGACATTGGTCGCCCCGGTCGCCCGGATATCCTCGGCGGAGATCACCGACACCACAGAAGGCGCCCGGGAAGCCGATTGCGGCGATTGCGTGGCAATCGTCACAGGCATTGACATCAGTTCATCAAGGCTGGCCAGCATCAGCGATTCAAGCGACGTGGCGCTCTCGGCCCAGGCCGGCAGACTCATCCAGAGCGCAAGGCAACACGGTAGCCCGAAGCGCTGAAATGCACTCATTGTTTTGCCTCCTCCCGGCGCAAATCTTCGGCAATATGCGCCGCCTCGTCAATCCGCAGCCCCAACGAGTTTGCTACAGAGGCATTCGTCACCACTTCGAATTCACGCGGCGGCTGCGCTGCGGGCAAGCCACGGCCAACCAACCAGCCGCGCACGACACCCGCCGCATGGCGAGCCACCTGGGCAGGCGTGGTGTAGACCGCCATCAGCGCCCCGGCCTTCACGTACGCCGGTGAAAATGCCACCAGCGGCACGCGTGCCCGGTAGCTGGCCAGCAGGATGTTTTGCAAGCTGCTGCTGCTGTAAAGCACCGAATCCGGCAAGGCAAGCAACACATCGGCAGATTCAAAAACCTCCTTGAGTGCCGGATAGATTTGTTCAGTGCTATCGACGGCTGGACTCGCGATCAGGCGCAATTCACGCAGACGCGCCTGGCGCTCAAGCAGCGGCAAATGGGGGCGCGTCTGCGGCCCCAGCAGCACGCCGACCCGCAGCCAGTTCGGCAAGGCGCGCTTGATCAGCGCCATCTGTCGGCTGATCGGCTGATCCAACACCACCGCAGACATGGCACGCCCCGAGCGCCCCGCCTCGGCCACCCGCGCGTCGTAGGCACTACGGGGCAGCAGGGTGGCCAGCACCGGCACGTGCCCCCAGATGGCATAGCGTTCGCTCAGCCACTTGTGTGTCGTATCAAAGGCCACCGTTCCCACCGTCACGATCAGTGCCGGCGGGGCCTCCTGCGTATCCAGCAGCTTGCCGGGCACGCCAAACTTCAAGGTAGCCTCGCCCTCCAGTTCGCTACGCAACACCATCGCCGTTTCAGCATAGACACCTTCCTCGCCGGACATCACCACCCAGACCCGGTCCTTGGCTGCGGCGGGCAATGACAGCACCAGCAGGCAAACGAGGAGAAGGTGAGTGGCGAATCGGCGCATGGTCAGAATTCAAGCCTCAATGAAGCGTGAATGCGGCGATCCACATAGTAAGCCGGCCTGTTACGCTCGACGAAATCCAGGTCGCCGCCACCTGCTGCCCGAACCATGACGGCTGCCTCAGCCTTGGTCGTACCCATGCTGAACTTGCGCGCCAGGCGCAGGTCGGTCTGCTGGAAATCAGGAATAAGATCACTGAGGCGAATCACGAAGCGTTCGGCCACCATGTAATGGATCAGCGTCATCTCAACGTTATAGGGGAGCGACTGGAACCAGGCGATGGAAGAAATATTGCGGGGTGCGCGATAGCGATCCTGCGGTGCGGGAGAGGCAGCCTCTGGAATCAGGCGCAACCGCGTGTAATTGGCCCAAAGCTCGGTTCCATCCCATGGGCGCCAGCGCAACTGCGATTCCCATCCGTACTGGGAATTGGCAACCTTGTTGACCACATCATTCGCGGTACCCCCCGGGGGTACCGAATAACCCAGCAAACTGTGAATCTGTTCGTTAAAGACGCGCACATCCGCCGTCAAACGCCAGCGATGAAAATTACCGAAATAGCCCAGCTCAGTGGCATCAACTCGCTCGGCTCGTGCATTTCCCGTTGCCCGGAACTTGGCTACCCCATTGCTGTCGCGCCAGTCGGTACGCAACTCAAACAGCGTCGGCTGCTTGAAGGCGGTAGTTGTCCCGGCACGCAAGGTATGACCGGGGAGTGCATGAAAATTCACCATGAAGCGTGGCGCAGTGGATGTCCCCACAATCGAGTGATTTTCCACCAAGCCACCAACGTTCAGCACCCACTGGGTATGCGGCCGCCATTCGATGTTGCCAAAGCCACGCCAAACCTGGAAGCGCTGAGTCGGCTGTTGAGGAAACAGGTCGCCAGAAACAACCTGTTCACGGCGATACTGACCACCCCAGACGAAGCGCCAGTCGGTACCTGCAGAAAAAACATGCTGCATTTCAAATTCGCTACGCTGGCTGACACCATCCGCTCTGTAATAGGGGAAGAAGTCGATATACCGTTCATTATCAAAATTGGCGCTCAGCTTGAGTGCATCCGTCGCATTGAGCTGGCGTGTCCAGTTCAGGTTCAGATAGCTATTACGCCAGAACTCTGTGCGCCCTGCGGCAGTCGTCGAATCTTGCAGCCCCAAGGCGTATCGGGCATGGCCAGCGGTAAGCATCAGTTCATCACTTGACGAAAGACGCCAATCAGCTCGAAAGTGACCCTGTTCGATTTTTTTGTCATCCGCCTGGTTAGCGTAGCCGGCGTCTCCCTGCCGAGCCACCGTCAGCCGATAAGATGCCGAACGATCACCCCAGCCGATACGTGCCATGCCATCCCGCACGCCCCCTTCGCCTAGATTGACTGCCACCATTTTTCCGTGACTATCCATCGCATGGCGTGTGACGATATTCACGACGCCCATGAATGCATTGGCCCCGAAAGTCGCCGAGTTTGAGCCGCGCAGAATTTCGATTCGCTCAATATCCTCCAGCACCAAGCCCATCATTGCATAGCTAGAGGTTCCCACCAACAGGCTGGAATACAGGGATCGCCCATCCACCATAACCTGCAGATGTCTGACAATGCCGTCATAGTCGGCGTGATAACTGGCGACGGGACGCGCGCCGCTTCCATTGTGATTGACAATAAAGCCCGGCGCCAAACGCAACAACTCTGTCACGTCTCGTGCGCCCGAGCGGCGGATGGCCTCACGATCAATCATCGTTACCGCCCCTGGGGTATCGCTCAATGGCTGAGCAAGGCGTGTCACCGTCAGCACTTCGGGCAACTCGGTGAAGTAGTCCTGCTCGGATAGATCGGCGGCACAGGCCAGACTGGCGGCGGATAGGAGCGGCATAAGGAATAGTTGTTGGGTTGTTCTCATATTGTGATGCATCACTTAGGATGATTGCATGTCGACCCGAAGCTGGCAATCCAGCTTTGGTCATACATTTCAGGGATTACCTGCTTTCTCAGCGACGCTTTCCGCCCAGCAGCGACCCCAGCACGCCACGCACGATCTCGCGGCCGACCTGCGAACCGATGGTGCGCACCACGGTCTTGGCCGCCAGTTGCATGAGGCCATCGGTCTGCCCGCCGCGCGGCCCGGTGCGGCCGAACAGCAGGTCGCTCAGGCCACCACCTTGCTGGGGTGCCGTCTCGCCAGCGCCGACTTTTTGTGGCGGAGTATCTGGGGTGGCTTCTGCCACACGCGCCGTCAGCTTCTCATGGGCCGACTCACGATCTACCGCCTTTTCGTAATGGCCATAGAGCACGGAGGAACGGATCGCCTGCTGGCGTTCGCCATCGGTGAGCGGGCCGAGGCGCGAAGCCGGCGGCAAGACAAATGCCCGCTCGACGACACTGGGCCGGCCTTTTTCGTCGAGGAAAGACACCAGCGCCTCGCCCACGCCCAATTCCGTAATCACTGCAGCCGCATCAAAGGCCGGATTGGCACGCATCGTCTCGGCGGCCGATTTCACCGCTTTCTGGTCGCGCGGCGTGAAGGCACGCAAGGCATGCTGCACGCGGTTGCCTAACTGGCCAAGCACCTTGTCCGGGACGTCGAGCGGATTTTGCGTGACGAAATAAACGCCGACACCCTTGGAGCGGATCAGCCGTACCACCTGCTCCACCTTGTCGACCAGTGCGGCCGGTGCGTCATTGAATAGCAGGTGCGCCTCGTCAAAGAAGAACACCAGCTTCGGCTTCTCCAGATCACCAGCCTCGGGCAACTGTTCAAACAGCTCCGCCAGCAGCCACAGCAGGAAGGTGGCATAGAGCTTGGGGGAGTTCATCAGTTGGTCGGCAGCGAGGACATTCACCACGCCCTTGCCATCCTGCGTCTGCATCAGATCGCTGATATCGAGCATCGGCTCGCCGAAGAACCGGTCGCCGCCCTGCTCTTCAAGCGTCAGCAGACCGCGCTGGATGGCGCCCACTGAAGCCGCCGAGATGTTGCCGTATTGCGTCTTGAACTGTGCGGCGTTGTCGCCGACATACTGCGCCATGGTGCGCAGATCTTTAAGGTCGAGCAGCAGCAGGCCGGCATCATCGGCCACGCGAAAGATGATTTGCAGCACGCCCTCTTGCGTATCGTTGAGCCCCAGCAGGCGCGCCAGCAGCAGCGGCCCCATGTCGGAAATCGTCGCCCGCACCGGATGGCCGGACTGACCGAGCACATCCCAGAACACGGTGGGGTTCGCGCGCGGTGCCCAGTCGCTCACGCCCAGGCTGTCCAGTCGCTGCTGCAGCTTGTCTGAGGGCGTCCCCGCCGCCCCAAGACCGGAAAGATCGCCCTTCACATCGGCAAGAAAGACCGGTACGCCAATCGCCGAGAACTGCTCGGTCAAGCGTTGCAGGGTGACTGTCTTGCCCGTGCCGGTGGCACCGGTAATCAGGCCGTGGCGATTGGCAAGGGCGGGCAGAAGATGCAGTTCAATTTCGCCATGTTTGGCAATCGACAAGGGCTGGATCATGGCGGCTCTCACAGAGGGGGTTGTAGAATTCGCGGATTGTACGCAGCACAACCAAAAACCAAGGGAAACACATCATGGCCGGTCATTCCAAATGGGCAAACATCCAACACCGCAAGGGTCGTCAGGACGAAAAGCGCGGTGCCGCCTTCTCCAAGATCGCCAAGGAAATCACCGTGGCAGCCAAGATGGGCGGGGGCGACGCGAGCTTTAACCCACGCCTGCGCATGGCCGTGGACAAGGGCAAGGCGGTCAACATGCCCAAGGACAAGATCGAGAACGCCATCAAGAAGGGCACCGGCGAACTCGAGGGCGTCAACTATGAGGAAATCCGCTACGAAGGCTATGGCATCGGCGGCGCGGCCGTGATGGTGGATAGCCTGACCGACAACAAGGTGCGCACCGTCGCCGAAGTCCGCCACGCTTTTGCCAAACATGGCGGCAACATGGGCACCGAGGGTAGCGTGGCCTTCATGTTCAAGCACTGTGGCCAGATGATCTTCGCGCCGGGCACCGATGAAGCCGCGCTGATGGATGCCGCCATCGAGGCGGGCGCCGAGGATGTCTCCACCAATGAGGATGGATCAATCGAGATCGTCACCGGCCCCGGTGACTACCTCGCCGTCAAGGAAGCGCTGGAAGCGGCCGGCTTCAAGGCCGAGTTCGCCGAAGTCACCATGAAGCCGCTGAACGAATCCGAACTGGCCGGCGAGGACGCCGTGAAGATGCAGAAGCTGCTCGATGCGCTGGAAAACCTTGATGACGTGCAAGAGGTCTATACCACTGCCGTCATGGATGAATAAAGACTGCTAGCCGCCGTCCTGCCAGCGCCAACTTTTGCCGGCGTCGTCCCGCCAGCTCTATCTTCCATGCTTGCCAAGGCGGCGCCCTTCCTTTTTGTCTTCCTCTGGAGCACCGGTTTTCTCGGTGCCAAGTTCGGTCTGCCCCATGCCGAACCGCTCGCCTTCCTGTTCGTCCGCTACCTGCTGGTCATTGCCCTGATGACCAGCATTGCACTGGCCTGGCGGGCCCCCTGGCCCAGAGACGGCCGCCAATGGCTGCATATTGGCATCAGCGGTCTACTGGTACATGCGCTCTATCTCGGCGGTGTCTTTGTGGCTATCGGCAAGGGTCTGCCGGCCGGCATCACCGCACTGGTGGTCGGCCTTCAACCCCTGCTCACTGCCACCGTCGCCGGCCGTCTGCTCGGCGAAAACGTATTGCCGCGCCAGTGGCTCGGACTGGGGCTGGGCTTCATCGGTGTCGCGCTGGTGGTGGCGAACAAGCTGGGGGCAGGCTTCGCATTCGATGCCCTGTGGCCTGCCCTCGCAGCACTGCTTGGCATCACCGCCGGCACGCTTTACCAGAAACGCTTCAGCCCACACTTCGACTGGCGCAGCGGCTCGGTGGCGCAATTTCTGCCCAGTGCCATCGTGACCGGCGCCATCGTCTTCGCCACCGACAGTTTCCGTATCAACTGGACCGGCGACTTCCTCTTCGCCCTCGGCTGGCTGGTGCTGGTGCTGTCGATTGGCGCCATTTCGCTGCTTAACTGGCTGATCCGCCACGGCAGCGCGGTCAATGTCGCCAGCCTGTTCTACCTCACGCCGCCGACCACCGCGCTGCTGGCCTGGCTGCTGTTCGGCGAAACCTTGGGTGGTCTGGCGCTGGCTGGCATGGCACTGGCGGTCAGCGGCGTCTATATCGCGCGTCGCTGACGCGCGGTCGCGCGCCGCCAGGCTTGTTACGCCAGCCGGAACCGCGACACCAGTCCCTGCAGTTCCTCAGCCAATTGCTTGAGGCCATGCACGGCATCGGTGGTGCCAGCCACCGAACTGCTGTTGGATATCGCCATGCGGGCAATGCTGTCGACGCGCCCGGAAATATCTTGGCTGGTGGCGGCTTGCTCGGAGGTTGCCGCTGCCGTTTCACGAATCGCCGCCGCCACGGCGCGGATGCTTGCGTTAATGCGTTCGAGCGCTTCACCCGCCTGTTCGGCCAGTTGTAGTCCGCTATCGACCTGGCGCCCCCCGACTTCCATGTACTGGACGGCACCCCGTGTTTCGCTCTGGATCGCCGTAATCATGGTCGAGATTTCTGTCGTCGCACCGGTTGTGCGCTCGGCGAGTTTGCGTACCTCGTCCGCCACCACGGCAAATCCCCGGCCCTGCTCACCCGCACGTGCCGCCTCAATGGCGGCATTGAGCGCCAGCAGATTGGTCTGGTCGGCGATCTCCTTGATGACGGCGACGATCGCGCCAATCTGGTCGGAACTCTTGCCCAGCGCATCCACCAGCCGCGCCGACTCGCCGAAGGTAACGGCAATGTTGCGAATGCCGGCCACTGCCTGATTGACGACCTGCTGCCCATGCACCGCCAGGTTGCTGGTTTCTTCGGCCGCACCGGCCGCCTGTTCGCTGCGCGCGACGAGATCGCCGATGGCCTGATTGAGTCGTTCGGCGGAGGCCGAGGCATCCGCCGCTTCCCCGGCCTGGCCTTGAGAAGACTGGGCCACCTGCCGCGCGGTATCGGCCACGCCCGCCGAGGTATCGACCACGCGTGTCGATGCCTGCTGCACCTGGCTCAAGACGGTCGAGAACTCCTCCGCCATCTTGTTGAATGTCAGGCCCACCTGACCCAGTTCGCAGCCACCGCGAATGGCGGCACGCGCCGCCAGATTGCCCTCCGCCAGCGCCGAGGCCGCCTTGACCAGCTCGGCGACACTCCGAGTGATCGCGCGCGTGATGAAAAGCCCCGCCAGGATGGACAGCGCCAGCCCGACCACCATGCTGCCAATCGTGATCATGCGCACCTGCGCGGCGGCCGTACTCGCTTCCTCGTAGGAGGCACGCGCATGGTCGACCTGATATTTGAGCAGCGTATCGATGGCGGCAGAGGCCTTTGCATAAGCGGGTTCCATCACCGTCTTGCGTAACTCATCCGCCTCGGCAAACTTTTCCCCCTGCAGCAGGTCAATCATCGGCATCACGCCGGTGCGTCCGAAGTTTATGCGCGCCTTGACGAAAGCCTCCAGCAACGCACGCTCATCGGACGCCAGGGTGCGCGCCTCGTACTCCTTGAGCAAACCATCGATGCGAAAAATCATGCCCGCGATCTTGTCGGTATGCGCGATGATCTCGAACGCATCACTCTCCTGGCGAGCCGCCGCAAGGGTGATGTGGATCTGCATCTGGTTGTTGCGGATCTCGTTCAGCCGCTCGATCGACAGCAGGTTGTCGTTGTAAAGCGCAGCCACCGTCATGTTCGACGCACCAATGCCCGTCAGGCCGGTCATACCGACCCAGAGCAGCATCAGTGCAGAGAACCCGATCAATATATAGAACCGGGTCTTGATCTTCATCTGGTTCATGGAACCCTCCTCGTCAGGCAGATGTCGATATGCATCCACTCCGATTTTTTGGCTAGTTTCCGCGCAAACAGCAACGCCCACCAATTCGTGCTTTCGATATACGCATCAAACCGCCCAATCCTACCGCGCCAGGAAGCCGTCTGGCACGCTGGTGTATCTTCACAGTCAACATGAGCACGACTACCCGTATCCTCGGCATCGATCCTGGCCTGCGCATCACCGGCTTCGGCATCATCGACAAGACCGGCCAGAAGCTCGCCTACGTCACCAGTGGCTGCATTCGCAGCAACGAGAAGGACAGCCTGCCACTGCGCCTCAAGACCCTGCTCGACGGCATCAGTGAGGTGATCGCGGCCCATCAACCCGACGAAGCCGCCATCGAAAAGGTATTCGTCAACGTCAATCCGCAATCGACCCTGCTGCTCGGTCAGGCACGTGGGGCGGCCATCGCCGCCCTCGTCCTCGCCGGCCTGCCCGTGGCGGAATACACCGCCCTGCAGATCAAGCAGGCCGTGGTCGGCCATGGCAAGGCGGCCAAGGAACAGGTCAGCCACATGGTCACCCGCCTGCTGCAACTGCCGGGCGAACCTTCGGCCGATGCTGCCGATGCACTTGCCTGCGCGATTTGCCATGCCCATGGCGGGCAGTTGGGGTCCATGGCCACACAGGGCTATCGCGTTAAAAATGGGCGACTGGTCTGATGGCGAACATTCTTTATGCGTGGGAGTTTGGCGCCGGGCTAGGCCATCTGGGTGCTTTCCTGCCACTAGCGCGCGCCCTGCGTGATCAAGGACATCATGTGCATTGGGGCGTTGCTTCAAGCATTGCAGCAGCTCGTCTGCTCGATCAGGAAGGATTTACCTGGCTACAGGCGCCCACCTTTCCCGAGCAAGGCCAGCAAGGGCCTCCGCTGTCCTATGCCGACATCCTGCTGCGCTTCGGCTATGCCCATGCTGCCGACTTGCTTGGCCTAACCGTTGCTTGGCGCGAATTGATGCGCCTGACGCAGGCGGACATCCTCCTCGCCGACCACGCCCCCACGGCACTTCTGGCTGCACGCAGTCTCGGCCTGCCGGCCGTACTCTTTTCCAGTGGGTTCTGTGTACCGCCGCGCCAGATTCCTGCCCCCAATATGCGGCCCTGGCAGGCCATTCCGGCGGATCAATTCGTCGCCATCGAGCAACCGGCACTGACCAGCGTCAATGCCGTGCTGGCCCATTTCGGCAAATCGCCTCTAAAAGGCGTCACCCAGTTGTTCGACGTTGCCGAGGATACCCTGCTCGGTTTTCCGGAGTTGGATCACTATGCCCAGCGCGGGCCGGCACGCTACTGGGGCAATCTGCCAGATGCAGGGGTAGGCGCCCCCGCACCTTGGCCCGATGTGCCCGGCAAGCGCATCTTCGCCTATTTGCGCACCGAGGCACGCCACCATGAAGCCGTCCTTGCTGCCTTGTACGCCCTCGGACTTCCAACGGTGGTGTTCTTCCCGGGTGCCCCCGAGACGCTCATCGCGCGTTTTGCTGCACCCCATCTGACATTCACACAGGCCCCGGTCGATCTGGCCAGAACCGGCCAGGAAGCCGATATCGCCATCACCTATGGAAGCCTGTCCACGACGACGCGCTTCCTGCTCAAGGGCAAACCGGTTCTGCTATTGCCATGGCATCTCGAACAATTCCTGATGGCACGTCGCGTCGAGGAAATGGGTGCCGGCCTGCTCGTCGATCCGGAAAAACCAGCGGACGACCTGCCACAAAAACTGCAACGGGTGGTTTTCGATCCCTTATTCGCCGGCAATGCCCAGGCCTTTGCGCGAAAATACGCGGCATTTCCGCAAGAGGTGGTGATCAACAACCTCGTGCGACGCATCGAGGAGCTATGCCCATGATCGGCCGCATCACCGGCACCCTGCTGGAAAAAAACCCGCCGCAAATTCTCATCGACGTCAGTGGCGTCGGCTACGAAATCGATGTGCCGATGAGCACCTTCTACAATCTGCCAAATCTCGGCGAGAAGGTCGCGCTCGTCACCCACCTAGTCGTGCGCGAGGATGCCCATCTGCTGTTCGGTTTTCTCACCGAGGCGGAGCGTGCCCTGTTCCGCCAGTTGCTGAAAATTTCCGGCATCGGCGCACGCATGGCGCTGGCGGTCCTCTCCGGCCTCTCGGTTGGCGAGTTGGCGCAGGCCGTAGCGCTGCAGGAAACCGGACGGCTGGTGAAAATTCCGGGCATTGGCAAAAAAACCGCCGAACGCCTCCTGCTTGAACTGAAAGGCAAGCTGCCGGTCGGAACAGGGGGCGGCATAAAAGTCGGCGCTGGCGGGACGGCATTTACGGCAGTCCCGGATGCCATGAGCGACATTCTCAATGCCCTGCTGGCACTGGGTTACAGCGAACGCGAAGCCGCCGCCGCATTAAAAATCCTGCCTGCCGACATCGGCGTTTCGGAGGGCATCCGCCAGGCCCTAAAATCCCTCGCCAAGCCATGAACGAGACATGAACGAAACCACGCGCCGTAACGCCCGCATCGCCCTGGTTGCCCTGCTCGGCATCGGCACCGCCTGGGTGCTGGCCCCCTTCCTTGCCGCGCTACTGTTTTCGGCCATCCTGTGCCTGACCACTTGGCCGTTGTTTGCCTGGATTGAAGCGCGGCTCAAGGGACGCACGACGCTGGCCGCCCTGTTGCTCACCCTGCTGCTCGCCATGGCCATCTTGCTGCCGATGTCCTACCTCGCCGCCACGGTCACCGATGGCGTCACCCAGTTGCTCGCGCTGCTACGTCCCTGGTTCGAGTCGGGCGACCATCCGCCGCCTAGCTGGCTCGTCACGCTGCCGCTGATTGGCGAACCCCTCGATACTTATTGGCGCCAGCTCGCCACCAGCCAGGAAGAGTTGACCCGCCTTGGTCAGCAACTGTTCGAGCCGACCCGCAAATTCCTCCTCGCCAGCGTCGGGCTGATCGGCCAGGGTCTGCTTGAACTGACCCTGGTTGTCTTCATTGCCTTTTTCTTTTATCGCGATGGCCGTGCGCTGGCCGGCCGCGCCGCCCTGCTGGCTGACAAGATCGGCGGCGAACTGGGGGAACGCATGCTGGCCCTGACCCGCACCACCATCATGGGCGTCATGATCGGCATCGTCGGCACCGCCGCCGCGCAAGGCATCGTGGCGCTGATCGGCTTTCTGATTGCAGGCGTCCCTGCGGCACTGCTACTCAGTGCGGGGACATTCTTCCTCTCCATGGTGCCGGTCGGCCCACCGCTGATCTGGGGTGGCGCCGCCTGGTGGCTGTATGACCAGGGGCAGACCGGTTGGGCCATCTTCATGGTGATCTGGGGTGTGGCCGTCATCAGCAGTGTCGATAACTTCGTCAAGCCCATCCTCATCAGCCGCACCTCCAGCCTGCCGATCCTGCTGATCGCACTGGGCGTCTTCGGCGGCATTCTGGCCTTTGGCTTCGTCGGCATCTTCCTCGGCCCGGTCATTCTTGCTCTCGCCCTTACCCTTGTCGAAAGCTGGTCAAAAACAGCCACCTTAGAATCATGATCGAAACCGACTCGTTTGCCAGCCGGCTGATTACGGCTGAAAAAGCCACCACGCAGGAGGAGGCCCTCGAACGCGCCCTACGGCCGAAGAAGCTCGCCGACTACGTGGGCCAGCAAAAGATTCGCGGCCAACTGGAAATCTTCATCGAGGCCGCCAAGAAGCGCAAGGAAGCGCTTGACCACGTGCTGCTGTTCGGCCCGCCCGGTCTCGGCAAGACCACGCTGGCCCACATCGTCGCGCATGAACTGGGCGTCAATCTGCGCCAGACCTCCGGCCCGGTGCTGGAGCGCGCCGGCGACCTCGCCGCGCTGCTGACCAACCTCGAACCGCACGACGTGCTGTTCATTGACGAGATTCATCGTCTCTCGCCGGTTGTCGAAGAAATTCTCTACCCGGCGCTGGAGGATTTCCAGCTCGACATCATGATCGGCGAAGGCCCGGCGGCACGCTCGGTCAAGCTCGATCTGCCGCCGTTCACGCTGGTGGGCGCCACCACGCGCGCCGGCATGCTGACCAATCCGCTGCGCGACCGCTTCGGCATCGTCGCCCGGCTGGAGTTCTATACGCCCGAGGAGCTTGGCCTGATCGTGCACCGCTCGGCCCACCTGCTCAATTGTGCGATTGCCGACGACGGCGCATTCGAAATCGCCAAACGCAGCCGCGGCACGCCGCGCATCGCCAACCGCCTGTTGCGCCGCGTGCGCGACTTCGCCGAGGTGAAACACGACGGCGCCATCACGCGCGACATCGCCGATGCGGCGCTGATCATGCTCGACGTAGACCATCTCGGTCTCGATGTGATGGACCGCAAGCTGCTCGGCGCGATGCTGGAAAAATTTGGTGGCGGCCCCGTCGGTGTCGACAACCTCGCCGCCGCCATTGGCGAAGCACGCGACACCATCGAGGACGTGCTGGAACCCTACCTGATCCAGCAGGGCTACCTGCAGCGTACGCCGCGCGGACGCGTGGCGACAGCGAGCATCTGGCGGCATTTTGGGCTAGCGGCCCCCAACAGCGTGCAAAACGGCTCGCTGTTTGCTGATAACGGACAATGAATCCGACAACCCCCAAGGCTATTTGTACAGTCGCTTCGCAAAGCCACATCGGGCAGTTCCTCGTACTGGTGCGCAGCATCCTGCGCCACGAGAAGGCGCTTGCTGTATATCTACTGGTCATCGACGCGACGCCGGGGGAGATACCGGAAATTGCCGCGCGCGCCACCGCCTTCGTCGGTAGCCCCGCGCTAACGCTGACGATACTGTCTCTCGACGCGGTCTATGGCGATGAGGTCGACGCGCTACGGTTCCGCTACGACGCCTTCGAGTTGTGCAACGTCGCGCGCGGCGGCTTGCACCATTGGCTGTGTGAGCGCACGACGCTAAGAAACTGGGTCTATCTCGATGGGGACATGGTGTGCTTCGGCCCGCTCGACGCTCTGTTCGCTCCGCTCGCCGATCACGATATCGTCCTCTCCGCCCACCGTGCCCAGCCTGGGGCCGACGTCGACGAGGACTTGATCCTGGCGATGTACGGTCCCTACAACGGTGGCGTACTCGGCCTGCGGCGCGGTCCGGTCGCGCAGGCCTTCGCCGTCTGGTTCCGCGAGCGTATGCTGAAGCATGGGCAGGTCGATGCTTTTTTGCCGCGCGAATTGCAGCCGCACCAGCGCTTTGTATTTTTTGCCGACCAAACCTGGCTGGCATTGGTACCGACCTATTTTGACAAGGTACTGATACAGAAGGCACGCGGTTTGAATTTCGGCCCTTGGTGCCTGCGACCGGGAGAGAATTTCGAAGCTACATCCAGCGGCGGCCCTCAAGTCGGGCAGGACGCGATCGTCCTTCTACACCTAAGTGGTTGGCAAGCGGAACGCCCGCACATCCTGTCGAAGCTATTCCCCCGCGACCTTTCCGACAACGCTTGGTGGCGCTCATTTTCAGCCGGCTATGCCGACGAGCTGGCGCAGGCGCGCGAGGCTTTCCCGCACCCCTACAAATACACGCATTTCGCCGACGGCACACCAATTTCACCTTACGAGCGGCGTGCATTTATGAAGCTCCAGATGGCGGGCAAGCGGCTCGATGCCTCACCCTTCCTGCGCCGCGCTGCGGTGGAAAACCTGGCAGCAGATTTTCATACCTACGATTACGTCTCTCCCGGTTATCAGATCGTAACGCCTGATGCAGCCTTTCCCAACATGGTCGAGGGCAACCGCCACCGGCAAAATGCTCCTTTCCTGCGCAAGGAAGTGCCACACAAGTGGTACGTCGACATCCGCCAACCTGCCAACGGCTTCATCAGCCGCGATGAAGCGCTGCTACTCCACAACACGGCTCGCCTATTCGCTGGTCAGCCAGCACTTGAAATCGGCGCATGGATGGGCTGGTCGGCCTGCCATCTGGCCTTGGGTGGCGTTGCGCTCGATATTGTCGACCCGCTCCTGGCGGATACCAGTGTTGCCGGAAGCGTAACCGCTTCGCTGACTGCCGCCGGAGTGATGTCAAATTGCGCGCTACATGCCGGCAGCAGCCCCGACATGGTAGCTACGCTGGCTGAAGGCAGCGGGCGACGCTGGAACTTAATCTTCATTGATGGCAATCATTTCGCCCCTGGGCCATTAGAAGATGCGCGCATCGTCGAGGCCTATGCTGCCGAGGATGCGATGGTACTGTTCCACGATCTCGCATTTCCCGATGTGGTACAAGGCTTGGCGTATTTCCGCGCGCGCGGTTGGCAGACAATGGTTTATCTCACCATGCAGTTGATGGGCGTCGCCTGGCGCGGTAAGGCTGTACCACTCAAACATATTCCCGATCCACGCATCACTTGGCAGTTGCCTGCCTGGCTCGATGGCTACCGTGTCTGCTGCTGAATCTTCCTGCCATTATCGATGAGTCCCCCATCCATTCTCTCCATCCGCATCTATTACGAAGACACTGATTCCGGCGGTGTCGTCTATTACGCCAACTATCTCAAGTACCTCGAACGAGGCCGCACCGAGTTTCTGCGCACGCTGGGTTTCGAGCAACAGAAACTGGTGGAAGAAACCGGTCTGGCCTTTGCCGTGCGTTCGCTATCCGCCGAATATCTCCGGTCGGCAAAGCTCGACGACCTGCTCGACGTACACACCCGCATCGAAGACCTCGGTCGCGCTCAGGTAACATTCGCGCAGTCGATTTTGCGCGGTGACGAAATTCTGCTCACCGCCACCGTCCGCGTCGCCTGTCTCGTCCTTGCCAAGGGCAAGCCGGCCGCGATGCCAAAGCAACTCCATGAACTTTTCAAAGCACTGATATGAACGTTTCGCAAGACCTCGCCATTGTCGATCTCATCCTGCAGGCCAGCCTGATCGTCAAGCTGGTGATGGGCATCCTCGCTTATGTTTCCGTCATGTCGTGGTACTGGATCTTCCGCAAGTGGTTCCAGATCCGCGATGCACGCCAGCGCACTGACAAGTTCGAGCGCGACTTCTGGAGCGGCGGCGACCTGCAAAGCCTCTATCAAAGCGCCGTGAATGACCGCCACCACAGCGGCGCAATGGAGCGCATCTTTGAGGCGGGCTTTCGCGAGTTCACCAAGCTGCGTGGCCAAAAGTCACTCGACGCGTCCACCGCCATCGATGGCGTGCGGCGCGCCATGCGCGCCACCTATCAGCGCGAGGTCGACGACATCGAAGCCCACCTCGCCTTCCTTGCTTCGGTCGGTTCGGTCTCACCCTACGTCGGTCTGTTCGGCACGGTGTGGGGCATCATGCACTCGTTCCGAGGCCTCGCCAGCATGACCACGGCCACGCTCTCCGCCGTGGCGCCCGGCATTGCCGAAGCGCTGGTGGCGACGGCCATCGGCCTGTTCGCGGCGATTCCGGCCGTGGTGGCCTACAACCGCTTCGCCCACGACACGGATCGCATCGCCGTGCGCTTCGAGAGCTTCATGGAAGAGTTCTCGAACATCCTGCAACGTCAGCTGAAGTAAACCATGCGTCGTCCGCGCCGTCTCAAGCACGAAATCAACGTCGTGCCTTATATCGATGTGATGCTGGTGCTGCTGGTGATCTTCATGGTCACCGCGCCGATGATCCAGCCTGCCAGCGTCGAGTTGCCGAGTGTCGGCAAGGCGTCCACACCGCCAGTCGAACCGCTCGAAATCACCGTCAAGGCCGATGGTTCGATGTCGATGAAGGATCGCCTCCTCGGCGGCGCCGAAGTCACGGTCGGACGCGTTGAGCTCGCCAGCCGCATCAAGGAGCTGCAGGAAAAACATCCCGACCAGCCAGTACTGATCGCTGGCGACAAGAACGCCAAGTACGAAGCCGTGCTGAACGTCATGGACGAACTGCAGCGCGCGCAGGTGGCCCGCATCGGCCTGCTCGTTCAGCCGAAGGGAAATCGATGACCGAGGCCCCCGCCCAGCCGCGTCCCGCACCGGGCAAACGCATCGCGTTCGCCCTCGCCGTGTTGATGCACGTGTTGCTGGCCATCGTGCTGATCTATGGCATCAGCTGGCAGACCGAGCAACCGACGACGGTGGCGGTCGACCTGGTCAGTGCCGTCCCGCCAGCGCCGACATCTGCACCAACGCCCCCGGAACCAAAGCCAGAGCCAAAACCCGAGCCGAAGCCAGAGCCCAAACCTGAACCAAAGCCGGAACCGCCCAAGCCGAACCCAAAGCCGCCCATCAAGCCGGATATCGCGCAAAAGGAAAAGCCAAAACCTGAACCCAAGCCGGAACCCAAACCCGACCCGTTCAAGGAGCAGCTTGAGCGTGAGTTGAAGGAAGCCGAAAAGCGTAAGGCAACGAGTGAGGCCTCCAATGCAGCTGCCCGCGAACTGGCGGATCTGAAGGCTCACCAAGCCTCGGCGGCACAAGCGGGTGAAATCGACAAGTACATTGCCGCCATCCGCGGCAAGGTGCGCGGCAACATCGTTCTGCCGCCGGACATCAAGGGCAACCCCGAGGCACAGTTCGAGGTCACGCAACTGCCCAGCGGCGATGTGCTGAATGTAAAACTCAAGAAGTCCTCGGGCAATGCCGCCTGGGATGCCGCTACCGAGCGCGCGATCCACAAGTCCAGCCCGTTGCCCAAGCCCTCGAAACCTGAACTCTTCAGCCGTACGCTGACCCTGACCTTCCGCCCGCAGGAAGACTGACTGGCAGGACGGGTTATAATTCAACCCTATGAAATCACTCACTTCTCGCCTGATCGGCGGCTTGCTGTTGGCCTGCACCGCCGTCGCGTCCCAGGCACAGCTCGATATCGTCATTACCGGCTCGGGTAGCCAGCGTCTACCGATTGCTGTCACCGATTTCGCCGGTGAGCGTGGTATCTCGCAAGCCCTCGTTTCCGTCGTCCGCGCCGATCTCGAACGCAGCGGCTTGTTCAACCTGCAGGATACGGCCGGCGTAGCCATGGATGAAAACACCGCGCCCAACTACGCCGACTGGAAAGGCCGCGGCGCCGATGCCCTGGTGGCCGGCAGCGTCCGCACAGCACCGGACGGCCGCTATGAAACCCGCTTCCGTCTGCACGACACGCAAAAGCAGGGCGCCATTGCCGGCCAGGCCTACGCGCACAGCACCCAGCAGATCCGCGCCACTGCCCACCGTATTTCGGATGTCATCTACGAAAAGCTGACCGGCGAACGCGGCATCTTTTCGACCCGCATCGCCTATGTCGTGAAACACCCCGGCCGCTTCGAACTACAAATCGCCGATGCCGATGGCAATGGGGCGCAAGCGGCACTGGCGTCCAAGGAGCCGATCATCTCGCCCGCCTGGTCGCCCGATGGTGGCAAGCTGGCCTATGTCTCCTTCGAGGCCAAGAAGCCGATCATCTATGTGCATGACCTCGCCACCGGCAAGCGTCACGTTGCCGCCAACTTCAAGGGCTCCAACTCCGCGCCCGCCTGGTCGCCGGACGGCAAGAAACTGGCTGTGGTGCTGACCAAGGACGGCAGCTCGCAACTCTATCTCGTCAATGCCGATGGCAGCGGCGTATCCCGGCTGGCGAGCTCGAGCGGCATCGACACCGAGCCGCAGTTCTCGCCGGATGGCGAGTTCATCTACTTCACCTCGGATCGCGGCGGCAGCCCACAGGTTTATCGCCTGCCGACCGCCGGAGGCGCCGCGCAGCGCGTCACCTTCGAGGGCAGCTACAACGTCACACCGCGCCTGTCGCCCGATGGCAAGAAGCTCGCCTACGTCACACGCGACAGTGGCCGCTTCCGCGTCACCATCATGGATCTCGCCACGCGCCAGACGCAAGTGCTCACCGACACCGCCAAGGACGAATCGCCGAGCTTCTCGCCGAATGGCCGCATGATCCTGTTTGCCACCGAAGTGGGCGGACGCGGCGTGCTGGCGGCAGTATCAACCGATGGTCGCGTCAAGCAGCGTCTCTCCTCCGGGCAAAACGCGGATGTTCGCGAACCGGCCTGGGGTCCTTTCATTCAGTAACCTCTTTTCATCAGGAAATCATCATGCGCAAAACACTTAGCTCCCTGCTCACCCTGGCTGCCATTCTTTCGCTCGTCGGCTGCAGCAGCCAACCCGCCGCGCCCGAACAAGCCGGTGCCGGCGTTGAAGACCGCAATCCGAATGCCGTCAGCGCCGGCGTCGGCACCTCGGGCATTGACCCCTACAGCCTGGCCGCACTGAAAGACCCGAAGAGCCCGCTCTCAAAGCGCAGCGTTTATTTCGACTACGACAGCTTCGTGGTGAAGGACGAATACAAGGCCCTGCTCGACCACCATGCCAAATTCCTGGCCAAGAACACCCAATTCAAGATGCTGATCCAGGGCAATGCCGACGAGCGTGGCAGCCGTGAATACAACCTGGCACTCGGCCAGAAGCGTGCCGAAGCCGTGAAGAAGGCGCTGCAACTGCTCGGCGTGCAGGAAGCCCAACTGGAATCCGTCAGCCTCGGCGAGGAAAAGCCGGCTTGCATGGATCAAACCGAATCCTGCTGGGCGCAGAACCGCCGTGGCGACATGCTCTACTCGGGTGAGTTCTGATGCGCTTACGCGCGCCGCTTGGCACACTGTTGTGCCTGCTACTTGCCGTCGCGTCAGCGCCGACATTTGCTTTTTTCGGCGATGACGAAGCGCGTAAGCAGGTCGCCGAGCTGAAAAAGTCCGTTGAAGCACTGACGCAACGGGTCGATGGCGGCGCGCAAAATCAGCTCGATTTCGCGAACCAGATCGAGACGCTGAAGAGCGAGGTGGCCCGCCTGCGCGGACAGGTCGAAGAACTGACCCACTCCCTTGAATCGGCCCACAAGCGCCAGCAGGATTTTTATGTCGACCTCGACAACCGGCTGCGCAAGCTGGAAACCCCCGGGCATGGTGCCGAGACGGCCGCGCCCAGTCCCGCCCAAGATACAGCGGCAGGTACACCGGCACCGGCCAAGGCTGATCCGCAGGCCGAAATGCGCGACTATGAGGCTGCGCTCGGCCTCTTCCGCGAAACGCGCTACAAGGACGCACAAGCCAGTTTCGAGGGCTTCATCGCCAAACATCCGCAATCGACACTGCAACCCAGCGCGCATTACTGGCTGGGCTCCAGCCTTTACCAGCAAAAAGGCTTCCTCGGTGCGGCGGCCAGTTTCGGCAAAGTCGCCGCCAACTGGCCAAATGACAGCAAGGCCCCGGATGCGCTGTTGCAACAGGCCAATGCCCTCGTCGCAGCCAAAGACGTGAATGGCGCGATCAAAGTGCTGGAAACGCTGGTCGAGAAATTCCCCACCAGTCCGGCCGTGGAAACCGCACGTTCGCGGCTCAAGACGCTCGCGCCGAAGAAGAAGCGCTGAGTCCGGTCATGGCGGCAGCGGCGCTGCGCATCAGCGAAATCTTTCATTCCCTGCAGGGCGAATCGACCCGCGTCGGGCTGCCCACCGTTTTCATTCGACTGGCGGGTTGTCCGCTACGCTGCGTCTGGTGCGACACGGCCTATGCGTTCACAGGTGGCGAAACACTGACGCTCGATGCGGTTCTTGGACGCGTGGCGACTTACGCTTGCCCGACCGTTTGCGTCACTGGCGGTGAACCACTCGCGCAGGCGAACTGCCTGCCGCTGCTCACCGCGCTCTGTGATGCCGGCTACGCGGTCTCGCTGGAAACCTCGGGCGCTCTCGATATTGGCAAAGTCGATGCGCGCGTCTCACGCATTGTCGATCTCAAGGCACCGGACTCTGGAGAGGCCGACAAGAACCGCTGGGAGAATCTTGCCCTGCTACGGCCTACGGATGAATTGAAGCTCGTACTGGCTTCACGCGCCGATTACGATTGGGCCAAAAAGTCGGCGCTGACAGGACGGCAGATTCCCTGCCCTATCCTCCTTTCTCCCGTGTGGGATCGGCTGGCACCGGCCGATCTCGCGCAATGGATACTCGACGACCGGCTGAATGTGCGCTTTCAACTCCAGTTGCACAAGATTCTATGGAGGGAAGCCCGTGGACGCTAAACCAGCCGTCGTCCTCCTCTCCGGCGGGCTCGATTCGGCCACCTGCCTCGCCATCGCCCGTGCTGCCGGCTTCGTTTGTCACTGTCTCTCGGTCGACTATGGGCAAAGACATGCCGTCGAACTCAACGCGGCCAACCGCGTCGCCGCCGCTCTCGGTGCGCGCAGCCATCGCACCGTCCATCTCGACATGGGCCAGTTCGGCGGTTCCGCGCTGACCGATGCCGCCATTGCCGTCCCGACGGGTGGCGTGCAACCGGGCATCCCCGTCACCTACGTGCCCGCCCGCAACACCATCATGCTCTCCCTAGCGCTGGGCTGGGCCGAGGTGCTGGGCGCGCAGGACATCTTTGTCGGCGTCAATGCCGTCGATTACTCCGGCTACCCGGACTGCCGACCGGCCTTCATCCAGGCTTTCGAACAAATGGCCAATCTCGCCACCAAGGCAGGCGTCGAAGGCCATGCGCTACGGGTGCATGCGCCGCTCATCGACCTCTCTAAAGCCGCCATCATCCAGCGCGGGCTGGCCTTGGGCGTCGATTACGCACTGACCGTCTCGTGTTACCAGGCCGATGCAGATGGACACGCCTGTGGCATCTGTGATTCCTGCCGCCTGCGCCGCGAAGGTTTTGCGGCGGCGCATCTTCATGACCCTACAAAGTATCAGGTCAAGCTAATATAGAGCGGGATTATTTTTCGCGCGATGCTTTGAATGCTATGGTCACAGGCTTTAGCGCAAAATCAGTTTTTCTAAAACTACGCAACGCATTGAGGAGATTGCATGCCGCAGGAATTGCAAGGGATCGCCAGCACCGTCGTCTGGTGGGGATTCGGGCTCGGCCTGATTTTTGGCTTCTTCGCCAACAAAACCAACTTCTGCACCATGGGTGCCATATCGGATGTCGTGAATATGGGCGACTGGGGGCGCATGCGCGCGTGGATCCTGACCATCGCCGTCGCCATTCTCGGCACCAACTATCTCGCCTATAACGGTACCATCAACCTCGCCAATACCATCTACACCGGCCAGAGTCTGCCGTGGCTGGCCCACATCGTCGGCGGTCTGATTTTCGGTATCGGCATGACGCTTGGTTCGGGTTGCGGCAATAAGACGCTGGTGCGCGTCGGCGGCGGCAATCTCAAGGCAGTCGTCGTTTTCATCTACATGGCTTACGCCGCCAACGTCACCTTGCGCGGCATCTTTGCCGTACCGCGCACCGAGTGGCTGCAGCATCCCAGCGTCACCATCAACCTGCCGACCCATCAGACCCTGCCGTACTTGCTGCACCAAAGCCTCGGCATGGAACTGCCAATGGCCGAACTGACCCTGGCCATCGTCATAGCAGGCGCATTGATGGCTTTTGTGCTGTTCAGCAAATCGTTCTGGGAAAACAAGGAAAACTTCATCGCCGGCATCGTCCTTGGCAGCATCGTCGTGGCCGGCTGGTATATCACCGGCAAGCTCGGCTGGGCTGAGAACCCTGAGACGCTCACCGAAATGGCAATCGGCACTAACTCCAAGCTGGCCGAATCCTTCTCCTTCGTTGCTCCCGCCGGCTATACGCTGGAACTCTGGTCACTGTGGACCGACAAGGGCACCGTGGTCAGTTGGGGCATCGCTACCGTCTTCGGCGTCGGCATCGGCTCCTTCCTCTACGCCATCGCCACCAAGGCCTTCCGCTGGGAGCACTTCGTCTCCGCACAGGACATGTTCCGTCACATCATTGGCGGCGTCATGATGGGCTTCGGCGGCGTGACGGCGATGGGCTGTACCGTCGGCCAGGGCATCACCGGTTTCTCGACATTGTCGATCGGCGCGATCATCACCTTCATCGCCATTGTGATTGGCGCCACTGCGACGATGAAATACGAATACTGGCGCATGATGCGCGAAGAAGGCTAAGTAGCACATGTAGCACGCAGCGGCAGGCGCCTCAAGGCGTCTGCCGTCATGACAAGCATGGCTGGCAATGTACCGGCCACGCAGCGCTGTAAGGAGGAACAGAAGAGCGCCGTCCCGCGAGCGCCGACTTTTGCTGCCTCCACCGATGTTCTAAATCATCTTAATCTTTGGAGGTAACAAGATGCAATTCCGTAAATCCCTGATGACCGCAGCGCTCGTCACCCTGTTGCAAGCCCCCGTTTCCGGCATGGCTCAAACCATGCAGATGCCTGCCATGGACGGCTGGTCGAAAGACATGGGTGGCTGGATGACCGCCATGACCAATCCGCAGATGATGAACTCGATGATGGGCATGATGGATCCGAAGGTCATGGGTCCGTGGATGTCCGCCATGACCGATCCAAAGATGATGGAATCCATGATGAAGATGATGGATCCTGCGATGATGAATACCTGGATCAAGAGCATGACCGATCCGAAGCTGATGAACAGCATGATGGCGATGGCCGATCCGAAAATCTGGACGCCGTGGATGAACACCATGACCGATCCCAAGTTCATGAACTCGATGATCGCCATGGGCGACCCCAAGATGTGGACGCCCTTCATCACGACGATGACCGATCCAAAGATGATGACCAGCATGATGTCTGTGGTGGATCCCAAGGTTTGGACACCTTTCATCACCAGCATGACCGACCCAAAGATGATGAACGCCATGATGGGCATGGTTGAACCGAAGGTCTGGATGCCCTTCGTCACCACCATGACCGATCCCAAGCTCATGAACTCGATGATGGGCATGATGGATCCCAAGGTCATTGGTCCCTGGATGACCGCCATGACCGATCCCAAGCTCATGAACAGCATGACCGCCATGATGGACCCCAAGGTCATGACGCCATGGATGAACGCCATGCTGGATCCGAAGATGATGGATTCCATGATGAAGATGATGGATCCCGCCATCATGACGCCATGGATGAATGCCATGACCAATCCGCAGATGATCAACAGCATGATGGGCATGATGGATCCGAAGATGTTGACGCCCTTCATGTCCACCATGACCGATCCCAAGCTCATGAACAGCATGATGCAGATGGCATCGCCTGAGATGATGAATCAGTGGATGGGCATGATGACCAACCCGCAGATGATGGACGCCATGATGAAGATGATGAACCCGGCGCTCATGGTGCAGATGATGAACGCCATGTCGGTCGCCATGACCGCCATGCCGAAAATGGCCACCGACATGAACAAGTCGATGACCGGCGCCGCCAAGACAGGCATGAAGGCCGGCACCAAGGCCGCCAAGACTGCCGCCAAGTCGGGCGCTGACATGGCCAAGTCGGGTGCCAAGGCCGGCACCGATGCGGCCAAGGCCACTGCCGACGCCGTCAAGAAGTAAATCCTCTGCGCCTCTTTTTCGAGGCGTGCAAGGCGTGGGAGCCCACCTGGGTTTCCGCGCCGGTTTTTCCCTTTTGGAGGACGGTTTCCATGCCGCGTAACATCCATAAGAAACTCGCTACCGCTTTCATGTGTGCCACCCTGGCCAGTTCATTCGCCGGGGCCGCAGACGAGGGTGTCAAGCGTGATGGCAAGCCCAGTCAGTTGCCATCGCAAAACCTGCAGGGCAGCCCCATGCCCTTCAACATCCAGATGCCACCGACCCGAGCCAAGGAAACGGCCGTGCCCAACACCATGCGCGAGTCGATCAGTCCCGAGGCGCGTGCCAACTTCATCTCCAGCATGATGGCAGTGAACCCCTTCTCGATGCAGGAAATGGTCGCGATGATGGCGATCAAGTACCCGGCGAAGGAAGGCCTGAGCTTTGAGGACGTCATCACCTCCATGAAGACGAAAGCCAACGAACTCAACTTCAAGTATGTCGGCGTCAGCCAGCTCTGGAAAGATGTCGTCGCCATCAGCGGCAAACAGGACACGCCACGCGTCGAGTTCCTCAGCTTCTGTGATGCCATGGTTGCACGCGAACTGCTCGATCTCTCGCTGGAGTTCGCCATCTTCCTGCCCTGCCGTATCGCCGTCGTCGAGGATGCTAACAAGAAGATATGGATACTCACCCTCGACTGGGATGTACGCTGGCTCGATAGCAGCAAGAATCCCAACCAGGTATCGGCATCCCTGCGCGAAAAATCCATCATGGTTCGTGAAGCCATCGACAAGATCATGCGCGCCGGCGCCAACGGCGAGTTCTAGGCGCGAAATAAAAAGTCCCCGACCGGTTTGACACCTTTTGGGGGCGTCCTTATAATCCGCGCCTCTTTCATGGGTGGTTAGCTCAGTCGGTAGAGCAGTTGGCTTTTAACCAATTGGTCACAGGTTCAAATCCTGTACCACCCACCAAATCGGGCCGTTAGCTCAGCTGGTAGAGCAGCGGACTCTTAATCCGTTTGTCGAGTGTTCGATCCACTCACGGCCCACCAAACAATGCAACGGCCTGACTTCCATAGTCAGGCCGTTGCCTTTTGGGACCGAAGGAACGTCGCAGGAAACAATAACTCAAGAACTGAATTGCCGCAATCCGTTCACGTCCATGATGAGAACGTGTCTGCCCTCGGTCTTGAGAATCTTTGCTTCACTAAGATCGTGAAATACCCGTGAAATGGATTCCGGGGTCAGGTTCAGCAGAGAGGCAATGATTTGCTTTGTAAAGGGCAGGATGATTTCCACCGGGGCTTGGGGTGACTTTTCATGGCAATGCTGAAGCAGGTAATCTGCGACCCGCTGGGACGCATTCTTCAATGAGCAGGTGCCGATCTCCCTGACCAGAAAGTGAACGCTTGTGCAGAGCACTGCGCAAAAACATTCGGCAAACTGGGTATTACTATGTATTAACCCGACAATTTCTTCTTTGGCGACACAAAGAATCAGGCTGTTGGTGAGTGCTTCGGCGCAGAACTGATAGGGCTTGTCCAGAAATATGGACGCCTCGCCAAAGATTTGATTGGCTTCAGCAATGTTGACGACCTTTTCGTGACCATCCGCCGAGGAAATAGACAGTTTCACTTGGCCGAAGATGACGGCGAACAGGTACTCCGGATGGTCTTCAGCCCGGAAAAGAACCTGCCCTTTATCAAATTGCCGTCCTTGGGTGTTAACGGCAACACGGGTCAGTTGGCTCGGGGGCAACTGAGCAAATACAGGCACTCCCTTCAGGAGTTCTTCAATACGGCCCGGTTCCTTAATTTTCATGCGGTCCTGAGCGCCAAGTCATGTGTCTTGCTTCATGTTCATTGGGGTCGAGGCAAACTGATGTACTCGTCCTGCGACTCTATCATTATTTTTTTGCAGTAGGGTCAGCCCACCAGAGTCCTCGCGCATTTCCATATCGCGAACCTGAGTCAGTCGATTGCAACGCACCGGCACCCCGCTCAGACCGGATCAGAAACGGGTGATCAACTCCAGCCAGCTATCGGGCAGGATAGCGATGAGTTGGGTCGCAATCTGCTTGTCGGCCCCCGTCGCGATAAAAAATCCGGAGAGGATGGCCAGCAGGCCAAAACCATGGCGCAGGCGCGTGGTGTTGCCCAAGGCCCAATTACGCAGGCGTTTGAACCCAGCACGCGACGCATAGGCTGCCATGACCAAGGGAGTCGCCGCGCCCAGACCGAACAGGCCCAGCAGTAAGGCCCCCAGGCCACCATCGCGCCCGGTGGCGACAAGGGCCACCGACGAGACCAGCATGGGGCCGGCACAGGGGCTCCAGGCCAGACCCAACAGTCCACCAAAGAAAAAGGCGGCCAGTGGCGAGCGGTTCTGGCCAATTTCCTCGGCCATCAGGTCTGCGCGAATCGCCAGCGGCTGCACCATGCGCGAGATCAGGCGCGTCAGTGGTTCGTACCAAAGGGCGATGCCGAAAATGATCAGGCTGACGGCCGCCGCCTGATGCATCCACTCGGGATCGAGGCCCAAAACCGGTCCAAGGGTGCCCAACAGCCAGCCGCCCATGGCGAAGGCAGTGGTCATGCCGAGGCCCATCATCAGGGGCGCGGCACGGTGGTTCTCCATGGCACCACCAACGACGATAGGCAGTAGGGGCAACACGCAAGGCGACAGGGTTGTCAGCACGCCTGCCGCATAGGTGATCCCGGCACTGGCCGGCAGGAAAGGTTCGACGATGGGGGTCACGCGGGCAGGATCAGAGCGCCTTGGCAAACAGCGGACGGAGTTGCTCCGGCTTGAAATCGCCGGTGGTACGGGCGCGCTCCTGGTCACCACGGAAGATCACCAGGGTGGAGAAGCTGCTTACCCCGTATTGCTTACGCAAGGCTTCTTCCTTGAAATAGTCGGCCTGAAAAACCACCACCTCGGCAAATGCCTTGTCGTCGTGCAGCGCTTTTACGCCACGCGCCTGCATCACACAGACCGGACACCAGCCACTATGAAACTGCAGGGCCGTGACCTTGCCGGCACCGCGTGCCGCCGCAAAGGCATTGGCCTGATACGGAACAACATCAAGGGCCAGCGCCGTCGTGGACAGCAGGAGCGAAAACAACGCGGGGAAGAACCAGTTCACCAGATGAATCCTTGGGCAAAGGCGATGCAAAGGGCATTCATTTTCTGCCTTGCGCCCGGCAAACGCAAAGCAGGGCGGTTTATCGCTGCAAAAACATTACTTTGGGTAGTTGCACATTTCCCGTCCGAGACGCTGCGAGGGCGTATGATGAAAGTTATATATACCCCGAAGGGCCATCATGACAGAGTCTGCCATCCACCCAAACCACGGGGGGCTAATCGCCAACCTACGTCAGTTGCTGACGCGTTTCCAGGCGGGCGAGTTGCTGGACTTGCTGTCTTCCCGCACGCACGCGCCTTACCTGACGCGCCACCGCACCATTTCCATTATTGCGCGGACGCGGCTGGTTGCCATGGCGTTCTCCGGCTTCACCCTGCTCTGGATTGCCCTCGATGCGGCCACCCTCCCCGTCGAGCAATGGCAAACGCTGGCAATGGCACGCATCCTGTCGGTGATCATCTTCCTTTCGCTGGCCCTGGTTCCGGACCAGGAACGCACCCTACCGCAAGCTCTGGCCCTGTTGGCCACCCTGCTTGCGGCCCCGCTGGTGCTGTATGTCCTCGCGAGCTATCTCTTCCATGGCGCTGACGTGAGTGGGCTGGCGGCGGTCAATATCCGCCTTTACGATGCGCTGCCCTTTATTGTGCTGGCGGGCTTGTGCATCTTCCCGCTGGTGATGCTCGAAGGTCTCCTGTTTGCACTGCCGGTACTCGTCGTGGTCGTGGCAGTACAGATCAATTCCGCCGGTCTCGATCTGGTGCAGTTGTTTTCCACACTGTGGATACTCGGTCTCGCCCTCGGGGTTTATCTGCTCGCCTGCGCCACTCAGTTGCATTACATGATGGCCCTGCTGCATCGCGCCAGCTACGACCCGCTGACCAGCGCATTGACCCGTCGCAGTGGCGTCGAGGTGATCGACCTGCAGTTCCGCCTGGCCAACGAACAAAACACCGCCCTGGCCATTGCCTTCATCGACCTCGACCACTTCAAGACGATCAATGATGTCCATGGACATGATGCCGGTGACATTGCCCTGCGCGATGCGGCGGCCGCGTTGCATCAACTGCTGCGCAAGGCCGATACGATTGTGCGCTGGGGCGGCGAGGAATTCGTCATCGTCATGACCAGCACGGACAACGCCGGTGTGCGCATCGTCATGCACCGAATGCTGCAGGAGTGGCTGGGAAAACGCCCGGATGGCGCACCACTGACGGCAAGTATCGGGATTGCCGAACGCATCACCGATGGCATCGACGACTGGGCCGAACTGGTCAAGCTGGCGGACGAACGGATGTACGTGGCCAAGCAATCGGGACGAGCACGCTGTGTCTTCAGTGCGGGCGAGGTGCTGCTGCCGGAATCGGCAGACTCACTGGCAACCGCTATCGCTGCAGCCTGACTTTTTGTTCGCACAGCAGCCGCAGCCATCCGGTGAACGGAACGGGCCCAGCTGTGGATTGCGCGCCGCAAAAGCACGGTACAAACGTTCGACGGCAATGGCGCCGATCATCAGACTGAAGATCAAGCCAATGGTGACGAGGTAAGTCCCCACTCAGCCCCCCAGGCCCGCAAAACCCATGAAGGCCAACGACAGGACACCCGCCAGCATCAGCGATAACGCCGTGCCTTGTGCCACCGAGGGCACATCGGAAAGCTGCAGGCGTTCGCGCACGCTGGCCATCAGCACCAGCGCCAAAGTGAAGCCGGCACCGCCGCCAATGGCAAAGGTCACTGACTGAATAAAGTCGTAATCACGCGCCGTCTGGAACAGTGCGACACCCAACACCGCACAGTTGGTCGTAATCAGCGGCAGGTAGATGCCCAAGGCGCGGAACAGGGTCGGGCTGTATTTCTTCAGCACCATCTCGACGAGTTGCACCGCCGAGGCGATGATGACGATGTAGGAAATCAGGCGCAGGAATTCGAGGCCAAACGCCGTTAGCAACAGGTTCAGGCCATAGGCACACAGTGAGGCGACCAGCATCACGAAGGTGGTCGCCACGCCCATCGGGAAAGCCGTGTCGAGCTTGCCCGAGACGCCGAGGAAGGGGCACAGGCCGAGGAACATCGCCAGCACGAAGTTGTTGGCGAGCAGGGCATTGATGAAAATCTGGAAGGCGGACTCAGACATTTTCAGTCACCTCCACCAGCTTGCGTTGCTTGCGCCGCTCGATCGCTGCGAACAGCAGCAACCAGCAGCCCAGCACAAAAAAGCCGCCCGGCGGCAAGACCATCACCACCCACGGCTGAAAACCTTCGCCAAAGAGCGGCACGCCAAACAATGCACCGGCGCCGAAGATTTCGCGCACCGAACCCAGTGCGAACAGGCCGATGGTAAACCCAAGGCCCATGCCCGCCGCATTGATCATCGCCGGGAGCGGGGGATTCTTGGCGGCATGCGCTTCGGCACGGCCGAGGATGATGCAGTTCACCACGATCAGCTGAATGAAGGCACCCAGTGCATCGTAGAGCGCCAGGCTGATGGCCTGGATGGCGTAATCGACCGCCGTGACAAAGGTGGCGATGATGACGATGTAGACCGCAATCCGCACTTCCTTCGGGGTAAAGCGCCGCGTCATCGACACCAGCGCGCAGGAACAGATCAGCACAAAGGTCGTCGCCACGCCCATGGAGAGTGCATTGATCGCCGAGACGGTCACCGCCAGCGCTGGGCACATGCCCAGCACCATCACGAACACCGGGTTCTGGCGCCAGACGCCTTCCATGAACTCGTCCCAGGTTTTGGCGGTCGGCTGGCTCATGACTTTTCCTTTAATTTTTCGAGGTGCGGCGCGATCCGTGGCAACAGGGTTTGCGCCGTATCGTTGATTCCTTTACCGACGGCGCGCGACGTAATCGTCGCACCGGAAATGGCATCGATCTCCCACGGATTGGTTTTGCTGCCATGTTTCACGGTACGAATTTCATGGGCCAGCACCATGCCATCATCCGACAGCTTTGCCTCCAGCGGAAAATTGGCGAGGAACGCCTTGTCAACGGTGATCTTGTCGCCAATCCCCGGTGTTTCGCGTGCGGATACGACGCCGAAGCCTGTAACGGTAGCGGCCGAGGGATCATAGGCAAACAGAATCCGCACATAGTCCGAATAGCCCTTGGCGGCGCCTTCGGCGGCGAGGCCGACGAGTTTGCCCGGCTCGTCATAGCCAGCGAAGAATTTGATGGCGCCAGCTTGTGCCGTCCCGCCAGCGCCGACTTTTTCAATCTGTCCGTCCGATAAGGCCCAATACTCGACGATCGACTTGGCCGAGGGAATCACCTTGAACACCGCCCGTTCCACGGCGATGCGTTTGTTTTCCTGCACCGCGTCGTAAGTGCTTTGATAGGCCCCGACGATGATCAGGCCGCAGATCGCCGAAATCAGGCCAAGGGTACGAATCATTGCAGCCGTTGGGGTTGTTTGCGGAACCATCGTAACCTCGGCGCTCATGATTCCCGATCCTCACGTTTTGGCTTATTCGGCAAAAAGCGTTTCTTCGGTGTCACCGCCCCGGCATCCTCGCGCGAAATGTAGCCCGGATGCAACGGATAGGATGCCCCACGCTTGACCTGCCCGAGTCGCGCCAATGCGCTCTTGCCGAAAGGCGTCGGCTGGGTGATGCGTTCGATCAGCGGCGTGGCGGCATTGCCCAGCAGAATCGCATACATCACGCCTTCCGGCAGTCCGCTGTAGTAACGGATCACCACCGTCATCAGGCCGATGAATGCGCCATAGACCCACATGCCCTTGGGCGTCACTGGCGACGTGGCCATGTCGGTGGCCATATACACCGCACCGAGAATCAGACCACCCGAGAACAGCATGAAGAAGGGATTGGGGAAACGCTCGGGGCTGATCGCGAACAGGATCCACGCCGTCAGGCCGGCACTGCCGAGAATCGCCGCCGGGATGCGCCAGTCCATAAAGCGGCGCATCGCCAGATAGATACCACAGACGAGGATCAACGCCGGTGACGGGCCGACCGCCATATGGCCGGACAGCGAAGTCACCAATTCCTCGGCGCCCGCCAGCACGCCCTCGAACTTCCACTTGGCGAGCGGCGTGGCACCGGCCAGCGCATCGAGTTGCTTGAGCTTCAGCCACTCAAGCACGTCAGCCGGTTGCATGAACGGAACCGCCATCGACGAGGGAACCATCTCGTGGAAACGGCCGGGCAGGAAAGACGGTGTGTAGGTGGCAATCGCCTGCGGGAAGGCGGCTTGCACAAAGGCACGACCGACCAACGCCGGGTTGAAAACGTTGAAGCCGATGCCGCCGAACAGCGCCTTGCCCAGCGCGATGGCGACAAAACCGGCGACCGCCCCCATCCACAAAGGGAAGCCGGGCGGTAGCGACAAGGCCAGCAACAGGCCGGTGATCACGGCCGAGTAGTCGCTAATATCCCCCGATTGCGTACCGGTCTTGGTGAACCAGCGCTCGGTCAGCAGACAGCTCCCTGTCACCACCACCAGAGAAGCAAAAGCCGACAAGCCGTACTGGTAGATATAGAACGCACAAATCGGCATCAACGACCAGACGACATGGCGCATGATCATCTCGACGCTGCGCGGTGCCTTGATGTGCGGGGCGGAACGGATTTCGATACTCATTTGGCGATCGCTTTCTCGCGCAGGATCTGTTTGGCCACCCGGAACTGCTGCACCAGCGGGATGTTCGAGGGACAGACATAAGAGCAGCAGCCGCACTCGAAGCATTCGCCGAGGTGATAAGCACTGCCCATCAGGTCGTATTCGCGCTTGGCGGCGAGCATGCCGAGCGTTGAGGGATTCAGCCCCATCGGGCAGGACTCGACACATTCCGCGCATTTGATGCACGGATAGGTCTTGCGGTCCGCCTGCGCGGCCATCTCGTCGCCGCGCATCACCAGCACGCCGGACATGCCCTTGGTAATCGGCACGTCGAGCGAGGCCGCCGCCTGACCCATCATCGGCCCGCCAAGAATGATCTGCTTGGCATCGACATCCGGTGCGCCCGCGTAGTCGAGCACAAAGCGCAACGGCGTGCCCAGCGGCACGATGTAATCGCCCGGCTTGGCCACGCCCGGGCCGGTGATGGTAACGACACGTTCGGTCAAGCCACGGCCAGCCGGCAGCAACTTGCCCAGCGCTGCCAGCGTGCCGACGTTGTTGACCACCATGCCGAGCGCCACCGGCAAACCGCCGGCCGGGATCTCCACGCCGAACAGCGCCATGATCAGCATCTTCTCGGAACCCTGCGGATACTTCGTCGGCACCAGCTCGGCGTGGATTTCCCCCTCCGGAACCGTGCCTGCGCGCTCGATGGCGGCACGCACCGCCAGCAAGGCATCCGGTTTATTGTCCTCGATGCCGACGATGGCACGCACCGCCCCCGTCGCCCGCATGCCATAGCGAATGCCGGTGATCAGATCGTCGGCCTGTTCCACCATCACGCGATGGTCGCAAGTCAGATACGGCTCGCACTCGCAGCCATTCACCACCAGCGTATGCACCTTGGCCTGCTTCGGCACCGTCAGCTTGGCGTGGGTCGGGAATGCGGCACCGCCGAGACCGACCATGCCGGTATCCCAGATCATCTGCAGGATGTCGCCACTTGTGGCCTCAGAGAGGTCGCGAGGCTGGCCCCACAAATCATCCTGCGTCGCACCGGGATGGGCGCGGATGACGATGGACTCGATCCACGGGCCGCGTGCCGAAGGGCGCAAACCGACAAACTCGACCACGCCTGTCACCGGTGCATGATGCGGCACCGACAGCCAATCATCGGAACGCGCGATCGGCTCACCGCGCACCACTTCCTGCCCCACCTTGACGATGGCGTGCGGCACCTTGCCGATATGCTGCGACAGCGGTACCGTCACCCGGGCCGGGTACGGCAGGCGGCGGATGCGTGTCTGCGCCGTCAGCTTCTGTGACGGCGGATGCACGCCGCGCTGGAAGGCCTCGCCGCGGAAGTAGGAGAGCAGTTTCATTAGTTAAACTTGGCCGCCCGTGCCATCAGCTTGTCGACACCCGCTTCGCCCATGTTCCACGGGGTGCCCGGATGGATACAAGCAGCCGTGCACTTCTCGGCGGCCTTGACGATATCGGCAAACTTGCCGCCCTTCGGGTTGATGACAATCGCCAGCTTCTGGTCGTTGTAGGCAAAGGTCTTCGGTGCAAGGTTGATGCACTCGTCGCAGGCCGTGCACTCGGGGGACTCGACCCAGACCGGCTCGTAGTCACCACTGGCGCCACTGGCAGCGACTTGTGCCGTCTCGCCAGCGCCGACATTTGCGGCAGTAGCATCGCCACCACCCAGCCCCAGGCTGGCCGAAATCTTCGCCAGCAGATCGGCGCGTATCCGTTCGGCCACCGCGCTTTCGTCGCCCGCACGCGCATCTACCCCGGCAATGCCCTTGAGCTGGCGCCAGAAGGCGAGACGCTCTTCGGCAGAACGCACGAGATCTTCAGTAACCAGCAGACGCGTCAAGCGGTTCTTCTGATCCACGCCCCAGATGAACGGGAACTTGCCCTCACGCTCATCGGCATCCAGTTTCAGGAAGTCGGCCAGCATCACCATGTTGTCGTTCCAGGTCTCCGGCGGTGCCTTCTTGAACTGCTTGAGGAAGCGCGCTTCGGTAGCGGCGAAATCGGCGAAGGTCATCGGCAGCGTCATGGTCTGCTCGGCGCCCGCCTCGTCGCGGTACTTCAGCGTGTAGGTCGGCCAATCCTCGTCAAGCGCCGGGTTGCCTTCGAGCGAAACGCACTCGGCAAAGGTGGTGCCCGCATCAGGATCGAAACGGAACAACGGATAGGCACGGCCTTCGACCGCCAGCTTGCTCTGATCGACGCTCTTGTCGTCGCCGACGCCATGCTCGGGCGGGCAGACGGCGTAGATATTGAACAGCGCCGGACGACGCGAATTCAGGCCGTCGATATAGCTCTCGATCAGGTGATTGACGTGGGCGATGGTGCCCGACATCACATACGACGTGCGATGCGCCATGCCGATCAGCGAGATTTCCTTGCGGGTCTCCTGCTTGCCGCGCATCGCCTGGCCGTAGGGCGCCATGTCGGATACCTGCGAGATGAAGCCCGAGGTACAGGCCTGACCACCGGTATTCGAATACACCTGCGTATCGACGATCAGCACCTTGATCGGCATGCCGGACATCATGGCGCGCGAGAGGTTCTGGAAGCCGATGTCGTACATCGCACCATCGCCGCCGATGGCCACGACCGGCGGGCACAATTCCCATTCCTCTGCCGAGAACTTGCTCCAGGTAAAGCGCCGGAAAAAGTCGTCGTCACGATCCGGCAGGTAGTCGCCGGCCAGTTCCTTCTCGGCCATGCGCACGGCCTTGAAGCCATCAGCCATCTTCGCCATGTGACCTTCGAAGAGGCCCATCGCCACACTCGGCGAATCCTGGAACAGATGCGAGGTCCAGGGGAAGGGGTAGGGGTGGAAGGGATAGGTCGCGCCCCACACGGAGGTACAGCCGGTGGAGTTCACCACGCCCATGTCGGCACGGCCACGGCCGGTCGGGCCTTCGACATAGCGCCACTTCAGATCCTTGAGCTTCTCAAGCATCTGGGCAATGTTCTTCACCCAGGCCGGGTCGAGCAACTGCGACGGCTTGTTCTCGTTGAGCTTGGAGGCAAGGTTCGAGAGGGTGAGATCGTGCTGGCCGGTGGCTTCAACCGCGCGCACCACCGCATTGGTGTCGGTGAGATCGACGGCCGATGCGAGCTTGATGCGCATGTGCTGTTCGAGCTTGGCGATCAGGTCGTCGAGCTTTTCGGTAAATGCCTTGACGCGCGGCTGCATCAGCGCGGTGACGGTCGAGGTGAACAGGTGGATCGCCGTCTTCTCGCCGCAACCGAGGCAGGCACCATCGCCGCAGGCCATCGAGTTGTAGTTCTTCTTGTCGAGCAGCAGGGTCTCCAGCGCACCGATCTTCTCATCGAGGCTGTCGATGCGGCTGTACTCGGGCGGCGTGGTCGGCAGATCGAGCCAGAAATTCCAGTCGCGGCGCAGCTTGTCGGTCGACTCGTCGGTCTGCGTCACCATCTGCAGCGCATTGTCCTCGCAGACCGTCACGCACAGCGCACAGGCCTTGCAGGTATAGGGGTTGATGGTGATCGAGAACAGACCACCGCTGCCCTTGGCCTTCTTCTCCTTCTGCTGCCAATAGGGCTTGGTCGCCGCAAACTGGAAGCCGGCGAGTTGCACCTGCAGCAGCGTGAACTCGGCCGACATCGCATGACGATCGGCCTCGGGCGCCTCGGCCACGGTCTCGCTCATGGCACGGTCCATCAGGGGACGCACGGCACCGCCGACGCTCTCGATCAGACCGCGCAGCTTCTTGTCGACAGTACGCGTGGCCCGACGCAGGAAGCGCGTCGGCGTGCCACTGGTTTCGATACGATTGATACAGGTGTTGAGCACATCGCCGATCGAGCTGACCAGGCCGGGAATCGCGCTATCAGGACATTCGGTGTAGCAGTTGCCGCAAGCCGTGCAGTTCTCGGCGAGCCACACTGGATGCTCGAAGCGGATGCCGGTCATGTCGCGGAACACACCGGTGGCGGCGGGCATCAGCGAAGCGCCGATGAACGGGTCGACGAGGTTGTCGTTGCCTTTGCCGGTCAGATAGAAATTGCCGGTCTGCTCCCAGAAACGATGGATGTCGGCTACCTTGCCGTCACCGGCCGGGAACTGCTGCAGCATGATCGGCAGGCCAGCATCCTTCTTGACCAAGCCCTTACGGGTCTTGCCGACTTCTTTCTCGGTAATTTCGGTCAGTTCGGTGAAGCCGCGCTTGACCACGCGCAGGTTGTCCTGCACCACGCGGGCGCCCTTCTTGCCGAACTTCGATTCCAACTGTGCCTCGATGGCCGCGAACAGCGCGTTCTCGGTCAGGCCGGCATTGGCCATGGTCGGACTGGCCGCGAAGAAGGCGCCCTGGAAGGCAATACCCTGCATGCGCAACTGCAACTCGGCCGAACCGGCCTCCTCGCGTGCCACCTTGAAGGCATCGATGAAGAACACCTTGATCTCGTTATCGACGATGAACTTCTGCGCCCAGAGCGGGAAGTTCGCCCAGGTCTCCTCGCCCAGATTGGACTGGATGATGAAGACGCCGCCCTGCTTGAGGCCGGAGAGCGGATTCGAGTGACCGAAGACATTGGGGTCGGGCGAGAGCACGACATCTACAAAGGTGTATTCGCAGTTGATGCGAATCGGCTCCGGTGCGGCCGACAGGTAGTAGGTGGTCGGCTGGCCCTTCTTTTCCGAACCGTATTTCGGGTTGGCCTTGATGTCATAGCCGAGCAGTTCGAACAAGGTCATCGCCAGGTTCTTGCCGGTGGTGATCGCGCCCCAGCCGCCCACGGAATGCATGCGCACGGTGATCGCGCCCTTGGGCAACAGGTTGGGATTCTCGCTACCACGGATGCCCAGCGCCTTGATCTGCGGATACTTCTCCTGCAAATCCTGCTGATGGATTTCATCCTTCGGGTTGAGCGGGTCGCGGGCGAAGTCGATCGAGAGGTAATAAAACTTGCGCTTCGCGCCGTCGGGCAGCATGTTCTCGACGGCGGCGATCAGGCCCTCGGGCTGCAGGTCGCGTGAACCGAGGCCATAGCAGCCGGAATACAGGCGCGGCATTTCGTTCGCCGCGTAGGACGCATAACCGGGGAAGGGTTTCTCCGCCTCACTGCCCATGCCGTTTTCAAAACACTTGCTGACCGTCGCGCGCACTTCACGCATCAGCGGCAGGTCTTCGGCCAGCGGCTGGTCGGTGCGCTCCAGCACGGCGACGCCCTTGCGGCCCTTCAGGATGCTGCCAATCAGGTCGCCGGGGAAGGGGCGGAACATGGTGATGTTGACGACGCCCACCTTGAGCTTGCGCGTCTCGCGCAGATAGTCGGCGACGACCTCGGCCTGCACGATCATGCTGCCCATGCCGACGAGGATGTAATCGGCATCTTCAATCTTGTAGGTCGCCACGCGCTGATACTGACGGCCGGTCAGGCCGGCGTATTCCGCCATGCAGGTATCGGTGATCTGTTCAATGTGATCGAAAAAGTAAGGGCGCTGACCGGCGGTGGCCTGCATGTAGGCATCCTGGTTCTGCACCGTGCCTGAGACGAGCGGCACATCGACGTCCCAGATGGCCGGCACGCGGCGGCGCTTTGGACCATAAAGCATTTGCTGCGCCGGCGTCGGCGTATCGATCAGGTCGTCCGGCTTGCCGACAAACTCCTCGATCAGCTCGCGTTCGGGCAGGATGGCCGATTCGATCAGGTGGGTGGTGATGAAACCATCCTGACCGATGATCGCCGGCGTCAGCGACAGTTCGGCAATCTTGCGGCCGATCAGGTTCAGGTCGGCGCACTCGGTGGCGTTCTTCGCCATGACCTGGATAAAGCCGGTGTCGTCGATGCAATGGTAATCGTCATGGCTGCAATGCACGTTGAGCGACGCCTTGGTGATGGCGCGGCAGCCCATGTTGAGGATGTAGGGCAAGCGCTTGCCGACCGCGCCGTAGAGCGACTCGTGCATGAAGGCCACACCCTGTGCCGAAGAGAAGTTCGTCGCGCGCAGGCCGGTCATCGCCATGCCGGCGGTCACGCCTGCAGCCGCATGCTCGGATTCTGGCTCGATGAAGATCAGCGGCTTGTCGGAAATGTTAAGGTGGCCCTTGGCGACTTCCTCGGCCCAGTATTCGCCCATCTGCGTCGAGGGCGTAATCGGGTAAGCACCGGCCGCATCGGAGGCTTCGCGCTCGACATGGATGACGGCGGTGTTGCCATCGACGGCATCGCGCACGCCGGGATATTTCACCTTTTCATGACCCTTGCCGGTTTCGTTATTGGCAGACTGGAACAATTTCATCAACATGGCAAACTCCTAAAGAATCCGGTACATCTCAATGCAACTGAGGCAGGGCGTCCTGCCTCAGGATGCGTTTGGCGGCAGCGCCCTTGAGCGCGTGATTGGGGGTGTCGAACCAGACGATCGCGCCGGTCGGACAACGTTCCGTCGGCCCTCGGGTCGCCCACTGGTTCAATTCGTAGCGCACGGTCGCGAGCAGACCGTCGAGGCGGATCAGGCCGGGCGCGGCATCGGCCACGCACTTGCCACAGGCAGTGCAGGCCACTTCGCAGGATTTTTCAGCCGTATCACCGTCCGCCTGATTTTTGCAGGCGACCCACAGGCGATGACTGATCGGCTCCAGACTGAACAAGCCCTTGGGGCAGACCTCGACGCAGTCGTTGCAGGCCGAACATTTGTCGGCATCGACCACGGGCAAGCCGTGCGCATCCAGATGCAACGCATCGAACTCGCAAACGGCCTCACAGTCGCCCAGGCCAAGACAGCCCCAGGCGCACTCCTTGCCGCCACCGCCGACGACGGCCGCTGCACGACAGGTCTTGAGACCCGCATAACGAGCGCGGATGAACGCGACATGCTTGCCGCCGGCACAGGCCAGCCGAGCGACCTTTTTCTCGATGTTGCCGGCGACAACACCCAGCAGATCGGCAATGCCCTGGCGTTGCTCGGGCGAACTCACCGTGCATTGCGCCGGCACAACATCGCCAGTGACCACCTTCTCGGCAAAGCCGCGACAGCCGGGCTGCCCGCAAGCACCACAGTTCGACTTCGGCAACAAATCTTCAACCTCGCCGATGCGCGGGTCTTCATAGACGTACAACTTGCGATTGGCGAAGGCGAGCAAACCCGCGAGCACGACGCCCAATGCGGCCATGAAAAATCCGGCAGTCGCAAGACTCGAAAACGCTTCCATGAGAAAAAAGCTCTCCCGTAGAGATTACCGTGACCGAAAAAACGTTCCTGCCACGCAGCAAGAACGAACTCTGTGGTCCAACAAAGACACGCCTTGCGGGCATGACTTTCCTAAACCATCACGGCGTGGCCGGGGTTGCCCGGCCAACGGGAAGAAAAAGGCGGCTTATTGCCTTTTCATGAAGACACGCGCCGGGTTGCGCCCTACGCCTGTTCGTGATGTTTCGGAGTATAGGCAACATTGCGGCAGCGCAGCAAACAAGGCTTTTAATTTACTGGATAAATAAATTTTTCCCGACTATTTTGCTTGGCTATCGCCGTCCTGCCAGCGCCGACTTTTACATACTTGACGGACAACAAGTCAATCGGATGTTATTTCAGGCAAAATTCGCCCCCCATGCTGACCGCTACCGGCCTCTCCTGCGTTCGCGGCGAACGCTGCCTGTTTTCCGGGCTCGATCTTGCGGTCGGGCCGGGGGAATGGCTGCACGTGCAGGGCGAGAACGGTGCCGGCAAAACCAGCCTGCTACGCATTCTTGCCAGTCTCTCACCGCCGGCGGAAGGTGAAATTCACTGGAAGAATGCACCGATCAGGACGCTCGCCGAGGACTACCACCGCGACATGCTGTTCCTCGGCCATCACGGTGCGGTCAAGGAAGAACTGACGCCTTTCGAGAACCTGACGCTGGCCGCCAAGCTCGACGGTGCGCCGCTGGATGAAACCGCCGCGCTCAAGGCACTCGCACGTTTCGGCCTGCGCGGCCGCGAAGACCTCGCCGTACGCTTTTTGTCCGCCGGTCAGAAGCGTCGCGTGCTGCTGGCGCGACTGGCAGTACGTCAGGCCACGCTATGGATTCTCGACGAGCCTTTCACCGCCCTAGATGTCAAGGCGGTCGACATGTTGTCCGGCCTGATCGAGGAACACGTCAAGGCCGGTGGCATCTGCATTCTCACCAGCCACCAGAGCATGCCGCTGCCCAATGGCAGAGTGCTGAAGATATGAACGCCATTCTGGCCATCATCCGCCGCGATTTGCTGCTCGCGATGCGCCGGAAGAGTGAGGTGCTCACCGCGCTATTCTTCTTCATCATCGTCGTCAGCCTGTTTCCGCTCGGCATCGGGCCGGAAACGGCGCTCCTGAGAAAAATTGCCCCGGGCATCCTCTGGGTGGCCGCCCTGCTCGCCACCATGCTCGGTCTTTCGCGCCTGTTCGCCCCCGATCACGCCGACGGCACGCTTGAGCAGATGGTGCTGGCCCCCTCCCCGCTGGGCCTGCTGGTAACCGGTAAAATCATCGCCCACTGGATCACCACGGGTTTACCCTTGGTTCTGCTGGCGCCGGTGCTCGGCATTCAGTTCGACCTCGATAGCGGGGCGTTGGGCGTCCTGATGATCGCGTTGCTGATCGGTACGCCCTTGCTGTCGCTGATCGGTGCGATTGGTGCGGCCCTGACGCTGGGGGTACGCGGGGGTGGCGTGTTACTGTCCCTGCTGGTATTGCCCTTGTACGTGCCCGCCCTGATTTTCGGTGCCGGCGCCGTCGAAGCCCACATTTCCGGGCTGGGTGCCGGCGGACACTTGTCGTTGTTGGCCGCGCTGCTGGCGCTGGCTGTATTTTTTGCGCCGTGGGCCACCACGGCCGCCTTGAGGATTGCGCTGGAGTAAATGAGTAATAACAAGATCATTCACTGGTTCAAGTACGCGTCGCCACAGAGCTTCTACCCGCTCGCCGGCAAGCTGATCCCGTGGTTCTGGGGATTGACCGCCGTGTTTCTCATCCCGGGTCTGTGGATCACCTTTTTCGCCGCGCCGACCGATGCCCAGCAGGGCGAGGGCTACCGCATCATCTTCATCCACGTGCCGGCAGCCTGGATGTCAATGTTCATCTACATCGTGATGGCCGCCTGGGCGGGACTCGGCCTCGCCTTGAACACGCGCCTGTCGGGCATGATGGCGCAGGGACTCGCCCCCACTGGTGCGATCATGGCCTTCGTCTCGCTATGGACTGGCGCCTTCTGGGGCAAGCCGATGTGGGGCGCGTGGTGGGTGTGGGATGCGCGCCTGACATCGGCGCTGATCCTGTTCTTCCTCTATATCGGCTTCATCGCGCTGCAAGCCGCCATTGACGATGCACGCCGCGCCGACAAGGCCGGGGCGATCCTCGCGCTCGTCGGTGTCGTCAATGTGCCGATCATCTATTTCTCGGTGAAGTGGTGGAACACCCTGCATCAGGGCGCCTCCGTCTCGCTGACCAAGGCGCCGACCATGGCCGCGACGATGCTGTGGGGCATGTTGCTGATGGCATTGGCCTTCTGGATGTATTCGATTGCGGTCGCACTAACCCGGGTTCGCGCCATCATTCTTGAACGCGAAGCGCACACCGAATGGGTCAAGGAACTGGATGAGGTGAAAGCATGAACTGGGAATCCCCTGCCGCATTCTTTGCCATGGGTGGCTACGGCCTCTATGTGTGGGGCAGCTTCGGTGTCTGCGCCGTTTTAATGATTGTGGAACCAATTCTGGCCAGCAAGCGTCGTAATGATATTTTGCGCAGTCTGCGCCGCGAGCGCATCGCGGAAAACCTGGAACAACCATGAAACCACGCCACAAACGCATCGCCCTCATCACCGGCGGACTCGCCACGATTGGCGTTGCCGCCGCACTGGTCCTCAACGCCCTCAACAGCAACATCGCCTTTTTCGTCACCCCCACGGAGGTGGCCGCAGGCAAGGCACCGCAAGGGCAGATTTTCCGTGTCGGCGGCATGGTCAAGGAAGGTTCGCTACGGCGTGAAAACCTGACCGTGCATTTCGCCATTACCGACACGGCCAAGGAAGTGCCGGTGACTTATACCGGCATCCTGCCCGACCTGTTCATGGAAGGCAAAGGCGCCGTCGCCCAAGGCCGCATCCAGCCGGATGGCACCTTCGCCGCCACCGAAGTGCTGGCCAAGCACGACGAGAACTACATGCCGCCGGAAGCGCAGCACGCCGTCGATCAAGCGCAAAAGGCGCAAAAAACCATCAAACAATAGCCAGCCGGCTAAAAGGTTCCCCATGATCCCTGAACTCGGCCACTTCGCCCTGATCCTCGCCTTTTTCGTCACGCTGGTGCAAGGCGTCCTGCCGCTGCTCGGCGCCCAGCGCAACCGTGCCGAGTGGGTCGCCGTGGCGCGGCCGGCGACCGCCGCCGCGTTCCTGCTGGTGGCGTTTTCCTTCGCCTGCCTGACCTGGGTCTTCTACACCAACGACTTCACCGTTCAGTACGCCGCCGCGCACTCGAACACGCAGATGCCGACGATGTACCGCGTCTCTGCCGTCTGGGGCGGTCATGAAGGCTCGCTGCTGCTGTGGGTGCTCATGCTGACCGGTTGGGCAATGACCGTCGCGCTGTTCTCGCGTCAGTTGCCCGAAGTCATGGTCGCGCGCGTGCTGGCGGTTCTGGGCCTCGTCGCGGTTGGCCTGCTGGCCTTCGTGCTGCTCACCTCCAATCCCTTCGACCGCATGCTCCCCGGTGCCGAGGAAGGTCGTTCGCTCAACCCGCTGCTGCAGGACCCCGGTCTCGTTTATCACCCGCCACTGCTCTACATGGGTTATGTCGGTATGTCGGTGGTCTTTGCCTTCGCCATCGCCGCCTTGCTGGCCGGCCAGCTCGATGCGGCCTGGGCGCGCTGGTCGCGCCCCTGGACCACGGTAGCCTGGGTCTTCCTCACCCTCGGCATCGCGCTCGGTTCCTGGTGGGCCTATTACGAACTCGGCTGGGGCGGCTGGTGGTTCTGGGACCCGGTCGAGAACGCCTCGTTCATGCCCTGGCTGGTGGCCACCGCGCTGATCCATTCGCTGGCCGTGACCGAGAAGCGCGGCAGCTTCAAGAACTGGACGGTGCTGCTGGCCATCGCCGCCTTCTCGCTCTCGCTGCTCGGTACCTTCCTGGTACGCTCGGGCGTGCTCACTTCGGTGCACGCCTTCGCCACCGACCCGCGCCGCGGCATTTTCATCCTGATGCTGCTCGCCATTGTCGTCGGCGGTTCGCTGTTCCTGTTTGCCCTGCGCGCGCCCAAGGTCAGCCTCGGCGGCCGCTTCGAGCTGGTCTCGCGCGAAACTTTTCTGCTGATCAACAACGTGCTGCTGGTCGTCGCCTGCGGCGCGGTGCTGCTCGGCACCCTGTACCCACTGATTGTGGACGCCTTCGGCCTAGGCAAGATCTCCGTCGGCCCACCCTACTTCAATGCCGTGTTCGTGCCGATCATGCTGCCGCTGCTGGTACTGGTGGCCATCGGGCCGGTGGCGCGCTGGAAACAGGCCGACCTGAAAACCATCCTCTTCAAGCTCTGGCCCGCCGCCGTGGCGGCCGTTATCGCCGGGGTTGCGCTGCCTATGCTCGCCGGCGCATGGCACGCCTATGTGGCGATTGCCCTGGCGCTGGTCGGCTGGATGGTCGCCGCCCTCGTGCTGCAAACCATCGAGCGCATGAAGGCCGGCACACCCACCGCCTCCTGGTGGGGCATGCAACTCGCCCACTTCGGCCTCGCGGCATTTGTCGTCGGCGTGGCCATGGTCGGCACCTATCAGGAAGAACGCGACGTGCGCATGGAGCCGGGCGATACGGTCAGCGTCGGCGGCTACAACTTCAAGTTCAATGGCGTCCATCTGGCGGATGGCCCCAATTACCGCGCCTCGGTTGGCAGCTTTGATCTGGTCAAGGACGGCAAGCTGGAGCGCATTCTCCATCCTGAGAAGCGCGACTATCAAAGCTCCTCCATGCCGATGACCGAAGCGGCCATTGATGCGAGCCTGACGCGCGACGTCTATGTATCGCTCGGCGAACCGCTGACCCCCGACCGCGAAAACGGCGCTTGGGCGGTGCGCGTCTATTTCAAACCCTTCGTCGACTGGATCTGGGGCGGCTGCTTCCTGATGGCCCTGGGTGGCCTGATTGCCGCAGGTGACCGTCGTTATCGCCTCAGAGTAAAAGCATCAGCGCCTGTGACCGCCGGAGCCCTTGCATGAACAAGTTCCTTCTTCCCCTCGGTGCTTTTATTGCGCTGATTGCCCTGCTGGCTGTCGGTCTGGGACTCAATCCGCGCGAAGTCCCCTCGCCGCTAGTCGGCAAGCCGGCACCGGCATTCAATGTGCCCCTGCTGAGCAACCCCGATAAAAACTTCTCGCCCAAGGACATGCAGGGCAAAGTCTGGCTGTTCAACGTCTGGGCCTCGTGGTGCGTCTCCTGTCGTGAAGAGCATCCGATTCTGGTCGAGTATTCGAAAACCGCCGGCGCGATCCCCGTCGTAGGTCTCAACTACAAGGACAAGCGCGACGACGGCCTGCGCTGGCTGGCCCGCTTCGGCGATCCCTATCTGCTCTCGGCCTTCGATGGCGACGGTCGCGTCGGCATCAACTACGGCGTCTATGGCGTGCCGGAAACCTATCTGATCGACAAGGCCGGCGTGATCCGCTTCAAGCAGATCGGTCCGATCACCCCCGAGGTGCTGGAGAAAAAGATTCTGCCCCTCGTCAAGGAGCTGAACACATGAAGCTGCTGATTGCGCTCTCGCTGGCGCTAAGTTTCTCCATCGCGCTTGCCAAGGAAGCCGCCCCGCTGGCCGCCGATCCGGTGGTCGAGCAGCGCCTCATCCACATCGCCGAGGAACTGCGTTGCCTCGTCTGTCAGAACGAATCGCTGGCCGGCTCGCAAGCCGATCTGGCCAAGGATCTGCGCGAAGAGGTGCGCGGCCTGATCAAGGAAGGCAAGACGGATAACGAGGTCAAGGATTTTCTGGTCAGCCGCTATGGCGACTTCGTGCTGTACCGCCCGCAGATCAAGCCGACCACCTACCTGCTGTGGGCCGGTCCCTTCCTGCTGCTGATCATCGGCCTGTTCGCACTGATCCGCTATCTGAAGCAACGCAGCAAGGTCGTCGCGGATGCCCCCCTGTCGGAAGCTGAGAAACAACGCGCCGAAGCCCTGCTCAAGGATATCCAATCATGATCGGTTTTCTCATCGGGGCCGCGCTGCTCATTCTCTTCACCGTCGCGGTCATCGTCTGGCCCCTCAGACGCCGTCCGGCCAGCGCCAACTTTTCGCGCCAGCAACTGAATGCGGTGATCTATCGCGACCAGTTGGCCGAGCTGGAACGTGACCGCAGCGAGGGCGCCGTTGCGCAAACCGACTACGAGCAGGCGCGCGCCGAACTGCAACGGCGGCTGCTCGATGACACCGCTGCTGAAACGGCCGCCACCACTCCTGCGGCACCCGTCAGTCGCGCTCTGCCGATTGGTCTGGCACTGGCACTGCCGGTGGCGGCGATCCTGCTATACCTCGTGATCGGCATGCCGCAGGCGATTGATGCCCCCGCGCAGCAGCGCTTCAGTCAGGATGACATCGAAAAGATGGTTGCCGGCTTGGCCGCCAAGCTGGAAAAAGAACCCGAGAACTTCAAGGGCTGGGCCATGCTCGCCCGCTCCTACAAGATGATGGGACGCTTCCCGGAAGCCGTCAAAGCCTATGAGCGCACCGGCGAGATGCTGCAAACGAGTGCGGAACTGCTGGTGGATTATGCGGACACGCAGGCCGCCATCAATGGCTTCGATACCAAGGCACTCGACCTGCTCAATCGCGCGCTCAAGATCGAGCCGAATAACCTGCAGGGTCTCTGGTTACGCGGTACGGCGGCCTTCGAAGGCAGGCGCTACGACAAGGCGATTGCCGACTGGGAAGTGCTCTTGAAGGGCTTGCCGCCCGAGTCCGAGGAAGCGGGTGCGGTCAAGGCGAATATCGCCGAGGCACGCAAGCTGAAGGCCGGCCAGAAAAAGTAGGCGCCGCCGTATGGCCAGCGCCGACTTTTCGGCAATTACAGCGCCAGGACGAACTTCACCAGCGTCTTGATGTTCGCATCGGACGCCGTGGTGTTGGGCGGCTGAACGATATCGCCCCATACGCCCTTGCCACCTTCGCGAACCTTTTTCTCCAGCTTGGCCTGGGCACCGGCATCGCCCTTGTACTTAGCGGCAACATCCTTCCAGGCCGGGCCGACCAGTTTCTTGTCGACCGAATGGCAGCCCAGGCAGCCTTCCTTCTGGGCCAGTTGCAAATCGGCAGCCGCCGGGCCGGCAAATGCCAACCCAAGCGCAAACACGCACACAAGCTTCTTCATATAAACACTCCCTCCGTTAATTGACGTCATAGTAATAGGGTTTTTGCGGCACCTTGGCGGCGGTCAGACGGGCCTGCTCGTCCATGTCGCGCATACCGCGATCCCACCACAGCGCGCGGCCGCTTTGCTGGACCTCAAGTTCCACCGGATGCTGCACCAGCCAGTCGCGCATGAACTTGGTGTGTTCGGATTCGTAAGCCATCTTTTCTCCTTCAGTTACCGTTGTGTTTGATCTTCCTTGAGCCGCGAAATGCGCGTCACGGCGGGCAGGCGGCGCACGCTCTTGAGAATGCGCGCCAAGTGCATGCGTCCACCAACCTGCAGGGTGAAGTACAGCGAGGTGGTCGAACCGCTATCGTCGTCCATGCGCACATCGGTGATGTTGACCTCGTGCTCGGCAATCGCGCTGGCAAGACGCGCCAGCACACCCGGCGCATTCTGGGCCACCACCTTGATGAGGACCTCGAAAGGTCCGGCCGCCGCCGCATCCCACTCAACATCGACCCACTCCTTGCCGCCACCCGGCCCACGCCCGGCCTTGCCAGTGCGCAGATTCGGGCAATCGTGGGTATGCACAATCAGTCCCTGGCCTGCCTTGATGATGCCGACGATCGGGTCGCCGGGGATTGGCCGGCAGCAACGCGCCAGTTGCATGGCCATGCCCTGACTGCCGGCAATGCGAATCGCACCGGCACTCTGGGCCACCGGCCCGCCGGAGGCACGGCCATCCAGCAGGCGCCGCGCCACGATGGCAGGCAAGCGTTTGCCCAGGCCAATATCGGTCAACACCTCATTCTGCGTCTTGCCCGAGAAGGTCTTGAGGAAACGATGCCACGCATTGCTGCCAAGTTCTTCCAGTCGATGGCCGAGGTTGTGCAGCGCCTGCGACAGCAGATGCTCGCCCAGCGCGGCCGACTCGCCGTTCTGGCGGGTTTTCAGGAAATGGCGAATCTGCGCCCGCGCCTTGCCGCTCTTGACGAAGCCCAGCCAGTTGGGGTTGGGCGCGGCATTCGGGGCGGTGATGATTTCGACGCGATCGCCATTGCGCAACTCGGTGCGCAATGGCATGTGTTCGTGGTTGATCTTGCAGGCGATGCAGCGGTTGCCGATATCGGTATGCACCGCATAGGCGAAATCGACGGCCGTCGCGCCACGGCGCAGCGACAGGATCTTGCCGGCGGGCGTGAACACATAGACCTCGCCGGGGAACAGGTCGACCTTCACATGTTCGAGGAACTCGGCGGAATCCGGCGTGGCCGTCTGCAAATCGATCAGCGATTGCAGCCATTGATGCGTGGTGCGCTGCAGTTCGTTGAGCGCATCCTCGTCCTTGTAAAGCCAGTGTGATGCGACGCCCGATTCCGCGACGTGATGCATCTCGCGCGTGCGGATCTGCAATTCCACCGGCATGCCGTAAGGGCCAATCAGGGTGGTGTGCAGGGACTGATAGCCGTTGGCCTTGGGAATCGCGATGTAGTCCTTGAACTTGCCCGGCACCGGCTTGAACAGGCCATGCAGGGCACCAAGCGCGAGATAGCAGTTCGGCACATCCTCGACGATGATGCGGAAACCATAGATGTCGAGTACCTGCGAGAAGGAGAGATGCTTGTCGCGCATCTTGCGATAAATGCCATACAGGTGCTTTTCGCGCCCCATCACCTCGGCTTTGATCTGGCATGCCGGCAGGCGCGCCACAATCGACTCCAGCACCTTGCCCACCCCTTCGCGCCGATTGCCGCGCGCCGAACGCACTGCTTTGGCCAACACGCGATAGCGCAGCGGATTGGTATTGCGGAAGGAGAGTTCCTGCAGCTCGCGATAGAGCGTATTGAGGCCGAGCCGGTTGGCGATCGGCGCATAAATTTCGAGCGTTTCGCGCGAGACACGGCGGCGCTTGTCCGGCCGCACGGCATCAAGCGTGCGCATGTTGTGCAGACGATCGGCCAGCTTGATCAGGATGACGCGCACATCCTGCGCCATCGCCAGCAGCATCTTGCGGAAATTCTCTGCCTGCGCCTCTTCGTAGGACTGGTGCTCCAGCCGGTCGAGTTTGGAAACGCCATCGACCAGCTCGGCCGTTACATTGCCGAAATTCTGCGCAATCTGCACCTTGGTGATGGTCGTATCTTCCATCACGTCATGGAGCAACGCGGCCGTCAGCGCCTGTGGATCGAGCCGCCAGTGCGCCAGTGTTTCCGCCACGGCGAGCGGATGGGAAATATAGGGGTCGCCGCTGGAACGGAACTGCCCACGGTGGGCATTGGCGGAGAAGTGGTAGGCCGACTCGATCTGGTCGATGTCTTCCTGCTTCAGATAGGCATGCAACTGCGCCAGGAAGTGTTCGAGGTCTTCCGCCAGATCGACCGGCGGGTGCATATCGACCGGAATGATCGGCGGCGAGTCGATATCGTCGAGTGGCGCATCATGGGCGGCACCTGCGACGGCAGGGGATTTCACCGAGGGAGACAGCGACGCCGCCAGCATCTGAGCCCCCTAGTTCATCGCGTCAGGACTGCGCGCGATGCAGAATTTCGACGCCGTACTTGCCTTCCGCCAGCTCGCGCAGTGCCAGGACGGTGGCCTTGTCATGGTTGATTTCGACCTGCGGCGTACTGCCCATGGTGATCTGGCGCGCACGATAAGTCGCTGCCAGAGTCATCTGGAAACGGTTGGGGATTTGCTTCAGACAATCTTCGACAGTGATGCGAGCCATACAAGGAATCCTTTTTATATTCAACAGGATGATAAGAAACGAAAGACATCAGGGTGGCGAATGCGCTGACGCGAAAAGTTCAGGCGCGACGCCCGCACGGCAGCGGCCAAGTCTCCCAGAGCCTCCTGCAAGTCATTGTTGATTATAACAAAATCGAACTCATCCACATGGCGAAGTTCACCCAGGGCAGCGGCCACGCGGCGCTGGATCACTTCTTCGCTGTCCTGTCCGCGACCACGCAGGCGCCGTTCCAGTTCCTCGATCGAGGGTGGCACGATGAAAATCGTCACCGCCTGCGGCATCAACTGGCGCACCTGCTGGGCACCCTGCCAGTCGATTTCCAGCAGCGTATCGCGACCGGCACGCATTTCATCCGCCAGCCAGGTACGCGATGTGCCATAAAAATTGCCATGCACCTCGGCCCACTCGAGAAATTCGCTGCGCTCACGCATCGCCAGAAAGGTCTGGATATCGATGAAGTGATAGTCCTTGCCATGCACCTCGCCCGGACGCGGCTGGCGCGTGGTGTAGGAGATCGAATGGCGGATGCCCTGATCGTGGTCCATCAACAGCTTGACCAGTGTCGTCTTGCCTGCGCCGGAAGGCGCGGAAACGATGAACAGGGCACCGGCAGTTGCTGGCTCGGCGGAGGAATCGTTCTTGATATTCATGGCGTTAGCTTACTCCAGGTTCTGCACTTGTTCACGCATTTGCTCGATCAGCAACTTGAGTTCGAGGGCAATCGCCGTCACGGCAGCCGACACCGATTTCGAGGCCAGCGTATTGGCTTCGCGGTTGAGTTCCTGCATCAGGAAATCCAGCCGCTTGCCGACCGCGCCGCCCTTGGCGAGCACGCGCTCGACTTCGGTCAGATGCGTTACCAGCCGCGCCAGTTCCTCGGCCACATCAATCTTGGCGGCAAACACGCCGATTTCCTGACGGATGCGATCTTCATCGAGCGCCGCCACGGCCTCGCGCAGCTTGGTCGCCAAGCGCTCGGCATAGTCGGCAATCGCCACCGGCACCATTGGCTCGACCTGCGCCACTGCGGCGCGCATGCGGGTAGCGCGCTCACGTAGCACGTCAGCCAGGCGCGCGCCCTCGCGGGCGCGGCTAGCAAGGAACTCGGCCAGCACGGCATCCAGCAGACTCATGCATTCGGTCTGCAGGCGCTCGGGGGAAATCGCCTCATTGGCCAGTACCCCCGGCCAGCGCAAGATGTCCGCCACGGTGAGCGGCGGCGCTGCCGGCAGGATGCCTTGAACTTGCTTCGCCAGCGCAGAAAGCTGGCCGACCAGTTCCAGATTGGGCGTGAGCTGGGCGCTGGCACCATCGCGCATCTGCAGGTAGAGCCGGAAATCGAGCTTGCCGCGTCCGATGGCGGTGGTCAGCTTCTCGCGGATCGGCATCTCGAGAAAGCGCAGCTCTTCCGCACAGCGGAAATTGAGATCGAGAAAGCGGCTATTGACGCTTTTCAGTTCAAGATGCAGGCTGGCCTGGCCGAGGTCGCGATCCTGCGCGGCATAGCCGGTCATGCTGTGAATGGTCATGGCGAGTCGTATATGGTTGAAAACCTTGTAGGTCGGCGAGCTTACCAGTTTTAGAATGCAGCCCGATGCCCCCGCCGCAAACCAATATCCCCCTGCCTGCCGGTCACGTCATCGATGGCTACGTTTTCGAACGCCAGCTCTCGATGGGCGGCTTTGCGATCGTCTATCTGGCGACCGATCCGCAGGGTGTGCCGGTGGCGATCAAGGAATATCTGCCGCAGGCGCTGGCGCAGCGCAAGGTGGGGCTGTTGCCGCAGGTGACTGCCGCCAACCGCGAGGCCTTCCAGAGCGGCATGATGGCCTTCTACGAGGAAGGCATCGCGCTGGCGCGCCTCAATCATCCGAACATCGTGCGCGTCATCAACTTCCTGCGGGCAAACGATACCGTCTATCTGGTGATGCGCTACGAGGACGGCCGCACCCTGCACGAGCAAATCCGCAAGCATCACGGTCAGTTTCGCGAGAACTTCGTGCGCGGCATGTTCACCCGTCTGCTCTCGGGGCTGCGCGAAGTACATGCCAACAAGCTGCTGCACCTCGACATCAAGCCCTCCAACATTTATCTGCGCACGGACGGTTCGCCGGTGCTGATCGATTTCGGCGCTGCCCGTCAGACCCTGCAGCAGAGCGATCCCGATCTACGCCCCACCTACACCCCCGGCTATGCGGCCCCGGAACAGTATGGCAACCGGCCTGATCAAGGCCCGTGGACCGATGTCTATGCCGTCGGTGCCAGCATGTATGCCTGCCTCGCCTCGGCCGCCCCGCAGCCCGCCGATCTGCGCCTGCTGGACGATAAACTTGTGCCGGCCTCGACCCGCTGGGCCGGCCAATACTCGCCGCAACTGCTCGACATCATCGACCAGTGCATGCGCCTCGACCCGCTCACCCGCCCGCAAAGCGCCTTCTCCCTGCAGCGCATGCTGGCGGCACCTTATACCGCACCTCCACAGGAGTAATCATGTCATCTAGACCCGATGGCCGCGCCGCCGATGCGCTGCGTCCGCTAACGATCACCCGCCACTACACCCGCCACGCTGAAGGCAGCGTGCTGGTTGAATTCGGCCACACCAAAGTACTGTGCACCGCCAGCGTCGAGGAGCGCGTACCCGGTTTCCTCAAGGGCAAGGGACAAGGCTGGGTCACCGCCGAATACGGCATGCTGCCGCGTTCGACGCACACACGCACCGACCGCGAAGCCGCCAAGGGCAAGCAGTCCGGCCGTACGCAGGAAATCCAGCGCCTGATCGGCCGTTCCTTGCGCGCCGTCACCGATTTGTCGGCGCTGGGCGAACGGCAGGTCACGCTCGATTGCGACGTGCTGCAGGCCGACGGCGGCACGCGCTGCGCCTCAATCACCGGTGCCTGCGTGGCACTGCACGACGCGCTCGCAGGTCTCGTCGCTGCGGGAAAACTGACTGCCCACCCAATGCGCGACTTCGTCGCCGCCGTCTCGGTCGGCATCGTTGAGGGCACGCCGGTCCTCGACCTCAACTACGACGAGGATTCAGGCTGCGATACCGACATGAACGTGGTCGTCACCGGCGCTGGCGGCATGGTCGAGATTCAGGGCACCGCCGAAGGCGCGCCCTTCACCCGCGCCGAACTCGATGCACTGCTGGTGCTTGCGCAAAAAGGCATCGGCGAAATCATCGCCGCGCAAAAGTCGGCGTTGGCAGGACGGCAGGGATCATGAAACAAATCGTCCTCGCTTCCAACAATGCCGGCAAGCTGCGCGAGTTCAGCCAGATGCTCGCCAAGGTCGATATCGAAGTGCTGCCGCAAGCACACTTCAATATTCCCGAGGCTGAAGAGCCGCACGTCACCTTTGTCGAGAACGCACTGGCCAAGGCACGCCATGCGGCCAAGCTCACCGGCCTGCCGGCGCTCGCCGACGATTCGGGCATCTGCGTCAAGGCGCTCGGTGGCGCACCCGGCGTGTTCTCGGCACGCTTCGCCGGCGAACCAAAATCGGACGACAGGAACAACCAGAAACTGATCGCCGACCTGCAGGGCCAAGCGGATCGCCGCGCCCATTACGTCGCCGTGCTGGTGTTTGTCCATCACGCCGACGCCCCACAACCGATCATCTGCGAAGGCGAATGGCACGGCGAAATCATCGACACGCCGCGCGGCGCCAACGGTTTTGGCTACGACCCCTACTTCCTCGTGCCTGACCTGAATCAGACCGCCGCCGAAATCGCCGCCGAGGAGAAGAACAAACGCTCCCATCGCGGCAAGGCGCTGGTGCAGTTGATGGAACGGCTGAAGCTCGACGTTTGATTCCTATCCATGCCGTCGGCTCAGCGCCGACAATTCAATCGGTGCCGCTATCGTTCTACGTGCACTGGCCGTGGTGTGTCAGGAAGTGCCCATACTGCGATTTCAACTCGCATGAATCGGCACCACAGGAGGCGGCCTATCTCGCCGCGCTGATCGCCGACCTCGAAGCCGCACTCCCGACCATCTGGGGCCGCCCGATCATCTCGGTTTTCATCGGCGGCGGTACGCCCAGCCTGATGTCGGGCGCAACCATCGATGCCCTGCTGGCCGCATTGCGCATGCGCCTGCCGCTGCTGCCCGACGCCGAAATCACCCTCGAAGCGAATCCCGGCACGGTTGAGGCGGCGCGCTTCGCCGCCTATCGCGACGCCGGCGTCAATCGCCTCTCGCTCGGCATCCAGAGTTTTGATGACAGGAAACTCGCCGCACTGGGCCGTATCCATTCCGGCGACGAAGCACAGCGGGCCATCGACATCGCGCAGAAGCATTTCGAGCGTGTCAATCTCGACCTGATGTATGCACTGCCTGAGCAAACGCTGCCCGAAGCGCAGCGCGACCTCGCCACCGCCATCGCGATCGGCGTCTCGCACCTCTCCGCCTATCACCTGACGCTGGAACCGAATACGCCCTTCCACCATGCCCCGCCGCCGCTGCCCGACGACGATCTCGCGGCGGACATGCAGGAGATGGTCGAGGAAATGCTCGCCACTGCCGGCTACCAGCACTACGAAACTTCGGCCTTCGCCAAACCTGGACAGCGTTGCCAGCACAACCTCAACTACTGGGGCTTCGGCGACTATCTCGGCATCGGCGCCGGGGCGCACTCGAAACTTTCCGACCACGCGGGCATTCGCCGCGAAGCGCGACCGCGCCATCCGAAGGACTATCTCGCCGACCCGACCACCCGGAACTGGCAACTCGTTGCGCCGGAAGATCTGCCCGGCGAATTCATGATGAACGCACTGCGCCTCACCGATGGCGTGCCGCTCGCATGGTTTACCGAACGCACCGGCCTGCCGCTCACTGCCATCGAAAAGTCGGCGCTGGCAGGACGGCAGGAAGATCTACTGGAAGTCGTGGATAACCGGCTGAAGCCGACCTCGCATGGCCGGCGCTTCCTCAATCGCCTGATTACGCTGTTTCTCGACGCGTAAACAGCACGTCCCAAACGCCGTGGCCGAGGCGCAAACCGCGCGTCTCGAACTTGGTCTGCGGGCGCCACTCGGGTTGCGGTGCAAACCCCGCTGCCGTGTTTTGCAGCAACGGTTCGCCGCTCAATACGTCGAGCATCTGCTGTGCATATTCCTCCCAGTCCGTCGCGCAGTGCAGATAGCCGCCCGGCGCCAGGCGCGAGGCCAGCAGCGCAACGAAGGGCGACTGGATCAGCCGGCGCTTCTGCTGCCGCTTTTTCGGCCACGGGTCGGGAAAGTAGATATGAATGCCGGCCAGCGAATTTTCCGGAATCATGTCGCGCACCACCTCGACGGCATCGTGGCGCACCACGCGCAGGTTGGTCAACTCGCGCGTGGCGATTTCCTTGAGCAGGCTGCCCACGCCCGGTGCATGCACCTCAATGCCGATGTAGTTGTTCTCGGGATGAGCCGCCGCGATGATCGCGGTCGTCTCGCCCATGCCGCAACCGATCTCAAGGAAAGTCGGCGCCTTACGACCGAACGCTGCGGCGAAATCGAGTGGCGCGACGGCATAGGGAATGCCATACCGCGGCATGCCTTCATCGAAGTAGCGCTGCTGGGCATTCGAGACACGTCCCTGACGCAACACGAAGCTGCGAATCGGACGCTGGGAAATGGAGGGGGGGGGCATGTCACTCATGGCTTCGGTTCGTCCTTCAACAATTCCTCGCGTCTTTTGGTCAGATCGTAGCGCGGCTGATTTAATGCTTCGGCAAGGCTGGCACAGGCCGGCTCAAGCTGCTCGGGTGGCAGGGCCAGCGCCGGCTTGAGACCCAGCGCAGTCGCCAGCGCATCCGGCGGTGCAGCGTCTTCACCGAAGTGATGCTGTGCCAGCAAACGGCCGGCGCTCAGGATCTGCGGCAGTTCGCGCTCGTGCCACTCGACCCAGGCTTCTGCCGCCTCACCCTTGCCCGCCTGGCTGCAGGCATGCGCCAGCAGGCGCGCACCATGGGCGATACCCCACAAGCGCTGCGCGGCGAGGATCTCGGGCTGGTCGAAGGCATATTGGGCTTGCGCCGTGCCGGCCCAGGCAAACGCGCAGGCCAGCGCCAAAAAACGCTTCACGAACCAATCATGCCCAACGTCGGCGAACTCGGGCTGGCGGTGTAGAACTTCTTCGGCATGCGGCCCGCCAGGAAAGCCTCGCGCCCCGCCTCAACGGCTTTCTTCATGGCGCCGGCCATCCGCACCGGATCCTTCGCGCCGGCAATCGCCGTGTTCATCAGCACGCCATCGCAGCCGAGTTCCATCGCAATCGCCGCATCCGACGCCGTGCCGACGCCGGCATCGACAAACACCGGCACCTTGGCCGCGTCGATAATCAGTTTCAAATTCCAGGGATTGAGAATGCCCATGCCCGAACCGATCAGCGAGGCAAGCGGCATCACCGCCACGCAACCGATGCCTTCGAGCAGCTTGGCCTGAATCGGATCGTCCGAGCAATAGACCATGACCTGAAAGCCGTCCTTGACCAGTGTTTCGGCCGCCTTGAGAGTTTCCGGCATGTTGGGGAACAGCGTTTCCTTATCCCCGAGCACTTCGAGCTTGACGAGGGCATGGCCATCGAGCAACTCACGTGCAAGGCGCAGGGTACGCACCGCATCGTCCGCAGAATAGCAGCCGGCGGTATTCGGCAGGTAAGTGTATTTCGACGGCGGTAGGGCATCCAGCAGTGAAGGCTGGCCGGGCTCCTGGCCGATGTTGGTGCGGCGGATGGCGACCGTGACGATCTCGGCGCCGCTGGCCTCGACGGCACGGCGCGTTTCATCGAAATCCTTGTATTTGCCAGTGCCAACGAGCAGGCGCGATGTATAGGCCTTGCCGGCGAGCGTGAGTATGTCTTGCATGGTGTCCTTTCTAGCCGCCGCCGACGGCGACGACAATTTCAAGCCGATCGCCCGCGACGAGGGACGTTGCGGCATGCTGACTTTTCGGCACGATTTCGCCATTGCGTTCCACCGCAACCCGCTTGCCGACCAAGCCTTCCGCCGCCAGCAATTCAGCCACGCTGAGCGGGTTGGCAAACTGTCTGGGCGCGCCGTTGAGGATGATTTCGATCATGCGCCAATTTTACCTTTACAATTTGTCCCTCCAACGTGAGCAAGCACGCGGGTGTCGTATAACGGCATTACCTTAGCTTCCCAAGCTAATGAAGAGGGTTCGACTCCCTTCACCCGCTCCACCCCTCCCCATGCCCAGTTTCGCCCAGCGCCTCATCGACTGGCATCGCCGCCACGGTCGCCACGATCTGCCGTGGCAAGGTACGGACGATCCTTATCGCGTCTGGCTCTCCGAAATCATGCTGCAGCAAACGCAGGTAAGCACGGTAATCCCCTATTACGCACGCTTTCTGGCGCGCTTCCCGACCCTGGCTGATCTGGCCGCAGCGCCTGTCGATGAGGTGATGGCCCTGTGGAGCGGGCTAGGCTACTACGCCCGCGCACGCAATCTGCACCAATGTGCGCAGGCAATCATCGCGGCACATGCCGGGCATTTCCCGCGCACGCCAGCGGAAATCGCCCGCCTGCCGGGGATCGGCCAGTCGACGGCCCATGCCATTGCGGTGTTCTGTTTTGGTGCGCGCGCCGCGATTCTCGATGGCAACGTCAAGCGGCTGCTGTGTCGTTGCTTCGCTATTGAAGGCAGCGGCGCCCAAGTGGACAATCGGCTCTGGCAACTCGCCGAATCGTTGCTGCCCAAGCAGCAAGTGGCCACTTACATTCAGGCACAGATGGACATGGGGGCGACAATCTGCACGCGGACGAAGCCGCGCTGCGTGGTTTGCCCGGTCACATCAGCGTGCGTGGCGCTCGCTGGAAACCGCGTGGCCGAACTGCCCACGCCAAAGCCACGCCGTGCCATCCCGCAGCAGGAGGTGGTCCTGCTGGTGATTCGGCAGGGTGATTGTGTGTTGCTGGAAGAACGCCCGCCGAGTGGCATCTGGGGCGGACTGTTGTCGTTACCCGAGCTTCCCGAGGGCGACGATGCTGCCCACTTCTGTGCGCAGCAGCTAAAGCTACGAATTGATGCCATCTCGCCAGCGCCGACTTTTCAGCACAGTTTTACGCACTTCCGGCTGAGCATCCAGCCGCTGATCTGTGAAACCCGGTCGAGGGGCAAACCACCTGTAGGCTACCGCTGGCTGGATCGAAAAGACTGGGCGGGGGCGGCGTTACCCGCCCCGATCCGAAAAATACTTGACGGATTTAGCGCGTGCCCTTGATCAGGCGATCATGCGTGGGCTGCACCGGACGCGCATTGTTCGGATACAGCCGGGAGAAGATACCAATCTGCTCGGGCGATACCGGCACCGGGTTCTTAAACACCATCCACAGCACGTTTTCGCTGCAGGGCGGCGTTGTCAGGGAACCCATGTAGGTGTAGTAATCGCGCTTTTCGGGTAGCAGGCGATTGAGATCGATCACCACGCCCGGCGGTTGCGACTCCATGCCCACTTCGAGTGGCATGTAGTTCCACAGGGTCTGAATGATCGGATGCTCCATGCCCTTCTCCATCAGCACGGCGATCACGGCAAGACGATTGTCGTAATCCTTATGCACCAGATGGGCGACCATGTCGTAGGTCTTGCCATTAATGCGCTCTTCCGACGGACGATGGAAGTGGAACTGCACCAGTTGATAGCTTTGACCCATGACGGTGATGGTACTGCCCTCACCGACCTCGACCTGCACGGTATGGCCATTGTCGATGACGCGAAATTCGGTCGGCTTGTAATCGAACCTGATCGGTTCGAGATCCACCTTGATGCCACCACGAATGTCGATCGGCGACTGGCGCTTGCCTGTGCCACACAGGGCATAGTTGGACTTCAGCTTCGACCAGTTTTCCGGGGCGCCGAGTCCAGCATAGCCCCAGTGCACATGAGAATAATCTGGCGCTGGCGGAGGCGCAGGTTCGGCCTTCTTCTTGGGTGCCGCCTTGCGCGGGCCCGAGGTGGCCAGCATCAATTCGCGTTCTTGACGACTCAACTCCTGCACGGGGGGCGGGGAAGCTTTGGTAGTCACTGCAGCGGCCGGATAGGTCGTGGCAGGAGACTTGGCCGCCGCAGGAGCGGGGGCTGCGGCTGTTCCAGCATACGGATCAACCGCCTTGGATTTGTCGATCAGCGGCATGTCGAACATGCGCGGCTTGGTACCACCGGCTTCGGCAGCAGGTGCTGGCGCAGGAGCATGGGCATCGGCCACCTTCATGCTGCGCGCCTGCCCCAAATCGCCGGCACTGACCATTTCGGCGTGCATGGCACGTGGGCGTTCGGTGGCAACCTCTGCGGCCACTGCGGCACGTGTGGCGGTCTGCTGCATCTCACCCACCGTGCGCGGCTTGCAGGCTTCCTGCAACAGGCGCGCATCGAGGCTATCCGACTGAACGGCAATATGAGGGCCCTTGACCTTTTCGGACTTGACTGCGCGGCCATCGAGCAAATAGGTGCGCTGCTGAGTGGCAAAACTGCCCTGCGCGCAATCGTAGTAATTCAGCGCCTGCACGGCGGTATAACGCACGCGGTTCTCGAAATCGAGCAGAGGATGATCCAGCGACAGGCGCGTCCAGGCAGCGGTCTTGCCATTCTTGAGGCGGCTGATGCGGTTTTTATCGATCTCGACCGTACTGCCGGAACTGGTCGCCACCGCCTGCCACTGTGAACTTGCGGGCGCTGCGATGACGGCACTGCTTGCACTGATGCCAAGCCAGACAATGGCAAACAGAGACAGGGCGCTTCTGCTAGACATGGGATTCCCCTTCTTCTTTACGTCCGCGAATTAACGGTGAAATTTGCGCGCACTTTAGCCCTTTTTAGCCCGTGGTTGCTTTCCCTCGCCGATTCCAGTACTTTCAGAAGTTAACCAATGGAGTCTCACTGCATGAATGCCCATGAAAAGTTTGTCGCCGCCCAGGCCCAGGTCGATGGTGCGGCGATCCAGCCTCTGCCCAATTCCCGCAAGATTTATGTGAACGGCAGCCGGCCCGATATTCGCGTCCCGATGCGTGAAATCACCCAGGCCGATACGCCCACCGAGATGGGCGGGGAAAAGAACCCGTCCATTACCGTCTACGACTGCTCCGGCCCCTATACCGACCCAGCCGCCCGCATCGACATTCGCCAAGGCCTGCCCGCCCTGCGCGCCGGCTGGATCGAAGAACGCGGCGATACCGAACGCCTGACCGAACAATCCTCCACCTATGGCCGTACCCGTCTGGCCGACCCGGAACTGGCCGCCCTGCGCCTTGCCCATGTGCAACAACCACGCCGCGCCAAGCCCGGCATGAATGTCACGCAGATGCACTATGCGCGCAAGGGCATCATCACCCCGGAAATGGAATTCGTCGCCATTCGCGAGAATCAGCGCCTCGACGGCCTGAACGAACAATTGCGCCGCCAGCATCCCGGTCAAAGTTTTGGCGCTGCGATTCCCAAAGTGATCACGCCGGAATTCGTGCGCGATGAAATCGCCCGTGGCCGCGCCATCATCCCGAACAACATCAACCATCCGGAAAGCGAGCCGATGATCATCGGCCGCAACTTCCTCACTAAGATCAACTGCAATATCGGCAACTCACCCATCGTTTCCTCGATTCAGGAAGAAGTGGACAAGATGACCTGGTCGATCCGCTGGGGCGGCGACACGGTGATGGATCTCTCCACCGGCAAGAACATCCACGAGACACGCGAGTGGATCGTGCGCAACTCCCCGGTGCCGATCGGCACCGTGCCGATCTACCAAGCGCTGGAGAAGGTCGACGGCAAGGCCGAAGATCTGACCTGGGAACTGTTCCGCGACACGCTGATCGAGCAGGCCGAGCAGGGCGTCGACTACTTCACCATTCACGCCGGCGTGCTGCTGCGCTACATCCCGATGACAGCAAAGCGCATGACCGGCATCGTCAGTCGCGGCGGCGCCATCCTCGCCAAGTGGTGCCTTGCCCACCACAAGGAAAACTTCCTCTACACGCACTTCGAGGACATCTGCGAGATCATGAAGGCCTACGACGTCGGCTTCAGTCTCGGTGATGGTCTGCGTCCCGGCTCGATCTACGACGCCAACGACGAAGCGCAACTGGCCGAACTCAAGACGCTCGGCGAACTGACCGACATCGCCTGGAAGCACGATGTGCAGGTAATGATCGAGGGCCCCGGTCATGTGCCGCTGCACATGATCAAGGAGAACATGGATCTGCAGCTGCAGTGGTGCAAGGAAGCGCCGTTCTACACCCTCGGCCCGCTGACCACCGACATCGCCCCCGGCTACGACCACATCACCAGCGCCATCGGCGCGGCGATGATCGGCTGGTACGGCACCGCCATGCTCTGCTACGTCACGCCGAAGGAACACCTCGGCCTGCCGGACAAGAACGACGTCAAGGACGGCATCATGGCCTACAAGATCGCCGCTCATGCGGCCGACCTCGCCAAGGGCCACCCCGGTGCGCAGGCGCGCGACAACGCGCTCTCCAAAGCACGCTTCGAGTTCCGCTGGGAAGACCAGTTCAACCTCGGCCTCGACCCCGACAAGGCGCGCGAATTCCACGACGAAACCCTGCCGGCGCAGGGCGCCAAGCTGGCGCACTTCTGCTCGATGTGCGGCCCGCATTTCTGCTCGATGAAAATCACCCAGGACGTGCGCGAGTATGCCGAAAAAGGCATGCAGGAAAAATCGGTCGAATTCGTCCAGCAGGGGAGCGAAGTCTATCGTCGCACCTGATCGCGCCCCGCCCGACGAGGGCCTGGGCGAGCACTTTCTCAGCCTGCTCGGCACCAAGCGTCGGCGCACGGCGCTCTCACAGTTCTGGCTCGGTCGCCTGATCATCTGGGGCGGTGCGGCCGGTGTTGGGCTATTGGCCGTGCTGTTTGCCGAGCTTTCCGAAGCGGCTGTCCAGGCCTTTCGCGACATTTCCGCAGCGGCATGGTGGTGGCCGTTCCTGATCTGCCCCGCCGGTGGCGCAGCGGTCGTCTGGGCCACGCGTCGCTACTTTCCGGGTGCCGAAGGGAGCGGCATTCCACAAACGATTGCCGAAATTCACCGTGACACGCATCCTCAAGCGGATCGCCCCGCACTCCTGTCACTGAGAATTGTGATTGGCAAAATTGGCCTCGGTGCCGCCGCCTTGTTTGCCGGCTTTTCAACCGGCCGCGAGGGGCCCACGGTACAGGTCGGCGCCGCAATCATGAACAGCCTGCATGGCCGATTGCCGCGTCGCCTCAACATCCAGCGCCGGCACCTGATCATCGCCGGTGGCGCAGCGGGCATCGCCGCGGCCTTCAACACCCCGCTGGCCGGCATCATGTTCGCCATCGAAGAACTGCATCGCGGCCTGGAACAACGTCTCAGCGGCATGCTGATCGTCGCCATCGTCCTCGCTGGTATCGTGTCGCAAGCCCTGCTCGGCAACACCACCTATTTCGGCTGGGTCAGCTTCACCGGCCTGAAGAGTCCGTTGCAACTTGTCTGGGTGCTGCTCATGGCGGTCGTCTGCGGACTCGCCGGCGGCGCTTTTTCACGCCTCATGCTGCTGGTCACCGACCGCAACGGTCCCATCTTCAGCACCTTCCGCAATACCCACCCGATTCGCTATGCCGCCCTCTGCGGTCTGATCATCGCCCTCATCGGGCTTGTTGCGGAAGGCAGCACCTTCGGTACCGGCTATGTTGAAACACGCAACCTGTTCGAACGTGATGCCATGGTTCCCTGGCATTACGGCATCGACAAGTTCCTCGCCACGCTCGTCTCCTATGCGGCGGGCGTACCCGGCGGCATCTTCGCGCCCTCGCTCGCCATCGGCGCCGGCATCGGCAACAACCTTGCCATACTGCTGGCCGACCAACTCAGTGCTGGTACGATATTGGTTTTGTGCGCGGCCGGATTCCTCGCAGCCGTTACGCAAGCGCCAATCACGGCTTTCGTCATCGTCATCGAGATGGTCAGTGGTTATGGTCTGGTTATTGACCTGATGGTGGTTTCGCTGCTGGCTTCAGTGATTTCGCGAGCGCTTTGTCCGCCCTTGTACCGGACGCTGGCACATCGGATGATTAACCCAGCTTTATCCCGTTAGCCGCCAAAACTTCTAGAATCCGCGCACTGCGCAATCTAGCCATCTACGATGAAACATTCACTAGGCACGAAGATCCTTGCCCTGCCGCGACTGGCCAAGCAGGCAATTCTGATATTCGCCGACATACTGATCATCGAACTTTCGCTGTGGACAGCTTTTGCCTTGCGACTGGATGTATTGTCCGTTCCCCATGAGCCCTTGTTAATTTTGGCATTTGTTGCCCCCACGCTGGCCGTACCCATTTTCTACCGCCTCGGGCTATATCACGCCATCATGCGCTATATTGGCCTTCACGCCCTGTTGGCGATCGGCAAGGCAATCGTGCTGTACGCCACCTTGCTGGCGGCCGCTGTTTATCTGATCGGTATTCCCCAAGTACCCCGCTCGATCGCACCAATCCATGGCTTACTGGTGCTACTGTTTATCGGTGGCTCGCGTGTTCTGGCCCGCCACTGGCTTTTACAAACCGCCAACATTCAACAAGGCAAGGATCGGCGCCGACGCGTTGCCATCTATGGAGCTGGATTAGCCGGGGCACAACTGGCGGCCGCCCTCGCACATAGCCGAGAACTCCTGCCTGTCGCTCTGCTCGACGACAACTCTGCCCTACAAGGCAAGCATATCGGTGCCCTGAAGATTCATGCGCCAACCACACTCCCAGCCCTGATTGAGCGTCTCGAAATCAGCGAAATCCTGCTGGCAGTGCCCTCGCTATCACGCCAGCATCGGAACGCCATCATTGCCAGGCTCGAATCACTGCCAGTCAATGTACGCATCCTGCCCGGGGTTGCAGAACTGGCGCAAGGCAAAGTCAGCATTAGCGACTTGCGCGAAATCGATATCGAGGATCTACTCGGTCGCGACCCGGTTGCTCCCGATGCCAAACTCTTGTCGCAAAATATCGCTGGGCTTTCCGTCATGGTCACTGGTGCCGGCGGATCCATTGGTGCCGAGCTTTGCCGGCAAATTCTGGCGCAAAATCCTGCGCGTCTCGTACTTTATGAACTCAGCGAGTTTTCACTCTACAGCATTGAACAGGAATTGTTGGCTTTCCAGAGAACACATGGTACGACCGGCATCCCGATCATCCCCCTGCTCGGCTCGGTATGCGACGCTTCGCGTCTAAAACTGGCACTTGATCACTTCGCCATTCAGACACTCTTTCATGCGGCCGCCTACAAGCATGTCCCAATGGTGGAGAAGAATCCCACTGCTGGCGTCTTCAACAATGTCATCGGGACCTGGCGCTGTGCTGAGGCAGCCCTTGCCACGAATGTTCAATCCTTTGTACTGATTTCAACCGACAAGGCTGTACGCCCCACCAACACGATGGGAGCCACAAAACGTCTGGCCGAAATGGTGCTGCAGGCACTCGCCGCGCTGCATCCGGACAAAACACGCTTTACCATGGTGCGATTCGGCAACGTGCTGGGATCATCTGGCTCCGTCATTCCCCTGTTTCGTGAGCAAATCAGACGTGGTGGGCCAATTACTGTGACTGACCCAAACATCATCCGCTATTTCATGACCATCCCGGAGGCCGCCCAACTGGTGATTCAGGCCGGGGCTATGGGAAAGGATGGCGAGGTCTTCGTGCTGGACATGGGAGAACCAGTGAAGATTATCGACTTGGCGAAGCGCATGGCTCACCTATCCGGTCTGAGTATCAAGGATGAATCCAACCCCGATGGCGACATCGAAATTATTTTTACTGGCCTTCGCCCCGGAGAAAAGCTCTATGAAGAATTGCTGATTGGCGACAACGTCAGTCCAACGCAGCATCCACGGGTTCAACGCGCGAATGAGAGCTTCATGACTTGGGAAGCTTTGCTGCCTGTTCTTACATCTCTCTTGGAGGCCAGCCACAACCAAGACGCCGAAAAAGTCCGGGAAGTATTACTCGACACCATTATTGAATTCACCCCACAGTGTGGCAACGTCGACCTGCTCATTTCATGAACAGCAGCTTAGCGGCCCAACCTTCCCCTGACGCTATAGTAGGCGCGCCCCAGCAGCTCACGCCATACCATATCCGTCTTGGCGAAAGCCGATGCTTGCGGCAAATAGTCCATAACACCAGCCTCTTTGACTGCATCAACCTTGAAGTCAACCGGGTACGGGGTTACCTGCAACCCCCTCTCCTGAAATAGACGTTGTGCCCTAGGCATATGAAATGCCGAGGTCACTAATAAAACCGTCGCATTATCACCAAGCATCCGCGCTACCTCGTCAGCCTCTTCTGCAGTATTGACCACCTTGCCTGTCGTTTTGGTGGACGACGGAGGAACCCCGAGACGCGCTGCAAACTCCATCAACACTTCGCCATCAGGTCTTGCTTCGGGTATCCAAGGCGCCCATCCGCCAGTAAAGATAAGCAGTGAGGCCTTGCCAGCCATATACAAATCAACCCCCGCCCAAAAGCGATCACCGTCCGACCATTCACTGATCCGTGCTTTGCCAGGTGCAACCATCCTGCCTTCACTGAGGACAACGATCGCATCCGCCTTGTTCATCGCACCTACTTCAACACGCTCTGCGCGAGCTTCGACAACCCTGACCAAGAAGTCAGCGAACAAAGGGGTACAGCAAAGCCAAAACAGCAATAGGGCGGCACCAACAACAACTCGACAACGCAATAGCCAGCCGATCACCAGCAATCCCAACAACATACCTGTTGGCAAAACCAGCAACGGTAGCAGTTTGTGCAGATATATATCCACTGGCTCAGCGGACTGCCACGTTCATCACTTTCGTAACCGCTGTGACGGTATCTGCCATTTCCTTCTCGCCCAGCGTCGGATGCACCAATAACATCAGGCTCGACTGTGCCCATGCCACCGCATTCGGCCACGGCTCCCGGGGTGCCAACCCCGCGTCGACAAATGCCTTTTCTCGATAAATCTCGCTACAACTACCCGCCATACAAGGGATGCCCTCCGCGTTGATTGCCTCAATCACACGGGGCTGATCCCAGTCCTGTTTAAGCGCTGAAAGATCGAGCAAGGCATAGAACTTGTACCAGGCGTGTTCGAACCCATTGCCGGGCAAGGGAACATGAAGGCCCACCAACTCCTTAAGCCCCTCTGCCAACTGCAACGCATTAGCCTTGCGCCGAGCAATCCACCCGGCAAGTTTTTTCAGCTGATGTCGGCCAATGGCTGCTTGCATCTCGGTCATACGCCAGTTGGTGCCAAAAGATTCGTGCAGCCAGCGAAAACCCGGGGGGTGGCTACGACGATGAACAGCCTCCCAACTCTTGCCGTGATCCTTGTACTCCCATGCGCGACGCCAGAGACGTTGATCATCCATCAGCAACATGCCCCCCTCGCCGCCGGTGGTCATGATCTTGTCCTGACAGAAGGAAAATGCCGAACAGGCACCGAAGCTGCCAACTGGCCGCCCTCTGTAGGCTGCCCCATGCGATTGTGCGCAATCCTCAATGAGGTGGAGTCCTCGCTCGCTAGCGAATGCCAACAAGGCATCCATGTCACATGGCCAACCGGCCATGTGCACCGGAATGATGGCGCGAGTACTTGGCGTCAAAACAGCCCTAATCGTTTCAACTGTAATGTTTCCAGTCAGCGGATCGATATCTGCCACAACAGGTTTGGCACCTCTGGCGACGACGCAGCTTGCTGTGGCAATAAAGGTGCGGCTGGGCACCACCACCTCATCACCTGGTCCAATATTCAATGCATAGAGGGCCAACTCCAAAGCGAGCGTGCCATTCGCCAAGGCAATTGCATACCGACGGCCAAATTTGGCCGCAAACTCCTGCTCAAAGCCCTTGCACTCCTCACCAGTCCAGTAATTGACTTGGCCAGAGGCAAGTACGCATGTAACAGCCTCGATCTCGTCAGCTGCAAATACCGGCCACGGAGAAAACTTCTCCTGACGTACTGGGGTGGCACCATCGATAGCCAGCTTACTCACGCTTAACTCTCCAAAATACGACAGGGTGACCCAACCGCACGAGCCTTCGCAGGGATACTGGAAAGTACCGTTGAACCTGCCCCGATGACTGCCTCTGCCCCAATACTGACACCGACCAGGATCGTGGATCCAGCACCGATCAAACTCCCTCTCCCGACATGAACCCCCCCGCAGAGAGTTGCATTAGGTGCGATGTGCACATCATCGCCAACAACGCAATCATGTTCTATCACGGCCCCACTATTAATAATGACGTTCTCGCCAATGCGTACGTCCGCATTGATCACGCCTCCAGGCATAACCAATGAACCCAGGCCGACTACTGCGGTACGTGACACGAGGGCATTCGGATGTATCACCGTGGCCAAGGTGAAGCCAAGCTGTCGTGCCTGGATCGCAAGACGACAGCGGCTCGCATTCGCGCCAATGGCAATCATTGCAGTGGTAACGCCCATGCTCACTGCCGCAAATCCTTCTTCTTCAGGACGAATCGGGTAACCCAGTATTGTCGTGCCAATACGAGCCGCATCCACATCGGCAATAAAAGCGATCTGATACTTTCCCTCGCTCTCCAAAGCATCTATGACAACCTTGGCATGTCCTCCCGCACCGAAAATGACGATCTTTTCATTCATCATGTTGCACAGTTTTCTGTGACCCGGTGAATTTGCTCATGGTCGCCATGCCTGGTTGATTAACACCAGCCCGCTGCAACACTCTCCATAGCGTTTGCCAGATAATCCGCAGGTCGAGCAAGAAGCTACGATGATCAACATACCAAACGTCTAGCGCAAACCGCTCATCCCAACTGATGGCATTACGGCCATTCACCTGCGCCCACCCGGTAATACCTGGACGTACATCATGACGACGGGCTTGCTCGGCGGTATATAGCGGTATGTACTCCATCAACAAAGGTCTGGGGCCAACCAAACTCATATCGCCGCGCAGAACATTAATGAGTTGTGGCAATTCATCAAGGCTAGTCGCACGCAAACGACGACCGAAAGCGGTCATTCGTGCCTCATCCGGGAGCAGATTGCCGGCATCGTCGCGCAAATCCAGCATGGTGCGGAACTTGTAAAAGACAAACGGGCGCCCTCTCAATCCGGGACGTACCTGATGCAACAACACAGGGCTGCCAAGGGCAAGTCTTACGGCTACAGCAACCGCAGCCAACACTGGTGACAACAGGATCAGCAGTAGCACCGCTGTGATCAAGTCGATAATACGTTTCAATGTGAAAACCTAGCTTAACGTGGCTTGCTGAAGATTTTCGCATAAAAGGTCATGAGCTTTTCTGACAGCTCAGCCATGGAGAAGTCCGCCAGTACGCGCGCACGCGCCATTTCCCCCATCCGGGCACGCAATTCATCATCCGCCAACAGGCGGACAAGCGCTTTCACCATTGCAGGCACATCCGCTGGCGGGTGCAGGATTCCAGTCTCACCATCTGCCACTGCATCAGTAATGCCATAGATGCGAGACGCAACGGTAGGCAAACCTGCCGCTGCAGCCTCCACGACCACCATACCGAAACCTTCACGGTAGCTCGGCAAACAAAAGATGTCTGCCGCTGCCATGAACTTTTCGGGCTCATGCGTAAACTCAACCCGGCGCACGCGTTGACTACAACCTTGAGTAACCTGCTCGATATCGCTGAAGGAATCATCCTCATCAGGCCCTACCAACAGCAGGTAGGCCTCCGGATACATTGATGCAATTTCGGCAAAGGCTCGGGCAAGGTCGGCTACGCCCTTATCTCGATTAAGGCGTCCGAGAAACAATAATATCTTTGCGATTTGCGGGACCGCCAATGCATTGCGTGTCATTTCGCGCGCGAGGGGATCCGGCCTGAACCGATCTCCATCAACACCACAAATGGCACCCTTGCCAATAACCTCAGCCTTGCCAGCATCAATAATCTGTTCGCTCAGTAAAAACTCCCGCTGCGATGGGCTATCGACCAGCGCAATGGTCGTCATCCCCGCCAACAGGCGGTCCATCTGCTTGAGTAACCAGCGCTTCAGGCCCCGGCGGGTAACCCATACCTGCCCAGTAAATGTGTGGATACGATTTGGAACCCCGCAAATCCGGGCAGCAAGCATCGCCAATATGCCTGCCTTGGGAGAAACCGAATGAACGATATCAAATTTCTTTGTCCGAAAAAGCCGGATCAGGCTCAACAACGCCAGTCCATCCTTGATCGGGGAAACCTTTCGCCTCAGCTCAACGCGGTGAAAGGCAACGTCCATCAAACCAAGCTGGTCCAGAAATGTCCTATCGGGCGCATTTGCCACCAGAGAAACCTGATACCCAGCCGACAGTGCGGCTGACATATGATTTTTCAGGAAGGCAACTGCCGTCATCTCTGAGGAAACGACATAACACAGGCGTAAAGAGCCTAGTGACATACACCAACTTCGTTCAATACATTCAAGGTTGCACGTAGCCCTTCGGCAAGGCTGACACGATGCCGATAGCCTAGGATGGTTTCAAGCCGCGTAGCAGGATAGCGACAACGGCCACTTAATGCAGCAATACGTGATGCCGACAAAGGGCTACCCGGCAACATGCCCGCAACCGCAGCCAATGCTGACATTGGCGCCAAAGGCAAATGCAGTTTAGGCATTCGCACACCCAGTATCCCTGCAATATGGCCGACGAAATCTTCTATCGTCATCCAGTCCGAAAGGTTGAAGATTTGCCCCTTCGCCGCTGGATGCATCCCACATAGCAGTAGTGCATCAACGACGTTGTCTACGGGGATATAGTTTGCCGATGCGCCGGGAGGGCCAACGAAGCAGAAAAGGCCGCGACGAATCATGGCGGCGAGTTGAAATACCGACTGGTTTGGCATATCAGGCCCAAACACAATGGATGGGCGCAACAACGTCCATTCGAATTCGCCACTGACGGCGGCATCCATAACCAGCCGATCGGCCTCAGCCTTGCTCCGTTCGTAACTATTCTCCGGGCTCAGATTGGTTTCTTCAATCACATCCCCGGACATTCGATGTCCATAGACACCGACGCTGGAGAGTTGTACCCAGCGTCGAATACGCCCTGATGCGGATGACAACAATCTGGATGTACCCCATACATTGACGGCCGCCATCAGCGATTCATCGCGCAACTCGGCAGCACAGTGGTAAAGCACATCAACGCCATCGAGAAATGGATCCGGAATACCACCATCCGCCGCCAAGTCGCCGACGAAGCATTGGCAACCCGGCACGATGCCTGTTTTACGCGTCAGCACACGTACTTCATCACCTTTAGCTACATGAGCCGCAGCCAGCCGTCTGGCGATGAAACCACGAGCTCCTGTAATAGCTACTATCATCCCATTTAAGTAGCAATACTTGAAGTCTTACGACTAGCCACATCCGCCATCGTGAGAGAGAGCATGCCAAATTGTTCTTTCAGCATTGAGAAGTAATCTAAGAGGCATGTCAGGTTGCTAATGTTGGCGTCGATATCAACGCCAACATTATGCGGATGAAACCAAAGGTGAACTAAGCGCCCCTGTTTTGCAGCATGCTGCATCGATTTCTTTATGCGGCTGATTCTGGCACCGTCAAGGAGCCCTGACTGATGCCGGGACGGGCGAAGGAAAAAACTAGCACGCACATTGTTCATTCCACTTGGCTCTTCAATTGCATCCCAGCCGTATGTTCGGTCACCTCCGATAGGCAAACAGGCATCAATCAACCTTGCTGCACGTCGAACTATTCCCTGACCAGCAGATGCTACCGAAGCGTAAGCCCAGTGAGCAGGGTTTCCTCTATAAGTATCAATACCCTCCGCTAATAGGGTGCCTGTATAGGCAGGGTTTGACTGATTTCTAGGGAATACGATTGATCTGGCACGGAAGCCCATTTTGGAGGACACGGCCGAAAATGCCTTACAGTCAGCGGCAAAGGACTCTTTATCTTGCCCTGGTTCCATGCAGTAATAATGAGAATATGTGTGTGATGCTATCTCATGGGTATTACGCGACATTACCTGCCTAACCATGGATTCCCCAAAATGTAGAGGGTCATCAGTTTCGCTGGTACCTGTTAGTTCCAAATAAGGAGACAACATCTTATTCCTGTAATCTGGCTTTATCAGTGGATCGAGTCCGACTCTATCATTCGATTTACCTAAACATGCCAACCCGACTACAGCCCATGTTGTACGCACCCCATATACATCAAATAAATCAAGCAGCCTTGGAATAGCAACCCGTTCCCCAAGAATATTCTGTTGTGCATAGCAAGATGTAGCTGTCAGATGATCACGAACCCCCCATAGGAGTTCGTAATCAATCGAAATAACTAGCGCTCCAGACTTGGGCATCTCAGATTCGCAAAACCGTATACTCTGAATATAAATTATCCAACTCATCTGGTGATATCGCATCGCCCTTGTACAACCTCTGCCATGGTAACTCATGGCGAAGTGACAGTTGAATCTTATATTCTTTCAGAAAGCGCTCATCAAACACGAGCGCAATGGCGCCTGCCATAAAGCACAGCCTGAGTCGAATCCATCCTATTGTTCTGGCAAGAATATCGACATTACTTATGTAATGAATCCGGAAGAATGGCATCCCGAATTTAATAATACGTGAACCGACCAAATAACAGTAACACGTGCCATCCATCAACAAAATATGCTGACAACTTGTGCTTATATGATCATCGCACTTTCTGCGGTCATCCTGATTAAGATGTCCCCTGACATTGCCAGCCTCCTGAATGATCTTTATACTCATTCCACGGATAAATCCTTTAGCTGATGGAACAGCAGGACAAATACAGAGGGCAGAGTCCAGTTTTTTGAATCCAAGCTTACTCACAATCTGGCAGACCGCCTCACTAGCTGAAAGATTGATTATTTGATAATCGCGCAACCGCATTACAGCCCCCAACAATGCAAGGCTGCACATCCGAAACTCTTCATCAACTATCCAGCTGGTTGTATTACAGAATTTCAATTCCTTGCCATCAATTACTCTTCGTGAAAAGATAACACCAAGAAACCCTACCGCTCGTCCATCAGCCTCAGCAACATATCCTATCCAATCCTCAGCAACATTCCAGTATCTTGAAAATAGCGGACCCCAGGCAACGTCAGGATTGAGTTTCGTAAGTAATGGAAGAATTAGCTCTCTGTCTTCCGGATATGCTGCTCGAATCGCAAGAGCCATTTCAGGCAGAGAGCGCAGTCACAACTTCGATAATTTTACGCACGGATAGCATCTCAATAATCTGCTCGGCCGGAATTTCCTTCCCGATCTCCATTTCCAATACAATCATCAACTTCATATGTCGCAATGAATCCCAGTTCTTAAGCGTCTGAGGCGTCGAGTCGATAAATATATCCCCGATCGGGATTTCAAATACCTCACTAACCTTTTCAATTACCATTTGTTCAGTCATAATATTTAGAATATACCAAAGTTAAATTTAAGTCAGCCCTGTCGCCATCTGACGAAGGAAATTAGCCACCATGCGTCCCTCAGTTACCCTGTGGTCGAAAGTGAGCGACACTTTTACGGAACCCGCTGTCGGATCTACCGCACATATACCGAGGGTGGCGCTTTGATTTTTCCCCAGCAGGGGAACAAAGTAATCAACGCCCTCATTAGACAAGTCAGTCACTATAAAAGTTGACCGTCTGGCCTCATTTGGATCAAGGCGGTTCATCATGTAAGCTTTAACTCCTGCGGATATTTTTATCTTGATTTCATTTTCATCAAGTTGTTCAACATCTCCTAGTGACAAAATGCGCAGTCCACTCCCCAAATCAATTGCGTATCCGATGCTAACTGTTTCATAGACATTGATTACACCACTGCCTAAATATGCATTAAGTAAAGGAAACTCTTTTAGCAGCCTGCTGCACTGCTTGAGAATCTTTGGGACGATAAGCATTGAAGAGAATGCGGTACCAACACTAGCCGACATGTCCTGCAACGGCATGTTGATTGTCTTTTGGAAATTGCTCGTGATCGTGTTCTGACCAGCCATGAGGTTGGCAATTTCCGCCCCTTTAAGAGCAGAAAGTTTTTCTTTCGAGGATGGCACAAGGGGTGAGTCATCCTCTGCAGTGGCCGCACTTTTACCACTGTTCCCCTCAATATCCGCAAGTCGGATAAAAGGCTTCTCAGAGAACTCATCTACGCTTCTGCCTAACTCATTTAGCCTGGACAGCGCTGCTCGAGAAAAAAGCTGTATCGTCTTGCTTGGCTGTACAGCCTTCATATCCAAGGAAGGCAAATGCGAATGATGAGCAGGGGGTGGTGAGTTACTCAATTTCCTCTCGCCTGCAAGGGGGGTACCCTTAACCAGAGATTTGCGTCCCTTCTCTATATCTAGACCTACTGCTTCCTCCTGCTCTGAGAAAATGATGGCTACGGGACTGCCGATAGACACTTCATCCCCCAAGCCATAAAGCAGTGCTACATAGCCATCACAGGGTGACTCCAGTTCCACTGTTGCCTTTGAGAACTCCACATCGACCAGTACTTCCCCTTTTCGTACATGGTTGCCAGATTTTGCAGGGACATTAACAACAGTAACGCTCTCATCGTTTGGAAACTTACTGGGGATCTCAATACGTCCTAGCTCAGCCATGACAATCCCCTGCAATTGTGTTTACAATTTTTTCTACGCCAACAAGCACCTGGTTTTCCAGTCTGCGTACAGCTGGTATTGGCAAGGACTCCGACCCTATCCTCATCAGACTGTCAAACCTCCCTCCGCTCTCAGAAAGTATTGCAACTACCTCGCTGCCAAATCCATAGCCCACAGACCCCTCCTCGACGACATAAACACGAGGTGCTCTTACAATCAACTCATCATGTGAAATTGGATAAATTTGTGTAAGGACAAGAACACTGCACAAAATTTCATGATCAAGAAAGAGAATCTGCGCTGCCTGTAGCACCGCATCCATATTCCCGCCATACGTGATGATGCATACATCTGGACTCTCAGATACAGGCTCAAATAGAATCGCAGGATAACGTGCGTCTGACTTAAAGAGCAGGTAGTTGGACAGTATTTCATAATCACCATAATTCATTTTTCTAGCATAGTCGGCTTTATTTTCAATCACGACTACTGGATCTCTTTCATGGTCAATAATTTTTGAATAAATATCGTGAGGCGATAGTGCAAGATTAAGCGCCAGCAATTTAACATTATCAATACCAGCCAGAAATTTATCTAATGTCTGGCTGTGCGTCGGGCCATAGCCACGATGCCCTCCCATTGGCGCTCTAATAATAATTGGGCAATCTACCCCATGGTTATACATATGGCGAAACTTCGATGCGTGATTGACTATTTGATCAAATCCCAATGTGACAAAATCACCAAACATGAACTCAAGGATAGGGTGGTACCCCCCCAACGCCAAGCCGTTAGCTGCACCGGTTATTGCCTGTTCGCTGATTGGGGTACTAAATACTCTATCGGGAAATCGCTCGCTCAAGCCTTGTGCAATTTTGAATGCCCCGCCATAAGGCGACTTGACATCTTCCCCAATAAATAAGATTTTGTCATTCGCGTCCATGATGTCACTGAACCCATGGTTCAGGGTCAAAGCCAGGCGCTCATGTGTCTCTAGCGGCAAGAAGTCATTCCATGAAATCTGAGATTCCCGATCAGATTTCCCAAAATATTCATCCAAACCAAGGTAGCCCTCCTGAGCTATCTCGGAAACCATCGACTGCACACGATTTACAGCTTCATTTTTAACTTGGGTAAATAACTCAGGATTTTCTTTAGCCCATACATTGATCGGGTCAACAAGTGCATAACAATCAATCTCTTCCTGACTCCTGCAATCATCGCTTTTCGAATGAGAGCAAAGACGGTAAGTGTTCACAATCAGTGCGGCAGGTCCTACTGTATTTCGGACATGATCAATCGCATATTTTGCCTCTTCAGCCAATGCTTGCCACTCCGTCGTACTGCCTTCATAAATCGGAACATTGAAAGCTTTGAAGCGATCAGCGATGCTTCCCGCCAGATTTTGGGCCAGGGAAGTTGACTGGGCATATTGATTGTTTTCGACAACAACGAGTAAAGGCACACCCCATTTACTCATAATATTCAGAGACTCATATACAACTCCTTGGCCTAACGTGCCGTCCCCTATAAAGACCACGCCAATGTTGCCAGAGCCCTTCAGTTTTTCAGCCAATGCACGCCCCATAGCCACTGGGACAATCCCACCCTGGATTCCATTGGAGTAAAAGCGGTCTTTGACGAAAAGATGCTGACTACCGCCCACACCACCACAGACGCCAGTTCGCCGCCCCATTAGTTCAGCTATCAATCCTTTATCATCTCCGGTCAGAGCAAGAAAGTGACCATGACAACGGTGATTAGAAAAAACAAAATCTGAGGATCCCAAGTGCTTGCATACGGACAGTGCACTCATTTCCTGCCCAATACATGCATGAATAGTTCCGTTGAGTTCGCCCCTTTCGAACATTTGAAAGAGGCTCTCTTCTACGGTACGAATATATATAGCATCCGATATTATTTTGTTGATCATATAACTGACGTCACAAATTCAAATCCGAGAACCAGGATGCAAATGCCTTGTTCCCATTAGCTGTCCAATGCCCTTCTGCTGGATAGAAGTGCTCATAGCCAATACAGCTGGACTCATAGGCCTCCAGGTTATCAACACGAGGAGAAAGACCTGATAGAAATATTTGCCATCCTTTATCAAACTCTGCGCATGTAACTTCAAGTTTTGAAGTGCGATGTTGATCAGGGCAAAGTTCCTGCTTCATCCGCCCACGTATCACAACAACTCTATCAAATTCGGACAGCAGTTCGCACCAATGCTCTAATGCCATTTCGACTACATCTCTCTCACGCTCGAAGTCGAACCGATAAATTTCCGACTCCATATAATGGGGAATATCATTTTCTACAAATGCTATTGCCTGGCCATTAGCAACCTTAGCCTCACGCAATCTCAGGGTCTTCACCTGAAGTAATCGGCAGAATTCTTCATCAACCTGCCAACCAAAGTATTCGCTTACAGATTTTCCAGAGGTTGATTGTGCCAGATACTGTTTTGCATATTGCCAAAAGTTCGGGTGATATAGAACAACGGCCAACTTCCTTTTACCGCAATAAATGGACTCATACAACTGCCGAATACGATTAACCCCTACTGGTAATGACAAATTGATCCAGTCGTCGTTCAACGTTAAATCCCACCAGTTCTCCCCATTATTCACAGCAAAACCCATTGCATATGAGGTTCCGAATAGTACCTTGTCAGCACTCACCAATTCTGGGCCTCTGAGACCAAGACTATTGGAGTTAAATGAAAATCCTAACTCATCTGCTGGCAAAGACAGACTTGGACGAATACGAAACCCTGATATGGGATCGTGGTCAAGTAACTGCAGCCACCTGCGATTCACCATTGGGAGAAAGTAATCTGCGCCGTCTTCCAGTGAAGTTATTTTGTGTTGTAGAAACATGAACTCGCTCACTATTCACTTCCTTTAGATAGCCTCCTACTCACGGATATTGCTAACGAGTATGGAAAGTACGAAGAAAAATAGGCAAGCAGCACTTTCGGAACGGTCAGGAACTTGCGGAATTCTCTACGAGCATTTGCTGATTGACCGGATCTCCACAAAGACTTTCCTCGCTGAAAGCAAACCATGGCCTCCAAATATCGGGTTTCCTTTTGATATAGCCCATCAAATTCCGGATAGAGTTTTCTAAATTTTTCAAGTGTTAGTGCCAACTCATCTGCTGCCTTCGAGTGAAATTTGGTACTAGAGGATGCCTCATGAATGCGATATACCGCCAAGATATCGCGTACATGATCGACCTGCCAATCATGTGCAATACGACGAAACAAGTCAAAGTCTGTGTATATCTCGAAGCGCTCATCAAACCAGGTATCCTGCTCCAGCAATGCCTTCTTACGTAACACGACAGACTGCATTCCAATCGCATTATTCATGAGCAAATACTGGAATATATTACCCCTCTCTGGTTCATGTCCAAGATTGGCAAAGTGCCCATAACTCTTGCCTGACATTTCATCTCGACATAACACATCTGAATGCACAATGCCCAGTTGATTGTTACTTTGAAACAGTGAGATTTGTTTTTCCAATTTCGATGGCAACCATCGATCATCTGTATCCAGAAATCCTATAAATTCTCCGCTTGCCTTTGACAATGCAAGATTTCTAGCCGCCCCTAATGAGGTGGTACTTTCAGCACGGAAATATTTTAGTTTCTTGTCATAGCTATTGGCAATATTAGCACTATTATCTGTTGATGCGTTGTCCCAGAAAATGATTTCCCAGTCTTCAAAAGACTGAGCGTAAATGCTGTCAATAGCCTCTCGCAGGTAAGCTTCACCGTTGTAACAATTCATGATTATGCTAACTACCGGCGTATGCAAACCGATCACGGCTCTTTCACTTTCAAGATCGCCGGGAATACTTGTATTAGCGTGGGTGACTATGCTGCTCATTGCGTTTAGAACCCTTTATGTGTGCTATTTCCAAGTTTTCCATGGTGCAGCCCCACCTGCCCACAAACTCTCCAGTAACTGGCGATCACGAACCGTATCCATACATTGCCAGAACCCCTCATGTTTGTAGGCCATGAGTTGTCCATCACGTGCCAAATTTTCTAATGGAGCTCCCTCAAGTACCGTCGAGTCTCCATCAAGGTAGTCGAAGATTTGCGGCTCAAAGACAAAAAATCCCCCATTAATCCAGCCCTCTCCTGTCTGAGGTTTTTCCAGGAACTCGGCCACCCGGTCGCCATCAAACACCATACCGCCAAACCTTGCCGGTGGACGCACTGCTGTTACCGTAGCCAACTTGCCATGGCATCGATGGAACGAGAGTAATTTCGCAATATCCACATCTCCGACCCCATCACCATAAGTCAGCATAAAAGTCCCTTGCGGCTGCAATAAAGCCTCCAAGCGATGTAGCCGCCCCCCGGTCATAGATTGATCTCCTGTATCAATCAAATCTAATTGCCAATCACGGGGACATTCTCGAAGGTGTTCAACTGCGCCCGTCCGAAGATCGATTCTCAGATCACTATCAAGCGAATAGTAATTCAGGAAGTACTTTTTTATTGCTTCGCCCTTATAACCAAGCGCCAAGACAAACTCATTAAAGCCAAAGTTCCCATAACTATTGAGAATATGCCAAAGTATAGGATGACCGCCAACCGTTACCAAAGGCTTTGGACGAATGACTGTTTCTTCAGATAGGCGCGTACCCAGGCCGCCACATAGTATGACTGTCTTCATTTCATTCCTAATTCAAAACGCTACTCATCACTGCTGCGACATGCTCGCAATCAGCCAATTCAATTTGGGGATGTAGTGGTAGGGTTAGCAACTCAGAATATAGCTTTTCGGTCACTGGCAGTCTTTGTTTTCCAGCACCAAATCTAGTCAATAAATGATTAGGCTTGTAGTGAATCCCTGTCTGAACTCCAGCAGCCTCCAAGGCCATACGAACCTCGTCTCGACGCCCCCCCAGAATACGGACAGGCAATATGTGCGGCACAACGCCGGCCACATCATTGCTGAACAAACGCAGTCCCTGGACACTTTGAAGTTGTAACCGATATCTCTTCGCTAGCGAAATACGTTTAGGTGCCAACTCTGATTCAAATCGCTTCAACTGTACGCGGCCTATGGCAGCCATGACATCACTCATGTGGTAACGCCAGCCTTGATGAGTTACATCAAAATCCCAACTGCGCTCGCCACGATAGCGGCGCTCTGAGTCACGGGTGACGCCAAGTAATCTGGCATCTCTGATGCGCTCCAACACAACCTCATCACTGCTGCTGACCGCACCACCCTCACCTGAGGTTATGTTTTTAATTCCGTCGAAACTGAAACAAACGACGTCTCCAAAATTGCCGACATAACTGCCTTCAACGCGGCAGCCAAACGCATGGGCTGCATCTTCCACTACACGTAACCCAAACTCCTTAGCGAATCCGTAGATGCCTTGTATGTCTCCCGGAAAGCTAGCGTAATGGACGGGCATCACTGCCTTTGTCCTAGTCGTAACCCGACGCCTCGCATCATCGAGATCAAGCAGGCCATCTTGTTCTCTAACATCACAAGCGACAGGTACAGCCCCTGTCGCAGAAATCGCCTGAAAAGAGGCAACATAAGTAAGCGAAGGAACCAAAACCTCATCGCCAGGACCAATTCCAATCGCCTGGAGCGCCAAGTGCAAGGCAGCCGTTCCGGTATTGACGCAGACAACCTGATTAGCCCCGCCAAGATAGGTAGAGAGCTCCTCTTCGAAACGCCCCACCTCTTCCCCCATACCGAGAAAGCCCCTTCCCAAGACTGCCGTTACAGCATCAATTTCTGCCTGTCCGACAAATGACTTCGAGAGTCGAATCATTTCGATGTCCAGTTCTGCAGCGCCATAATAATATCTGGCCGACTAGAAAAACATTTGGTTGAAATGGCAAGCATCATGAAGACTGCCAATTAAAGGGAATATCAATAACGTCTTGGCGGATCACTTCATCGGGGTGATGCGGTATATCTGCCAGATTAAGCAGAAGGCTTGACCCATCCACCCGACTCTGAAAGCCAAACCAGATACCCGGGGGCACGGTCAGGCGAACATATTTAGCCGCCCCAACCTCCTCAATGCGGAAGCCTTCATCAGGCAGGTGGAAGACGAAACGCACCGCTCCCACCGGCACCACCAGATTCAGCGTCATGCGCGTATGCAGCTTCCAAGCCTTCACTGCGCCAGGCTCAATCCAGGAAAAATAGGCCTCACCAAAGTTCACAAAGCCGGGGTCAGTCCGCTTCATGGCATGCATCACGTCACCGCCCTGGGTCGCGATGCGCCGCAGCGGCGTCACCAGGATATCGTCGAGGGTTATTGAGCCCATGCCTGGCCAGCGCTTGCTGCAGCGATTGTATAGCGTTCAATTTGAGCACGAGTAACAGCACCGATGTCCTGATGGCCTTCGTAGAAAGTCCGGTACCACTCGGCCGTCATTCGAACAGTCTCCTCGAAGTTCATGATCGCCTGCCATCTGAGTTGATGCAGCGCTTTGTCGCAGTTGAGCTTCAGCAAACCGGACTCATAGGGACCTGTCTGGGTACCGCTGATATCCGCCCAGCGTACCTTGTCCCAGTGACGACTCATTCCCTTAACAAGCTCGAGGACCGTATGGTTCTGATGGGCAGGCGGCCCAAAATTAAATGGCTCGCCGTGAAGCTCCGGCCGCTCATGCAGTGCAGCTGCCAAGGTCAAATAGCCGGACAAGGGCTCCAACACATGCTGCCAAGGACGCGTGGCTTGCGGGTTGCGCAATGCGACGGCTTGGCCACCTGACCAAGCGCGCACGCAGTCGGGAACAATGCGGTCATCCGCCCAGTCACCACCGCCGATGACATTGCCGGCACGGCCCACGCCGATACGCACCTTAGATGAGGCCGCCGGAAAGAATGACTTCACATAGGAGCGGATTACAAGTTCCGCCGCCCCTTTTGAGGCACTGTAGGGATCCGGCCCACCGAGAGCGTCAGTCTCCCGGTAGCCCCAAACCCATTCAATATTGTCGTAACACTTGTCGCTTGTAATGAAAACCGCAACACAGGATTTATCCAATCCCCGCAAGGCCTCCAGTACGTTCAGCGTTCCGATCACATTGGTCTCGTAGGTTTCGGCAGGGTCAGCGTAAGATCGGCGGACGAGGGGCTGAGCAGCCAAGTGGAAAAGAAAGTCAGGGGCCGCATTGTCAATGCACGCCTTCAGGGAATCCCGGTTGCGGATATCCAGACGATTGTCCTCGATACTGGTTCCAAGAGATGCCGCCTCGAAATGGGATGGTTTCGATGGTGGATCCAGCGCAATACCCACCACCTTAGCGCCCAATTGCCGCAGCCACGCCACAAGCCAGGAACCCTTGAAACCCGTATGGCCTGTCACGAGAACTTTTTTACCGTCAAACAATTTCAGCATGTTATTCAAGAGAGAATTTTTCCATTTCAGCTTCCGAAACTGGCGCGTAACATTTTTTCAAAATTGTTCTGCCAATTTCCATTCTTTCAACTCTAGAAAGTGGGTGATCTGGAGACCACGCCAGAATCGCCTCTTTCAGTTGATTGGCATCATATGCGATCCGCCACATCGTTTTATCTACAAACTCAAGTGGGCACATATCAATGCCCACCTGGGCCCCGACCAATACCACAGGATTTCCCATGGCAACAGCTTCAATTGCGGAGCTGGTCCCTGCACTAACCACCAAACGTGCTTTCGCCATCAATGTAGAAATCCCCGACTCCTCCCATGAGATCGCCCTTGACAAAAACAGGTCACGGTACTCATCGTCAGACATCACCTTTTTCAATTGATCACGTCCCAGAGAAGGGTGGGGCTTGATCCTGATCACCGGAAACAATTTTTCAAGTACCGGCAATAGGGTTCCAACTAATACCAGAACTTGCACGGTATCCTGCAATGAATGGGTAAGCAGAACCAGCAGATCGTCGCCTTCGCCAAGCATTACCTGTTGCTTGTAAAGGTATGATGAACGCAGATTTGGTACAACCTTATATCCACCATGCGAATCGAGTCTGGTTGCAACATCAAGCCAAGCCTCCCCACCCATCCAGTGCTCATCAGGCACCAAGCCTTGCTCCCTTTCACGATTTGTCACCTGGAAGCTCAGCAGGTTACTGCTGTATTGGGCATAAAGCCGCATTGCAATAAGCCTGCAATCCGGAAGTGCTTCGCGAAAGCCAATTGCCAAGGCCTGATCTATGCTTTGGTTCTCGAACCAATCAAGTACCCATTTGGGATGCATACCAGCCTCCACCATTGATTTCGTGGCACGCTTAGTCAACATCTGCGGTAATCCCTCAATGCCAGCCCCCCATGATTCGGCCTCGACAATCGCAGACATATCCAGCCCGAAAATAAAAGGGCGGGGTAGTTTGGAGCCCGTCAGAGCCCGAGTGGCGACTTTAGTTACCCCCCAAACGATGTCTGAAAATCCAAGAAACAACTCCATCGGAACGAACAAGTATTGACTACTCCGATAGCCTCGGTACAAGGCGGGCAGTTGTCGCAAGGGTACGCGGAATAATGTGGGAAGATAGGCTGGCTTATGCCCCCGAGCCAAGTACCAGTCGATCAAGCCCGGGTAGTATCTGTGTATCACAGCCCCATCAGCCTTGACATCGGATGGATACAGGTAAGTATCAACAAGAATGTCAGCGTCAAGAACCCTTCGAATTTGAGCTTTGCCAAGCAATTGTCGAGCAAGCACAGCTTTTACTCCCGCATGCACCAAATCCCGACAAAACTTCAACAACGAACGCACTCTACGTTTCGCAATGGTAGCGAACAGGTGAGGATATCCCACACGATAACAGCATATCCCTTTTGCCTGACAATGATTCTCCAAGGCCCGGGTTAATCCAATGGAGCCGGTAATGACAAGCAAGTTATTAGGTTGGTGAATAAGAAAGTTATCAATCACACGTAACCAAACCAGCTCTGAAAACAATGGGGAAAAGGGACTTCTGGTAAGCGGTGTAAGCAACACCGAGTTTCCATCGCTACCAATCAGGTTATCATCAATCCAAGCTGATATTTCACGTCTCGATGCTGCCACGTGATCCTGAAACGCTTGCGGGGAGCAAAGGGGCGTAGCTTGCTCTCCAAGCGTGAGTCGCACACGTTCGTATTCCTGGAAACTACTGTCGAGATAAGCCCAATGACCACAGCCAGCAAGGTTTTCTTTTAGTGCGGATGGATGACATATAGTCAGTTTCATGCGGCACTTTCAAACACGGTACTACTTCACCCACTTTATGGCTTGCTCTTGATCAGATACTTGCCGTTCATGCGCGCGAAGAATACTCTCGAAATTTGGCGAATCCTGTGGCAAACCTAAACCATCAGGCGCTGAATCCCGGGCAAAGTCGACCTTTTCAACATCATCCTCTTTGGCATAGTCACCGTGCTGCATGTATTTTTCCCGGCACTCATCTTTGAGGAGGCGGAAAACCTCATCCCCTTCAGGTGTTAGCGCCTCAGCTTGTTTGATTTCCGCCCAACGGGACTTCGGCATTTTGACGTAGAGCACAAAGCAGCGCCGAATCCCTTCAATGGCCTCCCTAGAAAACTGTGGCATCTTCAACATGGTCGGTGCCACAATCGATCTCGAAAGCTCACCTTTCTGGATGTAACCAAGTTGTTCGGACAACTCACGTAGTGGCGTGCCATGAAACGGGGTAAAGCTGTAGGCATTGATACCATCCGAGGCAAAGTGACGATTCAGTTCAATCGTATCAAACACCAGATCCCTGGTTTCGGTAGGGAACCCGAGGATGTTGTTCACGCTGATTGGAATATCCAGATCGGTCACGATTCGCAAGTTTTCAATGATGCTTTCATTTTTTACGCGCCGATGCAAAATCCGCTCTCGGAATGAAGCATTTCCGTGCTCAACTCCAAACGCCACCCGTAACAGTCCGACTTCCTTAAGTCTCTGGAAACGCTTGGCCTTGACAGTTTCCGGCCGTGTCTGAATCCAGAACGGTAGCTTGAATTCGGAGTACATGTCACAGAACTCATTAAATTCTCGCTCGTTCCAAGCGAGAAATGTATCCGCCCAGAAGTAAAATGAGTCTGCTTGGTAGTCATCCACGCAACGCCGCAATTCCGCCTTAATCAGGTCCATACGTTGTTTGCGGAAGAATTTGTAGTCCTCCTTTTCGTGAATGTCCGTCTGAGTTGGGGAGTTGCAGTAGGCACAGGTATAGGGACACCCCCGAATGGTTTGAACAGGCAACATCCGCCAGAGTTTTCCCTGCATGGGCCTGTAGTAGCGGCTTTCCGGGAACAACGCATAATCTGGCAAGGGAAGCGTTGCCAAGTCAACGGGCTGCGGTAAGCGATTGTTGATTAATCGTCCATCAATGCGTGCATGAAGCCCTGGGAGCGTGGTCAAATCCAGTCCGGCTTCCAGCCGACGACACAGTTCCGGTAGCGTTTCATCCCCTTCCCCCTTCAGCACATAGTCGATGCATCCCTCTGAGTGATGTAGCGCCAACTCCGGAGCAAATGTCGGGAATACGCCACCTACGACCACCTTTGGCCGACTCGCACCAAGTGCTTTCAGGAGCGTGATGCCGATTGGGTACATATCTTCCGTGGCTGACATCGCAATCAGGTCTGGTGCGAAAGACGACACCTTTTCCCTGAAATCCATCAGCGGATCAGAATGCAATGCTTTTTCTTTCAACAAGGAGTCGTCGAATGGACGGGCATTAAGGTTATCTGCCTTTTGTTTGTCCGAGTCGACCTGCGCCAAGCCCTCATACACGGTGGTGTCAAACAAATCAACCCGATGGCCGGCGTTCTGCAAAATGGCAGTGAATAGCCCGATGGCTGGCGGGAGCATATTCATCCCGTAGAGATTTGGGTACAGCAAAAGGACGCGCATTATGGGACTCCGTGTTCCTTAATTATTTGTTCGCGTACAACGGAAAGTACTCGTCGGTCGGCATCATGGAGCGAACATACTCAAGATCCTGCGCGGTATCGACACTGACGGCATCGCTTTCGACCTGCACGGCGCGGATTGTATAGCCCTTCTCAAGTATCCTCAGATACTCATTGAACTCGATACGCTCCAGTCGGCCCTTGTCCCATGCAGCATATTTCAGCAGGAATTCGCGGCGGAAAGGCACGATATGGTAGGCCTTGAGCATCGGGGCATTCGGCGTGCGCGCATCCGATGGAATATCATTGCGCGAGACGTACATCACATCGTTCTTCTCGTTAAGTACCGCCTTGATATCCGAAGGCGAATTCCTTTTGAAATACGGATTGACGAGAATGCCGACATTAACCGCCGGATCGTCTCGCACGGCAGCGACTACGGCATCGATGTGCCCGGGATTTACCAGTGCTTCGTCACCCTGGACGTTGACGACAATATCCACATCCATCCCTGCCGCGGCCTCGGCAATCCGGTCGGTACCTGTCTCATGCGTCGACGCTGTCATGATCACCTTGCCACCGTGTGCTTCAACCACGCGCCTGATTTCTTCATTATCCGTAGCAACGTAAACGTCGTCCAACGTCTTCGCCATCAGGCAGCGCCGATAGACATGAACAACCATCGGCAAACCGCAAATATCCACAAGCGCCTTTCGTGGTAGCCGGCTTGACTCCAGGCGAGCCGGCAGCAATGCCACAATTCTTTCTTTCCGGGCCATCACGATCTCCCCGTTTCGTTCGCAAACCAGTCGGTCACCGCACTGACACTGCGGAACACGGTAGAACAATCGACATCGTAGGTAATGAAGCGCATACCCATGTCCAGCAGCCACTTCACATCGTCCGGCGACTGCGGCACGAATCCACCGGCATACTTGCCCTGTTGTGTCACGACACCGACACCACGCCGAATGGCGGCAACCACATCCGGATTACGCACGTCTCCGGGATGGCCAAGATCCTGCGACAAATCGTAGGCACCAAAATAAATGACATCGATGCCATCCTGCGCCGCAATTTCCGCAACATGATCCAGCCCGGCGCGAGATTCGACGATAGCAACGCCCACCCCCTCACGGTTGACGGTCGCAACGTAAGACGCCGTGCTGCGATTGGTAAACCCTCCGGCCTTGGAAAATGGCGTAAATCCACGCTTGCCCTCCGGATGGTATTTGATGGCACGCGCCAATTTTGCCGCCGAAGCCTGGTCCTGAATGTGCGGCACAACCACGCCATGCGCTCCCTGATCCATGGCCTGAAGTGCCATCCAGTCCTCGTTGGCAGGGATACGCACTAACGGCGAACACTGGGTCGTACCCTCACATGCAGAAACAAACTGATGAACGCTATCGAGTACGAAAGGACCATGCTCCAAGTCGATGATCTGGAAATCATAGCCGGCCTTGGCCATCACTTCCGTCAACAACGGCGAGGCCAGCGTGTTCCACGTGCCGATCAACGGTTGGCTGGCAGCCATTTTCTTTCTTATCGGGGTTTGTTCCAACATGTCAGCCTCTTTCAACAATGCTCAGAAATGTCAGGTCGGGGGCCACGATGCAATCGAGTCCAGCAAATGCCTGTTCACCGGATAGCCCGGTCAAAACGCCAATATTCGCTCCGACGCCGACTGAACAACCCATCTGGATATCAACCGGATGATCGCCAACGACGACCGTACGCTCGCGTCGATACGCGCCTGCTCCAAGGGCAGCTTCAACGAGGTCAGGCGCCGGCTTGCTGCGCGCCACGGCATCGCCGCCAAGCACGAAACGAAAATACCGGGACAAACCCAGCACCTCCATAGCTTTTTTCGCGCGTGCCGTAATGTCCGTGGACACAATGCCCATAGCAACATTGCTCTGATCAAGTGCTGCCAACAATGCCGGAACTCCGGGCAGCAACTTCAGGAGCGGAAGCAGGTCATCGCCGGTCGCGGTATCGACTTCGGCAAACAAGGATTCGATCCGGTCTGCAGAAGCCTCGACACCGACATCGCGCAACGCAATCCGGGTCACCTCGACATTGAAGGGCCGGGGCTTAACACCCACTGGCCCTTCCGGACGCATCCGCCCACTCGCGTGGTCAATGCCCATCGCGCTCTCGATATGCGCCTGTGCCGCCTCACCATCGGCGCGAGAAGGGAACAAGACTTCGCGCAGATGCCGTGCGCGCAAGCGAATCATTGACGCCCAATAGTGGTGAATGTCGATGAGCGTACCATCCTTGTCGAACAACACCAGTTGCGGTTCGACAAGGATAATCCGGCCGGCACAGACCAGTGAGGTCATGTAGCGAGGTTCCTCGTCACCAGGTCTTCTGCAACCTCGACGGCAGCCTTGATCGCAGCGTGGTCGTTATCGAAGTCGGGCAGCGAAATCATCCCCTTGACGATTTTGCGCGCATGCGTACCGATTGATACGCCCTGATAAGGTACGCCACAGAGGCGAGACATTTCACCGGTCTTGCCGTTGGTTCCTCCCGACAACAGAATCGGCAGATCCCGGTAGGCTTTTTCCTTGTCTTTCAGGTTCTTCTGAATCACATCGGCAATGGCGATCGCTTGTAGTGTTGTATTGAAATCATCGGACCCGCCGCTCATTGGTACGCCATCCGCCTGAATCAGCGTACGCTCTCCGGCAATTTCCCATGCTGCCTTGATCCGTTGAATCAAGTGCAGATTGGATAAATGGAAACGATCAAGGCACATCGAAACGAAGTTGTTCGGCTGCGCTTCACAAACCACCTTCCACTCGGCGAGTATGTCATCGTCACCGGGAACCGCCGCGTGAAGTTCAATATTTTCCGCTCCTGCGGCAAGACATTCAGGCAACAGGTCCGCCAAAAGTTTTCCATTATGTTCGTAGCGCACTGCCGCCACCTTGGGTGGGCAGACTGCCTCGCAATTGCCACAACCGATACACAGCTCGCGGATGATTCGATAATCCGCCGGAATCGCATCCGTCGGGCATACGGGAATGCACTTGCCGCAATCCACGCAACTATCAACGATAAAGGCCTTGCGCACGTGATGATCGCCCGCCATCCCGACACTGACCGTAATAAATGGCCGGATCGGGATATCCCGCCCCATCTTTTCTGTCATCCCGTAGGCCTGCTCTATGCCCTCCACACAGCCGCGCACAATATCCGGCGAAGCCGATACATCAAAGCCGTTTGCCCCCCCCAAGGTATAGACCAGAGCGAGCTTGCGCACCTCTTCACGATTCTCGTTACCTGCTCCGCAGACCAGCTTGAAATAGCGGCCGGCATCAAGTAGAGATTTCATTGCCTGAAACCGTTCAGTCATCAATATCCACTCCATTGAACTTGGGCCAGCACAAGCGTCTGGCCGAACAAGCATTACAACCCCGGTTCATAGACTGAACGCTGGTGTATCGGATAACTCGTCGGTGTGATTGCAATCACTTCGGGCGCCGACGGTAGTGCATTAAATCGGGTAAAGACTTCGATCATCTCTTCCTGACGGGGATCGCCCGTTGCATAGCCGTCGAAGCCCACCAAAAACACCGTTTGTGCCCGGCCAGCAACTGAAAGTGCTATTGCATAGGCCGCTGTCAATGCTTCCAGAGACTGGGGCAATGTACATCCCGTTGGGGTCACCTCAACAATGTCGCGCGCCACATTTAAGCCATAGTCTCTGACTTCAACCTCACCGAGTTGTGATCTCACCTCATCAGGCACGCGCGCCATTGGCACAAATAGCGGTTTCTTGAGCGATCGATATTGATAGGCCTCGATCATGATGCGAGATTCGCGGCATGTCACATAGGCCGAAATCAACTCGGCGGGGAATGTCTTGTTGATGTTGAGACATAACACGAGCAAATCTTGCTGCCGCGCCAGATCTGCGACAGCGCCCATGTGCCGTGCCCCCTGCGGACCGGACCCAATGATCACGACCTTACGACCTTCAGCCCACCCACTTGCATCCCAAGTGCCTTCGGCCTGCGATTCGCCACTCAGCGTCGCTTGTGTCAGCGTCTCGGCATTGAACGATTTTGCTCCCGTTTCGCGCAAAAACCTGATTGCAGCGAGGATATCCTCAGGCTTATACCGGGTGTCCGAGAGCAGTTCCTGAATATAGGTGGGATGAATGCCGTACTCAGCCGCCAGGTAATAGTAGAGATTCTGCCCCCACCCATAACGCCTTTGTAATTCAGAGAACTCACCCAGTACCAAGGGGAAAACCGCCTCAGGAACATATTTTGTGGCGCCCTGTCGCACCAACTCGACAAGCAAAGCCTCGGTTTGCGCGTTACCAGCACCCCGACCCATGCCGAGAATGGTCGAGTCCGCATAAGTCACGCCCGCCTCTATCGCTGCAAGGGTGTTAACGACAGCGAGGCCCCGATTATTGTGGCTGTGAAAACCAATGGGTTTAGACCAACCGGCAGCGAAAGCAGTGGCTGTTTTTTTGACCGATACCGCGTCCATATTGCCCAGAGAATCGGCAAAATAAAGCACCTCGATACAGGCCCAATCCTTGACTTCCAACGCAGTATGCGTCAGTTCATCTGCCGCATATGATCCCGCCTGCATCACGTTAAGTATCACCCGATAGCCCAGTTCTGCTAGCCGCTCAGCAATACTCCGGCAACGGGGGACATGCTTCAAATGTGCAGCAATACGTACAACATCCACCCGCGAGGCAGATGCGTTCGAGAACAGAGCATCTACCGCGCTTTTGCTTCCCTCAGGCGCTCGAATCAGATCATCCGCATTGACCATGACGGCCAAGGTCAAACCCTCGGGAATACTCAGGGTGGCCAGATAGGCATCCGTCGAATATGCAAATGGCCCCAGAAAAGTTGGCTGTGGCGGCATGCGAAAACCAATCTCGACAATGTCCACGCCTGAGCGGTGCATTGCCAGGAGATATTGCTCGACCGTTTTCGGGTCATAGTCCCAGTTGTTGTAATAGCCGCCATCCCGAAATGTACAGTCCAACACGGTAGGGGAAATCATGACTTAACTCCCGACTGCCGGGGTACATTGGCGACACCATCATGCTGATTATTCATTGTTATATTGGGTTCGTTTTGTTAAAAATAAAATTGATGGCCTCAGAAAAGCAGATTACTGCCAACCGCAGAAACTCACAGAACAGCACCGGGCCCAAGACCTTGGCTGGCAAACGGCGTTCCAGCCGCAATGCTATCAAACACGGGGTTTTTAGTCGCGAACTTGTCAGTGTATGGGAAGATGATAAAGACTTCCGCCAGTTACTCAGCCAACTGATCGATGACTTTCAGCCCACCGACACCTTCGAGATGTTGCAAGTCGAGCAAATGGCCGTGTTTGCCTGGAAGCAATCCCGCCTTACGGGTATCGAGACTGCCGCCCTCGACGAACGTATCGGCCGCCTGATCAAAACACTCACCGAACAGAACGTGCCCAAAGAGGACCTGCTCCATCATGCGCTAGGACAGACGATCCACATGAAAATGGACAGCGTCATGCGCCAAATGACCTTTTTGAACAAGCAGTATTACCGAGCCTACCAAGGCCTGTTGCACTATCGCACCCTCAAGGGCAAGGTCATTTACGGCGAAGATGCTCAACTGGATGATAAGGGTTAATCTCACCGCTTAACCCATATCTTGTCCATACGTTAGTGAAAGAGCTTTCAGGAACTGCAAGACGTAACTGTTTTGGATTACAAATCCACCACGAATTAACTCGCAATCATTAGAATCAGAGTAAAAAGCTCGCTTTCACTAATCCTCAATTCTGTTGAACACCATCAAAGTAGCCTGCGAATCAGACGTAATCGGTCGCAACATTTTTGTGAGTATAAACTTCGCCCTCAGAAATTCGTATTCCCAGAGCCTAGGATAATAGTGGTCGCTTTCACTGATTGCAATAATTACATACTTGCTGGACACTCTTGCCATTTCTTGGCAAATCGGAAAAGTCGGAGGGACCAATTCTATTGTTGCACCTTGAGTGTAAGTAATCTCAAAGAAGCGATCAGAAACCGATGGCAAATAGTCTTGAAATGTCCCTCTTTGAATAATAGATCCGCATTTCATTTCTGAAAATTTCTCTGCCATAAGAGTTAAAGCAGATGATTGAATATCGACCCCCCACAGTTGCCGAAATCCTAACATCCAAAGAGTATTGAGATGTCTTCCAACATTGCATCCCAAGTCGAGGATTCGCGCTTCAAATCCGCTCGCACAATGCTGTATTTCAGCAACAAGAACCTCACTCGAATGGGTCATTTCTAGGAACTTGTCAGGTCCATGCCCATCACCTACAGATTGACCTTCCCAATGCTTATGCGGTGAGTGGCGGAACCGCCATGGAAGAGGAAAACGGACATATGAATTCCATAGTTTTTCTAAAATACGACGCCTCGGGTTTAATATCTTGCGCATTTATCCACCGCCACTAATCATAAAGATACATAATGCCGTTAAAGAACCGCCGATAAATAAGTTTTGAAGTGATCTCGCTACGCAATCCTCATATTTTCTGAGTATGTGCCACGGGTAGAAACTCACTTATCTACCCTCTAAAACTCCTTCAAGGCACTCATGTATTCGATGACGGACCTTTCCATCACCATAACCACCACACAGATTTGCATGTAAGCGAGAGTAAACACCCTGAAAATGACTATTTCCAGATAGAACGTCGCTAGCCTTATCAGCCAGCATACGATAAGAGTTACACATTATATCTGCACTGTCCCCAAGGTCTGATATCTCAGACATCAACCCAATGGAATTATGCGTATATTCATGAAAAAGCACTGGAATTCCGACACTAAGACACTCAGTAGCGAGAGAGGTTGCCTTTGCGATAACAAGATCTGCGCATGCACACAACTCGTAGCTAACATCCGGGCGACCGTACTCTTTTGATATGAAGACATTCCCAGACTTATCGATTGCACTTAAAGCAGATTGAAATATTGGCAATGTTATCCATTCGATATCTTTGAATCGAAATATAACAAAAACATTATTTAACTCCTCTGATAGTTTCAGGATATCAAGGATAAACTCCATATGCGCCGTCCAGTTCAGCAAGGGATGAACGCTAGATTCAGCCTCGTTTGCAACTGCGTGAAACCCTAATGCAACTATTACCTGCATACCTTCGCAATTGATTCCACTATCTGCACGTAGCACAGACTTCATTTTTAGATATTCAAAAAGCTTATCTGATCGATACTGCCCAACTGGGACTAGCTTACTAACATAAAAGTTTGGGTGCTTACCTAAAACTCGCGCAATCTCATCGCTTGCACAACAATAAATGTCCAATATGGTGGATTCCGCATTGTAATATGCAGAAGCCAGTCTTTCTTGCGTAGCGAATGTCAATATTCCTCTAATTTCAAAAGCCAACAGCAATGATTTAGGACACAGAACCTCATAGTCAATTATCGCGACTTTTAGCTGAGGGTATTTTTCCAGTTCAGATTGATAAGATATTATTCGGGAAGAGATTATCAGCAGTATTAAGAATCCATACAATTCAGATAACTTTCTACAACCAATTGCATACCTTGCCATAATAATACCGTAATGTCGCAGCAAGTAAATCGGTTGTATATTTCCTGTCAGATGAGCCCAAGTGATGCTGCTATCCAAATTTTCAGTACCAGAATAGTCAATGTGAAGGATATTTGACTTATTGAGGGTTGAATTTACTTTATCACTATAATACAGATTTTTATCAAAAAGGCCACCGAATGATAGTCCTTGATGAACAACGAAAGCGACTGTTTGCTCAGCCTTAATTGGAAGATTTGCCTGCTGCAATGTCGTATTAGGTCGAAACAAATGCAGCGCTCTACAAACCATATGTGAAATAAAGGTATAAATTGCAGAGAAAACATCTATCGGCACATATACTGTATAAATTGTTTTCGAGATATCTGGGGCCAGAAATCTGCGAAATGACGTACATATGAAAATGACCTTTTTACCATTGTTAGCAATAGTCCATATTTTTACTGGGGCCTTCTCAATTTGCGATGTGAACAGAAATGATACTAGCGCAATCCTTGCCTTTATACCAAAGTCACTGATAGCCGGGAACAAGGAAGAAAATAATTGGCGCAGTCGATCCGAAAGAAGTTCTTCAGCCCGAAGTAGGCATAAGTTATCAGTGTCAGCCACGTACCGGCCCCAGCCCTCTATTTTAGGTAGAGTCTCAATAGGTAGCGCTTGAATTCCACCAGATGAACCGACTGAGCGCACATAGTACACTTCAAATCTAAAGAACCGCAGGATCCGTGCAAATGGAAGCAGCGCCGGCGAAAGAACATCAAATATTACTTGCACATTACTAGTTTATTTTGATTGATTTTCAAGTACAGCAGCTTAAGCAAACCAGACTCTTTCAGCTATCATTTTATATAGGTTGATGGTTCTCTGTATGTAACTACTCTTACAAATGTGTTATGGCTATCGCGCACCAGGTATACTTTCAAGAAATGCGCAACATATCACTTACTTTGCAGAAAACAGCCTGTCTCGTACTAACCTGAGTTTAATCAAATAGCCCAACATAATCGCAATCACATACACTCATATCTAAAGAGAAATGGTTATAATTCACTGCCGAATATAATATGTGAATTCATTTTCTGACGAAGGTTTTAGTGAATACGGATAACCACAAACACGCTCGTAGATCTGCCTCAGAGATACAATTTTTGTTGCTTTCTTAAGCCCCATACTCCTTATTTCACTTTCAATCTGACGATCATAGTCAACTGGTGCAACAACCAGTACATCAACTGGATTCGCCACCAGGTCTTCCGGAGATTCAAATGGCCTAACTAATGGGCCGACATATTTACCAGTTTTAAGCCTGTCTGTATTGAATGTTCTCGGACGATATTTAAACTTTATAAGACCAGCAACGTTAGGATCGGGAGCATATAGGCCGATAGTTTTGTTTTCATTCTCACAGGCTATAACTTCGTTCTGAATCTCAATTACGTTGAGACTAAATTGTTTAGCGAACCGTAAGAATATCTCACCATCCTCTTCGATGCAAGGTTTTAAAGGATAAGGCTCATTGCTACCCGAGGGTAGCCGGGTACCCCAAGCAATCAGAATTGCACGATTATTAGATGTCATCATTCCAACATTGCGAAATCCAGCAAGCTCAAGCAAATATCTTATGGAATTTCGTGTGAAATAATTGACATGCTGATGGGAAATTATAGAAAGGTCACCAATCACCATCTTTGGATTGCAATCAGGTATGGCAAAAAGCACAATTCCATTATCTGCTGTTATTTGGTACATTTCCTTCAATATAGAAAGCGGATCTTCCGCGTGCTCAAGCATGCAGTGATTAAGCACGAAATCAAATCGTCGTCCAGACAGCACCGGCGTGGGAAAGAACTCCCTAACCATTGAGACGCCATACTTTTTACTTCCTATTATTCCCTCTTCCCCTGGCTCAATTCCAAGAACTTCTTTCGCTCCATGATTTGCCAGTGAGTGCAGTAAGTAGCCATAAGAAGCCCCGATCTCTACAAATGTGCTGCCTGATACTTTCCTATTGTGTTTATCTAATACGGCGGTAATAGCACTAAGCATGAAGTCACCCTGTGACTTCCCGTACAGCCCCTCTCCGAGTGGCGTTGATCCATACCCCCCCCATGTGTAATACTGATGAAGTGTTGATCTTAGCTTTTCTGTAAGCGTCTGCCGAATTAAGCCATTCTGATCAATCGATAAAATAAATGGCAGATATTCTGGAATACTCTCTGGACGGGTAGTATAAGATCCAAAATCAAATGGTAATGAACGAATGGCGAATTGTTCGTTGATTGTTGCGGGAACCGTATCAGATAGTTCTATCATTTTTTCCTCAATATGGATCACAACACTCATTTTTCTTAATTATCATTTCCCATGTTAGGGGCGTACCATACTCTATATCCCGTGCCGCTGTGCTTCCAATTACCTCATCAACATACTTTGTTTCTAGCCCATCTGCCGGACGGATTGATCTCACGTTTTCCATTGTGAATATATCGCCAGCCTTTATATCTTTCGACACAAATAGGGATCGCCTGAATCTACGATTATGTTCTTCCGCTTTAGTACGAGGGCCATACACTACGGTGCCCATAGCGCGCTCTTGATTTCTGATTAAATTAACCATCTCCCTAAACTCTTTTGGATCAATTGAGAATCGATCATCAAACACCTCAGGGTTGTGTTCATAAATTAGGTGCTTTTCGATAATCGCTGCACCAATTGCCGCCGCGAGTCCAGGGATCATAATTCCTCCCATATTATCTGATAACCCGACAACAACTCCATAGCGCTCGCGCATGTCTAACATCGTCTTCAAGTCGGTTGCGTCTAGATCAGGCTTCTCATCGTAAGAGGCAGTGCAGTGAAGTAAAGCTATTTCACGTGCTCCACTATCCTTAAGTACTTGTAATGAGTATTCAATCTCTTCACGGCTTGCAAATCCGACTGACATTATTACGGGTTTACCAGTTTTCGCGATGGAGCGCAGTAATAGCACATCTGTTGATTCATATGCTGCTATTTTGTAGCAGGGAACGTTAATATCCTCTAAATATTTTACGGCAGTAGTGTCAAACGGGGTCGAAAAGAAATCCAACCCAAGCCCTAATGACAGCTTCTGCAAAGGAATATGCCATTCCCAAGGTGCTGATGCAGCCTCATATAAATTGTAAAATGTACGACTCTTCCACGTATCCGGGTTGGCATCGCCATCAACCATAAACCAAGGCTTGTCAGAGTCAATGGTTATAGTATCTGCAGTAAATGTTTGCATCTTTACAGCATCAGCACCAGCCTGCTTAGCTGCATAAACAAGTTTTTCCGCCGTTTCATAACTTTGCTTATGATTTGATGATATTTCTGCAATCACATAAACTGGCTGATCCTTGCCAATTAATCGCCCACCTATATTCATTGTTTCTTGGAATTTTAGATCACACAAAATAGAAACCTCCGCTCATTCACTAACAATATCGCGCAGATGCACTAAGGCCTCAATAGGCAAGCGCGCTCTCGGGGCTTGCGGAGGCAGCGTAGAAACAACACGGGCACCCGAATGATGTGCTACTACCATTGCAACTGTCTCACAACCCACTACAATATCTGCCCATGCAATCAGAACAGGCAAAGGGGTTGTGGAGTCAATTACAATATTATTTAAGTTTCGGGCCTTCACCCAGGTTTGATATTTATCCTTTGGTTCAGAGGGATGTGGTCTCAGCCTTATCTCAGTACGTAAATCAATCTGTAAACATCGTAGGTTACTAAGGAAATATTCCAAAGCTTGAAATTCGCCCGCTGGCCCAGTTGATACCCATGAGCTCCGTATTGGCTCAAGGACATACAAGACATACTTGGGAAGGAGGTTCGGCCTTGCTTTTGTTCGCAACTCGCTAATCTCCGATACTTGGTTTTCCATGTAACGGTTTGGCAATTGTTGTACAGGTAATTCAGAAAAGCAGTTTTTTGCGAGTTTAAAGGCAAATTGGTCAGCTACCCACACCTCATCGGGAAGTATCTGAATACTATTTCGCAAAAACCTCTCTCGGTAGTTTACCCAGTGATCTATAACGGCAACACTATAAACATGCCTTTCCTTCGCCGCCTCTCGTGCAGCGTGCTCTATAAGCGAAATATAGCTTGTTCCGCTAATAAGAATAGAAGCACCAGCCAAAGCGTCTTGAATCGATAGGTTTTCAGCATTGCCGAATGTCGCCTTCCATAATCGTTCTGCTGGCCCACCTAATGATATCTTTATCTCCAAGTCATCGCAATCACTCAACCATCCAATTATTAGATTCGCTGCGCCTGCATCATGCGCAACAACTGCAATTGGTGATCGCAACCTACTAATAATTGGCTCTAAACTTTGCATAATATAAGGTATCGCATGGTACTCCTTCCACCATTTCCTGGTCGCGCCGAACAGCCTCCAACTGCATACCAGTTCGTTCCATGATGCGAAGCATCGCGATATTAACTCTCAACGTTCCACCCGTGACCTTACGAACCCCTTCCTGCTCAAGTAGATAATTCAATAGTAATTTCCATGCATCAAGACCGAATCCCTTGCCCCAATAACGTTTGTCTCCAATTAGTAGCCCGATATCAGCAGTCCCATGTTGTTGGGCCTTATATGCAGTCATCGTTCCGATAGGGAAGTTATTTCCTTTCAACTTAATTGATATGAAGTGATTGCAACTACCCGAGAACGAGACAAAATAACTGAATGCTGATTCACGGGTATGCTGAAAAAAACGCTGATTGCTGTAACGGACCACTTGTAGATCATTCAACCAGCCAATGTAGTCGTCCGTAATATCGCTGGCTGAAAATTGGGTGAGCACCACCCTTTCTCCAATAAGTTCTGGTAACTCACTCATAACTAACTGGCTCGGCATCAAGGTTTTGATGTTTTGAATAGTTATTTTGATTAAATACGCTAGCTTTTATTTCAGCGTTTCAAGGTTTGACCACACCTTGCGAAAAGCATCAGCAATCAAATCGACTTTATCGTTATCTAGCTCAAATGCACACATATGAAATCCTATATATGCCCTATCATTCATCCACTCAGCAACAGGACATATCCCTTTATCATAGCTAACCTGCCTATGACAAATATCCGATGTCCATGGAAACCCCTTCGATCCGTACGCGATTTTCCTTTGATACATAGGTAATAGATGTATATTTGCAAAGTTCTTTGATAGTCCTGGTACTCCCTCTGCAAGCAAAGCCTCATATATTTTATCGCGCCCAACTCCCGTCACGTCATCATCAATAACAAGGAAATACATATAATATGAATGTGTGCAATCCGGAGTAACCACTGGGGTACGCAAGCCCCTAAGCCCAGCTAATCCATGTGTCAGTCTATTAGCTATCTTTTGGCGTGACGCAACCAAATCCGGCAGTTTCTTCAGTTGCTCAATGCCTATAGCACACTCAATCTCACCAAGGCGAAAATTATGTCCGACCATATTTGCAAGATTGGTGACACCCATATCACCAACAACTGCCTCGGCATGATTGCGAATTAACCGCATTCTTTCTGCCAACTTCGCATCGTTTGTTACAAGAATACCCCCCTCTCCGGTATGTATGTGCTTATGGTAGTTGAGGCTATAACCTCCAACATCCGCCAATGTTCCGGCCATTTTCCCCTTATATACCGCTCCCGGAGATTGGGCAGTGTCAGAAATCACCTTTAAACCGTATTTCTGTGCAATAGCATTAATTGCGTCCATATCCGCAGAATGCCCACCAATATCAATTGACATTATTGCCTTAGTATAAGGTGTAATGTTTTCTTCTATTGCATCCGGACTGATACAAAATGAGATTGGATCAATATCAGCAAATACTGGAATAGCATTCCAATGCAGAATTGCTGTCGCGCTCGCGCACATAGTCCAAGGACTAACAATCACCTCATCCCCTGGCTCTATTCCAATTGCACCAACTGCCGCAACCAGCCCAGAAGTCCACGAATTGACCGTAATTGCGTGATTTACCCCAAAATATTTCTCGCACGCACGCTCGAATTCAAGCACCTTCGGTCCACCAAAAAAGTCTTCCCCCCAGCGACCGACGTATTTTGATAGCACACCACTTTCTACGACCGCTGCAGCAGCAGCTACTTCTGCCGCCCCAATTGGGTTATATGCCTCGAATGGCAACTCAATGCTCTTCGAACCACCATGAAGAGCAAGTGTGTCTTTTTTTGGTTTTGACATGATTTAATCAAATTCTCATTTATTTGCAAATGTAAGCAGTACTGAGCATGATGCCTATGAATACATCACACTCCTTCAGGGCCATCTAGGTATTTCGCAATATTGGGTGGTCTAGAATTTAGTAACCGAATCTCTTCAAGAACTAACTGCGTTTTCATTGCCGCGGCTCCGGTACAAATACGAGCCGAACATCCATTAAGAGCAGTAGACATTTCGTCGGCCACATACCATTGAATACGGTCGAAGTCTGAATCTAGAACTTCCTCTGTCAGACTAAGAGTTACATATCCATCAAATCGATCACTAGCCTTCAGCCCTTGCCAGATTACTCTACTACCCCCGTTCTCGTAACGAAGGCGGCCTGATGGTGTCACTAGTTCTGCGCAGACGTGAAAATAGTGCTCCTCCTTTGTTGCAAGAAAGACAACCCGGCCACGTGTGTATTGCACTTCAAAATCCGGTTCAGGCTCACTGCTCTTCCAAATACGCCCCTTATTTATTATAGATACCGAGATAGATGGCCCGAGCAAGTCTTCAAATAGATTTATGAAGTGTGACCCCCCGTTATATAGCCCCTTGGAATACCAAGCAACACCTTTTATATCATCGCTATTGCTTGCAAAAGGAATCCTTGATTTAATTTCCCGGGTTGTAGGGTGAGATATTCTTAGATAATTGACAAACAAACGACAATCAGTTTGCGCGCACAAGTTAACAATTTTCTGTGCTTCATATAGATCGTAGGCTAATGGCTTTTCGCAAAGTATGGCTATTGGCGCCCCTAGTGACAGAATTTTGTCTATTGAAGCATAATGATCTGCTGTAGGGGTCGCTATAACCACGATTTCCGGGGTTATTGCTTGCATTGCCTCACCAATCGAAGTGAAACTCGGCACTTTGTATGAACTCTCAAACCTAGTGCGAGCATCACGACTACAGTCAACACCGCCGATCAGTGCAAAATCGTGATGGCTTGAAAATGCCCGTGCATGAGTAAGGATGCGGTCAGAAGATTGGGAAGCAGAATAGTCATACCCTAGACCAACATTGCCAAGACCGATGATTAACACGGTTCTCAAGTTACCTCCACCTCACAAAAAGTCATTATTGACGGGTAACCGATTCTGGCACTGATTTCGTATTTGAATACAGACTCGCGCATAATTACGTCAGATTAGTAGAGTAACCGCCCCAAGACAAACGCCTCTGCTGCATCCACGCCGACAGTAGCCCCTCGCCATGCCATGAGAGCGTTTATTGCCAGATCTGAGCGAGGGTGAGGAAATTCCCTCATTTCTAATTTGTACTCGTTTAAAGCAGCCTGTTTTCTGGCAACGAAGCAGGAAACATCCACAAATAAGTCTGGATTAAACGCTGTTGCTGATGTTACCGGTCGCCACTCCGTCGACGATGGAGTTTCAAAAAATAACAGCCGCTTCACTGGATGTCCAGGAACCGGGCGACAAGCTGATATTACTGCATCATGTGTAATTCTATGGTCAATGTTTACATCGCCGGAATGATGTGTGAGTAGCGTTCCAGGTTTTATTTTTAATATTAGCAGCTCAATCTGTTTTACGATATCCAACAGTTCATAGCCATCAAGGCGGTTATCGCGGAGCCCCAATGCCTGCATTGACTGACAACCAAGAATGCCGCAAGCTTTTTCCGCCATAGCGAGACGTCGCCCCATGGGCGCTGGTAATTGCTCGTTTTCCGACTCAAACCTCGAACTTTCTCCATCAGCAATATAAAGTATGTGGACCTCTAGCCCACCATTTGCAAGGCGAGCTAACGTTCCACCACACCCTAAAACCTCGTCGTCCGGATGCGCCGCTACTACCAGAACAGGAGCACCATCAAACATGTTTCCCCTCTTTTGTAAGCAAACCAACAACTTGACAGATCAACTTTTGACTAGCTGCTGCGAGTAATCCCGTAGTTTTTTCCAAACTTCCCTTATAGAGAATTGGATTTCCCGACAGATCACTCATATACCCCCGCGCCTCACTAAGGATAAGCTGGCCCGGCGCAATATCCCAGTCACGTATGACAACATTCTTCACAAACAAAGTTGCTGAACCATCTGCAATCCTACAAATCTTGAGTCCAATACTCCCTGACTCAATGTATGAATCAGCACCTAATGAATCATAGAGACGTGCTGAGATACCGCTTGGATGCGGATAATTATCTATCATAGTTATTCTTGAAACATCTAGACTCTCTGAGATATAAATATTCTGACCGTTAAGAGTTGCTCCTCCGCCCAATTCAGCTACGTACATTCTTTCTTGAGCAGGGGCAAATACAACGGCTAGAACAGGCTGATCACACTCCATCAACGCTATCTGAGTGACGAATCCAGAATACCCTTGGGCATAGCTTGCAGTTCCATCTATAGGATCGATCAGCCAATACCTGTTATACCTATCCCGGCAATGCGTTAGCTCATCCTCTTCGGTAATTATAGGAAGACGTGTAGGAAGTTTCTGTAACGCACTTACTATGAATTTTTCTGCGCTTTTGTCGGCTTCCATCTTTAGCTGCGCGCCGTGCCATATGCCATGCGATAGTCCATCGGAGCGCCATTGCAATAGCCTATCCCCAACACCTCGAAGTATTTCATCTAAATTATCAATCAGCTTATCTGTCCGCATTTAATTTTTATCAGTAACCAACATAAACTACGCGGCAGGCAACCCTAAGCTGTGTGGTCATTTGCTAAAGGTGATCTCGTTATGCCATGACCTGGACAGATGAACATGCTCATGAAAATCCAACAAAGCAATGTTTGATTCGCTCGGCATTTCGGACTCAAGAAATGCAGCAACAAAATTGACTCCGGCCGCCAATCCAAGGCATGAAGTTGTTGAGATTCTGGGATTGATTTCAAATGGAAGCACATCCCCTGCTGCCGTCTTAATTAGTTGAATGTTATAGCATCCACTGACAGGGTCCGCAGAGTGAATAGCGACGCATGCGGATATCACTCTGCTGTCCTTTATCGTATGCGCACGAAGTGTTATGCCTTTTTTCGTTTCAACAAATACTGGCACAACGGCCCTAAGAACTGCATCCTTATCGGCGACCATCATCACTGTGTATTCATGACCAATGATCAATTGCTGAACAATAAACGCTTCCTGCGGCAAACGTGACATCACGATATGTGCATTCAGTTCATTCTCGGAGAACACTGTCGCAACATTTCGTGAACCTCGACCACTCCGGGGCTTAACAATGCACGGGAAATCCAGCCTACCCTCTGTGACAGCCTTTGTCTGCGGTACCGGCAATCCACTGTATCGAAGAAACTCGTTCGAGGTTAGTTTATCTAGATGGCGCTCAACAAAGCTTACCGAGGGTAGGAGAATATCAAAGGATACGGTCCTCAATATTCTGGCAAGAGGCAACAGCTCCTCATCGACACCTGGAACTAGCAAATCTATACCTAACCGCTGACACAAAGCAGTTACTTCTTCAACGAACCGAGGGTCTGTAGCAAATGGGATTTGATGCCATTGCTCAGCGGCTATAGGGAATGGTTTTGCATGAGGATCGGCATCAGCGAAAAATACTTCGTACTCCGGTGAAAGAAGCCGAAGAAGCGCCTCTGAACCGGCCCCCCCTCCCCCGGTAAATAGCAACCGTTGTCTAACCGGCATCTGCAAGTCTCGCCTATCTCCGTTCAATTTCTGACCAGTCTGTTCAATAGATTCTGATAGCCTCGAACAATGTCCAGGCCATTCACTCGCCAACATACCAAAACGCCTCACATCAATACGTTGTTTGCCGTTAAAATGCTGCTCACGGAAATTTCCCTCCTCGCTAAAGCCGACCTTTCGGTGAAAACTTTCAGAACGTGCGTTGGTAGCTAATACATCCGCACTCAACTTGGCTAGGCCAAGCTCGCCAAATGCGAAATCCAAGGCTTCCAACGCCATTCGGACACCTACTCCAGAGTTTGCATCGGGGCTTGCATAGAATCCCCAGAAGGCGCTGCGCTGCTTGATGCTTACCTCGGTGAAGTAAACAACTCCTTGTGGATTGTTAGATTGGTCATAATAGACAATCCATTGGGTTGTTGGGTCGTTTTGCGTTTTCTGAAACCAAGCTAGATGCTCTTCTAGACTGATTTCATGGTGCGAATACATCGCCTGACGGACGGATGGAGCATTCCGCCAAGCCAAAACCAGAGGCAAATCGGTTTCAGTTAGAGGTCGTAGAGGCATTGCTAGTCAGATCATTCATTCGCTTTGCAACGCGGTTTGCTCCAGCCCCGTCCACCAACGCTTGGTTCAGGTGACTTTGCATAACCATTTGCTTCGGATGGTTCATGGCCCAGCGCACATTGTCAATAATTGCTTCTGTCGGCACTTTGTCCATTTCGCCAAGAAATTTGCTATGGCCTGCCGCCATTAAGGCTTGCTGGGTTGCTGTTTGATTATTGGCGATACTGATTACCAGAGATGGTAGGCCAAGGCACATGCGCTCCCAAGTGGTCGCCCCCCCTGCACAGATCATCAGGTCAGCGGAGGCCATCAGGCCGGCTAAACTTGGGAGATTTTGGTGTAGCACGGTACTTGGCCTCAATGTGACAAGTGTCGCCACACCTGAGGCATCTGGGTGGTTGGTTCCGATCACAACATCCACTTCAAGCGGTGACAAGTCCTCTGCCATCAGCGCCTGAAGCACTTTGGCTGTCTGATTGCTCGGGTCACTACCACCCATAAATACCAACACCTTACGCACCAAACCATCCCTTCGTCGAGCCATGGATCGCATCTGGCTGTACTCCTCTTTGAGCAGCGCATACTCCGGACCTAACAAAAGTACCGTTTCTGGCTTGATCAGAGAATCATAGCGATGGGAAGTTTGCTCAGCATGCCAGTTTTGATCTAACAGAAGATCGCATACGTGAGACCGATCAGCCAAGTCGTCTATCACCATCAGCTTTCGACAATAAGGCTTGAGTGCCTTCTCCCAGCGTGAATCAAGCGCATAATGATCAGTAATCAGCCAGTCGGCCGCCGTCTTGCCAACGCCGACTTTTGTTAGCTCAGCATCTGTCCTCCAATCCACACCCAACCAAGCAGCATGTGCAGGAGTGGAACTCGCTGGCACTATCCAATCGCTATCAAAAGGCAGCACATACACTTTGAAGCCTCGCTGCAGTACCAAGTCGATCAGATTACCGGTGTTCTCACGGCTAATGAAATGACAGTCAGCGCCCTGCGCAGCCAGCGCATCAGCCAACGTAAGGCAGCGCATGACGTGGCCGGTTCCCATCGTAGCCGATGCATCGACACGGAAGACAATTTTCATTGTTCTCTACTTCAACAAAACACCTTGCGCCTGAATCAATTTCATTAGTACTTCCGCGCGCTCCCAGTCTTCTGCCGTATCTATATCCTGCACCCGCCATCGAGGAATCATCACAACGCTGGACCAATGGTCAAATATGCGTTTATTGCCACACCAGGCATCTGGCTTTCCCCAATAAAACTGACCTGCATCGTGGAATGCTTCCGGCAAATCCTGAGAGCGGGTTTCAAAGTATTCTGGAAAGAACATCTCAACGCCCCCGTCTTCACACCTTTTAAACGATCGAAAAATTGGGAAGCCAAATGACGTTGCCGAATAAACATACTCCCACTTGTTTGACTCAAAAATATGAAGCCCTTGGCGAAGATCACCTTGTTGAATAAATGGGGCTGTTGGATAAATGCAGCATACTGCACTAGGCTCAATGCCATTATTGCGAAACCACTCAACTCCGTGTTCAATAACGGCCGCCGTAGTCGTGTAATCGTCTGATATCTCTTTTGGCCGAAGGAATGGTACGCTAGCCCCAAACTCTCGCGCTATAGCCGCTATTTCGTGATCATCCGTGGATACAACCACATGATCGAACACGGCAGCATTCAAGGCACATTTGATTGAGTAGCTAATCATAGGTACCCCCGCAAAGGGCTTAATATTTTTGCGTGGGATTCGCTTGCTACCACCACGCGCTGGAATTATTGCGATTCTCATGACATGCACCCTAATTGTTTTGAACAATCCACCTGCCATGCCCCTGCTTCAGTAAGGGATCGTCTTAGGCAACTCACAACAGTGTCTTGATCCTCGACTGAAAGACTTGGGAAGATAGGCAAGGATATCGCTTCACTATAATAAAGTTCGGATTCTTTGAACTGGCCTACCTGAAATCCCAGTCGAGCGAAATCCGGATGTTGATGGATGGGTATGTAGTGCACATTTACGCCAACGCCAGCATTTCGCATGGCCTCAAAGATTTGGCGACGTGATTGGGCCGGCACTCTAACCACAAACAGATGCCAAGCTGATATCTCGTCATCACCCTCAAATGGCAGGACTACCGGAAAAGCACTTAATCTATCTCGATAGCGCTTCACTACCTCACGGCGCTGTTCCAGAAATTTTGGCAGGCGATTTAGCTGACTTAATCCTAAGGCCGCTTGAATGTCCGTCATGCGATAGTTGTACCCGAGCGCAACTTGTTGATAAAACCAAGGCCCATCACTTTCGCTCTCCATTTTCGATTCATCGCGGGTAATCCCGTGTGACCGCAGAAGGGCGAGTCGCGCTGCAAGTTCCTCCGAGCATGTGAGGATCATCCCTCCTTCACCAGTGGTAATCATTTTCACAGGATGAAAACTGGTAACAACCAGGTCACTGAAACGGCAAGACCCCACTTTTCTTCCTACGTGATCGTGAGCACCCAATGCGTGACAGGCGTCCTCTATGATTCTGAAGCCGTATTTTTGAGAAAGCGCCCCTATCGCATCCATGTCACAACAGCGGCCTGCAAAGTGTACGGGGATCACCACCTTTGGCAATCGTCCTTCCCGCTCTGCTATTTGCAACTTTGTCGCAAGCTGTGGAATCGAAATATTTAAAGTGTTTTTATCGATATCAACAAAGTCTACTTTGGCTCCGCAATATCGCGCGCAGTTAGCAGACGCTACGAAGGAAATGTCACTAGTCCAAACCAAATCGCCCGGACCTACTCCAAGGGCAAGACAGGCCAAATGGAGTGCTGCGGTTCCATTGCAAACTGCAATACCGTAAGTCGCGCCACAATACACAGACATTTGATTCTCAAACTGAGGGCCAACTGGGCCTTGCGTCAAATAGTCTGATTTCAATACATCCACTACCGCTTGAATGTCTTCTTCCAAAATCTCTTGGCGACCATACGGAATCATTCGATTTCTCAGATTAGTCCAATGATGTTTCGATTAGCCATAATCCAGCGCGACAGAAACTCGGCACTCATCCAATCAGCATTCGTATCAGAGCTATAGATGAAGTCTTGTTGTACCTTCTTTCCATCTTTAATTCTTTCAGGATCATTGCTCCAGTTGTGTATTGCGGGGAGAACCTTATAGTAATCAGGGTACTCATATGTATGGAGTGCATCCTCAATGCCAATCATTTGCTCATGTAGCTTTTCACCGGGACGAATTCCGACAATTTCTAGTTTTGCATCAGGCGTCACAGCTCGTGCAAGTTCTGTAATCTTCATAGACGGTATTTTTTTGACATATATTTCGCCGCCGACCATGTCTTCAAAGGCGTGCCAAACTAAATCCACCCCCTGTTCCAGGGTGATCATGAAACGCGTCATGCGCTTATCCGTAATCGGCAACACCCCTTTCTCCGCCAAACTCAAAAAATAAGGAATCACCGAGCCACGCGAGCCCATTACATTGCCGTAGCGAACCACGGCAAAGCGCGTGTTATGAAAACCCGCATAAGCATTGCCCGCCACAAAAAGCTTATCTGAGGCAAGCTTTGTTGCTCCATAAAGATTTGCGGGGCTGCTTGCCTTATCAGTCGATAGCGCCACGACTCGTTTCACACCACAGTCGATGCAGGCATCGATAAGGTTCATTGCTCCGAGAACATTTGTCTTAACGCATTCAAACGGGTTGTATTCAGCGGTTGGTACAATTTTCGTGGCCGCCGCATGCACTACGAACTCGATGCCATCCAATGCACGTGCCAACCTATCCTTATCACGGACATCGCCAATGAAAAAGCGCACACGTTTGTCATTGCCGTAAAGTTTTGCCATCTCCCATTGCTTCATTTCGTCGCGCGAAAAGATAACGAGACGTCGAGGGTTGTATTTTTCTAATGTCATCGGCACAAAAGTATGTCCGAAAGACCCGGTGCCTCCCGTAATCAATATTGAGGAATTACTCAGCATAAATATCACCCTTGGTAAGAAGCCACTCGGCGAACTGGAGTTGATCCGGTTCGTCAATATCAACACCCCGTTCTTGTGGCATTACGTGTAACATGGCTGCACCAGTTTCAATAAACTGGTGCTCGCGCCGGATAAACTCCACTGACGCAATATAAATTGCACCATTCACGAAATAGTAGCTATCCGGATAGTCTTGGCGGCCGGATGTTGGCCCTGCAGGTTGCGCCAGCCATCCCCAATTACCCGAATCACCTTGCAGACACTCAAATGGATGCTCGCGCATGCGATGGACACTGACCAGAGTTTGGGCATCTGGCATCGCGAGAAACTTTTCCATGGCTGCTGCAACATCCTCTGCCGACCGTAGCGGTGAAGTTGGCTGGAGCAGCACAACGATGTCGTAACGCTCGCCCGTTGCTGCCAACCAGTCAAGTGCATGGATTACCGTATCGACCAAGCTAGCCTTGTCGCCAGACAGTTCCGGCGGACGGCGGTAGTCTGAATAGACGCCCAACGCACGGCCTGCAGAAAGGATTTCTTCGTCGTCCGACGAAAGGAAGATGAGATCGATTCGCGAACACCCCTTCGCCGACTCGATGGCACGTTGCAGCAATGTCTTGCCTCCAACGATGGCCAGGTTTTTTCGCGGAATACCTTTCGACCCCCCGCGCGCCGGAATAAACGCAAGAACTTTCAAAGCAACTCTTTGGAAATGCAATGCAGCTTCTCAGCGATCTCCGAGATGCGCGATTCGGTCATCTTCACCATGATCGGCACAGCAATGGCACGTTCCAGAAGATCGGCAGAGATTTTCCAGCGCCTATCCCAGGGCACATCAACTCGCGGCAATCGCGCCTGCATATGCTGCCAACGACCGGAAAAATGCCAATTCATCGCATCCGGAAGATTTTTTGTGCCGAGACCTTCCTGCCCCATGCGTTGCGCAAACTTGGTCGCTAAAGCAGGCGACTCGACAAAGAAAACGATGGCATCGGACAGTTCGCCCTCGTCATCGTGAATCCGACGAAACTGTACAGGCAAATCGGCAATGGCTGCTTTGAGCGCTTTCTTGTTTGCCCGCTGCGCAGCCAGGATCATGTCCAGCTTACCTAGTTGCACAATGCCGATGGCACCCTGCAATTCGGTCATTCGATAATTGAAGCCAACCATCAAGGCACCATCGAGACCACGTCCAACCGTTGGGTTGTACTCATGACCATGATCATGGAACGCGCGAGCACGTTTGTAGGTAGTCTCATCGTGCATCAGCACCATGCCACCTTCTCCGGTCATGATGGTTTTTCCGGCGTCGAGACTGAACGCACCGGCTTGGCCTAAGGTGCCAAGAATGCGCCCCTTGTAACTACCTCCACAGCCTTGCGCATTGTCTTCCATCACCTTCAGTCCATGCCGCGAAGCAATTGCAGTAATTGAATCCATCTCTGCCGGCGCACCCAACATGTGCACGGGCACTACGGCGCGAGTATTTGGCGTTATGGCCGCCTCGAATGATGCCGGATTCATGTTGAGCGAATCATCGACATCGACGATCACCGGCAATGCTCCGGCCTCAAACACTGCTTCGACAGTGGCAATAAAAGTAAACGCCGGAACAATGACTTCATCACCAGGTTCAACACCAAGTGATACGAGACCTATCTTGACTGCAGAGGAGCCGGAAGACACGGCCTGTGCGTAAGGAACACCCATGCGGGCAGCAAAGGCGCGTTCGAACTCACGAACTCGGAACACCCCCTTCCGCATGGCGTCAAAACCATGCGCGAACAAAATGCCACCGTTCAAATCGAAGAGGTCGTTAATTGCTTTACGCTCATCCTCTCCAAACACCTCAAAACCTGGCATGCACGTATCCTCCAACGCTATAACATCGAGTTGCTTCGCATCCCTGCTGAACCAGAATCGCCCAGAACGGACAGCGCTACTCGCGTTGCAAAGTTTTGATAAATACGCAGGCCAACAGCCCCGCTCTTTTCCGGATGAAATTGGAAGGCCGATACGTTATCGCGCTCGATGGCCGAACAATATGTATCACCACCGTAAGTTGTAGTGGCAAGTATGGCTTCAGGTGTGGTATTACCTACACGGAAAGTATGAACAAAATATACATATTCACCCGCCGACAAGCCGTCAAGTAACGTCCCACACCATCGAACGGGGACGCCCACCTTTGCCGCAGTACTTCCCCCCGGCGGCTGGATATGCGACCAACCGATATGGGGAACCTTATAGCGGTCACCAATTTCGACATTCGGGGTCAGCCGCTCGACTGTACCCGGAAACAAGCCCAAGCCTTGGTGCCTCCCGAATTCCACACTTTCTTCCATCATAAGTTGCATGCCTAGACAGACCCCCATAACAGGCTTGCCTGACTTAGCAAAGTCCTTCAGCGGGTCGATAAGGTCGCATTGGCGTAAGGCCTCCATCGCATCCCCGAAGGCACCAACTCCGGGCAAAATGACACCATCTGCTGAGGCAAGCTGATGCGCATTACTCGAGATAAAGGGCTGCATGCCACTTCGAATTACTCCCTGCTGGATACTGAAAAGGTTACCAAGTCCATAATCAACGATACCTATGCGGCAGCATTCCCTCGCCTCCATAGTCATGTTTGCGCCTCAACTGAAGGAAGCCGACGACAAGATATCCCCTGTGCCGTAAGTTCGCCTTTTAGCGCATCAACGCTAATAGCTTTGGCGCGATAGCCGATGACGCCGCTACGCAAGAATGAGATGTTGCCCTCCTCAGAAAAGTCTTCCGGGCGGAGCACTTGTCCATTCAATGCACCGTAGTGAAACATGGATGCGATTGCAATCGCAGTAACACCGCCCCCCCGAAGCGCATCTACAACGTGTGCCACTTCCCCAGCCCCCCCACTCGCGATGACGGGGACAGTAACAGCATTATCAACTTCACGGATCAAATCGATATCAAACCCATTGCCAGTTCCTTCACGATGGACCGCCGTCAGCAAAATTTCCCCTGCTCCCCGCTCGGCTACCTCCATAGCCCATTCGACAACGTCCTTACCTGTTGACTGACGGCCGTTTTCAATAAAGCACTCATAACGCCCAGATGCACATTGCTGAGCTTCGATGCTAACAACAATAGTAGATGTGCCGTATCGACGAGCCGCACGGTTTATTAATTCGGGATTCTTTATCGCCGCAGTATTGATCGCCACCTTATCAGCACCAACCTTTAGCGCCGCAGTAATGTCCTCAAGAGTCCGAATACCGCCTCCAACAGTTATTGGTACAAAAATCTCACGTGCGGTACGTTCCACAAAATCTAGTAGGCCATTTCGGTCGTAGAGACTTGCTACAGCATCCATGTAGATTAGTTCATCGATACCCTGCTCTGTATAGTGCTTAGCAAACGCCCATGGTTTACCAAGAACCCGTAGGCCCTCCAAGTGCACGCCTTTAACCAGATTCGGGCCCTTGATGTCCAAGCGAGCGATGATGCGCGTAGTCATGTTGGGCATCCGGCATGGCCGCTCATTTTCGCTGCCATCGTTTTATGTACGATCCCAGCCAATTGCCCTGCCCGGTCACCTTGATGATCCCAATCGAGAAAATACTTGCGGGAACGCTGCTTCTTTCGCTGACAGAATTTTCCTTTTTCGAGATATTCGCGCAGCCCTACGCAAAACGTCGCGATATCCTCAAAAACAAACACCTCTCCGGCCAATGCATCCTTAGCCTGCGTAGAAATATCTCCGGTTTCAAGCACGAAGATGTCAGCATCGGAATAAAGTGCTTGAAAAAAAGTCGTGCTAATCCATGGAAATATGTTGAGATCGCTATTACCAAGCACGTCATCAAAGGATAATTCATTGGAAACGTAGGCGATATCATTGGCACCAAGATCATCTAGCATATTTCTCCACATGCAATGTCGTGGTGATCCTGGATAGTCTTTTAAAGTAATCGAATAACGATCCTGAAAAGGTAAGAGCGTTTGGAGAATCTGCAAATGCATACGCCAAAGAGACGTATCGGCATGATCCCGGTCATAACCAAAATAGAATTGGTTATGTGCATAAGAGACGCCAATAGATAGCGTAATTCTTTCTTTTTCTGACGTTCTATTCGGCAAAGAACGGCCAAGGTAAAGGCGATCAAAGAAAGGTGAGCCGGCAACCTCAACAGATTGCCCTAGAATGCCCAACTGGTTCAGAACACAACGATTGTCTGATAAGACATCTGCGACCACGTCACCATATACGAAGCTCCGCTGTGCCAAGCGATAATCAACAACGTCATAGCCGGCTAGCGAATAATTTGCACCATAACCGCCGTGCATCCAGCACGCATACTCAATGTCTCGATCTTCACACCACCACCTTATCGGCACATTATGAGGATAGAACGGTGCCATGGTCTGGAATATTACCATCTTGGGCTTAGCTCTATCTAGAAACTTAAAAATCCGCTCCGCCGAGGCATGAATATCTTCAGCACGTACAGCAATAAAATTGATTACCTCGCATAAAACTTTCCCAAACGCAAGACCGCGCCAAGTAGTCAATTCTCGGTATAGATGATTAGAATGGAGAAGACGTTTGAAACTGTCATGGTACCGCCAAGACTTTCGCACATGGTCTGAACCCGCCATGCGTCGATATTCCATTACTTTGATACCTTTGTGTCGTAAGGCACGCCTTGAAAGTGCACGGAGCTCCTTGCATCCCACCGACAGTATTGGTATTTTCGCGTCATAAGAACTTGTTCGTTGGATGGTTTCTACCACCTCCAGGAAGCTCGCGCCTAATGGGGAACGTAGAAGCGAACGAAGCGGCTGCCCAAACGAGAACCTTGGATACGCCATACGATCGGGTCTGCTCTCAGAGCGACAAGCTTGCACTACCTTATAGCCAATAGCAGCCTCGTTCTCTTTAAGTAGCGCATGGCTAAGACTAATCGCTGGGTGAAACATTCCATACAAATCAAGAACAACCGAACCATCCCCTGCACACTCAAATTCATCTGGAGAGACCTTATCCAGAAGGGTCGCAACAACATCTGCGTGATATAGCAGTTGATCAAATGCAATTTTGATGATGTAGTGATACCCATCAAACAGTTTCCACCCTGATGCGGCGTAGCGTGAATCAACTCCATGAAGAACGTTGTCGAGCAGTTCTGTCAATGCAAGGGACTTGGTAGTTATTTCAGAATACTGTTGCCATAACGAAATATGGGAAGATATCTCTCCAGCCTCGAAGAAGGGAACGTCTCGGCGAAAGAGTTCGTAACTTGCTTCAGGATCCAACGAAACCACAGGCCTATCGATGGCACCGCTTGATATCAATGTACCAACTTGCCACGCAAAGTCGATCAGGTGGGCACGCATGATGTTATTGCACTTTGCTCAGTTTATTAGCTTACTTGCGCACGTAATCTCCACTCCCCGTCTTGACGAGTCCAAATGTGCTTTTGCCGAAACTTATCCACAGTACGCCAGAACGTTCCCTCGTCAATTTGTAGGTAGTCGAGAAAAACGTGGAAAGTCTTCTCGGGAAACTCGCCATCATATTTTCTGACTAATGCTACCCCCTCTTCGCGTGTCAAGTGACCGTCGCGAATTTCATGAGCAGCGTCTGAAGTACAGCGCCCAAAACCATACTTGATAAACATCATGTAATACAGGAATGCGTCAGTCAAATCATCAAGCTGTGCGTACTTCGAGTAGGTTCCCTCCATGCGCCCCTCCGGACTCGCATGAAACCCCGTGTTCTTAGCAGCGTAGTAATAGTTTTCCTGAGGAATCCAATGATGGTAATACCCGAACCAATGCATTTCCAAGCCAAGCTTGCGCAAATCCTCGATCGGAGGTAATCGATATGACGACATATCATTCAATGTCAGAGACTTCGTGTAACCCAGTTCATTAGCAAGACTACAGATCTTGTCGAGATTCTCGCTGTAGTAGACCTTTTCAAACGCATCCCATGGCAAACCCGGACATTCGTTGTAATTAGAGGAGCCGCCATATTCTGCTTCACCGTTCTCGCCATACATCACCAAGCGGATGCCGTGCTGCGCTGCTACGCGAAACGGGGCGGACATCTGGCCTCGATCAAAAATCTCATTATGATCGCCATAAAGTTCAAAACTTAGGCGCGTCAATGCCCGATTGACGTCACCTCGAGGCGATACCAGTACATGATCGAAACCAGCATCTATAAACCGGCGCAGGTTCTTCCAGCCAATATCCGAATACACTGGTGGCGAAAATGTCACGCTTAGCGGATGCATGCCGTATTCAGCTTTCAGCCGGTGGGCAATGGTCGAAGAATCCTTCCCGCCACTACAGGGTACGACCACATCATAAGACCCATCCTTGCTACGAAAACGATCACACAGTGCAATAAACTCGCGGCGACGGGCATCCCAGTCAATTTTAGACTGCTTGTACTCAGCATATCGGCACGCGCTACAAACACCATGCTCGTCAAAGGTAATTCGCGGCCGCTGGTTGGACATCACACATCGAGTACAAAAGCGAACATCCTGTGGTAACTCCAGAACCTGACGGTCTGTGATTTCCAATTTTCTTTTTTCGATCTGGTCTTCCATGTTATCCATTCCCTCGAGTCGGTTACTCGTTGTCAATTAAATCAAATACGTGCCAATATCAACACCATTCCCTCACGCTGCTGGGGGGTCACGTGGTGCCGGAGAACCTCCAGTATCGTGAAAGGAAAGCGCAGAATAAACTCATCCGGTCCGTCAAAATACTCGACTCCATAACGCTGATCATCGTAAAAAGTCAGTTCAACTAATACATAGCGGCCAGCATATTTCTGTTTTAATGTAGTACATAACTGCTGCCAGTCGGTGAGGATGTACCAAATTACCTCCCGAAATAGCAAGACATCAAACTCGATATCGCTCTCAATAAAATTAGCGGCATCGGCAACACTAGCGTTAATCTCAGGGTGTCGTACCGTTGCTTCGGAAATTGCTGTGGGAGATATATCGCAACCAGCTAACGAAAGTCCAGGAACCTTACCGCCAAGCCACGCAAGATGAGTACCCTTTCCCATTCCGAAGCTAAATATTCGTTTGAAACCATGGCGTGCCAGTAGTGTCGCCGCATAGCTGGAAATCGGATTTAACTCAAGGTCGTCCGCCGATTCCGGCCAAGGATTCTCACATGCCTTGTACATCTCTTCGAAACGGCCAATAAAGCGGCCCTCACTGATTACATAGTCATGGTAGTCCACCAACTTTTGGTCAGGCATCGCTCACCACCCCGTAGCTAATATCGTAGCCGGAAATAGCACAACACTGCTTCGACCGCCAAACTTCATCGACAATGAATTGGGATTCGGTTGGGACTGATTTATACAAATCATTACCAATCCTGACAGAGTCAAAGAAATGGATCATATCCAGACTCACCAACCTTCTGATCACCGTGCTCAAAACTATCAGCCATTTGGTTGAATACTATCGAACGACAGTTACGGCAAACACCGTTAATAAAGTTGCGATTAAGGCTAGCGATAACGCTCGCATGTCGCGATGAATTCCATATGTCGATAAAACGATGATCATTGAGGTTGCCAATGCAATAGCGCTGATCACCGATGTGCGGCTGGCAAAGCCATACGCCACCGCAATAATTTACGAATGCATTGGCACCGATATTGATCGCCGCACAACCCGTGGGAGGGACTAAGAACCGGGTGCGGTAGTCCTGCGGCGCGTAGTGAGCCACGTTGCGCGTCAGCAGATCGAGTGCGTTGGTAAATGCCGGATCAAACTCTCCTGCATGGGCGGCAATATCGTCGAGCACTTCCCGGATGGCTTCGGCACCGAGGCTGACACCACGTCCTTCGTAATCGACAGCCGGAATGAAGATGATGTAGTCGAAACCTGCCTCGCGCGCCCGCTGATAGATCGAGAGCAGATTTTTGTAATTGACACTATTCAGCACACAGCGAGCGCCGATGATCGCCTTGCCACCAGACTGCCGGACCAAACCGGGAACTGACCACTGGCGGTCAAAGTACTTGCTTTCGGTAATACGCCGATATTCATCTTCATCAGTGGAATAGACTGAAACTGCGATGTAGTTCATGCGGCAAAGCGTGTTCGCCTGTGCTGGCGCCAAGGCAACACCATTTGTAATTAACGCCACTTCTACGCCACCTTCCATCAAACGTTGCGCGTAGTTTTGCCATCCCTTAAGCACTGTCGGCTCGCCACCACCGGAAATGTAAGCAGCTGCAGTCTTCAACTCGACCAGATCAGACACAACCCCATCGATTTGATCTGGTGTCAGCCGCCCCTTGGATTGCCGCCTGCTCCCATAGGAGCAATGAACACAGTCGTAGTTACAGTCGGATGTCCAATGCAGTTCGACGGCAATTGGTGGCAAGGCCTTACCCGTCTGATCCCGCCGGTCACGATAGAACGGGATGAATTTCTCAGGGGACAACAGTTGTTTCAGGTCGATGGGCATAGGGTGCGGAGGCAAGAATTGTTCAGCCTGCAGACTGAAGGGCAAATTGTACGGCCTCCAGATCTTCCAGGCGGCCGATATCCACCCAATACTCCCGCAGCGGATAGGCCCACGCCTGACCATCAGCTTTGACCTTTTCAAACAGGGCAGTCATGTCGATATAACCCTCAGAAATGTATGCCAATGCTGCCGGTTCAAGTACATAGATGCCGGCATTGACCAGGAATTTGTGCAGAGGCTTCTCTTGAATGGATGAGATAAAGCCAGCGTCGACGCTCACGACACCGTAAGGGATCTGCATTTCATACTCGCGTACCGCCATGGTGGCAAGCACCTTACGGGCGGCGTGCTCACGCAACAGTGCCACAAAATCAATCTCTGTCAGCAGATCGCCATTCATCACAATGAGCGGATGTGCTGGCCGCTCGGGGAGCAATGACAGCGCACCAGCCGTACCGAGCCGCTGGTTTTCATGTAGATACTCGATCGAGATGCCCCAGCGCTCACCACTCCCGAAATGTGCCTTGATCATCTCGGCCATGTAATTGACCGAGATGTAGAACTTCTCGAAGCCCTGCTCTACAAAGCGTTCGATAATGCGCTCCAGAATCGGGGTACCTCCTACTGGCAATAATGGTTTAGGGCAAGACTCCGTAAGTGGGCGCAGACGTGTGCCCAAACCACCAGCCATCAAGACAACCGGATTGGGATGTTTTACGACGCCGATTAACTCGTCGATGAAATACACGCCACACAACACGCCAGCGTCATCTACCAGGGGCACGTGATGAATCGAATAGCGGCGCATGTGGCTCAGGGCGTGGTCTGACGTCGTGTTCCAAGGAAGGGTAAGCGGAGATTTTGTCATCACGCCGGCGGTGGGATACTCGACACCATGACCATCAATCATTGCACGGCGGATATCACCATCTGTCACGACCCCCTGCAACCGCCCGTCTTCGTCGACCACCAATGCAATCTGCATGGCACTGGCATCAATGCGCCTGATGGTTTCACCCAGCGGTGTATCAGGGCCAACGACCACTTCTTTCCATTTTTCCATTAACCCACCTCCGGACTTGCCTTGGTTTTAGCAAGCGGCAAGTCATGAAACTGCTTTTTGGTGATTCCATCGAGCGATACCTCAGACAAAACATCGAGTATTCGCGAACTGGCGCCGCCATCACCGTACGGGTTGACGACATCAGCCAGCTTGGCGCGGTGTTCCGCTGAATACAGCCGCCTTAGCGCCATGGATATCGCTTGACGGTCCGGCTCGCAATCGATGACACTGACCGCTCGTAGCCGCCCTTGCTGACGCATGCCGATGTTGATGGTGCCAATACGGAATGCGGGTGCCTCTATCAGACCACTTGACGAATTGCCCACCACACCATCGACATGGTGCAAACAAGATAGATAGCGCAATTGGCCAAGCGAGGGATAGGCTCGTGCATTGGGGTGACGCCCGACAAAATCATTGACCATGTTGATCAACTCCCGCCCTCCCGTATCGGCGTTCGGCAGGGTGAAGATGAGGTTTGTCTCTTCTAACGCGTCGAGCGCTGCCAGCAGCTCGGCCATTTCATTTGAGGAGCCCTGCGGATCAAGCGTCACTGGATGAAAGGTAATCATTAGATTGCGCGGGCCCAAACGGAAGTCAAGTGACTTTTCCAACGCGGCTCGATCAAGCAAGGGCAGGCGCGTGATGTTGTCCAGTCCCAGCCCTCCCACATGGTAAACATGTTGGGGATTTTCACCGAGCTGAATGACACGCTGCCGATATTCTTCCGCCGCCACGAAATGCAGGTGCGACATCTTGGTGACCGCGTGACGTATCGACTCATCGAAGGCGCCCTCGGTGATCTCCCCACCATGCGCGTGTGCCACCGGGATGCGTGCAACCAATGCCGCTGATGCTGCTGCAAGCATTTCAAAACGGTCGCCCACCAAAAAAACCAGGTCCGGCGCCAGTTGTGCATAGGCATCGGCAAAGCCGATCATGCCCAAGCCCATCGATTTGGCAATGCCACAGGGCGTATCCGAGCTCAGCAACATTTCAAGCTTGTGTGAAATAACGAAGCCATCGTCCTCGATCGCTTTGTAGGTGAGCCCGAATTCCGGGGACAAATGCATGCCGGTGGCAATAATCTGCAGTTCAAGATCTGGCGCCTGTTGTATGCCCTCCATCAGCCAGCGTAACAATCCATAGTCCGCACGGCTGCCGGTAACGACGCAGATCTTGCGTACCGTCATAGCTCAATCAACTCATCTGCAGCAAAATCGCGTGGAGCGGCCCTGCCAATCACCTCATCCCAACGCATTGGGGAGATTCCGCTGCCGGGCCGCTTCACTGCCAGATTGTCAGGACTGAATGCCTCACCTGCCACAATGGGTTGTGCCGCGACCAACGACTTACGTGCTACTGGCTTATTTCGACTTTCACTAGGACCGGGGCGCTTGATGCCATCCCCCAAGGCCAACTCGATGTTGCGAATGGCCGCCACCATTGCCTTCAGTTCTGTCGGTTCCAGACTTGCCCTGTGGTCAGGCCCCGGAAGATTGCGATCCAGCGTAAAGTGCTTTTCAATGACTGTCGCGCCCATGGCCACTGCGGCTATGGCCACCTCGATTCCGGCAGTGTGGTCGGAATAGCCAACGGACACGCCGAATGCCTCACGGATCGCACACATGGCCCGCAGGTTTACCTCGGCCATTGGGGTGGGGTATTCCGTTGTGCAATGCAGGACGGTGATGTGTTTGCGCTGCAAACCCGAGTGTTCAAGGACATCAATCGCCGCCTCTATTTCACCCAGGGTAGCCATACCCGTTGACAATATGACGGGTAGGCCGAGGCCACCCATGCGACGTAGCTCAGGCAGGTTGGTCAGTTCTCCCGAAGGAATCTTGATGGTATCGATGCCCAGCGCCAGCAATAGATCAAGGCTGGCCGGATCGAAGGCCGTGGACAGGAAAGTAATGCCCTTCTGGCTGCATCGACTGATCAGTTGCTCGTGCAGTTCGCGGGAGAGTTCGAAGTGCTGCAGCATTTCGTATTGCGATTGCCCCGCATCCGTCGTGCGCAACTGATACTCCGCTTTTGGAGCATTGATACTCACCAGCCTGGAAGCCTGAAAAGTCTGAAATTTCACACAATCAGCACCTGCCTCCGCAGCCGCATCGACCAATCTGAGCGCCGTATCGGGATCACCATTATGGTTCACGCCTGCTTCAGCAATGATCAGGGTATGCGGCTTGTTTTCAATCAACGAGGTGCCCCTTCTCGAATCGATAGACCCTATCGCAATGCGCTATGGTGGTCAGGCGGTGTGCAATGATGATGATGGTCTTGATGCCTTTCAGGCCCGTAATGGCCGACATCACTTCCGCTTCGGTATCATTATCCAAGGCACTGGTTGCTTCATCAAGTACGAGTAGCGCCGGTGAGTGATACAGGGCACGGGCGATGCCAATTCGTTGCCGCTGCCCGCCAGAGAGTCGAGTACCCCTTTCCCCCACGATCAAATCCAGCCCCTCCGGAGTAGATCGAACGAAGCTTTCAAGTTGCGCGGCTCGTAATGCCGACCACACCGCCTCATCGTCAATTGATTCGTCCTCGACACCCAATGCGATGTTTCGTCGGAGCGAATCATCTGTCAGGTAAATGGTTTGCGGTACGTAGCCAATCTGCTTTTGCCAGTGGCGCAGGTTATCGGCAACCGGTTTGCCATCGACGATCAGCATGTCGGGGGCTACCGGCAGCAATCCCAGCAGCACATCCACTAGGGTACTTTTGCCGGCACCGCTGGCCCCCACCAGCCCGATGAACTCCCCACGATTTATCTGCAGTGATATGGACTCAAGTGCCGCCTGTGTTGCCCCGGGATATCGATATGTCAGGTTTGCTATTTCGATCCGGTCGTTGAACATCTGCCCGCTTGGCTCTGATGCATTTGTTGTTGTTTGCGCCTGCCGGGGTTCGTCCAGCTCATGGTTGAGATTGGCAATCGCCGAATAGCCAAAGCGCAAGGTTTGGATTGCATTGATGATGCGCGTGACAGATGGCATCAGACGAAACGCTGCCGCCGCGAACAAGCCTAGCGTTGGCAGCAGACTATCGAGACTGCGCCCCCGCCCTTGCATCGTCAGAACGAGGCCCACCAGGCCGGCCACCGCGAGCAACTCGAGCCAAAGCCTCGGGAACTGTTGTAGCGTCAACTGCCGTTGCCCGGCCCGCAGGGCTTTTTTCGTGTGCTCGGCAAATAACGCGACAAAGCGGTTTTCCCGGCCTAACAACTTTATTTCTTTAAGACTACCAAGCCCCTGATTGAGATGGCGCAAACGCTGGGATTGGTGCAATTGAAGTGCTGAACCCCATGCCGCAATTCGGCGGCGGGTTAGTAGCAAAAATCCCCATCCGGCCAAGCCAAACAAGATAACTACTGACATCGCACCCACTGGTTCGACCAGGAGCAACAGGACGCCAACCCCGAGCAACACCATAATTTCGGCGATTAACTGTATGCCAAAGTAGAGCGTTTCTCCCACCGAGTCGGCTTGCAAGGTCACATTTCTCAGCAATTCTGCCGAGTTGCGTCGCAGATGAAATGGGTAGGGTAAGGACAGATAATGGGCAAAGAGACGCTGCGACAGATTGGCGCGAATGGAAAATGTGTAGCTTACCTGCCACCAGGCCATCAAGGCAAGAAATGCTGTCTTGAAGACATAGACACCCAGAAAGCCCAGCATGGTGATCATTACCAAACTGTCATGCGAGATGTCACCAGCCAATGCCATCAACCATTGAGTAGCCTGTTGACCAGCAGCCGCTTCCGGCTTGGCCAGCATCACCATGAGCGGTACCACCAAGCCGATGCTCAGCGTTTCCAGCCCCATACCGACCAACATCAGAAAAAAGAGCAGGATGGCACTCTTTTTTTCTGCTGGCATAAGCAGGCGCCACAAACCACGCATCATTTTGATGGGTGCGACGATGTTTGTCTGGTGCTCTGGCATTAAAGTTTTCTCACACCAGATGAATGGCTGGCCACGGCTTATCTCTGCATGTAATGGTTAATGTCATCATTCGTCCGGGCACGCTACCGCCCTGCTTAACACCCATGTGTTTTGCATCATCTGAACCATCAAAATATCAATTCAAGCAGCGAGAGCGATTGCGTCCCGCATCACGCAGACTTGATTTGTTTTTCCAAGCAACTCAATCAATACAACCACACGCTCATCGCCACTCATGCTGGCGAAAATACCCTCAATCCCCGCCAATGCACCTTCGAGCATCTTGATCCGATCCCCGGATTGATATTTTTCAGCCGGATTTTCGATGATCAAGCCAGTCGACGGGTCTTCGCGAGCACTAAGCGCATCAATAATATTTTCCGGCACCCGCGCCGGTTCGCTCCCAAAACGAAGCAAACCGACAGCACCATGTGTCGAGCGAATGACTGCAGTATTTTGAACACCCTGCTCAACGGTTACGAATAAGTAACGAGGGAAAAGGGGCTGTACCGAACTCACCCACCGCCCCTGTAAGCGCCTACGCACTTGTATGCATGGAAGGTAGGCATGGAAACCTTGTCGGCGCAAATTATCCAACGCGATGAATTCCTGACGCGGCTTGCAGATAACTACGTGCCAAACCGAGTTCACTCTGCCGACCCCATCGGTTGCACCACAACACAAGCCTCATCTTCGGCCATGGCTTGTAATGCCTGTATTTCAGCCTTGAGCGCCTCATACTCCTGCATTTTGATATTAAGAAATCGGGCCGTGACTCGCGCCTTCTCTTCCAGACCACTGGGCGTTAGCAGGTAGGCATAGGCCAGTTTGTTATCACTTCGACGGAAATTCTCAGCCTTGACAAAGCCCCTCTCAACCAAAGCTTTGAGGCAGTAGTTGGCCTTGCCCAGGCTCACACCCAACGCCTTGGAAAGTCCCCGCTGACTTATCTGCGGGTTGGCCTGTATCAGGCGCATCACCCGGAAGTGCACTTCATCGCTGTTCATCGCATGCTTGGCCGAAGCTAGTTCACTCGTTGAACGCTATTCTAGCTCAGCTGCCCGCAGTGAGGTGCAGAGGATCTTAGCTGTCAGCAGGCCAAGCTAACGGGAGGCATTGCTTGCAATGAATTTTCTTGAAAATATGTCAGCAATCAATACGACTGACGAGTGTATGTTACTTGCAGCATAACCATCGAATATGCTTGCATCACATATATAAAACCCACGCACACCCTTGACATTGAAGTCATCGCCTACGGCATTTTGAGCCCCACCTATCAAATGATGGCCACTGAATATATTTTCATTGATATAACGCTCGGGATCACTTTCTATTAATTGCTCTGAAACTATTTCCAGAACATAATCACTCAAAGGTTTGCTACGGAGTAGTTTTAAGCAATACCTTAGCGCCAGCTTGAGAATTTCCAAATCATTTTTCTCCGACAGAAACATCGGATCAATCACCACATCCCCATCTACAACTTTGATTTTTCCTTTGGAGTCGGGATTGATTGGCGTTATGGAAAAAGAAAATCCCGGGGTGTCAGAGAAATATTTACCGTCACTACCATGTCGGCCGGTTTCGGTAAACTGGACCACCTGAATCCTCGTATCGACTTTCCCATCGCCATCAAGATCCAAATGGACGCCAGAGGTCGCCCCGGTACCCACCATCAATGTTAACTTACCGAGAAAATGGCCAACCATCATCGATAGTTTCTTTCGAAAACTCCGAGACACCTCGTTAAGCGAGCCAATTTCTGATTTTGTCAATACATTAACCCTGAGATTGGTGTGATCCTGCACCCCACTGCCCACTTCAAGGTGTTTGATATTGCCAAACGACTCTTTATTTTCTTTTTCTCGCAACAACAGGCTACATGTACCGACAACCCCGCCAGACAAAATCACGAAGTCCGACTTTATTACCTTTCTATCCGTCTCGACACCTACAACTCGCTCATCACCATCCACCAGAACACGCTTAACCACTTCACCTATATATGTCTTGAATTTTGCCTTTCTAATTAAATCCATCACGGATGACCGAAAGATACCTCGGGTGGTATCGTAGATAGGCCCGCAGTGTTCCTCATTGGAATAGTTCATGTCGCCAGCCGGCACTTGGTTTCTATTCAAGGCGTTGACGAATGCAAGGTCAATTGAATTTTGCGGGGCAAGCATCAGGTTTATTTTTCCAGAATCATCAGGATTACTGGTGTACAGCCTGCCATAACTGCTCAACAAATCATCATAACTTGCATTAAATTTACTTAAGATACCTTCCCATCTCAGTTTCGACCCAACCGTGTGGACACATCCATTTACTACAGATGCACCACCCAGAACATTTGATTCGAAGAATGGTATCTGCCGCCCATTTGCCAACACCATTTCTCTTTTTGAAATGTATGTCAGCTTTTTTCTTCTGTACAACAACCCAATGAGCAAGGGTATTTTGAAAATAAACGGATATCTCTTATATTTGCTTTTTTCGACAACAACGACATCGAAATCATCCTGAAGATTGTTTGCAATAACCAGTCCTGCCGTACCACCGCCAACAATAACTACAGTCTTTTTTTCCATGGGGCTCTAAATTATTAACGCAACTTTTGCGACACTTATATTGGGAATCTCGCTTATCTGAAGTATTCACGATACCAGGCTACAAAGTTGGTCACGCCTTTTTCAACAGCAGTGGCTGGCTTGTAGTCGAACTGTTCGGCCAGATCGGTAACGTCTGCGTAGGTATCCGGCACATCGCCGGGTTGCAGAGGCAGCATTTCCATTTCTGCCTTCTGGCCAAGAGCCTTTTCCAAGGCTGCAATGTAGTCCATCAATTCGACCGGGCTGTTGTTGCCGATGTTGTAGACGCGCCAAGGTGCCTTGCTGGTTGCGGCGTCTGGCGCCAAACCACTCCAGGCGAGGTTCGGCTGGGCCGGTTTGTCGAGTACCCGGATGACCCCCTCGACGATGTCGTCGATGTAGGTGAAGTCACGCCGATGTTTGCCATAGTTGAAGACCGGAATCTTCTCGCCCGCAAGGATGGCTTTGGTGAATTTGAACAGTGCCATATCGGGCCGACCCCAGGGGCCATAGACAGTAAAGAAACGCAGGCCGGTGGTGGGTAAGTTATAGAGGTGGCTGTAGGTGTGGGCCATCAGCTCGTTGCTTTTCTTGCTCGCCGCATACAAGGATAGCGGGTGGTCGACGTTATGATGCACCGAGAAGGGCATCGTCGTATTAGCGCCATATACGCTGGAGCTGCTGGCATAGACGAGGTGCTCGACACCGTTGTGTCGACAGCCTTCGAGAATATGTGCAAAGCCGACAATGTTGCTGTCGATGTAGGCGAGTGGATTTTCGATGGAGTAGCGCACCCCGGCCTGAGCCGCCAGATTGACGACGCGTTGCGGTTTGTGGGTGGCGAAGGCTTCTTCGATTGCCTTGCGGTCGGCGAGATCGATACGCAGATGTGTGTAGTTAGGGTGGTTTGCGTGGCGTGCCAGGCGTGCTTCCTTGATGGCCAGGTCGTAGTAGTTGTTGTGGTTGTCGATACCGATGACGGTGTCGCCGCGTTCCAGCAGCCTCAAGGCCAAGTTGGAACCGATAAAGCCGGCCGCACCGGTGATGAGGACTTTCATTTACGAATCGCTCCCGAACAGATCGCGGGTGTAGACCTTGTCGGCCACATCGGCCAGAGCGTCGGTCTTGCGGTTGGCGATAATGATGTCGGCCTCACGCTTGAAGGCATCGAGATCCTTGATCACCTTCGAGTTGTAGAACTCAGCTTCCTTCAGGGCCGGCTCATAGACAATCACCTGAATGCCTTTGGCCTTGATGCGCTTCATGATGCCCTGAATGCTCGAAGCGCGAAAGTTATCGGAACCTGCTTTCATGATCAGACGATAGACGCCTACGACTTTAGGCTTGCGCTTGAGGATCTCGTCGGCAATAAAGTCTTTGCGCGTGGTGTTGGCTTCGACGATGGCATGGATAAGGTTTTGCGGTACTTCGCTGTAATTGGCCAATAGCTGCTTGGTGTCCTTGGGCAGGCAGTAACCGCCATAGCCGAAGCTTGGGTTGTTATAGTGGGCGCCGATACGTGGGTCGAGGCAAACGCCGTCGATGATCTGGCGGGAATCGAGCCCATGGCGGGCGGCATAGGTGTCAAGTTCGTTGAAGTAGGCAACACGCATGGCCAAGTAGGTGTTGGCGAAAAGCTTGACGGCTTCGGCTTCGGTGCTGCCGGTGAAGAGGGTTGGGATGTCTTGCTTGACAGCGCCTTGCTGTAACAAATTGGCAAAGATCTCGGCGCGGGCGGAGCGCTCGCCGACGACGATGCGCGAAGGGTGCAGGTTGTCGTAAAGGGCGCGTCCCTCACGCAGGAACTCGGGAGAGAAGATCAGGTTTTCGGTGCCCAGCGCCGCGCGTGTCCGCTCCGTGTAGCCGACCGGAATGGTCGACTTGATCACCATGACTGCCTGCGGATTGATCGCCATCACATCCCGGATAACAGCTTCAATGGACTGGGTATTGAAATAGTTCGTTTCGGGGTCGTAATCGGTGGGCGTCGCGATGATGACGTAGTCAGCCCCGGCATAGGCATCCTGCTTGTCCATCGTGGCGCGAAAATTCAAGGGCTTGTGCTTGAGAAAATCTTCGATCTCGGCATCTTCAATCGGCGATTGCTTGCGACCGAGCATCGCCACCTTCTCAGGCATGATATCCAGGGCAACAACTTCGTTATGTTGTGCAAGCAGAATGGCATTGGACAGGCCAACATATCCCGTCCCGGCAATGGCGATTTTCATTTTTTATCCGTTGAGCTGATTTGGCAAGCGAGCATTTTTGCATGCTTGGCGAAACTGGCGTAGCAGCCGATGAGAATATGCACCAAGCCGGGCACCCCATCCCGGAATCCACCCCGCAACAAATAGAACTTGATAAAGCGGATAACAGGCGAAATCAAAAGGCGAGGCGCCGAACTGCGCTTTCCATTTTTGATGGCTGACTCTGCTGCCAGCGAGGAATAGCGGTTTTGTTTGTCCAGATAGCGTTCGAGCGACTCGGCAGAATCATGCAGCAGGTCTCCGGCCAGCATACCGACCGCCCCCGCCGAAATCACGCGCTCATGCACGGCATCTTCAGACCAGCGGGCATGACGACGGTCGAACAGGCGCAGACTCCAATCCGGATAGCCTTCGCCATGCTGCAAATAGCGGCCCATGAAACGATTGCAGCGAGAGAATTGGTAGCATGAAAAAGTCGGCGCAGCCTCTTCGGGCCGCTTCCGGCCTGACGGCCTCCCTGCTGACAGGACGGCTTGAATTTCGGCCGCCAGTTGCGGCGTTACCTGCTCATCAGCGTCGATGCACAGTACCCAGTCATGGCTTGCCTGTTCGACGGCAAACTGCTTCTGTAACCCAAAACCGCGCCAATGAGTTTCAATGATGCGCGCACCCGCCTGCCGCGCGATGTCGACCGTACCGTCCTGGCTCCCACAATCGACCACCAGCATCTCGTCGCAAAACCCGAGTGAAGCCAGGCTGGCTGGCAGGCAGCCAGCCGCATCACGGGTGATCAAAACGGCGGAGAGTTTGTGCATCGGGGCATTCTAACGATAGGTGTCTGGCAAAATGCAGCCCATGTCTGAAGCATTTTCACCCGCTACCCTTCGCCGCGCCCTGGTCATTAAGCTGCGCCACCACGGCGATGTGCTGTTATCCACCCCGGTTCTGGATGCGCTCAAGGAAGTCGCGCCGCAGTGCGAGATCGATGCACTCGTCTATGACGATACCGCACCGATGCTTTCTGGTCACCCATGCCTGTCGCAGCTACACACGATCGGCCGTCATTGGAAGCGCCTGGGGCTTGCCGGCCAAGCCGTTGCCGAGTGGCACCTCCTGACCGCCCTGCACGCCCGCCATTACGACTTGATCGTGCATCTCTCGGTACAGCGGCGCGGCGCCTGGCTGACGCGGCTCTTGCGACCACAATGGTCAGTTGCCCCTGCTTACAAAGGCGCATTCTGGGCTGGAAGCTTTACACATATCTATCCTGCGCAATCACATCCGGATCGCCACACGGTCGAGAGCAACCTTGATAGTCTGCGCATACTGGGCATCGAACCACGCGCCGCTGGCAAACGGGTTACCTTGATTCCAGGCCGGGATGCCGAATCCCGCATTGAGGCCTTGCTCAGTCAGCATGCCCTCAGTGGCAAGGATTTCATTCATCTCCACCCCGGTTCGCGCTGGCAATTCAAGTGTTGGCCCGCCGACAAGGTGGCTGCTTTGTGCGATCACCTGCGCGAGTGTGGCTGGCCGATTGTCCTGACGGCCGCCCCCGACCCCAAGGAGCAGGCGTTGATTGATGCCATCAAGGCACGCGTATGTGACTCGGCTACGTCCCTTATCGACCTATCGGGGCAACTCTCACTTAAGCAGTTAGCCGCGCTTACTGCCCGTGCCCGATTGTTTGTGGGTGTCGACTCGGCCCCCATGCACATCGCTGCCGCAATGGATACACCAACCATCGCTCTCTTCGGTCCGTCGGGAGATCAAGAATGGGGCCCTTGGCAGGTTGCCAGTCGAATCGTCACTTCGGATCATCACCCCTGTCGCCCCTGCGGACGCGATGGTTGCGAAGGCAGCAAGATCAGCGAATGTCTGACAACCCTACCCGTCTCACAAGTGCTTACGGCTTGTGATGAATTGCTCTCCGAGACCAAGCCATGAAGCTTGCCATCGTTCGGCAAAAATACACCCCCTTCGGGGGCGCGGAACGCTTTGTGGCGCGTGCCCTGGATGCGTTGCAGGCCAAGGGGATTGATGTCGAGATCATTGCGCGACAATGGAAAGGCGATGTGACGGGTATTACTTGCGACCCGTTTTATCTTGGCCGCACCTGGCGTGACCGCAGTTTTGCCCATTGCGTCCAGAAAGTAATCGTCAGCGGACGTTACGATATCGTGCAGTCTCATGAGCGCATTCCGGGCTGCCATGTCTATCGGGCTGGTGACGGCGTCCATGCCACCTGGCTGGAACTCGCCCACAAGCCTTTCACCCGCCTGTCACCATGGCATCGTTACACGCTGGCCGCCGAAGCCGCCATGTTTCGCCACCCCAATCTGAAAGCAGTCATCTGCAACTCACGGATGGTGCGCGACGATATCGCCCGACGATTCCCGCAAGCTGCTGAAAAACTTGAGGTTATCTACAGCGGTGTCGATCCGAAGCAGTTCCATCCCGGGCTGCGTGAGCAACATCGGGCACAGGTTCGCGCAAATGTCGGCGCTGGCGAGACGGCCCCCGTGATTCTCTTCGTCGGCTCCGGCTTCGCGCGCAAGGGCGTTGCGACGCTGATCGAAGCCAGCGCGCGCATGGCAGCACAGCATGCAGAAATCTGGGTTGTGGGGCAGGATAAAGATGTCAGGCGCTATCGTCATCTGGCACGGCGGCTCGGGGTTACAGGCCGTGTCCGCTTCCTGGGTGCTCAGACCGATGTCCGCCCTTTCTATGGGGCAGCCGATATTTGTTGCCTACCGACGCTCTATGATCCCTTTCCCAATGCAGCCCTGGAGGCACTCGCGAGCGGCCTGCCGCTAGTAACGACCGCCAGTTGCGGTGCCGCCGAGTTGATCGAAGCAGGGCACAATGGCCTGGTCTGCCCGCCGAACACACCCACTGATCTCGCCGGTTGCCTCGACGCCCTCTGCATGCCCGGCGCTGCGGACGCAATGAGACAGGCGGCGTGTACCAGCACTTCATCGTTAACGCCTGCGGCCATGGCCGGGCAACTGGTGGCACTTTACGGGCGACTGATAGAATCCGCCGCTTTGCGGGCTGACTAAAGTCCTGTTTGATGATCGCCACCCCCGTATCGAGTCGTACGCTTTATTTCCGGCTGCTTGGCTATGTGCGTCCTTACTGGCGAGTGTTTGCGCTGGCCATTGCTGCGCTTGTCATCACGGCAGCGACCGAACCTCTTTTTCCGGCCTTGCTGAAGCCAATTCTGGACAAAGGTTTTGACGGGAAACCACGCGATGACCTTTATCTGGCGCCTTTCGCCATTGTGGCGATTTTTGCCATACGCGGTTTATTTGGCTACATCGCTTCCTACTGCATGTCCTGGGTATCGAACCGGGTGATTACCGATCTGCGCGCCCAGATGTTCGAGCGCATCGTACGCCTGCCCACTGCCCATTTTCAGGCTCACCCTTCCGGCCAGCTGATTTCCCGCATCACCTACGATGTGGGTGGTATTGCTGCAGCGGCCACGACGGTCATCACGACCATCCTGAAAGACTCGCTGACCGTGATTGGTCTGATCGCCTGGCTGGTGTATCTGAATTGGCAACTAACGCTGGTGCTGCTGATCATTGCGCCAGCCATCGCTTTCGTCATACGTGTCTTTGGCCATCGCTTGCGCAGCATGAGTCGTGCCTCGCAGATTGGCATGGCACATATGACGCAAACCTTGCAAGAGGTCATCGACGGCCAGAAAGTAGTGAAGATCTACGGTGGCGAACCGCAGGAGGTCGCGCGTTTCCGCAAGATCAGTGAAGATTTGCGCCGTTACGGGATGCGGCAGGCCATGGCTGCGGCGGGTTCAGTTCCGCTGGTACAGCTTGCCGCTTCTGTCGCTGTCGCCATCGTGGTGTATATCGCGTTACTACAGTCCTCATCTGCCCAAACGACCGTCGGCGGATTTGTTTCATTTATTACCGCCATGCTGATGCTGCTTGCCCCTTTGAGGCATCTCACGGATATCAATGCCCCCTTGCAACGCGGGCTGGCGGCATCGGAGAGTGTCTTCACGCTTCTCGACGAGGCCCCGGAGGATGACCGTGGAACACGTACGATAGCCCGAGCCAGTGGTGAAATTATTTTTGAGTGCGTGCATTTTCAATACCCAGGTGCTGAACGGGAAGCGCTCAATCACATTAGCCTGAACATTTCCCCTGGGCAGACTGTCGCACTCGTCGGTCCGTCCGGTGGAGGCAAAACAACCATTGCCAACCTGCTTCCGCGGTTTTACCCGCCTAGCTCAGGGCGAATCCTGCTGGATGGTATCGATCTTCAGGATCTCACGCTGACCAGTCTGCGTGCCAACATTGCCCTAGTTAGCCAGGATGTCGTTCTCTTCGATGACAGTATTGCGGCCAACATTGCCTATGGGGCCCTTCACAACGTATCTCCCGCTGAAATTGAAGCGGCCGCGCGCGCAGCGCATGCGCATGATTTCATCATGGCGATGCCCGCTGGCTACGAAACATCGATCGGCGAAAATGGCATTCGTCTTTCGGGTGGCCAACGCCAGCGTCTCGCGATAGCCCGGGCCCTGCTCAAGAATGCCCCGGTACTGATTCTCGACGAAGCCACCTCCGCACTCGACTCCGAATCGGAGCGGCAAGTACAAGAGGCCCTTGAAATCCTGATGAAGGGACGAACCACTCTGGTCATCGCCCATCGTCTATCGACCATCGAAAACGCCGACCAGATTGTCGTTCTGGCCGGCGGAAGAATCGTCGAGCAGGGTACACATGGGGAGCTTCTTTCCAAGCGCCAGATTTACGCCAACCTTTACAATGCGCCCGATAACCCACCGGAATGAATAATGGAGAGCAAATTGACAGTCGTCCTCGGTTTTTCCTGTACCAGCCATGATTCCTCGGCGGCGCTTTTTGTTGATGGCAAACTGATCGGTTCCATTGCCGAAGAGCGACTGAACCGGCTGAAATGTAGCGGAAAGGATATTCCGCAGCTCGCTATCGATGGCGTCCTAAGTCTTGCTGGTCTTGGTCGCCAAGACGTGACCCACATCGGCCTCCTGAGCGGCTACTATCCCGAGGAGTATTTCGAGTGGCTTAGCCCTCGCAAAGAATGGGCGCGAAAACTCAAGCGACTGACGCGACGCTTGCGCGGGAAGTCAACCGAAATTATCTGGACCGGCCATAACGACCGGGAAGCCAGAGCGGCTGGCGTCACACTGGAAAGTCGCATGCGCAAAGATCTGTTTCTGCGACGAGAGGGTTTCCGGCCGGACACGAAGGTCAGCCTGCATTCCCACCATGGTGCCCATGCGATTCTTGCTGGCTTTTATTCCGGTTTTGATACTTGCCTGGTTGTGACTGCCGACGGTTTTGGCGATCTGGACGAGGCGCATACATCCAGCATTTACCGCAATGGGAAAATCGAGCCAATCAGTCTCACCAATGGCGTCGGTCGCTCTGCGGGCCTGTTCTATATGACGATCACCGAATTGCTCGGCTTTCGTCCTGTTCGCCACGAAGGCAAGGTGCTTGGACTCGCGGCATTCGGTGACTCTGCACCGCTGCTTCCCGCTTTTACCCAGGCACTTCGCATCGAAAACGACCGGATGAGTTTTACCTCCGATTTCAATGACGAAAATACGGCACATCAGGATCGCGTGGCCTTTCTCAAGAAAGCCATTGAGGGTCACTCCCGGGAAAACGTTGCGGCGGCGGCGCAACAGGTGCTCGAAGATTCCTATGTTGCCCATATCAAGGAACTGATTGCCCGCACGGGGATCCAGCGTGTCGCGATGAACGGCGGTGTTGCGGCCAACGTCAAACTGAATCAGCGTGTTGCCCAATTGCCCGAAGTCGAGCGCATTTTTGTTTTCCCCGGGATGAGTGACGCAGGCAACTCGGTAGGGAGCGCCTTGCTGGCGATAGAGCAGGAGTCGCCCGGATTTATTGCGGGGCATCAACATGCCTTGCATGATGTTTATCTTGGGCCATCTTTCGATGATGCCGCCATTGAAGAGGCTTTGCGCCAGCACCAACTACCCTATGAAAAGCTTGATGAATCGACACTCATCGACCGTGCCGCACGCGCCATGCAGGATGGACTGGTTATCGGCTGGTTTCAGGGGCGAATGGAATTCGGCCCGCGCGCCTTGGGCAACCGCAGCATGGTGGGGCGCCCGACTGATGCCGAGATCAACAAGTCCCTGAATGATCGGCTGGAGCGGACAGAATTCATGCCCTTTGCACCCAGTGTGCTGGCTGAACGGGCGGATGAAATTTTTATCGGTGTTGAAAAAGCCGCCCATCCCGCCGAGTTCATGACGGTTACGTTTGACGTCCGTGACGAGTGGAAAGCACGCATCCCTGCGGTGGTGCATGTGGATGGCACGGCGCGGCCCCAATTGGTCCGCGCCGATCGCAACCCACGCTACCATGCCTTGATCAAGCGCTACAGTGAACTATCCGGCATTCCGCTGGTATTGAATACCAGCTTCAATGTCCATGAAGAACCGATTGTGTGCGCTCCCTCGGAGGGCGTTCGCGCACTTGCCGAAGACCGTATCGATGCCTTGGCCATTGGTTCCTTCTGGGTGGATAACCCCTTGCGTACAAAGATCCGGTGATCATTCTCCATACCGAGGCGTCCTGTGGCTGGGGCGGGCAGGAAATTCGCATTCTCGAGGAATCCCGGGGGCTCATTGAGCGGGGGTATCGCGTGAGCGTTGCCTGTCCGGCGCACGCCCGGCTCGCTCAGGAGGCTGGCCGTTTTGGCGTGCCCGTAACCGAGCTTCCCATCGAATTCAGGACGCTTGCGGGCTGGCAGGCTCTACGACGGTATCTCGCCGCCCATCAGGTCGACATCGTCAACACGCACAGTTCGGCCGACTCCTGGCTTGCCGCACTTGCCTGCGCCACGATGAAGTGTCCCCCAGCCTTGGTGCGCACCCGCCACATTTCCGCGCCGGTCAGTCGTCATTTTCCAAATCGCTGGCTCTACCATCGCGCTGCTGCTGTCGTAACCACTGGCGAAAGTTTGCGTCGTCATCTGATTGAGAAGCTCACGCTGGATCCCGCAAGGATTTTTTCGGTCCCCACCGGCATAGACACCCACCGTTTCTGCCCAACTGATCGGATTGCCGCAAAACGTGCCTTGGGACTAAACACCCATGAACGTCATGTTGGCATCGTCGCTACCCTGCGCAGCTGGAAAGGTCACCTCTACCTGCTGGAGGCTTTCGCTCAACTGGACCAACCGGATCTCCGGCTGATCGTCGTCGGGGAAGGTCCCATGCGCGGCCCGATCGAGGAGGCCATCCGGCACCTCAACATCGCTGAGCGCGTCATGCTGGTAGGCCAACAAGCGCAGCCCGAACAATGGATGCAGGCGATGGATGTTTTTTGTCTGCCTTCCTACGCCAACGAAGGCGTGCCGCAAGCCATCCTGCAGGCGATGCTCTGTGCGCTACCGATTGTCACAACACCGGTAGGCGCCATTCTTGAGGCGGTCACCGATACCGAAACCGCGCTTGTCGTACCCCCCAAGGACGCCGCCCAACTTGCCAAAGCCATTACTCGCCTACTGGAGGAGGATGCGTTGGCAACACGTCTAGGGTTGGCTGCACGCGATACTGCCATTACCTACTTTTCGAGAGCGTCCATGCTGGACAGGATGGAATCCATTTTTTCCTCCGCGCACACGGCCATGAGGAAATGACATGGGGAAACACTGGGATCGACTGAAGCGCAGTCTGGGGCGTCGCTGGCGAGAATGGCGCTTGCCAAAAGGGTATGAACGTTTAGGGACTCGCTACGGCGGATGGTGGATTGACACCCGACTCGTCGGCACCAAGCCGCTACTGATCGATTGCGGTTTGGGTGAAGATATTAGTTTTCCTACCGCCTTTCTGAAACGCTTCCCGGGGGCACAAGTCATCGGTGTAGATCCCAATCCGCGCAGCCTCGCCTACTGCCAGCAGCATTGCCCGTCCGGGATGGAAATTCTCGATGCCGCTTTCTGGACCACCGCAGGAGAAACTGTCACCTTTTATTTACCGAGACCACAGGAAATGTTGCCGAAAGGGGCTGATGGTGTCTCCGGAAGTCTGGAATCCACCCACGAGTATGTCGAGGGGGGCGAGAAAATTGAAGCCGTAACGGAGAGTCTGGATTCAGTGCTTGCTCGTACGGGTCGAAGTTCATGTCCGATTCTGAAATTGGACATCGAAGGAGCGGAATACACGCTCATCGATTCACTGATCGATAGTGGTCGAATCAACGTTGTTCACCAGTTGCTCGTTGAGTTTCACCATGGCGTTACCAGTCATACCGAGGCAGACACACAAGGTACGACGATACGTTTGGCTGCTGCAGGTTTCTGCCTGATCCACAGCGAGGGGCGCAACCGTATCTTTCGTCGCAATGTAGCGTGATGAGGCCGCAGACAGTTCTGGTCATCAACGTTTCGCGTATTGGCGATACGTTGCTGTCTACGCCTTCTTTACGTGCCATGGCTGCCGCTTGGCCAGAGGCAAAGATTGATGTATTGGGACATCCGAGTCGAATTCAGGTACTTGAATGCCTGCCATTCTTGCGATGGGTGAGAGGTATCAGCAAGCGTTCTGCCCCCTTTCTTGGGTGGGTTGATCGCTTTACCAAACATAAACCTTACGATCTTGCATTTGTTTATGGCTTCGACTCAGCACTCGTACGTTACGCAAAACGCATCGCCCAACATGTGGTGGCCTTTCGCCAGCCGGATATAAAGCTCAATCAGGGGTTGGGTACCGTTGTCGAGCCGCCCACCTTGTTTGCTAGCCATGCCGTCTGGCAAACATTTTCCTTACCTGCGGCCTTGGGTATCCCGCGACTAAATGGACGTCTGTCCTACTCCGTCACACCCGATGAAATCGCATGGGCCAAGCATGAAATTACCAACGAAGCATCCGCCGGTGCCCGCCCGCTCATCGGCATTCAGGTTGCCAGCTTCCCCACCAAGGCCTACCGGGACTGGCCCATCAAGTCTTTCATGGCGCTATGCGAAACTATTTGCAACCAGTGGCCCCAAGCCCATTTTTTGATATTCGGTGGCGCTGCAGAACATGAACGAACGGAAGCGCTCAAGGAAAAACTGGGGCCGGCGGCGACACTGTTTGCCGGCAGACTGAGCTTGCGACAGACAGGCGCGCTAATGAGCCAGTTGGATTTGTATATTGGCGTAGATACAGGGCCGACTCACTTGATGAGTGCATTTGATATACCGCTGGTTGGCTTATATCACGGCTACTCACGTAGCGAACTGATCGGGCCACTGGATCATCCATGCTTTTATCCGCTGGATCACCCTTTGGCAGGCCCGGATTGCACCATGGAAGTTACCATGGCAGATATTACTGTCGAGCGTGCTTGGAAGGCTGTGCAACAGGCCTTGCAGGATCATCCTCCAAGATAATGCGGTTTGTCTTGCTCACCACAAACCTGTCCGGCGGTGGCGCTGAAAAGGCCCTCGTCAAGATTGGCAGTGGCTTGGCGACTCGCGGACACGATATCGATTTTGTCGTCTGTGAAAACGCCGGTGTCTATCAAGCCCCCCCAGACTGCCGTTTCCACGCACTTTCTGTGCAGGCCGGTCATGGCTGGCTTGGAAAGCGCCATCTCGCCTGGCGGCTGCGCCGCTATCTTGCCAGTCGCCCATATGATTTATTGATTTCCACTTTGCCATTTGCAGACGAGGTTGCCATTTTATCTGGGGCATCTCGTCACGTCTGTCGCATTGCCAATACGCTGTCTGCGGAGATCATGCGTTTGCCGCCGACAAAGGCAACACGTCGATCAAATCGTTATCAAACGCTCTACGGGCAGCGACCGGTTGTGGCGGTCTCGAAGGGGGTTGCGGATGATTTACGCACCCATTTTGGCGTAGCTTCTCGCATGATCGCAAATCCATTTGACCGTGCCGAGATTCGTCGTCGCGCCAGCGAACTTTGTCCTTCATGCCCGACAGAACCTTACATTTTGCACGTTGGTCGCTTTGCTCCCCAAAAGCGTCATGACCTCCTGTTCGCAGCCTTCTCTGCGCTCGACTTGCCGCACAAACTCGTGCTACTCACACCAGCCAGCAGCCTGTTGAACGCACTCATCGACCAGCATGGTTTGAAGCATCGTGTCATTGTGGCCGGATTCCAGGCCAATCCCTATCCCTGGATGGCGGGATCTGACCTTTTGGTTCTATGCTCCGACCATGAAGGTTTGCCCAATGTACTCATTGAAGCGCTTGCCTGCGGCACACGAGTAATCAGTACCGACTGTCCCTCTGGCCCCCGGGAAATCCTCCAAGGCGATCTGTCCCGCTGGTTGGTGCCGTGTGGAAATGCTGCTGTCTTGTCAAGCGCCATAGACGATGTGCTGAAAGTGCCCCGTCCTGCACCTGCTGACATTGATGCAGCCCTCTCCCCCTATAGCCAAGAACAGGCTATGGGTGCCTGGGAGTCGTTGGCGAAGGAAATCGCCTGATGTGCGGAATTCTGCTTGCCATTGGTAGTGCCTTCCGATCCGACTTTGAGGCTGCCCTGGCAACCTTGCGTTCGCGTGGCCCTGATGCCCGTGAGGTGCTGACTCATGGGGATGCCCTGCTGGGACATTCACGCTTAGCCGTCATTGATTTTGCGGGCGGGCGCCAGCCCATGACAGCGGCAAATAACCGCTTGGCGATCGTTTTCAATGGGGAAATTTATAACTTTGCATCCCTTCGTCGGAATCTTGAGCATGCTGGCCATACATTCGCTACCCGCTCTGACACCGAGGTTCTGCTGACCGGCTATTTGCACTGGGGCGAAGACATTGTCAGTAAACTCGATGGCATGTTTGCATTCGCCATCCACGACTTGGCCGATGGGAGCGTATTTCTCGCTCGCGACCGGATGGGCATCAAGCCCTTGTTCTGGAGCGACCATGGGGGCGGGTTGCTGGCAGCATCGACCCTGGCGCCATTTTTTGCCTTTCCCTCTTTTCCGAAAAAGCTCGATCCGGAAGGTTTGCGCGATTACCTGGCCTTTCAAACTCCGCTGGCGCCCCATACACTGGTCAAGGATATTCATGCCCTACCACCAGGCGCCTGCCTAAAGTGGAAAGTCGGCGCTGGCGGAACGGCAAGGCAGTGGTGGACGATTCCCGATCCCGATGAGGCCATCCCTGATCGCCCGTCACTGATCGATGAAACGGACGCTCTACTGGGCCAGGCCGTCAAGGACCAGTTAGTGGCAGATGTACCGTTGGGCGCCTTCCTGTCTGGTGGTATCGACAGCAGTCTGATGGTGCATTACATGGCGCAGGCGGGTGCAACGCCACTCAAAACGTTCAGTGTCCGTTTTGCGGAAGCGGCTTTCGACGAAAGTCATGCCGCCAAGGCCGTCGCGCAGCAGTACGGCACGGAGCACCATGTTCTTGATGCCCCGGATCTCACCGCCGATTTGGCGATCTCCGCCTTGGCCGACCTTGATCAGCCACTTGCAGATCCCGCCTATATACCCACATGGGCACTGGCGCGACTGACCCGAGAACATGTCACGGTGGCCATCTCCGGGGATGGTGGCGATGAACTCTTTGGTGGATACCCCCGCTTTCTCGACACCGCGAATCGTCATCCGGACTCTATCGGCAAACAACTGCTGCGCACGCTGCTGAAATATGGTCTTGCGCCGGCAAGCCTGACAAGACGTTCGCTGGCAGGCCGTGAATTGTTGCTCTACCGCCGCGTCGAACTCGGCAATTATCCGGGCAGCCGCAAGGATTTAAGGCGATATCTTTCACCCGGGATCACCACTGCTGCACGGCCAGATGACACCCTTCTGCTTTGGCGAAGCCTCGCCGAAACCCACGGTAGCTACAATCAAGCAGCCTTGTTGCGTGCAGACCTGTGGACCTATCTATCTGAAAATTGCCTCGCCAAGACAGACAGGGCCAGTATGAGTCATGGTCTGGAGGTGCGCGTCCCTCTGCTCGCAAACGCCTTGCAGGACAGAATACTTAAGCTACCTGCAGAGGTGCACTTCGATAAGGATGGGGGCAAATCCATATTGCGCGCGCTGGCCCGTCGCCACCTGCCAGAGGCGGTATGGGGTCGGCCCAAACACGGATTTTCGGTGCCGCTGAGAAATAACTTCAGGGGACCCTGGCATGACTGGCTTGAGGCGCAAGTAGCGCAAGCCGAAACACGGGCACATTGGCTTCATGCAGAAGCCGTTGCAGCACTGGCAAAAGAGACGATGGGGGGACGCGGCAATCTGCGCCTGTTGTATACCCTGCTGGTGCTGCTCAACTGGCTTGAATCGCACCCATTGGAGTACGTTGAATCGTGACGCTGCGAAATCGGCTGCTGATTGTCGACTCCGTTATGCCCAAGCCATTCATCAATGCTTTGGAGCGAAAAGGGATCACACTCGTCGACAGTGAATCTGATGCAGCAGCAGATGATCTGCGAAATATGCTCGGGTGTATTGTCTGGTTTTATGAAGGGATGCGCTCCCCTTGGCGTATCTGGCAACTGGCCAGGCGTTTGCGCCGTCATGGCATTCCGCTGTTTGCATGGAACCGCGATGCCCCTCATTACCTCAATCGATCAGCTTGGCGCCTCAACTGGTACAACCATGCAAAATTGCTGGATATTTATGCCACCCATACGTTGGCTGACAAGCGTCGTTTTGCAAATACCTGGCTATATCTCCCGAATGCTGCAGATACAGACAATTACAACCTGAGTGGCATTAGCCTGAAAGATCTTCGCAACCCAGAACGTTACCACTACGATGTCAGTTTTTTTGGCGCCATGAATGGTGCGCGGTATAAGGAAATGCGGCTTCGCCAAGAATTCTTTGCTGCCTTGGCGGACCGACTACAGGCAATGGGTCTGCGTTTCCTGTTTCGTGAGGCGGAAGGGATGGGGGTGAAAGATCAGGTGTCCCTTGTGCAACACTCAAAGATCAATCTCAATTTTGGTGCCTCTTGCGAATATCTAGCCCCCTTCGCATCAGGCCTTCCTGAGCGCTGCTTTGGAATTCCCGCTTGTGGTGGTTTTCTGCTTAGCGACCAGCGCACACATGCGCTGAACGATTTCACGCCGGGCCATAATTGGGCTGAATTTGTCAGCTTGGACGACTGTGTGGTGAAAATTCAATATTGGCTCAGCCATTTCGATGAGGCACGCCAATTGGCCGAACGATGCCATGCCCACGTATTGACGGAGCACACCTATGATCGTCGCGCTGAAAAGCTCATCGCATCATTTGAGGCTTGGCATCGCGGCAAACGGGATCGACTCTCGTGACAGCAACACTTCTGACAATTGCCATCCCGGTTTATAACGTGGCGAAATATTTGCCGCGCTGTCTGGAAAGCTTGATTGCCTTGAGCCCTCCATGCAGCGAAGTCATCGCTGTAGACGATGGTTCGACGGATGGCTCGATACACATTTTGGAAGCTTATCGATCACAAATCCCTGGACTGAAGATCCTGCGACAAGAAAACGCGGGGGCTGCCGTTGCCCGCAATGTGGGTCTTGATATGGCACAAGGGAAATATCTGGCTTTCTTGGATTCCGACGACTTTCTCACGCCGGACGCCTATTCAGCAGCGTTGGCACAGGCAGAGCGGGATAACCTTGACATCATGATGTTTAACGGTTGGTATCACTTTGAAGGCAGAGAGCAGGATCGGCTTGTTTACCCCGACTTGCTGAATTACGGCCCCTGCACGGGACAAGAGTGGATTGTCACCGCACAACTGGGAACGAAATTCTTGCATTATCCTTGGCCAAATATCTACAAAAGGGATTTTCTGCTGGAAAATCGCATACAGTTTATTCCTGGCCAGAAATTCAACGAGGATGTTCCCTGGGTAACACGTACCCTTATTGCTGCCAAACGTGTTGCGTATGACAGAACACCTCGATATTTTTATCGCAAACCATTACGTCACGCCGGGCCGCAGGAAACCCAGCGCAGATTGGAAGCCATAGTTGAAAGCAGTGTTCTAAATGCCAGAACGCTTGATACGATTTTGCAGACCAGCCCGCTCGAAGCCGATGCGCAGAAAGTCATCAGACATCAACTCGTGGATGGTGCGCTCTCCATTTTTCATAAACTGAAGCAAATGCCGGATCAGAAGAAAGCGTACTCGATCCGTCTTGACTTGCGGCGTTCCGGCTTATTCGGACTGCTATGGCGACACTCAAGCGATAGCGCTCACTCGCGGCGCATAGCGAAAAACTGGCTCATGAGCTTTTTATGAATACCTCCGCGTATCGCCAGCAAAATTGGATTGGCCGCCTCTTCTGGCCGACCCTGGCGGTTTACCTCTTTGTGCTGCCCATCGCCCATACCACGGCACTTCGGTACTTGGCGTTCATCCTGTTGATCATCTTTACGGTCGCTTTATCGTTACGGCAAAGAACAATCCCCACGCTTCCCTTCTACCCATATTGGTTTGCCTATTTCGGCGTTGCTGCAGTTTCTGTGGCTTTTGCAGTCGATCCGGCAATGTCTTTCAGTGAATTGCGGGTAGAGGTTGTTTATTGGATTGTGATATTCATGATCGGGGTAACGTGGGGGAAGCAGCTGTACGACTTTCGGCGTTTGGTTATTTTCCTGGCCGTCATGAATGCTGTTCTGACCTTGTCGGCGTTTTATTACGCCCGCCTTGATATGGACTTTGGCACCATTATGAGCATTCCAAAATTTGCTTATGCCGGAATGGATGGCAACTGGCTTCTGATCGCCATGTTCCTGATTGGCTGGCTTATTCATCAACTGTGGCGCAGCGGTGGGCGCAGCGTACCGTTCATTCTTGTATTACTTCTGTTATTGGATATATGGGCCATGATGGCGACTCAGAATCGTCAAAACCTGATTGCCCTAGGCTTGGGAATATCAGTCGGAGCTGTGTTGATCCTTCGGCAACGCGTCACCCTGCAGCGCGTCATGTTGTTCTCCGGACTGCTTCTTTGCGTTGCTGCGTTATTTCTGATTCAAAGCACGCGCCGTGTCGAGTATGTGCTTCCGGCGTCCACAACCGATATTGCTACGACAGCAACGGCCAGTGAAATTGCCGTTAGCATTGGCGATTCATTATCCACCGATGTCCGTCCCCAATTATGGAAATTTTCAATCACGAAGATCGCCGAAAACCCCTGGGTCGGTGGCGGCATCGGGCGTCAGGTATTTGATTTTCTCTACCCTGAGTTCATGCCGGAAAATGGCATGCTGTGGCACACGCACAATATGATCCTCAATAAGGGTATCCAGATGGGAGTTCCCGGAATGTTGGCCTTTCTCGGGCTATGGGTAGCCTTGGCAATAACGCTATTACGCCTAGCGTCACCTTCAGGAAATAGGCAGGGCTTGGCAATTGCGGGGCTTGCTGCTTTAGCTGCAATCTTCGCCAAAAACATGACAGACGATTTTTTCGTGCGGAATGTCGCCTTGTTCTTCTGGTTGTGGATGGGATTGTTGATTGGGCACCTCCAAAAAAACCGGACTAGCGACCTACAGGAGTCAATCTAGATGGGGATATCCAAAGGTGCGATCCACCTGTTGGCAATGACGCTCCTTGGCGACGCGCAAAAAGGGAGGGCCGTAACCTTTGGGGTTCAAAAGCTGGGGGCTGGTTTGTCCGAGATACAGGGGATTCTCAACACCTATGGTTATCAATCCCCATATCTCGCTGAAAAAGACATGGGGCAGACTGCCCTGTTTAAAAGTTTGGGCTACCGGCAAATTGACAGCATCGACTACTACCCGGATGAAGGGCCATCCATCTGTGTCGATCTCAACGGCTCACTGCCGGAGGATCTCTCCCGGTCTTTTGACCTGGTCTATGACGGGGGAACGCTGGAACATTGTTTTGATCCTGCGCAGGTATTGCGAAATACGGTCGCCCTATGCGCTGCCGGCGGCAGAATTATTCACCATGTACCTATCAACAACTGGGTCAATCATGGCTTTTACCAGTTTTCCCCGACGCTTTTCTTTGACTACTACGAGGCTGCAGGATTCAAGGATCTGAGCCTGAAGATTCATTTCATACACGGAAACAAGGAAAGCTATATCAGCTACGATCCATTGCGGGACCCGCCGATTCCATATGCACTTGGTGGTCGCCGACGCGTGCTTGCCTTCTTTTCCGCTCGTCGGCACGATGGAGATGAACTACCTGTCGCACCATCCTCTCTAATCCAAGGCCGTTATCGCGCCACTTTCGGCAGCAATAACTTTGGGGAAACCAAGGGACGCAAGAGCTTTAGACAACGATTAAAAGCATCGCTACGCAAGCGCCTTTTCGAATGGGGTGCAACATCACTATGAAAACTCACCACGCCGCCTCTTACTACGATAATCAACGCCAGGGAATGCTTGGCTACGTTGCCCCATCTGCAAAGCGAATATTGGAAGTTGGATGCGGTCATGGCCACTTTGGGAAACTACTCAAAGAAGCTCAATCTGCCCATGTAACCGGTATCGACATCTCGCCAGATGCCATTCGTGTTGCCGCCAACAATCTTGATCGAACAGTTGTGATCAACCTTGGGGTTGACTCCCTGCCCTTCGAAAAGGATGAGTTCGATTGCATTATCTGCAACGACGTCCTTGAGCACCTCGTCGACCCATGGCATGTTCTTGCCGAACTCACGCATTCACTAAAGCCGGGGGGTGAGGTAATAGCCTCCATTCCCAACATCCGCCATCACAAGGTGCTACGCCCCTTAATCTGGCCAGGGGATTGGAATTATGCGGAGATTGGAATTCTTGACCGTACCCATCTGCGTTTTTTTACGCGGAATGCGATCATTCAACTCTTCGAATCCAGCGGGCTTCAGGTAAAACTGATCGATGGCATCAATCCACGCAAATTTCCCTTTTGGCTCAAAGTGCTCAACTTCATGTGCGCCAATGCATTGGATGATATGCGTTATGTCCAGTTTGCAATTGTCGGGGTTAAACCCATAAGCACACCTGCTTGAGCATGCCTGGGTGCGTCCAACTCAATTTTCAAACCCACCTCGGTGGGGGAGAGATTTACACTGCATTTGCCTGTCGCGCACTTTCAATGCTCGGCATCAAGACTCGTCTGCTAGTCCATCCGCAAGCAAAATTTTGGGGGCGGTTGAATTTGCCGGCCGATATCGAAATTGTCAGGACTGCTGCGGGGGCATCACTAAGGAAATATCTGCCCGAGCGACCTATCTGGTTGTTGGCACACGGACCGCTCCCCATTGAGTTGCGCGCTGTCGTTCCTCAACACCTGCGGACGGCCATTGCACATATGCCGATACAAGGTAGAAATGCGATGTCATTCGACGGCCATGACATGGTGTTTCCTGTCTCGAGGTGGGTTCAAGATGGGCTGATCGCTGCCGGAATTCCCGCCTGGCATGAACCACTCTATGGCGTAGCCGATCTTTCCCGCTCGTCAGAGGACAATACCGTCACGCGCAATAGCCGATATGACTGGGATCGCAGGAAACTACGGGATCGACTCCTTTCCTGGATTGAACCCAGCATCGAATCGCTTAGGCCTCACCCTGCGTTTGTACGTCGCCCAGGACTGACGCTCGGTATCGTTTCACGCATTACACCGATCAAACAATTTCCTTTGCTTTTTTCACAATTAGCCCCCGTGCTCGCGAAAACCACCCACATCAATCTGGAGTTTTTCGGTAGCGGCGGTTACGCATCCATCCGGGATCTCAGCAAGGTGCTTCAACCTATTGTCAGCAAAGTACGCTTCTGGGGCCATCAATCGAACGTAACAGCGGCTTACCGCTGTTTGGATTACTTGATGACCGGGCTGCCTGAGAAGGAGGCTTTAGGGCTCAACATCATTGAGGCACAAAACTGTGGGATACCTGTTCTCGCCCCGAGGGCTCCTCCGTTCACGGAAACAATTGTTGATGGGAAAACCGGGTTTCTATACAACGACCCGCGTGAAGACAACGGCCGCAGCTTCAGCCTTCTACTAGAAAAGTTACAAGCGTTACCCAGGCCACTGAACCCTCAAGATGCCCCTGACTGTCTAACGCGATTTTCTTTTGAGGCATTCATTGAGCGATTGCGCCCAGTTGTCCGCTGGGTGAGCGCAACTTTACCGTGAAAATTCTCGTCATCCGCCGCGACAACATCGGCGACTTGATCTGCACCACCCCCTTGCTATCCGCATTGCGGCAAGCCTATCCGCAAGCCTGGATCGGTGTCATGGCGAATGCCTACAACGCCCCCATCCTGGAAGGCAACCCGGATATCAATGCCTTTTTCGCCTACCGCAAAGCCAAGCACCGTGCCGCAAACGAAAGCCGACTTGGTGTGTGGGCTGCGACTGCCGCACTAATCTGGCGGCTGAGGCGCATGCGCTTCGATCTGGTTCTGTGCGCCTCGCCGGGCGCCCGGCGCTTTGCACGCTTGCTCGGCACGCGACGCATCATTGAGGCAGATCGTTCCGGGAACGGCCATGAAACAGAGATAACCAGCCGTCTGCTGGCTGAACTTGGGCTGAATACCAAACCTGGCGCGCTCACGCTACGGCCGAATGCCGCCCGGCTTGATCAATTGCGTTCAGACCTGAAACTAGGACAGAACGAGCGCTGCCTGGCCGTGCACCTTTCAGCACGCAAGCCGCGCCAGCGCTGGCCGATCGATCGCCATGCCGCCTTGATTCGGCGCGTACTGTCAGAAGGCCTGGCCACCCGCATCCTGTTGTTCTGGGCGCCAGGTGCGGCTGACGACCCCCTGCATCCGGGCGACGATGACAAGGCGGCGCAACTCCTTCATACCCTAGATGGCCTGCCGGTCACCGCAGTTCCAACGCATACGCTGGAAACATTGGTCGCAGGCCTGTCGTTTGCCAACATGGTGCTCTGTTCCGATGGTGGAGCCATGCACGTCGCTGCGGGGCTGCGTAAGCCGATCGTCTGCTTCTTCGGCAACTCGTCGGCAACGCGCTGGCATCCTTGGGGGATACCCTACGAGTTGCTGCAAAAGCCTTCACAAGACGTGACCGATATTTCGGTCGATGAGGCTGTTACTGCGTACTGCCGCCTGCTTGATCGCATTGGAGACGCATAGCCGGTCGTTATAATCCCCCGGCCATGCGCATCCTGCTTGTCAAAACCTCCTCGCTCGGCGATGTCATCCACAACCTGCCGGTCGCCAGCGACATCCGGCGGTGCTTGCCGGAGGCAAGCATTGACTGGCTTGTGGAAGAAAATTTCGCAGAAATTCCCCGCTTTCACCCCGCCGTAGGGCAGGTCATTCCAGTCGCCATGCGTCGCTGGCGAAAATCGCTGCTATCCCGTGCCACTTGGCGTGAGATCGGCCACTTCCGCCGTCTGGTCAGCGCCGACATTTATGATGCGGTGATCGACACGCAGGGGCTCGTCAAAAGTGCCCTGCTCGCCTCGCAGGCACGCGGTCATAAATTTGGTCAGAGTGCCGCTTCGGCTCGCGAACCGCTGGCCGCCCGGTTTTACGATCGCTGCTTTGACATTCCGCGCCAGCAGAACGCCGTCCTGCGCAACCGCCAGCTGGCCGCCGCCGCGCTCGGTTATGCGCTTGACGATTTGCCGCTTGACTACGGCATCACTGCGCCCGCGCTGCAGGCGGACTGGCTGGCGACGGGGAACTATGCCGTGCTGCTCACCGCAACCAGCCGTACCGACAAGGAATGGCCGGAAGATCGCTGGCATACGCTGGGCACTGCCTTGAATGCTGCCGGGCTGCATTGCGTGCTGCCCGGCGGCAATTCAGCGGAACGGGCGCGGGCTGCGCGCATTGCGGAAACGCTACCGCATGCAGTAGCCGCACCCGCGATGAACCTGACCGATCTGGCGGGCCTGATGGCAGGCGCTGCCCTGGTCATCGGCGTCGATACCGGTCTCGTGCATCTGGCAGCAGCCCTGCAACGGCCCACCGTGGCGATTTATTGCGGCTCGGACCCGTCGCTTACAGGTGTCCTCGGCACGGCACCCCACCGCAATCTCGGTGGCATCGGGCAAACGCCTGCGCCGGCCGAGGTCATCGAAACAGCCTTGCAACTGCCGGCTGCATGACCCATCCGATCTATACGCTGGTCATCGTCACCCTGCTGCCCTGGGCGCTGCTGCACCTGCTCTGGCGCGCACGCCGGCAACCAGCCTACTTGCGTCATTGGGCGGAGCGTTTCGGCCACTACGATGCCGTCGTCCCAGCGCCGACAATCTGGATTCACGCCGTTTCCGTCGGTGAAACGCGCGCGGCGCAACCCTTGGTGGCAGCCCTCATGGCACGCTATCCCGATCACCGCATCCTGCTCACCCACATGACACCCACCGGACGGGCGACGTCGGAGGACTTGTTCGGCGACACGGTGACACGGGTTTATCTGCCCTACGACACACCGTGGGGTGTTCGTCGTTTCCTGCGCCACTTCCGGCCACATATCGGCCTGATCATGGAAACGGAGTTGTGGCCCAACCTGATTACCACCTGCAGAACGCAGCAGATACCCTTACTGCTCGTCAATGCACGACTGTCAGAACGATCAGCGCGACGCTATCGCCGCTTTCCGAATCTCACACGGACGGCACTAACGCATCTGGCAGCAATTTCAGCGATTGGCGAGGAGGATGCAGTGCGCTTGCGCGCACTGGGTGCACCTGAGGTTTCCGTGTTCGGCAGCGTCAAGTTTGATATCACGCCGCCCGACAATCTTCGCGACTTCCGCCTGCAGATCGGTCAGCGACCGGTTTTTCTTTGTGCCAGCTCGCGCGAGGGCGAAGAAGCCCTAATTCTCGATGCTTGGCAAAAAGTCGGTGGTGGGACGGCACTATTGGTCATCGTCCCCCGTCATCCGCAACGCTTTGATGAAGTCGCCAGCCTCATTGCAATGCGCGGCCTCAAACTGCAACGGCGCTCGGATGAACAAGCCGTTGCCGCCGACACCCAAGTCTGGCTCGGTGACAGCATGGGTGAAATGTTTGCCTACCATGCCGCTGCGGATGTCGTTTTTGTCGGCGGCAGCCTGCTCGATTTCGGCTGCCAGAATCTTATCGAGCCGTGTGCTGTCGGCACACCCGTGCTAATTGGGCCATCGACCTACAATTTTGCCGAAGCGGCACGTGGAGCGATCAAGGCCGGTGCCGCCATTCAAGTGGGTAACGCGACAGAGCTGGTGACCCAAGCGCTGGCCTTATTGGGCGACGACACACGAAAAAGCACGATGGCCACCGCCGGCCGTCAATTCACCACACAGCATCGCGGGGCAACCGCGCGCAACCTTGCCTTGATCGAACGCTTTATTCCAGCAGCGCGTTGATTGCCGTCAGGTCATCTGGCGACAGGTTGCCAGCCGCGGACTTGAGGCGCAGTTGGGCAATCAGCGTATCGAGGCGTGCCTTGGCCAGTTTCTGGCGTGTATCGAACAACTGGCTTTGGGCGTTCAGCACATCGATGTTGATACGCACGCCGACCTCGTAACCGAGCTTGTTCGATTCAACCGCCAATTGCGACGAGGCGACACCGGCTTCCAGTGCCCTGACCTGAGCAAGGCCTGCGCTCACGCCCAGATACGCCTGACGTGCCGCCAAAGCCGCCTGACGCCGTGCATTGTCGAGATCGGAGCGCGCCTTTTCCTGCAAGGCGACTGCCTCGCGATCACGCGACACGGTCGCGCCGCCCGAAAAAATCGGCACGGCCAGTTGCAGCCCGATGGTGCTGGTCTTGCTATCGGAACCACCGCCACCCGTGCTGCTGAACCCCGTCCCGGCCTTGCCACGCGTTGCCACGAGATCCAGCGTCGGGTAATGGCCGGCGCGCTGCTTCTCAACTTCGCGTCCGGCAATCTCGAAGGCGGTCTGCGCCAGTTGGATACCAATGTTGCCGCCCTCGGCAGAGGTAACCCACTGGCCGATATCGTCGGGTTGTGGGCGCCCAATCTCAAGCTTGGCTTTCAGGCCCTTGAGATTATCGGTCTCCTTGCCGGTCAGGGTACGCAGGATCTGGCGTTTGACGGCCAGATCGTTCTCGGCGGCAATCTCCTGCGCCACGATCAGGTCGTAGCGGGCCTGCGCCTCGTGCGTATCGGTAATGGTGGATGTGCCGACCTCGAAATTGCGCTTGGCCGACTCGAGCTGCTCGGCCGTCGCGATTTTCTGCGCCTTAGCGGTCGCCAGCGTTTCCTGGGCAAGCAATGCGTCGAAATAGGCCTGGGTGACGCGCAGGATCAGATCCTGGCTGGCCTGAACAAATTGCGCCTCGGCACTGACAGCCGCCAGTTCGCCCTGCTTGTAGCCCGCCCAGTTCTGCCAGCGGAACAAAGGCTGGGTCAGGGTCAGGCTCCAGGCATTGCTCTTGTAATCGACATCCGTCGTCACGCCTGTGGCACGTGAGGTCGACTCGAGATCGTTGCGGGTCCTGTTCGCCGACAGACCAATCGTCGGCAAAAGGCCGGCACGGCCTTGCGGCAGCCTCTCCACACCGGCATCACGCGCTGCGCGGGCCGACGCGTATTGCGCATCGTAAGCCTGTGCATCGCGATAGACCTCCATCAGGTCTGCCGCCTGGGCAAAGGCTGTCGTCACCAGCAGGGCAAGAGGCAATAAACGTGGCAGCTTCATGGAATGCTCCGAATCTTCTTAATAAGTTGGGGTGGCGGGATCGGCGTCGCGTGACCACGCCGCCATACCGCCGTAAAGATTGATGATGTTGTCGAAACCCTGTTGCTCAAGAAACAAGCCGACCTGATAGCTGCGCGCACCGTGATGGCAGATCACCACCGTTTCGGCATCGCGCTGCAACTCCATGTAGCGCGCCGGAATCGCCCGCATCGGCACCAGCTTGGCACCGGGGATACGCGCCGCATCGAATTCCCAGGGTTCGCGCACGTCGAGCAACAACGGCGGCGCACGCTTGCCGGCCTTGACGTCGTCGAGCCACTCCTTGAGTTGAACGGCATTGATCTGCTTCATCTCAGAAAGAAAATTGCGCCTTGGCGGGTTGCTGGAGCATGACCACACTGGTTTCCATCAGATCATCGGTAATCAGCGCTTCCGGCGCAATGCGGGTCAGACGCAGCAGGCTCATGACGGGACCAGCACCCACGACGGCAATCAGGCGACCGCCAACAGCCAGTTGTTCCTTCAAAACCGCCGGAATCTCCGTCACGCCACCCGACACGACGATGACATCGAAAGGCGCCTGGACAGCCAAACCCGCAAGGCCATCGCCCACCTCGACATGCACATTATGCACACCGGCCTGCGCCAGATTGCGGCGTGCCTGCTCGGCCAGGGTCGGATCAATCTCGACACTCCAGACCGCCTGACTCCGCGCTGCAAGCAAAGCGGCCATGTGGCCGGAACCGGTACCGACTTCCAGTACACGATCCGTCGATTTGAGCGCCAGCGACTGGAGAATGCGCGCCTCAAGCTTGGGCGAGAACATGGCGGCCCCTTCCTTCAGCGGGATCGCGATGTCGGCAAAGGCCAATGCCCGATGCGCCGCTGGCACGAAATGCTCACGGTGGTCGGCATACAACACCTCGACAACCGAACTCCCCAGCACTTCGCATGGGCGTAGTTGCTGCTGAATCATATGATGACGTGCAAGTTCGTAGTTCATGGCTTGGCCCGAAAGATGGGGTTGAAAAACAGTAGATCAAGCATTTTACGCTGGCTCCTTGACACGGTACCACGCAGCATACAAGGCGGGCAGGAACAGCAGGGTCAGCACCGTCGCAATGATCAGACCGCCCATGATTGCGACCGCCATCGGGCCCCAGAAGATCTGCCGCGACAAGGGAATCATCGCCAGCACCGCCGCCGCCGCCGTCAGCATAATCGGCCGGAAGCGTCGTACCGCCGCACCGATGATCGCCTCCCAGGAGGATTTCCCGGCACGCTCGTCCTGATCGATCTGGTCCAGCAGGATCACCGAATTGCGCAAGATCATCCCCAGCAGCGCGATGATGCCTAGGTTGGCGACGAAACCGAAGGGCTTGCCGAAGGCGATCAAGGCCAGCGCCACGCCGATCAGGCCGAGCGGCGCGGTCAGCAGGGCCATCACCGTCCGCCGGATGCTTTGCAACTGGATCATCAGCAAGGTAATGACCGCCACAATCATCAGCGGCATCACTGCTTTGAGCGCCCCCTCGTTCTTGGCCGACTCCTCGATGGTGCCGCCGATCTCGACGCGATAGCCCGGTGGCAGATCCTTGCGAATCTCGTTGAGGAGCGGATCGATCTGCAGGGTGGCGGTCGGACCGGTCACGGTCGGATTGGCCAGATCGGCACGCACCTGAATCGCCGGCAGTCGGTCGCGCCGCCAGATGATGCCTTCTTCCAGCACCGGCTCAAGCCTGGCCACCTGCGCCAGCGGTATCCATTTGCCATTGGCGAGAATCGGCAAGTCGGCCAGTCGATCAAGACGCCCGCGATCCGCATCGCCGGCGCGCCAGATCACATCGATCAACTGGTCGCCCTCGCGATACTGGGTCAGCGTCAGTCCCACCTGATGGGCCTGCAGTGCCTGCGCCACATCCTGGCTCGACACGCCGAGCAGACGGGCACGATCCTGGTCAATCACCACGCGCACGCTCTTGGATTTTTCATTCCAGTCCAGATGCACATCGCGCACATTGGGATTGGTGCGCATCACCGTCGCCACCTCATGGGCAATACGCCGCAAGGTATCCACATTCTCGCCGACGACGCGGAAGACCACCGGGAACCCGATAGGCGGTCCATTCTCCAGCCGCTGCACGCGCGTACGCACGTGCGACCAGGCGCCATCCGGCGCATCGAAAGCCTTCATCAGATATGCGCGCACCGCCTCACGCTCCTCAAAACCCTTGGTCACGACAATGAACTGGCCGAAGTTGTCGTTGAACAGTTGCTGGTCGAGCGGCAGATAAAAACGTGGCGCACCATTACCGATGTAAGCCGACTGGCTGGCGATGGCATCCTTGATTGAGGCATCTTGCAGCAGCGCCTCGACGCGCCGCACCTCCGCCTCGGTCGCTTTGAGCGAAGCCCCTTGCGGCAGCCAAAGGTCGACCAGTAATTCGGGGCGTGACGACGGCGGGAAAAACTGCTTTTGTACGCCGGTGGCAAACAGCACCATGCCGAAGATGAAAGCCACCACCGTCATGCCGATCACGCGCCAGCGATGGCGCAGACACCACTCCAGCAAGGCCCGGAAGCGGCGATAGAAGGGCGTGTCGTAGATGTCGCCATGATGCGCCGCACCGATCTTGCGCAGTGCCTGTTCGTCGAGCAGCTTATAGCCAATGTAGGGCGTAAACACCACGGCGACAATCCAGGACACCAGCAACGCGATGGTCGTCACCGAAAAGATCGCCCCGGCATACTCGCCCGCACCCGACTTGGCAAAACCCACCGGGGTAAAACCGGCTGCCGTGATCAGCGTGCCGGTAAGCATCGGAAATGCCGTCGAGGTGTAGGCAAAGGTCGCCGCCTTGGCTTTCTCCCAGCCCTGCTCGATCTTCACCACCATCATCTCGGCCGCGATGATGGCATCGTCGACCAGCAGGCCCAGCGCAATGATCAGCGCACCCAGCGAAATCCGGTGCAGGTCGATGCCAAACACCTTCATCAGCAGGAAGGTCATCGCCAGCACCAGTGGGATCGACAAAGCCACCACCATGCCGGTGCGCATGCCGAGGCTGAGGAAACTCACCGCCAGCACGATGATGATGGCTTCCGCCAGCGATTGCAGGAAGAGCTTCAGCGAGATCTGCACAATCGTCGGCTGGTCGGCCACCGTGGTGACTGCCATGCCCAGCGGCAGTTCATGCGACAAGCGATCAATATCGGCGCGCAGGCGGTCACCCAGCGCGATGACATTGCCGCCCTTGGCCATCACCACCGCAATCCCCACGGCATCCTGACCGCTGACACGCATCTTCGGATTGGGCGGTTCGGCAAAACCACGGCTGACCTCGGCAATATCACCAAGCCGGAAATGGCGACCGCCCACCGCAAGGTCGGTGGCGCGAATCTGTGCCACGGAATCAAAACCGCCGGTCACGCGCAAGCGCACCCGATCCGTCGCCGTCTCCACGAAGCCGGCGGGCACCACGGCATTCTGTTTCGCCAGCGCCTCGGCGACGAGGGCCGGCGTCAGCCCGAGCGCCGCCAGCCGTGTCGGTGCCACCTCGATGGTGATCTTCTCGTCCTGCACCCCGAGCAGATCGACCTTTTTCACATCCGCCACATTGCGCAACTCCCGAGCAATACGGGTTGCCTCGCGGCGCAAATCGCCGTGGTCGTAACCCGTGCCAGTCAATGCGTAGATATTGACGTAGACGTCGCCGAATTCATCGTTCGGGAACGGGCCCTGCACGCCGGGTGGCAACTGGTGGCGGATATCGTCAAGTTTCTTCCGTACTTGCCGCCACGACTCGGGCACCTCGGCGCGCGGCGTGTAATCCTTGACCTGAATAAAGACCAGCGACTCGCCGGCGCGCGAGGCCGAACGGATCACATCGACATACGGCGTCTCCTGCAGCTTCTTTTCGATCCGCTCGGTCAGCTCACGCTCGACTTCCTGCGCTGTCGCGCCCGGCCACTGGGTACGCACCACCATGACCTTGAAGGTGAAGTCAGGGTCTTCGGCGCGGCCCAGCGTCAAGAAGGACAACACCCCGCCGACCATCAGCACGATGATCAGATACAGCACCATCGACGGGTGTTCGAGCGCCCATTCGGAAAGGTTGGGACCCTTCATGGTTGGGCGATCCTGACTTTTTCGCCGGCGGACAACATGAATGCACCCGCAGCGACAATAGTTTCGCTGCCGTCCAGGCCGGAAGCCACAACCGCTCCTTGATCGGAATAGCGGGCAATCTCGATCGGCTGCTGGCGCACCGTGCTGTCTTCTGCGATCACCCACACGGCTGCTTTATCGCCTTGCTGCAGGATGGCCGCCAGCGGCACGACAAGCTCGGTCGCGCTTTCCCGGGCGAAACGCACGGTCGCTGTCATGCCCAGCGCCACCACTTCGTCGGCATCCGGCAGGCTCACCCGTGCCGCGAAGGTGCGCGTTGCCGCATCGGCCATCGGCGCCAGTTCGCGCAGCACGCCCCGGTAGGATTTACCTGCCCATAAATCCACCGTGGCACCCATACCCACCTTCAGCCCGGCAAGGCGCGATTCGGGAATGACAATCGCCACTTCGCGCTGGCCGTCGCGCGCCAGCCGAAACACGCCTTGTCCGGCGGCCACCACCTGCCCCGGCTCGGCCAACACCGCCGACACGACGCCTGCTGCATCGGCCACCAACGTGGTGTAGCTCGCCTGATTCTGAGCCAGCCGTGCCTGACTGCCGGCCACCTCGGCGGCAGTGGCCTTGGCATCGAGGGCGGCCTGGCTGATGAAATTTTTCTCGCGCAACTCCTGCGTCCGCTTCAAGTCGGCCTCTGCCAGCGCGCGGCTGGCCGCCGCCTGCGTCGCCGCCAGTTGCTGATCGGCTGGGTCAAGGCGCGCCAGTGGCTGGCCCGCCTTGACCTTGGCACCCACATCAACCAGCCGTTCGACCAGCTTGCCACCTACCCGAAAACCGAGTGTCGATTCAATCCGGGCGCGCACTTCACCGCTATATTGGTTTTCCTGTGCCGTCCTGTCAGCGCCGACTTTCATGGCTTTCACCAATTTCGGGCCATTCGTCGCCGCATCGGGGGGCGGCATCTTTTCACCGCAGGCGGCCAGCAGGGGCAACAGTAGAAGTGTCCAGTATTTCATGTCGCAAGCTTTCGACGGCGCATGGCCATCCAGTAGAGAAGCGGAATCACAAACAGGGTCAGCACGGTCGAGAACGTCAGCCCCCAGACAATCGATTGCGCCACCGGCCCCCACAGCAGCGAATCACCGGCCAAGCCGAACGCCAGTGAGAACAGGCCACCGATGGTCGTCACCGAGGTAATCAGGATCGGCACCACGCGCCGCCGTGCAGCATAGACAGCGGCATGCAGCACGCTCATACCGGATTGCAGCCGATCATTGGCAGCATCGATCAACACGATGGCCGAATTGACGGCAATGCCGGTCAGCGCGATCACGCCGTAGAGGGTGTAGAGCGAGAGCGGATTGCGCGACACCAGCAGCCCCAGCGCCACGCCGGTAAAGGCCAGCGGTACAGTCACGAGAATCAGCAGCGGCTGGAAATAGCTCTTGAACTGCGCGGCGAGGATCAGGTAAATCAGCCCGACGCCAAACAGGAACAGCGCCTTCATCGCATCGAGGCTTTCGCGAATGTCTTCCATCTCGCCGCTGAAATCGATGCTGGTATGCGGGAACTGGGCGGCGATCTTGCGCCAGCCGGCGTGGATCAATGCATCGGCCTGCGTCGTATCGGTGATCGTCTTGTCGAGATCGGCCTCGACGGTGATCGACCGCACCAGGTTGTAGTGCTTGATGACGCCCGCACCGACCTTGGTCTCGGCCTTGACCAAGGCGCCGAGCGTGGTGGTCTGACCATTTGCCAGAGCCACCGGATCGTTGAGCAGATTGAGGATATCGTGACCGACGCTGTCGGCAGTTCGCTGCGCCCGCACGCGCAGTTCCAACTTCTCGCCCAGATCGCGCGTCTGGGCAATGATTTCGCCATCCACCGCGAGACGCACCAGTCGCGCCACCCGTGCGGCATCCAGCCCGGCGGCGCGCAAGGCCTCGCGATCCAGTTCGAGCACCAGTTGCGGCCGTCCCGGAATGTCGTCATCGGTCACATCGCGCGCACCCGGCACCGCTTGCGTCACCGCCAGCAAGGCATCGGCGGCAGCCCGCAATTCGAGCGGATCATCACCGCGCACGCGTACCCGTACCGGCTTGGTGGTCGGTGGCCCGCCGGAGATCATGGTGAAGCTGACCTTGCCCGGACTGGGCAGCGCCTCGATCTCGGGACGTACGGCCGCCACAATCTCCTGCACGCTGCGTCCACCGTCCGCCAGCGGCTTGAGCGACACCACTACCTGCCCATAGGCACCGCCATAAAGCGGCTCGGTGTCGGTGAATTTGATGCCGGCGTAGGCCGCGCTGTTGCGCACCTCGTCGCTCGTCAGCTGCTCGCGCACTTTCGCCTCCAGCCTGGCCGCCTGGGCCAGACTTTCCTCGATCGGGGCACCAGCCGGCATATCGACATTCACGTAGAAGATGCGCATCGGATCAAAGGCGAAGAACTGCACGCGCACCATCCCGGTCGCCACCGCCGCACCCGCCAGCACGAACATCAGGGCCGCTACCGCCAGCGACAAACGCGGCCAGCGCATCACGGTAATCAGCCAGCGTGAATATTTCACGCGCAGCAGATGGTTGAAGCGCGCGCGCCAGTCATTGTCGGGCGGTGCAGCGCCACCCGCCGCCACCACATGCACCGGCAGCATCCAGTAGGCTTCGATCAGGCTGATCGCCAGCGCCAGCGTGACGATGAACGGAATCACGAACATGAACTTGCCGACAATGCCGGGCAGCAACAGGAGCGGCAGGAAGGCCGCCATGGTCGTCAACACCGACGAGGTCACCGGGGCGAACACCTCGCGCATCGCATCCACGCTGGCCTCCATGGCGGCCAGCCCGCGTTGCATCTTGTAGTAAATCGCCTCGACCACCACCACGGCGTCGTCCACCAGCATGCCCAGCGCAATCACCACCCCAAGCAGCACCGAAATATTCACCGTGTAGCCGAGCGCGCCGAGGATCGCAAAGGTGCCGGCCAGCGAGAAGGGCAGCCCCAAGCCAACCAGCACGGCAATGCGCGTGCCGAGAAACAGCCAGCAAATCGCCAGCACCACCAACAGGCCGACCACGGCATTTGATTCCATGATCTGGATCGACTCGCGGGTGCGGTGGGTCTGATCATCCAACAGTTGCAACTGCACGCCCTCGCTGGCCATGACAGTATTTTTCTCGGCGATGAAGATGTTGATGCGCTCGATCAATTCGAGCGTATTGGTGCGGCTCTTCTTGGTGATCGCCAGCATCACCGCCGGCTGACCGTCATGGCTGGCGAGGCTGCCCGGCTTGGCCCGCGCGCGCTGCACCTCGGCGACGCTGCCCAGCGGTACCTGGTCACGGCCTTTGCCCACAGGAATCTGCGCCAGCCGTTCCGGGTCGGCATGCTGCCCGACCACGCGCACCAACCAGGCATCGCGTCCCTCATGCGTGAGGGTTTCCGCCTTACCGGCAAAGGTATCGCGAAACCACGCAAAGGCGGCATCGGCCACATCGGCGCCCGACAGGCCGCGGTTGGCCAGTGCCGCCGGATCGAATTCGACGCGCAACTCCGTGTCGGCGAGCCCCGTGGCAAACACCTGATCGATACCCGCCATGCGCTCGAAGTCGTCACGCAACAGGCGCGCCCGACGGCGCAAATTTTCGTCATTGGCCGAACCAGTCACCACCACCAGCGCGGTCGGGAAACCGTTGGAGGTGGTGATCTCCATCACCCGCGGATCTTTTGCCTCGGCCGGCAGCTCGCTGGACGCCTTGTTCTGGATATCGCGACGCAGGTCATTGACGCGCTTGTCGAACACGCGTTCCGAAATCTCGCGAAAGCGCACCAAAATGTTCGACACATTCTCGCGCGAGGAAGACATCGAGAAGCGGATGTCTGCCACGCCCTTGATGGCGTCCTCCAGCGGCTTGGTGACGCGCTTTTCCACATCCTCGGCCGAGGCGCCGGGGAGGACGGTGGTGATCACCACCCAGTTGAAATTAATCTCGGGGTCCTGCTCGCGCGGCATCGCCAGATAGGCGAGCGCGCCCATCGCCAGCACCACCATGAAGGCGATGTTGGCGAGCGGATGATTGGCGAGCAGGCGCCGATAGAAATTCATTGCAGCGCCACGCCGTCCTGCAGGGCGTGGCGCCCCTGGGTCACGATCTGCGTTTCCGGCGGCAAATCAAGCGCGGCCGGGCGGCCTTCCTGTGCATTCGCCAAAGGATGGAAGCGGGCTTTGCCCTCCGCGGCGATGAAGATGCCATAGCGTCCATTGCGCCGCACCAGCAGATCGGCCGGCAGCCACGGCGCCGGCTCGCGCCAGACCAGCCGCCCTTCCGTGCCGGCTGGCGGCGCACTATCTTTAAAAGCAAAGCGTGCCTCAATGCTGCGCGAGTCGCGATTCACCGCCGGGGATACGCGCAGTAACTTGAGCGCATAGGACGTGCCATTGGCCTCAAAAGTCGGCGCTGGCGGGACGGCACTGGTATGGCTGGCGGCATCCGCTGCCTGCAGTTGCGCGGCCAGTTCCACCTCCCCGGCGGAAACCAGCGTCAGCAGCGCCGTGCCGGGGGCAGCGAACTCACCGACCTGTCCGCTGCGGGCGCGCACCACAGCATCAAAGGGAGCGACGAGGGTGTGTTTCTCGACGTTGCGGCGTGCCGTATCGCGTTGCGCCCGGGCAGCGCGCAGGTCGGCATCAGCGGCAGCCAGTTCGGTTTCCTTGAGCGTCAAGGCCTCGGCCGAGTAGAAGTTCTTTTCGCGCAGCGTTTGCGCCCGCTTGAATTGCGCTGCTGCCTGGGCGTAGCGCGCCTGCGTTTGCGCCAGGGCGGCATCGGCCCGTTCTTGTGCCAGCGCCGCATCGCGACTATCCAGACGGGCAACGATGGCGCCCTGCCTGACGCGCTGCCCGACATCCACCGGCAGGGCAAGAATCACCGCCGCCACCTCCGCCGAAATACGCGCTTCGTTCTTGCCGACCACCGCCGCCGGCGCGCTGCGCTCGGGATGGATAGCCACCTCCCCTAATGCTTGTACTAAAAATGTCGGCGCTGGCGGGACGGCAGGTGCAGCGGCCTGCTCCTTGCCACAGGCGGCCAGCAGCAGAGTAGCGAGTATCAAGTACCTCATGAGGCTTTCCTTTCCGCCCACAGGCCGCGCAGCATGATGGCGAAGTATTCGTCGAAATAGGCCTTATCATCGACATTCGCCGCCAGGCAGCAGTCGAGTGAATGGCGCCAGATCATGCGCATCAGTACCGGCCCGATCACCAGATACACGGTGGCATCGACATTGACCTTGCGAAACTCCTTGCGCTTGATACCACGCTCGATCACCGAACGAATCATTGCCGTGCCGCGCATGATCACTTCCTGATGGTAGAAGCTGGCGATCTCGGGGAAATTGCGCGCCTCGGCAAACACCAGTTTGGGAATGCCGCCGATGCGCTGCGAGCCAATCAGCCGCCACATGCCGCCGATCACCTCGCGCAGCAAATCCTCGCTGCTGCCCTTGAAGCCGGCCACCAGTGTCTCGCCTTCGGTCAGCGCCGGTAGTATCCCTTCGCGCACAACCGCCTTGAACAGCGCTTCCTTGCTATCGAAATACAAATACAAGGTGCCCTTCGAGACACCCGCCTGCGCAGCCACATCCTCAAGGCGCGTGGCGGCATAGCCTTTCTCGACAAAAACGTCGAGCGCCGCCGCCGTCAGCTCTGCAGGACGGGCTTCTTTGCGACGGCGGCGCGACGGCGCGACTTTGGCAGCGAGAGAATTAGGCACAGTGCGAATACGGTTAATGACTGAACGGTCAGTAATTTATTCGCGTTCGCCGAGCCTGTCAAACTACCTTGAATATCAGCGCGCTTCCTGTTCGAGAAAACGGTAGATGGCATCCAGCCGGGCGACCCCATCGCTCATCTCCAGCATTTCCTGGCGCAGCGTCATCGGCAAGGGCAGCAACTCCGCCCAGCGGTCGGCGACCCAGGCGGCATCGAAGAAACGATGGGGTTGCGGCGGCGGGTCTTCAAGCGCCTCCAGCAGCGCCCGCAACATCGGCACCAGTCGCGCATAGTCGCCGGGAATCGGCGTCACGGATGGATCAGGCAACAGTTCCACCTCGGCGCGCACCAAGCCACTTGGGGTCTGGCGATGCGCAAAGACACGAAAACGTTCACCGCCATTGACGACCAGATTGAGGATGCCCAACTGCGGCATTTCCCAATCGACGATTTTTGCCAGCGTACCGACCGTGTGCGGTTCAGCCCCCGGGCCGACCTCCTCGCCCTGCGCGATCAGGCAGATGCCGAAGGGCGTTTCGTGGCGCAGGCAATCCTTGACCATGTCCATGTAGCGCGTTTCGAACACGCGCAGGGGCAGGCGACCGCCCGAGTGGAGTACGGTATTGAGCAGGAAGAGGGGAATGTCCATTATTCCGCTTCGCCCCAGCGCGGCATCAGGGCATGCGCGACGCCGAGCCGATCGAGAATGCGCGCCACCACGAAGTCGACCAGATCCTCAATGCGCTGCGGCCGGTGATAGAAACCCGGGCTGGGCGGCAGGATCACCGCACCGGCACGAGAGAGCTTCAGCATGTTCTCCAGATGGATGGCCGAGAGCGGTGTTTCGCGCGGCACCAGAATCAGCGGCTTGCCTTCCTTGAGCACGACATCGGCGGCACGTGTGATCAGATCTTTGGCCGTTCCTGCGGCCACCTCGGCCAGCGTACCCATGGTGCAGGGGCAAATCACATAGCCATCCGGTGGATTGGAACCCGAGGCGGGCGGCGCATTCCAGTCATTACGATCGAACACGTGTAATCGAGCATCCGCATCGGCAAAGCGTTCTGCCAGCAGGCGCTGCGCTTCGCGCGGTTGCGTCGGCAGTACCAGATCGGTCTCCTGCTTGGCGACAATCTGCGCGGCCTGCGAATACATCAGCCAAACACGGCAACCAGCGGCCAGCAGGCAATCCACCAGCCGCAAGCCGTAAGGCAGGCCGGAGGCACCGGTCCAGGCGACAGCAACAGTCTTCACGGAAATTCCTTCAACAGTTTGGCGACGATCAAGCCGTTCACGATACCGAAAAGCAAGGCGCTCGCGGCAAAGATTGGCACCAGATAGATGATGCCATCATGCGGCACCAGCCACAGGCGCGCCAGCAACAACTGGCCGCCAACGTGCGCAAAAGCGGCGAGCACGCTGGCACTGACCGGCCCAAACCAGCGCACCGGCAATTTTGCCGTACCCGCGAGAACAGCCAGGCTCGCCAGCGCACCGACAAGGGCCAGAAAAAAACCGGGGGCGAGAAACTGCCCCACCAGCAGGCTGCCGGCCAGGACGCGCAACAGCGACACCCAGGCCGCATCGCGCCAGCCGTGCCGTGCCAGCACCAGCAGGATGACAATGTTCGCCAGACCGGGCTTTACGCCGGGCAAGGGCGATGGCAAGGCCGCTTCGGCAACGGAGAGGGCAATCGCCGCCGCCGCATAACGGGCGATGCGACGATCCTCCGGGCGGATCGGCAGTTCAATGATTGAATTAGTAGTTGAGACTGTCATGGCTCGGATCACGCCCCGACAGGGACAGGCTCACATGGTTCGGCGCACAGATGGCAATGGCGTTGGGGCGCGTCAGCCAGCCCTGTTGCACGCAATACTGGCGCGGGCCGGGATCGGCCAGTACCCGTGCCCGACCGGGCGCAATCTCGATCTGCGTTTCGCCCAGCGGTCCTTGCACCGCATAACGGCGCGGCGCCGTCAGCGGAAACGCCGCGACCACGCGCCCATCCAGCCGCACGACGGCACGTTCGGCCGTACCGCCTGTCCACAACAGCGGGAAGGAGCCGGCCACCAATAACGCTGAGAGCAACACCACGGCCCAGTCGCCGGGCCGTAACAGACGCCAACCCGTTTTCACTGGGTCAGCACGCGATGCCGCACCAGCACGCGAGCTTGCGCCTTGAAATCGCTGGCCAAGGTTTCGGCGAACCAGACCGAGCGATGCTGCCCACCGGTACAGCCGATCGCTACCGTCAGGTAGGAACGATTGTCGCGAATGTAGGCTGGCAGCCAGTCGTTGATAAAACGCTGGATATCCGCGCGCATCCGCAGCACTTCCGGCTGGGCTTCGAGGAACGCAATCACCGGCGCATCACGACCGGTCAGCGGACGCAGCGCCGGGTCGTAATGGGGATTCGGTAGACAGCGCACATCGAATACCAAGTCGGCATCGAGCGGCAGTCCGTGCTTGAAGCCGAAGGATTCAAACAGCAGCGTCAAGCCATCCGTGGTATCGCCTTCGCTGGCCACAAACTCCTTGATCATGGCGCGCAGGGCGTTCGGGCGGATGTTGCTGGTATCAATGCGATGGCCCAGACTGCACAGCGTTTCAAGCGCGGCCCGTTCGCAGGCGATGGCTTCGGCCAGCGTGCTCTCGCCATCGGCCAGCGGGTGACGTCGCCGCGTTTCGGAAAAGCGCTGGATCAGCACGTCGTCACGGGCATCGAGGAAAATGAAACGCAGGGACACGCCGTCTGCTTCGAGCTTACGCAACTGCGCCGGCAGGGCAGCAATCGAGGTGCCGCCGCGCATGTCGGCAGCGACGGCAACCCGCTGATGCTCTTCCAGTTTCAGGTGTGTCACCAGCTCACCCAGCAGCGGTGCCGGCAGGTTATCGACACAATAGAAACCGGCGTCCTCCAGGACATTGAGGGCGATGGATTTGCCGGAGCCCGAGAGCCCGCTGATCAGCACGAGTTGCATGGAGGGCGGAGGAAAACGCTGGAATCGCTATGGTAGCATCGGCGCCCCAATTGGAACGCGATGGAACGGGAACGACCGCCACATGCCCAGCCCGCTTGCTCACTGGAAGCCCAGCGCCACGCTGGCCGGCGCGCCGGCGGCACTGCACCCATGGCTGGCCGATCCCGGCTCGCTGACCGCCCGCATCATGGTCCGCTGCCAGCGCTTTCGCGTTCAGGTCATCCGCGAAATTCTTGCGCGTCCCCATCTCGATGAACACGCCTTGATTGACGTACCACTGGGCCGTCATGCCTGGATCCGCGAGGTGCTGCTGATCGCCGACGACCAGCCAGTGGTTTTTGCCCATAGCGCGCTGCGCTTGCAGGATCTCACCGGTGCATGGCACATGGCGCGTGCCATCGGCAGCCGTCCGCTCGGCGCGGCCTTGTTTGCCGATCCCGGCATCCAGCGCGGCGACTTGCACGCCGCGCGCATCTCATCAGCCCACCCGCTGCACCGTCAGGCCAGCCAAGTCAGCGGACGCGCCTTGCCGCTGCTGTGGAGCCGCCGTTCGCGCTTTACGCGACTGGGCCGTCCCCTGCTGGTGACCGAAGTTTTTCTGCCCGGCATTTTCGACCTGCGACCATGAGAGCATTCTTCCTCCTGTTGCTTATCGTCAGTAGCAGCGCCTTTGCCCAATCCGCTGTGCAAATTGTCTCGGCAGAGTTTGGCTTGTTCGACACCAGCGATCCGCGTGCAACGATCTTCGAACCCGCAACGGTCATTCCCCACAAGGAAGGTCAGCGCTACGGCTGGATCATTCAGTTACGCACGAAAAAGCGCAGCGTCGAGGTCCGCGAGGAATATCTGCTGCCGACCGTGGCGAGTGAAGCCGGCGTGACGATAAGTCCCAACGGCCAAAAATTGGAGATTCCGCTGCCGAAGCGGCATCAGGTCAGCCAGCGCCAGTTGGTGCCGGTCCGTGGCCAGATCATCGGCGAGTGGGCCATCGGCCCTGGCGAACCCACCGGCAAGCGCCACCTGCAGGTGATTATCGAAGGTCAGGTCGGCGGTAGCTTCGAGTACGAAGTCCGCTGATCAGATTCGTCAAATGTCGGCGCTGGCGAGACGGCAGGTGGTTGGGTCGTCCACGGCCGACCGCAGCCAATGCAATAAGCTTCATCCTCATCCGGCAGGCAGATGCCGACGCAGTGATACAGCGCCTCATAGTCAGCGCTGTCCACGGCAACGTTCCTTGCAAGCGGCCAGCGTCTCACCCTCCTGAGTCAGCAGGGCATCGATCCATTCACCGATGGCCTCGTCGAGTGCGGCCGTGTCCGCCACCATTTCATGAACCAGGCCAATCCGGTAAGCCTCGGCCGCCGACAAGGTTTCGCCGGTCAGCAGATAGCGGCGGGCATGACGCAGGCCCATCGCCTCACGGACCACTGCGGTGATCGCGCCCGGCACTTGTCCACTGTTCGGATCGCGCGCCGCAAAGCGCGCATCGAAGCTCGCCACGGCCAGGTCACAGGCCGCCACAATGCCAACTCCGCCACCACACACGACGCCCTGCACGCGCGCAATCAGCGGTTTGGGGCAGGCCGTCATGCCATTGAGCAATTCGGCCAGTGCGGCCGCTTCGATGGCCTGCGCCGACTGATCGGCGCCGGCGCAAAAACTTTCGCCCACGCTGGAAATCACCACCACACGGACGCTTGCATCCTCGCCCATCCGGCCAATCGCGGCGCTGAACTCGGCCAGCATCGCGCCATCGTAAGCGTTGTAGTGCGCGGGCCGGTTGAAGGTCACGATGCCAATACCGGCATCGATTTCGGTCAGGATGGTGTCTGATGTCATGGTGTCTTCAGTCTACCGTTTTGCTCATTACTTCGTTGCGTTTGCAACACACCGGCAATCACCAGCGTGCCGCCCACCAGTGCGGACAGGTCAAGCCGCTCGCTCAGCAACAGTGCCCCCTGCAATACTGCCGCCACGGGTACGAGGTTGATGAAGATCGAGGCGCGCTGCGCGCCGATCTGCTGCACTGCGGCCGAAAACCAGGTGAAGCCCAATGTTGTGCCGAGCAGGCCAAGGAACATGATGGCACTCCAGGCACTGATCGAATAAGTCGGTGCAAGCGATGCCGGTGCCGCCACCAGCGCTGTGATAAGCAACATCAGAAAACCGGCACCGCTGGCATAGGCAGTCATGACCAGCGCGCTGAGCGAACGCGTACCGAGCCGACCAATCAACGTGTAGGCCGACCACATGAAGGCACAACCAAGAATCAGCATTTCGCTAGTGCCCACGTTTCCATCGAGAAAGGCCAGCGGGTCGCCCTTGCCGATTACGGTCAGGCAGCCGGCAAAAGCCTGCACGCTGCCAACCATTTTTTGTCGGCTCATCCCCTCCTTGAGCAGCCAGGCGGCAGCCAGCAGGGTGATGACTGGACTAAGGGCAACCACCAGCGCCCCGCGCCCCGCGCTCATCGACTGCATGCCGAAGAGAAAAAAGAGGTTGTAAAGAAAAATGCCCGTAGTGCCCAGGCCCAGGATCAGCAGTCCCTCACGCCGCGTGACGGCGGGCAGGCGGCCGTGGCGCCAGAAGACAATCGCCAGCAGACTCGTTGCGGCGAAGAAGAAACGCCAGACCGCCACGGCAAGGGGATGTACCTCCTGCACCGCATAGCGCGCCGCCACCCAGGTGCCGCCCCAGAAGAACATGGTCAGAATCAGACGGAAATAGACGGGCGCGAGCGGTGTCATGCAGGATAATGGTCAGGATAACAGGGAGGAAAAAGCATTTGCTGCACTGCAGCAATTATCGTTGATTTACGATAAACTCATGATTTGCGCCAGTTTAGCCGCCGGGGCTTGCCAACAACAAACGGAGTGAGAGAGATGACCAAAACCACCGACACCGCAAACGAAAACGCCGCCCTGCCCGATCCGCAGGAAATCGCCAAGACCTATGCCGAGGTTGCCCAACGCGCTTCCAAGATTCTGCAAGGCCACATCCAGCGTCAGGTCGCCAAGGGCGTGAGCCCGCCGCAGGACGAGCTGGGCCTTGCCCAGGCCTTCATGGACATGATGGCCAAGATGCTCGCCAATCCCTATCAGATGGCCCAGGCGCAGATGAACCTGGTATGGGACTATTTCTCGCTCTGGCAGCATTCGACGCTGCGCTTCATGGGCATGCATACCCCGCCCGTCGCGAGTCCAGCCAAGGGCGACAAGCGCTTCAAGGATGAACAGTGGGAGGAGCATTTCCTGTTCGACTTCATCAAGCAGTCCTACCTGATCTCCGCACGTCATATTCATGACACGGTCAGCGGCGTCAAGGGCCTCGACGGCCATACGCAAGACAAGGTTAATTTCTTCACGCGCCAGTTCATCGATGCGATGTCGCCCTCCAACTTCGCCCACACCAACCCGGAAGTGTTCCGCGAGACGGTGAAGTCGAACGGGCAGAACCTGCTCAATGGCTTCAACAACCTGCTGCGCGACATGGAAGACGGCGACGGCCAGTTGCGCGTCAAGATGACCGACACCACCGTTTTTGAACTCGGCAAGAATGTCGCCACCACGCCGGGCAAGGTGGTGTTCCAGAACGACCTGTTCCAGTTGCTGCAATTCACGCCGACCACCAAGACGCAGTTCAAGCGTCCGCTGTTGATCGTGCCGCCCTGGATCAACAAGTACTACATCCTCGATCTGCGCGAGAAGAACTCCTACATCAAGTGGGCGCTCGACCAGGGGCACACCGTGTTCACCATGTCCTGGGTTAACCCGGATGCCAAGCTGGCGCAGAAGAGCTTCGAGGACTACGTCTTCGAAGGCACGCTGGTTGCCCTTGAGAAGGTAGCCGAGCAGACCGGCGAGAAGGAAATCAACGTCGCCGGCTACTGCCTCGGCGGCACGCTGCTCGCCACCACCGCCGCTTATCTGGCGGCCAAGAAGCCCAAGGCCAGCGACCCGCGCATCGCCTCCGCCACCTTCTTCACCACCATGCTCGATTTCTCCTACCCGGGCGAGTTGGGCGTGTTCATCGACGAGCAGCAGATCTCTGCGCTCGAAAAGAAGATGAGCGGACGTGGCTTCCTCGAAGGCACCGAAATGGCCGGCACCTTCAACATGCTGCGCGCCAACGACCTGATCTGGTCCTTCGTGGTGAATAACTACCTGATGGGCAAGGACCCCTTCCCCTTCGACCTGCTCTACTGGAACTCCGATTCAACGCGCATGCCGGCGGCGATGCACAGCTTCTACCTGCGCAACATGTACATGCAGAACCTGCTGAAAGATCCGGGCGGCATCATGATCGGCGATGTCGAAATCGACCTGCGCAAGATCAAGGTGCCGGCCTACTTCATCTCCACCATCGAGGACCACATCGCCCCGTGGCAGAGCACCTATCTCGGCGCCAAGCTGTTTGCCGGCCCGACCAAGTTCGTGCTCGGCGGCTCCGGCCACATCGCCGGCATCGTCAACCCGCCCGCCGCCAACAAGTATGGCTACTGGACAGTGCCCACCAAGACCCTGCCGGAAACCGCCGATGCCTTCTTCGAAGCCGCCAAGCAGAACGAAGGCTCGTGGTGGAATGACTGGCAGGCCTGGCTGATGGCGCAAAGCGATGAGACCATCCCGGTGCGCGATCCGGTCAAGGGCAAGCTCGGCGTGATCGAAGATGCGCCGGGCTCCTTCGTAAAATTCCGTCTCGACCAGCAGAAGAAGTCCTGATGACGCAAGCCGTTTGTGTTGTATTCGACACGAACGTCCTGCTCTCGCTGTTCGTCTTTGCCGACAGTCGCTTCGCCCCCTTGCGGGGCGAAGTCGTTTGCGGCCGCTGGATTGCATTGACCAGCCCGGCCTGTCTGGCCGAATATCAGCGCGTGCTCGGCTATCCCCTGTTCGAGCTTTCCGTAGAACAACAGGCAGCCGCTTATGCTGCCTATCTCGAACTCGTCCAGATCATCGATAGCCCACCGCGCACCGGGATTGTCTTGCCGAAATGCCAGGACAAGGACGACCAGAAATTCCTCGAACTCGCCCGTGACGGGCAAGCCGACTGGCTGGTCACCGCCGACAAGCTGCTGCTCAAATTACGCCGCAGCCGCCGCCTCGATCACCTGTTTCATGTCTTTACACCCGACGAGGTGCTTGAAAAAGTCGGTGCTGGCGGGACGGCAGAATAAAATGGAACGACAGGACATAAGAGGTATGTATGCACAACTGTGAAGGTTGCACGGCCTGCTGCAAGGTATTGAAGATTCGCGAGTTGGACAAGCCTGGCAACACATGGTGCCAGCACTGCAAAATAGGCGTTGGTTGCGGCATATATGAAACCAGGCCAGAATCCTGTCGAGTCTATGAGTGCATCTGGTTGCAAACGCAACGGATGAGCCGCCCGATTCCATTTGAACTACGACCCGATAAATCGCGGGTCGTCATTGGCACAACCAACCAGGGTGAGGATGTCGTGCTCTATGTCACACCAGACCGGCCGGACGCATGGCAAAGCAAGGCTTTTCGCGCGGGCGTACTGGATGACCTGCTACGACGAAACATCACCGTCTATGTCAGTTGTGAGGACAAGCTGCAAAAAATATAGGCCGGTACCCGCCTAAACCTTAAACCGCCCGACCAGTTTGTCGAGGCGGCCGGCGAGTTCCGTGAGTTGCAGTGCATCCTGCGCAGTTTCACCAACAGCCTGCTTGTTCTCCTCGGCCATCGCGGCGACCTGTTCGACGTTGCGTGCGATGGCAGCACCAGCCTGGCTCTCTTCCTCGGTGGCATGCGCGATTTCCTCGACGCGACGGCGTGCCGCCGCCGTGCCGTCACTGATACGTCCCAGCGATTCCGCCGCATCGGCGGAAAGCGCCACCACCTCTTCAAGCCGCTTGCTGCTGGCGTGCATGCCCTTAACGGCGCCGTCCGTATCGCGCTGGATCGCCTCGATCTTGGCCGAGATATCCACGGTTGCAGTGCCGGTGCGCTCGGCGAGCTTGCGCACCTCGTCGGCCACCACGGCAAACCCGCGGCCCTGCTCGCCGGCGCGCGCCGCTTCGATGGCTGCGTTCAGCGCCAGCAGATTGGTCTGATCGGCAATCTCGCGAATCACGCCAACAATGCCGCCGATTTCGCGCGAACGCTCACCCAGCCCTTCAATGCGTTCCGAATTTTCGGCCACCCCACCCGCCAGTTCATGAATCTGGGCAGAGACGTCGCGCACCACACGAGCACCATCCTCAGCAAGCGCCCCGGCCTGTTTCGATTCCTCCGAGGTCTCACGCGCCCGTTCGGCCACCTGTGCCATGCTGGCGGTAATTTCCTCCACAGCCGTGGCCGTGGCGAGCGACATCTCGCTCTGGGTATTCGAACTGCCTGCGACACGGTTGCTGGCAACGGTCAGTTTGGTCGCGGTAGCGGCCAGTTGCCCGACAACCTCATGGGTTTCGGCAATGATGTCACGCAACTTGGCGGCAAATTTATTGAAGGCCGACGAGATCTCGCCAATCTCGTCGCTCGTGTCGGCTTGCAGACGGAAGGTCAGATCGCCCTGACCACCGGCCAGTTCGATCATCGAATCGTGCAGGATATCGAGGTGGCGCAGCTTGTTGAACAGCAGCGTGACCATCACGAGCGACGTAGCGATGATGGCGATGAACAAGGCGATATAGCCCCACATCTGCAGGAAACGGAGTTGCGCGGTCTCCTCGGCATCACGGTTGTTCACGTGCGAATAAGCCTCGGAAACCTTGAGAATGGTATCGATGGCGGCAGTGGACTTTTCGATCCATGCCGGACTGGTTAGCGAGAAATGGCGTTCGCCGACCGGGGTGGCCGAGCGGGCTTCCCGATAGAGATCCTTGCGCAACTGCTCGAACGAACCGAGAAAATGCGCCTCCATGCCCTCAATGGCAGTGCGCACTTCCGGCGGCGTATCGCTGACGCGCTTGAGCAGGAGAATGTCGGCAATGGCCGCATCGACGTTTTGGCGAAAAGCGCCCAAACGCGCCAACACCTCACCTGAAGCCGGTGCGTTCGAATTGAGCAGGGCGGCCACATTGGCGCGTTCCAGCCCGGCGTATTCGGAGGCCAGCCAGACACTCTGCTTGGCCGTCAGGTTCGGGTAGGTGATGCGCGGCGGAAAAGCTGCGCCACCAAACGAGGCCATGCGCATGCGTGCCGCTGCATTGATAAAGCGCGTCATGACCGGAATCCACTCCGGTGCCTGGATGTCGCGCTCCGCCTTCGTCAGGCTGCTATCGACGCGCTTGCGCGCCGTCTGCAGCTCGGCATAGGCCTCACCGGCCAGCTTGCGCGTAATCACTGCCTTCTCGAACACCACCCCTTTTTGTTCGAGTACGCCCGCCGTCGTGAAGGCATCCTGCCAGAGTTGGTCGCTCTTGGCACGCAGGTTGGTGAGCCGCTGACGGCCCGCTTCAGGGGCTGGACCGGCAGCAGAAAGCAGGCTGGCCGCCACGCCGCGCTCAAGTGCCTGCAGGCCAGCCGCCGCGATGATCTGGTCGGCCATCGTGTTGGCCTCGATGGTGGTGCGCACCATGCGGTAATCACGCCAGTTCTCCCAGGCGTAATAGCCCGAGATCCACACCAGCAAGGCCGGCGCCCCCAGACTGGCCAGCAGAATGAAGCGGAAACGCAGATTATTCAGTTGCTTGAACATGACTCCCTCCAGTCGTCCGTTGGCACAGGCTACTCCTTCCCCGCTGCCAAGAAATTAACCATGATCAAGCGCGCCGGGCCTAGTCCCGGGGCAATAGAATCGCAGGCTGGCCTCTCTCCGGCAGCCCCAATGAACTCACGTCGTACCGAAACACTGGAAATCCTCGCGACCCCCGCCGCCCGGGCACGGCCCGGCATGCCCCCCCTGCTGTTCATCCATGGCGCCTACACCGCCGCCTGGTGCTGGGCCGAGCATTTCCTGCCGTATTTCGCCCAAGCCGGCTTCAACTGCCAGGCCCTCAGCCTGTCGGGACATGGTGCCAGCCGACGCCGCGACCACCTCGACAGTTATTCCGTCGACGATTACATCAACGATGTGGCTGAAGTCGCCGCCCTGCTGCCCACACCACCCGTGCTGATCGGTCATTCAATGGGCGGCTTCGTGGTGCAAAAGTACCTGGAGCAGCATCCGGCTGCTGCGGCCGTACTGATGTGCTCTGTGCCGCCGCAGGGGCTGGCCGCCTCGGCCTTCGGCATGCTCTTTTCCCGCCCCAACCTGTTCGTCGACCTGAACGGCCTGATGAGCGGCGGCCATGTCGCCCTCAGCAGCCTGCAGGAAGCGCTGTTCGCCCAACCCGTGTCGATGGACGATCTGGGACGCTACGTGCGCATGGCCCAGCCGGAATCCCATCGCGCCATCTGGGACATGATGCTGCTCAACCTGCCGAACATCCACCGGGTTATCGAGCATCTGCCGCGTCAGCGCGATGACCTGCGCGTGATGGGTGCAGAACTTGACCTGATCATCCCCGCCGCGCTGGTCGAGATGACGGCACACAGCTATGGCGTCGATGCCACGCTATATCCCGGCATGGGCCACGGCCTGATGCTGGAACGCGACTGGCAGATCGTCGCGCAGGACCTTATCGACTGGCTCGGACAGCGTTTCGCTGGATAGGTCGACAGCAAACTAGCGCGTCGTCGCCAGCCACTTCAGCAAAGTCTCGAACAACTTGTCTGGATCGACCGGCTTGGCGATGTGGTCGTTCATGCCGGCGCTCAGGCAGACCTGGCGATCCTCATCGAAAGCGTTGGCTGTCATGGCGAGGATCGGCGTCCGGGCATAGCCCGGCAGCGCACGAATCGCCTTCGTGGCATCAATGCCATTGAGGTTGGGCATCTGCATGTCCATCAGGATCAGGGCATAGCGGTTTTTCCTGGCCAGGGCCACGGCCTCAACCCCATCCTCGGCCAGATCAACGGCCAGACCGGCATCTTCCAACAGGCCGCGCGAGACCTCCTGATTGATCGGCTCGTCTTCGGCCAGCAGGATGAGGGTGCCGGCGAACTCGTCGAGCAGGCGTTCATCAGCGGCCTGCCCCGAGAAAGTCGGCGCTGGCAGGACGGCATCCGTCGCCTTGCTCAGGCGCACGGTAAACCAGAAGGTACTGCCCTGACCGGGAACACTGTCCACCCCAATCTCGCCGCCCATCAACTTGGTCAGCCGCTTGCTGATGGCAAGGCCAAGGCCCGTGCCGCCGTATTTGCGGGTCATCGAGCCGTCTGCCTGCTCAAAGGCAGTGAACAAGTGCTGCTGATTTTCAGGTGTGATACCGATGCCGGTGTCAGTCACTTCGATGCGCAAGCGCACGCTGTCCGGGTGGTTTTCCAGCAATCGGGTGCGTACGGTAATCGACCCGTGCTCGGTAAACTTCAAGGCATTGCCAGTCAGGTTAAGCAGGATCTGGCCGAGGCGCAACGGGTCGCCCAGCAGCGAGAGGTGGTTGATTTCCGGCGTCAGGTCGAGCAGCAGCTTCAGGTGTTTTTCGCTGGCCCGGTGGCCGGTCAGGCTCATCAGATTTTCCAGCACCTCGCCGAACTTGAAGCTGACCGCTTCCAGGGTCAGTCGATCCGCCTCGATCTTGGAAATGTCGAGGATGTCGTTGATGACAGCCAGCAAATGCCGCGAAGCCTGAATGACCTTGCTCAACTGATCCTGGAGTTTCGGGTCTTCGGTATGGCGCAAGGCCAGATCGGTCATACCCATGATGGCATTCATGGGCGTGCGCAACTCGTGACTCATATTGGCGAGGAAGGTGCTTTTGGCACGATTGGCCGCTTCGGCCACATCCTTGGCAACCGTGAGCGCCTGCGTACGCTCCTCGACCAGAGCTTCCAGATGCTCGCGGTATTGCGCCAGTTCGAGTTCGGCTGTCACGCGCGGCGTGACATCGCTGAACACCAGCACCACGCCGACGATCTCGCCAGCCGCGTTGCGGATGGGTGCTGCGCTGTCGGCAATATGGAATTCCCGCCCACCCTTGGCCAGCAACACGGTATGGTTGGCGAGACCGACCACTTGGCCATGTGCCATCACCAATTCCACAGGGTTAACCACCGTCGCGCGCGTGGTCGCGTTGACGATACGGAATACATCAGGCAGCGGCTGGCCCTTGGCGTCATCCAGCACCCAGCCGCACAGACGCTCGGCGGTTGGATTCATACGGGTGACACGACCTTCAGCGTCCGTAGCGATGACGCCATCACCGATGGCATTCAAGGTGATTGAGAGATCCTCCTTGCTTTCCCGTAACAACTCCTCGGCACGCTGGTGTGCCTCAACCTCTGCCTCAAGCCTGACGGTATAAGCCTGAACGCTATCCGCCATGGCATTAAAGGCCTTCGCGACCTCGACCACCTCGCTGGGGCCTGTCACCGCCATTCTGGCCCCGAGATTGCCGCCATGTAATGCGCGTGCCGTTTTCTCAAGCAGGGCCACCGGCCGGACAATCCTGTGTGCGACCAGGAAGGATAGAAGCAACAGCAGGCAAATCCCGGCCAACGCCAGCAGCACAGCACTCAGTGCGCGCTGCCGGGCATCCGCATAAATCGCCGACACCGGCACCCCGACAAACGCAACCCACCCGGTCTCCGGCATCGGCACGACGGCATAGTAGCGGCTTACCCCATCACTACCCGTACTTTCAAACTCTCCGTCACGAACCTCAATCGTCCGCTGCGCAGCTTCCGACTGGGTCCGCTTGCCAATTTCCCCTTCGGGATCTGCATTCCGCCAGACCAGAATGCCGCCTTCCGACACAAAGCCATAGCGCGTCCCGGCGGGCAAAAATTGGGTCGGGATCTGTGGATCGTAGGCATTGAGATCAAACGGAAACTGCACCCCGCCGACCAATTCGTGCTGTTCATTCCAGATCGGCGCGCTGAGGACAGAAACCCACTTGCCGGTAATCGGCCCGAAAAATGGCTCACCGACGGTGAAATGCTGGTTTTTGACGAAGCGCTGGAACCAGGGTGCCTTGCCAACATTGACCTGCTTGCCGCCGGGTTGCGGCACCGCAGAACAGACCGCCACGCCCTCGCGCGTCGTGTACGTCGCATTGGCATAGTCGGGATTCAGGTACAGCAGTTCCTTCAAAATATCGTCGCACTGCTTGGCGTCAACCAATTTGACCAGCGGACGCTCCGCCAGACGCTCCAGTGTCTGGCGGGCATTGGCAATCTTGCCGCCGGTCTTGCCGACCATCGTAATCGCCAAGGTACGCAACGAGGCTTTGGTCGCATCGATGGTCTGGTGCATGTCGGTATAGATGCCGTAGCCGACGCTCGCTGCAAGCGATATGGCACCTGCCACGACCAGAAACAGGAGACGCGTGCGGATGGAAATCCCGTCACTCATGAACGTCACAGCCGATCTTGTTCGCCCAGGCCAGCGCCTCGGCATGGCAGTCATTGAGCTGCCCGGCATCGAGCAGCGGCAGCTTGTGCAGGCAATCCTGGCACGTGGAAATTGCCCCCGACTCAAGCGACTCGGCCATCTCGAGAATCGCCCCGAGGATGCCTTTTCTTTCAAACAGGGCTTCCTGAATCGATGCCGACAAGTTCAGGTGCTGCAGAATGGTATCCATCGACTGGCCCAGCAACGCTGGCGTCAAGGACAAAATGCCGACCATGAATGCCGAATCCTTCATGTGCCGATCGCCCGGGCAGGTCTGCTCCGCCACCAACTCCGAAAATCGCCCGCGCAATGCGGCCATCGTCAGCAGCGGCGATTTCGAACGCTTGCTGGTATCGGTGTAAAGCAGCAGTTGCAGCCAGCGTGAAAACTGTTGCCGGCCAAGCACCATGACGGCCTGCCGCAGTGAGCTGATATTTCTGCCCCCGCTCAAGCCCACCGAGTTCACCAGTCGCAGCATGGATACCGACAGTGCCGGATCCTGCTTGAGGGCCAGCTCGATCTCCGGGGTCTCGGCCTCCTTGGCCACCATGGCGATCAGCCGCAAGGTCGTTATCTGGCTGGGCTGCAGACGCCGGCCGGCAATAATCGTCGGGCGCGCGAAGTAGTAACCCTGGAACAGGTCGAAGCCGAGATTCAGGCAGCACTCAAACTGTTCGGCCGTCTCGACCTTCTCCGCCAACAACTGGGAGACCAGCGGCCGCAACTGGGCCACCAGACCGGGCAGATCTTCCGTGGCAACCAGGGTGAGATCGACCTTGATGATCGATGCAAGCGGCAACAGCGGCACATAGTCATCGGTAACGCGGGTGAAATCGTCCAGCGCCAAGGTATAGCCCATTGCCTTCAGTTCCGCGCAGCGGGCCACCACTTCAGGCGTGACGAGGTTGCCTTCAAGAACCTCGATCACCACCTGGTCTGGGGGCAGGAACTGCAGGGCCTCGTGTTGCAGGAAATCTTTGTCGATATTGATAAAGGCGCGGTAGGGCCCCAGTGCAGCCGTTATCCCCAGATTCCCGAAGGCATGACTGATGACAGTTGCCGTTGCCGCATGTCCGCAGGAAAACCGCGCCTCGTCATGATCGCCGCTGCGAAACAGCAATTCATAGGCAACCAGTTCCTGATTGCGATCCAGGATAGGCTGACGTGCCAGAAAAACATCTTGGGCGTGATCGGGTAACGACATGAGCGGAGCAGATCGACCGCTTCAGCATCCAAATCGCTTGGCGGCCCCTCTGCCATAGACTTGGTCCTTAGGTAGGTAGCTTTGCGCACCAAGGCTTTCGCCCTGGTTTGCCCTTAACTGCGGGCGCCTATGCTCAGGAACCCGACACGCCAGTATAGCTGAAGCGTTACGCTTCCAGCAGACTGCGCAACATCCAGGCAGTCTTCTCATGCACATCGAGGCGCTGGGTCAGCACATCGGCGGTCGGCTGGTCGTTGGCCTTGTCGACCAGCGGGAACAGTTCGCGGGCAGTGCGCGCCGTGGCTTCCTGCGCCGCGACCAGCAGCTTGATCATCTCGGTGGCCTTCGGCACGCCTTCCGGTTCCTTGATCGAGGCGAGCTTGACGAACTCCTTGTAGGTGCCGGGGGCGGGATGGCCCAGCGCCCGAATGCGTTCGGCGATGATGTCGAGCGCATTCCACTGCTCGGTGTACTGGCCCATGAACATCAGGTGCAGGGTATTGAACATCGGCCCGGTGACGTTCCAGTGGAAGTTGTGCGTCATCAGGTAGAGCGTGTAGCTGTCGGCCAGCAGACGGGACAGCCCTTGTGCGATTTTGGCGCGGTCTGCGTCGCTGATGCCGATGTCGATGCGAGTGGCTTTCTTGGCTTTCATCATGGTCTCCTGTTCAGTTTGATTTCCGTACTACGATGAGGGAATTGTGCAACGCCGCCCTCATTATCGCCAGCGAATTGTTTCAATCTTCCTTATAGCCAACCGCTATTTGGCCAGACTGGTGCCGGGCAACTGACAATCAAGCAAAACCTGCCGCAACAGGTCGATAGCCTGATGGCGCGGGAAGCTGGCGCGCCACACCAGCCCGACACGGCGCGTCGGTGTCACACCGGCAAACGGCAGGGCGCGCAGGAGCGGATCATCCTTCGGCAGTGTGTCCACCGCAGTAGCCGGCATCACGGTAATCCCCACGCCAGAAGCGACCATCAGGCGAATCGTTTCGAGCGACGAGCCTTCAAGTACCTGTGGGCCGCCCGCCCCGGCCCGTGTGCACAGATCCAGCACCTGATCACGGAAACAGTTGCCGCGCCCAAGCATCAATAAAGGCTCACTAAGCAGGGCATCCACCTCGGCCGCCGCATGCGTCGACCATGGGTGATTCGCGGGCACCAGTACACGGAAGGCTTCGTCATACACCGCCTGCGCCACCAGCCCCGGCTCCTGAATCGGCAGAGCCAGCACCGCCACATCGAGTTCGCCGCTCTTCAGCGCATCCAATAGCTTGCTGGTGAAATTTTCCTGGATCATCAGCGGCATCTTCGGCGCACGCGACTTGATCAACGGCACCAGTTTCGGCAGCAGATAAGGGCCGATGGTGAAAATTGCACCGAGGCGTAGCGGCCCGGCCAGCGGATCGCCGGCGGTTTCGGCCAGCTCCTTGACGCGCGCCGCTTCGGAGAGCACACGTTCGGCCTGCAGCACAATCGGCTCACCCGCCGGCGTCACGCTCACTTCGCTCTGGCCGCGCTCGAAGAGAATGACGCCCAGTTCCTCCTCGAGCTTCTTCACCGCCACCGACAAAGTCGGCTGCGAAACGAAGCACTTTTCGGCCGCACGGCCAAAATGTTTTTCGCGCGCAAGGGCAACGATGTAGCGCAGTTCGGTGAGGGTCATGGCGTTCATTGTAACGGCTAGAATCAATGCCACCACGACCCTGGGGAGGCAAGCGATGAGTGGTGCAACATGAGCGGCCCGATGGCCGCAGGCTTCGGCATCGAAGCCGCCGTTTTGATTTCCGCCCAATCGATCATTCAGGGCGCAGCCGAAATCGCCGCCGGCATGAACGAGGCCGAGCGCGCAGCGGAAGAACGGCGCCAGCAACGCCATGCCGAACGCCAGCAGATGCGCGCCGCCCAACAGGCCGGCGCGGTGCAACAGCAACGCGATGCCGCTGCCAAAGATCAACTGGCACGCCTGACGCAACTGGTTAACGTGGTCGATCCGGCTGGCGCCGCCAATCTCGATGCCCGCATGACCGAGCTACTCGCCAACGGTGTTTCGCTACAGGCTGAACTCACTGCCTTTCTGGCGCAAGCCACCGCCGCCGCCGCGCAGAATCGCGTCAGCCAGCGCCAGGCCCTGGTCGCCCATGTGCTCGACCGCCTGACACTGGATGTCGCCCTGCCGATCCCGGAGTCGCTGCTCACGCTCGCCCAGCAGGTGGTGGCCACCCCCTCGGACGAGCGCGCCGAAGCGCTGACCTCCGAACTGCGCCTACAGGTACAGCGCCACAATGAAGCACTGGCCAGTGCGGCAGAACAAAGGAAGCTGCAGGAAGCCGCCGCCATCGTGCTCGAACAATCGCTCAAGGACCTTGGCTACGCCGTCGAGGATATTGAGGCGACCCTGTTTATCGAAGGCGGCATCGCGCATTTCCAGCGCCCGGAATGGGGCGACTATTTCATCCGCCTGCGCATCGACCCCAAGCGCGGTGCGATGAACTTCAATGTCGTGCGCAGCGGCACCGCCGGCGAAGACCGCCGGCATGAAGACATGCTCGCCGAAGATCGCTGGTGCAGCGCGTTTCCGAAACTCTTTGAGACCTTGAAAGCGCGCGGCATTCCGATCACCGTCACGCGCCTCTTGCAGGCCGGCGAAGCGCCGGTACAGGTCGTCGATGCCGCCAGTCTGCCGCAACGACAAACCGAAGAACGCCGCCACGAACCGCTGAAAGCCCGGAGCATCGAATGATCAATACGGACCTGACCCCGCGCTGGCTGCGCGACTTTGAACGCCTGCTGCCGATCCGCTCGCAGTTCATCGCCTCCGGCAACATCCGCGATACCGTGCTTTCCCCGGTTGGACAAACGCTGGTCCCCGTGCCGCTGCTGCGCGGCCTGTGGGAGAAACTCAAGGCGCAGGATTTTCGCTACCTGTTGATCTACGACCCGGCCGACGGTATCCGCGTTTATCCCAACGAGCCAGCCGTGGTGGAACAGGCGACGAAGGTTCATGAGCTGAAACTGCAGGATGGCGTCATGCCGATGGGGCTGGAGTCCCTCGTGACCCTGATGCGCAAGCTGACCGCCAGCCGCGACGCCCATGCCGCGCTGATCCTCGACTTTGCCTCGCGCCTCGCCCGTGCGCCCGACCATCTTGATGCCGGTGAGCATCGCTTCTTTGTCGCTGCCGAAAAGCTCTCGCTCGCCGCCAGCCCGATCATCCCGAATGGATCGACGGCACAACCTCTGTTCAATCCAATCCTGTGGCTGGTGAATCGCCCGCAAGACCTGCCCTCGTGGTTCGCGCTCGATTCGGAACGCATCAGCTCACTGATCGTCGGCAAGCCCGACTACGAAACGCGCGAAGCCGCCGCCAAACAGCTCATCCGCCTCTTCCCCGGCGCGAAGGAAGCCGACGCGACACAACAAGCCGAAGCTGTGCGCCGCTACGCCGACGGCACGGATGGCCTGACGCTCACGGCCCTCGCCGACATCGCCCAACTCGCCATGCGCCAGGGCATCACCGTGGGCGGCGTCGAGGACGCTGTGCGTAGCTACAAGGTCGGCGCCACCGACAACCCCTGGCGCAAGGACTACCTCAAGGACAAGATTCGCACCGCCCGTGCCACGCTCGAAGATCGCGTCAAAGGCCAGCACCAGGCCGCCACCAAAACCGTCGATATCCTCATGCGCTCGGTCATGGGTCTTACCGGCGCGCAAGCCAGATCCGGCGGCGGGCGCCCGCGTGGCGTACTCTTTTTCGCCGGTCCCACCGGCGTCGGCAAGACCGAACTGGCCAAGACGCTCACCCAACTGATGTTCGGCGACGAGCGCGCCTACATCCGCTTCGACATGAGCGAGTTCGCCGAAGAACACACCGGCGCACGGCTGCTCGGCGCGCCCCCCGGCTACATCGGCTACGACGCCGGCGGCGAACTCACCGACGCGGTGAAGGAACGCCCCTTCGCGGTGATCCTCTTCGACGAGATCGAAAAGGCCCACCCGCGCATCCTTGACAAGTTTCTGCAAATCCTCGAAGACGGCCGCCTCACCGATGGCCGTGGCGACACCGCCTACTTCTCCGAAGCCGTGCTGATCTTCACCTCCAACCTCGGCATCTACATCGACGACGGCCACGGCAACCGCGTGCAGAACGTCAAGCCCGACGATCCCTACGAAACCGTTGAGCTGCGCGTGCGCGAAGCCATCGCCGACCACTTCAAATACCGCCTCGGTCGCCCCGAAATCCTCAACCGCATCGGCGACAACATCGTCGTCTTCAACTTCATCCGCCCCGAAGTCGCCGCGTTGATCTTGAACGGCATGCTGAAAAATGTCGTGCGCCGCCTCGCCGAAGAACACAAACTCGAACTCATCCTCCCCGATCCTATCCGCGCGCAACTGCTCGACCTCTGCACCCGCGACCTCTCCAACGGCGGCCGTGGCATCGGCAACACGCTGGAATCGGTGTTCATCAACCCGCTGGCGCGGGCGCTGTTCGCGATTGATCTCGAGGGACGTGCGCAGGTGACGGTAACGAGCATTGAGGAGCAGGACAAGGTATTCAGCGTCACGCTGCAATAGTGCCGTCTTGCCAGCGCCGACTTTCTACTGGGGGCCAGCAATAGTCGCTTACGTGAAAGAGGAAAGAGCAAATGAGTGAAATCAAAAGAACCAGCAGCACCATACTTGGCGCTGCTGGTGAGCATTACGTAATGGCGGAATTACTTCGACGTGGCGTTATTGCCGCGAAGGCACCAGAGGGCGCGCCAAACATGGACATCGTCACAACTGATCTGGAAGGTAATAGGCTGCTTGCTATTCAGGTCAAGACCCGGCGTGACTACAAAGGCGGAGACAAAGGCTGGCACATGAAAGCAAAGCATGAAATGCTGTTTTCTGAGCGTATGTTTTATGTGCTGGTGGATGTAGGGCAATCGTCAGACACCCCCCCTGCTTTTTATGTCATGCCATCAAAGGTCGTAGCTGATGCCTGCAGGATCAGCCACCAGATTTGGGAAGAAACACCCGGTGTAAATGGTAAGCAGCACAACCACTCTGATATGCGCCGGTTACTGCCAGAATACAAGCACAATGATCGGATGCGTCTCGACCTGAATCAGGAACAATTCATGAAAGACCATACCGCAGGTTGGCTTGAGAAGTATCGAAATGCTTGGTATCTCTTGGGGCTTGAATAGGCAGACTCTCAAGTCGGACATTAAAGGGGTCGGGGTCGAAAAAGTCGGCGCTGGCGGGACGGCACTGACACTCACCGATGTAAGGAGAGAAATTTCAGTCGGTGACAATTTGTCACCGACTGAAATTTCCCGCCGACAGACCGCCAAAATTCAGCGCGGCTTCGCACCCTCGTTCGCCCCCTGCATCACTTCCCACGAGGAATCAAATGACGCCGCCGCCTGCGGTTCGGGCAAGGGGCGCATGTCCGTTGGTGAGCGCGGCAAGGTACATGCCTCATGCAGCGGACCCTTACCGGCATCCTGCGCCAACACGGATTGACAGAGTTCGTTCAGGGTCTTCATGATGGCGCTCCTCTTGCAGACTCGTATATGTTCACCTTAGATTACCCGACCTAAACAGTCAAATTTTGTACCAGCATCCAGAAGTAGGCGCTGGCAGATCGGCGTACACTCACTCCCTGCATGAACATCCTCCTCAACAAGGCCCACTTCCCCGTGACCGTGCTTGGCCCCGGCCGGCGCATCGGGCTGTGGGTGCAGGGCTGCACGATCCGCTGCCAGGGGTGCGTGTCGCAGGACACCTGGGCGGCCGATCCGGCGCGGGCGATGCCGGTGAAGGCGCTGCTCGACTGGTGCCGAAAAGTTGCAGCGGATGGACTCGATGGCATCACCATCAGCGGCGGCGAACCCTTCGACCAGCCGAAGGCGCTGGGCGAGTTGCTCGACGGGCTGATTGCCTGGCGCAAAACGGCCGGCCTCGATTTCGATCTCCTCTGCTATAGCGGCCATCCGTTGAAAACTCTTGAGAAGCAGCACGCGAAGCTGCTCGCACGGCTCGATGCGGTGATCCCCGAGCCTTATGCCGACGGCCGGCCGCTCGGCCATCTCTGGCGCGGCTCGGACAATCAGACGCTGGTGCCGCTGTCGGCGCGCGGCACCGCGCGCTATGCCGATTTCAGTGCAGCGCCGCAGGCGCCAGACGAGAAACGCATGCAGGTCTCGCTCGAAAACGGCAAGCTGTGGTTCATCGGCATTCCGCATCGCGGCGACATGGCAGCGCTCGAAACCTTGTGCCAGCAGCGCGGGCTTTCCCTCAATGAGGTGTCGTGGCGATGAAGGATTACATTCGCCGCTGCCCCGTCTGCATGACGGAGGCACCGCCCGAGGAAGTGCAGTGCGGCCACTGCGGCACGCTGCTGCAGGGCGTTGATCTGACGCTCAAGGACGCGGCACCGCCGCCCGCTCCCGTCGCCGCACCGGCTGCGGTTGCCGCAGAACTGGTTTGCCCGCATGCCGATTGCGCGATGCCCAATCCGCCGGGCAGCAAGCAGTGTCTTTACTGCGGTCGGCCTATAACGGATGCCGTCTCCCGAGCGCCGACTTTTTACCGCCTCCCCGCCACGCTGGCCAGCAAGTTTCGCATCGCCGAAGTGCTACCCGCTGGCGGCGCCGAAGCCGAAATCATGCTGCTCGAAGGACTCAGCTCCGGCGTCAAGGTCATCGCCAAACTTTACCGTCCCGGACTGATGCCCAAGGCCGAGGTGCTGGAGCGCGTGTCGAAGGCCGCCTTCCGCCATGTCGTGCATCTGATCGCCTGGGGCGAATCGGAGGGCGTCGGCTACGAGGTGATGGAATATTGCAGCGGCGGTTCGCTACGCCAGTGGATGACGCAAGCAATGCCCTTGCGGCGCGACCAGTTGCGCGACATCCTCGGCGAGATTGCCGAGGCGCTCGCCGCGCTGCACGAATTGCAGGTCATTCACCGCGACCTCAAGCCGGAAAACATCCTGGTGCGCCGCGCCGAACCGCTCGATCTGGTGCTCACCGACTTCGGCATCGCCTCGGTGGCCGATGCCACGCAACTGTTCACCAGTACCGCGCGCACCGTCAAATACGGCGCGCCGGAAACGCTCGCCGGCGTGCTCGACCATGCCGCCGACTGGTGGTCGCTCGGCCTCATCCTCGTCGAACTGCTGACCGGTCACCATCCCTTCGAAGGCCTTTCCGACGCGGTGATTACCCATCGTCTTGTCACCAGCACACTCGATTGCAGCGAGATCGACGATGCCGAATGGCGCAAGCTGTGTCGCGGCCTGCTGCTGCGCGACCCGCAGCGACGCTGGGGCATGGCCGAAATCCGCCGCTGGCGGGCGGGCGATGCATCGCTTGAAGCCCCCGTCGAAGACAGCCCGGCAGCGACGCAACACGCCGCCCGCCCGTATCGTCTCGAAGGCACGCTTTGCACCACGCCGCTCGAGCTGGCGCTGGCGCTCGCCACGCATTGGGAATCCGGCCGCAAGGATCTGATGCGCGGTCAGCTCTCGGTCTGGATCGGCCAGGAACTGCGCGACGACGATCTGCTGCGCTTCGTGCAGGACGAACTTGACCGGCGCGACCGGGGCGATAGCGCGGACGACCTGCGCCTGCTGCGCGTGATTCGTCGCCTTGCACCCGACGTGCCGCCGGTCTGGCGTGGCCGCAGCCTGCTACAGGCCGCCTTGCTCGCCCAAGCCGCGCTGGCCGAACGGGGCGATGGCGCGGCCGCAGAATGGCTGGTGTCGGTCTATACCGCGCAGGTATTACGTGAGTTGCCGGCCGCCCAGTTCCCGGCGGAAGCCGCGCTGGCCGCGCGCTGGGAAACGGCGCGTTCTCGTCTTGACAGCCTCTGGCACGAAGCCGAAATCGAGCGGGCCCGCTGGCAGCAGCGCGGCAACACCACCGACTTCGATGCGCTCGTGTTCGGCCAGCCGCAAGGCTTGCAACTACCGCCACCGGTGCGCCTGCACCCGCCTTTGGTACTCGCCATGGCCGATGAAGCCTATGCGCAGATGCTGCATACACAGTTGCAAACCGGGCTGGCACCCTATCTGGAACATGCGCCATGGTTCGCCACGCTGCTGGCGCCGGACGATCCGGCCGGCTGGATCATCGCCCGCCTGCTGCTGCCGCATGCCCGCAAAGCCGCCGCCGCCGCGCAACAGAATCTGCAGCATCGTCTTGATGCACAAGCAGCCGGCCGCGCTGCGCTGGTGTCGCGCGTCAATCAGGCGCTCGCGATGCTGCGCGAAAGCTGCGAACTCGGGTTGCTGGCCGGCGCCTTTCAGCGCGGCACGGCGGCGACGGCCAGTCAGTCCCTGCTGGCGCTCACCGAGGAAGCACGCGCCGATGGGCTGCCCATCGACACACCGCTGATGCGTACCCTCCTGCGTGCCGAACCGTTGGTACTGCGCATCCAGGAACGGCTCGACGAGTGGGAACATAGCGCGCGTATCAATGCCGTCTGGCGCAACCGAAACGCCGCCCAGGGCATCGGCTTTGGCCTGCTCGGGTTTATCGTGCTGACCGAAACCTTGCCGACACGTTTCGTCGTCAGCGCGCTGCTCATTGTCGCTGCGGTGGTCATCTGGCGCCTCTGGGGCGTCGCCGAAATTCGCGGGGCAATCCGTTCGCTGGCCAAGTCCTTGCCGCTGCGCGTCCCCACCGGCGCCACGCTGCCATGAGCGCGCCCGCAGCCGTTATCGCCGCGCTGCCCCCCATCGAGCGCTGCATCGAAACCCACATCTCCTGGGTGCTGCTCGCCGGCGGATTCGCCTGGAAGGTGAAGAAGCCGCTCACCTTGCCCTTCCTCGACTACAGCACGGTCGACCAGCGGCGCGTTTGCTGCGAAGAAGAGTTGCGCCTCAATCGACGTTTCGCACCGCAGCTCTATCTGGAGGTGGTCGATCTGAATGGCGAACCGGCCGTGAAGATGCACCGCTTCGACGAAGCGCAACGGCTCGATCATGTTTGCGCCAACTGCGACCTCACCGGCGCACAACTCTCGACGTTTGCGCGCGATCTATCCGCATTCCAAGCTGCCGTCCCGCCAGCGCCGACTTTTGGCGAGCCGTCCACCATCCTCGCCGACGCCCTCGAAAACTTTGCGGAACTGGAGCGCCTGCTGCCCGATGCCGTCGGCCATCTGGCGCGCCTCAAGCAATGGACGCAGGATGAATTCGCCCGCCGCCAAACCGATTTCATGCGCCGCAAGGCGCAGGGCCGGATTCGCGAAGGGCATGGCGACCTGCATCTGGGCAACCTCGTACTGCTCGACGGACGCATCGTGCCCTTCGACGGCATCGAGTTCAATACCGGCTTCCGCCATATCGACGTGGCCAGCGAGATCGCCTTCACCCTGCTTGACCTGCTCGACCACCAGCGCCCGGGGCTGGCGACCTGGCTGCTGTCCGAATGGCTGACCTACAGCGGCGATTTCGATACGCTCACGGTGCTGCGCTTCTACCTCGTCTATCGTGCCCTGGTGCGCGCCAAGGTCGCGGCTCTGCAGGAAAACCGCGACGACAGTCTGAACTATCTTTCCTTCGCCCTGCGGCTCACCACTCCCCCGACGCCGACGCTGACAATTACCTGCGGCCTTTCAGGCAGCGGCAAGACCTGGCTGTCCAGTCGCCGTCTTGCCAGCGCCGACTTTTTGCACACGGTGCGCATCCGTTCCGATGTCGAGCGCAAGCGCCTGCACGGCCTGCCCCCGGATGCGGCCAGCGGCGGCACGATCTACGGCCCGGCCGCGACGCTGCGCACCTACGCGCATCTGGCCGAGGTTGCCGAGCATGCCTTGCGTGCCGGCTGGTCGGTGATTGTCGACGCCGCCTTCCTCAAACGTGCCGAGCGCGCCACGTTTGCCCGCCTTGCCGGCGCGCTGGGCGTGGGCTTTGCCATCCTTGCCCCGGAGGCCACCCCGGAAACCTGCGCCGCCCGCCTCGCCACACGCAAGGGTGACGCCTCGGAAGCCACGCCAGCAGTGCTCGCTGCACAATTGCAATGGTTCGAGCCAGTTACGCCAGACGAAGTAAAAGCCCCTGATTTCACCCCATCCCCGGCGGCTTCTTTTCGGCAAAAGCCGTAAGATTCCCGCATGAGGCCTTTTCCGTTCTCAGCCCTTGCGGCATATCTGCCCCGGCAGCGCCTGCCGGTACGACGCAAGCTGCAGTTGTTGCTGGCCGGTTCGTTGGCCATCGCGCTGCTGCTGGTGGCCGGCATGCTCACCTGGCTGGTCGACCGCGACCATGAGCAGCGCGCCAGCCGTGAGGCCCATGCGATGTTGCGCGATGTCGGGCGGCGTCTTGCGGAAATCGAGCAGCAACTGCTCAACAGCGCCATCTCGCTGGCGCGCCGCGAAGAAACCATTGCCAGCATTGCCCTGCTGACCGACTATGCCACACCCGACAACTACCAGCCGCTGATCTTCGACGAGGAAAAAAAACGTCTGGCGCGCGACCTGCTGCACTATGCCAGCAGCAACCTGCCCACCGAGGCGGTGATCTATGACGGCAACGGCCTGATCCAGGCTCTGGTACAAAAATCGCGGCAGGAAGGCACGCTCAGTGCCATCAACATCTTCAGCGAGGATCACTATCGGCTGGTGGGCTCGACCCACACCACGCCCGACTGGCAGCCCGTCAATCTGCCGGCCAGCATTCCCGCAGATGCCGCCGGTCTGGGTGAACCACCCAAGCCCTTGTTGCAACTGCGCCGCGTGGAACGGGCGCTGCTGATCGAGGCAATTGCCCCGGTGATCCGCCAACGGGACGATGCAGAACAGGTCGCCGGCTGGATACGCGTTGCCCTGCCCTACCGGGAAAGCGGCCTGGAGGAACTGGCCCATCTGCGCGGCATGCGGCTTGGCCTGCTGTTCAGCGGCAGCTTCGATACGGCCAATCCCTATGCACTGACGGCACAAGCCCTGGCCAATGCTCCCCCGCTGGCGGACATGCCGATAAACCATGCGCAAACCGACAGCCCGGTCAATCGTGCACGGGCGTTTTTCGATGCCGCTGCCATGCCTCTGGCCCAGGGCGAGCAAGCCTGGCTGCTGGCCATGGCAGACCACGAAAGCCTGCGGGTAGAACAGGCACTCACGCACTGGGTCACGCTTGGCGTACTCGCCATCACCCTGCTGGTGGTGGTGCCCCTGACCGGCTGGCTTGGTCGGCGCTGGATCAGCGCTCCACTGGAACGTGTCCGCGAAGGCGTGCATGCCTTTACGCAAGGACAGCAGGAAACCCGCATCGACATGTCGCCCGGTGATGAAATCGGCCAACTGGCCGAGGACTTCAACATCCTCGCCGTGGCCATGCGCGTGCGCGAGATTGCCATCAAGGAATCGGAAGAGCGCTTGCACGCGATGATCGAAGCCATCGGCGAGGCGATCATGGTGACCGATCCGCAAGGCATCATCAAGCGCGTCAATCCGGCCTTCAGCCTGATTACCGGCTTTGGTGCCGACGAAGTTCTGGGCCGGACACCACGCTTTCTCAATTCCGGCCGCCACGATCCGAGCTACTTCGAGACCATGTGGCAGCATCTCAACAGCCACGGTTACTGGGAAGGCGAAACCTGGAACCGGCGCAAGAACGGCGAAATCTTTCCGGTCTGGCAGGTCATCACGTCCGTCAAGGACAGCCAGGGCAAGCTGATCGAATTCATCTCCCTGTTCCACGACATCACCCAGCGCAAGCGCAGCGAAGCCGAGATCGCCTATCGCGCCAACTATGACGCACTGACCGGCCTGCCCAATCGCGCCCTGCTGGCCGAACGCCTCAATCAGTCCCTCAAGCAGGCGCGCCGCGAGAATACTCACGTGGCCGTGCTGTTCATCGACCTGGATCTGTTCAAGCGGGTCAACGACACGCTCGGCCATGCCATCGGCGATACCTTGCTGCAGGCCGTGGCGGAGCGCATGCGCCAGTGCGTGCGGGAAACCGACACGATCGCACGCCAGGGCGGCGACGAATTCGTCGTGTTGCTGGTCGACATCGAAGGCAGTTCGGCGGCCGGCATCGTCGCGGAAAAAATCATCACCCTGTTGGCCGCCCCCTTCGACCTGAGCGGCAACGAGATCCACATCGGCGCCTCGATCGGCATCACGCTTTTTCCCGAGGACGGCATCGATGTCGAAACGTTGTTCCGCAATGCCGATCTGGCCATGTATCGCGCCAAGGATGCCGGGCGCAATAACGCGCAGTTCTTCGAGCAGGCAATGACGACTGCCGCGCTGGAACGCCGCACGCTGGAGGCCGATCTGCGCAACGCCACGGCACGCCGCGAACTCGAATTGCATTACCAGCCGATCATCGACCTGCCGAGCGGACAGGTCACCGGTGCCGAAGCCCTGCTGCGCTGGAATCATCCGCAGCGTGGCCGCATCGGCCCGGACCAGTTCATTCCGCTGGCCGAGGAATCCGGGCTGATCCGCGAAATTGGCGCCTGGGTCTTCGAAGAAGCCTGCACCCAACTCGCCACCTGGCAACAGGCCGGCCACCACCTGAACCTGGCCATCAATGTGTCAGTACGCCAGTTGCCCGACGCGCTGTCCGTCACGCAGATCCTCACCGTACTGGCCCGACACGGTTTGTCGCCACACCAGATCGTGCTGGAAATTACCGAGAGCGTGCTGCTGGCCGACGCACCGGCGATTCAGACCTGGTTCAACGATGCCGGGGCGGCCGGCCTGAAACTGGCCATCGACGACTTCGGCACCGGCTACTCCTCGCTGTCCTACCTCAAGCGCTTTCCGGTGCACCACGTCAAGATTGACAAGGCCTTCGTGCGTGACATGGCCAGCGACCCGGCCGACCGCGCCCTGGTCGATGCCATCCTGGCGATGGCCAGGAGCCTGGGACTTTCAGTTGTTGCAGAGGGCGTGGAAACCAGCGAGCAGGCCGAACTGCTACGCGCACGCGCCTGTACGCTGGCGCAGGGATTTTTGTATGGGCATCCCGTCAGTGCTGTCGAGTTCGACATGCACCTCGCCGCCGCCCAACCCGATTAGCGCGAGGCAACCTCAACAAAACTGGCCCGCTCGAAATCGACCCCGCGATCGAGCAGCGCCTTGAGCTTCACATTCACCGCGCCCTCCGCCATCCAGGCTTCCATGATGCGTTCGAGCTTGAAGCTGCCCGGCGGCAGGATGATGCTGTCGGGCTGTTCGAGCGCAGCCACGGCCGGTAGCATGAAACCCGGCTTGTAGGGATCGCGCCCGGCCATGACCCCCGTACCGTGCACAGCCACAGGCCACGCTTTGCCGGGGTATAGCTGAACCCCCGTGGTCAGTTCCTCAGCGTGGATCTGCGCCCAGCGCACCACGCCAAGCGTCAAACCACTCGCCCCTGGCAGTTGCACGGCAATCAACTGGCCGACGGCCAGCCGCCCGCCATGTTGCTTGAGCGGCCGCACCAGCCGCAAGCCACCATTCGACTGGTCGAGCAGCCCCCAGTCTTCTGCCACCTCCCAGTTTTCGAGCTGGTAGCCATGATTGCGGCTGTACTCGTCTTCAAAGCGTTCTGCAATGCGACCGAAGGTCGCCAGTTCTTCGCGCTGGCGGCGCAACTCCTCGGAGGTCAGTTCGGCCGGCGGTTTGAACGGTTGATGGCCCGACAGGTAGTAGTGGATCGCATCGACACCGACCACGAAACGGCAGGCACCCCGCGTGACCTGACGATCATGTCGGCGCGTCACGCCGCCCTTTATCCAGCGCGGGTAGAGCCGCCGCAGCACCTCTTCGCAGGCCGGCTGAGTGCAATCCTCGCCCAGACCCAGCCGTGCCGGCGTGTCATCCGGGCCACCGCGCGCCAGCAACTCGATGCGTCCCTTGACGCTCTTGCGCAACTCGGCCGTATCGAGAAAGCGTGCGCCCGCCCCGGCAAAGGGCTTGAACGCCGGCGGCTGCTGGCTGTCAAGATCGACGCACAAGGGCAAGGCCCGCGATTCGAAGGACGGCGGTGCCGGCAGGACAACAATCTTGGGCGCCCAACGTCGCGCCCAGCGCATCACCCATATCTGATGACGCGGCGTCATCTCATGCAGGCTGGCGGCGGCCAGCAGCATCTGTTCCGCATAGGCCGCCATCGGTGCCTGTGGCTTGTCGGTCCGCAGACCATCGGCCACAGCCACACTCGCCACACCGAGTGCTTCGGCAGCCGCAAAGATGCGATGGGCCAGACGCCAGTGCTCCGGTGCCGGATGGATGCCGGCACGTACCAGATCAGCATGGTCGTCAACCAAAGTCGCCAGGGCGCGCTGGCAGATCAGCGCCGCCTGTCCCTTCAATTCCGCCTCGGTCGCACAGGCCTCCAGGCAACGCACGTAGCCGGTCGCCAGCGCCTGCCACAGGCCATGTGCGCTATCGAGGGCGGCCTGCTCCGGCGGCGCCAGGGGCAGCGGCTTGCCGGCATATTTCCTGGCACTTTCGCCCTGCACGAAGCAGATTGTCTCGCGCAGCATTTCGAGCATCGTCAGGCGCGTTGTCCCGCCAAGTGTATGGCGGTTGAGCAGATGCAACTGGCGCAGGAAATGCACCTGCGCCTGCACCGGACTCGATACCGGCAACTGCGCCAGCCAGTCGCGACACTGCTCGACATCAACAAAAGCGGGCGGCTGATCGCTGCCGGTAGGCGGAAGATCGAAGTTCATCGCGAGTCTCCGAGAATGGCCATCAGGGCGTTTGCCAAAACACCGGATTCCGGCATGGCGCGAACCGGCACGGCACGGCAGGGGTTGGCCCAGATCGGCGCGGGGAAATGGCTATCGTTCGTCCAGCGCGGAATTACATGCCAGTGCAGGTGGGGCACGACATTGCCGAGGCTGGCCAGATTGATCTTGTCCGGGTTCATCACACGACACACGACCGACTCGACCGCATCGATTACGTCACGCAAATGCGCACGGTCAGCAGGCGCAAGATCGGACATTTCGCGCACGTGAGTCCGCCAGATCACGCGACAGAAACCGGGAAAACCCTCTCCCTCGGCACCGCCGACACGCACGATACGACAGCGATCATCCTGCCAAAGCAGATCGCCGCCCGGAGAGGAGCACAGTTCGCATGGGTTCACGCGATGAAGATAACACAGCGACCGTGGCTAGGCAGTAGTTGCCTCGACGGGAGCGCAGGCATGGAGGCTGTAGTCGGCATTGCCATGGATCAGTTCTGCAACACCATAGCGCCGCCGTCCAAACTGGCCGGCCAGCAAATGAACACTGCACGGCTGGCAGGCAAAGGGGGTCACCAGCATTTGTTGCTCCATCGTGTTCAGCAAAATGGCATCGCGCAGTTCGGCCAGTGACACATTCTCCGTTTGACCTGCTTCGCCCATGCCGACGGGCAACGGTATGCCACGCAGAATCTCGAGACCGACACGGCGAGTCTTCGCCGACCCATACAGGCGCCGCACAATCGCCAGATGCCAGTCGAGTTGTTGGCTTTCGCGCACGGCCAGCAGGCTGCCTACCGTCAGCCAGGGCCGATAGCCCGGCACAGCCAGGCTATAACCCTGTGGGCTGCTGTCCTGTACCAGCCATGACTCGACCGCCTTGCTTTCGCCTGCCGTTTCCATCGCAACCAGCGTCTCCAGCGGCGTATAGATACGATTGTCTTTTTCCAGCCCCACCATGACTTCACGCACCCGGTCGCTGATGACGTGAATGCGCGTATCGTAAGCATCCAGTTTCCCGCCGCCACGCACATAAGCCGCATAGGCGATAACACGCCGAATGTTGGCGAAGCCGCCAGTCACGCAAATGCTGTCACCACGCGGCTTGCGTTCGCCGCCCCGGGCGATTTGCTTACGCTCCCAGGTGGCGGACAGACGATTGGCCAGCCCCTTCAGTGTCAATCTGTCGGTGTTGGGGAGAGGTTCGCCGACCCAGGAGGGCAACGCGGCATCGTCACGCAGCTTGAGGAGGCTGGTGAGTTGTCCCATGAGGGGACCGGGCCCGATAAACAACAGGGGGGTAGCGCCGGCCGCCTTGGCGGGCGGCAGCACCTGCCCATTGGCCAGCACGGCAAAAGGGGCGGTCGCGCCAGCAGACGATTTCATGATGATTTGCGCACTGCCGTGCGTCAACAGGCGCTCCAGATACTCCACCTGCTCTACTGTCAGGGTATCGAAAGGCGCGGTTTCCCACAGCAGGGTCACGGCCAGTTCCTGGGCAATCGAGGAATCTGACATGCCCGCATAAGGCGGCTTGCGCACGTTGGCGATGCCTGCCTTGTGGGCAGCGGCAAACAGTGCCAGGCACTCCGTCCGCACACTGGCCACATCCTCATGAACCGCACGCGCGAGCCGGCTGGCGCGCCCAAGCAAATGTACTGCCCGCAAGTGCAGCAACACTGCCTCGGCATGGCCGGCAGGCGACTGACGCGCGACGCGGGCATAGGCTTGGCCGATTTGTTCGCAATAGCTGCGCAGCAGACGCTGCGCAGTGCCCAGATGACGCTGCCGCGCTATCTCGGTCTCAATGTCGCAGCGCACGCTGCCAAGCCGTTCATCCGCACGCAACAGGTTCGCCACATCCAGCGTGCCGCTACCGGACTGCTCCTCAATCCAGTCAAGGACTTGCTGCAACACGGCAGCCGGACTGCCGGTCAGCGTGGCAAGAAAGGTACTGATGGCATCTGCGCCAGCGCCTTCATTGCGTTTGCTGAAAATACGGAACATCTGTGCGTGCCGTTCAAATCGGGGTTGTGGGCTCTCGCACCACCACCTCCCCGCGCAAACTGTGCGGCAGCGCGGCGGTAATGGTCACATCAATGAACTGGCCGATCTGGCGCGGGCTGCCCTTGAAATTCACCACGCGGTTGTTGGCAGTTCGGCCGGCCAGTTCGTGTTCATCCTTTCGGGCACGCCCCTCGACCAGCACCTTCTGCACCGTACCGACCATCGACTGCGAAACCGCAAAAGCAAGTTCCTCGATGCGTTTCTGCAGGCGCATCAGGCGCTCGGTTTTCAGCTCGGCCGTTGTGTCGTCGGTCATTTCCGCCGCCGGCGTACCGGGACGCGGGCTGAAGATGAAGGAGAAGCTGGCATCGAAACCGATCTCGTCGATCAGCGTCATGGTCTTCTCGAAGTCCTCGGCCGTCTCGCCGGGGAAGCCGACAATGAAGTCCGTCGACAACGAAAGTTCCGGGCGCGCCGCGCGCAGCTTCCTCACCAGCGACTTGTATTCGAGCACCGTATAGCCACGCTTCATCGCCGCCAGCACGCGGTCGGAACCGGACTGCACCGGCAAATGCAGGTGCGGCGCCAGCTTGGGGATGGTCGCATAGGTATCGATCAGCCGCTGGCTCATCTCACGCGGATGCGAGGTGGTGTAACGGATGCGTTCGATCTCCGGCATGGCGGCAATCGCCTCGATGACGAAAGCGAGGTCGACGGTATCGCCGTCGCTCGCATCGTTCATCTGGCCACGATAGGCATTCACGTTCTGGCCGAGCAGCGTCACTTCCTTGACGCCCTGCTTCACCAGCGCCGACACTTCGGCGAGCACGTCATCGAACGGCCGGGAAACTTCCTCACCGCGCGTGTAAGGCACGATGCAAAAGGTGCAGAACTTCGAGCAGCCCTCCATGATCGAGACAAAGGCACTGGAGCCCGCCTCGCCCTCGACGCGCGCCGCCGGCAGCGTGTCGAACTTCTCGATCTCGGGAAAGGACACATCTACCTGCGCCTTGCCTGAGGCCCGCCGTGCCGCAATCAGTTCGGGCAGGCGATGCAGCGTCTGCGGGCCGAAGACCAGATCCACGTAGGGTGCCCGCTCGATGATGTGTTCACCCTCCTGGCTGGCGACGCAGCCACCGACGCCGATGATCAGGCCGGGCTTCGCCTCCTTGAGCTTGCGCACACGGCCCAGGTCATGGAACACTTTCTCCTGCGGCTTCTCACGCACCGAGCAGGTGTTGAAGAGGATGATGTCCGCTTCCTCAACCTTGTCCGTCCTGACAACGCCCTCGGTGCCGAGCATATCGACCATCTTGTCCGAGTCGTACTCGTTCATCTGGCAGCCAAAGGTGCGGATGAAGACTTTCTGGGTCATGGCGGGGAGGTGTGGAGGAATAAAATGCAAATTTTATCAGCCACACGATCATCACCCCCTCTCTTGCGCCAGCACCGGACGAACCGCATAATCGGCTCAACGCATCAGATCGTCTTTCCATTGCCAATGCCTACCATCCCCGTTAATCGCCTTCAGCCCGGCATGTTCATTTCCCTTGAGTCGCTCGGCTGGATGGCACATCCGTTTCTGCTCAATCGCTTTCGTATCGCCACTGCGCAGCAAATCCAGACCCTTCATCAGATGGGATTGCGTTCTGTCGAGTGGGACCCGCAGCGCAGTACCACCACGCCCCTGCCGGAGACCCCCGCGCCAGCGGTAGAAGAAGAAGCGGATTTCACGACGGGTGCGCTGGATGCCCTGCTCGATAACAAACGTGACCGCGTGCTGCGCGTACGCGAGAAACGCGAAAATATCGCGCGTTGCGCCCGTCTCTTCGAACAGGAGACCGGATCGATTCGCCAGATTCTGGGCGAACTGGGGCCGCGCCCGAACGAGGCGCACACGCAAAGCCGCGTGCTGGTCGACCGCCTCGTCGGCGGACTTATCAACGCCAGCAGTGTGGCCGTCCATCTGGTCAATTTGAAGAAAAGCGAGACCGGGCTGCCGAATCATGCGATGAACGTGATGGTGCTGTCCTTGCTGATCGGCAAGAGCATCGGCCTCCCGGAAGAGGAAATGAAGCATCTGGGGCTGGGCGCGATGCTGCACGATGCCGGGCTGCCCGAAATTCCCGCACGGGTGGTGCGCAATCCCAACCGGACTGCCGCCGAGGAACAGTTCTACCGTACCCACATCGGACGTGGCCTGAATGCTGTCGCCGGGATAAAGCAACTGCCCATCGCAGTCAAGAACATCATCGCCTGTCACCACGAGTATTGGGATGGTAGCGGCTATCCAAACGGGCTGAACGGCACCAAGATTCCCAAGCTGGCACGCATCGTTGCCATCGCCAACCGCTATGACAACCTGTGCAATCCGCTCGATGCAAAGCAGGCTTGCTTGCCTGCCGAGGCTATCGCACGCATGTTCACGCACGAGCGTGCGGCGTATGACCCCGAGATTCTGGGTGCCTTCGTCAAGGCGCTGGGCGTCTACCCACCCGGCACTTTCGTCATGCTGAGTGATGGCAGTTATGGTCTGGTGGTCGAATCCTCATCGCAGGATCTGTTGCGTCCGCTCCTGATGCTCTACGACGCCAGTGTGCCCCGCAACGAAGCCCTACTGCTCGACATGAAAGAAGCGGATGAGAAGATTACCAGTACCCTGTCACCCAGGGACATCCCGCGCGAAGTGATCGCCTATCTGGCGCCGCAAGGACGGGTGGATTTTTATCTGGAAGGTAGAGGCTAGGGATCGCAACGATCCATCACGAAGGCAGGAACGACCGGAGACTCTCCGCCACTTCTCTGGGTTTGTACTTCGGCAGGAAACCATCCGCACCAAGCGCGATCCCCTTGTCCTTGTTGGAGGATTCCGACATTGACGAGTGCAGCAACACCTTGATGCCTTTGAAGCGGGGATCGGCCTTGATCTTGCGCGTCAACATGAAACCATCCATTTCGGGCATCTCGATATCCGTAATGACAATCGGGAACGAGTCTACGAGTGGCGTCCCACTGGCTTCCGCAATGGCGGCCAAGGCATCCAGACGCGTCCAGGCGTCCAGGCCATTGACGGCAAAATCCGAAGCAACGCCGATACTGTCGAGAATCTGCTTGAGTTGATTCCGTGCAAAGGCACTGTCGTCGGCAAAGAATATCTTGAGGTTTTTGAGTGTCGCTTGCTGTGTCTCGGGGAGGTACATCGACTCCAGCGATACCGGTTTATCGCCTGCGATCGAGTGCAGGATCTGCTCCACATCGAGAATGGAGACCAAAGTGCCATCCCTGAGCCGGGTGACGCCGGTCAGCTTGGTGCTACCCGATAGCATCGCCGGGGCTTGATGGACATCGTTCCAGCCAACGCGGATGATGGTGTCCACCGACTCAACCAGAAATGCCTGGGTAGTATTTGAAAACTCGGTGATGATCATGACGGGGGATCGACCGGAAAGGCAGTTGCCACAGAGCGAAACCAGATCGACGACGGGCAACAACTGCCCCCTGATCGATGCCATGCCAACGACAAACTCAGGTTGAGAGGGAGCCTGCGTGATGTCGACCGTGCGGATAATCTCCTTGACCTTGAAGACATTGATCCCATAAACCTCAGGTGCTCCAAGCTTGAAGAGGAGCAACTCCATCATGTTGGTGCCCGCCAACTGGGTACGCGCATCGACCGAGGTGAGCGTGTCCTGGCGGGAGGCGGGGCCGGAGAGTCCTGACTGGAAGGGCATTTCTGTTCTCATCGTGCCTCACACGTCACAGACAGAGACACCGCTTCAGCATCAGATGGATCGCTTGGCGGCCCCTCTGCCATAGACTTGGTCTTTAGGTAGGTAGCTTTGCGTACCCTGACTTTCATCAGGGCTTGCCCTTAACTGCGTGTCATTATTTTGAGTGCATAGACCCGTCAGACTTTGATCTATGTCAACCTTTCGACATATAAGCAATAACTTATGTCCCGGCAACATTCCGCTGCAGCCATAGTTCCAGCAAGGCAAGGTGCCAGAGTTTGCTGCCCTGGATGCGCGTCAGGTGCTTTTCCGGTTCGGCCAGCAGTTGCTCGACATAAGTGCGCTGATAAAGGCCACGCTGGCGGCAGGCTTGCGAATCGAGGATGCCGCGCATGAAGTCGAGAAATTCGCCGCGCACGAACTTGAGCGCCGGCATCGGGAAGTAGCCTTTGGGCCGGTCGATGACGAGATCGGGCAGCAAGCCGCGTGAAATCTTCTTGAGGACGTGCTTCCCTCCCGATCCGAGCTTGAGTTCCGGCGGCATCTGCGCCGCCAGTTCGACAAGATGATGATCGAGGAAGGGCACGCGCGCTTCCAGGCCCCAGGCCATGGTCATGTTGTCGACGCGCTTGACCGGGTCATCGGTAATCAGCAGCGTCGCCTCGGCGCGCAGCAACTGATCGATGAATTCGTCGGCATAGGGTTCGGCAAGCTTCGCGGCCATTAGCTCACCCGTCACATCGCCGACCTGAAAAGTCGGCGCTGACAGGACGGCGAATTCGCCATGCTCGCGGTCGAAATAATGGCGACGCAGGCGATCAACGTAGGGCCATGACTCGGCCGCCATCTTCGGATGCCATGAGTAGCCGGCAAACACTTCGTCCGCCCCCTGTCCGCTCTGCACGACCTTGACGGTTTTGCTGACCTGCTCCGACAACAGGTAGAACGAGATGACATCCTGACTGACCATCGGCTCAGCCATGCAGTCCACGGCTTCGGGCAGGCGACGCAGCACCTCGTCATTCGGGATCGCAATCTTGTGATGCCGCGTACCGAAGTGGTCGGCCACCGCGTCTGAGTATTCGAATTCGTTGCCGCGCTCCTCGGGATGATCTTCGAAACCGATCGAAAAAGTCATCAGATCGGGCACGCCCTGTTCGGCCAGCAGCGCCACCAGCAGCGAGGAATCCAGTCCGCCGGAGAGCAGCACGCCAACCTTGACGTCGGCGATTTCGATACGTTTTTTCACGGCGACACGCAGGGCTTCGTGGATAGCTTCTGTCCACTCGGCTTCGGTTTTAGCGATAGCGGGGCGTTGCGCCTTGAGCGACCAGTAGCGGCGCGTTGTCTCATTACCGGCCACGTCGAGCGTCAGGGTCGTCCCCTGTTCGAGCTTGCGGATGCCCCTGAGAATGGTGTGCGGTGACGGCACAACGGAATGCAGGGTGAACTGGTGATGCAGTGCGATGGGATCGATGCGCGTATCGATAGCGCCGGCCGCCAGCAACGCCTGGGTGTTGGAGGCAAAGCGGAAGAAATTGTTCGTCCGCGCGAAGTAAAGCGGCTTGATACCGAGCCGGTCGCGCGCGAGGAACAGTTGCTGTTTCCGGCTGTCCCAGATTGCAAAGGCAAACATGCCATGCAGGCGTTCGACGCAGGCTTCGCCCCATTCGGCATAAGCGCGCAGGATGACTTCGGTATCGCCATCGGAGAAGAACACGTGGCCGAGGTGGTGCAACTCGGCGCGCAGTTCGGGGTAGTTGTAGATCGTGCCGTTAAAGACGAGTGACAGGCCGCAGGACACATCCACCATGGGTTGACGCGAGCGCTCGGACAAATCGATGATCGCCAGGCGGCGATGGCCGAAGGCCACGGGGCCATCGCGCCAGAAACCCTGGCTGTCCGGCCCGCGCCGCGCGAGCTGCGCCATCATGCGCTCGATCGTCGCCTGATCCGGCGCGCTGCCATCGAAACGTAACTCTCCTGCGATGCCGCACATGTCAACCACCCCCAAATACCTGACGCTGTCATCTTACAATGGCGCATGCCCATTACTGCCAACCCGCCTGCCCTGCTCTGCATCACGCGTCATGGCGAAACTGACTGGAACCAGCAAGGCATCCTGCAGGGCTGGACGGATGTCACGCTCAATCAACTGGGGCGCAAGCAGGCGCGTGCCATGGCCGCCAGCTTCAACGAGGCCGGCTTTGCCGCCATCTGGTCCAGCCCCCTGCTGAGGGCGCGCGAAACCGCCGAGATCATTGCCCCACTGATCCGCCTGCCGTTTCCAAAATTCCACGACGGGCTGATGGAGCGGAATTTCGGCATCTTTCAGGGCATCCCAAAGATTGAACTCGCCGAACTCAATCCGGTGGAGCTACAGCTCATCCTCAAGCGCAATCCGGCCGGCCACTTCACCGGCGGCGAGACAATGGACGAATTTGCCGACCGAATCCTCGACGCCCTCATCGACATCGGTGCAGCCAATCGCGGCAAGCGCGTATTGGTGATTGCGCACGGGTGGGTCATGGATGTCATCACACGCCACGTCAACGGACTGCCACGCAGCGCCATTCTCAACATGAAGCGCAAGAACGGCGAAAGCCTTTGGGTCACGGTCGATCACAGCAACGTGAAGGCCGCCCCCGGACACACCGCGTAGTTAAAGCAGCACGCGCTCAATGCCGCCGGCGTTGGCGGCGGCGACGTAATCTTCCTGCCAGTCCTGCCCGAGCAGATGGCGCGCCAGTTCGACGACGATGTAGTCGGCCTCAATGGGGGCATCTTCGCGGTAACGCGACAAGCCCTGCAGGCAGCTCGGGCAACTGGTCAGCAGCTTGACTGCCGTCCTGCCATCGCCGACTTTTTGCAAAGTAGCGACCCCGGCCTCGATTTCCTGTTGCTTGCGGAAGCGCACCTGCGTCGATACGTCGGGACGCGACACGGCCAGCGTGCCGGATTCGCCGCAGCAGCGGTCGGAGAGCAGGACTTGTTTGCCCATCAGCGCGCTGGTGACTTTCACTGGATTGTGCTGCTTCATCGGCGTATGGCAGGGGTCATGGTAGAGATACTGTGTGCCTTGCAGGCCATCGAGCTTTACACCCTTTTCCATCAGATACTCGTGAATGTCGAGCAGCCGGCAGCCGGGGAAGATGCGTTCGAATTCGTACTTCTGCAACTGGTCCATGCAGGTGCCGCAGCTGACAATCACCGTCTTGATATCGAGGTAGTTGAGCGTATTCGCAACACGGTGGAACAGCACGCGGTTCTGCGTGGTGATGGCTTGGCCCTTGTCTTCATCGCCGTTCGCGGTCTGCGGATAGCCGCAGCACAGATAGCCCGGCGGTAGCACCGTGGTGGTGCCGACATGCCAGAGCATCGCCTGCGTGGCGAGGCCGACCTGCGAGAACAGACGCTCGGAACCACAACCGGGGAAGTAGAAGACGGCCTCCGAATCTTCATTGACGCGCTGGGGATTGCGAATCACCGGAATCACTGCGGCATCTTCGATATCGAGTTGGCCGCGTGCCGTACGCACCGGCACAGTCGCCGGCATCGGCTTGTTGAGAAAGTGGATGACCTGCGCCGGCAGATCGGGGCGGCCCAACGAGGCAGGCGGACGCTTGACGGAATCCTGCGTCAAGCCGAGCGACTTGGCGATGGCATGGCCGATACGCTGGGCGCGATAGCCGATGTCCATCATGCCCATCTTCATCGCCTTGATCGTTGCCGGATCGGTGGCGGTGAGGAAGATCATGGCAAGCTTGGTGCCCGGCGCCGTTTTCTTCTTGCCAGCCTTGCGCAGGAAATTGCGCATGGCAATCGATACATCGCCGAAATCGATATCGACCGGGCAAGGCTTGACGCACTTGTGGCAGACCGTGCAATGGTCGCCGATGTCGCCGAATTCCTCGAAGTGCTTGAGCGAGATGCCGCGCCGCGTTTGCTCTTCATACAGGAAAGCCTCGACCAGCAGGCCGACGCCAAGAATCTTGTTGCGCGGCGAATAGAGCAGGTTGGCACGCGGTACATGTGTCGAGCAAACCGGCTTGCATTTGCCGCAGCGCAGGCAATCCTTGACCATGTTGGAGATGCTGCCGATGTCGGACTGCTCCATGATCAGTGACTCGACGCCGAGCAGCGCAAACGACGGCGTGTAGGCGTTGCGCAAATCGGCGCCAGCCATCAGTTTGCCCTTGTTGAAATGGCCGTGCGGGTCGATCTTCTGCTTGTAGTCGCGGAACGGACGGATTTCCTCGTCGCTGAGGAATTCCAGCTTGGTGATGCCAATGCCGTGCTCACCGGAAATCACCCCGCCAAGTTTGCGCGCCAGCACCATGATGCGCTCGACGGTGTGATAGGCCGTCTGCAACATCGTGTAGTTGTCGGAGTTGACCGGAATATTGGTGTGCACATTGCCATCGCCGGCGTGCATGTGCAGGGCGACAAAGACGCGACCCTTGAGGACTTCCTGATGCAGCGCGTTGATGCGCTCCAGCACCGGACCATAGGCCACACCGGCAAAAATTTCTTCCAGCAGCGGTTTGAGCTCGCGCTTCCACGACACGCGCACCGAATAGTCCTGCAGCTTGCCGAAGACCGTGGCCGGCACCGGGTGCCACAGTTTCACCGGCACCTGACGCGGCGGCACCGGCAGCGGATGCCACTGGTAACGTGTGCGCAGCATGGTCGGCGCCGGCGGGGGCGGCCAGGCACTATCCAGATTGTCGAGCAAGCCCTGCCAGCGCGAACGCACGCCGGCGACAGTCGCCAGCGCCTGATCGCGGCGGTCGCCGATCAGTTCGGTTTTGTCCAGCCCCGTATCGCCCATGTGCAGGGGCAGATCACCGGCGAGGAAGGCGGATAGCGCATCGCACAAGTCCAGCTTGTTGCGGATCGACAGCTCGATGTTCAGCCGCTCGATGCCGTCGCAATAATCGCCCATGCGCGGCAGGGGAATGACGACGTCCTCATTGACCTTGAAGGCATTGGTGTGGCGCGAGATCGCTGCGGTGCGCGCACGGTCGAGCCAGAAGCGCTTGCGGGCATCCGCGCTGACGGCGATGAAGCCTTCGCCACCGCGCGCATTCGCCATCTTCACCACATCCGAGGTAGCACGCATTACGGCCGTCTCGTCAGCGCCGACAATATCGCCGATCAGCACCATCTTCGGCGTGCCATGCCGTTTGGCCTTGGTCGCGTAGCCGACGGCGCGCACATAACGTTCGTCGAGATGTTCGAGGCCGGCCAGCTGCACGCCGGCGGCAAGACCGGCACCGCCGGGCTTGAAGTAGTCGGTGATCTCGACAATGCTCGGTACGGCATCGCGCACCTGGCCGAAATATTCGAGGCAGACCGTGCGTACGGCGGGCGGCATCTTGTGGAGAATCCACACCGCCGAGGTGATCAGGCCGTCGCAACCTTCCTTCTGCACACCGGGCAGACCGGCAAGAAACTTGTCGGTGACATCCTTGCCCAGCCCGGTCTTGCGGAAGGTCTTGCCCGGGATGCTGAGGAATTCCTCATGTTCGAGACGGCCGTCGTCCGACAGGGTCTTGAGATGGAAGGTCGCGGTTTCCTGCTCATGAATCTTGCCCAGGTTGTGACCGATGCGCTCCACTTCGAGCCACTTGCCGGCGGGCGTCACCATCGTCCACGACGCCAGATTGTCGAGCGCCGTGCCCCACAGCACCGCCTTCTTGCCGCCGGCATTCATGGCGATATTGCCGCCGATGCAGGAAGCATCGGCCGAGGTCGGATCGCAGGCAAACACCAGCCCGGCTTCTTCGGCGCGCTCCATGACGCGGCGCGTGACCATGCCGGCGCCGGTACGAATCGTCGCGTAAGGCTTCATCAAGCCGGGCAGCACCGCTTCGGTGACCGGTCCCATGTCGATCAGCTTCTCGGTATTGATGACGACCGAGCGCGGCGACAGCGGCACGGCACCGCCGGTATAACCGGTGCCACCACCGCGCGGAATGATGGTCAGCCCCAGCTCGATGCAGCCACGCACCAGCAGGATGACTTCGGCTTCGGTATCCGGCGTCAGTACCACGAACGGATATTCGACACGCCAGTCGGTAGCATCCGTGACATGAGCGACGCGCGACAGGCCGTCGAAGCAGACGTTGTCCTTGCGCGTATGGCGCACCAAACGCTGCAGGACTTTCTTGCGCAAGGCCTGGGTGTCGATGAACCACTGTTTGAAATCGGCCACGGCTTTTTGCGCAGCGGCCAGCAACTGCGCTACGGCGGTATTGCCACTGCGCCGCTTCTCGATCTCGGTCAGACGATGCTCAAGCGCGCCGATTAGCGCGTCGCGCCGCTCTGGACTGGCGAGCAGGTCATCTTCCAGGTAAGGGTTGCGCCGCACCACCCAGATATCGCCCAGCACCTCGTACAACATGCGCGCCGAACGGCCGGTGACGCGCTGGCTGCGCAGCACGTCGAGCACCGCCCACATCTCTTCGCCGAGCAGGCGAATGACGATCTCGCGATCGGAAAACGAGGTGGTGTTGTAGGGGATTTCCCGGAGGCGAGCAGTCATGGGCAAAGAATATGCTGCAAAGCGGCAAATTCTAACCGATCCCCCTCAGGCAGAAACCCTGACCTGATCAGGGACGCCGTCCTGCCAGCGCCGACTTTTGCAGTAAGCTGGCGGCAGTTTTCATCTGGAGTCATACCGTGGCCGACAAAGAGCTGACCAAGGAACAACGCATTCTGCGCGTCTTGCGCAAAGTGCTCGCCAATATCGTCAAGGATGCCACGCCGGCACCGGGCACACCGCACCTACTGAGTGAAGGCACGCGTACCGACATTCGCGACCTGTTCGGCCTGATCGCCGAGCGCGAGGCCGAGCTCGCCGAAGAGACCGGGCTCAACCGCGACGAAAAACCCTATTTCACCGATGAAACGCGCACGACCAATGTCGTGAAGATCCACCGGCCCGGGCCGAAGAAAACCGACTGATCCCGATCGCAAACAGGGGGCTATTTGGCTGCCCTGTTATCGAGGAAACCATGCTTGCGGAAAACAGCCTGACCTTCATCGCCCGCCGCATAGCTCATGAACCGTTTGGCCAACTCGACGTTTTTGCTGCTTTTCAGCTGAATCAGCAGTAAGGCCTGAGGCTTGGCCAGCTTGGGATCAAGGTCGATGACATCGATCTTGCTGGCGTTATCCGGGAAGAAGCCGACGGCACGCCAGTTCATGGTGACATCGCCCTCGCCTTTCTTCATCGCATTCACCAGACTACGCGAGTCGGGCGCCAGAAAGGCCGCCTGCTTGATCACCTTCGGGTAAATGCCCAGGCCATCGAGAATGGTCTTGGCCTCCTGTCCAACGCTACCCGATTCGGCATTGCCGATGATGGCTACCAGATCCCTGCGCAGCAATTCCTTCGGGTCTGGCTTGATACGCTTGGGGTTGCCCTTCTGCACCATCAACGCCATCTGATTGAAACCCACCGTGACGTGCTCACCAAACATATCCTCCTTGAGATGCTTGTGATAGTAGCTAGGCTCACCGGGCAGATACCAGTCGCCCGCAGCGCTTTTCCTGGCCGACTGAAAGAGGTCTTCCGAACCACCCTGGGCGATGTTGATCCTGACGTTCTCGCGCTTCTCGAAAGTCTGGGCAATCTCGGTCATCGGCCGCACCATGGTAATCCCGCAATACAGCAGCAACTCGGCTTTCGCGCTCTGCGCAAAGGCAGGCGCCGCGAGCAAAAGAGCAACCGACAGGAATAAACGGCGGCAGCTTGATGGCAGGATTTTCATGAAATCTCCAGTGAACATAAAACTCAAGCTGAAAATTTTACTCTCTGCTACCCTTGCACCCCCCCTTGCGCCCCCAGTACACCCTGACCTGCCATGGATTATCTGGAAAGAATTCTCAACGCCCGCGTCTATGACGTGGCGATCGAAACCCCGCTCGAACTGGCGCCCAACCTGACCGCACGCAGCGGCAACCGCCTGTTCCTCAAGCGCGAGGACATGCAGCCGGTGTTCAGTTTCAAGCTGCGCGGCGCCTATAACAAGATGGCCCATCTCCCGCCGCCGCAACGCAAGCGCGGCGTGATCTGCGCCTCGGCTGGCAATCATGCCCAGGGGGTGGCGCTGTCGGCACAGAAGCTCGGCATCCGCGCCGTGATCGTGATGCCCACCACCACGCCGCAGATCAAAATTGATGCGGTCAGAAAACTTGGCGGTGAAGTCGTGCTGCATGGCGAGGCGTACGACGCCGCTTATGCGCATGCCCTGACGCTAGAGAAAAAGCAAAAGCTCTCCTTCGTACACCCCTTCGACGATCCCGACGTGATCGCCGGTCAGGGCACTATCGGTATGGAAATCCTGCGCCAGCATCCCGATCCGATCGACGCAGTGTTCTGCTGCGTTGGCGGTGGTGGCCTGATTGCCGGGGTGGCGGCCTACATCAAACGCCTGCGGCCGGAGACGAAAATCGTCGGCGTCGAAGCTGCCGATGCCGATGCCATGACCCGTTCGCTGGCCGCCGGCAAGCGCATCAAACTCGACAGCGTCGGCTTGTTCGCCGATGGTGCTGCCGTCAAGCTGGTGGGCGAGGAAACCTTCCGTCTCTGCAAGGACACGGTCGATGAGATGGTGCTGGTCGATACCGATGCCATCTGCGCCGCGATCAAGGATGTGTTCGAAGACACGCGCTCGATTCTCGAACCGGCCGGCGCACTGGCCGTCGCCGGTGCGAAAGCCTGGGCGGCCAAACACAAGGCCAAGGGCAAGACACTCGTCGCCGTCGCTTCCGGCGCCAACATGAATTTCGACCGGCTGCGCTTCGTCGCCGAGCGTGCCGAAGTCGGCGAACAGCGCGAAGCGGTATTTGCTGTGACACTGCCCGAAAAACCCGGCAGCTACCGGCAGTTCGTCAGCCTGATCGGCAATCGCAACATCACCGAATTCAACTATCGCTTCCACGATGCCGGCGCCGCCCAGGTCTTCGTCGGCATGCAGGTCGCCAACCGTGCGGAAGCCACCAAGCTCGTCAGTTTGCTGAGAAAGCACGGCTACGCCACGCTCGACCTCACCGATGACGAAATGGCGAAGGTGCACATCCGTCATCTGGTCGGCGGTCATGCCCCGCAGGCGGCCAACGAACTGCTCTACCGCTTCGAATTCCCCGAACGGCCTGGCGCCCTGATGCACTTCCTCGACAAGATGAGCGCCGGCTGGAACATCAGCCTGTTCCACTACCGCAACCACGGCGCCGACACCGGGCGCGTGCTGGTCGGCATGCAGGTGCCACGCAGCGAGATGAAGGATTTCCGCGCCTTCCTGCAGAACCTCGGCTATCGTCACTGGGACGAATCGAAGCATCCGGCGTATCGGTTGTTTCTGGGTTAGCCCATGAACATGCGCATTGTCGCCCGCCAGACCTGGGTGCTTGCCTTGATGGCAGCACTGCTGGCTTCCGCCATCGTCGAGGGTCTTTACCGCAGCGGTGCGGCCACCCGCATCGACTACCTTTATACCGATCTTTGGCACCGCATCGCCGGCCCGCGCCATGCGCCGCAGCATACTGCGCTAGTCATGCTGGACGACCCCACCTTGAACGAACGGCCTGATGAACCGCTGGCCTTCTGGACACCGCATTTCGCCCGCGCTGCCAGTGTCCTTCAGGATGTTGGCGTCAAGGTGGTCGCCATTGACTTTCTTTTCAGCGGTAGTCCCGAACGCTGGATCGAAAAGCTGGGGCTGATGGGTGATCAAGCCTCAAGGCAATACGACCGCCCATTCCGTTTGGAAATCAACCGCGGTGGCGTGCTGCTGGCCGGCTTCAAAGTCGGCCCTGGCGAGACGGCAGATGACTTCGTGCTGCCCAGCCCGGACTACCTGCTGGCCCTGCCAAACATGGATATGCCGGGCTATGTCGGCCTTGCCAATCTGCGCTCGGACGCAGATGGTGCCGTACGTCGTTTCAGTATGGTGGAAGCCGACACGCCATTTGCCCATCAGGAAGGCATGCCCCGTCTGGCCTTCGGCGCCTTGGCTGCGGTACATGCCAGCGGCCAAAGACTGGACGATACGTGGCATTTCATGAATCGTGAGATTGCAAAAACACGGGACATTCCCGTTGCCTTTGCCGGTCCACCCGGCAGCTTCCAGGCCCTGTCCTTTCGTAAGCTGCTGGCGCTCGACGCCGCAAATGATCCAGATGTCCGTGCCTTGTCAGGCAAAGTCGTGGTCATCGGGGCCGGCTATGCCGGCATGAACGACGTGCACCCAACGCCCTACTCGACCAGCTTCGGCGGCGCCAATTCCCTGATGACCGGGCCGGAAATTCAAGCCAACATCATCGAAACCCTGCTGTCAGGTCGCTTTGTCGACGAAACGCCAGCCCCGATTCGACTTGCCATCATGCTCGGGCTGCTGGGCGTCATCGCCTTTGTCGGTATCCACATTTCGCCCTGGCGTGCTGTCCTGCTGGTGCTCCTCGCGGCACAAGCGGCAGCTGTTACCGCCTATGCGGCCTTTCGGCACGACATCCTGTTTCCTGTCGCCCACCTGCATCTTGGTATGGTCGTCGTTCTGATCAGCTTGGCCATCTTCCGCCTAACCCGCGAGGAGCGGGAGCGCGAACGCATTGGCCAGATGTTCGGTCGCTACGTATCCCCACAAGTCGTGGCTGCCCTGCTCGCATCTCCCGCACTCCCGGAACTGGGGGGGCAAGCGAAACAGGTTACCGTCCTGTTCTCGGATATCCGCAACTTCACCACCATCTCCGAAAAGCTTTCGGCAAAAGAGGTCGTGGAAATGCTCAACACTTATTTCGAGCGCGCCTGTACCGCCCTGCTGGCGGAAGGGGCGACCATCGACAAGTTCATCGGCGATGCCATCATGGCCGAATTCGGTGCGCCATTAGACCAGCCGGATCATGCCCGCCGTGCCTTGCGCGCCGCACTGGCACTACGGGAAGTCGCAGCCGATTTTCGCATCTGGATGAAAGCACGCTTCCCTGATCGCAACCTGCCAACTTTTGATATTGGCATTGGCCTGCACACAGGAGAAGCCGTTGTCGGTAACATTGGCTCCTCGGTGCGTATGGAATATACGGCCATCGGTGATACGGTCAATGTCGCCTCTCGGCTGGAAGGCAAAACCAAGGAAGCAGCTTGCCACATTCTCGCCAGTGAAGAGACGGTGTTGCAGGCTGGCCCAGGTATTCAGGTCGGTGCGCGACACCAGTTTGCCGTCAAGGGCCGGAATGAAGCCGTGGCAGCATGTGAAATTATTGGGGGCGACGCAACATGACGAAAAAACTTTGTATCTGGATTACCTTGGCATGGATGAGTTGTGCTGCCCCCGCGCTGGCAGCCGCCGAAGCCGCCCTGATCACCTCGCTCAATGGCAAGGTCTTGCGGCTAGGTGCAGAAAACCCGCTCGAAGCCTTTGTCAAGCTGAAATCCGGCGACAACCTGATGCTGGAAAAGGATGCCCAAGTCCAGATTACCTATTTTGAGAACGGGCGTCAGGAATCCTGGCGTGGTACGGGCAAACTCACCATTGGTACCCAGGAAAGCTTGGCGACGGGACTACCTGCGGCTCAGATCAAGCAATTACCGCTGGCCATCGTCAAACAAATTGCCCGCACGCCTTCCCTGGACAGTCAGGGGCGCGCCGGGGTGATGCGCCTGCGCGCCATCCCAACGCCGGAAGCGATTGCCAAGATTGAGGACAACTATCGGCAGATGCGCGATGCTGCAGAGAAGAGTGATCTTAACCCTGAGATTTATCTGCTCTCCGGCATGCTGGAAATGCGCCAAATTGATCGTGTCGAACAGGTGCTCGCCGACATGAAGCAGAACACTGTAAACAACCCCGAGGCGAAACTGCTTGTCTCGCTCTATACCCGTGCTCTGAAGGACATTCAGGCCACCGCCAAGTAATTCACCTTGAAGGAGTTCAACTTGAAATTCAACCGCCTTGCGCTCGGTACCTCACTGGCTGTCCTGTCTGGCAGCACTTTCGCCTCCTGTTCCGAGATACTCGGTTATGTTGCTTCAGACCCAAGCCAGTTGGCCTACTACCAAAAAAACCATCCAGAATGTTTCCCCGGTTCAAGCCCTGCCACGACCCAGCAGATTGGTGCCACGCTATTTCAACAGGTTTCCGTCATCTCTCTCGGGCTTGGCTCACGTCTGCTGGGTACATCAGCCCCTCCCGGAGTACGGCTAACGCAAGGACCAGTTAGCGGCATGGCCGCTGGCAGTGCGCCAGACAAGTGGAACACATGGGTTAACCTTTCGCAGAGCGCCAACAAATATGACGCCAGCCCCTCGACAGGTCGCGTGGTCAACAGCGCCGACATCACCAACCTTGTCGTTGGCGGTGACATGCGTCTCGATTCGCGCTGGATCGTCGGCGCTTCGGCAGCGCTCGATCGTGGTGCCGGCTCGGTTGGTGTGGGGGCCACGGCATCGACATCAACCGGCTACGCTATCGCTCCGTATGTGGGCTACCAGCTTTCCGACAAGATCGCGCTGGACGCCGCCATCGGCTTCGGCGAGGGAGAAAACTCCGTAGGTGCCGCCCGCACCGATGCCGACCGCTATTTCATGGCTGGCAACGCCACCTATGCCGACTGGGTCGGCAACTGGCAGATTACCGGCAAGGCCGGCTATTTGTGGGCGCAGGAAGAAGCGGAGAACACGCGTAATAACGGAGCAACCATCGCCAATACGGCCGCAACCTCAACACTGGCTCAGGCACGTGTCGGCATTGAAGCCGGCTACTGGATGAGTAACGGCATGATGCCCTACCTCGGCATTGCTTACACCGCCGATGTGACCCGCAAGGTACAAGGCAACGCACCCTGGGACAAGGATGGCTTCACACTCACCGCCGGCCTGAACTTCTTCTCGCTGAAAGACAAGCTCACCGGCGGGATTGCCTATACCGATGAAACCGGTCGCAACCATACCCGCAACTCGACGCTGATGGGCAATCTCAACATCCGCTTCTGATGCTGCTCTCGTCTTACTGCAGGGCCGCGCTCTCGGGCGCGGCCCTGTTGTTTCTGGCGGGCTGTGTTTCATCTGGACTGGATGGCCGACAGTTTGTCCGCCAAGAAACCGCCCAAGGCGGCTTTATCGATGTTTCCGTCGGCAGTAACGCCCATCGCATTCAAGCCCTGCTGCGTAAAACCAGTGCCGCAAACACACTGACCGTTTATTTGGAGGGGGATGGCGCCGCATGGTTGACCCCATGGCGTCCGCCCATCGACCCAACACCGGACGAGCCTGTCGCATTGGCACTTGCCCGCGCGGATTCCTCTCCTGCCGTTGCCTATCTCGCGCGCCCCTGCCAGTATCTGGACGAGGCATCCTTGGCGCAATGTGTGCCGACGGCATGGACTACCCGGCGCTTCGCACCGGAAGCTACCGCCGCCTTGAACGCTGCGCTTTCCAGTCTCAAAGCTGTGGCGGGTGTGGAGCACCTTCGTCTGGTTGGATATTCGGGAGGTGGCGTCATGGCTGCCCTGCTGGCCGCGCAGCGAAGGGACGTCAGTTCGCTCATCACGATTGCCGCTCCATTGCGGCTGGCTGCCTGGACCGCCCATCACGATGTCACTACCCTGATCGGCCAGGACCCGGATGATTTACCCGTCCCATGGCCACCTGCAGTACATTTCGTAGGCGAGAAGGATGAAATCGTGCCACCTGCCATCGTCGCCCCACTGGCCAAGCGCACAGACGGACGGCTGTATGTCGTTCCTGGCTTTGATCACCGCTGCTGCTGGTCCCGCGATTGGCGCCATCTGTTGGAGAAAACCCGATGAAACGATTGTTGCTCTTGCTGACTGCTTGCATTGCCCTGCCCACCGCAGCCCAAATGCGGCCGCCCGCCTTCATGGGCGGCATCCCTGGCATCAACCAGATGCGCGCCATCGACATGCAACGCCATCAGGCGCGCACCCTGCTCTACCGCGAAGCGCTGGAAGAGCTGCGGCGCAATCCGAAGGCGGCGGACGTGCCCGATTGTGCGCCCGGCACAACAGAAGCACTCTGCCTCGCCCAGCCAGCGGCAATGCCAGCAATCGGCGGCGGACGGCGTATCGCACTACTGGTCGGCAATATGGCCTACACGCCGCCTATCCCGTCCCTGGAAACCCCGGGGGCTGACACCACAAAGGTTGCCGAGTTGCTCAAAGCGCGCTTCGGCTACGACGTACAGCGCCTGGAAAATGTCGGCAAGGCCGGCATTGTCGAGGCCATTAATCGCATTGCCAGAGATGCCAGAGCCGAGGACAACGTACTGCTGTTCTACGCCGGCCACGGCTATCTGATGGACGATACCGGCATGGGGTTCTGGATTCCCGTCGACGCCTCGGCCAAAACCGCCGCCAACTGGATTTCCAACACCGATATCTCCAAGCTGCTGAAAGCCATTCCCGCCCGTCAGTTGATGCTGGTATCGGACAGTTGCTTCTCCGGTTCGCTGACGAAAGAGCAAAAAGTCGGCGCTGGTACGACGGCAGAAGAGATTCTCAAGCGCCGCTCCGTCGTCGTGCTCTCCTCCGGTGGCGATGAACCTGTCTCGGACGAAGGGCGCGCCGGTCATTCGATCTTTGCCTGGAATCTGATCAAGACGCTAGAACAAGTTGGCGCAGTATCCCCCGGCGTCGAGATCTGGCGCAACGTTCATGGCCGTGTCACCAAGGAATTCCCACAGGAACCCCAGTATGGTGCCGTACTTTCTGCCGGCCACATTGAGGGGGGCGACTTTCTCTTCCAGGCAAGATGATCCCGGCCCTGCAGCCGCCACCTCCGCAAGACTCCCTCCGCTGGAACCGCTACGCCGGCCGTGACGTCATTCCGTTATGGGTGGCGGATATGGATTTCCCCAGTCCGCCCACCGTCATTACGGCCTTGCAGGAGCGCATCGCCAGCGGCCTGTTCGGCTACGGCCAGCCCTGGCCATCGCTCATCGACACCATCGTCGCCCATTGCCAGCGCGCCTATGATTGGTCCATTGATCCCGACTGGCTGGTCTGGCTGCCGGGGCTGGTGCCCGGCTTGCATACCGCCTGCCGCGCCATTGAAGGCGGGGTGTTCACCGCCACGCCGGTTTATCCGCCCTTCCTCACCGCGCCGTCCTGCCAGCGCCGACATTTGCTGACGCTGCCGCTGGTACAAAATGGGGGTGGCTGGTGCTGGGATTTCGCCGCCGCCGATGCCATCATGAAGGCCGCCCGGCTGTTCCTGCTGTGCCACCCGCACAACCCCGTCGGCCGCGCCTGGCGCGACGACGAACTGTGGCAACTCGCCGCCTTGGCCGAGAAGCATGATCTCGTCGTCTGTTCTGACGAGATTCATTGCGACCTGACCTTACAAGGGCAACATCACCCCTTTGCCATGCTCTCGCCCGAAATCGCCGCACGCACCATCACCCTGATGGCGCCCTCGAAGACCTACAACATCGCCGGCCTCGGCTGTTCCTTCGCCATCATCCCGAACGCCGCGCTACGCCATCAGTTCGAAGCCGCCATGCAGGGCATCGTGCCGCACGTCAATGTGCTGGGGCTGGCCGCCTGTGAAGCCGCCTATCACGATGGCGAAGCCTGGCGCCAGGACTTGCTCGCCACGCTGCGCGGCAATGCCGCCAAGGTCGAGCGCACCATCAATGCCCTGCCCGGTCTGTCGATGCACACGGTGGAAGCCAGCTTCCTGGCCTGGATAGACTGCCGCGACTGGGGCCGGGAACATCCGGCCCGCGAATTCGAACAGGCCGGGGTTGGCCTCTCGAATGGTCGCGATTTCGGCCCGGGAAATGCCTATGGACAGTACGTACGCCTCAACTTCGGGACACAGCCATCTCTGCTTGAAACGGCACTGGACCGCATTGCGCAAGCCGTTTGCGCTACTTGATACGAATTTCGACGCGCCGGTTTTTCTCTTCCGGCACCCCCGGTCTTCCTTTCACCAGGATTTCGCGCTTGCCACGGCCAACGGTTTCGATGCTGCGCGGGTCAATGCCCTTGGCTTTTAATAGCTGGGCGACGGCTTCAGCCCGCTTCAGTGAAAGGGCATCATTAACGCTATCGACGCCGATTTGATCGGTGTGGCCAATGATGATGATCTCGGGCGCTGGAAGCCGCTTGATTTCATCGAGCATTTCGTCAATGCGGCCGCGTGACTGTGCCGTCAGCTTGGTCGTCCCGAACTCGTAGTGCAGCACAAAGGAACGTGGTCTGGGCGGCAGCGCCTCGCTCACTGCCTTGTAGCGCACTTCCACACTGGCCGCATCGGTCACTTGCTTCTCGATACGGCGCCCGGAGACTTCGGCCACAGCGTAAGGCTGATCCAGAACAACCGACCGCCCCTTCGACTCGACCACCACGGCGCTGGGCGTGCCATCGGGCTGCGGTAGCAAGATAATGCGCTCGCTCGCGCAGGCCTGCAGCAAGGCAGCCGCCAGCAAGGCGGGAATGCAGAACGGCCGTGCAATCATTCGGGTACGTCGACAATGAACTCGGTACCACGGATGCCCATCGTCGAGGTTGGCGTGAGCACCTTGATGGCCGCCGGGTTGGCACGACCGATCAGTCCGGTGACATAGCGCAGCGTGCCCTTCAGGATCGAGGTTTCAACCTGTCCTTCCCGGGTCACCGGGTTGTAGGCAAACGTGCCAATGACCATCGTCGAATTCGGTCCAAGACTCAGCAAGGTTTCATCATGCATGCTGATGCCGATACTACCGTCACCCAAGACGGTGACGCGATCCTTCTCCCGAACGGCATCCCCCACCTTGATTTCATGCCGCTGGGCAGCACGCTCCAGTGTGACCTGCCCGCGCACTGTCTTGACGATGCCCGCATCTGCCGCCAGGGCCAAGGAGGTCCCTGCCCAACAAACTACGCAACATAAACGCAATATCAGCCGTTTGCTATTCATGACACGATTCTATAAAAAGTCGGCGCTGACAGGATGAAATGCCCCGCATGGGGTACGGCACCTGTCACAGGGTTTTACCCGCTCGCACCATCTCGGCAAACTTCTCGGGCGGTACCGGTGGCGAGAACAGGTAGCCCTGGATTTCCTGGCAGTCAAGGCTGCGCAGAAAATCGAGTTGCGCCCGCGTCTCGACGCCCTCGGCGATGACGCGATGGCCAAGACGCTGCGCCATGCTGACGATGGCGCCGGCAATCGCGCAATCGTTGCCATCATCAGGAATGCCGCGCACGAAGGACTGATCGATCTTGAGCGTGTCGATCGGAAAGCGCTTGAGGTAGGCGAGGCTTGAATAGCCGGTACCAAAGTCGTCGAGCGAGAGCGTCACGCCGAAGGCGGTCAGCGCATCCATCATGGCAATGACATCCTCGCTGCTGTGCGTCAGCATGCCTTCGGTGATTTCCAGTTCAAGCCAGGCCGGCAGCAAATCGTGCTGCGCCAGCATGGTCTTGACACGCTCGGCCAGATCGGGCGAGAAATCGCGCGCCGACAGGTTGACGGCCACCTTGGTGAGCGGCAATCCTTCGGCCTGCCAGGCCTGGGCCTGCTTCAAGGCAGCTTCGAGCACCCAGGCGGAGATGCGCACAATCAGACCGGACTCTTCAGCCACGGGAATGAATTCACCCGGTGGCACCATGCCGCGCTCCGGGTGTTTCCAGCGGACCAACGCCTCGGCGCCAACGATGCGTCCCGAGGCGATATCCACCTTGGGCTGGTAATAGAGCAGCAACTCGTCATGCTCAAGGGCATGGCGCAAGCCGGTCTCGATCTTGAGGCGATCGAGGGCGCGCTGGTTCATGTCGTGGCTGTAGAAGGCATAACCATCCTGGCCGGTCTGCTTGGCGCGGTACATGGCAATATCGGCCATACGCAGCAAGGCTTCGGTTTCAAAGCCATCGCGCGGATAAACGCTGATACCGATGGCAGCGCCAATCTTGAGTTCGTGCTCCTCGATTTTGAAGGGCGGATCGAGGGCAGCCAGTATCTTTTGCGCTACCACGGCCGCATGTTCGCGGCGCGTGATGTCGAACAGGGCCACGACGAATTCATCGCCCCCCAAACGCGCCACGACATCTTCAGTGCGTACGGCACCGCGCAGGCGGTCCGCGACACAGCACAGCAGATGGTCGCCAATCCCGTGTCCAAGCGTATCGTTGATCGGCTTAAAGCGGTTGAGGTCGATGAACAGGATCGCGCCATGCAGGCGATGGCGGCGTGCTTCGACGAGCGCCTGATCCACCAGCTTGTAGAGCAGCGTGCGATTGGGCAGGCCGGTTAATCCGTCGTAATAGGCGAGGTGGTGGATACGCTCCTCGGCCTTCTTGCGCTCGGTAATGTCGGTAAAGATGGAAAAGTAATTGCACAAACCGCCATCGCGGTTTCTCACCAGACTGATCGACGCCCAACTGGCAAAGTCCTCGCCATTCTTGCGCCGCGTCCAGATCTCGCCATTCCAGCTACCCTCGGTCTCGACATGCTTCCAGATCTCGTCGTAGAAGTGCGGCGGATGCTTGTCGGAGCGCAGGAAACCGGTGGTCTTGCCGATGACCTCTTCCTCGGTGTAACCGGTCATCGCATAAAAGGCCGGATTGACCGAGAGGATGAGGCGCTCGGGGTCGGTGATGAGGATGCTTTCCTCGCTGTGTTCGAAGATGCGCGACTGCAGGCGCATCGTCTTCTCGGCCTCGATGCGTGCCGTGATATCGGAGAGATAACCGATCAGGCCGCAGGGGATGCCCTGTGCATCGCGCATCAGGGACAATTGCAGGCTGGCCCAGAACACCTCGCCAGACTTGCGCCGCCGCCGCACTTCCAGTTCACGACCGCCATGTTCAAGGAAAGCGCCGTCGAAACCCTCGCTATCATCCTCGGCATCAGGATCAGCGTAGAGAAACAGGATGTGCTTGCCGATCGCCTCTACGGCGGTATAACCGAACAACTGCTCGGCGCCGCGATTCCAGCCGGTGATGAAGCCGCCCAGATCCATCGTGACGACCGACTCGTGAAGCTGGTCAATGATCTGCGTCTGCGGCGCCAACAAGCAGCCCCCGGGGACACCACGTGCCGCTTCGCACTGTGCGCGTGCTGTTGTGAGCGCGGCAGAATTCTTGGGCGTCTCGGTGCTCATCAGGCTTCCTTGCTTACCTGCACGGCCCAGCGCAAGGCTTCCACCTGCACCGCCGCCCAGTCTTCCGGTGCGATGCCAAGGCGCGCGACGGTCTTACCCAATGCCGGCGTCGGTGGGCCATCGCTGGCGACCGCAACCGCCAGCAGCGCCCCCAGCGTACCCTCGCCCGTTGTCAGCCCTTGTACCAGAGGGTCCGGCAGATTGAGCGGCGCAATCACCTCCGCCACCGGCACGCCGAACAACTGGTCGAGCAGCGAGAACATGCCAGCCATGAAGGCGTAATCCTGCATCTCGTGCGCCAGTCCCTGACGCTTGGCCAATGCCTCCATCAGGCCGGCGCGTTGCGCCGCACGCGGCAGCAGAGGGCTGGCGTGCTGACTGCCCGGCTGGCGCGTATAGAGCAGCAGTTGCAGCCAGCGCTGCAACTGGCGCCGTCCGAGCAGGGCAATCGCCTGACCAAAGCTGGTAATTTTCTTGCCGGGCGCAAACGCCACCGAATTCACCAGCTTCAGCAACTGGTAGGAAAGATTCGGGTCATGCTTGATCAGGGCCTCGATCTCGTCCGTGTCGGCATCCGAGGTGACCAGCTGCATCAGCTTGAGCAACAAGCCGCGGGTCGGCGCCTCCTGCTTCTGGGGAGCCTCCACCGCAATCGCCGGCACCGTCAGGAGAATCTCATCGCTCGACAGCAGCGTATAGCCGGCCGCCGACAAGGCGGCACGAGCAGGCGCCAGCCCCGGATCGGCAGCGGCAGCGGCGGTGATTGCCAACTGCAAGCGTGGCGCAAAGGGCGCAAGGGGTGCTGGATCAAAGCCCGCGGGATCAATACACGCAACGCAGGGCAGATCGACAATGATGTCGGCGAGTCCGAAACCACTCAACACGCGCACCAGGGATGGCGTATCCAACGGGTGCTCGCCACACAATCGCAACGCCACCCATGCCTGGCTGGCATCCGTCAGTGGTTGCAGGGTAACAAGCGGGAAACAGGGGTCGGCGGTCATGGCAAACTGGTCATCCTTCACTCTTACGGCATCTTCGGCCTGAATTTTAAGGAAATCAAGGAGAAAAGCGTTGCAGCCCAGCCTCGGTCACTACCATGTCCAGCGGAATGTCATGCGCGGCCGGATGGATGCTGTCGACATGACTAATGGCATAGCCAATCCCAAGCGTAACAGGTCGCACCGTACAGCGGGCCAGTGTGCGATCGAAATATCCACCGCCATAACCCAGCCGATAGCCCGCTGCATCGTAGGCCACCAGGGGCAGCAGCAGCACCGAGGGCGTGGGGCGTTCTGCCGATAGCGGCACCGGAATCCCGTAGGGGTCATGGGTCATGGGCACCTCGGGAACCCAGGCACGGAAGCACATCGGTGCATCACGTTCGACCACCACCGGCATTGCGGCCTGCCAGCCAGTCGCCAGCAAGCGCAGGATCAGCGGCCGGCAATCGACCTCGGCCCGAATCGGCCAGCAAAAACCCACGCTGCCAGCAGGCTGGGGGGCAAACCACTCCCACAGCAGCGCAAGGATGCGCGTCTCATGCGCGGCACGCTGCGCCGCCGGCATGGCTTGGCGGGCCGCAATACACTCGCGCCGCAAGCGGGTGCGGATTGCATCGCTGGCAGCATCGGGATTGGCAGGGGGTTTCTCGCGGTGATCGGTCATGGAAGGCGGATGGGCCTGTGCTACTCTGGGAGGATCATAGTCAATTCCGTGCCGCACCATGCAGCTAAAGTCTTTGTCTCCGCTCAGCCTGCTCTTTGCCATCCCCTTGGCATCCTCGGTTTTTGCCCAAACGGCCCACCCCGAGGATGCGACGTTCGCCGCCGCCCGCGAGGCGTTTATCAAAGGCGAGCGCAACAAGTTTGCCCGTGTGGCCAACGATCTGAGCAGCCATCCACTCCTGCCGTGGGTCGACTATTTTCGCCTGACCCAACGCCTCGAAGATGGCTCGGATGATGGCATGGCAGCGTTTGTGGAGCGTCACAACGGCACCTATCTGGGTGAAAAAGCGCGTGGCGACTGGCTGAAGTGGCTAATGCGCCAAGAAGACTGGTCGGCCGCACGCGTCCAGTTCGCTCACATGGAACGGCCCGATGCCGACGCCCAGTGCCGTGGCCTTGATATCCGTCTACGTCTGGGCGAACCCGAAGCGCAGGACGAAGCGCATGTGCTGCTGACCAGCGAAGCGCCGCTGGCCGAACCCTGTCACGCGCCGCTGGCGCGACTGGCCAATCAGGGCTCACTGCCCAACGACAAGCTGTGGGAACGTCTGCGCCGCCAACTGGCCCTCGGCAAGCTCAAGGAAGCCCGCACCCTGATTGGCTGGCTGCCCGCCAAAGAAGCACCAGCCTGGCGCACGCTCGAAGCCATCGACAACCATCCAGCACGTTATCTCGCCAAGTTGCCCGAACGCTTTGCCGCATCGCGCAGCGGCCGCGAACTGGCCCTGTTTGCCGTACTGCGCATGGCGCGTACCGACGTACGCGTGGCAGCGGCACGCTGGACCGACATTGAAGCAGCCTATCCCGACGTCGAACGGGGTGCCGGCTGGGGACGGCTGGCGTATTGGGCCGCCATTGCCCATCAGCCCAGCGCCAACGACTGGTTTGATCAGGCCGAGAAGCTGGGCGGTGCGCTTGACGAAGAACAGCGTGCCTGGCGCGTGCGTAGCGCCCTGCGTAACGAAGACTGGACGCGGGTGATGCGCGCCATTGCCGCCATGCCGAGTGTGCAGGCCGCCCAACCCGAGTGGCTCTACTGGCAGGCGCGTGCGCACAGCGCGCTGGGCCAACGCGATGCCGCCCAGGCACTGTTCCAGAAGATTGCCGGCCAGGCCAGCTTCTACGGCATTCTCGCCAGCGAAGCGCTGGGCAAGTCGGGCGCGCTCCCCGCCAAGGCGGCGCCAATCAGCGAGGCCGAACTGGCCGCCGCCCAGGCACACCCCGGACTGATACGCGGCCTGGCGCTGATTCGCGCCGGCATGCGTATCGACGGCATCCGCGAGTGGAACTGGCCGCTCACGCGCCTCTCCGACCGTGAACTGCTGGCGGCAGCGGAACTCGCCCGCCGTGAAGCGGTAATCGATCGCGCCATCAATACCGCCGACCGCACGCGCGCCGAACATGATTTCTCGCTGCGCTATCCCACGCCGTTCTACGATCAGGTCGAGCCGCGCGTACGTGACGTCGGGCTCGACCCCGCCTGGGTCTATGGCCTGATGCGTCAGGAAAGCCGCTTCATCATGGATGCCAAATCCAGTGTGGGTGCCAAAGGGCTGATGCAACTGATGCCGGCGACCGCCAAGTGGGTCGCCAAGAAAATCGGCATGACCAACTATCATCCTGCCAAGGTGACTGAAATGGACACCAACGTCACCCTTGGTACGAACTACATGAAGATGGTCATGGACAGTCTCGACAACCACCCGGTACTGGCGTCGGCGGCCTACAACGCCGGACCGGGGCGCGCCCGCAAGTGGCGCGGCGAGCGTCCGCTCGAAGGCGCCATCTACGCGGAAACGATTCCCTTCAACGAGACGCGCGACTACGTCAAGAAAGTGCTGGCCAATGCCGTGCACTACGCCGCCCTGATGGGCATTGCCCAACCCACGCTGACCCAGCGGCTCGGCACCATCCGGCCGCGCGGCTTCGGTGATGGCACTGCAGAGGATTTACCATGAAGAACATTTTGTTGATCGGTGGGACTGGATTTGTCGGCGGCGCCCTGGCGCGCCGCTTGGTGAGCCGTCCTGCCAGCGCCGACTTTTGCATTACCCTGCCGACCCGCCGGCCGGAACGCGTACGTCATCTGGCCGTGTTGCCAACAGCCCGTATCGTTCAGGCCGACGTTTACGATGAGGCCACGCTGGCCCGCCTGATGGTCGGACAGGATGTCGTGATCAACCTGGTCGGCATCCTCAAGGGCAACTTCCAACGCGCCCATGCCGAACTGCCGGGCAAGATCGCCCGCGCCGCCAAGGCTGCGGGCGTGCCACGCCTGCTGCACATCTCGGCCCTCGCCGCCGCGCCCGATGCCCCCTCGCAATACCTGCGTTCCAAAGCCGCCGGGGAAGCGGCATTGAAGGTCGCCTATCCCGATGTCACAATCTTCCAGCCCTCGGTGATCTTCGGCCAGGGTGATGCCTTTCTGACGCTGTTTGCCGGCCTGCTCAAGCTCGCGCCCATCGTGCCGCTGGCCTGTGCCGACGCGCGCTTCCAACCGGTATGGATCGAGGATGTCGTCTCTACGATCATCGCCAGCCTCGATCATCCGGAAAGCCGCGGCCAGACCTATCCGTTGTGCGGGCCACACGAATACACGCTGCAGCAACTGGTCGCCTACGCCGGCCAGGTCAGCGGCCATCCCCGTCCGATCATCGGCTTGCCATTTGCCTTCTCGATCCTGCAGGCCTTCCTGATGGAATTTCTGCCCAGAGGGCCAATGACCCGCGACAACGTCTGGTCCATGCAGGTACCCAGTGTCTGCGCCGCTGGTTGCACGCTGCCCTTCGGCCTGACCGCTACCCCTCTGGAGGTCGTGGCGCCGGGCTATCTAGCCGCTTAGGCAATTTCGGCGATGCAGATCTATTGTGTCGGCGGCGCGCTGCGCGATGAACTGCTCGGCCTGCCGGTACAGGATCGTGACTGGGTCGTCGTCGGCGCCACCCCGGAAGCCATGGCGGCACGCGGCTTCAAGCCCGTCGGCCGCGATTTCCCGGTCTTCCTGCATCCGCAGACGCATGAGGAATACGCCCTCGCGCGCACCGAGCGCAAGACGGCGCCGGGCTATGCCGGCTTTGTCTTCCACACCAGTACCGACGTCACGCTTGAAGAAGACCTGATCCGCCGCGACCTGACCATCAACGCCATGGCGCGCGGTGAAGATGGCGTGCTGGTCGATCCGCATAACGGCCGTGCCGATCTTGAACGCAAGCTGCTGCGCCACGTCTCGCCGGCCTTTGCCGAAGATCCCGTGCGCATCCTGCGCCTCGCGCGCTTTGCTGCGCGCTTTGCCGATTTCACGGTAGCTCCTGAAACCCTCGGGCTGATGCAGGCGATGGTCGCGCAGGGCGAAGTGGATGCGCTGGTCGCCGAACGCGTCTGGCAGGAACTGGCACGCGGGCTGATGGAAGAAAAGCCCTCGCGCATGTTCGAAACCCTGCGTGCCTGTGGCGCCCTGGCAAAGCTGCTGCCGGAACTGGATCGCCTGTGGGGCGTGCCGCAACGGGCCGAATACCACCCGGAGATCGATACCGGCGTGCATGTCATGATGGTCATCGACATGGCCGCGCGGCTCAGGCTTTCGCTGCCGGCACGCTTCGCCGCGCTGGTGCACGACCTGGGCAAAGGCACCACGCCTGCCGACATCCTGCCGCGCCACATCGGTCACGAACAGCGTAGCGTCACGCTGCTGGAACCCATCTGCGAGCGCCTGCGCGTGCCGGCCGACTGTCGCGATGCCGCCCGACTGGTCGCCCGCTTTCATGGCGACATCGGCAAGGTGGCCGAATTGCGGCCGGACACCCAGCTCAAGATTCTCGAACGCTGCGACGCCCTGCGCCGCCCGGCCCGCTTCGAGGAAATCCTCGGTGCCTGCGAGGCCGATTATCGCGGACGCCTTGGCTATACCGAGCGTCCGTTTACGGCAGTGGAACACTGGCGCACCGCCTTGGCCGCCGTGCAATCTATCGATGCCGGCGCAATTGCCCAGACCTGCGAAGACAAGGCACAAATCCCGATACGGATACAGAAAGCCAGAATTCGCGCATTGACTGCTGTTAAAGCGTAAGCAGAATCTGCCGTTATTCCCGCAACGGGGGAAATGGGGGAAGTCATGCAGACGGAACACCAGAGACACTGGGGCGTTGATCAGTGGGCGGCCTTTCTGACCAACCAGACCCTGCCTTGCATCGGCCGCAGCAAGTTGATGCTGCGGGCATTGGAAGAAACGCAGGGTGATGACCTTTCCGCCGCCGATCTGACCATCCTTGTCATCAGCGATCCCTTTCTCTGCCTGCGGCTGTTGCGCGAAGCCGAGAAGCGCCGCACCCACCGTCTCGGGCGCGACACCACCACGCCGCTGGGTGCTGTCATGCAACTGGGCATCAAGACCTTTCGCAACCTGCTGCTCGGCTGCACGGAAACCGACGAGCATCGACTTGGCCTGCTGGCCTGCTCGGCGCGTGCCGTGCTGGCCAGTCAGATTGCCCAGATGTGGGGGCGCGCACGTTCCGACATTGCCCCGGAAGAGGTCGCGATGGCTGCTTTGCTGGCAGAAACCGGTGAGTTGCTGCTGTGGCATTTTGTGCCGGAGTTGCCGCAAGCCGCGCAGGACATGCTCAAAAGCGGCAAGGCCACCCGCTCCGCTCAGGCACAGGAGATGGCCTGCGGCTTTCGATTCCGCGACCTGTCGCTCAAGTGCGCTACCGTCTGGGAACTGCCACCGCTGTTGATCCAGCTGATTCACGGCGCCGACAATGTGCGCGCCAACCTGTGCAAACTGTATCTCGATACCGCACGGCATCTGGCCAACTCGCCCGATGATCCCGCCCTGCCGGATGACCTCGTCCAAGCCAAACGCCTGATTCACGGCGCCAGCCTCGAATGGCTGGCCAGCCACATGAATGGTCTCAATGAGGAACGTCAGGCCAAGTTAATCGAGGCCGCGCGCTGGGCAATCGATCAGGAAAGTCCGCCGGAAAGCTATTGAGGCGCTTTTTTCCCCAGCATGGCCTTGAAATTGGCTAGGCGGACATTGCCTGAAACGCGATCCTCAAATGTCGGCGCTGACGAGACGGCCCCGCCTTCAAACTTGATATCACCATCGCTGCCGTCCATCTCGGCGATAAAGCGCGAGAGGCTGCGTTCCATGATGTCCTTGCCCTGTTTGCGCCGCGCGCACCAACTGATATTCAGGCTCATCTGTGCACGTGTGATGCCGACATACATCAGCCGCCGCTCTTCCTCGATGTTGCCGGCATCGATCGACTCGCGATGCGGCAGCGAACCTTCTTCGACGCCGACCAGATGGACATGGCGGAATTCCAGTCCCTTGGCGGCATGCAGGGTTGCCAGTTGCACCGCATCGACGTCCTCATCCTGCTTGTCGAGCATGGTGATCAAAGCCACGGTCTGCGCCAGCTCGATCAGTGTCTTGTTTTCTTCTGTACCCTTACCCGCGAGCCAGCCGGTAAATTCGTGCAGGTTGCGCCAGCGCGTTTCGGCATCCTTCGCTTCCAGCGTTTCGAACAGCCAGGCTTCGTAACCAATCGCCCGCAGCAAATCTTCCAGCACCGTTCCCGCCGGTTCTCGCGCAGCACGCCATTCCATGCGATTGATAAAGTCGCCGAACTCGCGCAAGGCCACCAGTTGCGCCGGCTTGATTTCCAGCTCGACGCCCGGCGCATAGATGGCGGCGAACAGGCTGATATGGCGCCGTCCGGCGGCCTGCCCCAGCGCTTCCAGCGTGGTATTGCCGATGCCGCGCTTGGGCGTACGCGAGGCGCGCAAGAAAGCCGGATCGTCGTCCTGATTGGCCAGCAGGCGCAGATAGCTGGTGACATCCTTGATCTCGCTCTTGTCGAAAAAGGACTGCCCGCCCGAGAGCACATAAGGCACTTTGTGGGCACGCAACTGCTGCTCGAAAGCGCGCGCCTGAAAATTACCACGGTAGAGAATCGCGTAGTCGTGCCATTTGCCCCGCGTCTCAAACTTGTGCGCCATTAGGCGCGTCACCACCCATTCGGCTTCATGCTCGCCGTCACGGCACGCCATCACCCGAATCGCATCGCCATGCCCCTTGTCCGACCACAACTTCTTGTCGAACAGCTTGGGATTGTTTTTGATCACGCTGTTCGCCGCCTTGAGGATGCGCGTGGTCGAGCGGTAGTTCTGCTCCAGCTTGATCACCTTCAGACGCGGGAAGTCGACCTGCAACTGGCGCAGATTTTCGACGTCCGCACCACGCCAGGCATAGATCGACTGGTCGTCGTCGCCCACCGCCGTAAAGGCAGCGCGTTCGCCCGTCAGCAAACGTAGGAGGCGGTTCTGGCAACGGTTGGTGTCCTGATATTCGTCCACCAGCAGATGCCAGACGCGCGTGCGCCAGCGCAGGGCGACCTCGTCGTGCTCCTCCAGCAACTTTACCGGCAGGCGGATCAGGTCATCGAAGTCCACCGCCTGATAGGCACGCAGGCTGCGCTCGTATTCGGCATACACCCGCGCCGCACCAACCGCCAGGTCGTCCTCGGCCTGTTCCAGCGCCTGCTCCGGTGTCAGCAGCGCGTTCTTCCACAGGGAGATACGCTGCTGGATCAGCTTGATGCGTGCCTTGTCGACGTCCTTGAGCATCTCGCCGAACAGGGCGCCGGTATCGCTGGCATCGAGGATGGAAAAACTCGGCTTGAGGCCAATGGCACGTGCTTCTTGACGCAGCAGTTTCGCGCCGAGTGCGTGGAAGGTGCTGATGCTGACTTCGTTGGCGCGCTCGCCGATCAGCTTGACGGCCCGCTCCTTCATCTCGCGCGCCGCCTTGTTGGTGAAGGTGATCGCCATCACGTGCTGCGGCGCCATGCCGCAGTCGCTCAAAAGATAGGCGATCTTCTGCGTGATCACACGCGTTTTGCCACTGCCGGCACCAGCCAGCACCAGCAGGGGACCCTCCAGATACCACACCGCCTCCCGCTGCGGCGGGTTCAATCCATGCACTGCTTACTTCAATGTGCCGCGCAGCGGATTGATCTTGGTGGGCTCCTTAACCTCGGTTGCACCGCCGCCGCCCACCACATTGCCGCAGCCACACGCGGCTTTGATGTGCGAGACGGAGGCGACGATCACCTTGCAATCGTCACACTCGTAATAGACATTGCCGCCCTTGGGCAGCGAACCATCTTCATTGCGAGCAACAGGGTCAAAACGGTAAATCTTGCGCAGGTCGACTTTCATGATTATTTAAGTGCACCAAAAACTTTTTGGGCGAGGCTGCTGGCAGCCCCCATGGGGTTGGTTCGAATTGCTTTTTCTTCTTCGGCAATCATCAGGTAAAGGCCATCCAGCGCCTTTTCCGTCACGTAGTGCTCAAGCTGGGTGTCCTTATCCTTGATCAGACCGAACTTGGCACCCTTCTTGGCAAACTTTTCATAGGTCTCCGCCAGCTTTACCTTGCCAATGGCCTTCTTGACGATGGGCAGAAACTTCTGCCCCAAGGGGGCGGCTGTCTTGCTACGGAAATACTGGGTGGCGGCATTATCACCGCCAGAGAGTATCGCCTTGGCATCTTCGACCGACATCTGCTTCACGGCGTTCACCAACAATGTCTTGGCCTCGGGAACCGCAGCCTCGGCCGCGCGGTTCATGGCGGTGATCAGTTCATCGGCCTGCTTGCCCATGCCGAGGCCGCGCATCAGGCCTTCGACCTGCTGCATGCTTTCCGGCAAGGGAATCTTCACCTTCGGATTCTTCAGGAAGCCATCGCTCTTGCCCAGCAGATCAACCGCCTTGCCGGCCCCCTGCGTCAGCGCTTCCTTCAGGCCGCCGCCGGCTTCCTGACCCGAGATATCTGCCAGAGAAAGCGCTTGCGCGCTGGTGGCGACCCATAGCCCGGCCAGGAGGCCAAGCACGGAACGATAGAGGATGTTTGGTGTTTTCATGTCACGAGTTTAACCTAGCCACCCCGAATCATTTCAGATTTTGCCGATGCCAAAATTATTTCGCATTGTCATCCTGCTGTTGATCCTGGCCACGGTCGCGCAAACCGCCTGGCTTGCCAAGTCACGCGCAACCGCTTGGGAACACACGCTTTTTGTTGGCATTTACCCGATTGCCGCCGATGACAGCGAAACCACTCGGCGTTATGTCGACCAGCTAAAACCGGATAGTTTCCAGAAAATCGATGCCTTTTTCGATGACGAAGCAAAACGCTGGGGATTGACGATTCTACGACCGGTTTCAACAACGGTTGCCCCACCGCTAACGCAACGCCCCCCGCCCCCGCCTCGCAACCCCAGCGCCCTGGAAGCCATTCTCTGGAGCTTGCAAATGCGCTGGTGGGCATGGCGACATGATGCCATTGCGGGGCCGAAGCCAGCCATCCGTCTGTTCGTGCTATTTCATGATCCCGAACACAATCCCATGCTGTCCCACTCGGTCGGCCTCACCCAGGGAATGCTGGGTGTGATCAATGCCTTTGCGAGCCAGGAAATGGCCGGCTCGAACGCCGTCATCATTGCCCATGAGCTGCTGCATACGCTGGGGGCTACGGACAAATATGATCCGGCCAACAATTTTCCCCGCTTTCCGGCCGGCTATGCCGAACCCGACAAGCAACCGGTATTGCCGCAATCCTATGCCGAAATCATGGGTGGCCGCATTCCCATCACCGCCTCTGCGGCGGAGACCCCCCGTAGCCTCGATCAGGTGATGATCGGCCCCGAAACGGCACGGGAAATCCGCTGGGCCAAGTAAACGCGAAGGCTATAATCGCCACATGTCCCCCAAACCCACTGAACTCACGGATATCAAGGCGCACCTCGCCGAACTGCTGCGCGCTGCACTGGCCAGCGTAGCGCCCGGCGCCAGTGCCGAAATCCACCTCGAACGCCCACGCGACGCCACCCACGGCGATTTTTCCAGCAACTTGGCCATGCAACTGGCCCGGGGCCTGAAAGAAAATCCGCGCAAGATCGCCGACCGGCTGGTACATGAACTGCCCCCCTCGGTATGGGTGCTGAAGACCGAAGTTGCCGGTGCCGGTTTTATCAACTTCACCGTCGCGCCCACTGCCAAAACGGCCGTCGTGCATGCCGTGCTGGCACAGGGCGACACGTTCGGGCGCGGCGCGAAAAAGCCTGGCAAGCTACAGGTCGAATTCGTCTCGGCCAATCCGACCGGGCCCTTGCATGTCGGTCACGGACGGGGGGCGGCCTTTGGCGCCAGTCTGGCCAATCTGCTCGCTTTCGCCGGTCACGAAGTCTGTCGTGAATACTATGTGAATGACGCCGGCCGCCAGATGGACATCCTCGCGGTCTCCACCTGGCTGCGCTATCTGGAAATCTTCGGCGAAGTCGTGCCTTTCCCGCCCAATGCTTATCAGGGCGACTACGTGCGTGACATGGCGGTGCAAATCAAGGATGCGCATGGCGACCGCTACGTGCATCCGGCCGCCGCCGTGCTGGCCTGTGCGCCCCCCCTCGAACCGGATGCCGAAGCGCATCTGGATGGCCTAATCGCCGCTGCCAAGGATCTGCTCGGTGAAGACTGGCACTATATTCACCAGCACGCCCTCTCGGAACAACTGGCCGACGGTCGCGCCGATCTCGAAGAATACGGCGTGCATTTCGATTGCTGGTTCTCGGAGCGCTCGCTCTACGATACCGGCATGGTGGCCAAAGCTGTTGCCGAACTCGAAAAACGCGGCCATATTTACCTTCAGGACGGCGCCAAGTGGTTCCGCTCCACGGCCTTTGGCGACGAGAAGGATCGCGTCGTGCAGCGCGACAACGGTCTGTATACCTACTTCGCTTCCGACATCGCCTACCACTGGAACAAGTTCGAGCGCGGCTTCACGCGCATCATCGACATCTGGGGCGCCGACCATCACGGCTACATTCCGCGCGTCAAAGGTGCCCTGCAGGCCCTTGATCTCGATGCCGACGCCCTTGAAGTGGCGCTGGTGCAATTCGTCAGCCTGTTCCGCGGCACGGAGCGTGTTTCGATGTCGACACGGGCCGGCTCCTACGTCACCCTGCGCGAATTGCGTCAGGAAGTCGGCAACGATGCCTGCCGCTTCTTCTATCTGTTACGCAAGCAGGATCAGTCGCTGGATTTTGATCTCGATCTCGCCAAATCGCAGTCGACCGATAACCCCGTCTATTACGTCCAGTACGCCCATGCGCGCGTCTGCTCAGTGCTCAGCCAGTGGGGCGGAGAAGCCGCTGAGCTGCGACAGGCCGATCTCGGCGCCCTCGGTAGCGAGCGCGAACTGGCCCTGGCCGCCAAGCTCGCCGCCTTCCCCGAGGTCATCGAAAACGCCGCCCGCGATCAAGCCCCGCATGCGATCGCCTTCTGGCTGCGCGAACTGGCAGCGGAGTTCCACGCCTGGTACAACGCCGAGCGATTACTGGTCGATGATGAAGCCCAAAAACTTGCACGTCTGGCGCTGGCGGTCGCCGTACGCCAGGTGATCTGCAACGGCTTGCGCATCTTGGGCGTGTCGGCACCGGAGACCATGTAATGACCCATCAACGTGGTGGCACCCTCATTGGCCTCGCCTTCGGTCTGGTCGTCGGCGTGTTGATCTCCTTTGGCGTCGTCTGGTATCTCAACAAAACGCCGCTGCCCTTCGTCGATAAAGTGCTGAAGTCCGAACCCAAACCACCGGAAAACGGTCAGAAAGCGCCCGTCGCCCTGCCCGGCAAGCCGGGGGACAAGCCGATTGAGAAACCAGCCGAGCGCAAGTTCGAGTTCTACGACATCCTCGAAGGCAAGAAGCCCGCCACGCCCGGCGCGCCCTCTGCTCCTGCATCGTCCGTACCAGCCCCTACCGCTGCGCCAGCCGCCGCCCCGGCCCCGCAAGCGGAATCCGGTCGTCTGTTCCTGCAGGTCGGCGCCTTCCAGAAGATCGCCGACGCCGAGAAGATGAAAGCCAAACTTGCCATGCTGGGCTTCGAAGCCGGTGTGCAGGAAGTCGAGGTCGCCGACAAGGGCACCATGCACCGCGTCCGCGTCGGCCCCTACGGCAGCGCAGAAGAAATGAACCAGAATCGCGGTCAGCTGTCTCAGAATGGCATCCCGGCCACGGTGGTTCGGGTCAAGGACTAAGAGAGGACACCCATGAAGTTGCTCAATACCCTGCTTACTGCTGTCACCGCCATCACGCTTGGCGGCTTTGCCCTGTCACCCGCCTTGGCTGCCGCGCCGCAGGAAGGCAAGCATTACAGCCGCCTGCAAATGCCGCAGCCCACCGAAGCGCCGGGCAAGGTCGAAGTAATCGAATTCTTCTGGTATGGCTGCCCCCATTGTTTTGATTTCGAGCCGCTGCTCAAGTCCTGGACGAAGAACCTGCCCGGCGATGTGAGCTTCAAGAAGGTGCCAGCCATTTTTCGCGACAGCTGGGCGCCCGGCGCGCGCATCTACTACACCCTGGAAAGCCTTGGCCTGCTCGACAAGCATCACGACGCCGTGTTCAACGCCATGATCAAGCAGCGCGTCAATCTCAACGACGAAAAGACCTTGTTCGACTGGGTGGCCAAGCAGGGTATCGATCGCCAGCAGTTCGCCGACATGTACAAGTCCTTCGCCGTCGATGGCAAGGTCCGTCGTGCGGCCGAAATGACCCAGGAATACGGCTTCGGCGGTGTGCCGGTGCTGATTATCGGCGGCAAATACATGCCCTCGCCGGATCTCGGCACCTTCGGCAACATGCTGGAGGTGGTCGATGGTCTGATCGCCAAGAATCGCAGCGAAATCAAGAAGAAGTAAGCAACTGAACGCTCCCCTGCGCGTCTGGATCACCGGTGCCTCATCAGGCATCGGCATGGCCTTGGCGCAGCAGTATGCGCAGCGCGGCGCTACGCTGGGGCTGGTCGCCCGGCGCGGCGAAGCACTCCAGGCACTCGCAGCCGCACTGCCCGCCACCTGCCATCTTTACCCGCTCGACGTCACCGATGCAGTCGCCATGGCGGCTGCCGGGCAGAATTTCATCCAGCGCGCCGGCATTCCCGACATCGTGATTGCCAACGCCGGCATCTCGGTCGGCACCCTCACCGAAGCCGCCGAGGACTTACCAGCCTTTCGGCGCGTCTTCGAGACCAATGTGCTGGGTATGGTGCATACCTTTCAGCCCTTCCTTGCCGCGATGCGCCAGGCGGGCGCTGGCCGTCTGGTTGGGATTACCTCGGTGGCCGGTATTCGCGGCCTGCCCGGTGCCGGCGCCTATTGCGCCTCCAAGGCCGCCGCAATTGCCTACCTTGAAAGTCTGCGCGTGGAATTGCACGGCAGCGGCATCCAGGTCATCACGCTGGCGCCCGGCTACATCGCCACGCCGATGACGGAAAAGAATCCATATCCGATGCCCTTTCTGATGCCTGTGGCAGATGCAGCGCGCAGCATGGTGCACCATATTGATCGGGGGTCACGCTTTGCCGTGATGCCCTGGCCAATGGGTGTGGTGGCCACATTACTGAAATATTTGCCCCGGCCGCTCTTCGACGCCGCCTTTGCGCGCGCCGGACGCAAACCCCGTGGTTTGCCATAAAATCGACCGTCATGACCCGCGCACTCACCCGCCCCACCATTTTTGATCGCCGCCAGCTCATGCTGATGCTGTGGGTGCTGCTGTCGGCCGGATTCATCGCCGTCTCGCTGATCGGCTACTTCGTTTCCAAGCAGGCCATTCGCGAAACCATCATCGCGCAGGATCTGCCACTGACGGCGAGCAACATCTATTCGGAAATTCAGCGCGACCTGATTCGCCCGATTCTGATCTCGATGACCATGGCACACGATACCTTCGTGCGCGACTGGGTCTTGCGCGGCGAGAAAACCTTGCCGGAGATGGCCCGCTTTCTCAAGGAGATCAAGGAGCGCCACGGCGCCTTCAGCAGCTTCTTCGTCTCGGACAAGACCGGCATGTACTACACCGCCGAAGGTGCGCTCAAGCGCGTCTCCTCCTTCGAGCCGCGCGACGCCTGGTACTACCGCGTACGCGGCCTCTCCGAGGACTACGAGATCAACGTCGACCCCGATCTCGCCAATGCCGATGCGCTGACCATCTTTATCAATTATCGCGTCTTCGACTACGCCGGCAACTACATCGGCGCAACGGGCATCGGCCTCACCGTGGACGCCGTCCGCCACCTGATTCAGGAATACCAGGAACGCTACAAGCGCAAGATCTACTTCGTCGACCTGCGCGGACGTGTCGTCGAGTTCGGCAGCAAGAAAAATTATCCGGTCGACTTGCACACGGTACCCAGCCTGGGGCCGCAAATCGACCGCATCATCAGTGATCGCCGCGGTTCCTATCAGTACGAGGCCGATGGCGACAACCACATTCTTCATGTGAACTACCTGCCTGAACTCAAATGGCTGCTGTTCGTCGAACAGAACGAAGCGGTAGCCTTGGCTGCGGTACGTCAGACGCTCTACACCAATCTACTAATCAGCGTGGTCGTCACACTGATCGTGATTTTCCTGATCCAGTTCGCCTTCAACCGCTACCAGTGGCAGCTTGAGGAAATGGCCTCGACCGACAAACTGACCGGCCTGCTCAACCGCCATGCCTTCACCATTCTGATCGACAAGTTGATCGCCGAATATCGCCGTGCGCCGCGGCCGATCAGCATGCTGGTGATCGATATCGACCACTTCAAACACATCAACGACGCGCACGGCCACCAGATTGGCGATGAAGTGCTGACGATCATCGCGCGCCGACTGGAAAGCGGCCTGCGCGAATCAGACCTCGCCGTACGCTGGGGCGGCGAGGAATTCCTGCTGGCCCTCAAGGGCTGCGACCGCAACGAAGCCCTGCGCATTGCCGAGAATCTGCGCGAATCCATCGGTGCGCTGCCGATCGAAATCCAGGGGAGAACCCTCAATCTGACCATCAGCATCGGCGTCAGCGAATTCAATGGCAACGAGTCAGCCGACCAGGCAGTCGATCGTGCCGATACAGCCCTCTACAAAGCGAAAAACGCCGGGCGCAACCGGGTCGAAGCCGCCTGAGCCTGCCCCGAATCCACCTTTACGCCGCCCCGCCAGCGCCGACTTTTTGCAGTCGTTGATCCAAGTCAAGCCGGTGCAGACGTCGAAGTTTTATAGTCCGCCCTCCACCATGAAGACCCCTTTCGAACTCGTCTGCCCAGCCGGCGGCCTGCCGGCCCTCAAGACCGCCGTCGACCATGGCGCCGACTGCGTCTATACCGGCTTTCGCGACGAGACCAACGCACGCAACTTCACCGGCCTCAACTTTGACGACAAGAGCCTGAAAGAAGGCGTCGCCTACGCGCATCAGCGCGGTGCCAAGGTACTCATCGCGCTCAACACCTTCCCGCAAAGCGACAACTGGTCGCGCTGGACGGCAGCCGTGGACAAAGCCGCCGCCTTTGGCGTCGATGCGATCATCCTTGCCGACCCCGGTTTGATGGACTACGCGCACCGTACCCATCCGCAATTGCGCCTGCATCTGTCCGTACAAGGCTCGGCCACCAACTACGAGGCGATCAACTTTTACCGCGAACGTTTCAATATCCAGCGTGCCGTGCTGCCGCGCGTGCTATCGCTGGCACAGGTTGAGCAGGTGGTGAAAAACACCCCGGTGGAAATCGAGGTGTTCGGCTTCGGTGGCCTGTGCGTCATGGTCGAGGGCCGCTGTGCATTGTCCGCCTACGCCACCGGCACCTCGCCCAACTGCAACGGTGCCTGTTCGCCGGGCAAGGCGGTCCGTTACGAAGAAACACCCACCGGCATGGAAACGCGCCTGAACGGCATCCTCATCGACAAGTTCGGCGCGGGTGAACGGGCCGGCTATCCAACGCTGTGCAAGGGCCGCTTCGAAGTCGACGACGAGACCTACTACGCGATTGAAGAGCCGACTAGCCTCAACACGCTGGAACTGCTGCCTGAACTGTTGAAAATGGGCATCCGCGCCATCAAGATCGAGGGCCGCCAGCGCAGTCCCGCCTATGTTTCACAAGTTACCAAGGTATGGCGACAGGCCATCGATACCTGTACACGCGCCCCTGAACACTTTGTCGTTTCACCCGCATGGATGACCGAACTCAACAAGGTCTCCGAAGGTCAGTCCGCCACCCTCGGCGCTTATAACCGCCCGTGGAAATGAAACTTTCCCTCGGCCCCCTGCTGTTCTACTGGTCACGCCAGCGGACGATGGATTTCTATGCCGAGATGGCGGAGCAGCCCGTCGATGTCATCTATCTCGGCGAGGCCGTCTGCTCACGCCGTCACGAGATGCGCCTTGACGACTGGATCGAAGTCGCCACCGTGCTCGCCGATGCCGGCAAGCAGGTCGCCTTGTCGACGCTGCCGCTGATCGAATCGGAATCCGATCTCAAGGCTGTGCGCCGCCTGATGGATGCGGCCAAAGAAGATACCCGGCTGACCATTGAGGCCAACGAGATGGGCGCGGTACGCCAACTCGCCGAACGTGGTCAGCATTTTGTTGCCGGCCCGACACTCAACATCTTCAACAGCCACACGCTGAAACTGCTGGCCGACTGTGGCGCCACGCGCTGGATCATGCCACCCGAGATGGGCCGCACGGCGCTCACGAACATCAGCAAGGACATGCCCAATTTGGCAAATGAGGGCATGGAGACCGAAGTCTTCGTCCATGGCCGTCTGCCGCTGGCCTATTCGGCACGCTGCTTTACCGCACGCCGCTATCACCTGCAGAAGGACAGCTGTGAGTTCCGCTGCATCGAGTTTCCCGATGGTCTGAATCTCAAAACCCGCGAGGGCGCAGACTTCCTGACGATCAACGGCATCCAGACCATGTCGGCGCGGGTTTATCATCTCGAACGCGAGTTACCGGCGCTGGCCGCCGCAGGCGTCGGACTCCTGCGCCTGTCGCCCCAGTCGGATCAAATGGCCGGGATCATTGGCGCCTACCGCGCACTGATAAATGGCAACAGCGCCAGCATGCCGACGGGTGATTACTGCAACGGCTTCTGGCACGAACAACCTGGACTGGATTGGGTAACGACATGACGAACTTCAAGCTGCCTGACTTTACCCTGCCCGCCCCGCTGGCCCGCCTCGGCCACAAGCTGCCGCAACTGCCGCCGACACTGGCGCTGGTCACCGGCCTGAATCTGGTCCTCGACCGCCTGATCCCACGCGAACCGCTGGAGCCACTGATCGGCAAGCGCTTCGTCATCCGCGTCATCGATGCCGGCATGACGCTGCGCTTCGGTTATGGCGAACGCGGTTTTCGTCCGGTTTTCGATACCACGCCGGCGGATCTCACCATCTCGGCCCGCGCGCGCGATTTCATTGCCCTGCTGGCCCGCGAGGAAGACCCGGACACGCTGTTCTTCAACCGCCGCCTGCTGATGGAAGGCGATACCGACCTCGGCCTGCTGGTCAAGAACACGCTCGACGGCATCGATCTGCCGCGTTTCGATCCGGCCCGGCTGTCTCCCGCCGAACTGCTGTTGCGCCTGCGCGCGCGCCTAGCCGCCCGCGCCACACTCCACCACGTCTGAGCTGGCCACCGTGCGGTGGCATAGCCGATGATGCGCTCACGACTGCCGCTGTATCTCGCCGGCGTCTACACGCTGCTGGTGCTGTATGCCAGCCTGCACCCCTTCAGCGGCTGGCGTGATTCCGGCATCGATGCCCTCGCTTTTCTGGATGCCGCCTGGCCGCGCTATGTCACCGGTTTCGACCTGAGCGCCAATGCATTCGCTTATCTGCCGCTCGGTTTTCTGTGGGCGGCCGCACTCAGTCGCTCACTGGCTCCCGCGCTGGCCGTCTTGCTGACTACCCTGTGCTGTGCCACTTTCAGCCTAGGCATCGAGGCCCTGCAAAACTACCTGCCCAGCCGCGTGCCTTCCAATCTCGATTTCGCCAGCAATGCCGGCGGTGCCTTTCTGGGCGCCTTGGCCAGCCTGCGCTGGGGGCGCGATCTGCTCGACGGCGGGCGCCTGCATGCCTGGCGGCAGCGGCGCTTTCTGCACGGCCCCTATGGCGACATCGGACTGGTGCTGGTAGCGCTCTGGTTACTGACCCAACTCAACCCGGAAACCATCCTGTTCGGCAATGGCAACCTGCGCAGCCTGCTCGGCCTGCCCGCCGCCTTGCCGTTTGCAGCCGAGGATTTCCTGGCACTGGAGATGGCCAGTGTCGCCGCACAAACCTGGGCCATCGCCCTGATTGCCACCCGGCTTGCTGCCAACCATCCACTGCTCCTGCCCCCCGTCCTGATACTCGCGGCACTCGCCGTCAAAAGCTTCGCCCTGCTGGTACTGATGCACGGCGCCAATGGCCTGGCCTGGGCCACACCGGGCAGCCTGGGCGGTCTCGGGCTGGGACTGCTGCTGTGGATTGCCGTGATGCCCCTGCCCGCCGCCCCACGTCAGGCGCTCGCCGCGCTGGCCCTGATGTTCGCCGCCGTGCTGGCCAACCTGATGCCGGACAACCCCTATCTGGAAGACACCCTGCGGTCCTGGCAGCCCGGTCATTTTCTCAACTTCAACGGACTCACGCGCCTTGCCACCGCGCTGTGGCCCTTTCTCGCCCTGCCCTGGCTGATGCTTTCAAGGAGTCGCCATGACCACCATAACCCCTACCGCCATCACTGATCTGGTCAGCTTGCGCGATGCGCTGCGCGAATTCGCCGCCGCCCGTGACTGGCGGCAATACCACACCCCGAAGAATCTCGCGATGGCGATGATCGTCGAAGCCGCCGAACTGGTCGAGCATTTCCAGTGGGCCACGCCCGAGGAAAGTCTCACGCCCTCGGCGGAAAAGCTAGGCGAGATTCGTGACGAGGTCGCCGACACGTTGATCTATCTGGTCGAACTGGCCGATGCGCTCGATATCGACCTGATTGCGGCGGCCCGCGACAAGATCGTCAAGAACGCAATCAAGTATCCCGCACCGACGCCGACGTAAATGTCGGCGCTGGCGAGACGGCATGCAGCCGAATCGTCCCGGCAAATAGCATCGCCACCAGCGTCATGCCCATCGCCAGCAGGCCCACATTGCCGTAGCCGACGACCTGGCCGTTTTCCATCGCGATCAACCAGCCGCCCAGATAAGCCGCCAGCCCGGAACACAAGTTTTGCACCGAGGCATTGATCGCCATGAAAGTGCCGCGCAAGCGTGGCTGGGCGGCGGAGGTCATGATCGCCATCACCGGCACCATGCGACCGGGAACGAGGATGAAAAATACCGTCGTGCAGGCAATCATCAGCCACAGTGGTGACGATGACAGATGCGTCTGCACGAACAGGGGTAGCAATGAAAAGATCGCAATCCGGCGATAGGTGCGCACCTTGCCCCAGGCATCGGTGCGCCGCCCGATCCAGCGCGCGGTAAAGAAGGTGGCACACCCCCCGGCCAGATACAGATAGGGAATGTCCGTCTGCGCGATGCCGACATTCGCGGTGGCATAGATGGTGATGTAGGGAATCACCGTGAAACCCGAAAAGATCGCCAGCGCCATGAAGGCAAACGCCCGCCAATGATTGGCGTCGCGCAGCACCGCCGCCATCGCGGCAAGGGGATGTGCCCGCGCTGTTTCATCGCTGGCGGCGGTCGGCAGATGGCCGCGCATCAGCGGTAACTGGCGTACGCCGACCAGCAACACGAGCAGCGTCAGGGCGGCAATCAGCAGAAACGGGGAACGCCAGCCGAAGGTGTTGGCGAGAAACAGCGAGAGCGGCACGCCTGCCACCGTGGACACCGAGAATGCCGACATGATGACGCCACTGGCACGACCGCGGCGCTCGAAGGGAATCAGGTCGCCGACCATGGTTTGCACCAGCGCACCGAGCACGCCCCCGAACGCGCCCGCCACGCCGCGCGCCAGCAGCAGGGTGGTGTAATCGTTTGCGAGCGCACAGGCGAGTGTCGCCAGCCCGAACAAGGCAAACATCGTCAGCAGCATGCGCTTGCGCTCGAAGCGGTCGGCCACCATCGCCATCGGAATACCGGCCAGCGCCGCCGTAAAGGTATAGGACGAGACCAGCAGACCAAACTGGTGCGCGTCGATCGCCAACTCGCGCATCAGGATCGGACCGAGCGGCATCATCACCATGAAGTCGAGAATGTGCGCAAACTGGATGGCGGCAAGCGTCACCAGCAGGATGCGCTCGCGGGCAGGATCAAGGGGTAGATGGGGCACGCGCACAGTTTATCGCCGTCCGGCCAGCGCCGACTTTTCCGGCGACATTTGCTACATTGTCGCTTCAGGAACGAGGAGCAACCATGAGTCACTTCAAATACCATGTCTTTTTCTGCACCAACCAGCGTGCCGCTGGCGAGATGTGCTGTAACAATCACAATGCCCAGGCCATGCGCGACTACTGCAAGGATCGCGTCAAGGCCCTCGGTGACAAGATTCCCGGCAAGGTGCGCATCAACAGCGCCGGCTGCCTCGACCGTTGCGACCAGGGCCCGGTCATCGTCGTTTATCCAGAGGCCGTCTGGTACACCTACGTCGATCAGGAAGATATCGACGAGATCGTCGATTCCCACCTCGCCAAGGGGCAGGTTGTCGAGCGTTTGAGAATCTGATGTCGCGCCACGAACATGTCTTCCTCGACGGCCCTGATGGGCGCATCGAGGTGTTTGTGGAGCCGTCGCAAGCTTCCGGCGTGGAGCCGCACGCGACCACCACTGGCATTGCACTGATCGCCCATCCGCACCCGCTGTTCGGCGGCACTGCCGATAACAAGGTCGTCACCTCCCTCGCCAAGGCATTTCGCGAACTCGGCTGTGTCACGCTGCGCCCCAGTTTTCGCGGCGTCGGCGGCAGCGAGGGCGAACACGATCATGGCGTGGCCGAAACCGAAGACCTGCTGGCCGTGCATGCCTATGCGCGCGGTCGCTTTGGCAACGCGCTACCGGTTTATCTGGCCGGCTTTTCCTTTGGTGCCTACGTCATCACACGGCTTGCCCTGCGGCTGACCGAAATCGCCGATCCGGCCAAACGGCTGGTGCTGGTCGGCACCGCGTCCGGCTTCATCGAAGGCTTGCGCCGCTACGAAACCGCCGCTGTACCCGCCGACACCATCGTCATCCACGGTGCCAAGGATGAAACCGTGCCGCTCCCCAACGTGCTGGCCTGGGCCGAACCCCTCGACCTGCCCATCACCGTCATCGCCGGCGCCGACCATTTCTTCCATCGCCGCCTGCACCTGATCCGCGACATCATTCAGCGGCAGTGGAAAGCCTGAGCGTCCATTAGAATGCGCAGCGGCGCCGGGATGGTGAAATTGGTAGACACAAGGGACTTAAAATCCCTCGGCTGAAAAGCTGTACGGGTTCGATTCCCGTTCCCGGCACCAGTCGCTGTTAGCGACCCCGTCCAATGCGGTAAACCGCCAGACTGCCGAGGAAGTTGGCTTCCTCGGTGACAATCCCGCCGCGCTCTTCGAGTACCTGACGGTCGCGGATGACGATGCCCATGCCCTCGCACAAACCCTCGAAATCGAGCATGGTGAAGAAGCGCACGTTGGGCGTGTCATACCACTGGTAGGGCAGGTCTTCAGACACCGGCATGCGGCCGTTCAACACGGCCATGCGGTTTTTCCAGTAAGCGAAGTTCGGAAAGGACACCACCGCCTCGCGGCCGACGCGCAGCATTTCGGCCAGGATTTGCTGGGTATGGCGCATGGTCTGCAGCGTGCGCGACAGGACGACATGGTCGAAGGCATCGTTCTCGAAACCAGCGAGGCCAGCTTCGAGGTCGCTCTGGATGACATTCACGCCGTTTTCGACCGCCGCCAGCACCAGACCGGGATCACGCTCCACGCCCCAGCCACGCAAACCGCGCTCGCCGAGGAGTTGCAGCAACTCGCCTTCGCCGCAGCCGAGGTCGAGCACGCTCTCGCCGGGCTTCATCCAGCTGGCGATGACATCGAAGTCGGAGCGTTTCAGGGTATGCGTCGTCATGTCTTGATATTGCGCACGTAGGCGGCAACCATTGCATGGTAGTAATGATCGTCCATCAGGAAAGCATCGTGGCCGTGCGGGCTGGTGATTTCGGCATAGCTGACGGACTGTTTGTTGCGCACCAGGGCATTGACGATTTCGCGGCTGCGCGCCGGCGAAAAGCGCCAGTCCGTCGTAAATGAGGCGATGAAGAACTTTGCCTTGGCACGCGCCAGCGCCGCCGCCAGATCGCCATCGAAGGCATCGGCCGGATCGAAGTAGTCAAGCGCCTTGGTCATCAACAGGTAGGTGTTGGCGTCGAAGTAGCCCGCGAACTTGTCGCCCTGATAGTGCAGGTAGGACTCGATTTCGAATTCGACGCCGAAGCCGTAGCTGCCGGCACTCGGGCGCCGCTTGCGGCCGAACTTCTCGGCCATCTGGTCATCCGACAAATAGGTGATGTGACCGAGCATGCGTGCCAGCCGCAGGCCACGCACCGGCCGCACATTGTGGCGATAGAAGTTGCCGCCATGAAACTCGGGGTCGGTGAGGATCGCCTGACGGGCCACATCGTTGAAGGCAATGTTCTCGGCGGTGAGCTTGGGGGCGGCCGCGATCACCAGCGCATGGCGTACGCGCTCGGGCAGATCGATGGTCCATTGCAGCGCCTGCATACCACCCAGGCTACCGCCCATCACCACCGCCCAGGTCTCAATGCCCAAGGCATCGGCCAGACGGGCCTGTGCGTTCACCCAGTCATCGACGGTGACGATCGGAAAATCGGCGCCCCAGGGTTGGCCGGTGGCCGGGTTGATCGAGGAGGGTCCGGTAGAGCCATGGCAGCCACCCAGGTTGTTAACGCCGACCACAAAGAAGCGGTTGGTGTCGATCGGCTTGCCGGGACCGATCATGTTGTCCCACCAGCCAACGTTTTTCGGATCGTCCGCGTAGTGGCCGGCCACATGGTGATAGCCGGACAGGGCATGACACACCAGAATGGCGTTGGAACGCGCTGCGTTGAGCGTCCCGTAGGTTTCGTAAGCGAGTTCCCAGCGCGGCAGGCTGGCGCCTGAGGCAAGCGCAAGCGGGGCATCGAACGCTTGCCGCTGCGGGGTAACACATCCGACGCTGCCTTCGGTCATGATGGCTGCATCACGACGATCAGGGTTGTACGCGGCGCGCGCCGTTGAAGCGCCGGCTCCAGTACTTGTCAGTCATGTCCTCGATGCGTACCCTGGCGCCACTGCGCGGGGCATGCACGAAAAGGTTGTTGCCCAGATAGATGCCGACATGTGAGAAGGTGCGTCGCATGGTGTTGAAGAACACCAGATCGCCGGGCATCAGTTCCTGCTTGTCGACAACTTCACCGGTCTTGCTCATGCCCAGGGCGTTACGCGGCAGGAGCAGGCCGAGGCTTTCGTTATAGACATGGCGCACGAAACCGGAGCAGTCGAAGCCGGTCTCCGGCGAACTGCCGCCCCGCTTGTAGCGGATGCCGAGATATTCCATGGCCTGATCAAGCGTACCCTGCATGCCATCGACCGCACGCGTCATCAACGAGGGCGGTTCGGCAAGGGTCAGGCTGGCTTGCAGGGAAGGCAGCTCATCCGCACGTACGGTGCAGGCGCAGACAGACGCAATGAGTGCGATCAACAACTGAAACAGGGGCTTACACATGGGGGCGCACTTTAACACAGCTTACAGCCGCTCGACCTGATCGCGGATGCGCTCGGGGTCGTCGCAGCGCAGGATGCGCGCCACTTTGGCTTCCAGCTGTTCGGTATCCGCCATCACGATCTGCTGTTTGACTTCGAGTAACTGGCTGGGGTGCATCGAGAACTGGCGCAAGCCCATGCCGAGCAGCAAACGGCACAGTTTCGGATCGCCTGCCAACTCGCCGCATACGGCGACCGGTATTTCGGCCTTGTGGGCGGTCTGGATGACCATGGCAAGCAGACGCAGCACGGCCGGATGCAGCGGATCGTAGAGATGGGACACCGTCTCGTCGGTGCGGTCGATGGCCAGGGTGTACTGGATCAGGTCATTGGTGCCGATCGAGAGGAATTGCAGGCGCTTGAGGAAGGGGCCCAGCGCCAACGCCGCGGCAGGGATTTCGATCATGCCGCCGACCGGCACGTTCTCGTCGAACTTGATGCGCTTCTCACGCAACTGCTGCTTGGCCTGCTCGATCATCGCCAGCGTCTGCTCGATCTCGTTCTGGTGCGCCAGCATGGGGACGAGAATCTGGATCTTGCCGTAATGCGAGGCGCGCAGCATGGCCCGCAACTGGGCGAGGAAAATCTGCGGTTCGGCCAGACAGTAGCGGATCGCTCGCAGCCCAAGGGCCGGATTCGGGGCTTGTCGCGAGCTCTGGCCCAATGCACGTGCCGTCTTGTCAGCGCCGATATCCAGCGTACGGATCGTCACCGGTTTGCCGGCCAGCGCCTTGGCCACCGACTTGTAGGCCTCGAACTGCTCGTCCTCGGTCGGCAGGGTGTCGCGGTTCATGAACAGGAATTCAGTACGGAACAGGCCAACGCCATCGGCACCAGCTTCTTTCACCTGCACGATATCCTGCGGCAGTTCAATATTGGCCTGCAGACTGACATCGACATTGTCGAGCGTCGTCGCCCGTGCCGTCTTCAGGCGCTTGAGCTTGGAGCGCGCCAGCTCCAGTTCGCGCTTCCTGAGTCGATACTCTTCCAGCACCCGCGCATCGGGATTGACCATCAGCACGCCGCGCGTGCCATCGACAATCAGTTGGTCGTTTTCATTGATCAGCGGGCGGGCGTGATGCAAACCAACGACTGCGGGAATGGCGAGACTGCGCGCCACGATGGCGGTGTGCGAGGTCGCGCCGCCCAAATCGGTAACAAAACCGGCGATCTTGAGATTCTTGAACTGGATGGTGTCGGCCGGCGACAAATCATGCGCCACGACAATGAGTTCGTCCTTCTCGTTACCCTTCCTGGTCAGACGCCGCGACTTGCCGAGCAGGACGCGCAGGACACGCTCGACCACCTGGACAATGTCGTGCTTGCGTTCGCGCAGGTAGCTGTCGTCAATCTCGTCGAACTGGGCGACCAGTTGCTGCATCTGTTGCACCAGTGCCCACTCGGCATTGCACAGGCGCGTACGCATCAACTCCTTGGGCGTCTCCGCCAACAGGGGGTCGTCGAGGAACATCGCATGCACATGCACCAGCGCCGACAGTTCGCTCGGCGCGCCCGGCGCCAGCGCATCGGCATGCAGCACGGTGAGCTCATTGCGCACCGTCGCCAGGGCGGCCTCGAAACGCTCGATCTCGTGCGCAACATCCCGCTCGCGAATCGTGTAATGCGCCACCTCGAAGGTGGCATGCGAGATGAGATGTGCCCGCCCAATCGCAATGCCCTGGGAAACGGCCAGACCATGCAGGGAGAAGGGCACGCTACTCGCCTTCCCCGAACTTGTCGGCGATCAGCGCCACAATTGCCGACAAGGCTTCGTCTGCCCGATCACCGTCGGTATCGACCGTCACCATGCTGCCTTTGCCAGCCGCCAGCATCATCACCCCCATGATGCTCTTGGCATTGATGCGGCGGCCGTTGCGCTCCATCCACACCTCGCAGGGATAGCTGCCGGCCAGTTGCGTGAGCTTGGCCGAGGCACGCGCATGCAGCCCGAGCTTGTTGGTAATTTCGACGTCGGCGCTGGGCATGGTCAGTGTTTCAACATATTAAGAACGCCGTCACGACCGCCGCCGGTGGCACGCGCCAGCAGCGTTTCCATGCCCTTGTCACGATAATTGAGCGCGCGCAACAACATCGGCAGATTGACCCCGGCCAGCCCTTCGACCAGTCCCGGTTGCAGCAGCTTGGCCGCCAGATTGGACGGTGTGGCGCCATAAATATCGGTGAGGATCAGCACCCCCTCGCCCTTATCGACCAGCGCCAGTAACTGGCTCGCCAGCGGCAGCAGATCCTTCGGGTCGTCACCCGCCGCCACCCCCAGCTGCATGAGCTGATCGGGACGCCGGTTGAGAACATGGCAGGCGCATTGAATCAGCGATTCGCCAAGGGTGCCGTGGGTAATGAGGAGTAGGCCAAGCATAAGGCTGGATTATGGCATGATGCTTACAGCGATATCCGTCTGGCCGAACGCCAGCCGCGCCTTCATGGCCGCCGTGGCACTGAGCTTGCCCACCGCGTCGACACGCAACACCTGCGTGACACCAAGTTTGCCGGCCAGTCGCGGCCAGTCGTCGCCGGCCACGAAGAGCGGCTTTGACAGTACGTCGGAGCGCATGCCTGCGGCGTCCCCTGGCGGGATCAGGATGGTCAGCGCCTGCGTCCCACTGGCCGGCTGGCCCGTGCGCGGATCAATCAGGTGGCTGTAGCGTCGGCCATCAATCTCGAAAAAGCGCTGGTAATCGCCGGATGTGCCGATCGATTCCCCGTCTCTGAGCTCCAGTGTCGCCAGCGGTGCGCCTCCCGCTTGTGCGGCACGCGGATGCTGGATGCCGACACGCCAGGGTGCATCGCCTTTGCTTCCCAGCGCCATGACATTGCCGCCGATATTGATGAGTGCATTAGTGATGCCGTGCTGCTTGAGGGTCGCCGCCGCACGGTCGAGTGCCACGCCTTTCAGATAGCCGCCGAAATCGAGCGCGACCGAAATGTCGGCGCTGACCAGACGGCCCTCAAGCCGTAATTTCGCGATGGTAGGCTTGGCGGCGACGAGTTTTTGCAACGACGTGGCATCAGGCAGCACAGGCTTGAACTCGTCGCTATGGAAACCCCACAGCGCAATCAGTTGCCCGATACCAGGATCGAACAGATGTTCGCCCTGTGCCGACAGCGCCTGCGCACTACGCAGCAGATCGGCCAGTTCGACCGACACCTCATGCGCTTGTCCGGCGGCGATGGCGTCATTCAGCGCCGTCAGTTCGGAGGGCTGCCAGGCGTGATAGGTCCGATGCAGGCGGTCGAACTCGCGCAGCACTTCGCCCATCGCCGCATGGGCCTGCGCCTCGGGTGCGCCCCAGACCAGCACTTCGACGCGGGTGCCAAAAACGTAGGCTTCCTGGCCGACCGGCGCAAGCTTGCCACAGGCGGCCAGCACCAAGGCCAGCAACGCCAGCCACCACACCCTCATGCCGCGGTGCTTTCTTCCAGTTCGAGCGAGGCGGCCAGCAGTGCGAGGCGCGCCACCACGCCGTAGGCATAGAAACGATTGGGTGGCGCATCGGGGCCGAGGAAGCAGTCGGGCAGCGAGCAGCCGCATTCGAAGGCCAGCGGCTTGAACTGCATGCCCGGCGCGTTGAGGTTCTCGTCGCGGCCGCGCTGCGTATTGACGCGGTAGAAACCGCCGACGACATAGCGGTCGATCATGTACACCACCGGTTCAGCCACGCCGTCGTCGACCGACTCGAAGGTGGGCACGCCTTCCTGGATGATCACCTCGGTGACCTGCAAGCCTTCCTTGATCACGGCCATCTTGTTGCGCTGGCGGCGGTTGAGCGTCTTCACCTCGCTGGCGTCCTTCACCGTCATGATGCCCATGCCGTAGGTGCCGGCATCAGCCTTGACGATGACGAAAGGTTCGGTGGTGATGCCATATTCCTTGTACTTCGCGCGGATGCGGTAGAGCAGCGTATCGACATTGGCGGCGAGGCAATCCATGCCGGACTGCTCATGAAAATTTACGGCGCCGCAGGTTTCGAATTCGGGATCAATCAGCCACGGATCGATGTCGAGCAGGGCCGCAAAAGCCTTGGCAACCCGCCGGTAAGCCCCAAAGTGGCGCGACTTGCGGCGCACATGCCAACCAGCCGTCAGTGGCGGCAGCAGAAACTGCTCGTGCAAATTCTCAAGGATCGGCGGCACGCCGGCAGACAGATCGTTGTTGAGCAGAATCGCGCAGGGATCGAAATCATCGAGGCCAAGGCGGCGGCCCTGTCCGTCAGCGCCCTTTTGGCCGAGTCGCTTGAGTGGTTCGAGTGTCAGGGTCTGTCCATCGGGCAGTTCGAGCGTCGTCGGCGCAGTGATCTCGGGCAACAGCGAGCCGATGCGCACATTCAGGCCGGTATGGCGCAGTATGGCCGCCAGCCGGGCGACGTTAGTGAGGTAGAACTGATTGCGCGTGTGGTTTTCCGGGATCAGCAACAGGTTCTTTGCATCCGGGCAGATCTTCTCGATCGCCCCCATCGCCGCCTGCACGCACAGCGGCAGGAAAGCCGGATTGAGGTTGTTGAAACCGCCGGGGAACAGGTTGGTGTCGACCGGCGCCAGCTTGAAGCCGCTGTTGCGCAAATCGACCGACGCATAAAAGGGCGGCGTATGCTCCTGCCACTGGCCGCGCAGCCAGCGCTCGATATCCGTTTCGGCGGCAAGGATGCGCTCTTCCAGCGCCAGCAGCGGACCGGTCAGGGCCGTGGTGAGATGAGGAACCATGGTTGTTCGTTAGTGCAACAAAGCCTATGAATCAGGGATAATTCAGATGAACCATTCTAGCCCCTGCCCTATGGAACCTCGCACCTTTGAAATTGCCGTCAGCGCTGACGGTACCGCCACCGCCGGTTTTGGCGTACTGGCCGCCTTTGTGCCGGCGACCGAGGGACATGCTGCGCTCGTCGTCATGGGCTGCGACCCGCGCCATGATCCGGGACGTACCATTCAGGCACTGGCTGCCGCTGTCATAGACTATTTGTCGGTTGAACTGGGTGAAGCGGTTGATGCCGCGATTTGGGTGGTCATCGACAACTATGGCCGCTTCAACGAGGCGACTCCGACAAAAGTCGGCGTGACCGAAGGAAATCCCCTTTCCGGGACTGGCGGGACGGCAGTGGAATTCGAGCGTTTCAGCGGCGGGGTCAGCATTGATGACTTTTACCAGGATCAGGGCGCTCCCGCCGAAGCCGCGATCGAACTGCTCTCCGCCATCATCGACGGGCCGAGCCGCGATGCCACCACGCCGACGATGGCCGAGTTTCTCGATGCCGTCGAAGCCCACGGCAGCTTGCCCGCCCCGGGCGTGATCTATCAGAAGGTTTCCGTTGCGGCCGAAGACGGCGATGCACGCCATGTAGCAGAAGCCATCCAGCCCGATCCGGTCATCTCGGCCTCGATGATCAACTACGCCAATGCGGCGCGCTTTGTCGGCGGTGGCAAGACGGCCTCGGTGCCGCAGGCGGTCAATCGTCTTGGCACCCAGTTCGTCAAACGCGTGGTGTTCGTTGCCGAGATGATGGCGCGTTATCAAAAAGGCCATTGCAAAACCTTCGACTATCGCGGCTTCTGGCTCAATGCACTAGCGACCGGCGCCGCGATGCGTGCTTTGCTATCCGAATACGACCTGCCCGAATGGCGTGCCGATGAAGCCTTCACCACCGGTCTGGTGGCCGGCATCGGCTGGCTGGCCGTGGCGGAAACCTTTCCGGCGCTGATGGAAAGATATCTTGAGCGCTGCCAGGATGCCGACCCGATCACCAAGGCGCGCGCCCAGCGCGAAATTTTCCCCTGCGAAATCTGCAAGGTTTCAGAGCGCTATCTGCAGCGCTTCGAATTCCCGGAAGTCGTGCATGCCGCCGTCGCCGGACGCACCGATGTCGACCGCCAGTGGTACGACGTGCTGGCCCGTGCCGTGCGTGTCGCGCAGGGTATGCAGCCCTTCAACTGTCTCGCGGTCCCGACCACTATCCCGGTGCCGGAAGCCTGTCGCGAGGAATGGCAGCACTGGCAGGGTTTCCTCACCGCCAGCGCGTAATCAAATCAACTACCGTCGAATTTCTTCTGCTTCTGCTCCAGCCGCAGGCGATTGGCTTCATCCTCGATGCGAATCTGCTCCGCACGTTCGGCCGCCTTCAGATCGCGTTCCTGCAAGCGTTGAGCCTTTTTCATCAATTTGACTTCGCGGTCATGCGCGGCGATACGGCGCTCAATGGCCAACGCTTCCATATCGGTACGATTCGCCTCCTTGTTCGCCTCGCGCTGCACCTGCCTCGCGTCATCCTGGCAACTCGAGACAAGAAACTTTTCCCAGCACGCCTTGTGGCTCACCTCGAACTCGCGTTGCGCCTTGGCCTTCATTTCCTTGGCCTGCGTACGCAATTCCTTGGCCTGCGTACGCAACACGTCCCAGTCATCTGCCTTGTCTGCCTCGACAGATTCAGCCGCCCAGACAAGTCCAGCCCAACACCAGCACACCACCCACAGCAAGCGTTTCATCACAGCCCCTAGAATGCGCACAAATACAATCTGTCCATTCTAATGATTCTCCTCCGCAAACTCGCTTTTGCCCGTGCCGGCAAACCTCTCGTCACTGACGCCTCCCTGCAGCTCCATCCGGGCTGGAAGATCGGCCTGACCGGCGCCAACGGTTGCGGCAAATCCTCGTTCTTCGCCCTGCTGCGCGGCGAACTGCATGCCGAAGCTGGCGATCTGGACGTCCCGCCCGGCTGGCGCATCGGCCATGTGGCGCAAGATACGCCCGCCCTGCCGACCCCGGCGCTGGATTTCGTCATCGACGGCGATACCGAGCTGCGTGCTGTCGAGGCCGCCCTGGCGCAGGCCGAAGCCACCCACGATGGTCACCAGATTGCCGAACTGCACACCCGTTTACACGATATCGGCGGCTATACCGCCAAGGCGCGTGCCGCCGAGATTCTTGACGGTCTTGGCTTTACGCAGGCCGATCACCAGCGCGCCATCGCCGACTTTTCAGGCGGCTGGCGCGTGCGCCTCAATCTGGCCCGCGCCCTGGTCGCCCGCGCCGATCTACTGCTGCTCGACGAGCCGACCAACCACCTCGATCTTGATGCCGTGCTGTGGCTTGAAGGCTGGCTCAAGTCTTTCCCCGGCACGCTGCTGATGATCTCGCACGACCGTGATTTTCTCGATGCGGTCCTGGCGTCGGATGGGCAGATTCTGCATATCGAAGCGGGCGGCATGAAGCTCTATGGCGGCAACTATTCCACCTTCGAGCGTACCCGTGCCGAACGACTCGCCCTGCAGCAGGCGATGCACGTCAAGCAACAGCGCGAAGTTGCCCACCTGCATGCCTACATCGACCGCTTCCGCGCCAAGGCCAGCAAGGCGCGTCAGGCACAAAGCCGCATCAAGGCACTGGAGCGCATGGAACTGATCAGCGCCGCCCACGTCGATACGCCGTTCTCGTTCAGCTTCCGCGAACCCGAGGGTGTGTCTGATCCGCTGTTGCAGATCGAGGATGTCAGCGTCGGCTATGGCGAGACCGCCATCCTCTCAGGCATCAAGCTGACCTTGCGCCCCGGTAGCCGCATTGGCCTGCTGGGCCGCAACGGGGCTGGCAAGTCGACGCTGGTCAAATTGCTTGCCGGCGAAAAGTCGGCGCTGGCAGGACGGCGCTTAGAGGGCCGCCATCTGAAGATCGGCTATTTTGCGCAACACCAGATGGAATTGCTGCGCCCGGACGAATCACCGCTGCAGCACATCGCCCGACAGGAACCGCAAACGCGCGAGCAGGAGTTGCGCGATTATCTCGGCGGCTTCGATTTCCGCGGACCGATGGCCGATGCGTCCTGCGGCCGTTTCTCCGGCGGCGAGAAAGCGCGGCTGGCGCTGGCGCTGATGATCCGCACCCGTCCCAATCTCCTGCTGCTCGATGAGCCGACCAACCACCTCGACCTCGAAATGCGCGAAGCGCTGACGCTCGCGCTGCAAGAGACCGAGGCCGCCGTGGTGCTGGTCTCACACGACCGCCACCTGCTGCGCACCACTGTCGACGAACTCTGGCTGGTGGCCGATGGCGCCGCGCAACTTTTCGACGGCGACCTTGATGACTATGCCGCTTGGCTCGGACAGCGGCGTGCGGCCAGCAAGCCGCTGTCGAACAACGAACAACGCGAGCAGCGCATCGAGGACCGTGCCGCGAAAAAGTCGGCGCTCGCAGAACGGCGCAAGCTGGAAAAGGAAATCGAGAAAATAGACCAGCAACTAGCGCGTTGGCACGACGAGCAAGCGGCACTGGAAGCACAGCTGGCCGATCCTTCTATCTACGCTGCCGAGCAGCGCGCAGCACTGGCGCAACTGCAAGGCCGCCAGACCGAACTGGCCAGTGCCATCGAATCGTCCGAAACGCGCTGGCTCTCCTTGCTCGAGCAGTTGGAACAGGTATCGGCAGGGTAGAATTCGGGCCTCATTTCACCTTTACTTTCAGGGAGTTCCCGTGCAGCTGGTTTGTCTCGACCTCGAAGGGGTCCTCGTTCCCGAAATCTGGATCGAATTCGCCGAACGCACCGGCATTCCCGAGCTGCGTCGCACCACGCGCGACGAGCCCAACTACGACACCCTGATGAAGTACCGGCTTGACCTGCTCAAGCAGCACAAGCTCGGCCTGCCCGACATCCAGAAGGTCATTTCCGCCATGGGGCCAATGGCCGGCGCGAAGGACTTTCTCGATGCGCTGCGCCGCGATTATCAGGTGATCATCCTCTCCGACACCTTCTACGAATTCGCCATGCCGCTGATGGTACAACTGAACATGCCGACCCTGTTCTGTCACAAGCTGGAAGCAGACAGTGCGGGCTTCCTCGTCAATTACCATCTGCGCATGCCGAACCAGAAGATGGAAGCGGTGAAACGCTTCAAGGAAATCAACTTCAAGGTGATCGCCGCCGGCGATTCCTACAACGACACCGCGATGCTCGGCGAAGCCCATGCCGGCATCCTGTTCCACCCGCCGCAGAATGTCATCGACGAGTTTCCGCAGTTCCCGGTCACGATGAACTACAGCGAGCTGCGCACTGAGATCGACAAGGCTTCCAAGCGCATCTGACATGCATAGAGACCGGTTCTTCACCCTCTCCGCCTCCTGCCCAGACCGCTCGGGCATCATTGCGTGCGTGACCGGTTTCATCGCCGAACACAAAGGCTGGATTCTCGAGTCAAGTTTCCATTCCGACGAGGGTAGCGGTGAAACGCCGGCACGCTATTTCATGCGCATCGAGATCAAGGCCGATTCACTGCCCTTCATGCTCACCGAATTCCGCAACCGCTTCACGCCGATCGCCACCGAGCTGGCCATGGACTGGAAGATCACCGACAGCGCAGTGAAGAAGCGCGTGGTGATCATGGTCTCCAGGCAGGAGCATTGCCTCTACGATCTGCTCGCCCGCTGGCAGTCGAAGGAACTCGATATCGAAATTCCCTGCATCATCTCGAATCACGACACCTTCAAAGGTTTCGTCGAGTGGCACGGCATTCCCTTCCACCATGTCTCGGTCACGCCTGACAACAAGCCGCAAGCCTATGCCGAGGTGCAACGCCTGTTCGAGGAGTCACACGGCGACACGATGGTACTGGCGCGCTACATGCAGATTCTCTCGCCCGATCTTTGCGCCGCGCATCCGGGCAAGATTCTCAATATTCACCACTCCTTCCTGCCCAGCTTCGTTGGCGCCAAGCCCTATCATCAGGCCTACCAGCGCGGCGTCAAACTGATCGGCGCCACCTGCCATTACGTGACCAGTGAACTCGATCAAGGCCCGATCATCGAGCAGGATGTGATCCGCATCGACCATTCCGATTCGCCCGACGACATGGTGCGTTACGGCAAGGACATCGAGAAGACGGTGCTGGCACGGGGCCTGCGCTACCACCTTGAGGATCGTGTCCTCGTACATGGCAACAAAACCGTGGTGTTCCGCTAATGAATTGGGAAAAGCTCCGCCGCCAACTGGCCGAGGAAGCAGACGGTTACCTTGCCGACTTCCGCTCGATACGCGACGAACTCAAAAGCGCCGAAGGCTGGTTTGTCCTCGGCCTGATCGTCCTGGCCATCCTCATCATGGCTGCCTGGGCCATTGTCAGCCTAGGCTACAGCCCCCCCAACGACCACATCCTGTCGTTCCTCTACAAATTTGGGCTACGCACCTGCAAGCCAATCGACAATTTCAGTGGCGTGGTGATCTTCGTTGATCTGTTCATGCTGCTATTCCTCACGGTCATTTCGCTTGGCAACATGTTCAACATGGTGCGGCGTGTACGCGAGGGACAGCCGCGTGAGCCGCGTGACCTGATCATCTCGATCTCCCTGATGATCCTCACCGGGGTTGGCGGCATCGTCTTCATGCTGTGGGCCTGCTGATAACGCTAAACGCCACTTAGCCCGGCCAGGCAATATCACCGCACAGCACGTAGGGCTCACCCTCGTGCAGGAATCCCACCGATAACGTGACGCACAACTCGGCCGTCGAGGCCGACAGATAAGGCCGCGTCACCTGCACACGGTCCAACTGGCGGATAGCCCGCCGGAAATAAGGACGGCGCGACCAGCGCGCTTCGCTGGCATTTGCTAAGGGCCGGTAGCGCTGGCTGGGTTGTGCCGCACTCGGTGCAACGCGGGTATTCCAGACGTTCTGGCCGATCTGGCGCCCGTCGCGGTCGAGTAGATAACAGAAGTTGGCCAGCGGCAGTTCAAGAAATCCCTTGCAGGCTTCCGGAAACGCATGCCCACCGACAATCAGCACTGAGGCGTAGCCGAGGGCATTCTGGTAAGGCGCAATCAGTTCCCGCTGTGCTGTACCCGCCGACGCCTCGCGGGCACTGAAGTCATGCCACAACGAGCGGATATTGGCCGCCAGCGCCTCACCGACTTCCGGCACGGCCGATGGACGGGCAAAGTAATAGCCCTGCACAAAGTCAATATCTGAATCAAGCGCGATCTGCGCCTGTACTGCCGTTTCGATACCTTCCAGCAAAACCAGCGAGCCGGCTTCGTGCAACAGATTGACGATACGCGGCATCAGGCGGCGTGCGCCCGCATCCTGTTCACTGCGCAGGGCAAAGGATCGATCCAGCTTGACGATATCCGGCTTGACGGTCCAGACGCGGTCGAAATTCGAATGGCCGGCACCGAAGTCGTCGAGTGCAATCAGGAAACCGGCCTCATGCAAGCGACCGACCCGTTCGGCAAACAGGGCTTCATCGCGGATCGCATCTTCGAGCACTTCAATGACCACATCGACATTGGTCATCTGCTGGTGCGCCAACAGGTCGGCAGTAAAGCTGCTCGACGTCAGGGGTTCGACAAACACTTCCGGATGAACGTTGAGGAACAGCCACTGCGCATCACTGGCCGGACGATTCAGGACGTGCAGGGCGCGCGCAACCCGATCGACGGCAACCAGTTCCCCCTTGCGCTGGGCAGCCACCAGCACATCGACGGGGGAAACTGCCTGGCCATCCGCCCTGCTGGCCCGCATCAGCCCTTCATGGCCAATCACCCGCTGGTGCGACAAGCTGACGATCGGCTGGAAATGACTGCTGAGCCGGTATTCGCCCAATTGGGCACTGGCACGTCCGGCAGCATCACGCTCGATCAAACCGAGCACCGCAGGAAAATCGGGGGAAGAAGCTATATCGAAGGTCATGTACGAATTTTAAATGGTGGCCGCCAAAAAAACGGGCACCGTTGCCGGTGCCCGAATCCACTTTGAGAGCGGAGGGAGGGTAAAGAGGTACTACATCCAGATCAGTAGTGGTAAGCCGACTCGCCGTGGGCGGTGATGTCGAGGCCTTCGCGCTCTTCATCTTCCGGCACACGCAGACCCACCAGCACATCGACGATCTTGTAGCAGATGAAGGCGACAACACCGGACCAGACGATCACGGTACCCACACCCCACAGCTGGCTGATCACTTGCGCGGTCATGTTGTACTCGCCGACGGCATTGGCAACATAGTCATACACGCCAGTACCGCCGAGGGCCGGGGAAGCGAACACACCCGTCAGCACGGAGCCAAGGATGCCGCCGACGCCATGCACGCCAAACACGTCGAGCGCATCGTCCGCACCAAGCATCTTCTTCAGGCCATTCACACCCCAGAGGCAGATCACACCCGCCAGCAGGCCGATGATGATCGCGCCCATCGGACCGACGAAGCCGCAAGCCGGGGTAATCGCGACGAGACCCGCAACGGCACCCGACGCGGCACCCAGCATCGAGGGCTTGCCCTTGAACAGCCATTCCGCCACCATCCAGGACATCGTCGCGGCAGCCGTCGCGGCCAGCGTGTTGACCATCGCCAGGGCAGCCAGACCCGTCGCTTCGAGGTTGGAGCCAGCGTTGAAGCCGAACCAGCCCACCCACAGCATGGCAGCACCCACCATGGTCATCGTCAGGCTGTGCGGCGTCATCGATTCCTTGCCATAACCCACACGCTTGCCGATCAGGTAAGCACCCACAAGACCCGCCATGGCGGCGTTGATGTGCACCACCGTACCACCGGCGAAGTCGAGTGCGCCCTTGGCCCACAGGAAGCCGGCACCGGCCAGCACCTTCTCAAGCGCGGCCGCATCGGTAATCGCATCCGGGCCATCCCAGTACCAGACCATGTGTGCCATCGGCAGGTAAGAGAAGGTGAACCAGAGCACCGAGAACAGCAGCACGGCAGAGAACTTGATACGCTCGGCGAAGGCGCCGACGATCAGTGCGGTGGTGATGGCAGCAAAGGTGGCCTGGAAGACAACGAACACCAGCTCGGGAATGTAGACGCCCTTGCTGAAGGTCGCACCGAGGGACTCCACGGTCACGCCGGACAGGAACAGCTTGTCGAAGCCGCCGATGAACGGGGAACCGCCGGTGAAAGCCAAGCTATAGCCGTAGACCACCCAGAGCACACTGATCAGCGAGAAGATGACGAACACCTGCATCAGCACCGACAGCATGTTCTTGGCGCGCACCAAGCCACCGTAGAACAGTGCCAAGCCAGGAATGGTCATCAGGATAACCAGCACGGTCGAGATCATCATCCACGCTGTGTCGCCCTTGTTGGGAACGGGAACAGCAGCAGGCGCAACTTCGGCCGGTGCGGCCACGGCTGCAGCAGGCGCCGCCGCAGTAGCGACAGCTGCTGCGGGCGTTGCGTCGGCAGGCTTTTCTTCCGCCGCCGCCAGACCCGTGATGCCGAGGCTGAGGGCCGTCAGCACGATTGCGAGCAGTTTCTTCATGGTCACTTCTCCTTAGAGCGCGTCCGTGCCGGTTTCGCCGGTACGGATACGGACAACCTGTTCGAGGTCGAAGACAAAAATCTTGCCGTCACCGATCTTGCCGGTGCTGGCGGATTTTTCGATCGCTTCGATGGTCTGGTCGAGCAGCTCGGATTTGATGGCGGCTTCGATCTTTACCTTGGGCAGAAAATCGACGACATATTCGGCGCCACGGTACAGCTCGGTGTGGCCCTTCTGCCGGCCGAAACCTTTGACTTCGGTGACGGTGATGCCCTGCACGCCGACAGCGGCGAGGGCTTCACGCACTTCGTCAAGCTTGAACGGCTTGATGATGGCGGTAACAAGTTTCATGATGACTCCTTGAATGGAAATGGGGTTGGGAGTGCGTTGTTTGGATTAGAAAGACTTAGCGAAACTGAGCACAGCGGTGCTCTTACCAGCGGAATAATTCACAGCACCGGCACCACCTGCGCCCCAACAGTAATCTTGGGCGGCCGCGCAATTGTCCTTGGCATTCGTCGAAGAAGCAGCCAAACCAACCACACCGAAACCAACGTCCTTGGTCACGCCAATCTTGTAATCGGAATAGCTAGCAGACGTGCGACCATTGACCTTTTGATGACCTACGTGGCCGGTAATGCCCCAGCCATCGCCCAAGTCGTAGGCGGCATTCAACTCAAGGTAGCCACTGCCTTTGGTCTTGCCCAAATTGGGCGCGGCTGTACCGGTCTTTGCCCAGCCAAACAAAGCACCAATTGAATGCGAGTACTTAAGAGTCAGCCACTTCCAAGACAGTGCGCCATAAACCTCTTGAGTGTCTTGTTTAAGAATGGTGCCACCGGCCGTCTTGTTACGGCCAGGGTAGTTATAGGTCAGCAGGCCAACGTCAAACCCGAAATCATCGGTGATGGCTCCCTTGTATCCGCCATAAACATCAATCTCCAAGCCTGCGCTTATGTTTTGGCCTGGATTGCCATCAGCAATCCAGTTAACATTAGACCCCCAAATGCCCGCATAAAGACCACTGGAATGAGCATAGTCAAAACCGCCTTGCAACGCTGGCTTACCAGAGGTCTGGGAAATGCCACGGTACAGATAGTCAGTAACAAATCCAACATTACCTGTCAGGCTATGCGGCGAAGCAGGCGCGTCCGCCGCCACGGCAAACATCGGGGAAGCCAGCGCACCAGCCACAGCCAGGGTAATCAGTTTTTTGTTCATATGAATCTCCAAAGTGGTTGCAATCAAAAAAACTCCGCGATTACCTACTGCACGTAGTATGCCAGCATAAGAAATTTCATACTATTCAACATATTAGCGATTGTTTTCCAAAACAGGGCACCATACCTTCGTTAGCTCATGCACTGCTTTGATTCAGGCTTGCGGGCTTTACGCACCAACTCTGTGCGCCACCCGCCGCGTTGCACTGCCCACTTTTGGCGGTGCTAGACTGGACGCGCCCATTTTTGAAAGCCCCTGTCATGCTCGACCCCAAACTGCTGGAAGACTTGAGCGCCAAGATCAGCGCCCTGCTGGCCAACACCCCGGTCGCCGATTTCGAAAAAAACCTGCGCGCGGTGCTGGCGGCCCAATTCAGTAAACTCGATCTCGTCACACGCGACGATTTCGAGATTCAGAAGGCCTTGCTCTCCCGCGCCCAGGAACGTCTCGCTACGCTCGAACAGCGTCTGGCGGAAATCGAAGGTCAGCGCTGACATTTCCTGAATGTCCCTCGCCGTTCTTCGCAGCCGTGCGCTTGCCGGACTCTCTGCCCCGGAAGTGGCTGTTGAAGTCCATCTTGCCAATGGGTTGCCAGGGCTAACACTAGTTGGTTTGCCCGAGACCGAAGTCAAGGAGGCACGTGATCGCGTGCGCGCCGCGCTGCTCAATAGCGGCTTCGAATTTCCGGCCAAGCGCATCACGATCAACCTGGCGCCGGCCGATCTGCCCAAGGAATCCGGCCGCTTCGACTTGCCGATCGCGCTGGGTATCCTGATCGCCTCGCATCAGCTGGATGCCCCATTGCTTGATGCTCATGAGTTTGCCGGTGAGCTTTCGCTGTCGGGCGAACTGCGCCCGGTACGCGGTACCCTCGCGATGTGCCTGTCGGCCGCCAGTGCCGGTCGCAGTTTCGTGCTGCCCGCCGCCAGCGCGGATGAAGCAGCACTAGTAGCGAATGCGACGATCCTGCCGGCGCACAGTCTGTTGGCGGTCTGCGCCCACCTGACCGGCACCGCACCGCTCGCACCCCATCTACCTGCCGTCTCGCCAGCGCCGACTTTTATTCCCGATCTGGCGGAAGTGAAAGGACAGTTGCCAATCAAGCGTGCGCTCGAAATTGCTGCGGCCGGGCAACATTCACTCCTGATGTCTGGCCCACCCGGTTCCGGCAAGTCGATGCTGGCTCAACGTTTGCCCGGCATCCTGCCACCGATGACGCAAACTGAAGCACTCGAATCCGCCGCCATCCATTCGCTCGCCGGCCATTTCGATGTCGCCCGCTGGGGCCAGCGCCCTTTTCAGGCACCGCATCATTCGGCCTCGGCGCCCGCGCTGGTCGGCGGAGGTGTTAACTCCATCGCTTAATGCGAATATAGGCGAACCATCTCAATAGATGATGCGAATAGCCTACAAAACTAACAAAGGTATTTGCGAATAAAAGCGGGGTTCGGTAGGATTGCCAGATGGTCAAATCCGGCACTGGCATTGCAGAATTTCCCGATGAGAACAAGATCTGGAGGGTGGTCTGGTTCGGCGGTGTAGCGGGAAACCCGCAGGTGCACAGCGAACCCTTAATTGAGGTTCTTCTTGTTGCCGTTCCCGACAATGAGGCCGAGGCACTGAGCGAAGTCTCGATGCAATCAAAGGAGACGCGTTGCGTTCGGATCGGCGTTGGTCAGCTGCCGTATGTCTCCATCGGGTCACTCTGGCATAAGAGGCGGCCCGTGTCGGGTTCCCTGGAGCCGGCTTTCGCTCTTGATATGGATATCGACACGTCGTCCGTACGGTTTGTATCACTCGGTGATTTGGTATTGAAGCACGGCATCATTCCAAAAAAGAACTATGCATTCGGTAATAATTTTAAGTATGCCGCACCGACGATGCTCGCGGCAGTCGAACTCGATGGCGATCCCTGGGCTCTTCTGTTTCCGGTTACCGAGCTGATCCGCTTTTACTATGCATCATCGACGCGCCTCGCCCAAGCATTCTTCTGGGGTGAGTATGCAAATTCGATCAATGTCGAGAAGTGTGGGCCGATCAGGGACGACCTGTACCGCGTCCATCTACGCAGGTGGATTTACGACTCCGACGCATGGACGCTTGCCCGTTTCCACGCGAGCAAGTTTATGCAGGAACAAGTGCTGACGTGCTATCACGGCATTCAGAAGCACCGTGCAGATTCGCCAATGATCAATCCGGGGCCGTTCCGGGAACTGAAATGCGGCTTCCCGTTCACTGGCAGGACCGAGCTGAAAGCGGTTTCATTGTATCTGCCGGGCCCGCGTTATTTGGTTTCTCGAATACTAGTTTTAAAGCTGTTGCGCTGCTCAGCGCCGTTTCCTTTCGGTAATTTGCTGTGCGACAGGGACAATCGCAACCTACGCGGTAAGAATGCGGGCGACGTCAATCTGCCGCCAGCGTGGATTAGGCGCATCGACAAGGAAGACGAAGAGAAGGAGAAGAACAAGGACGAGGACGAAAAAAACCTGCTGCACTCCGACGGCGAGCCGGCAAAGGGGGGCAAGCCCATGGTCATCGACCTCCTTGAAGATCGCTTCGCTGATCTCGATGGAAAGGAGTTGCTCAAAGAAGAAACTGATCGGCAGGAGTATCGGAGCGCCTCGATTCTGGGTGGTACTAGTCCTGTGCTTGAAGGCTTTGCCACGGGTGCGGGCACCTGGGGAAATGCGGATCGCAAGCCTTCAGACATCAATACATGTCGGTCGGAGGATGCGGACAAACCGCACGTTCCATCGCTTCCGCCTAGCCTGGAAACATTCTTCGCTGCAATGACAAAACTCGCTGAGGATCCAGCATTCAAGGTGCGCTATGTTGCCAGCATCAATGATGAACTTGTAATGAGCGACACATCGGCATGCGTCGATTTTCCAACGTTCGATCCCTTGAAGAGCAACAAACCTATTGGATGGTCGAAGTCTAGGATTAGTAAGAAGCAGTGGCGGCCACGCATGACAGCGATCAGCGAAGTTGAAACATGTGATGGTGTGTGCTACGTCCTTGAGAGCGAGCGACTAAAGCAAAGTGACAACCTAGCCGTCCTGGTAATTGCGAAAAAAACCCTTCAGCGGCTCAGCGGCAAAGAACTCAATTCGATATTGTTGGACAGTGCAATAAAGGGGCGCTGGGTGTTGGAGTCGGAGCTGGTTGATTATCGGCGAGAGAAGACGACACACCAAGGGCTTGTGAACGAGGGGGTACTCACTCGGCGAATCCGCATTAAGGTGCGGAAGTTATTCGGGGACATAGCCAGTGTTGGACAAGATGCTGCAGAAGTTGTGGCAAAAAATGATGGGGCCGTAAAAGTGAGGGCTTTAGGCGAAGGGGAGCAAAAACTGTCCAAAGAACTTCTTTAACTGTTAGGCATTACCCATGGATATCGCTGAACAACTCAAAATCAGAGTATTAGCGGTAATTCTTTTCACAGCATTACCAGCGCATGCTGACCAGATCAGAGGCGTCGTCGTCGGCATCAGTGACGGCGACACGGTTACGGTGTTGGACAACAACCGGCAACAACACAAAATCCGCCTTTCTGGAATTGATGCACCTGAGTCCCATCAACCCTTCGGCCAGAAATCAAAGAGCAACCTATCTGCCTTGGTGTTCAACCGCGAGGTGATTGCAGAGTGCAGCAAAACCGACAAGTATCGACGCGAAATCTGCAAGATCCTCGTCGAGGGCCGCGATGCCAACCTGGAACAAGTCAAGGCAGGCATGGCTTGGTGGTATCGCCAGTACTCAAAGGAGCAATCACCGAAGGACCGCGAGGACTATGAAGTTGCCGAATTCAACGCGAAGGCACGGAGAATCGGCCTGTGGGTAGACACCAATCCGGTGCCGCCCTGGGAGTGGCGACATCAATAAAATTGCCACTTCTGCGTTTGGGAGGTTGGAATGGACATGAAGCCAGAACCTGCACTTTCAACGCTGGAACTCGAGACCAATGACTCGCCTCATTTTGCCGTCATCTGGATGCATGGTCTGGGTGCTGACGGTTCAGACTTTGTGTCCGTCGTTCCCGAACTTGGTCTGAATCCTGCCGTCGGAATCCGCTTTGTCTTTCCCAATGCCCCGGCCATTCCAGTGACCTGTAACGGGGGATACGTCATGCCGGCCTGGTACGACATCATCAGCCTCGACAAAGACAGTCGTGAAATTGACGTCGATGGCATCCTAAAGTCCCGGCAACAGATTCGCGACCTGATCGAACGAGAGAAGGAACGGGGCATCCCAAGCAGCCGGATTTTCCTGGCAGGGTTTTCTCAAGGGGGAGCGGTGGCCTACATCACTGGCCTGACGCATCCCGAACCTCTGGCCGGGATCATTGCCCTATCGACCTACCTGCCCGTTACCCGGCTAGTGATAGAGGAAGCTGCTGAAGCCAATCGCAAGACACCAATCTTTGCCGCGCATGGCACCGAGGATGATGTGGTATCGATTGAATTGGGACTGCGCGCACGGGATTTTCTGGAGCAGAACGATTATGCATGCCAGTGGCAGGAGTACCCGATGCCCCATTCAGTTTGCATGGAAGAGATTCAGGATATTGGTACCTGGCTGAACACGCGCATTAGCGCAGGCTAAAACAGAAATCCTGCACTGCGGGGATACATGTACTCACTCATGCAGGTTCCTCAACGGTAATATCCGGCCGACACCGCCTGGTCGTCGGTGAACTGCCTCCGGCACTTTGCTGACGCGCCTACTACAAGGCGGTGTCACCTTTGCAGCCGGATGAGCAGGTTTACGTTGCAACTGGCCTGATATGACTCCCTTCAAGGATATCTGATCGCACTATGCCTATCGACAACCAGATTGAACCGCCTCAGTCGTTCATGGCCATGTACATCAAGCCAGGACAGACTCGTCCTAACGCATCGCAGGATGTCGTGCTGACCAGATATGAGCAGTGCGAGGACATGGCCAGCATTCTTGCCGAACAAGCCCAGACACTGGCCTTCAAGGAGAACCTGTCTGAAAAGGAGGTTCTTGAGCGTTGCCTTCAGGGGCTGTTGGCCGATGATTCTGATTTCACGACCAAGGAGTCAGCGTGGATTATCTGTCGGTTGGCTGAACTGATGAACTGGGTGCCGTTGGATCTGGAGGCTGCCTACACCGGTACACGGTCTAGGGAGGCCGGCGGTTAATTGTGGTTGAGCATGTTTTTTGGCACGGCCATTTGTCAGTCCAGTTCTCGGCCAAAGTTGTCGCTGGCATCAGGGGTGATAGATGACCGGAGCTGAGCGGTTTACTGACCTTCGCAGCATGTCGCCTGCCATTCCCGACTCATCTGGTATGATTTGCCCATGCGTCGCCTGTTCGCCATTTTTCTGCTGGTCCTTCTGCCGCTCCAACTGAGTTGGGCGTCGGTGTCGATCTATTGCCAGCACGAGACGGGCGGCCAGGCCAAACACTTTGGTCATCATGACCATCAGCATCAGGCGGGCGACAATCAAGGCGATGCGGACACCAAGCTTTCTGGTGGTGTCGACAATGATTGCAGCACCTGTCATGCTGGATGCGCCACCGCCATTTTTGGCGAGACACAAATCGAATCGCCTGCCGATGTCTCGGCTCGCCTCGATGACTATCAGCACAGTCCGAACACTTCCCCGCACTATCTGCCCGAACGCCCCAACTGGGCGCCCCTCGCCTGATCGGCGGGGTGGGTAATCCTTTCCTTCTTTTGATTCCCGCGTGAGCGCAACGGCTTTGCCGTGTGCCACAGGTCGACCCAAGCGGGTCGCACCTCGCCGATTCCCTGTGTTTTCTTTTATCACTGGAGAATCGGATGTTTCAGAAATACCCGCATCATGGGTTGCACCGAACGTTTTACCTGGCTGTTGGCGGCCTGCTGGCAGCCGGCAATCTTTGGGCGCAATCTGCGCCATTGACGCTACAGCAGGTGTTCGAGTCGGCTTGGTCACGTCAGCCAGAAGCAGAATCGCTTGCAGTACGCCGCGACGCCGCCGAAGCGCGCCGACAAGGTGCCGATAGCTGGACGGCCGAACCGCCAGCGCTGGAGGTCTCCGCCAAGACTGACCAGTTCAACAAGAACCAGGGCAGCCGGGAATACGTCGCCGGAATCGCCTTGCCCCTGTGGCTACCCGGTGAACGCGCGCGTACCGGCGCATTGGCCGATGCTGAATCGAAAGCCACGGCCAGCCGCGCCCTGGCTGCTCAATTACGCATTGCGGCAACGGTCCGCGAAGCATGGTGGACCTGGCAGCGCGCGCGCCTCGAAAGCGCGCTAGCGCAAGCGCGACTGCACAACGCGCAACAACTGGCCGGTGACGTAGCCCGGCGCGTCAAAGCTGGCGATCTGGCGCGCTCCGACCAACATCAGGCGGACGGCGCCATGGCAACTGCCGAAGTCGGCCTGGCCGAAGCCAAGGCAGCATTAGCCGTGGCGACACAACATCTGCGCGCCTTGATCGGCACGGTGCCGGGCGAGCAGGCCGCTCTTGCAGTAGCCGGCGAAGCCATTCCCGGCCCCATGCCCGAACCCCTGCCAAAGGTTCCTGCCGATTTTGCCGCACTGGATACTTCACATCCGGCAGTCGTCGAACTACTCAACCGCGCCGAAGTTGCCCGGCGGGGTGCCGAACTGGTGGAAGTCCAAACCCGCGCCAACCCGGAACTGACCCTGGCCACCACTCGCGACCGGGGTGTATTCGGTGACTCATACCAACAGACGGTGACCTTGGGGATTCGTTTCCCGTTTGGCTCGGAGAGTCGCCATCGTGCCAAGGCAGGACTGGCGCGGGCCGAAGCCATCGAGGCCGAAAGCCAGGCGCGTCTTGAGCGCGAACGCCTGATAGCCGACCTGGATGCGGCGCGTGTCAGGGTCGACTCCGCACGAGATCAACTTGCCGCCGCAGAGAAGCGCACCCGGTTGGGCCAGGAGTCGCGGGGATTTTTCGAGAAATCCTTTCGCCTTGGCGAAACCGATCTGCCGACACGACTGCGCATCGAACTTGAGGCCAGCGAAGCGGAGCGTCAGGCCACCCGTGCCCGCATCGACTTCGCCGCCGCCATCTCCGCCCTACGGCAGGCCATGGGCCTGCTTCCCGAACAAGGAAATACACCATGAATATTCACAAACTCTTGGCCGTCCTCGGCTGGCTGGCTCTCACTGCCTTGGCGATGCCGCCTGTGCTGGCCGGCGACGGGCATGATCACGGCGAAGCGCCGGTCGCCGCCGGCGGGCCGGCTTTGCCACGTTTCACGGCCGAGTCCGAATTGTTCGAACTGGTTGGGGTGGTCAATGGCAAGCAGATCACGCTCTATCTGGATCGTTTCGCGGATGGCAGTCCGGTCAAGGACGCCAAGCTGGAACTGGAACTTGGCGGTGTCAAGGTTCCCGTCGAGCTTCATGCCGAAGGGGAGTTCGAAGCCACCTTGGCGCAGGAACTCAAACCCGGTGTGGTGGCAGTGGCCGCCACCGTGATGGCCGGCGATGAAACCGACCTCCTGGCCGGCGAGCTTGATCTGCATGAGGAGGCTGCAACCAGCGAAACCCCAGTCCACGGCTGGCAGGAATACGCCACCTGGCTTGCTACCGGCCTGGCGGGGCTCGCTCTGCTGATCCTGATGGCGCGTCGTCTGCGCGCTTCCCGCGAATCACGTATTGGAGGTGCAGCATGAGCGCGCGTACTTTATTGACAGCGGCGCTGCTGGCCGCCGTGGTTTCCACCTCCTGGGCCGGCGACGGCCATGACCATGGCGATGCACCACCCGCAGCCAACAGCAACGGGCCTAAACGACTGCCCGATGGCAGCGTCTTTTTGCCCAAGCCGGCGCAACATCAGATCGGCGTGCGCACCCTGCCCATCGAGGCGGGCGAATTGCCGCGCGCCGTCGAACTGGCCGGCAAGGTGGTCATGGACCCGAATGCGGGAGGCAAGGTGCAGGCGATTGTTGCTGGACGCGTCACCCCGGGACCCAAGGGACTCCCACTGCCTGGACAAGCGGTCAGGAAAGGCGAAGTGCTGGCCTATGTAACGCCCGAAGTGGGGGGGCAGACCCGCTCATTGGCAGAAGCCCGCTTGCGTCGGCTGCGCGAACTGTCCGATACCGTGCCGCGCAAGATGATCGAGGAAGCCGAGGCCGCCGTCGCCAACGAACAACTCATTGCGCCCGTAAGCGGTGTCATCGCATCGGCCAATGTGGTGTCTGGCCAGGTGGTTGAAGCCAGGGAGACGCTGTTCGAGGTCGTCAATCCGGAACGGTTGCTGGTCGAGGCGCTGGCCTTCGATATGGCCATTGCCAGCGACATCGCTGGCGCTTTCGTCGGCATCGGCGACCAGAAGCTGCCGTTGCGCCTGATCGGCGTCGCGCACAGTCTGCGCGAGCAGGCGTTGCCCCTGATGTTTCGCGGCGAAGGCCCCTTGCTGGGGCGGCTCGCAGTAGGGCAACCCTTGAAAGTGGTGGTGCAAACCCGCAGCAAGGTTCAGGGCTTCAGCGTGCCGGCCGCCTCCTTGATGAAGAACCCGGCGAATCAGACCATCGTCTGGGTCAAGACCGCGCCGGAACGCTTCGAACCGCGCACGGTCACGATTGAATCGCTGGATGGCGCGAATGTGGCGGTGACGTCCGGCCTGAAGGCCGGGGAGCGCGTCGTCACGCAAGCGGCGACCCTGGTCAATCAGGTGCGCTGACATGTTCAAGCAGCTACTCGACAACAGCCTCGCCAACCGCCTGCTGGTCATCATCGCCAGCCTGGTGCTGATGGCCTACGGGGCATTCACGCTGACGCGCACGCCGGTGGACGTTTTTCCCGACCTCAACAAGCCGACTGTCACCATCATGACCGAGGCGGGCGGCATGGCCGCCGAGGAAGTGGAACAGCTCATCAGCTTTCCGCTGGAAACCACCATGAACGGCTTGCCCGGCGTAGAAAGCGTGCGTTCGGTGTCCAGCGCCGGTCTGTCCTTCATCTATGTCACCTTCGACTGGAGCACGGAGATTTTCCGGGCGCGGCAGATGGTGTCGGAACGCCTGTCCTCGATGGAGGAAGGGCTGCCGGAGGGCGTGATTCCGCGCATGGGGCCGATCAGTTCGATCATGGGCGAGATCATGCAGATCGCCATTCCCATCGATACGGCCAGGATTTCTCCGATGGCCGTCCGGGAATTCGCCGACTGGGTATTGCGGCCGCGTCTGATGGCGATCCCCGGAGTCGCACAGGTGATTCCCATTGGCGGGGAAGTGCGCCAGTTTCAGGTGCAGCCGGATACCGTGCGCATGGCGGAACTGGGCATTGCCCACGATCAGCTCGATGCCGCGCTCAAGGGATTTTCCTCGAACACCTCGGGGGGCTTTCTCGAAATCAACGGGCGCGAGTATCTGATCCGCAACCTGGGACGTACCTCGCGGCTGGAAGACCTCAAGAACCTGGCGCTGTCCGCACGTAATGGCCAGTCCATCCTGCTGCGCCAGATTGCCGACGTGACGTTCGCCCCGGCCTTGAAGCGCGGCGATGCCGGATTCGAGGGCAAACCGGCCGTCATTCTCGGCATCCAGAAGCAACCGACCGCCGACACCATCAGCCTGACCCGCTCCATCGAGACGGCGCTGAACGACCTGGGCAAGACGCTCCCTGCCGGCATGGAGGCGCCCAGGGTGACGTTCCGCCAAGCCAGTTTCATCGAGGCGTCCATCACCACGCTGCAAGGCAAGCTGATTGGCGCGTCGATCTTTGTCGCGGCCATTCTGTTCTTCTTCCTCGGCACGCTGCGGCCCACGGTGATCGCGCTGACGGCGATCCCGGTGTCGATCTTCATGACGGCGCTGGTGTTCAAGTATTTCGGCCTGTCCATCAACACCATGACGCTGGGCGGCCTGGCCATCGCCATCGGCGGACTGGTGGACGATGCCGTGGTCGGCGTGGAGAACGTGCTGCGCCGTCTGCGGGAAGATCGGATCAAACATCCGGAACATCGACTCCATCCGCTGACGCTGGTCGCCCATGCCACCATGGAAGTGCGTTCGGCCATCCTGTACGCCACGGTCATCATCGTGCTGGTGTTTTTGCCACTGTTTGCCTTGCCGGGAATGGAGGGGCGCCTGTTCGTGCCGCTGGGAGTCGCCTTCATTGTCTCGACCCTGGCATCCCTGGTGGTGTCGGTGACCATCACGCCCGTGCTGGCCTTCTATCTGCTGCCGCGCATGAAGCTGGATCACGGCGACACGAAGCTGCTGGCCTGGCTCAAGGCCCGTTATCGCCTCAGCTTGCAAGCGGTATTGAACCGTCCGCAGGCGGCGCTGGCGGCTGGCGCCGTGGCGGTGCTGGTCGCTGCGGTGGCGGTGCCGTTCTTCCCCAAGACCTTCCTGCCACCGTTCAATGAAGGCACCTTGTTGATCGGTCTGGCATTGCAGCCCGGCACCACCCTGGCCGAATCGGCCGCCCTGGCCAGGCAGGCCGAGGTGCGCATCCGGCAGGTGCCGGAAGTCACGCATGTGGGCCGCCGCACGGGGCGTGCCGAACTGGATGAGCATGCGGAAGGCGTGCATATCAGTGAGCTGGATGTCGGCCTGAAGCCCGCTGGCGAAATCACGCGGAATATGGACGAGGTCAAGGCGGATATTCGGGCGCAGGTAGCCAACCTGCCGGCCGGTATTGCCATCGGCCAGCCGATCTCGCATCGCATCGATGCCATGTTGTCAGGGGTGCGCTCGCAGATTGCCATCAAGATTTTCGGGGAAGATCTGGATACCCTGCGCGGCCAGGCCGAGGTGCTGCGCGGGAAACTGGCGGGCATTCGCGGCATCGCCGATCTGGAAATCGAACGCCAGGTGCTCTCCCCCCAGATCAAGGTGCGCATCGACTACGCGGCGGCGGCGCAATACGGCATTCCCACCCCGCAGATTCTGGCCATGCTGCAAGGCCTGGTCGAGGGTGAGAAGGCCGCCCAGATCGTCGAGGGCGGCCGCCGCTTCGCCCTGGTGATGCGCTTGCCGGAAGCGTCGCGGACGGTGGAAGGATTGGGCCGCATCCAGTTCGCCACGCCCAATGGTAGCGTGCCCCTGTCGCGGATTGCCACCATCGAGGATAGCGACGGCCCCAACCAGATCAGCCGCGACGGCGGCAAGCGCCGCATCGTGCTGTCGGCCAATGCGCAAGGTCGCGCACTCTCCGACATCGTCACTGACATCCGCAAGGCGGTTGCCGAAACGAAGATGCCGGAGGGCTATTTCGTGACGCTGGGCGGACAGTTCCAGGCGCAGGAGGAGGCCTCGCGCCTGGTGGGCCTGTTGTCCATCGTGTCGCTGGCGCTGATGTTCGTGACGCTCTACAGCCGCTACCAGTCGGCCACGCTGGCGGCATTGATCATGGCCAATATTCCGCTGGCGCTGGTCGGTGCGGTCATCGGCTTGTGGATTTCCGGGCAACCCCTGTCGGTGGCGGCATTGATCGGCTTCATCACGCTGGCCGGTATTTCGGTGCGTAACGGCATCCTCAAGGTGAGCCACTACATCAACCTGATGCGCATCGAGGGCGAATCTTTCGATCACCAGATGATCCTGCGCGGTTCGCTGGAACGGCTCTCGCCGGTGCTGATGACGGCGCTGGTCACGGCCTTTGCCCTGGCACCGCTGCTCTTTGAGGCCGAGCAGCCGGGCACCGAGATTCTTCATCCGGTGGCCGTGGTGATTTTTTCGGGCCTCATCAGCTCCACCCTGCTGGATACCTTCCTCACCCCCGCGCTGTTCTGGCTGTTCGGCCGCAAGGATACTGAACGCCTGATGTCCAGCAGCGAGCGGGAAGCCCTTTGATTTCTCAACCTGACACAACGAAAACGAAAGGAAATACCTCATGAAAGCAAGCCATCTCATCACCGCCCTGTTCCTGGCGTCCACCAGTGCCGCCTTTGCCGCCGATGGCCATGACCACGGGCATGAACACAAATCCCTGCACGGTGGCATCGTGACCGAGGTCAAGGATATGGACTATGAGTTTGTCGCCAAGCCAGACGTGCTGCAACTTCATCTGCGCGACCATGGCAAGGCCGTGGATGTGTCCAAGGCCAGCGCCAAGGCGACGCTGCTGGCCGGTACGGAAAAACAGGAAGTCGAACTCAAGCCAGCCGGTGACAAGCTGGAAGCCAAAGGCAGCTTCAAGGTGGCGGCGGGAACCAAGGCGGTCGTATTGGTGAACCTGCCCGGCAAGCCGGCAGCAACCGCGCGTTTTGTCGTGAAGTGACCCATGAAGGAGATGGCCATGAATTCCAAACTGATCCTCAGCGTTGCCAGCACCATGGTGTTGGCAGCCTGCACATCGGCCGGTTCGGTAAAAACCGGCAATGACACGCTATCCGCCGTGGTAACGCGAGAACTTGTCGGGCCCGACAAAATCGAAGTGACGCTCAATGGCAAGGTTTACCGGGGCGACTGGCAGGTAGGGCCGCCTTCAAAGGAGCAAACCCAGGGAGAGACATTTCGACATCGACGCCATATGCACTCAGCTAAGAATATCCTGAAAGCTGATGATGGCTCAGGGATGGAGTGCCAGTGGAAAACCCATCTTTATGCGGCGGATGGCAGTTGCGTGGCCGATGGCCGTGAATACCCGTTGAGTCTTAGGCAGCAGTAAATGATATTTGAGGGACGTACCCGTTTTCACGGGGACACCCACGGTGCATGTTGTTCGAATGCCATTAATCAACATTTTGAGAAAGCACTATGTTCAAGTCCATTTTGTTTGTCGTCAGCGCCTCTCTGATTCTTGGAGGGTGTGCATCTCATTCGCATACCCTGGCAAAGGATTCTGCTCCTGGCTTTTTGAAGGGGGAGTTGATACATCTCCAGCCTAGTCGCCTCATTCTTGAGTCTGGTGAGCGGAAATATGTTGCGGAAGGATTCGAAGTTCAGCGCCATCAGAACTTGGCTGAACTTCACAAACGATATCGAATGAGTGACGCAAAGCACTGGGATCGCATTACTTCTGGTCTCGACAAAGACCATGAAAGTTATTCGGCAGTGGTGAATCCCAAGGCCAAGGATGGTAGTGAATTGACTTGCCGGCTGGCATGGCGATCCGGCCGGAACCCTCAGGGTACTTGCCAAGACAGTACCGGGAAAGAATACGCTCTCAAATTTGATTAAGTGAACATGACATTATCGATATGCACGCCCAGATCGATGAGTGAAACACAACCTGCCGCCTGTCGTTGCCGATGCAGCACCGAAACGGTTACCCCCGAACCGGGGGATATGCTGACGGACAGCAATATCCAGGAACCACTCTCCCGCTCCGTCTTTCATATCCCCGGGATGGACTGTCCGTCCGAGGAACAGATGATTCGCCTGCGGCTTGCGGACGCGCAAGTCGCATCCATGGCCTTTGATCTGCCGGGGCGATCCCTTGTCATTGACCATGCTGGCCTGGCGACTGATCTGTTGGAACGACTTGAGCCGTTGGGTTATGGCGCCAAGCTGAAGGAGTCAAGGCCGCTCCAGGCAGGTGATATCGCCATGGCTGTGTCGAATGACGCTGCGGAGTCACGGGTGCTCTGGATATTACTGGCCATCAATGCGTCAATGTTTGTCATCGAAATGATTGCCGGCTGGTGGGCGAATTCCGCTGGCTTGATTGCCGATGCGGCGGACATGCTGACTGATGCAGCTGTCTATGGGGTAGCGCTTTATGCAGTGGGACGCGACGCCAAACACAAGCTGGCTGCAGCCAAGCTTGCAGGACTTCTGCAACTCTTCCTCGCCCTGGGCGCTTTGACCGAAACCGGTCGCAGAATCATGACGGGCAGTTCTCCCGAAGGGGTCGCGATGATTGGCATATCGTTGTTGGCGTTGGCGGCAAACGTTACTTGCCTGGCGCTCATCTCGCGTCACCGCGAAGGGGGCGTCCACATGCGCGCGAGCTATATCTTTACCGCCAACGATGTGCTGGCCAATTTAGGTGTCATTGTTGCCGGCTTCGCTGTGGCCTGGACAGCCAGCCCCTTGCCCGACTGGTCAATAGGCGCCGTGATCAGCATCATGGTTCTGGTGAGTGCCGTGAAGATTTTGAAATTGAAATAGCTGGCTAATATGACCGAATAGCCCAAGAATTTGACCGGCAAGTATCAGTGCTAGATCGGCCACTGAACTGAGGAGGTGTCACTGGCCGGTCAGGCCGAACACCTGCCTATACAGATATGGTCTATGCCATAGTAGCAACTATGGCCAACCACGAGAATACGTTTTAAGGTCACGGCTCGTGACCTTAAAGGGGTTCTTTAATCTGCCTAACAACTCAATCTTGCTGACACGTGTGCTCGGATGCTTTCAACTCCGCTTGAATAGTCTGTGGTTCGGTCAGCTTGACGATTTCACCCAAACTCCCGTCCTCATTGACCCAACGCAGGTGGTTACCATCAGGAGTAAGGAACAAAACCTTGCCGTAAGCAACCGGAAAATGCTGCGATTTGCGCGCGGCATCTTTGGTGCTTTCTTTAGTCTCAAGCAAGCGCTGCATCGGGGCCTCACCGGATCCATGCGACACGCAGACCACAAAGTCCGGATAGAAGTAGTGGTCGGCGCATGCAACCGTTTGATCGAGAGCGACCGGGCTTTGGTTGACAGAAGGAAGTGCTGCTGGCGAGACAACTGGCGCCCTCTCAGGGTGGCTAATCGAACGGCTCAATCGACTACCGTATAATTTATCATACTATATAATAGTTTATATGGTATAATTATTTGTATGGTATGGTGGTTTACTCGCTTTCTAGAGGGGATGAAATGGCTAGAGCCGATACGACGCAACAACGACTAGCAACACTTGAACTGTTGCTGCTATGGGAAGGCGTCCTGAATCGCAGCAGGATCGCCAACCTTCTGGGTCTCGGCGATATCCGAGCGAGTCAATTGATTCAGGAGTTTCGTACCGCGTACCCGCGCTGGCTTACATGGAACAGTAAGTCACGCAGCTACCACGCCACGCCTGAAGCCTATGTCGCCGCTGGCAAGAGTGAAAAGACACGTGGTCGCGCAGAGTCCTTGGCGCAGTACCTTACTTTGGTCGGACTTCCCTATGTAGCAAGTGATGCCGAAGCCACAGGCCCAATTTGCGCTGCATTCCCTGATCTGAGCGCACCGGACCCACAGGTATTTGCGCTACTGTCGCAAGCAATTCGGTTGAATTCGGCTGTGGAGATTACATACCGCTCGATGAATGAGCCGGCGGCGCACCAGCGAATTATTTCACCGCATCACTTGGTGCGTGCAGGCCGTCGTTGGCACGTGCGCGCCTATTGCTCAACGCGCCAAGACTTTCGGGATTATGCACTGGGTCGGATTGTTAATACAATGGCATTGTCATCGCCAATCGAACGCAGTGAAAAGGACGATGCAGCATGGAACCTGAAGGTACCTGTCCGTCTAGTAGCACACCCAGACCTAAGTCGAGAGCAAGAAGAGGTGATTCGCTTCGAGTATTTCAATAAAACCTCGGCGCGGGTTGTCACATGTCGAGGAGCACTCGTTGGCTATTTCGTCCAAGATGTGCGGGCAGCCATCAACCTTGAAACCCAGCACCCGCCAGAGTATCAGTTGGCTGTCCAAAACCTCGATGAGGTGAAGCCATGGGTGTTTCCGCCATGACCCAACCCGCCATTGGTCTCTTCGACCGGCTTCCGCCGAACATCTTTGCCATTCTGCACGGCGCGAATGCTCGTCGAGCATGGGAGCTACTGGAGCGGCTGGCAACCCAATATTTTGGCCCAGACTGTGAACTGCCCTATCCGGACGGCTATCTCCATGGCGATATTACTAAGGAAATTGAGCGGTTCCTTCTTGATAAGGGATGGGAGATCGATGACAACGAGGGCGTCGGGCATATCCTCAACATAAAGGCCAACTATCTCCTCGCCCGGCTCGTGGAGTCGGGCTGGTTATGTGAGGACAAAGTCGGCGGGCGTTTGTTTATCACCATGAAGCCGCTGGTTTCACGGTTCTTTGAAATGCTGCACCAGTTTGCTGCTGAAGGCCCTCCGATGATCGGTGGCAACATCCAGGTTGTGCATGCGCAAATGAAATCTGTCGTTGATAACCCGAGGGAGCAGGCAGCCGGTTTCGTCACGGCCGCCAAGTTGTGCACACAATTGATCAGTTCGCTCAACAGTACGGCCTTCCGTGTCCGTGACCTGATGCAGGAAATTCTCAAGGAAAAGGAAATCAATCTTTTCGTTGGGCGTTTCTTCGTAGAGCACATTTCCCAGATCTACATCCGCGATTTCAAAGAACTGCGCACGGAGAATCATCCGCTACGGCATCGCATGGACATCCTGGCGCTGGTCGATGAAGTCACCCGGAACGAGCCTTCCCGGTCGCTCCTCTTGCAGGGGTACCGCGATCTGCCGGGAACGAAATCTGGCGATGAGGAGGAAATGCTAGAGCGCGACATCGAACGCTTTCATCGATTGATGGCGATCGAGGGTTTCCTTGAGCGCATGGACCGTATCATCGAAACCGTTTATCAGCGTGCGAATGCCTATCTTGCATACCGCCTGAAGGCCACCGAGCGGATTGAGGCGATCATTGCTGGCACGATCGATGCCGCCACCCGAGCCGACGGCCTAGGGCTAACGATCGAAGGTAACCTCTTGTCGCCGAGCCCGGTCATCAACGAGGACCATCTCTATCTACCACCTCAGCGCCGACCGAAACCAGCGCCACCGGCGACCAAAAAGCGTGAAATGACACCAGCTGAGCGCGCATTGCATAACTTGCGCAAGATCATGATCGCCAACCGCGACACTTCAGCGGCCTCGCTTCGCCAGTATGTGGCCAAGAGTTTCCCGGAAGGAGTATCGCTGTCCGTAACCGATCTACCGACGGGGACCGTCAAGGATCTCGTCGCACAAGTGGCGCTGTCCCACCTAGCTGCTCTGGCGGCTTCTGACCCGGACAAGTTCCGCAACGACGGGTTGCTTAAGGATCTCGGCTTCGTTGTAGTAGGCGGGTCGGGAGAGCGGGTCGATACCGAATTCTTCAACATGCCGAACTTCACGATCCGGCGCGAAAGGAAGAGCCATGCCGCGTAACTGGAATGTCATCGCCGAAGCTGAGGACTGCATCTACAAGCCGGACGATTTCAGGCGGGCTATGTACCAGATCGTCTGCCAGCAATGTCTCTACCTGCGCAATCCACAGCAGGCAGTCGCATACCGCCTGATCGCCCAATACAAGTCCCATTTCGCAGAAGCTCTGGACCTGATGGGCTTAAAGCTCGTCCATAACGCGGCACGCGAATACTGCGTGGTGACGCAGAGAGTGGCCCGCCATCAGCCCATGACGCTCCAGCAGACACTCTTCCTTCTCGCCTTGCGGCAGGCTTATCACGTGCGCGCCAATGCTGGCGACCTGACGTCGATGGGTGACGCCTATTACAGCATTCCTGACTTCGAGGAACTGTACCGGGAACTCACTGGCCGAGATTTGCAGGCCACGGGGATGTCGGCTTTACGCGATGCCTTGCGCGAAGTGCAGCGGCACGGCCTAGCCCGCGAGGAGAAGGCCCCCGAGGGAGATCCGCAGCCGTTTGTAATCGCCATCTTGCCGGGCATTGCCGATGTTCTCGACGAAGAAGCAATCAATCTGTTTGGCGCCAATCTGAAGGCAACGCTGATCGGAGTCGCCACAACCTCCACCGAGGTGGAGGAGGATGAGGAGATGCAACCGTGAAACACTTGATTGACGTCCACTTGGTGCAGTTCTATCTATGGGACTATGAAACCTTCCATCCATCGCCACGGGGTTTCGGTGTCATTGGTGCCAACGGTGCCGGCAAGACGAGCCTTGGTGACGCCATTCAGGCAGCCTGGGTTGGCGGACATGGCCAGTACCTGCATTTCAACGCCCAGTCAGTGCACAAGGATGCCCGCTCACTGCGCGACTACGCCCTTGGAATGATCCGTTCCGGACACGGCGACAAGACGGTCATCAGCCGCAAGCGGGATGAGGCGCTTACCTACATCACACTGGTGTTCAGGAGCGATAGAAATCCGGCCGATGTGGTTAGCGCCGGTATCTGCTTCCATTCACGCATTGCGGAGAAGAATCATCGACCACTTGGCCTCTACGTCCTGCCCGGCGTTCACCTTTTGCTCGATCACCATCTCGAAACCGTCGATAACGACGCCCGCCGGCCGATTTCTTGGGATGTGTTCGAAGCGCAGGCCCGCAAGCTAGCGGCAAACGTTGGTCGCACCTGCACAATTACAGCAAAGCCGGAAACCTATATCGCCGAGCTTATGCACAACCTGCAGCACCCTGGGCTGCATATCAACACCCGTGCCTTCCTGCGCGCCTTTAGTCATAGTGTCAACCTGAAGCAAGTCGGCACAGTCGGAGATTTCTTGCGTGGCTACTTGGTCGAAGCTACGGCGATCGACAAGCAAGGAACGTTGCGACATATGCAAACGCTGCGCACGCTGCAGGCCCAGATCGTGGAAGTAAAGCAGCAGATCGTGGCTCTTGAGTCCATCGACAAGCGCTACAAGACACTTGCTTCGCTTCTGCGGTCCAGGTGTGCTGCAGAAGCCGTCCGAGGGCAGTTGCAATACGAGAACCACGCTTCGCAACTATGCGCCCTCAACGATGAGATCGAGAAGGTAGTTAAGACCATTGGGACGCAAGCAGAGCGCCTTGCTAACCTGCAGAATGGGCTACCGCAACTGAAGGAAACGCATCAACAACTGCTGGCGGCGTTCAGCATGGATCCGGAAGTCCTGAAGTCGGGGCAAGCGGCCAGCATTCACGCGGCAAAGATGCAGACGGCGGGGCTTCTTTTTCGGGAAATCGAGCGGCTGCAGCTGTCGGTCAGGGGATCATTGTCGGCGCTGCACGTCGCCTGGGAGAAGGCATCGCTGGAAGACGCCACGGCGGTAGCCGATGTTGCCCAGCAGTGGGATGGCCGCGCCGTGCGAGGGGAAGCCGCGGAGTTGGCTGATGTCAGCCATGTGCTCTCGCTTCTGGAGAATGCCGCCGGGAAATTGAGCAGACAGATCGCGGAGCAAGCGGTCCGAGTCGCCGAAGCGAAAGCCACCGTCAACTCCATCACCGGAAAAATCTCGGCTAGCCAGCGTGGTTTTCATGTATCCGACGATGCCGCTGCGACGGCCATGCTGGCGTTCGAGCGAGCGGGCATTGACACGCAGCCTGTAGGAAGCCTGGTGTCGGTGACGGAGCCGGACTGGCGGTGCGCCATCGAATCGTTCCTGAAGCGGAATCGTTTTTCCATTGTCGTGACCCCGGGGCGGGAGCAGGACGCCATGCGCATTATGCGTAAAGAGAACATCCGGGAGGTTACGGTGGTGGTGCCTTCGCATGTCTCAGACTGGATAGGTAAAACGCCGAAGTCCGAGAGCGTCGCCGCACTAATCGACGGCACCCACCCGGTAGCGCTAGCCTATGTGCGCCAGTTGCTTGGCAACCTTCGACAGGCGGAGACTGAGGCTGATCTTGAGCACTACCCCCGTTCGCTAACCCGAGACGGCATGCTGAGCGCCAACGGAGGCACCAAAGGTATCCGCCTGATTCCGGAAGCGGAATGCATGCTTGGGCGCAAGCTATCCACCGAGGACAAGTCTGGGCTGCAGGCAGACTTCATCAAGGCAAACGACACTAGGTCCACGGCTCAACAGCAGCTAAATCTACTCAAGGCGGCGGATGAGCAGCTTCGCGCCACCGTGCGTGACGTTTCCCTGAAACGGTTCTCTGACGCCCTGGCCGACTACGAAGCAGGCCAGGCGGAAGCGGATGCCACCAAGCCTGTGCAGGTAGAAGGCGTATCGGCGCACCTGACGGCCCTGAAGGATCGGATGGACAGGGCAAAAGAGGAACTCGATGGGGCCGAGTCGGAAATTGGGAACCTACTACCCGCTCTAGGAGGCGATCGCCAGAAGCATGCGGATCTCCTTCAGCGACGCGAGGCCACCCAGAAATTGCTCGACGATAACAAGGCACTTCTCGATGACATTCAGGAGCGGGTTGATTACGACCATGATGCTTTCATCAAACTATATAGCCGCTGCTCTGATGTCATCGTCAAAAATCCACAAACCGGCCCCACCGAAGTGATGACGCTATTGGATTCGCAGATCCGGGGGGCGGAGAGGCGCATTTCGGGCGCTGAAGCCGAAGCCACCGTCGAATTCACCAATTTCGTGAATGCGCGCTCCATGGTACTTCAGGAGGAGCGAAGCGACTGGCGGAAAGCAGCGACCTGGGTCGTAAGCCGGATCGAGTTGCTGCAGGCCTCAACCCTCGGCCAGTATGAGAAGGAGGCCGCTGACGCGCGGGCAGCGGCCGAGGCCGCCTTCCAGGCTGACGTGAAGTTCAAGATTCGCGAGGCCTGCGCCCAGGTGAAAAAGAGCATTAACGACTTGAATCGCATTCTCACTACCTGCCCAGCCTTTACCGGCGGCGAAAAATACGAATTCGTGCATACCCCGTCCCCTACACACGAAGCCCTCCTTAATGTAATCACGGATCAGACCCTTGATTTCCAGACAGGCTCGTTGTTCGCAAACTCTGAGGTGCAAGAGAAAGTGTCCCTGCTGCTCGATAACTGCCAGAGCGGCCAGGACAAGAACAACAACCCCTTTGAGGATTACCGACTCTTCTACAATTTTGATCTGAAGATAATGGTCGATGGCAAGGAGGTCGATCGTCTGAGTAACCGGATGGGGGTTGCCTCAAACGGCGAGCACCGCGTGCCTTTCTACGTTATCGCTGGTGCGGCGCTAGCGAATGCGTACCGGATCAAGGATCCTGCAAACCACCAGGGCGTTGGCATCATGATTCTCGACGAGGCATTTTATGGAATCGATGCGCAGAACAGCTTCGCCACTATGGAATTTCTGAACAGCCTCGGGCTACAGGTAATCATGGCGGGGCCGGACACGGACCTCGGGAAGCTGCTGCCGCTGATGGAAACCTATTACGAGCTCATCCGGCCAAATAATGGTACAGACGTCTTTGCCGATTACACCGTCGTTAAAGAGCCGGCGCGGCTGGCCATGCTGAGCGATATGCCAGAGCGTAATCCTGAACTCGTAGAGCGGGCCGTGGCCCAGTTGTCGCTATCGATGCCATGAGCGAATTAGCTAGGAGAGCATTAGAAAAACTGCTGTCCGCGGCAGAAAACGCCGTCGGCCGGGAAGCGGCTGATCGCACTATTTCCCTGTGCTTTTCGCGAGCGTCGTTTCCGGACTACCTGGCCACGGAAACGCACGCTGAGAAAGCTCAATGCAATGCCGCCCTGATGCTGGCAGAACGGGGCGGTGCAGTCAGGATCGACTGGGATCTGCGAGCCGGCGACAAAACCTGCATCGATCGCGTTGTACTCACCGACATGGTGTTGCTGGCGCGACATCTTGGCGTAGTACCGCGATGGGAAGTGATCGCTAATGCAATGGCGGAATTTGCCGATCACTGCGGCACCCACCACATTCTGGGCGACGTTATGGAATGCTGGCGGCGGGGCGTTCAGGCTCGTGGCACCCGTCCCGGGAACACAACAGACTGGCTGGATGCGATTTCGATCGTCGACCTCTGCCGGCAATCAGGAGAGCTTGAGATACCGGTTCGTCGCTTGAGCGCTCACCGATTAGACGACACCAAGCGTATTGAGAAGCTCTCGTCCTTGATCGATGCCGTACTGCAATCTGATCTTTCCACGCCAGTCCGGGAACAGGACGAAGTTTTCTCGGAGCTTGGCCTGATCAAGTATCCACAAACAGTTTTGCTCTCCGGTGCCATTGATACCGTCATCGATGGCATGACGGTGCATATGCCCCGCCCGTACTTGGGGCTACCGCCACTATCGGTTTCAGCATTTCTGCCCCGCGCCCGACCTTCGTTCGTGCTGACCATCGAGAACCTACAAAGCTTCCATGAATTCGTAACAACCATGCCACCAGATGCTAATGCGATTGTGCTCTACACAGGCGGCATGCCCAGCCCTTCGTGGAAACGCTTGTATGGGCTTCTGTTGAACTCTCTGGAATCTGCAACTCCACTCTTGCACTGGGGGGACATCGATCTTGGTGGCTTCCGGATTGCGGGCCACGTGGCTACCTGCTGCAAAAATCTGTCAAGAAGGCTGCACTTGCACGCCATGGCGGCACCGGTCGGCAATGGAACTCCAGCTGTTCGGAAGAAGCTGTCAAAAGATGAGGTTTCCCGGATTGTTGAACTTTGCGACCACTGGGGTTGGGCGTATGAGGCCAGGCAAATCGTAGATTTTCCTTATGCCATCGAACAAGAGGGGATTATTTGCACCGACACTCAATATGCGTCAGTAGTGACCACATTGGCAAACAACGTATAGATTATTGATTTAGTGCACGTGTGCAGTTGCTACATAATTCCGGTGTTTTTCAGAGCTAGCGACCTCCACTTCGGGTCGGATCCAGCAGTACAAGTAGTCATTGACCTACCTCGGCGGACGAGCTGCAGGAGGATCTATGCAGCATGGAGATGGGCTAGGTCTCTCATCGGATGGGCAAGGTAGTCACGGACGACTCTCCGAAGACTTGACGCGCGCTACCCGCAATGCCCAATCCTTTTCACCGATTCCCCCGCGCCGCCATCCAATGAACAGCGCATCCCCACTATCACTCCCGACCATGTACCGCCGCGTGTCGCGCAGATAGGTGAGCAACAATCCCGCGACCTCACCTGGAAAGTTCCTCACACCCTTCGGCGTCGACACCAACTGAACCGCATCGCCAACGGTCAGCCCCAGTGCCTTCCTAGCTGTCCATCCTGTGATCCGGAGCAACCGCAAGACCGTCTTGTCCCGCTGCAGAACAAGTCGCATCCGACTGCGCGGCCGAAACACCGCAATCTCAGCATCAAGCCTGTCGATCATCCACCGGAATTTCGTGTCGCTCATGGGCCCCGGTTTTGTCTTTGCATAGAATTTGACCGACTCGGCGTCACGACTCCCGATCAGCCAGCCCACGGTTGCGCCGGAGACCACGCCGCCACTCCTAATCAGGAATGCTGCGGCTTGCTTTGCTTCCTCGGCCGTAGGCGTGCCAAAGCCTGCGCCCAGATTGAGCCGTATCTCTGACTCGAACCAGAATGGCAGATGCTCGTTACGCAGAATATGTGATTGCGCCAGACCTACGGATTTCGCCGCGCCCACAAATCGACTTGGCCAGTCATCGAGTAACCATAGTGCTGCGACCAGTAGCTCATGCCTGACGCCAACTGGTCGAAGATCGAAGGGTATTCGGCCGGCTTGCTCGCCAACCGCCGCGCGCCAACCTGTTTCTCGCTCGACGAACTCCAGCAGGCAACGCCCGCGCGCCGATGACAGAAACGTCAACAGGTGATGTAGCCCATCGAAGTACAGGTGTCCGTAAGGGATATCAGTACCGCCTTGAAACCACCAGCCGAGATCGTGGAATGCCACTAGCGAACGAAGCGCCATAACCGTTTTGCCATCTGGGCCAGACGGCTCGTACGCTGCAGCCCGTCGCAGATCGAAGCCGCACTTCCAGCACGAGACGTGTTCCCCGATGTGGTAATCGCTACGCTTGCCGAGATCGTTGCGGAAATAGATCACTGGCGAGGTACAGGCCGGGCAGCGGTCATGCAGCATCGTACCGTGGGAGTCGCACATCGTGGAAAAGGACAACCGCCAACTACGCCGGAAATATGGTGTCGAGTCGAAGAACAAGCACAAGGGACAGAACTGCACACCGAAGCTCCTGCGCATCCGATGGTAGATCCCCAGCGGCAGGATCCAGTTGGTGTTTCCATTAGCGTTGTGCCGCTCATACAGCGTGCCTTCGTACGCGGACAACATCCCTCCGCGCAAATTCTCCACGCTTGAACCCGTCTGGGCGCTCAGCGCGCGGAGAAGGGCGTCACTGGCTGACCGGTCGACATCCCTGTTCCACAACGTCGCCGCGCGCCCAAACCCCAAGGTCGTGAAGGTCTGCAGCTTGATCCGATTAGCGTGCGCGGTGCGGACGATCCAGAAGCTCAATAGCTCATCATCCAGCCGGTGAGGATGTACCGGCCAGAGGTTCCCCGACAGGCCTGGCGGCCCGTCAAACTGGGACGCGCTGATTTCTCCGCTTCGACGGCGAAACGTATCCGCATGCATCGATGGCTGCCTTGGTGATTTTGCCTAGATTGTTGCGTATTGCATACTCGGCTGCAGCGGCTAGCAGCATCTTGAGTTCCCCGATCGTTCCGCCGGCACGGGCATGGATCAGCGTGGATAGCATCTCACCGGCCAGACCAGACGGATGCTCAAGCGGTATCAACGTCTCGAACGAGGCCAAAAGCTTGCGATAGTCCTTATCGCACTCCCATAGCGGGAGAAAGGCGGGAACAAAACGGTTCTCGACCGCCGGCACCGAGCGAATCACTCGCATCATTTCCTCCGTGCCGGCTGTGACAACCGATATCTGCAACTCTCCACCGAGATAGCGTAGTGCGTTGAGGAACGTCTTTTGGCTACCGACTCTGCCGGATTCCATGTAGTTGACCTCGTCGATAACCAATAGCTGCAGATTGATTTCCCGAAGGACGTCGATAACCATCGGCAGCTTTTCCCGGGCCGATGCGCTCGGCCTGAATTTCTTGCACAGCTTCGATAAGATCGCGTCATAGAGTCGGGCCTCGTCCGGCACCCCTGGACACTGCAGGTAGAGCACCGGCACTATGATGGCACTGCCCTCGGGGTTGTCACCCGACTTATGCAGCGACATGAAATGCCGCAACAGACGCGTCTTACCGTTGTTCGTCCGTGCCGAGATTGCCAGGTTCGGCATGCGTTCGCACTTCGGATGACGCAGCAAATCCTCAAGTTGCCGGAGGATTCCGTTACCGCACGGATACGGAATCCAGCTGTCTTTCTTGATATATGCTACCCGCTCGTCGAGGGGGCGCTCCAGCATCGCCCTCGTCTTGGGAGATAGGTGATCGTTCATGTCAGTCAGGCTCCACGATGCCATCGAAGGCCTCGATCAGCACTTCAGTCTTTTTATCCGGCGAAGCGTCGTCCAGGGCTTCGGCTACGACATCAGGCGGCGCGCCTACGGCGGGCTGGGGCGACGGGGATCCAACCTTAACCGGCATGGCCGGCTGATGATTGCGCTTCTCCCGCGTCCGCCTTGCCTTCTTCGTCAGGCGCTCTGACTCTTCCTCGATCTCCCGCATCTCGAGGATCGACTCGAAAAGCAGATCCTCGTTCACATTTGCGTAGCCTTTCTCTTTCAGCCGATCCTCAGCGGCCTTGATCTCCCAGTAGCTTACCGGTGGACGTGAGCGGTCCCGGTAGGGGATCGTGATGTACTCCCCGCTGTCTGGGTCGAGGAAGTAAATCTCCTGCATGTTCCGCGGAACGTACCGCACGGTGAACTTACGCGGCTTGGTCGGATCATTCGCGTCCTTCGAACGAATCCAGTGGCGCAGTGCATCGTCGTAGTAAAAGACGTGGTTAAGGAGGATGCCATAGTCTTGGACCGTTCGCTCCTCGAATGGCATGAAGTCGAGCATGAAGCGCTGCGGATTGCGGATAGGATCAGGCAGGCCGATGCCCATCTGCCCGTTTATGCCGAGGATTCCGGCCTTGTAGCGAGCCAACGGCGTGTCCTTGATGCCACGGTGATATTTGTTGTGGTAATGCTTCGCTATGTAGATCGTGAACCAACGCTCCAACTCGGCGCGCGTCATGATGGCCCGGCCGGACGAGTCGTATTTGAGCTTCTGCTGCGTATTGGAAAATGTTGTCCCTTTTAGGCGCTGGGTGCGCTTCATGAACGTGCGAAATCCGCGCTCAACGTGCCCGCCATAACGGGGCCTTCCCTTGGGCCGATGTTCAACCGTGATGTTGTGCTCCTCGCAGGCTCGACCGATAACTGTGCCGCGAAATTCCTTGGCATTGTCGCAATGCAACTTCCGGAACTTGCCCCAGCACGGCCAGTCGGCGGCCACCTTCATTTCATGTAACCAGTCGTCCTTGGGCAGGATTGCGTGCGCGATGGCTAAGCCGGAGGTGAATGCGCTCGGACTCTCCAGATAGAGGGCGAAGCCGAGAATCATTCGGCTATAAACGTCAATGACAATGGTCAGGTAAGGGCGATTGATCGGCTGGCGATCCTCTTCGTCCACCACAATGATGTCCATCGGCGTGTGATCGATCTGCGCCACCGCCAGCGGAAAGTCCGCGCCAGGAAAATGTCCAAGCTTCGGCTCGTACTTCTGCTCGGCAGCGTCTCGTCCTTCACGCTTCTCCAACTTAGTCTTGTCCGACACTATCGAAATGCGGCGACGCACCGTGTTGTCGTGGGGCGGCTTAATATTGTCATCGCGGCATTTAAGCGCGACCTCCTCGATCACCGCAGCAATGTCCGGCTTCTCAGCGGTGAGATACTTGTCCTTGATCGCATTCTCGATGATCTCCTCAAGCTTATCCGGTATCCGGGTCGTACCCTGGTCGGATCGCACCTTGCGAAGGAATATCGATACCCGCTTAGTGCGGCCGTACTCGTCCAGCCATCGATAGATCGTAGCTGGATGCTTGCCCTGCGCGTCAGCGACCTTTTTGACGTCGGCCAGCGTGCGCTTCGTCGGATCCATCGCGAGCAGCGGCTCTAACGCCTTGAGTTGATCCAGTGCCATCTGCCAGGCTTTCTCGGGAATCTTGATCAGATCAGGCGGCTTGAAGGCTTCGGCGATGGTTTTCACGTCAGGCAAGAGTTCGGCAACCAGTGCACGCTGGAGCTTCTTCTTACCGGGTGTCTGGAGAATCACCGTGTCCATGTCCTGACAATCGACTACGATCATCCGCTGGTTTTTCCAGCGTACATATTTGCCGGGGAGAAAGTTGGGGGCTGGCGTCATGTCATGTTCCTTTTCAGCCGTTGTACCAAATGCGGCTTTGCATATTCAAACGAAGCATCAGATCGGTCGCAACGCGCTTGGTGGCGATCAAGCGCCAAAGTTCGCGCAGATATATTGCACGCATCCAGTCGCTGTCTGCCAGGGACTCGATGACAGCGGCAGGGCAGGTCTCGCCCAAGGTACGCACCTGCTGCAGCACAACCCACTCGCGCACCGGCTCGTAGTCGACATCCCGATAAGGGCGCAAGAAACGGGCGTTCTTAAGGTAGGGGGTACGAATCTCGCGCTCGGTGAGCACAACAAAGCGCCAGTTACGCTCGCGTGCGTAGAGACGGGCGGCACGGAAGCGCTGCTTGAGTTCTTTGAACTTGCCGCGGTATTCTTCCCGGTACTTCACCTCGACGAGGATGTGGGGCATGTCGCGCGCCGGGACGATATCGCGGCGATACAGGACCAAGACGTCTGGGGTGTAGGTGTGGATCCGTCCGTCGCTGCCCACGTATGTTATGGTGAGCGGCTGAGTCTCGTAGCGGTCGACGTTGTAGTCGAAATCCAGCAGTTCAAGCAGATCCCTTTCGAGACTCGACTCGTACTGCTGCCCCGAGTAACCGTTCCGACCGGTTATGCTTCGAGCGTTGGCCTTAATCTTACGTACAGCCATCGAGGTGTTCCGCCTTAACGCCCATTTGATCTATTCGCGCGTATCGTTGTAAAAGATGACCATGTTCGCAAAAAGCAATGGGTTTGTCAGGAGGTGGCGTACCTCGCCCCGGCGAAATTTCGCTTGCCCACCATGGCGTGCTGTTCCTCGATGAGCTGCCGAACTTCCAATATTGCCAATAAAGGCATCAGTAAAGCCGAAAATGCAATAACCGGCTGATTGGCAAGGATTCCCAAAAGTTCCAATATCACATCACTTGCAGGAATCACGCGAGCGATGTGACGGCGTCCAGAATATTGGCACGCTACACCTCCCACAGACGTTTGCTTTTCAATCAATCACTTAACCAGAAATGTCGAGTGATCTCATGCTTTAACATCAAATGCAGGAATCTTGCATTAGTCGTCGCATTATGATATTATTCATCCCAATGCTGCAAGTGTTGCTACCGCTAAATTGGAAGTTCCAGATATTGCGGTTCGGAGGCGAGAGATGGCGAGCACCAACAATCTGCTAGTTGCGAAACCCTCAACCCCTTGGGCGTTAGCACCACAGGACGCCGAGTTGTTCGAGGCGATCATTGAGGCATGGGCCAGGCGCCGCCTGTCCTCCCTGCGCCATACCGAGAAAGCTGTCGCCCGCGATGTTGCCATCGTGCGTGACTTTGCCTCCCACAGCCAGTTGCCGCCGTGGCTCTGGACCGAGGACAGCTTCGATGCCTGGTGCGACCATCTGGGCCTTGAAAGAGCGTTGGCACGCTCATCCCAGCGGCACTACCAGTCCTCGATCCGCACCTTCCTCGATTATCTGACGACCAACGTCAAATTTCGAAATGACATCCGTCGGCTCTACGGCATCGATCCGCGCCAAATCTGCTCCGAAGAAAACTGTATTCCGCACACGACCGAGCGGGAAGGCGGGCGCGAGCGCCGCGCTTTTACGCACAACGAAATCGACCGCTTCTTCGAGGGATTGCGAATGGCCGCCGTGGAGGCGGGTCGCTTCCACGCCAAGGATTACAACCCGTTGCGCCGCGACCGGATGTTCTTCTTCACGCTCTACTCTGCGGGGCTGCGTATTTCGGAAGCACTCAAACTCGATCTAACCTCGTTCCAACCCAACCCCAATATCCCCGCCTTCGGCGACTTCGGATTCATCAACGTATGGGGCAAGGGTAGCAAGGGCAGTGGTCCCAGGTTCCGGAGCGTACCTGTGACGCACACAGATTTTCCGGCGCTGCTGGATTGGTATATCAACAAGGTGCGGCCTGAGTTTCTGACCCATGCCGATCCCAACGAGCAGGCGCTTTTCCTCTCGGAGCGTGGTCACCGGCTGAAGATATCGGCTGCGGAATACCGATTCCACGTGGCAACCCGATACTGCAATTTGGAAGGCCAGGGTCTCAGTCCCCACTGCTTGCGCCATACAAGCGTGACCCATGAGTCCATGCGCTTCAGCATGGAGGCGGTGCGCCGCAAACACGGACACAGCACGGTCGCGGTCACCCAGGTCTATATGCACGTTCCAGACGAAATCGTTAATGAAGAAATCAGCAACGTGGTGGCACGCGAAATCGATAATGCACTCGACGACAAGGAGCAAACAAAATGAGCGACGACAATCGCATAACCCTCGGCTGGCGCCTGCGTGTCCGGATGGCCGAGAACCGAATTGCCACGGCAACCGAATTGAAACGACGCTTGGATGCTGTCGGCTACGAAATCACGAGCGCCCAATTGTCGCGCATCGTCGACGACCGTCCGGCACAAGTGAAAACGGCTTTGCTAGAAGCCCTGATAAATGTCCTGGGGGGAACTCTCAGTGATCTCATGCCCATCGAGGGGACTGCCGTAGCGACGCCGGCACCTGGCGATGCGCTGGCTCCCGAGCCGGCAGCGAAGCGTATCCGCAAACCACCGCGATCCGCCGAGCCGGAAACCAACCCGGACGATGCCGGTGGCCCAAAGGTTCACCCCTTCCCCATTCCGAAAAAACCTATTGGGGAAAAGAAGTAGGCTATGCCTACCGCACCAAGCACACGTTGCGATGAATGTGGTCGGGAAATGACCAAGGCGCGCCTTGTCCGGAACGGGCGTGCCCTGTGTGATGTGTGCGGGTTGCGTGTGCCTTTGGCCCCCTGTCGAGAGTGCGGCGGCAACACGCGATCCACCGACGCCGAAGGACAGCCCTTATGCAAGAGTTGTCGAACCAAGAACCGCACCTGTTTGCGATGCGGGAAATCACTACCTCGGGCCAGCCTTCTTGTGGAAGGCGGCGCGGTATGTTGGCCGTGCGCCAGACATTACCGCGAACCAGAGGCCTGCGAGCAGTGCGGACAGTTGGAACTCACGCTGACCGGAATCGAAACTTCAGAAGGTCGTCGCCGGGTATGCAGTCGTTGCTGGCGCCACCATCAGGGATTTGCCACCTGCTCCGTTTGTCGCAAGTCACGGCGGCCGGCCGGAGCAACCCCAGACGGTAAGCCGGTGTGCAAGCGTTGCCAAGCCTCCGCCGGAAATCCATTTGTCTGTCCGAAGTGTGGGGAAAAGGGCGTGCGCCATAGCGCCACCCGGTGCATGTCCTGCTACCAGCGCGACACCGTGCAGAAACGGCTGTCAGAAGGAGCGGCTCTTCTCCAGCGAGATTGGGCACGCAAGGCATGGATCGGCTTCGGCGCCGCCCTACTGGGCGAGGTCAACCCTGACAAGGCCATGGCGAGGATTAACCGCTACTACCTGTTGTTCGCGCGTCTCGACGCAGCGTTCGCCAAACCCGCGGAGATCACACCGTCTGCGCTCCTGGCAACCGCCGGCGGAACGGATGGACTGCGGCGTTTTGCTGTCCCGTATGGATACCTAGTTAAGTGCGGGACGATCCCGGCCCCGACCCGCGCGCTGCTGGCGGACACGGCCGAAACCGTCCGCCAGGGGTCGATGATCGAGAACGTGGAGGGGAAATGGTTCGCGCCCGTGCTGTCCCGGTACCGCGACCACTTGATGGCCATCCGGGCACGTTATGACAGCCGCGGCTGGAAGGGCGAAAAGTCCCGGATGAAGGCGCACACCATCACGTCGAACCTGCGCGCGGCGCGCAAGTTCTGCGAAACCCTGGAAGCCGCAGGTGTGGTCATGATTCAGCAAGCGACGCCTGATCACCTGAACATGTTCCTGACGGAAAGCCCGGGACTTGCCGCTTCGATCCGATCCTTCGTGCGCTTCCTCAACCGCAAAGAAAAGCTCTTCCAGGCTCTTGCTGTGAAGACGATCAGGCGGGATTTACCCGAAGGGATATTTTTGCCGCGAACGAAATATCTGGCCCTGCTCAAGGATTGGCTCTCCCCGGCCGACGACGCCCTGCGCGAGTCGCTGATCGGCCTCTTCCTGCTGCTCTATGCTCAAACGGTCAAGAGCGCGGTGCGCATCCTCTTGGAAGATCTTTCTCAAGGGCGAGACGGCCGCTACCGCATCGCGTTCGGTCGCACCGAGATCGCCTTGGACGCCAGGGTAAGCGACATCCTTGGCCGCTACTTGGAACGTCGGCGCGCGCTTGCCGTCATGGACAACAGCGACGACAACCCCTACCTCTTCCCCGGTCGGCAGCTAGGCGAGCATCTGACGGCTGCCGCAGTGGCTTACTGGTTGGCTAAGGCCGACGTTCGGGCGGAGCAGCTTTTTGCGACGGCGCTCTACACCGCCTATCTCAATGGGCTTCGGATACCGAAGGTGCTTGTCAAGGCGTTCGGCATCACGTCGGCTACCGCCGTCAAATACCTGAACATGATCGATCCAAGGCTCACAATGGAGATCGAGCAAAAGGCGCTGGCCGCATGACTGAATTGGTGCGCGATGCTGACCGGCCCTGGTGGCTCTACATGCTCGAATGCAAGGGTGGTGGTATCTACACCGGCATCGCCCTCGATGTAGACGCGCGTTTTGCGCAGCATGCTGCCGGGAAGGGCGCGAAGTACACGCGCATGAACGCACCGGTGCGCATTCTTGTCCGCGTACGGTTCGACTCCCACCGGGAAGCGGCCCAGGTTGAGGTTCAGTTGAAACGACTGAAGCCGCTGGAGAAATGGCGCTGGGCTTACGCCTTCGGGGAATCAAGCGGCACGCGCCAGATCCTTTAGGACGCGGGGCGTTTCAGGATCGTCGAGCATCATAAGGCGCACCTGCTTTGCAATTCTGTCCAGATGGCGGTAGCGGCGTTGCGTTGGACGGTCATGAAGAACGACACAACGTTTGCGTTCCAGAATGCCGTGCGCCGTGAGGGCGTCAAAGGAATAAATGATGTCGTTCGCCTGGCTGGCCGTCACAGTATCGGCCGTGCCCTCAAAACGCATCAGCTTGATGCCGATCCGCACCGGCGCTTCCACGAAAATCGGCAGGCGCACAAACGTCGGCCGGTCGACACTTTGAATTTCAAGCTCGACATCCCGGTGCAGGGTTGAACAGCTTTCGATTTCAGACCTCATGATTACATCCTCGAAGTCAGCTTCGAATCGGGATCGCCTAGGTAGGTTGGGAACCTTTACCATTTCAGAGAACAGCCTCCTGGCCAAGGAAGAGACGTTCTCCTCGGATGATGCCATTACGCCGAAGTACTCGCCGCCGCCGAATCTAGCACCGGTCTTCGTAAGTCGATTCAATTCGGCTTGAATGGCATTGGTGGTCTTGGCTTCCTCGGCAAGTCCCTTAAACCAACGTACCCACTCAGAATAGACCCAGCCGGCGGCTTCCGGAAATCCAAAAGCATGACAAAAGAACCGCGCGTCAGGTGTACGCTCACCATCGCCCATCATGACGCAGCAGGTCTCGCCTTGGTCGTGAGCGATCAGCCCGATATTGCGGGGTTCCTGTAGGAACGGATCAGCTGTGTAGTGGACTGGCCAGCAGGCGATCTCGCGAGGACTCATATCAACGTCGGTATGGTCGGGATGATGCTGGACAGACGCTTGGCCCTGATAAGCAATGCTTCACAGAGTGCACTCTGCGTATCTGGCATGACCGTCCGGAAAGGTTGTCCTAAGACGCAACAGCTTCTGACTATATCGACAGACAAACATGCGATGCGCGCGACCCATGACATTACACGATCCCTCGGTACGGACAACATGAACGGGTGATACCGAACAATGGAATCGCCGCGCTTAAGAACTTCGATGCTCGTCATGTGATCCTTCTCAGCGTCGAGAAGGGCAAACTGATGGTCGAAGGCGCGAAACAATGGCATGTGCTGACTGAGCATCGCCGCCTTCACATTACCACCGCGATCACGGTTACCAATCCAATAATCGAAGGCGAGGATCGCAGCGGCCTGATCCGGGTAGCGGTTCGCTACTTTCGGGTAATCAGATTTGCGCATATCCGGTAGGTCAAGACCCGGCAGTGCCACCTCCAGACTGGCGTATGCGTAGCCGTCTCCAGCGATGGTCAAGACCCCATCGGCGACAGGAATGCGCAGAGCCTGGGCCAAACGTAGCGCGACGAACTCGTTGTAGACGAGGTGGGGCGATTCAGGGCAGTCGAACTTGAGGATGCCGTGAAGTGTGCAGGCAGCGGGCTTGGTGATGCCATGGCCCGTCCGGCGTAGTGGTGTGATCTTGTTGATACGGTAGGGCGTCGGCATCGAACCTACAGGACATTCAAATACAAGGTGTGGAATGGTAACTTCAAAATGAGAATTGTGGCGGCTGCATATTCCGGTTGCTCATGACCACCTCGTCCGATTCAACTTGATCTGTTGGTCCGACAGTTTGACCAAACCACAGACCGGACTCGACCCTAATCTGCCCTACGGGTACGGGAAAGCGGACGCTCGACGTTTGAGTTCAGTGGCCTTGCGCGGCTTTATGCGCAAGGTCGCCTACAACGCTGGGTAGACCTCATTCGTCACCGTCCTGCTTGAGTTGAACCGCCAACAAATTGTGAATGCGGCAACCCAATCTCCAGCGCTTCCAATGTTTAGTGACGTTTAGGAAGCCGACAATTGCTATTGGGGCAGCAGCAGCATTGACATACGGTAGCGGCAATGCGAACGCGACTTGGATAAGCAGAAGGTATATCGAGAGCACCAAGACAATTCGGATTGCCCAGTACATCGCTTCCATTTTTGCTTCGAGAAACCCCGTATTCCGTGACGCAAGGTCTTTCACCTTGCGTTGCACCGCAGCCTCTTCACGGGAAAGATCATCGGTCTTCTTCTTCGAGTGAGAAGCCCAAAATAACTCAATGCTTTTGTTGATAAACGGCGCGAGGATGTTTAGTAGCAACCCTATGGCGACAGTTAAGACCCACCACGACGGGCTAGAAAATGCGTTGAGTGCTTCGTCCATGTGACTGTCCTATGAGGTCTAACGTAAAAGTGAGGAGGCTGCGCGCTTTTGCGCAGTCCCTCTCGCCTGCCGGGTTAGCCCTTTGCATTGTTTCTAGCCCGGACAATGCACGAAAGGACTTTTTGATTTATTTGGATGCGCTTGTTGCGCCGAGCGTCAGTGAGTCTTCTCTTGCGCCACGTATCCATGTAGAACTTACGCTCCCAATCATTGATCCAGCCTTTCTGATGAGCGTGATCGATTGTTTCTGGGTTGATTGCTCGCTCTATATCTTCTTGGATGCGTCTGACTGCCTGAAATATTAAATCAGAAGGCAGGGTTTCAAATTTCTTGACACAGCAGTTTCCAACAATTGCTGGGTTGTTGTTCTTTCTATTTCGTAGCAGGCATATTTCAATGATTGGGGAATGCCCGCAGAGACAAGTGTCAGGCTCATCCTCGCGCCACACATGCTCAAGCGCCCACTCAAGCTTTGCTTCGTCCCAAGTGTCTGCGACGCTAAGAGAAATGAGTTTTTCGGACAGTTGATATTGGGACATGGCTGAAAGGGCTAACGTTAAATGTACTTCCTAAATGACGGGAAGTTCTCCGTCAATGGACGAAGCTATTCTTTCATAACAACTGAATGGCATACAAAACAAATCGCAAAAGCTGCGTAAATTGCAGTGGCATTGTCCGAACAGCAGCTTTCGGATTCGTTGTGCTTTATCCGCTTCTGGCCGACTGCTGTCTGATGATGTAAGCATTAAGGTTGTAGGACTTTTCACGACCCATTGTTGCCGCTGCCAGTTTTGAAAAGCTGACGCTCAGGAACGTTTGAATTCACCGGACTGTGCGGCTTTTCGCGCAGGCTCGGTGGAATGATGGGTTGGCCAGTCTAGAGACAGTACTTCTCAAAAAACTCTCCGCGAGTAACGCGCGCTGCGCGCCCATGAGTAGCTTGGTACATGTATGAGTAGTACTTGTAGAAGTCGGAGTCGGTGTTAAACCGGTTGGTCATGACATTATCTTCAAGTTTCAGAAGTCGCTCTCGAAAATCGCTAGGTAACATTTCAAGGTGTTTTGCCACTTCCACAACCAGCGTGAAAAAGTTTGACTTCCTAAACCACATTGAGTCGAAGGGCAGGTCTAGGTCACGGATGATTGCAAACGTCTTTATCAGTTGCGCGATTATGTGATCCCGGTTCGGATACTCATCGTTGAAGGATGCGACCTTCGGCTCAACCTCTCTGTCTTGCGCGAAATAGCCGCCATTCTCAAGGGTCGACATCACAAGAAGAACAAAATGAAGATCTGCCATCCGAGTGAACTCAGACTCACGTAGAACGCCGTATTGCTCAAGGTTTACGTTCTCAAGGATGTACTTGGCGGCTTGAATGAAATGCCCGTCATAAATGGCGTTATGAATTTCAATGTCGTCAAGTTTGAACTTTGTGAGATTAATTCTGCGAAATATTTCTCGCGTAGTCTCCTCATCGACTTTTCCTAAATCACGCATCACTATCTGATAAGAAAGAAAATCTTGTTTCTGGGTTTGAGTTAGCCCTTGATATACCGAAATCTTTGCAAACGGATGATCATGTTTGCCTTCGATATAGTTTCTAATGGTGGTAAGCCGTTGCTGTCCATCAATTACGAGACGTGTTGTTCGGAGCTTTTGTACGTCAATCTCGCCTTCGCAAACATAGATTTCAGGGAAGGGGAGTCCATTAAGAATGGTGTCGATGAAAGCCTCTTGGTGTTCGTGAGTCCAAACAAACTTTCTCTGGAAATCGGGACGAAGTACCAACTTACCATCATCAATTAGATGGTAGACATCTGCAATTGTTGGATTGGTAACGCTTGGTTTAATTTGTAGCGACATATAAGGTTCCAATTTGTAAATTCGTTTTCAAAGAGCGAAGTCCGCTAATTGCGTAGCGTTCTAGGTGGCTATAGCTCTTGAATGCGCCGGCAGTGACTTTGTAGTTACCCACCTCACTCTTACCATGTGAGATTGAGTCGAAGAACGCAAACCACTCCGTCTTTAGCGCCTCAACTCTAAATGACGTCGGCAAAAGGTCTGGTCGCATCCATCCAATTGCACTGTATTCGAGAAACTTGTGATAACCCTTGAGTTCGTCAAAGGACACTGCCTTACGATTCCCACGGAGTTCCATTTGGTAATCATGAATGAATTCCATCATTCGGTCGTATAGAGCAGAGGAAATCAATGCAATATCAATATCTGATTCGAGATCGAACAGTTTTCTTTTGTGGGGACTAAAACCAAGTTTGGCAGAACCCGTGATAAAGACCTCGTGAAAGTTGATTTGAAACTTGTCAGCAATTCGCTTCCGGAAGAAGTAATACGCATCCTCGTCCCCGCGAAATACTGCAGGTGTCCCATGAAGAGTGCGTCTGCGACAAAAGTCAAGTAACGACTCTTCGTCAGCGAGTTCTGTTAGTTGTTTTAGAAACTCGTCCATTACTATTCATTCGATACAAGGTCGGCCCAGCGTCCCCTGGAACGATGGGTTAGCCCTCGGAAAGGCTACCAAGATTGAAGCCCCCGATCTCTGCGACCCTACCGCGCCACAAAACACCTTGGTTTGTTGGGAGAGGCTTCTGGCCGGGCTGATAGAACTGGGCATTCCGCAGATGAACATAATTGGGCGGGGGGTGGTCGCTATCTTCCTCGGACGCAACATCATAGATTTTCTTGTACGAAGAGATGAGTTCATGAAAAGGCTCAGAGAGCTCGGCGTTGTTTTTGAAGCCGCCGGCGAATTGGGCTGCAAACTCTTCAAAGTACTTCGCACCGCTGATAAGCGTACCCGAAACCAGCATGCCACTGACTTGAAGCGTGATACCCATTTCGAGTCCCCAACGATTGGCGAAACCAATCAGGCTTTGAAGGAACCAGTCGGTCTCTGCTACAACCGGGGCGGGCTGGGTTTGGTCTTCTGCTTGTGGTGGTACAGCGTTCTGTTCAGTCACTGTCTGCTCCATTTGCATGAATGTGTGAGAGGAATGGATGAGAGGGCTAACGTGGAGTTGCGGCGCCTGCGCGGCTTTTCGCGCAGGTCGCCTCGAACGAAGGGTTAGGTGCCATTTTCGAGCCACTTGGCAGTTTCACGATTTTCCGCCACCAGAACAGTAATGACGTCTTCACGCTCGATCACATTGGTGTTATGCAATGCATAAGCAAAGGCACCTCGCGGACCTCCTTCGTCGGTGGCAACGCAGGACAAAGAAATGTTGTTCAGAACCCCAGGCAGGAGCAACGCAAAGAGAGCGTCGAAGTCTTCTTGATTAGCTGCCTCCATGACTGTTGAAACCATGCTGCACCCAGCTTCTCGATCTTCCTCTGTGAGGTAACCGCGAGTGGAAAGAATTTCAACGAAACGCTCGAAGTTCAGTTCACCGCGACGAACAAGTGCGATCAGATTGAGCGGAACCATATGGCACCTAACCGTTATTCAACGGACCCACCGGTCCGTATATTGATAATCGAAAAACATCCCGATTCAAAGTAACTGTTTTATTCACTATGGGTTCGCTCACGCAGGTTGTCCGCATATGCAATGATAGTACTGACCGATGACCATGGGGCAGGGCACAGCTAACAATCGATGATCGGATGGAGGGGGCACCTTGGCCTCTGTTGATCGGTAAACGAACCAAACTCGGCTTCGTCTACTGGTGTTCTCTCAATGGCGGCAAGTGTGGATTCGAGTGACATAGGTGTGGCCGGCTAAAGTTCGACATGAGCGGCGATATTGGATACCCGCACGGAATTCGTGAACTCAAATGCCCGTAGAGGCCGCGGGCAAAAGGGCCCCATGTTCTCTAGTGCTGCGCGCTGGAATGGTACAACTATGAATCGTCCGGACGGGTGCACGCCAAGGTAGTGCAATGCGTGGCCGGGGCCTGTGTTCCCGCATTCCACCACCGTCCAGACCTCCGGAAGGTGCAGGTCGGCTCGGCCATAGGTCGGAATGGTCTGCTCCAGTTTTGGCTTGGCAGCGGACTGCTGCAGGAGCCAGTGGTAGGCCCACCACTTTAGCCAGCCATGTAGATGGCTACCGCCCCGACTACACTTTCTGAAGAGCATCCACTCCGTGGGCCGCACAGATCCACGCTTTGGTTCGAGTGGCCTTGGTTTGCCGTGAAACGATAGCTCGGTGCAAATGATCGAGCCGTCCAGCAAGCGCGCTCTGAGCGAAAGGTAATCAGTATGGGTGCCCCGACGGTTAACACTTAGTTCGGAGTTGAAGACGTGGACGAGGCGTTCGAGTGTCCATCCACAGTCCGAGAAAACACGGTCTTCGTACATAGCGCCTAGCGGTTATTAGACAGCCTCTTGAGTAGGTCCGATTGTGCATTGCTATCCATGTGGTTCATTATGCCATTGCAGCATGACATATGGGCACTGCTGTCAGCGTCTTAAGCAATAGACCAGACAGCACATCTCTAGACGTCAGTTATCGAGACACTCGCGAAAAGGCCGCTTCTGGCCGGGGGCAGCCGGTGATTACGCTCGGCGACCTACATGATCATTCGCTGGACTGTTCGATCAATACCACCGGAATCCGCAGCGGCAAGGCAAATGGCATTGACCCATTCAAGTACTTGCGTTATCTGATCGAAACGATGCCAAAGCTCCGGCGAGCACAGGACGTTCGATGCCTTCTGCCTTGGAATACTCCCTTATATCCAGGGCAAGCCGAGTCGTTGGCGTCCTGACTTATCCATATCCCGCTGGGCAACGATCTACAGACCCGCCTCTCTCAATAGAGAGGACGGCTGAACACCCACGGCGCGTGCGATGCGGAGGATGTTCATCAGCGAGATATTCCGCTCACCGCGCTCGATCTTGCCCATGTGACTGCGGTCGATTTCGGCGAGATCCGCCAACGCTTCCTGCGACAGCCCCATTTCTTTGCGGCGTGCGCGCACGGCTGACCCGAAGGCCACCAAATCCCCACTGCTATCAACCTTGACTGATACCCTTTGCATATCGGGTATCGTCGGATTATGATGCCAAAATGGCCACGGCATTTACGACCCATTCTTGGTATTGAGTACCCCGCCGGCAGCCACAAAGAAGTGAAGTGTCGCCAAGGCTCTTCACAATTCGCAAATTCAGGGAGAAAAATGAGCATGGATAGAAAGAGCATCGGAACCGTCTTGGGCGTTGCGGGCGTTGTTTTCTGGTTCTCACCGCTGGCCTACGTCAACTTCATGGGCACACAGGCCTATCAAGCTGGGAACCACGTTGGTGGAATTGCTTATCTGCTGCTGTTTGCGTCGCTGGCGTACGCAGCTATGTCGTGGACGGGCCAGCACGTACCGCGCATCATCGCCGCATCCGTTGCTCTCGCTATCAGCTTGATGTTTCTGAATCAGGCTGGATCAACCGCCGCTTGGGGTTTGTACGGCCTGACCGCCGTCAGCATCGTTAGCATTCTTCTGGCCGTTCAGGACAACAAGGCATCGAAAGCCGTGTTCTGAAGTTTCAGATGGGGTGAGCGCAAATTTCCATATTGTTGGCCGCTCACCTTCTTTCATAAAGGGACCGTGTCATGTATCGAATTATTGTCAGTCTCATCGCTGCCGTCATGCTCAGCGGATGTATTGGTATGTCGCAAAAGCAGAACGTTTATCAAACTGGGCAGGTGCAGCAGGCGATGAAGGTCAAGATCGCCACCGTGATTGATGTCCGGGAGGTTGCTATTGAAGCGAAACCCTCCGGGGCTGGTGCCATGGCCGGTGGTGCCGCCGGTGGTTTGCTTGCTGCTGGTGTGGATTCGCGTGGTGGCGCTGTTGCCGGGATTGCCGGTGCCGTCGCTGGTGGACTGGCGGGAACCGTGGCAGAAAAGGCCCTTTCCGCCAAGACTGGTGTCGAGATTGTTTATCAGATCGACGGCAGTACCGAGGTCGAAGCGCTTGTTCAGGAAAAGGATGATCAGATCATCACTCCGGGTGATCGCATTCGTCTGATTCAGGGATCGTTTGCCGTGCGCGCCGTCAAGCTTGCGCAGGGAGTAGCGCGGTGAAGCTTTGGGGCCTGCTCCTGGTTGGAACGTTTTTGTCCGGCCTGGCCGCTGCTGGAAACGGGGTTGATCCGATGACAGTCCAGTATCGTGACTGGAATGGCAAGCGCCCTTCCACTATCGCGCTTCTTGGATGTGAGCCACGGAAAGACCAGACAGGATTACTCAACGCATGGCTGAATGCCGGTAAAACAGGCATTCTGATCTGGCCGGGGCAACCTGAGCTCGCGCAGCATGGCTCTGACCTCCTGAAGCGGAATAATTTCGAGCCAAGTGAGAAGGGGTTTGGAGATCGCCATGTTGAGGAAATCGCTCTCGGCAATGTTGAGACGATCAGGGCGGCCATTCCAGAATCCCAATCTCATGGGCGCTGTGAGGTTGTCAGAACACAGCTGACAAACATTCCTCCAGGCGTGAAGAAGGGCATTTTGCTGGCGGTGGATAAATCGATGGGCATTCATCAAGGCAGGCGTGTTCGTGACCACCTGAATCATGTACTGGTCCTGGTCTTCGAGAATGTTTCCGATGCGGATTTGCGGCAGCTTGCATATGAAGACGGGGTGCTCCGGGCGTTTTATTTCCGAGAGGACTAGCAGCTCAACACGCATCCGCGAGGAGAGGATGATCGGCACCGCTACCAGCCAGACGATGGCGGCTAATAATTCGTCCTGAACGTCCGCATTCCCCGACCCGTAATTTCCGCTTAGGGCACTCATGAGGCGGTCGCCTATAGAAATTCACAGCCGGAAAACAGGCATATGAATTCGGATTCGGAAATAGCCGCAACAAGAGATCCCCCCCCCCGGACCCCACCCAGTTCTAGCGGGTGCAAAGGCAACACTCCGTACCTGCCGCGCTCCGCTTCGCTCGCTTGCCTCCTGGCTCGTTCGGCTTCGCCGAGCCGAGCCCAGGCTGCGTTCTTTTTGAGAAACCGATTAAGATAACGCCATGAAAAGCAAAGGCCCGCTGGGTAGGTGTAGGGGAATACTGGAACATCGTAGGAATATTGGAATTTCCCAGTCCGAATTTGAACGACGCGTGCTCGAAGCCCTGCGCGAACCATTGGAAACCGGCCACATCCGCGTCGCCCGTGCGGCGCGGCGGGCGGAGTTTCCAGCCCGCTTTCAGTTGGTGGCGGCAATGAACCCGTGCCCCTGCGGTTTTCTTGGTGAAACGCGCTGCCGCTGTACGCCCGAACAGGTGGCGCGCTATCGCGGCAAGTTGTCGGGGCCACTGCTCGACCGCATCGATTTGATGGTCGAGGTACCCGCCGTGAGTGAGTCAGAACTCTCGACACGCAGCGACGGCGAGCGCTCAGCCGTTGTGCAGCAGCGCGTGATCACCGCCCGTGAGCGGCAACTGGCACGCCAGCAAAAAGCCAACGCCCTACTCACGCCGGACGAAATCGATCTGCACTGTCTGCCAGATTGTGCCGGCGCGGCCTTGCTCAAGCAGGCGATGGCACGGCTTGATCTTTCCGCCCGCGGCTATCACCGCATCCTGAAAGTGGCGCGCACCATCGCCGATCTGGCCGGCGAAGAGATCATCCGCGGCCCGCACATCGCCGAAGCGGTGCAGTACCGGCGCGGCCTGTCCTGATCCTTACTTCGCCAGTTCGCGGTGGTACTGCTCGATGCGTTCCACCTCGTTTTTCGAACCAAAGATCAGCGGCACGCGTTGATGCAGTGAGGTCGGCTGCACGTCGAGCATGCGCTGCAAGCCGGTGGTGCACACGCCACCGGCTTGCTCGATGATGAAACCGACCGGATTGGCTTCGTAGAGCAGACGCAGGCGGCCGGGCTTGGTCGCATCCTTGGTGTCCTTCGGATACATGAACACGCCGCCGCGCGTGAGGATGCGATAGGCCTCGGCAACCATCGAGGCGATCCATCGCATGTTGAAGTCCTTACCACGCGGGCCGGTCTTGCCGGCCATGCACTCGTCGACATAGCGCTTGACGGGCCATTCCCAGAAACGCTCGTTGGAGGCATTGATGGCGAACTCCTGAGTATCGGCGGGAATCTTCATGTTCGGGTGGGTAAGGATGAACTCGCCGACCTCGCGGTCGAGGGTGAAACCATTGACGCCGTGACCGGTGGTGATGATCAAGAGCGTCGACGGACCATACAGCGCGAAGCCGGAGCAGACCTGTTGCGTGCCAGGCTGGAGGAAGTCTTCCAACGTCGCATCCTCGCCAGGCTTGGAGGTGCGCAGGATCGAGAAGATGGTGCCGACGGTGATGTTCACGTCGATGTTCGAGGAGCCGTCGAGCGGATCGAACACCAGCAGGTATTTGCCGCGCTTCTTGCCGGCCGGAATCGGGTAGATGTCGTCCATCTCCTCCGAGGCCATGCCGGCGAGATGGCCGGCCCATTCGTTCGACTTGATCATCACGTCGTTGGAGGTGATGTCGAGTTTCTTCTGCACTTCGCCCTGGATGTTTTCTTCGCCGGCACTGCCGAGCACGCCAATCAGCGCGCCTTTTGAAACGGCATTGCTGATGACCTTGCAGGCGGTGCCGATGTCGTTGAGCAGACCGGTGAAATCGCCGGTCGCGCCGCTCACGTGGGACTGCTCTTCGATGATGAACTGGGTCAGGGTGGTGCGGCCGTCCTGCATGGCAATCTCCTCGGCTAAATTCGAAAACGCTAATTTAGTCGCATTGCAGCATCAGCAACAGACACGATTTCTTATCGAATAGATAAGCTCAAGCCAGCGGGAACTGCTGCGCCCACCACAGGCGCAGCCGCAAGCCCAGCGTGGTGGCATAGCCAACCACCCGGAAGCGGATATTGCCGGCCGGATCGAGAATGAAGTGCGCCGGCACACCACGCACACGCCAGTCGGCTGCCATCTCGCCATCGGCATCGACCAGCGCCGGCAGCGTGATTTCACGCTCCTTGAGGTATTTCGCCACTTCGGCCATCTCGCCCGACTGCATCGCCACCGAAATCACCGGCCAATCTTTCGCCACCGAGGAAATATTGCCCTCCTCGGCACGACACACCGGACACCAGGTGGCCCAGAACACGACCAACTGTGCTGATGCCGTCCTGTCAGCGCCGACATTTACCATCGAACCATCCGTGCGCACCCCCGTCAGCGGCGGCGCCATACCTTCGGGCAAGCCACGGTTTTGCCATACCGTCACCGCGCCGACGATGGCGATGAGGATCATGGCTTCCAGCAGCCACTTGCGCCAGCGCTTGGGATCGCGCAGGGCGGCAAGCACCCGAGTAAGTTTGGGACGGAACATGCTGCGATGTTACAGTGCAGCGCCATGAAAAAGACCCCGTCCACCGACGACCGCTGCTCCTGCGGCAGCGGCAGCGCGCTCTCTGACTGCTGCGGTAAATATCTTGACGGCAACAGCACCGCCCCTACAGCCGAACAGCTAATGCGTTCGCGCTACACCGCTTATGTGCGGATGAACGCGCCTTACCTGCTCGCCACCTGGCACGCCTCGACACGACCGCCCCACCTTGATCTCTCGCCGACCCAATGGCTGGGGCTGACAATCAAGCGCCACGAGGTACAGGATGCCGACCATGCCATCGTCGAATTTATTGCCCGCTACAAGATCGGCGGTCGCGCCTACAAACTGCACGAAACCAGCCGCTTCGTGCGGGAAGAAGGGCGCTGGTATTATGTCGATGGTGACGATGCGCTAACGGGAACGACCATCGAGATGCGTCACCTCAAGTGATGACAGATCAACGCCCGTCAGACAACGTGCATTAACGGCCGCCTTGCGATTGCCGGCCGGATCGGTGCCTTCACCAAACGGGTGAATGCCGCATTTCGGGCAGAAGTGATGGCGAATCGTCTGGCTGCCGAACGTATAGGTGGCGAGGTTTGATTCGGGTGTCAGCAGACGCAACGTCTCCCGTGGCACGAACCAGTGGAGCGACCCCATCTGCGTGCAGATGGAACAGTTGCAATCCGCAACCCGGGTAAGCTCGCCCTCGACTTCGAAGGCGATTTGCCCGCAGTGACAACTGCCTTGGTAAATCATCGCTGTGCTCCTTTGCTGTATGAAAATGGAAGTGATCTGCCGTCGCCCCAGCGCCGACATTTACGACGACGGCCAGACATAGGCATCCATCGCCAGCCCGCCATAGGCGAAGAGCGGACGGTAGTGTGTGGGTAATGTGCCCTCTCCCGCGCCAAGCGCAACAAAGAGCGGCAGTAGGTGCTCTTCGGTTGGGTGTGCGGCCATGCCCGCCCCGATGCCACGGTAGCCGCAGAGCGTTATGGCGTCGTTTACGGCCAGTCGTTCCGCCACCCAGTCGGCAAACGCCAGGGCCTGCTGCAAGGGCGGCGCGGCGTCCGCAGCATGCCAATCGATCCAGTCGAAGTTGTGGGTGATCGCCCCCGAGGCGAGGATCAGTATGCCATCGTCGCGCAGCGGCGCCAGCGCCCGTCCCAGCGCCAGATGGTCAGCCGGAGATTGGCGGGTCACCGATAACTGCGTCACGGGAATCCTCGCTTGCGGAAACATGACCGTCAGTGGCACCCAGGCACCATGATCGAGGCCACGAGTTGGATGCAAGTCAGCAGCGATGCCGGCTGCCCCGAGCAACTGCGCGACGTGCTCCGCCAGCGCCGGTGCCCCCGGCGCCGGATAGCGCATGCGGTGGAGCGCAGGAGAAAATCCGGAAAAATCGTGGATCGTTTCCGGCGCTCCGGCCAGACTCGCCGTCGGCACACGTGTTTCCCAATGCGCCGACACCGCGAGGATCGCACGCGGTGGTGCCATGCTTTGCCCGATCCCTTCCCAGCAACGCACCACGTCGGGTGACTTCAGCAGGGCATCGGGTGCGCCGTGGGACACAAAGACCACAGGCATGCGGGCAGTGAAGGAGCCGATTGTTTTCATGGCCTCACTTTAGGCCGTCGATCAGTGCAAAAATAGCAGCCAATTCGAAATTATTAGTTGCAGGGTTTGCAACAACGGAGGGCCGTCATGGATCGACTCGAAGGCATGCGGCTGTTTGTGCGGGTGGCCGAAATGGGCAGCTTCGCCGCCGTCGCCAAGCAGATGAATGTGGCACGCTCGGTGATCACACGGCAGGTGGCGGCGCTGGAGGCGCATCTGGGCACGAAACTGATCGCCCGCAGCACGCGCCGCCTGAGCCTCACCTCGGCCGGCGCCGGCTATCTTGAAAAGTGCCGCGAAATTCTCGGACTGGTCGAAGCGGCTGAAGCCGGCCTCACCGACGAGCGGCAAGCGCCACGCGGACAGATCCGCATCACCCTGCCGCTGTCCTTCGGCGTGCGCCAGCTTATGCCGCTGCTCGGCGACTTCATGCGCCAGAACCCGGAAATCGCGCTCGAACTGGATTTCAACGACCGGCGCAGCAATCTCATCGAGGGGGGGTTCGACTTGGCAATTCGCATCGCCGACCGGCTCGAACCCGGCGATGTCGCGCGCAAGATCGGCGGCAGTCGCGGCGTCATTGCCGCCGCGCCACAATACCTGGCACAGCGCGGACGACCGCAGCATCCGCAGGATCTGCTCGCCCATGAATGTTTCGGCTATCTGCTGGAGACGCGCCCGAGCTGGTCATTTTTCGTCGACGGCGAATTACGCTGGTTCCCGGTCACCGGCCGTCTACAGGCCAACAATGGCGAGGCACTGGTTGCCGCCGCCGTTCAGGGACTCGGCATCGTGCGCGGGCCGACCTTTATCCTCGAAACCGCCGTGCGTTCCGCCCAACTGGAAATCCTGCTGCCCGACTATCCAACCCTCGAACTCGGCATCTACGCGGTATTCCCCGGCAATCGTTACCTCCCCCACCGCGTGCGGGCACTGGTGGATTTTCTGGCCGAGCGCATCGGTCCGAGGCCACCGTGGGATACCATCCTGCCAAAATAATTTACCAGGAGCCCGGATGAAAATCGTAATTGTTGATGACAATGAATCCTTGCGCAAAGTATTGCGCGCCCTGTGCGAGAGCGAAGGTCATACGGTCATTGCCGAATATGCCGATGGGCGCGGACTGCTGGATTTCGTCAAGGAAAATCACCCGGATGTCGTCTGCCTGGATTACGAGTTGCCGGGCGAAAACGGGCTTGAGTTGCTTGTGCAAATGGACGCTGCCGCCAATCATGTCGATGTCGTGATGATTACCGGTTCGACCGATCCCGAGCTCAAAGGACATGCCGCCGACCTGGGTGCCACGGGTTTCATTCAAAAGCCCTTCGAACAATCGCAGATCATTGACGAACTCAAGGCAATCACAGAAACACGCGCTATTGCTGCACGTGCCGCTGCCATACCTCCATCAGTACCATCGACAGAGAGCACGCCGGAAGTACCCGCCACACCGGCACCTGATTCCACCCAGCCGACCGGGGTCACCCCCGGTTCTGCCGTCATCATCGACGACAGCGGGTCGATTCGGCTCCTGCTGAAAGGTATCCTCAATGAAATCGGCATCAAGGTGGTCGGCTTTGCCGCCAATGGCAAGGAAGGCATCGAGGTGGTCGAGAAGACGCGTCCGGCTTTGGTCTGTCTTGACGTCGATATGCCGGTCATGACGGGGCTGGAGGCATTGCCCCAGATCCGTGCGGCAAGTCCGCAAACCAAGGTTGTCATGATCACCGGTAATGCCGGCCGGCCGATTGTGGAAGCATCCGTGGCGGGGGGGGCTAAAGGCTACTTTCTCAAGCCGATTCGTCCACTCAAGGTTGAAGAGTTCATGCGGAAACTGTTTCAGCGCTAGCGGGAAACCCTGCTTTTCTGATAAGTCACCAGCAACACCCCCGCCAGCACCAATCCGGCGCCGACCAACTGCGCCAGTGAAACCGGTTCCGACAGCAGCAGCCAGGCGAAGAAAATCGTCAGCATCGGACCCAGCGTGCCGATCAGCACCGCACGCGCCGAACCGATGCGGCGAATCGCCGCCGACTGCCAGAACACAGGGAGCACCGTCGAAAAAAGTGCCATCGCCGCGCCATACACATAAACAGGCGCAGGCTGAATCAGGGCAGAAAGCGGCTGCGTGAGCAGGAAGTGAAGCTGCGTGGCAACAGTCGATACGACAATGGCCAGCGCCGCGAAACGGATGGCGCCGAGGCGATGAATGGCAACTTCTGCCCCGGCGCTATACAGCGCGTAGGACAGGGCCGAGCCGAAGACGAAGGCCGCGCCGACCAGGACAGTATTAACGTCACCCGCCACCTGCAGATCATGGGCAAACGCCAAGCCAATGCCCGCATAGGAGAGCAGCAAGGCACCGATTTGCCGTTTTTCCAGCGACTTGCCCATGAAGAAAACGCCGATCAGCACCGTCAGGGTGGGATACACAAACAGGATCAGGCGTTCCAGGCCGGCCGAAATGTACTGCAGGCCGACAAAGTCGAGAATGCTGGCGCCGTAGTAACCCAGCAGGCCGAGCACGATCAGGATGCCCCAGTCCTTCCGGTTCAAAGGCGGCGCGGATCGGCCAGCCGCAAAGCCGACCCACAACACGACCGGCAGGGAAAAGCTCATGCGCAGCGACAGCAAGGTGATCGCATCCACGGGCGCAGCCGCGTAAGCCAGCTTGACGAAGATGGCCTTGAATGAAAAGCCGAAAGCGGCCAGCACAGCCAGGGCAATGCCCATGCGCTCGGCGGACCAGTTTTTCCACGGCATGACGCAATAATTCCTTCCTGATGGGTACCTGCAACATACCGCATTCCATTCGACCAGTCTCCGCATCGCCGTTGCCGTGTCTGCAACAATGAATTCCGCTTTGGCCTCTTTATGGCGCAGATGAAAGAACCTATCTTGTGATCATCCCCAGAGGAGATCACCATGCAAACCACCGTTCAGCAAGCCCGTCGCGTTGAGCAACTCGTCGTCGGTAAAGAAACGTCTGACGGCGCCGGGGTGCGCCTCACCCGTGTGCTGACTGGCAACCTGCAACGCCGTCTCGACCCGTTTCTGATGCTCGATGCCTTCGGCAGCGACGACCCCGACGATTACATCGCCGGCTTTCCCGACCATCCGCATCGCGGCTTCGAGACCATCACCTACATGCTGGCCGGGCGCATGCGGCACCGGGACAGCGCCGGTCATGAGGGCCTGCTGGAAAATGGCGGCATGCAGTGGATGACCGCCGGGCGCGGCGTGATTCACTCCGAGATTCCGCAGCAGGAAGAAGGCGTGATGGAAGGCTTCCAGCTCTGGCTCAATCTGCCGGCACAAGACAAGATGAGCACGCCCTGGTATCGCGATTTCGCGGCGGCCGAGTTGCCACGTGTCAATGTCGGCGATGGCGGGACGGCAATTGTGCTGGCCGGCGAGAGCCAGGGCGTGACCGGTGCGGTGACACGCGAGACAACTGCCCCGCTCTATCTCGACCTGCACCTGACGGCGGGCAGCTCGTTCGCCCAACCGCTATCGGCTGACCTGAATGCCTTCGTGTATGTCTATCGCGGCGCCGTAAACATCGCCGGCGAAGCAGTGGCGGCCGGTCGCATGGCGATCCTCACCAACGAAGGCGACGGCATCTCGGTCGAGGCCGCCGAGGACGCCCGCCTGATCCTCGTCGCCGGCCGACCGCTCAATGAACCCATCGCCCAGTACGGCCCCTTCGTCATGAATACGCAGGAAGAAATCCAACAGGCACTCGCGGACTTCCGCGCTGGCCATCTCGCCTGACTACTCACCCTTCACTCACCTTTACAGGAGCATCACCATGAGCAAAATCGCTGTCGTTTTCCATTCCGGCTACGGCCACACCCTGCGTATGGCGCAAGCCGTCGCCGAAGGTGCTGGTGCGCAACTCATCCCCATCGACGCCGAAGGCAACCTGCCCGCCGACGGCTGGGAAATCCTCAATGCCGCCGACGCCATCATCATAGGCTCGCCCACTTACATGGGCACGGTCAGTTGGCAATTCAAAAAATTTGCCGATGCGTCGAGCAAAGCGTGGTTCACGCAGGCCTGGAAAAACAAGCTGTTCGCTGGCTTCACCAACAGTGCGACGATGAATGGCGACAAGCTATCGACACTGCACTATCTCTTTACGCTGGCGATGCAGCACAGCGGCCTCTGGGTCGGCACCGGCCTGATGCCATCGAACAGCAAAGCAGCGCAGCGCAACGACATCAACTATGTCGGTTCATTCAGTGGTGCGATGGCGCAATCACCCTCCGACAGCAGCCCGGACGAAATGCTGCCGGGCGATCTGGAAACCGCAAAACTGTTCGGCCAGCGCGTGGCGGCAGTAGCGGCCGCCTACGACGCGAGCAAGCTGGGCTAAACCACCCCGGTCAGCACTGCTCCCACGGCAGGCCGTCAAAACGCCAGCCGTTTTCGGAACCGCGATGGTGGTGGTCGTCGAGTTCGCCCTCGAAGCCATGCAGGACGTTATAAACGCGCGTGAAGCCGGCCTGCTCCAGGGCATTGCCAGCATCCACCGAGCGGTTGCCGCTGCGGCAGATCAGTACCACCGGCCGGTCATGCACATGGCCGGCAAGTTTCTTCACTTCGCCAACAAAGTGGGGATTCACATCCCAATCCGGGCCGTCGTTCCAAGCCACGTGCATGGCACTGGCGGGATGACCGACGAAAAGGAATTCCATCTCGCTGCGGCAGTCGATGAACAGCGCCTTGGGATTGTCGTGAAGAAACTGGGCGGCTTCCTTGGGGACGAGGTGTTCCATGATGTGATTCTCCTGCGCACGTGTTGAATTGAATGACAGACTTGTTAAGTCGGGTATGTGCATCACTATACCAAACGACTTTATGGATGCAACAGTTTTACTTATTTAACGCACGTGCCGCGCCAAAGGCGCCCATAGGCCAATCGGGCCCGGATGATAGACTTCGTGCCCATTCAATCAGTTAGCCGCCACTCCGCATGCAATCCGACCGCAGCAATTCTTTGCGCGAACACCTCGCGCAACGCATCCTCATTCTCGACGGTGCCATGGGCACCATGGTCCAGCGCCACAACCTGGTCGAGGCCGACTATCGCGGCACGCGTTTCGCGCAACACGCAAAAGATCTCAAGGGCAACAACGACCTGCTGTGTCTGACGCGGCCGGACGTCATCGGCGGCATCCACGCCGAATACCTCGAAGCCGGCGCCGACATTCTCGAAACCAACACCTTCAACGCCACACGCGTGTCGCAGGCCGAGTATGGGCTGGAAGACCTCGCCTACGAATTGAATGTGGCCGGCGCAAAGCTGGCCCGTGAGGTGGCCGACAAGTATTCGACGCCGGACAAACCGCGCTTTGTCGCCGGCGTACTCGGCCCGACCTCGCGCACCTGCTCGCTCTCGCCCGACGTCAATGATCCGGGCTTCCGCAACATTACCTTTGATGCGCTGGTGGCGGATTACATGGAATCCGCCCGTGGCCTCGTCGAGGGCGGCGCCGACATCCTGCTGGTCGAGACCATCTTTGACACCTTGAACGCCAAGGCTGCGCTCTACGCCATCGAAGCCTTCTTCGACAAAGCGGGCCGCCGCTGGCCAATCATGATCTCCGGCACCATCACCGATGCCTCGGGCCGCACGCTCTCCGGCCAAACGGCCGAAGCCTTCTGGAACTCGCTGCGCCATGCACGACCGCTGTCGTTCGGCCTCAACTGTGCGCTCGGCGCGAAAGAGTTGCGGCAGTATGTCGAGGAAATCGGCCGCGTCGCCGACTGCTACGTTTCGGCACACCCGAACGCCGGCCTGCCCAACGCTTTCGGCGGCTACGATGAAACACCCGAGATGCTGGCCGACGAGCTGGCCGACTGGGCAAAGGCCGGCCTACTCAATATCGCCGGCGGCTGCTGCGGCACCTCGCCCGATCACATCAAGGCCATCGCCACGGCACTGAAGGACATCCCGCCACGCCGTCCCGCCAGCGCCGACTTTTCGCTGCGCCTCGCCGGTCTCGAACCCTGCAACATCGGCGCCGATTCGCTGTTCGTTAACGTCGGCGAACGCACCAACGTCACCGGCTCGCGCGCCTTCGCCAAGATGATCCTCGAAGGCCGCCTCGACGACGCGCTGACCGTCGCGCGCCAGCAGGTCGAGGGCGGTGCACAGGTGGTCGACATCAACATGGATGAGGCGATGCTCGATGGTCAAGCCGCCATGGTGCGCTTCACCAACCTGATCGCCAGCGAGCCGGACATTTCACGCGTGCCGCTGATGTTCGATTCGTCAAAGTGGGAAGTGATCGAGGCCGGGCTGAAATGTGCGCAGGGCAAGGGCATCGTCAATTCGATCTCGATGAAGGAAGGCGAGGAAAAATTCCTCGCCAATGCCCGCGAAGCCCGCCGCCTCGGCGCGGCGGTGATTGTCATGGCCTTCGACGAAGCCGGTCAGGCCGACACCTACCAGCGCAAGATCGACATCTGCAAGCGCGCCTACGATCTGTTGGTCAGCGACGGCTTCCCGGCCGAGGACATCATCTTCGACCCGAACGTGTTTGCGATTGCCACCGGCATCCCGGAGCACGACAACTATGCCGTCGACTTCATCGAAGCCTGTCGCTGGATTCGCGCCAACCTGCCGCACGCCAACATCTCCGGCGGCATCTCGAATGTGAGCTTCTCCTTCCGTGGCAACGAGCCGGTGCGCGAAGCAATTCACACCGTCTTTCTCTACCACGCGATCAAGGCCGGCCTCACCATGGGCATCGTCAACGCCGGCCAGCTCGGCGTGTATGACCAGCTCGACCCGGTGTTGCGCGAGAAGGTCGAGGACGTGGTGCTCAACCGCAAGCCCGGTGCCGGCGATGCGCTGGTCGAGTTCGCCACCTCCGTCAAAGGCAGCGCCAAGGAGCAGGTCGTCGATCTGGCTTGGCGCGAGTGGCCGGTCGAGAAGCGCCTCGAACACGCGATGGTGCGCGGCATTACCGAATACGTCGTCGCCGACACCGAGGAATGCCGCGCGGCACTCGCCGCCAATGGCAAGCCGCCGCTGCACGTCATCGAAGGCCCGCTGATGGCCGGCATGAACGCCGTCGGCGACCTGTTCGGCGCGGGCAAGATGTTCCTGCCACAGGTGGTGAAATCGGCGCGCGTGATGAAGCAGGCCGTCGCCCACCTCGTGCCCTACATCGAGGAAGAAAAGCTGCGCACCGGCGCGGCGGCGAAGGGCAAGATCGTCATCGCCACCGTCAAGGGCGACGTGCATGACATCGGCAAGAACATCGTCGGCGTGGTGCTGGCCTGTAACGGCTACGAGATCGTCGACCTCGGCGTGATGGTCGCCGCCGACAAGATTCTCGCTGCCGCAAAAGAGCACAAGGCCGATGTGGTCGGCCTCTCCGGCCTGATCACGCCTTCGCTGGAAGAAATGAGCCATGTCGCGGCCGAGATGAAACGGCAGGGCTTCACCGCACCGTTGCTGATCGGTGGCGCCACCACCAGCCGCGCCCACACCGCGATCAAGATTGCCCCCAACTACAACGGCACCGTCGTCTATGTGCCGGATGCGTCGCGCGCGGTCGGCGTCGTCACCAAGCTGTTGTCGATCGACCATGCAGCGGATTACGAAAAAGAGATTGCTGCCGACTACGCCAAGCTGCGTGAACAACATGCCGGCAAGCAGGGCGTGAAACTGCTGACACTGGCCGCCGCGCAAGCCAACAAAGCCAAACTGGACTACGTTCCATTTGCGCCCCGCCGCCCCGGCCTGCACCCGCTGTGCAAGATCGATCTGGCCACCCTCGCCAACTACATCGACTGGGCGCCCTTCTTCCAGACCTGGGATCTGCCCGGCCGCTATCCACAGCTGCTCGATGATGCCAAGGTCGGCGAACAGGCGCGCTCGGTGTTTGCCGACGCGCAGGCGATGCTGAAGCAGATCATCGAAGAAAAATGGCTCGTCAGCAATGCGGTGTTCGGGTTGTTCCCGGCCAACCGCGTCGGCGACGACATTGAAATTTATGCCGACGAGTCGCGCAGCAAACCCTTGATGACCTGGCATGGCCTGCGTCAGCAGCACGAACGGCCGAGCGATCAGGCCAACCTGTGCCTCGCCGATTTCATCGCGCCGAAAGGAACAGCGGATTACATCGGCGCCTTCGCCGTTACTGCCGGCATTGGCATCGAGGCCAAGCTCGCGGAATTCGCCGCGCAGCATGACGACTACCGCGCCATCATGCTCAAGTCGCTCGCCGACCGCCTCGCCGAAGCGGCGGCCGAATGGCTGCACGAACGCGTGCGCATCGACGACTGGGGTTATGGCCGTGATGAGGGACTCAAACTGGATGACCTGATTGCCGAAAAGTATCAGGGCATCCGCCCTGCGCCAGGCTATCCGGCCTGTCCCGACCACACCGTCAAAAAGGGCTTGTTCGATTTGCTCGATGCCACGGCCAACGCCGGCATCGACCTGACCGAAAACTTCGCGATGACCCCCGCCGCCGCGGTCTCCGGCTTCTATTTCGCCCATCCGCAGGCGAAATACTTTGCCGTCACAAAAATTGGCCGTGACCAGCTTGAAGATTGGGCGAAGCGCACCAATTACCCGCTTCCAGAAGCCGAAAAATGGCTCGCGCCCCTACTCTGACCCCCAGGAGACCAAGATGAATGACGCAGAAAACGACGGCCGCATGTCTTTCGACGAAGCCGTAGCCTTTGCCACCCAAAAGCAGCAAACCGCCTTCTGCGCCATGCCGGTCTTCTCCGAAGCGATTGAAGACGAGGCCCAGACGGCGGAAGGCGCGCGCATCTTCATCATTGAACCGAATGGAACCGGCAACTGGCAACTGCGCTTCATCGCCGGCCCGTTCTTCTCGAATGCCTACGCCGCCAACGAGCGCATCGAACCGGCCGACGTGCCCGATAGCCTGCGCGAATTACGCTTCATGCCGACCCATGTCGATACCAAATGGTATGAGGAGCAGATCCAGATCCTGATTCAGTATCTGGTCAAGGGGGCCGGTATCGCCACCGCGCAGATGCCCGACTATGCCAGCATGCCGGCCCGCAGCGCCGACAGTGAAACGGTGTTCCCGATCTCCTTCATCGGCCGCGATCAAGCGCCACACTGAGGCCCCACACTAAACACGAAGGGTTTATCATGACGCCCTGTGTTTCGGGGAGTCAAACAGCATGAACATTGAAGTCGCACGCGGTACGCGTACGCACGCACCGGATCTGGATTGGAGCCAGGTTCGTGAAACCGTCCTGATGCTCGAACTGGCCGCTGGCCAGGTCGAAGCCGCGATGAAGGATTCCAACAGTTCGGTCGATGTATTGACGGAGACCTTTACCTCCCTGGCGGACACGCTGCAAATCATCGAGGCCGCGATTGATACTCTGCCCGACACGATTGGCAATGGTCTGGTCAAGGCCGAAATTCAGGACAACACCCGCCTTGTCACCAGCAAGGTGCATCACGCCATCGTCGCCTTCCAGTTCTACGACAAGCTGGCACAGCGGCTTGACCATGTCTGCCATGGCCTGTCCGGCCTCTCCAGTCTGGTGATCGATCAGAAACGGCTCTACAGCCCTCAGGAATGGAAGCAGCTACAGGACGAAATCCTCGCCAAGTACACCATGGTCGAAGAACGCGCGATGTTCGATTCGGTGCTGAAGGGCGCGACCGTCAAAGAGGCGCTCGATACCTATATGGCCGTGCGCATGAAGGAAATCGAGAGCAGCGGCGGCGAGATCGAGCTGTTCTGAACGGGCGATCAGACGCCCCAGACGACGGGTTTTTTCTCCCGTAACGATTCTTCAAGCATCGATAGCAAAGGCAGCGCCCGCTGCGTCAACGTGACGTGCGGCCGTGTGCCGCCCTTGCCATCCGCTTCGGTACCCAGTTCCTCTTCCAGCACCTGCTGGCGATGCGCCGCCTTGTCGGCCTCGATAGCGGCTTTGAGTTGCGCGATGGCGTCGGGCAGTTGCTCGACAGTGACGATGCCCTGATCGGTCACGTCCTTGCCCATCAATTCCATCATGCGCTTCGCCACATCGCTGAAGTAGATGACATCGGCGCAGGCAGCCGACTTGAAGATCACGATGCCGCTCACAGCAGGCGATCCGCCGAGTAGGCCATGTGGCCGTCGATCAGCGTGTAACGCACCTCGCCGGCCAGTTGGCGGCCAAGGAAGGGCGTGTTCTTGCCCTGGCTCTTGAGTCGTTCGCGGCTGACGGTATGACTGCCCTGCGGATCGAAAACGCACAAGTCGGCCGGCACGCCCGGCTTGATGCAGCCACGATCAAGGCCAAGGATGCGGGCGGGATCGGCGGTGATGCGGGCCAACGCCCTGGGCAGCGGCACGCCATGATCGGCCGCCCATTGCAGGGTTAGCGGCAGCAGCAGTTCCAGCCCGGTGGCGCCGGTCTCGGCTTCGGCAAACGGCACCTGTTTCGCATCGTCATCCACGGGGGTGTGATCGGAACAGAGCACATCGATACTGCCATCGGCCAGCCCGGCCGCCAGCGCATCGCGGTCCATTGCACTGCGCAAGGGCGGATCGAGGCGGGTGTGCGGGTTGAAGAAGCCGATGTGGTCGTCGCACAAATGAATGTGATTGATCGTCACATCGCAGGTCACCGCCAGCCCGTCGGCGCGCGCTGCACGAATCAGCGCCAGCCCAGCCGCCGAGGAGAGACGGCGGATGTGCAGGCGCACGCCGGTTTCGCGCGCCAGTTGCAAGTAAGTCGACAACGCCACCGTTTCGGCGATTACCGGGATGCCGGCCAAGCCGAGGCGCGCCGACACCGCCCCCTCATGGGCGACACCACCCTTGGCGAGGTGCGCATCCTGCGGTTGCAGCCAGACGCTGAAGCCAAACGTCGCCGCGTACTGCATGGCGCGCATCAGCACCTGGGTATCGATGATGCTGTGATTGGCCTGGCCGAAGGCAATGCAACCGGCCTCGGCCAGTTCCGCCATCTCGGTCAGTCGCTGCCCGGCGAGGCCAATGGTCAAGGCCCCCATCGGATGCACATGGGCAAACCCCGGCTGGCGGGCGCGATGCTTGAGCATCTCGACCAGACCCGGCTCATCCAGCGGCGGATCGGTATCCGGTGGGCAGACCAGGCGCGTCACGCCACCGGCAGCGGCAGCGGCCATTTCGGATTCGAGCGTGGCACGGTATTCGAAGCCCGGTTCGCGCAGGCGCGCCGAGAGGTCGATCAGGCCGGGGCAGACGATGCAGCCGCTGGCATCCAGTACACCTTCGGCGCGGAAGCCGCCAGGGGCCGTCTCGCCAACGCCGACAATTTTGCCGTCAGCAACATACACATTGGTCGGCTGGTCGAGCCCGCTGGCCGGATCGATGACGCGGCCGTGTTGAATCGCGATCTTCATTGTGCTCCCCCCGCCAGCATGCTCATCACGGCCATGCGCACGGCAATCCCAAACGTGACCTGCGGCAGGATCACCGCCTGCCGGCCATCCGCCACCGACGAATCAATCTCGACGCCACGATTCATCGGGCCGGGGTGCATGACGATGGCGTCGGGTTTGGCGAGCGCGAGTTTTTCCGGCGTCAGCCCCCAGGACTTGAAGTATTCCTGCGTACTCGGCAGCAGCGCCCCATTCATGCGCTCGTTCTGCAGGCGCAGCATCATCACCACATCCGCGCCGCGCAGGCCATCGGCCAGATCGTTGCAGACCCTGAGCGGCGCGCCGGGAATCATCTGCGCCGCCGCCGCCGGCAGCAGGGTGCGCGGGCCGACCAGGCGAATCTCCGGCACCCCGAGCGTGGTCAGCGCATGCAGCTGGCTGCGCGCGACACGCGAATGGAGGACATCGCCGACCACCGCCACAGTCAGCTGCGTGAAATCCTTTTTGTAATGACGGATCGTGTACATGTCGAGCAGGCCCTGCGTCGGGTGCGAGTGGCGCCCGTCGCCGGCATTCACGACATGGATGTGATCGCGCCCGGTGGCCGCGAGGTGCTGCGCGATCAGGTAAGGCGCGCCGCTCGACGCATGGCGCACAACGAACATGTCGGCCTGCATCGCCGCGAGGTTATCCACCGTGTCGAGCAGGCTCTCGCCTTTCGCCGCCGATGAGGTATTGATGTTGAGGTTGATGACGTCGGCCGACAGACGCTTGGCGGCGATCTCGAAGGTGGTGCGCGTGCGTGTCGAGTTCTCGAAGAACAGGTTGAACACGCTCTTGCCGCGCATCAGCGGCACCTTCTTGACCTCGCGCTCGGCCACCGCCGTAAAGGGCTCGGCGCGGTCGAGGATGTTGTGCAGAATATCGCGCGACAGCCCTTCGATCGACAGCAGATGAATCAGTTCGCCGTGGCTGTTCAGTTGGGGATTGGAAGTCGTCATTTCTCGCTCAACTTGAAATGCAATGTGCCATCGTCAGCGCGCATCAGATCGAGGCTCTGACTCGCCGGCAAAGACAGCACGTGGGGACAATAGGTGGCCGCAATCGGCAGTTCGCGGCCACCGCGATCCGCCAGCACAGCCAACTCCACCTGGGCGGGGCGGCCGTAGTCGAAAATCTCATTCAGCGCGGCGCGGATGGTGCGTCCCGTATAGAGGACATCATCCACCAGCACCAGATGTGCCCCCTGAACATCCTCGGGCAAGCGGGACACGCGGCCACCCGATTTCAGGCCGTTGCCGATGTGATGATCATCGCGATGGAACGAGACATCGAGGGTCGCCAGCGGCGTCGCCAAACCCAGCGTGGCATGCAGGGCTTCGGCCACCCAGACGCCGCCGCTGTGAATGCCGACCAGCACGGTCGCCGGGGTGATGCGCGGCCGCATCAAGGCGGCCAGTTGCTGCAGCAACTCAGTGGCAGAGGGCAGCGTGAGAGATTGTGGTGAGGGCATGACGTTGATCCAACCAGGCTTGCAAAATAACGGCGGCGGCCTCGGCATCGAGGTGCGCCTTGCGTTCGCGTTTATCGCCGGTCAATTGCGACTCGGCCATCGCGGACGAATAGCGTTCATCCACCAGTTCCACCGGCAGGTGGTAGCGGCCTTCGAGCTGGCGCGCGAAGCGTTCGCAGCGGGCGGCGAATTCGTGTTCGGCATCATCGAGATGACGCGGCAGGCCAACGACAAGACGGGCGGGGTGCCACTCGGCGATCAGTTTGGCAATCGCGGTAAAGCGGCGGTCATTGGCGGATTCGGCCACCGTCGCCAGCGCCCGCGCCTCGCCCAGCAGGGTTTCGCCAATTGCCACGCCTATCCGTTTCTCACCGAAGTCGAACGCCATCACGGTTTCCGACTCAGGCATGCCCGGCCACCTCGGAGAGATTGGCGAAGTCGACGCCCAGCAACTGCATGGCTGCCGGCAGCCGTTCTTCGGGCGGCAGGTTGAAAATAATGTCCGGGTCAGCCGCCACCGTCAGCCAGCCGTTTTGCGACAGTTCCCATTCGAGCTGGCCGGCCGCCCAGCCAGCATAACCAAGCGAGACGAGTACTTCGGCGGGCGTTCCCTCCTCGCTCATCGACTGCAGGATGTCGCGCGAACTGGTCAGGCCGATCTCGGGACTGACATTCAGGGTCGATTGCCATTCGCCGGCCGGGCGATGCAGAACAAAACCGCGATCGGTCTGCACCGGACCGCCGAAAAACACCGGCAGTTCGTGATAGCGGGCCTGGTTCGGGCCGGGTGTGAGTGGCATGCTGACACGCTCGAACAGCGTGCCCAAACTGATGTCCATCGGCCGGTTGATGATGATGCCCAGCGCACCCTCGGCATTGTGCTCGCACACATAGGTCAGCGTCCGCGAAAAGTTCGGATCGGTCATGGCCGGCATGGCAATCAGAAAGTGATTGGCGAGGCTGGCGGTCTCGATGGTTTTGGCAGTCATCATCTGGCGTACATTGTAATCTTTCAACCCACGCATTGCGAAACGGCCAGCCATGTTCCTTCCCCTGCACGACCTCTACGAACCCTCCGCCATCCTGCCCCTGCCGGATGGCCGCTTTCTTGTCGCGGAGGACGAGAAGGCACGTCCGTTCAGCCTCGTCACCATCCGCCCGGATGGCACCACGCACAGCGTCCCGCTCGTCACGGAAACGCCGGGGGGTGATTTCGCCAAGCTCGACGATCTGGAAGGTCTCGCCGCCGATGCAGCCGGCCACATTTATGCCATCACCTCGCATTCGCGCAGCGGCAAGGGCGAGGAGAAAACCGCGCGCGAACGACTGGTCCGCTTCCACGTCGAAGATGATCGCCTCATCGCGCCCGTCGTCATCGAAGGATTGAAAGCCGCGCTGATCGCCGCGCACCCCGTGCTGGCCGAAGCCGCCGCGCGCCGCGACGTCAAGGCGGAAGGCGGCCTCAACATCGAGGCACTGGAAATCACGCCGGACCAGCAGCACTTGCTGGTCGGCTTCCGCAGCCCGCTACAAGCCGGCCGCGCACTGATCGCACGTGTCGAGAACCCGGCCGCCCTATTCGATAACGGTGCCGCACCGCGCATCGCCGCGCAACTGACCACCCTCGACCTCGCCGGCCACGGCCTGCGCGGCCTGTCCCATATCCCGGCGCTGGACGGCTACCTGCTCATCAGCGGCCCCGTCGCCAAGGAACAAACGCAGTTCCGCCTCTGGTTCTGGAGCGGCCGGGAAGCAGACGCCCCACGCCACGCCAGCGTCCCCGGCCTACCCGGCTTCGAACACGCCGAAGGCATCGCCCCTGCCACCATCAACGGTCAGCCACGCATCATCATCGTCAGCGATGATGGTGATCGTGAAGCGGGGCAAGCGGCGCGTTTTCTAATGCTCGATCCGGCGCAACTTCAGATTGCACAACCATGACATCCGCCCTCGTCTGGTTCCGCCGCGACCTGCGAGATTTTGACCATACTGCGCTGGCTGCTGCCTTGCGCGAACACGCGCGGGTGTATTGCGCGTTTGTCTTCGATACCGACATCCTGATGCCGTTGCCACGCGAGGATCGGCGCGTCAATTTCATTCATCGTTCGCTGGTCGAGCTTGATGCGGCGTTGCGGGCCAAGGGTGGCGGGTTGATTGTTCGTCATGGCCGCGCGGTTGAGGAAATTCCGCAACTGGCGGCTCAGCTTGATGTGATGGCGGTTTATGCCAACCGCGACTATGAGCCGGCGGCACGCGAGCGTGATGCGCTTGTCGCGGCACAACTGACGGCGGACGGGCGTGGCTTTATCGACTGCAAGGATCAGGTGATTTTCGAGCGTGATGAGGTGCTGACGAAAACCGGTACGCCGTTTTCAGTCTTCACGCCTTACAGCCGCGCCTGGCGAACCAAGTTGTCTCCTGCTGACCTTGCGGCGTACAACTGTACGGCGCAGCCGGGGCAGCTTGCCGTCCCGCCAGCGCCGACTTTTCCAGCACTGGCCGATCTCGGCTTTGAGGGGACCGATCTCAAGGTGCCGAGCGGCATGCACGGCGGCGCGCAACTGTTCGAGGATTTCCTCACGCGCATCGAGCGCTATCACGAGGCGCGCGACTTTCCGGCCGTCAAAGGATGTTCGTACCTCTCGCCGCATCTGCGTTTCGGCACGGTGTCGATCCGCCAGCTGGTCGCCGCCGCGCATGCCGAAAGCCTGCAGCCTCCATCACAAGGGGGGCGCGGCGCGGAGGTCTGGCTCAATGAGTTGATCTGGCGCGAGTTTTACCAACAGGTTCTCTGGCATCGCCCGGATGTGGTGCATCACAGTTTCAAGCCCGAGTACGATGCGCTCGTCTGGGATGATGCGCCCGAGTTATTCGCCGCGTGGCAGCAGGGCCGCACCGGCTATCCGCTGGTCGATGCCGCGCAGCGCCAGTTGCTGCAAAGCGGCTGGATGCACAATCGCCTGCGCATGGTGTCGGCTTCGTTTCTCACCAAGGATCTGGGGATCGACTGGCGGCGCGGCGAAGCGCATTTCGCTACATGGCTACTCGATTACGATCTGGCTGCGAATAACGGTGGCTGGCAGTGGGCCGCCTCGACCGGCTGCGATGCGCAACCGTACTTCCGCATCTTCAATCCGGTGACGCAGTCGGCGCGTTTCGATCCGCAGGGCCAGTTCATCCGGCGCTATGTGCCGGAACTGGCGGGCGTGCCGGACAAGTTCATTCATGCGCCGTGGAAGATGCCAAAACCGCCGGCCGACTATCCCGCACCCGTTGTCGATCATGCGGTGGCGCGGGAAAAGACGCTGGCGCGCTACGGTCGGCTCAAAGACCGGCCGACTTGAGGAAGGCGTCGAAGGACTCCGTGCTGTAGCCATTGACGCGCTTGTTGCCCGAGAGCGTGACCGGCACGCCGCGTCCGCCGATGGCGCGAAATTCGGCCTTGTGGCTCGCGCTGGCGCTGATGTCCTTCTCGGTAAAGGCCACGTTGTTCTGGCGCATGTGCTTCATCGCCCGCTTGCAGTAGCCGCAGCTGGGCGTCGTGTAAATCCACACTTCACCCGCACGGGGCGCCATCACCGCAGTGGAGAATGCCTGCGAGGCCGCATCGGATGTGTCCTTGCCCGGCACGAGGGTGACGCCTTCGCCGACCGACACGGTGCCGCGCAGCGGAGCGGTCTTGGTGCCCGCACTGTTGGGCGGACGGTCGCCGTAATGAACGCGACCTTGCGCATCCACCCACTTGGCCACATCGGCAGCGGCCGGCAGGGCCAGCGCCATCAGGCAGAGCAGCACCCCATATCTCATGCGGCCCTCGTGAGGGTAGCGATCAACGCCAGCAACTGATCCTCGTCGTAGGGCTTGCCGAGGTAATGTTGTACGCCCAGTTCCAGCGCCACCTGACGGTGCTTGTCGGCGATGCGCGAGGTGATCATGATCACCGGCAGGCTAGCGAATTGCGGGGCGGCACGCAGGTGGCGAACGAGTTCAAAGCCATCCATGCGCGGCATTTCGATGTCGGCGAGGATCACGTCGGGGCGCTGCTGCATGATCTGCGCGAGGGCATCCTCGCCATCCTTGGCCGTGGCGACGCGATAGCCGGCGCGTTCCAGCAGACGGCTGGTGATCTTGCGCACGGTGAGGGAATCGTCGACGACCATGACAGTGGTGGCCGGAGCGGCCCTGAGCGTGGTGGCACTTGCAAATGTCGGCGCTGGTAAGACGGCATTGCCCAGGCGCTGTGCCAGTGTCACCGGGTTGATGATCAATGCCACGCGGCCATCCGGCAGCACGGTCGCGCCGGCCAGTCCGGGCACGTGCTGCAACTGTTCGCCGAGCGGCTTGACGACGACTTCCTGATTCTGCGTCAGCGCCTCGACCGCCAGCGCCACCTGCATGCCGCCATGCTTGAGCAACAACTGCCAGGCAGGCGCCGCGCCCGTGTCGGCCATGCGGAACAGTTGCGGCAGTGTGTGCCACGGATAGCGCAGGCCGTTGCGCGTGACCGCACCGGCCGCCTCGCGGGCCGCCGCTTCTGCGGCATCCAGTTCACGCGCTTCCTCGACCATGGTGGCGGGGATCGCCCAGCGCTGTCCGGCGGCTTCGACGAGCATGACGGGAATCACCGCCAGCGTCAGCGGCAAAACGATTTCGAAATAGGTGCCGTGGCCGGCCGCGCCCCCCACGGCAACCTGCCCGCCGAGTTGTGTGACTTCGTCGCGCACGACATCGAGGCCGACACCGCGCCCGGCGATTTCGCTGACGCTGGCGGCCGTGGAAAAACCGGGGCGAAAGATCAGCTCGGCCAGTTGCGCATTCTCCATCGGTCCGTCTGCTGTCAGCAGGCCGCGTTCGCTGGCACGCTGGCGAATCGCCGTGTAGTCGAGGCCCTTGCCGTCGTCCTGCAGGCGCAGTGTGATGTCGTTGTCGGTGGAAAGGATGGTCAGAACGATCTGGCCAAGTTCCGCCTTGCCGGCGGCCTGGCGCTGCTCTGGTGCTTCGATACCGTGGGCCACCGCATTGCGCAGCAGATGTTCGAGCGGGCCGAGCATGCGTTCGAGGACGTTGCGATCGACGGGGGTATCGCCACCGCGAATATCGAGGTTGGCCTGACGAGCGAGTTCCTTGGCGGTCTGGCGCACCACGCGATGCAGCCGTTCGGCCACCGTGGTAAACGGCACCATGCGCGCGCGCAGCAACGCATGCGCCAGTTCGCGCTGCTGGCGCGACTGGATCACCAGTGCCTCGCCAGCGCCGTCGGCCTGCCGCAACAGGCCATGTTGCAGGGTGGAGACGTCATTAACGCTTTCCGCCAGCATGCGCGTCAGCTCTTGCAGACGCGTAAAACGATCAAGCTCCAGCGGATCGAAATCGCGCTGATGACCATCGGCGCCCATCACGCTGCCGCCAAGGCGCGACTGCATGCTGGTCTCGGCGTGGATCTCGAACTCGCGCAGTTGCGAACGCAGGCGCACGATGTTGTCGGCCAGATCGAGCAGGCCACCCTTGATGTCCTTGAGGCTGCCTTCGACACGGCCGCGCGTAATCGCCATTTCGCCCGCTTCGCTGACGAGGCGGTCGATCAGGTCGGCGCGCACGCGCAACAGGACTTGCGCGCCAGCAGCACTGCTTTCGGTTGGTGGTTGGCTGGGTGCTGTTTCAGCAACGGCTGGCACAGGTACCCCGCCGACCGTTTCTTCATGCTTGGCGCCGGGACGCAAGGCAGCCACCAGACTGAGGGCGCGGCCAAGCGAGGTATCGAGGCCATCCAGCACATCCGGCGCCACGCCACCGACGGACAGCGCCTGCTCGATGCGCGTTTCCATGCTGTGCGCCAGTTCACCAATCCCCATCGCGCCACACATGCGCGCGCCGCCCTTGAAGGTGTGCAGCAGGCGCGCCATGCGTCGGCCGATTTCTTTGTCCTGAGGCGCTTCGCGCCAGGCGCGCAAATCGGCATCGAGCTGGTGCAGCTGCTCGTCGGCCTCTTCGAGGAACAGAGGCGCCAGTTGGGGATCGACCTCATCGGCCGGGCGCGACGTGCGACGCTCAGCCAACGGCGAAACCGGTAGCGATTCCGCCACTACTGGCGTAGCGGGCTGATGGGCTTCCAGCGTGGCGGCCAGTTCCGGTTCAGCGGCCGGCGCACGCCGCTCCGTAATCGCGCCGACCATGCCCTGCAGCGCACCGGCAGCACGGGCGACCAGCATGCGTGCATCGTCATCCGGCACCACGTGTGCGAGGGAGTGCCGTACCAGCACATTCTCCAGCGCATGGGCCAGCGCCTGCACGGAGGGGAAGCCGGTGCCGGCAGAAATGCCGGCCAGGGTGTGCGCCGCACGAATCAGTTCACGCGAGGGAATGCCGGCCGGGCCGGACAACTCCTGGCGCAAGGTGACCACATGCGTGCCGGCTTCCTCGACATAGAGCTGGTAGAGCATCGGCGACAGCGTGAGTTCGCCAATCGTGACGGGGGGTTCGGGTGTTGCAGGCGCTGCGGCAAATGTCGGCGCTGGCAGGACGGCATCCGCACGCTTTGATTCAAGTTCGGCAATCCAGGCGGCAAAGCGTTCGCCCGCCGCATCGATGGTCGCCATCAAGCCGGCGTCAACCGGCAGGCGTTCGTCGAGGCGCTGGTTGAGCTGCTTTTCAACGGCGAAGGCAGCCTCGCCCAGTTCCATCAACCCGACCATGCGGCCGCTGCCCTTGAGCGTGTGATAGGCGCGACGCACTGTCGTCAGTGCCTCGCGGTCGGCCGGATTGGCCTTGAGGGCGGGCACGGCGGCGGCGAGGGTTTGCAGCACTTCCTGCGCTTCCTCGATGAAAATGTCGAGCATTTCATCGTCACCCGCCTGCATCGCAACAACCGGCGCTGGCAGCGGTGCCGGCATGGCTGCGGCGGGAGCGACCGTCTCTGCCGCTTCCAGCAGCGGCAACAGCACATCGACTGCCGCCGGGCCATGTTGCAAGGCATCGGTGTATTGGGCCAGTGCCGTCAGATGGTGGGCCGCAAGCGCAGCGCTATCCGCACCGCCTGCTTTGCTCAGCAGGTGCGTCGTTGCCGTGGCGACACTTGCCGCCTCGCGCGCATCGAGCAGTTCGAAAGCACCGGCCACCTGATGCAACAGCTCCTGCGCCTTGGCCGGGATGGCCTGACCCGGCGGCTGAAAGCAGGGCTCCAGTAAGGCTTCCAGCGCATCGAGGTTGCGGCGGATTTCCGCAGCCACCTGCGCCTGCAACTGGCGCTCGCGCCAGAGCAGTCGCTCTAACGGTGGCGGCGTGACGTCCTGTGGCTTGAGTGCGTCGAGATGATCGCTCTGCTGCTGGACGGCCGCCGCAAACATGGCCTCATCTGCGGGACTGCGCAGGCCTTCACTCTCGATGACTTCCTCGACCAGCACCAGCGCACCGGCGACATCGAGCGCCAGCCGGGCGTCGGCGCGTTCCGGCTGCTGGCGCAACCAAACCGCAAAGGCGGCAATCGTGCCGACCAGTTGCGCCAGGGTCGGGTCGTTGCTTTCATTGGCGGTGGCCGCCAGCAGTTGCACGACATCGTGAAAGCGCATCAGCGCAATCGCCTGGCCCTGACTGAAGCGTTCCCATTCCTCCATCGCCGTGGTCAGCGGCGCACGACAGGCCTCACGACGGGTTTCGCCCCCGGCATCCTCCGCCGGCAGCAGATCGGCCAGGCGATAGGCGGCGCGTACGCTCTCCAGTTGCTCACCGCCCGGCGGGGCAGTGGCAATGGCGTACAGCAGGCCCTTCATCAACAATTCAGGCGGTGTACCGGTCTTGCCGTCGGCAAGCTCGGCAAACAACTGGTCCAGGCCTGCCAACAGTTCATCCTGAGGTTCGGCACCGCCCTCCAGCGCCTCGAACCATGCCAGCGCCACCCACCATGGCACGCGCTCGCCCGGATCGGCAAGACTCTGTTCGAGGATGACCAGGGCATTCTTCATTTCCGTCAGGCCGCGTGCTTCACCCGCACGCCACTTGGCAAAGCCGCGCGCAAAGCCGAGGCGCAAGGCCTTCAGACGGACCGGTGGCAGTTCGCTGGTCGCCTCGCGACGCGGCGGACGCAGGCCGAGATCGGGTTGGAACAGCACCAGCGGTGAGGGTGCGGCCTGACCCGCCGCCAGTGCCAGCCCGCGATAGGCCGGATACAAGCGCAACGGCTGGTCGGGATGGCCGGCCATCAGGTCGTCGAGGTAACGGCGCAGGGCGGACAAGGCGGCACCAGCCGCCGCAGTGACCGCCACCACATTCGTCTCCACGACAAGTTCGGCCAGCGTAGCCAGATGCGTTTCGACCGTCTCGGCACAGTGTGTGACACCCGCCAGACCGACCAGCGTCAGGGCGCCGCAGGCCTGATGCAAATGGCTGCGCGCCTCGTTGAGCGTCGCCGGATTGTCGGGCGCTGCGGCATGGCGCGATAGCGCCGCACCCGCCCGCTCAAGGGCGAGGTCGATCTCGTCCTTGACCCAGGACAGCGTACCGGTATCGAAAGCGGGGGCAGTCATGCGGATGCTTAGACCTTGAAGCCCGACACCGAGCCTTTGAGTTCTTCGGCCAGTGCGCCAAGCTCGCCGACCGACGCAGCCGAGCGCCGCGTGCCTTCGGAGGTTTCCTCGGTAATCTTGAGAATGCCTTCCATTGCCCCGGCTACCGTGCGCGCCACCTTGACCTGCTCACGGGTATCGCTGGCAATCGTGCCGATCAGCGTCGACAGCCGGTTGGTCACGTCGCGAATCTCGGTGAGCGACTGGCCGGCCGCATCGGAACGGCGCGCGCCCTCGACCACGCCGAGCGTGGCATGCTCCATCGCCGCCACCGCATCGTGCGTATCGGCCTGAATGGTTTTGACAATCGCCGCGATCTCGCGCGTCGCCTCGCCGGAACGCTCCGCCAGCCGTTGCACTTCCTCGGCCACCACGGCAAAGCCCCGGCCGGCAGTACCGGCACTGGCGGCCTGAATCGCGGCGTTCAAGGCGAGCACGTTGGTCTGCTCGGTAATGTCCGAAATCAGCTCGACGATTTCGCCGATCTCCTGCGAGGATTCGCCGAGGCGTTTGATCCGCTTCGAGGTTTCCTGGATCTGGCCGCGCAGGTCGTTCATGCCGGCGATGGCCGCGACCACCGCCGCATCGCCCTTGTCCGCCGCCGTCAGCGAGGAACGCGCCACCTCCGCCGTTTCGCCGGCGCGATTGGAAACGCCGTGCATCGAATCGGCCAGCGTCAGCACCTGACCGCCGGCATCGCGAATTTCGCCCGATTGCCGTTCCGACGCTTCCAGCAGGGTGGTGGAAATCGACTGCGCATCCTGCGTGGCGCGATCGACGCGCCGCGCCGCATCGTTGATGCGCTTGACCAGCACCGCCAGTTCCTCGATCGCGTAGTTCACCGAATCGGCGATGGCGCCGGTGATGTCCTCGGTGACCGTCGCGCGCGCCGTCAGGTCGCCGCCGGCGAGGTCGCCCATTTCGTTCATCAGGCGCAGGATGGCCTCTTGCGTTGCATCCTTCGCCGCTTCGGCGGCGCGGCGCTGGCGCTCGGTTTCGGCCTGGCGCGTCTGGGCATCGTCACTGAATACCTTAAAAATCAGCACCAGCAGACCCAGGGCCAGCGAGCCCAGCACGGTGGCGATACCGGTACGCAACTCGCGACCATCGAGCGAGCGCGCATAGTCGCTGGACAGCGCGGCCACGGCAGCATCGAGCGCGTTGGTCGTCTTGAGCAAGGCGGTCGCGGCCTCGATCACCAAGGGCGGCGGCACCTGGCCGTTGGCGATGGCGTGCATCTGGTCCTCGTGGGCCAGCACGATGGCGATATGGCGCTCATGGGTATTCCATTGCGTGCGCAGACTTTCCAGCGTGGCACGTACCGCGTCACCGGAGGGCGGCACCGGCGCCCCTTCCGTCTGTCCGCCCGTGGTCAAAAGGCCCAGCGCAAGATTGAAGCGATCACGCGCCTGAGCCAGCTCCTTCAAACCGGCCGCATCCCCGGACGTCATCGCCATCAGCGTAGCCTTGCCGATCTGCTGGCTGGTCGTGCGCATCTGGCCAGTGACCGACAGATAGGCCGCCGTATGGTTGGCCGTGCGGTTGTCGACGAACACAATGTAGGTGGCAATGGTCAGGAACAGCAGAAAGACCGTGCCGAGAATCTGCAGTTCGATGCCCAGTGAGCGGCCACCTTTTGAGTTGGCCGCCGCCGTCGTGGAAGTCGCGGGCGGTTTGCCTATCTGGGGGAGTTTGAAGCTGAAAGCCATGAATATCTCCGGGCGCGCTCAGTCAGCAAGCGGCAGTGAGGCATCGAGGAAAGCGGGATCGGCCAGCAAACGGTCGGGTTCGAGGCGCAGCCAGCGCGTGCCCTGGCTGTCGGTAAAAGCGTCGCCCTGCCAGGGCGGGGCGCCATCCTCCCCACCCTCTGGATCGGCGGCAAACAGGCTGTCAGTCCGTTTCAGGCCATGCACGCGGGCGACCAGCAGGGCGCTGTTGCTGCCGTGGCGCGTGCCGATGCGCAACAGGCGCGCGCCACTCTCGCGTGGCGTCGGCGCACCGCCACAGAACACCGCAAAATCGACGACGGCCTGCAACTCGCCATGCACGTTGGTCATGCCGGCAAACCAGGGCTGGGTCAGGGGCACCGGGGCCAGCGGCGGCGGGGGCAGAACCTCGCCGGCCGCCGGCAGGTCGATCAGCCAGCGCCGGCCGCCGGATTCGAAACCCAGCAGGGCCGGCACGCCGGCGCCCGCCTGTGCCGCTGCCAGCCGGGTGGCAATGGCTTCCTGATAGGCGCGCAGATCGATGCGCTTGGCCATGTCCTATGTCACTCTAGGCGAGCGCCGCGATCTTGGCCAGCAGGGTGGCCCCGTCGATCGGCTTGGTCACGTAATCCTGCGCGCCCTGGCGCATGCCCCATATCTTGTCGGTTTCCTCGTTCTTGGTGGTGCACAGGATGACCGGGATGTGGCGCGTCGCCTCATCGCGATTGAGGCTGCGCGTCGCCTGAAAGCCGTTCATGTTCGGCATCACCACATCCATGATGATCAGGTCGGGCAATTCGCGCTTGGCCGCTTCGACGCCCTGGGCGCCGTCGGTGGCAATCGAAATGGCGTAGCCCTTGCCGGTCAGCAGTTCGGTGAGGATATGACGCTCCACCGGGGAATCGTCAACGATGAGAATGCGCTGGATGGGCATATTTGTTAAGAGCGGCCAACAGGCTTTCCTGAGTGAAGGGTTTGGTCAGATGTTCATCGGAACCGGCAAGGCGGCCGCGCGCGCGGTCGAACAAGCCGTCTTTCGAGGACAGCATGATCACCGGCGTTTGCGCAAAGCGCGCATTGCGCTTGATCAGCGCACAGGTCTGGTAACCGTCGAGGCGCGGCATCAGAATGTCGCAGAAGATCACATCGGGCGCGTGGTCGGCGATCTTGGCAAGGGCGGCAAAACCGTCCTCGGCGACGATCACCTGGCAACCGGCGCCACTCAGAAAAATCTCCGCGCTCTTGCGGATGGTGTTCGAGTCATCGATCACCATGACCTTCAGTTTTTGCAGGTTTTCATCCATTTGAACGGGATAAAGCGGGCAGTTGGCGACCCAAAAAGACGTGAAGGCTTTCGGTTAGAATCGAACGCATCATACCGCAAGGCTTTTCTCCGGCGTTCCTCCCATTTCGCGATGCCATCTTCACGTTTTAATCCGCCTGCCGTCCTCTCGTTTGCCGCGTCCGACCCTACCTGCGGGGCCGGCCTGCAGGCCGACCTGCTGACCATTGCCGCCCACGGCTGCCACCCGCTGACGGTGGTGACCGCCCTGACGGTGCAGGACACCGTCGGTGTCGAGGACCTCCTGCCGATGGAAGGGGGCTGGGTCGCCGACCAGGCGCGGGCGTTGCTGGAAGACATGCCGGTGGCCGCCTTCAAGCTCGGCCTGCTCGGCAGCGTCGAGGCGATTGCCGCCGTCGCTGAAGTGCTCTCCGACTATCCCGACACGCCGGTGGTGTTCGACCCGGTGCTGGCTTCCGGTCGCGGCGATGCCTTTGCCGATGAAGACATCATTGCCGCCATGCTCGAACTGATCATGCCGCTTACCGATGTCCTGACACCGAACAGCATGGAAGCACGACGCTTGGCACAAGAGGTCGGTGCTGGCGAGACGGTCACGCTGCCCGAATGTGCCCGCCTGCTGGTCGGTGCCGGCTGTGCGCATGTACTGGTCACCGGCACGCACGAACATTCGGCGCGCGTCGTCAATACCCTCTATGGATCGCATGGCCCCGTGCGCCACGACGAGTGGGAGCGCCTGCCCGGCAGCTACCACGGCTCGGGCTGCACGCTGGCCTCGGCCATCGCGGCCAACCTCGCCTGGGGGCAGCCGCTGCCCGAGGCGGTGCGCGCGGCCCAGCACTACACCTGGCACAGTCTGGCGGCAGGCTTCCGTCCCGGCATGGGACAGCACATCCCCAACCGCCAGTGGCAAAGCCCGTCATCCCATTCTCTTGCGTCTGCGGAGGTTGCCCATGTCATCGCCGTCTGAAGGCGTCCTGCCCGCGCTGCCCTTGGCCGGGCTGTACGCGCTCACCCCCGACGACAACCTGCTGCCGCGTCTGTCGGCACTGGTCGAAAGTGCCCTCAAGGGCGGCGTGCAGTGGGTGCAATATCGCAACAAGATTGCCCCGGCACCGCTACGGCGCGCCCAGGCGGCCGAGTTGCTGCGCATCTGCCGCGCCCATGGCGCCAAGCTGATCGTGAATGACGATATCTGGCTGGCGGTCGAGATCGGTGCCGATGGCGCCCATATCGGCCGTGACGACATGCCCGGCGGCAGTCTGAGGACGGCACGCGATGCCCTCGGTTCGAAACGGATTCTCGGCGTCTCCTGTTATGACGATCTGGCCCGCGCCGAAGTGGCCGTCGATGCCGGCGCCGACTACATCGCCATCGGCAGCGTGTTTGCCTCGGTCAGCAAACCGGAAGCATCCCGTGCTTCACTTGATCTGGTGGCGGAAGCCAAAAAACGCTTCAAGGTGCCCGTCTGCGCCATCGGCGGCATCACCGTCAAGAATGCACCCGAGGTGATCCAGAGCGGGGCCGACATGATCGCCGTACTTTCCGATCTGTTCGACGCGATGGATATCCAGAAGCAGGCCGAGAAGTTCCGCCACCTGTTCAAGTGCGCCTGATATTTCACTGGCGCCGTCTTGCCAGCGCCGACTTTTCGAGAAGCAAACCATGACCCACAACGAAGACCTGTTTTCCCGCGCCCAGAAATCCATCCCGGGCGGCGTCAATTCCCCTGTGCGTGCCTTCCGCTCCGTCGGCGGCGTGCCGCGCTTCTTCACGCGCGGCGCGGGCGCCTATGTCTGGGATGCCGATGGCAAGCGCTACATCGACTATGTCGGTTCCTGGGGCCCGCTGATCCTCGGCCACGCCGACCCGGAGACCGTCAAGGCGGTGCAAGTGGCAGCGGCGAGCGGCCTGTCCTTCGGCGCGCCGACCGAGGCTGAAATCGAACTGGCCGAACTGCTGACGCAACGCGTGCCGAGCATGGAGATGGTGCGCCTGGTTTCTTCCGGCACCGAGGCGACGATGAGCGCGATCCGCCTGGCGCGCGGCTTCACCGGCCGCGACATGCTGGTGAAGTTCGAAGGCTGCTATCACGGCCATGCCGACAGTCTGCTGGTCAAGGCCGGCTCGGGCATGCTCACCTTCGGCAACCCGTCTTCCAGCGGCGTGCCGGCCGATCTGGCCAAGCACACGCTGGTGCTCGACTACAACGACGCGCAACAACTCGCCGATGCCTTTACCCAGCACGGCGACAAAATCGCCTGCATCATCGTCGAACCGGTGGCCGGCAACATGAACCTGATCGCGCCCAAGCCGGAATTTCTCAAGGCGATGCGCGATCTCTGCACGAAACACGGCGCGGTGCTGATTTTCGACGAGGTGATGACCGGCTTCCGCGTCGGCCCCGGCTCGGCGCAGGGTCTGTTCGGCATCAAGCCCGATCTGTCCACCTTCGGCAAGGTCGTTGGCGGCGGCATGCCGCTCGGCGCCTTCGGCGGTCGTCGCGACATCATGGAAAAGATCGCGCCACTCGGCCCGGTTTATCAGGCCGGCACGCTCTCGGGCAATCCGCTTTCCGTCGCCGCCGGTCTCGTCACGCTCAAGAAGATTGCCGCCCCCGGTTTCTACGAAGCGCTCACGGCACGCACCAAAGCGCTGGTCGATGGCCTGACGGCGGCGGCGAAAAAGCATGGCGTCACCTTCAGTGCCCAGTCGGTGGGCGGCATGTTCGGCCTCTACTTTGCCGCCACGCCTCCCACCTCCTATGCCGAAATCATGGCGGCGGACAAGGACGCCTTCAACCGCTTCTTCCACGCCATGCTCGAAAAAGGTATTTATCTCGCGCCCTCGGCCTTCGAAGCCGGCTTCGTCTCGGCGGTGCATAGCGATGCCGACATTGCGGCGACCATCGCGGCTGCCGATGCCATTTTCGCCGGCAAGTAAAAGTCGGCGCTGGCAGGACGGCGCAACCATGTTCAACCTCACCCGCTATTTCTCGACGCTGTCCTTCGTCCTGATCGTCATGGCGGGCGGGATATTGGGTAATTACTACCGCAACAACGCCGTACATCAACTGATCGCCGCAACCGAAGCACACAACGCGGCGATGACCACCGTGTTTCGCAATTCGCTGTGGTCGCGTTTCACGCAGTTTCTTGAGCTCTCCTACCTGCGCGACCTTGACTCCCTGCGTCATGCCGACGAGAGCCTGACCCTACGCCAGGCCGTCGTCCGCATGATGGCCGATACCACCATCGTCAAGGCCAAGATCTACAACCGCGACGGCCTGACCATCCTGTCCACCGATCCCGCACAGATCGGCGAAAGCAGGAAAACCAATGCCGGTTTCATCGCCGCCCTGAGTGGTCAGGCCATCAGTGAACTGACCCACCGCAACAGCTTCGACAGCTTCGACGGAACGCTGGCCGAAATCGATGTCGTCTCCAGCTACGTCCCGCTGACCAACGACGCGGGACATGTCGAAGGTGTGATCGAGCTTTATCAGGACGTCACCGCCACCCTGAAGCAGATCAACCAGACCCTCTGGCGCATCTCGCTGATCGTATTTACCGTCCTGGCCGCATTGTTCCTGCTGCAACTGCTGGTGGTCCGGCGCGCGCAGGGCATCCTGCGGCAGCAGGCCGATGAACTGGAGACCAGCAACCGCGAGCTGGACCAGCGCGTGCAAGCCCGCACGGCCGAATTGCAGGCCGAAGTGGCCGAACGCCGCAATGCCGAGATTCGCCTTGATCACCTGGCCCACCACGACCCGCTCACCGGCCTGCCCAACCGCCTGATGTTTGCCGAACAACTGCGCCACAGCCTCAGTCTGGCGGCACGCAATCAGCGGCAACTGGCCGTTCTGTTTGTCGACCTTGATCGCTTCAAGGAAGTGAATGACACGCTCGGCCATGCCATCGGCGACGAATTGCTGGTGGCCGTCACGCAACGGCTGGTGGCGCACCTGCGCACCGCCGACACGCTGGCGCGGCTGGGTGGCGACGAATTCATCTGCGTCATCGAAGACCTCAAGGACAGCCACGAAGCCCAGCGCGTGGCCGAAAAGCTGATCGAACTGCTGTCGCAACCGTTCACGATTCAGGCGCATGAATTGTTCGTCGCCGCCAGCATCGGCATCTGCCTCTACCCGGACGACGGCGAGGATGTCGATACGCTGGTGCGCAATGCCGACACCGCCATGTATCAGGCCAAGGCGCATGGCCGCAGCCGCAGCCATTTCTACACGCCGGAAATGACGCGTCATGCGCAGGAGCGTAGCCACCTGGAAAACCTGCTGCGCCGCGCCATCGAGGCTGACGAATTGTCCATGCATTACCAGATCAAGGTCGATATCGGCGGCCAGCCGGTCGGTGCCGAAGCGCTGCTGCGCTGGGTTAACCCGGAACTGGGCAATGTCTCGCCGGTGCGCTTCATCCCGCTGGCCGAAGAAACCGGCTTCATCGTGCCGCTGGGCGAATGGGTACTGCGTCAGGCCTGTGCGCAGATGATGGCTTGGCGCGCCATCGGCATGGTGGTGCCCAAGGTCTCGGTCAACCTCTCGGTCAAGCAGATCGAGCGCAGCGATGTCGTCGACATGGTGCGTCGTGTACTTGCCGAAACCGGACTTGAAGCCACCTCGCTGGAGCTCGAGATCACCGAGTCGGTGATCATGAACATGGAGGATGCCCTGAGCATTCTCGAAGGGCTGAATGATCTGGGCGTACAGCTGGCTATCGACGATTTCGGCACCGGCTATTCCTCGCTCGCCTATCTCAAGATGCTGCCGATTGACACGCTCAAGATCGACCGCGCCTTCATCATCGGCATCGGCCAGAACACCGGCGACGAAGCGATCATCCGCGCCATCATCGCGCTGGCCAGAAGCCTGCAGCTCGACACCGTGGCCGAGGGCGTGGATAGCGATCACCAACTGGCGTTTCTGCGTGCGCACGGCTGCGACCAGATTCAGGGTTTCCTATTCGGCAAGCCGCTGCCGGCAGCGGCATTCGCGGCCCACTGGGCAGCCCCGCCACTGGCACGGGTGCACTGATGCCAACGCTCTCACCCGCCGCTGCCTGGGGCATTCTGCTGATCGCCGGTCTGTGTGAAATTGCCTGGGCGATTGGTCTCAAATACACCGAAGGGTTTTCGCGGCTCGTCCCCAGCGTGCTGACGCTCACCGCCATGACCGCCTCGGTGGTGCTGCTCGGCTGGTCGCTGAAAACCCTGCCGGTCGGCACCGCCTATGCCATCTGGACCGGTATCGGTGCCGTTGGCACGGCCACCCTCGGCATGCTCCTGTTTGGCGAATCGCGCGAGGTTGCCCGACTGGTCTGTATCGGCCTGATCGTCACCGGCATCCTCGGCCTGAAAATGGTGACCAAATGAAAACCGCTCCCCGCCTGCTGTTGATCGTCCTTGCCCTCGTCCTGCTGGCCGCTGCCGGCTTCTGGCTGACACGGCCGAAACCAATCCCGGTGCGCCTGCATACGGTCAGCGCCGGTCTCGTCGAATCCACCCTGGCCAACACCCGCGCCGGCACGGTCGAAGCCTGCCAGCGCACCAAACTTTCCACCATCATGGGCGGCCGCATCGAATATCTCGGCGTCAAGGAAGGCGATCAGGTGAAGAAGGGGCAGCTTCTGATGAAGCTGTGGAACGACGATCAACAGGCGCAAAAATCCCTCGCCGTGGCCCAGCGCAATCTCTCGCAACAGCGCATCGCCGAATCCTGCACGCTTGCCGCCAATGCCGCGCGCGAACTGGAGCGCACCATCAAAATGCGCAAGGATGGCTTCATTTCGCAATCGCGCGAGGAAGCTGCACGCGCCGAAACCGAAGCCAAACAGGCGGCCTGCGCCACCGCCAAGGCCGATGTCGGCCAAGCCAATGCGCGCATCCGCGTCACCGAAGTGGAACAGGGCCGCACCCGGCTGATCGCCCCCTTCGACGGCACCGTCGCCAAGATCGTCGGTGAGGTCGGCGAGTATTCGACGCCTTCGCCACCAGGCGTGCCCACCCCGCCCGCCATCGACCTGATCGATGCCTCCTGTCTCTACGTCAAGGCGCCGATGGACGAACTCGATGCGCCCAAGGTGCATCCCGGCCAGCGCGTGCGCATCCGCCTCGATGCCTACGCCAATCGCGTCTTCGAGGGCAAGGTGCGGCGCGTGGCACCGTATGTCACCGCCGTCGAGAAACAGGCGCGCACCGTCGATGTCGAAGTCGATTTCGCCACACCCGGCGATATTCAGGGCCTGCTGGTCGGCTACAGCGCCGACGTCGAAATTCTGCTGGAGGCCCGCGAAAACGTCGTGCGCATCCCGACGGCCACGTTGCAGGAAGGCAGTCGCGTACTGGTGCTGGATGCCGACGGCAAACTGGCTGCGCGCACCATCAAGCCCGGTCTGGCCAACTGGGAATTCACCGAGGTGCTGGAAGGCCTGACGGCCGGCGACCGCATCGTTCTCTCGCTGGAAAAAGAGGGCGTGAAACCCGGCGTGCGTGTCGTCGAAGAGGCCAAGTAATGGCGCTCATTGAATTGACCGGCATCGAGCGCAGCTTCACGCTCGGTGACAGCGAGGTACATGCGCTGGCCGGTCTCGATCTCGCCATCAACGCTGGCGAGTACGTCGCCGTGATGGGCCAGTCCGGTTCCGGAAAATCCACCCTGCTCAACCTGCTTGGCCTGCTCGACCATCCCAACACCGGCGCCTACCGGCTCGAAGGCCGCGATGTCACCACGCTCACCGCCGACGAACAGGCACGCGTGCGGCGCGAGCGCATCGGTTTTGTCTTTCAGAGCTTTCATCTGGTGCCGCGCCTCACCGCCGCCGAGAACATCGCCCTGCCGCTGATGCTGGCCGGCATCGAGCCGGCCGAACGCAGCCGCCGCGTCGACAAGGCCCTGCAGGATTTCGGCCTCGCCAACCGCGCTGACCATCGCCCCGACCAACTCTCCGGCGGCCAGCGCCAGCGCGTCGCCATCGCCCGCGCCACCATCATGCAGCCGGCGGTAATCCTCGCCGACGAACCAACCGGCAACCTCGACCGCGCCACCGGCGAGGATGTCATTCACCTGCTCGAAATGCTCAATGCCGGCGGCGTAACACTAATCATGGTGACCCACGATGCCGCCCTCGGCGCGCGTGCGCGGCGCCGCGTCGTCATGCAGGATGGCCGGAAGATGACGGATGAAGCTACCTGACACCCTGCGCTTCGCCACGCGCGCCGCCACCGGTTATCCGCTGCGCACATTTCTGATGGTGCTGGCGATGAGCATCGGCGTGGCCGCCGTGGTGGTGCTCACGGCGCTCGGCGATGGGGCACGCCGCTATGTCGTCAATGAATTCGCTTCGCTCGGCAGCAACCTCGTCATCGTCCTGCCCGGCCGCTCGGAAACCGGCGGCTTCAATCCCGTCAATGCCGTGACCAGCACGCCGCGCGATCTGACGGTAGGCGATGCCCAGGCGATTACCCGCGCCCCGGCGGTATTGCGCACGGCACCGATCACGGTCGGCACTTCCGAAGCCGTCTTCAACGGCAAGCTGCGCGATGTCACCATCGTCGGCACCACCGCCGACTATCTCAAGCTGCGCCGCATGGAACTGGCGCAAGGCCGCTTTCTGCCCGCCGAAGATGCCAATGCGGCGGTGGCCGTAATCGGCGCCAAGATTCAGAGCGAACTGTTTGGCAACCAGCCGGCGCTCGGCCAGGTGCTGCGCATCGGCGACCGGCGCCTGCGCATCATCGGCGTGCTCGGCCAGTCGGGGCAGGGGCTGGGCATGAATGCCGACGAAGTGGTGATCCTGCCGGTAACGGTCGCGCAGGCGATGTTCGATACCAACACGCTGTTCCGCATCCTCGTCGAGGCACGCGGCCGGCCGCTGATCGAACAGGCACGAGCGCAGGCGCTGGAAATCGTCAAGGCGCGCCACGACGGCGAGGAGGATGTCACGGTCATCACGCAGGATGCCGTCCTGGAAACTTTCGACCGCATCCTCGGCACACTCACCTATGGCGTTGCCGGCATCGCCGCCATCAGCCTCGCCGTCGCCGGCATTCTCGTCATGAACGTGATGCTTGTCGCCGTGGCCCTGCGCACCAACGAGATCGGCCTGCTCAAGGCGCTCGGCGCCGAAGCGGGTGCAATTCGCAACGCCTTCCTTGCCGAAGCCACGCTGCTCTCGGCCAGCGGTGCACTGGTCGGCTATCTGCTCGGCCAGCTCGGTGCCTTCGCCCTGCGCACCGCCGTGCCGACGCTGCCGGCCTACCCGCCCGACTGGGCCGTCATCGCCGCCCTGCTGACCGCCCTCTCCACCGGCCTGCTGTTCGGCGTCATGCCGGCACGCCGCGCCGCGCAGCTTGATGCGGTGCAGGCGCTCGCCAAGAGATGACCTTTACCGACCTGCTCACATTGTCGATGCGCGCCCTTACCGCGCACCGCCTGCGCAGCTTCCTCACGCTGCTCGGCATCGCCGTCGGCATTGCCGCCGTGATCCTGCTCACCAGCATCGGCGAGGGCGTGCATCGTTTCGTGCTCAACGAATTCACCCAGTTCGGCACCAATGTCATCGAGATTGCGCCGGGCAAGACCAAGGCCAGCGGCGGGCCGGGCGGCCTGCAAACGACCGTGCGCCTCCTAACGCTTGACGATGCGCGCGCGCTCGAACGCATACCAGGCGTCACCGCCGTCACGCCCGGCGTCTGGGGCAACTCCGAGGTTGGCGCCAACGGCCGTTTGCGGCGTACCACGGTGCAGGGTGTCGGCCCGCACGTGCCGGCGATGTACAAGATGCAGGTGCAAAGCGGCAGCTTCCTGCCCAATGAAGCTTTCGAGCATGCGCGGCCGCTCGCCGTGCTCGGCCCCAAGCTCAAGCAGGAACTGTTCGGCAGCGCACCGGCACTCGGCCAGCGCCTGCGCATCGGCGGCATGCAGTTCCGCATCGTTGGTGTGATGGCCCCCAAGGGACAGTTCCTCGGCATGGATCTCGACGACACGGTCTTCATTCCGACGGCACGGGCGCTCGAACTGTATAACCGCGAGGGCCTGCTGCGCATCAACCTCACCTACCGCGAGGGTCTGGATGCCAAGACCGTGGCCGAAGCCGTAAAGTCGGCGCTGGTGATACGGCACGGGCGCGAGGACTTTACGCTCACCACGCAGGAGGACATGCTGCGCACGTTGTCGAAGATCCTCAATGTCCTCACCGCCGCCGTGGGGGCGCTTGGCGGCATATCCCTTCTGGTCGGCGGCGTCGGCATCATCACCATCATGACCATCGCCGTAACCGAGCGCACCAACGAAATCGGCCTGCTCAAGGCACTCGGCGCCCGCGAACGCACCATCCTCGGCATCTTCCTCGGCGAAGCGGTCGCCTTATCGGCCATCGGCGGCCTGCTCGGCCTCATCCTCGGCATCGGCACCGCCCAGTTGCTGCACCTCGTCATCCCCGCCTTGCCGGTACAGACACCGCTGAGCTTCGTCATCCTCGCCGAAGTCGTCGCCATCGTCATCGGCCTCGCCGCCGGCGTGCTGCCGGCGCGGCGCGCGGCAAGACTCGACCCGGTCGAGGCGCTCAGGGCCGAGTAGTCAAATCGTCAGTGCGCCTCGTCCCAGTTCGCGCCGACGCCCACTTCTGCCAGTAGCGGGACTGAAAGCTTGGCCACCCCCGCCATCAACGGCGGCAATGCAGCTTTCACGGCGGCCAATTCGGCTTCCGGTACTTCGAGTACCAGTTCGTCATGCACTTGCAGGATCAGCTTGGACTGCAGCTTTTCCTTATCGAGCCAGCCCTGTACGGCAATCATCGCGAGCTTGACGAGGTCGGCGGCGGTGCCTTGCATCGGCGCATTGATCGCGGCACGCTCGGCGCCTTGTCGCCGGCCGGCATTGCTGGAGCGAATCTCGGGTAGCCAGAGGCGGCGGCCAAAAACGGTTTCGACGTAGCCGCGCTCTTTCGCCGCGCTGCGCGTTTCTTCCATATAGCGCGCGACGCCGGGATAGCGCGCGAAGTAGCGGTCCATGTAGGTCTGCGCCGACGTCCGATCCACGTCGATCTGCTTGGCCAAACCAAACGCGCTCATGCCGTAGATCAACCCGAAGTTGATGGCCTTGGCGGCGCGGCGCTGCTCGTTGCTGACTTCGATGGGCGTGATGCCAAACACCTCGGCCGCCGTGGCGCGATGCACGTCTTCGCCGCGCGCGAAGGCATCAAGCAGGCCAGCATCGTTGGAGAGGTGCGCCATGATGCGCAGCTCAATTTGCGAATAGTCGGCGCTGACAAGACGGCAACCGGGCGCGGCGACGAAAGCGGCGCGAATTCGGCGGCCCTCCACGGTGCGGATCGGAATGTTCTGCAGGTTGGGATCGGAGGAGGCGAGCCGGCCGGTGACGGCGACGGCCTGCGAAAAACTCGTATGCACGCGGCCGGTGGCGGGGTTCACCATCTTCGGCAGTTTGTCGGTGTAGGTGCCCTTGAGCTTGGCGAGCGTGCGATGTTCGAGCAGGCACTTGGGCAGCGGGTAATCCTCGGCGAGCTTCTGCAGCACTTCCTCGTCGGTCGAGGGCGTGCCCGAGGGCGTCTTTTTCACCACCGGCAGGCCGAGGTTGGTGAACAGGATTTCGCCAAGCTGCTTGGGCGAGTTGAGATTGAAGGGCTGGCCGGCGAGCTGGTGTGCTGTCGCCTCGATCTCCATCAGGCGGCGGCCGAGGGCGTCGCTTTGCTGGGCGAGGACTTGGCTGTCGATCAGCACCCCATTGCGCTCCATGCGAAACAGAATCTCGGCCACCGGCAGCTCGATGTCGCGGTAGAGCGCTTCGAGTCGTGCTTCGGCCTTGAGGCGCGGCGCGAGAACGTGATGCACCTGCAGGGTGACATCGGCATCTTCGGCCGCATAGCTGGCGGCGCGCTCAAGGTCGACCTGCGCGAAGGAAATGCGATTGACGCCCTTGCCGGTCACGTCATCGTAGCTGATGGTTTTGAGGCCGCAGTGGCGCGCGGCGAGGGAGCCAAGTTCATGCAACTGGTCAGACTCCAGCACATAGGATTCGAGCAACGTGTCATCGACAATGCCGGCGAGGCGGATGCCATGATTGGCGAAGACGTGGCGGTCGTATTTGAGGTGCTGGCCGACTTTGCCGTGGGTTGTCGATTCGAGCCACGGCCGGAGTTTTTCAAGTGTGGCCGCCAGCGGCAGTTGTTCGGGCGCGCCGGCGTAGTTGTGCGCCAGCGGCAGGTAGGCCGCCTGGCCGGGTTCGATGCAGAAGGAGAGGCCCACCAGTTGCGCCTGCATCTGGTCAAGCGCCGTGGTTTCGGTGTCGAGCGCAACCAGCGTCGCGCTGTTCAGACGCTGCAGCCAGTCGTCCAGTTGCGCTTCGCTGATGATGCAGGTGTAGCCGGCGCGATCCGGCTCGGTGTTTTCAAATGTCGGCGCTGGGACGACGGCAGGTGTATCGGCTTTGTCCCCTTGCAACTCGCGCTGCCACGCTTTGAAGTCGAGCTCGGCATAGAGCGCGGCGAGCTTTTCCTTGTCGGGCGCGGCGGGCGTCAGTTCAATTGCCGGCAGATCGAGGTCACAGGCAACGGTCACGAGCCTGCGACCGAGCGGCAGGAAATCCAGATGCTTGCGCAGGTTCTCGCCGACCACGCCACCGATCTCGGCAGCATGAGCCACGATGTTGTCTAGCGTGCCATATTGTGCCAGCCATTTCACAGCGGTCTTGGGGCCGACCTTGGCGACACCCGGCACGTTATCGACCGTATCGCCAACCAACGTGAGGTAATCGACGATGCGCACGGGCGGCACGCCGAACTTTTCGGTCACGCCGGCGCTGTCCAGTCGTTCCTCGTTCATGGTGTTAACCAGCGTGACGTGGGCGTTGACGAGCTGGGCGAGATCCTTGTCGCCGGTGGAAATCACGCAGTCCTCGCCGCGCGCAGCGGCCTGCGTGGCGAGGGTGCCGATCACGTCGTCTGCTTCGACGCCTTCGACGCACAACAGAGGCCAGCCGAGCGCACGGATGGCGTCATGCAGCGGCTGGATTTGCGCAACCAGATCGTCGGGCATTGGCGGCCGGTGCGCCTTGTAGTCGGGATACCAGTCGTCGCGGAAGGTCTTGCCCTTGGCATCGAAGATGACGGCGCGCTGGTTGGCGGCCGGGTAGTCAGCGACGAGGCGGCGCAGCATCGACAACACGCCCTTGATGGCGCCGGTCGGCTGGTTCGCCGCATTGCGCAGATCGGGCAGGGCGTGAAAAGCGCGGTATAAATACGAAGACCCGTCAACAAGAAGAAGCATGAGGAGTAAGCAGGAATGAGCGCGAAGGACAAGTTGCCGAAGATTGCCGACCCCCGGCTGGCGGCGCCGGCATCGACGGCCCGTGAGGCCTGGCGGGTGTTCGGGATTATGTCAGAGTTCGTCGAGGCGACTGAGCGGCTGGCAGGCGTGCGGCCGGCGGTGTCGATCTTTGGCAGCGCGCGGGTAAAGCCCGACTCGCCCTATTACGAGCACACCGAACGCATCGCGCGTCTGCTCTCCGACGCCGGCTTTTCGGTCATCTCCGGCGGCGGCCCCGGCGTGATGGAGGCGGCCAACAAGGGCGCCTTCCACGGCAAGAGCCCAAGCATCGGTCTCAACATCCAGTTGCCGATGGAGCAGGCGGCCAACCCCTATCAAGACATCTCGCAAAGTTTCCGCCACTTTTTTGCGCGCAAATACATGTTTGTGCGCTTTGCGGCGGCCTACGTGGTGATGCCCGGCGGTTTCGGCACGCTCGACGAGTTGCTCGAAGCGCTGACGCTGATCCAGACCGGCAAGACCCCGCGCATGCCGCTGATTCTGGTCGGCGATGGTTTCTGGGACGGGCTGATCGATTGGTTCCGGGCGCGACTGGTGGCCGAGGGCATGATCAACCCGGAGGACATGGACCTGATCCAGATCATCGATGAGCCGGAAGCCATCGTTGCGGCGATTTTCAAACACTATGAAACGCGCGGCTTCGACCACCTGCCGGCGGAACACGATCTGCTGCTGAATTTGTAGTTAGAATCAGGGCATTCCCTCTTGTTTCAGACACCCATCATGCGCTTTTTCCCTGCCCTGCTCTTGGCGATTACCCTGCCGGTCTGTGCCCAAACGCGCCCGGCCAATCTTGAGCCCCTGCCCGAGCCGCCGCCCCCACCGCCCGGCATGATCGACGACAGCGCCCTTGAGCCGCAAGTCACCATCAAGAAGCGCGGCGAGGACAAGGTCGAGGAATACCGCATGAACGGCAAGCTCTACATGATCAAGGTCACCCCGTCGCACGGCACGCCTTACTATCTGGTCGATCCGAAAGGCGATGGCGGTTTCGTGCGCGAGGATCTGGGCGTCGGCGACCGCAGTATCTCCGTCCCGATGTGGATCATCAAAACCTTCTGATCATCTGTTGATTGTCACCCATGCAGGCGCGCCGCTTGCCCGCCGCGCGCGGGACGTTCTGGCTGTTTGAGGGTTTCCGGCTGTTTCGCCGCAATCCCTCGCTGATCACCGCCCTCACCCTCGCCTACCTGCTGGTCGTGCAGATCCTGGTGATTCTGCTGCCCGGTATCGGTCCGATCGTATTGCCGCTGGTGCTGCCGGTCCTGACCTTGATCGTCGCCAACGGCTGCCGGCTGGTCGATGAACAACAGGTGCCCAGCAAGGCCCTGCTGCTACGCGGCATCACCGGCAACGGACGCGCCCTGCTACGGCTGGGTGGTTTGCAACTGATCGGCGCCCTGCTGCTTGTCCTGCTCAATCTTGTGCTCAATGACGGCAACGATCCGCTCGCCAATCTCGACAGCACCATGACCACGCCCAACATGGGCGAGGCCGGCACACCGGCCACTCCCGAAGCAGAAGCTCAAATGCTCGGCGCCCTGTTCCAGCTTCTGCTGCTGGCGGCACCGATGATCGTCGCCTTCTGGTTCGCGCCCTTTCTGGTCGGCTGGGATCGCGTCAGCCCGTTCAAGTCGCTGTTCTTCAGCTGGATCGCAAGCTGGCGCAATCTCGCCGCCATGGGCATGTTCAGCCTTGCCGCACTGGTGCTGGCCGGCGTGCTGCCCGGCTTCATCCTGATTGCCGTCAGCCAGGTGGCGGGTCTGGCGCTGAATGTCGCCTTCGTCGCCCTGCGCATGGTGCTGATCTTTCTGGTCGCCCCGGTACTGACCGCCAGCATCTACGTCAGCTATCGCGACATTTTCCATCCAGGTGTTGATGAAAGCGTTTAGCCCGGTCGGCATCCTCGGCGGCACCTTCGACCCGGTTCATCTCGCCCACCTCGCCCTGGCCCGCGCCGCCCGCGACCATCTGAAGATTCCCGAAATACGCTGGATTCCCGCCGGCCAGCCACCGCATCGCACCGACGCCCAAACCGCCCCCCGCAGCACACCGACTGACCGGCTGGCGATGGTGCAGGCGACCATCGACGGTGAACCTGGCTTTGTGCTTGACGCCAGCGAGGTCAATAGCGAAGCGCCCAGCTACACCGTGCATACGCTCGAACGGCTGCGGCGCGAACTCGGCCCGCAACGTCCGCTGGTGCTGCTGATGGGCGCCGATGCCTTTCACGGCTTTGCCCGCTGGCACCGCTGGCAGGACATCTTCAGCCTTGCGCATCTTGCCGTGGCGACCCGCCCAGGCTTTCCGCTTGAGGGTTTCGAAGAACCACTGGCCGGAGAATTCGCCAAGCGCCGTCTCGCCAGCGCCGACTTTTCGAGACCATTCGGCCACATTTTTCCTTTTGAACTGATCGCCGGCACCGTCTCGGCCACCGAAGTACGGCAGCGCATTGCTGCCCACCATCCCCCGGCGCAGCTTCTGACATTGCTACCCGCGCCGGTTCTCGACTATATTCAAGACCATCAACTTTACCTTTCCTGACATGGACATCCGCAAACTACAACGCATCACCGTCAACGCCCTCGAAGACATCAAGGGCAAGGACATCGAAGTCATCAACACGCTCAAGCTCTCTGACATGTTTGCGCGCATCGTCATTGCCACCGGCGATTCCAATCGCCAGACCAGGGCCTTGGCACGCAACGTCCACGACAAGGTCAAGGAAGCCGGTGGCGAAGTTCTCGGCATGGAAGGCGAAGACACTGGCGACTGGGTGCTGGTCGACCTGGGCGACATCGTCGTCCATGTCATGCTGCCCGCCGTACGCAAGCACTACGATCTCGAAACGCTCTGGCAGACCAAGCCAAAGCGCGGGGCCAGCAAGACTGCGGCAGGCGACGCGACGGAAGAATGAGGCTATTGGTGGTCGCCGTGGGCACCCGTCTGCCGGACTGGATGGCTGCCGGCTTCGCCGAATACGCGAAGCGCATGCCGCGCGACCTGCCGATCGAACTCACCGAAATCAAGCCCGAGCCACGCACCACCGGCAAAACCGTCGAGGCGATGATGGCCGCCGAAGCCAAACGCATCGAAGCCGCCCTGCCACCCCGTTGCCACCGCATTGCCCTCGACGAGCGTGGCGAAGCACTGGATACGAAAACCCTGTCGCAACGACTGGGGCAATGGCAGGCGGAAGGTGATGATGTCGCCTTCCTGATCGGTGGACCGGATGGCCTCGATCCTGCCCTGAAGCAGACGGCACAAGCCAGCCTGCGCCTCTCTTCCCTCACCCTGCCGCATGGCTTGGCGCGCGTCGTGCTCGCCGAAGCGCTTTATCGCGCCCACAGCCTGCGTATCGGCCACCCCTATCATCGCGACTAAACCATATGGCACTTCTCGAACCGCGCATCTACCTCGCCTCGCAAAGCCCACGCCGCCGCGAACTGCTCGCGCAGGTCGGCATCCGCTTCGACCTGCTGCTGTTTCGTAGCGCCGGCCGCGCCGATCCTGATACCAACGAAGATCCGTTGCCCAACGAGGCCCCCGATGCCTACGCCCTGCGCGTCGCGGCAGCCAAGGCGCAACATGGCACCCGCCTGCTGGCCCTGCGCCGCCTGCCCGAACGGCCCGTGCTCTCGGCCGACACCACCCTCGATTTCGAGGGGCAGATCATCGGCAAGCCAACCAATGATGAAGACGCAATCGCCATCCTCACGCGCCTGTCCGGCCGCACCCATCGCGTGCTGACCGCCATCGCCGTTGCCCAGAAGGAACGCCTGGAAACCCGCCTGTCGGTCAGTGAGGTACGTTTCCGCACACTCTCTGCAGATGAAATCCTGCGCTATGTCGCCAGCGGCGAGTCGCACGACAAGGCTGGTGCCTACGGTATTCAGGGGCGTGCCGCATTGTTCGTCGAGGAAATCCGTGGCAGCCATTCCGGCATCGTCGGTCTGCCGCTGTGCGAAACCGCACTGCTGCTGCGCGAGTTCGGATACCCGGCATGAATGAAGAGTTCCTGATCAACGTCACGCCGCAGGAGACGCGTGTCGCGCTCCTGCAGCAGGGCGCGGTGCAGGAACTGCATGTTGAACGCGCCGGCGGACGCGGCATTGTCGGCAACATTTATCTTGGCAAGGTCGTGCGCGTGCTGCCCGGCATGCAATCGGCCTTTATCGAAGTTGGGCTGGAGCGCACCGCTTTCCTGCATGTCGCCGACATCTGGGGTGAAAAGAGCGGCAGCCCACGGCCGATTGAGCGTCTGCTCGCCGAGGGCGAAACCCTGATGGTGCAGGTCCTCAAGGACCCGATCAGCACCAAGGGCGCACGTCTGACCACGCAGATCTCGCTGGCCGGTCGTCTGCTGGTCTACCTGCCGCAGGAAAAGCACATTGGCATCTCGCAGAAGATCGGCGATGAGAACGGGCGCGAAGCCTTGCGCGAACGCATCCAGCAACTCGTCCCGAGCGATGAGAACGGCGGCTTTATCGTGCGCACCATGGCGGAAAATGCCACCGATGAGGCGCTCGCAGCCGACATCGCCTATCTGCGGCGTCTCTGGCAGGAAATTCGCCACCGTGCCAATGGGGCCAATGGCGTGACACCGCCCACCATGCTCCATCACGATCTGACCCTGGCCCAGCGCGTCCTGCGCGATCTGGTCGGCCCGGAAACCACGCGCATCATCATTGACTCGCGCGAGAACTTCCAGAAGCTGCGGGCTTTCGCCCAGGAATTCATGCCACAGATTGCCCCGCTGCTCAGCCACTACACCGGTGAGCGGCCGTTGTTCGATCTGTATGCCGTCGAGGATGAACTGCAGCGTGCGCTGGCGCGGCGCGTCGACCTCAAGTCCGGCGGCTACCTGATCATCGAGCAGACCGAGGCGATGACGACCATCGACGTCAATACCGGCGCCTTCGTCGGCACGCGCGCACCAGGCAGCCAAGCCAACTTCAGCGACACCATTTTCAAGACCAATCTCGAGGCGGCGCAGACCATCGCCCGCCAGCTGCGCCTGCGCAACCTCGGCGGCATCATCATTGTCGATTTCATCGACATGGACTCGGCCGAGCACCAATCCGCCGTGCTGGCCGAACTCAACAAGGCACTGGTACGCGACCACACGCGTATCACCGTGAATGGTTTTACGCAGTTGGGCCTCGTCGAACTGACCCGGAAACGCACCCGCGAGTCCCTCGCCCACATCCTCTGCGAACCCTGCCCGACCTGCGGCGGACGCGGCATCATCAAGACCGCCCAGACCGTCGCCTACGAAATCCTCCGCGAATTGCTGCGCGAAGCCCGCCAGTTCGAAGCGCGCGAACTGCGCGTCCTCGCCGCCCCCGCCGTCACTGACCTATTCCACGACGAGGAGTCTCAGGCGCTGGCGATGCTCTCCGATTTCATCGGCCGGCCAATCTCCATGCAGGCCGAACCAAGCTATAGTCAGGAACAGTTTGATATTGTGTTGATGTAAAAAATAATCTGCTGAATTAAATAGAATTATTGATATCTAAATATTCCCTTAGTAATGCCGTTGTTTGATAGGCTATAGGTGGGTTAAAAGGCCCGCACAATATTTAGGGAACTCATGAAGCAGCATCTCATTACCTCTGGCCTAGTCCTCATGCTTGCCTTCGCTTTGCCAATGGCCAAAGCGCAGAGTGAGAAATTCGACATCGTTCGCTTCGAAGTTACGGGTAATACGCTGTTGCCAGCTAGCCAAGTCACGGCACTGGTGGCACCCTTTATCGGCAGGGCGCGGGTGTATGGCGACATTCAGAAGGCGCTTGAAGCATTGGAGAATGCCTACCGTGCAAAGGGCTATGGGGCTGTTAATGTCCATGTACCGGAGCAGGAGATCACAAGTGGCATTATTCGTCTCGACGTCTCTGAGGCGGTTATCGGCAAGGTTGTCATCACTGGAAACCAGCAGTTTGACGAGGTTAATATCCGCGCGTCGCTGCCCAATCTGAGGGAGGAGACTGCCCCCAATCTGCGGCAGATTTCCGAAAACGTCCAACTTATCAATGAAAACCCCGCCAAACAAGTAGAAGTAAGCCTGGGCACCAGCGAGGAAGAAGGAAAAGTCGATGCGAAGGTTGCGCTGACAGAGCAGGATCCCAAGCGCGTCTATGTCACGCTGGACAACAGCGGCACCATTGCCACGGGACGCCACCGGCTTGGCATCGCCTACCAAGACGCCAATCTGCTCGGTCGTGACGAAATGCTCACGCTGGCCTATACCACCACTCCAGACGTGTGGTTCGACTACCCGCCCCACGTCAAGATGGATGTCTATAGTGTCGCCTTCCGCAAGCCTTTCTACGGCATCGGTGACAGCCTCGACATCATCTACGGTAATTCGAATTTAAATACCCCATCGCAACAAGCCACTGGGTTCGGTATCAACGGCAAGGGGGAAGTGTTTGCCGTGCGCTGGAACCACTTGTTCCCACGCCAGGGCGAATACACCTCCCGGCTGGTATTTGGCCTCGATTACAAGCACATGAACACCAAGTGCCGAAATCCAGCCACTAATGGTGATTTCTCTACTGCCCCTCCAACTCCTGCCAACAGCAGTTGTGTTCCATACACCCTGCGGCCGGTATCCGCCACCTACACCGGCAACTGGCAGGGTGTTGCTTATCAGGCCGGCTTCAATATCGGGGTGACCTACAACCTGTTTCCCCATGGCAGCCGCTATACAGGTAATGCAGGTACAGCGGCTGCAGGAAAAACCGATTACTACAGTTTCATCGCGGGCCGTCCCGTCTCTGACGAATTCATGATCGTGCGCTATGGCGGCAGTTACACTCACCTGCAGGATGGTTGGCAATTTCGCGCCGCCTTGTCAGGCCAGCACACCGGCGGCGGTCTGCCAGCCGCTGAACACTTCGGTCTGACCGGCAGCAGTGCAGTACGCGGCTTTGATGAGCGTTCAGTTGCCGCCGATACCGGCCATGTCGTTAACCTCGAAGCCTACACGCCCAATCTCGCCAGCTTGGTGAAACTATCTGGCAACCTGCACGGCGTGTTTTTCCATGACTTCGGCCGAGGCCGCAACGTGGGCCGGAATGACACGCCGTTTGATCATGGCGTTGCTTCGTTTGGTATCGGTTTGCGTTATGCACCGGACAAGAATTTCAACCTCAGCATCGATGCTGCGGACATTCTGGAATACGGGCCCACCCAAACCAACGGCATGCCGCTGGATCGGCGGAATGGCTGGGGCGGGCACTTCAAAATGATGATTGCCTTCTGATCAAACGACAGGGGAATATCATGAACGTTAACTCCTATCGGCTTATTTTCAGCAAACGTCTTGGCATGCTTGTTCCCGTGAGCGAACAGGCTACAAATCATCACAAAGAGCAAGCTCGCGGTACCTCATCCAAGCAACAAAAATCGGTTGCTTTTCTGGCAAAAGTACTCGCCCTAAGTGTCTGTGCCGTCTTCTCAGCGCCGACTTTTGCCCTGCCGACGGACCCCACAATCGTGCAAGGAGTGCGGCCTGAGGACATCACGACCAATGGCAACGTGATGACCATCATCAACGCCCCCAACGCCATTGTCAATTTTCGCACCTTCAATATCGATGCCGGTGAGGCGGTTCGCGTCCTCCAGGAATCCGCCAATTCACGCATCCTCTTTCAGGTGATTGGCACCACGGGTACCTCTACGGAATTAAGCCGCATCCACGGCACCCTTTACTCCACTGGCATTGTCTGGCTGATCAACCAGGCCGGCTTCATGATCGGCCCGGGCGCCGTCATCGATACGGCCGGCTTCGTCGCCTCGACATTGAAGGTCAAACCCGAGGACTTTCTCGCCGGCCAGTTGAACTTCCAGGCGACCGCCGGCGCCGGCGATGTGGTCAACAAAGGCGAGATCCGCACACCCAGCGGCGGTTTCGCCTACCTCGTCGGCACAAATGTCTCGAACGAGGGGATTATTACGACACCGAACGGCGAGACGATTCTCGCCGCCGGCACAACTGTCAGCCTGATGGACACCGGAACCCCGGGGGTAAAAGTAGACATCACCGGCGCAGCTAACAACGCCACCAACCTCGGCAGTATTGTCGCCGCAGCAGGACGAATTGGCATCGCCGGGACAATTGTCAGAAACAGTGGCACGCTCAATGCCTCAAGTGTCGTCAGTGAGGGGGGACGCATTTTCCTGAAAGCCAGCCAGGACACTTACGTCGATGGTAATGGCCGCATTGTCACCACCGGTACGAAGGGCGGCAAGGTCGAGGTGCTCGGTAATCGCGTTGCAGTGATGGACAACGCCGAGATCGATGCTTCGGGCACCAATGGTGGCGGTACGATCCTCGTCGGCGGTGACTTCCAGGGCAAGAATCCCGATATCCAGAACGCCCAGATCACTTATTTCGGCACCAATGCCTCCCTGAAAGCCAATGCCACAGACAACGGCGATGGTGGCAAGGTAATCGTCTGGGCAGACGATACCACCCGCGCTTTTGGTCGCATTGAGGCCAAGGGCGGAACTAACGGTGGTGATGGCGGCTTTGTCGAAGTTTCCGGCAAGCAACACCTGACATTTTTCTCGTCGGTCGATACGCGCGCACCAAATGGCTCGGTGGGCACCCTGCTGCTCGATCCAACCGACATCACGATCGTGGCCTCAGCCACACCAACGGGAGCCTATGGAGGTAATCCATTCTTTGTCGATCCATCTTCCGTCTATGGCGCTGACACGATTGGCTGGGATGTGATCAATGGTGCGCTGTCAGCCAGTGATGTCATCATCCAGACCAGTTCGTCTGGCGGAGCCACCAACAATGGCAGCATCACGATCAACGCTTCGGGAACATTGGCCGGTAGTGGCTATAACCTGTCCTTGCTGGCCGAAAACAACATTGATGTGAACTACGGGATATACCACTCCGGCAGCGGTGACTTGACCATGGTTTCCGGCTGGGATTCCTCTGCTGGTGACAAATACACCAATCCACAACCCACGCACGCATCCAACACCGGCAACATGACCTTTGCCGCCAATGCTGACACAGGAACCAACCTCTCCGCAGGCGGCAGCGTCATCCTGCGCGCCAAAGGCGCTCTGCAAATTACCGATGCAGTGATTGGTGCGGGCGGCGACATGGAGGTTGCGGCGGACAGCCTGACCATCAATGCCACCACCCGCAGCGCCGGCCTGCTTGCCAAAGGTGATCAGAGCATTTCCATGGCCTATGGCGGCGCCAATGGCATCATGCAGATCACTTCGACCATCGGTGATGCCCATATCACCTCCTATGGTTCGCAAAGCATTTCGTTTTATGGCAGTGCCGCCAATACCTTGTCGCTACAAGGCAGCAACAGTGCCACAACCTATGGCGGCAATGCGGCACGGATCAAAGCCGGTGGCACTCAGGAAATATTGAGGCAGGCAGGTAGTCTGGCGATCTCAGTGACGGGTGGTACAGGTACATCTACTTTTGGCAACTACTCTTATGGGGGGCCGAGCGACAACATTTTGCTCTGCTCCACCTGCGCGGTTCACAACGGCGCGGATATCGAGAGTGTCGGTAACCAGCACATTGTCGCTACCAGCCTGACTGTTCAGGGCGGCAGCACCAGCGCAGGCTTTGGCGGCAACTATGCGGAAGTGGAATCTAATGCAAACCAGCATCTTGAAATTTCCGGTGCAATCACCGTTACGGGAGGGGCTACAGGCGGTGTATTGGCGAATGCCGCGCTAGGCATTCACGGCACGGTAGGCAATGATGCCGGCCTCCATGCCGAAGGCAGCCAGACCATTTCCGCAGGCAGCATCACGGTACAGGGCGGGGGGGCAAGTTACGGCGGTGCAATGATCACCTCATCTTCCATCGACATCACCACGACAGGCAATCTGACCTTGACCGGGGGTGCTGCGAATAGCGGCGACTTGCTGATTCCTGCCGCGCCAGCAATCATCGGCAACGATACTTCCACCAGTATCGAACTCAAGATTGGCGGCACACTCACGATGTCCGGTGCCGCAGGTTCGCCCACCATGATTGGTGCCTTTGACGGTACGCCGACAGTTGACATATATGCCTACGGCGGTTTCGCACTGAGCGGTTCGTCCGATGCTTCGGGTGCATACATCGGCAGGTATACAAGCGGCAGCACAGGTTCAGTAAGCCTGACCAGCGGGTTTGATGGTGGTTCAAACTACAACACCAGCGGCGCCACGATGGGCATGAATGCCTACAGCAAGATTGGTAACGTCAATTCCGTCAACCTAACTTCCTGGTATGGCGGTTTGATTGATGGCAATAACGCCGGTACGGGAGGCATCATTGCAAACTCATTGACGGCCACGGCAAACGGTATAGGAGGAGGAATCAGTCTGCTTGGTCTAAACCGGGTGTCTTCGGTTAATTTAACAGCGGAAAGCAACATCACCTACCACAGCGAGTCGAATGTCACGATCTCGGCCACCTCGACGGGCAGCGATGTCGACATCAACACGAACAATGCAACCTATGGCGGCAACATTTATCTCGGCACCATATCAGCCAACAACGCCGTCACCATTACCGCCCGCGATGCCATTTATGAAAACAATGGGGTTGGCAACGTCGATATCACGGCAGGCGCAGGTGGCGTAGCGCTCTACAGTAACTTTGGTGGCACGGCATCGGGCTTGGCAATCAGCGCAGACGTCAACACGACAGGAAACATCAGTTCGCGCGTGTATAACGCTGGCGGTTCTGATTATGGTGGCATTCGCATCTACAACGCCTCTGCAACCGCACCAGGCACGATCTGGATGCAGGACGATGCTGCCTTCAATGCCAGTGTCAGCTATTTCAATGCCGGCACATGGACAACTGGCGCGCAACATCAGTTTCTGGTCACAAATGAAGGCAATATCGCAATTGGCAGCGGAGGTGCGCTAACGCTGGCGGGCGGCACGTTCTCAACAGGCAATGCCAATGGCAGCATAGGCTTTGCTGCGGCCAGCGACCTGACTGTGAGCACCGCGATTAACCGCCAGGAGTCATTGTCCTTTGTTTCCGGTGGGCTACTCGATATCAATAGCGGCTTAACTTCCACCGGTGGCGCTATTCAGGCAGCCGGCCTCAACGTCAATGTCGATGCGCAGATCAGTGCCTATGAGGGTGTGTCGCTTTTCGCTTCCGGGGTACTTGATATCACACAGCAAGTCACGTCAACTGCGGGAGGCGATATCATGCTGGCCGCCTCCACCATCTACAACGACAGCTCAGTTCAGACCTCCGGTAATATCGGCTTTATTGCCAACGACTACAGTAGCTACGGTGGAGAACTCTTTGCGTCTGGCATCACCTCAAATATCGAAGGCATTGTCACCAATAACATCAAGCTGGACAACGGTGCCTCCATCCGGGCCGGCGACGATGTTTCATTGGCCTTGCTGGGCAGTGCATCCGAGTTGCAGTTCTACAATGGATCCACGATCGAAGCCGATTCTCCGCTAACGATTTACCTTGATTTCCTCGGTCGGCCCTCCGGCGGCATTTACATCGATGGCGTCCAAGCGACCACGGCTCAATTAGGCACTGTGTTCTTCAACGCCGGCCAACCTGCTACAGCAGGCAGCGGGCTGCAAATCGCCTATGGCGTCGTGCCGGAGGCACTTACCACAATCATCAACGAAGTGATCAACTCCACCGAGCCCCCGGCTACGAAAGACGACGATAACCAGACGACGACACTACTGCCCCCGCCCTCTTCCACCCCGGGCTTCCAGACACCCACCGGCGAAACGACAGGGGGAGGCGAAAACGAGTTTGGCAGTTCCAGCTCCAGTAACCCGGATTCCACCACGTCATCCAACGGCGGTGATAACTCGGACGACAAGCCGAAAGACAAAGCCAAGGAAGAAGATACCAAGACGGAGCGGGAGAAAGAGAAAGCCGCCAAGAAGAAACTGGCCAGGTGCGGTTGAGGATGAATGCCATGACGATCAAACTGCTTCTCGCCACCCTGCTAATTACCGGCTGGCACCTAACCGCTCTCGCCGCCCCAGCCGGCCAGGTGACCCATCTCTCGGGCATCCTGACGACCAAGAAAGCCGATGGCGGCACGAAGCTGCTTTCAGTCAAATCCGAAGTACAGGAGGGGGATGTACTCTCCACCGAGGATGACACCTATGCCCGTATCAAGTTCATTGACGGCGGCGAAATCGTCCTGCGGCCCAACAGCCAGATCAAGGTGGAGAACTATCAGTACAACGAAGCCCAGCCGGATCGCGACAATGTGTTTGTGGGGCTGCTCAAAGGTGGTCTACGCGCAGTAACTGGTCTGATCGGCAAGCGCAACAAGGACAAGGTTTCCTACCAAACCCCAACCGCGACTATCGGCATCCGGGGAACCCATTTCGGCGCCTTGTTCTGCCAGGGCGATTGCACCCGGATACCGATGCCGGGTGGCGGCACTCCCCCCAACGGCCTGCACGTCGATGTGTCCACTGGGTCCATCGTGCTCTCCAATGGCGCGGGCGCGGTCCAGTTCAATGCCGGACAGTTCGGCTTCGTGGCAGGCCCCAATGCCCTGCCCCAAGTCATTCCCGAAGGGGTGCGCGTCTCCATGCCGGGCGCCATCGCCACCAACCGGGGAGATGGCGCAGGCATTGGCAAAAACAGTGCTGCCGACTGCGCTGCTGAGTAGTGCCAGAACGCGCCTTTTCGGGTTATCGTGATGGCACTTGCCAACCCGAAGAGGAGAGAACCATGAACCAGAAAACCAATCCCGATTTCGACAGCCTCGTCCCCTCTATCGGCTTTACCCGCCGCAGCTTTGTCGCCACGGCACTCGGTGCCGGCTTTGCCCTCGCGGCCCAGCCGATCATGGCGCAAACCGCCATCAAGACCGATGCTACCGGGCTGGTCGCGGGTGAAATCAAGATCGGCGAACTGGCCGCTTATCGCGCCATGCCGGAAGGCGGAAAGAGTCTGCCTACGATCCTTGTCGTCTCGGAAATTTTTGGTGTACATGAATATATCGCCGATGTCTGCCGGCGCCTCGCCAAGCTCGGCTATCTGGCTATCGCCCCAGAATTGTTCGCCCGTTATGGCGACCCGCGCAAGCTGACCAATGTGCAAGACATTCTCTCGGCCATCATCGCCAAAGTACCGGACAAGGAAGTCATGGCCGACCTGGATGCGTGTGCTTCCTGGGCCGGAAATAATGGTGGCGATCCGGCTCGTTTGGGCATCACCGGTTTTTGCTGGGGGGGCCGTCAGACCTGGCTGTACAGCGCGCACAATCCCAACATCAAGGCCGGTGTGGCCTGGTATGGCCGCATTGACGGCGAGGTCAATGACCGCACCGCGAAATGGCCGCTCGATATTGCGGGTGAAGTCAAAGGAGCCATGCTCGGGCTTTATGGCGGCAAGGACCAGGGTATCCCGCTTGAAGATGTCGACGCGATGGGCGATGCGCTAAAGAAGGCGGGGGGCAAGTCACAGATTCACGTTTACCCTGATGCGCCGCATGCCTTCCATGCCGACTATCGGGGCACCTATCGCAAGGATGCGGCCGAGGACGGTTGGCAGCGTCTGCAGGCCTGGTTCAAGCAACACGGGGTGTAACAAACCCTTACAAACATCACGTCAGCAACGGGGCGTTCTGCGCGTTTCTTCTTCTATCGCTGGAGGAGAACCTCATGAAACGTACCCTTGCTACCTTGCTTGCCAGCCTGTTGCTGGCGGCTGCGCTGCCCTCTCTGGCGGTCGCACGCGACCACTATCCGCGTGATCATCACGGATATGGTCAGCGCGGATTCGATCGTGGCCATGATCGTCATCGCCACTATTCGCATTCCAGCGCCCTCGGCTGGGGACTAGCCGGCCTGACCGCAGGCGCCATCCTGTTTTCAATGGATGCGCCCAGCCCACCGGTAATTGTTACGCCCACCCCCGCCCGTCCCCCGGGCAGGATGTGGTACTACTGTGATGCCTATGGGGCCTATTACCCCTACGTTGGACAGTGTCCTGGCGGCTGGCGCGCCGTGCCGGTCCATTGATGACCCACATTGATATCATCTATTGCCCCCAACGCAGAAGCTTGTCACAATCCCCCGTAGCGGCACCACCCCAATGAGGTTCAACAACAGGCCGCACGGAGGGTTTCACCATGCAACGTGTCAGCCTTGCGCTGCTGATCGTGGCCGCAGCGTTTGCAGCCATGGTGCTCGAACTGGAACTCGGGCGTAATCATCAGCGCGCCGCACTATCCGTCTTCGTCGGCGTCTTCGTCGTCGGTTATCCGCTGCTTTGTCTCTGCTGCAAGCGTGGCTGGTGGAAAATCTGGCAAACCACTTTGCTGGGGATAATCGGCGGCATCCTCTGTGCCCTGCCATTTGCCAATGGCTCGTTCGGCTTCCAGTTTTTGCTGCTGGTCTTCATCATCGCGGGGGCTGCATTGGGGCTGCTGTTCTGGCTCATCGCCATCTGGCGCAATCAGGGTCTGACCTGCCCGAGATCATTCTGCCTGCCCTGCGGCGTGGCCTACCGGGTGGCACGCAAGACCATGCTGCGCCGCAACCAGCTTCAGTCAAAGTAGGTCCGAGCTTCCTCGAAACGCGTTGCAAACCAGCCCTGTGTCAGCTTTTCGGTACGAACCTTCCCGTTGGTATTCGGCGCATGAACGAATCGGCCGTCGCCAATGTAGATACCCACGTGCGAGCGCGACCGATTACGCGTGTTGAAGAACACCAGATCGCCCGGTCGCAGACTGGCCGGATCAATGGATCGCCCGCGTGCCGCAATATCGGCGGCCGAACCCTGCAGGCGCAGACCGGCGGCCTGTTCAAATACATGGCTGACCATGCCGCTGCAATCCAGTCCGGCCTCGGGATTCTTGCCGCCGAAACGATAACCGGTGTCGATCAGTCCGAGCGCGTAGATCACCACTTCATGCGCACGCGGATCGGCCGCCACGCGCGACGTTTCTGCCGGTGGCATGGGTGAAGGGCTGAAATGACCGCAGCCGGCAAGAAGCAGTGCGGTGGCGAGAATGAAGAAGTGCATGCAGCAATACTAATTCGGTAGACTCGCCGCCAGCCAGCCAAAAAACGGAATAAACGCCATGCAATTGCAGCATCCCGAATTGTTGCGCGACCGCGCCTTTATCGACGGCCAGTGGTGCAGTGCCGAGAACGGCGCCACGCTGACCATCACCAACCCCGCCACGGGCGAAGCGCTGGCCGAGGTGCCCGACATGGCGGCAGTGGAAACACGCCGCGCCATCGCCGCGGCCAATGCCGCCTGGCCGGCCTGGCGAGCCCTCACGGCCAAGCAGCGCGGCGGCATCCTGCGCCAGTGGTTCGAACTGATCGTCACGCATGCCAACGACCTCGCCCTGCTGATGACCAGCGAGCAGGGCAAACCACTCGCCGAAGCACGCGGCGAGGCACTCTATGCGGCCAGTTTCATTGAATGGTTTGCCGAGGAAGCCAAGCGCACCTACGGTGACGTGATTCCACAGACCATCGCCAATCAGCGACTGCTCGTCCTCAAGCAACCGATCGGCGTCTGTGCTGCGATTACGCCCTGGAACTTCCCCGCCGCGATGATCACGCGCAAGGTGGCGCCAGCGCTGGCAGCCGGCTGTCCGGTGGTGGTCAAGCCCGCCGAACAGACACCACTCACCGCGTTGGCATTGGCTGCACTTGCCGAGCGCGCCGGCTTCCCACCTGGCGTCTTCAATATCATCACCAGTTCGGCGGCAAATGCCCCACTGATCGGCGGCGAGCTGACCGGCAACCCGGTCGTGCGCAAACTCTCCTTCACCGGTTCGACCGAGGTCGGCCGGCTGCTGATGGCGCAATGTGCGCCAACGCTGAAAAAGATTTCACTGGAGCTCGGCGGCAATGCCCCCTTTATCGTCTTCGACGATGCAGATGTCGATGCCGCCGTCGCCGGCGCGATGGCGTCCAAATACCGCAATGCCGGCCAAACCTGCGTGTGTGCCAACCGGTTGCTGATACAGGCCGGCATCTATGAAACATTCGCGCAGAAGCTGGCCGCCGAGGTGGCAAAACTAAATGTCGGCGCTGGCACGACGGCAGGGGTCAACCAAGGTCCGCTGATTGATGTGCAGGCGCTGGCAAAGGTTGAAGCCCACGTCGCCGATGCCGTAGCGCAAGGCGCCCGCATCCTGACGGGTGGCAAACGCCACGCACTGGGCGGCACCTTCTTCGAACCCACCGTGCTGGCAGACGTGACGCCCGCCATGCGCTGCGCCCGCGAGGAGACCTTCGGGCCGGTCGCGCCGCTGTTCAAGTTTCACGATGAAGCCGAGGCAATTGCCCTGGCCAACGCCACCGAATACGGTTTGGCGAGCTACTTCTATGCGCGTGATCTGTCGCGCGTCTGGCGGGTCGCCGAAGCGCTCGAATACGGCATGGTGGGCGTGAATGTCGGGCTGATCGCCAACGAAGTGGCACCCTTTGGCGGCATCAAGCATTCGGGCATTGGCCGCGAAGGCTCAAAGTACGGCATTGAGGAATACCTCGAGATCAAATATGTTTGCCTGGGTCTGTAGCGCGTTGGCCGCGGCGGCGGTCGAGCCACCAAGCCAGTGCCGGTAGCAACATGAACGAACCGGGCATCACCAGTACCACGAAGTAGGGAGAAAGGTGGGCGAAAGCGTGCAACTGCTCGATCAGCTCATGCCGCTCATCGATACTCCAGCGGCCGCCATTGCGCCGCTTCATCAGCAGCGGCATCAGCCCTTTGATCTTGGTCAGTTCGCGCGTGATCTGCTGGCGCTCGCGCTGTTGTGCATCGAGCATGTTGCGCACGATTGGCGGCGAAAAACGGCGGCCCATTATGCAGCGTGAGATTGTGAAGGCTTCTGCTCAAGCCAGCGCAATCCATTGCGCCACAGTTTCCAGGCAACAAAGCTACGTCTTGCCCAGCGCCACAGAAATTGGCGGGCACGTGGTCGTGCCGCCGCCACCATTGCCAGCCCACCCACCACGACCTCGGGGTAACGCTGCACCCAGCGTGCGCCATCCTGCACCCGATCGGCCACTTCAAAAAGTGGTACTACGCCTGCCGCATGCTGGATCAGGCGGTCACGCTGTTCGGCCGACGCAAACTGCAGACGCTGTTTTTCAAGCGCATGCGCAACGGCACGACTCATGGACGCCGCTCGTGGGGAGAGTCAGACAGTGCGGCCTCATCGCGCCGCAATTCGGCCAGGCTCGCCGCAAAGAGTTGCGAACCCTGACGCGCCAATCGAAGCACGCTCGATATGGCAAAGGCGGCGCCGCCGAGAAATACTGCGGTAAAGATGCCCAGCGCCAACAAGCGATGGTCATCCCAAAACAACACCGTCAGCCACACGGCGAGGAAGACCAGACCGGCAACCCCCAGCAGCGTGGCGACAACCCCCCACAACAGTAGGCCGATCAGGCGGTCGGCCTCCTCCTGCGCTTCGACCTTGAGCAGCGCAAGCCGCGTGCGCAGCAAGGCGACCGAGGTGGTCGCAAAGCCGCGCAGGGAAGCGAGAAGCCCGGGCGATTGAATCAACGACGGCCGATCAGCAGGCCAACGATGAAGCCGATCCCGGCAGCCACACCGACGGAACGCCAAGGGTTGTCATTGACATAATCATCAGCGGCGCGGCCCACCAGCTTGGCCTTGTCGACCACAGCGGCTTCGGCATCGGCCAAACGCACTTTGGCATCGGCCAGACGGCCCTGGATCTTGCCGCGCAATTCGGAAGCCTTGTCGCCAGCCTGATTAGCCGTGGCGCGCAGCAACTCTTCCGCATCGGCAACCACCACCTTGAAATCGCTGATCAGTTTCTCTTTGCTGACATCGGTCATTTCAGTCATTTTTTGCTCCTTGGATTAACACGGGTACACGAATCGAATGATGCTGCCATTGTCTCACAGGCAATCAAGGCCAGGCGTAGTCGATGATCAAGGGCGCATGGTCTGAAAAGCGTGCGTCTTTAAAAACCTGCGCTTCAGCAACGGTAGCGGCAATGCCGGGCGTCGCCAACTGGTAATCGATCCGCCAACCCACGTTCTTCGCCCAAGCCTGGCCACGATTCGACCACCAAGTGTAAGCCTCACCCTCTTCGGTCGGATAAAGTGTCCGATAGGCATCCACCCAGCCAAGTTCGGCCTTGACCCGGGTCATCCAGTCGCGCTCCTCGGGCAGGAAGCCGGAATTCTTCTGGTTCGACTTCCAGTTCTTCAAATCCTGCTGGGTTGGAGCAATATTCCAGTCGGCGCAGATGATGAACTCACGTCCGGTCGCACGCGATTCATCCATTAGGGCGGACAGGCAGGGATAAAAGATGTCCATGAAGCGAAACTTGGCTTCCTGACGCTCGGGCGAGGAGGAACCCGACGGCACGTACAGGGAAATCACCGACAATCCCGGCCAGTCAGCTCGCAGATAGCGGCCCTCGGCATCGAATTCGGGATTGCCAATGCCTTCGATGACACGGTCGGGGGAACGGCGCGCATACAGCCCGACACCGCTATAGCCCTTTTTTTCGGCGTAATGGAAATAACCCGTCATCGTGCCGCCGGGGAAGCGCGTTTCTTCTGGCAGATCACTCGCCTGCGCCTTCAATTCCTGCACGCAGACAATGTCGGCATCCTGTATCGCCAACCAGTCGAGCCAACCCTTGCGGGTAGCCGAGCGGATGCCGTTAAGGTTCAATGTAACGATACGCAGCATGTAAAATGATTTCACTATGAATGCCACTGATTTTAGTCAGGATTTTGTTGCCTTCGCCTCTGCGAAAGGTGTTTTGCGCTTCGGCGAGTTCAAGACCAAGGCCGGGCGGCTCTCGCCCTACTTCTTCAATGCCGGCCTGTTCAACGATGGCGACTCCCTGTCGAAGCTGGCCAACTTTTACGCCGACGCCATCCTCGCCTCGAAGATTCGGATCGACATGTTGTTCGGCCCGGCCTACAAGGGCATTCCGCTGGTCGCTGCCATTGTCATGGCGCTTGCGGCACGCGGCCACAACTTCCCGTTTGCCTTCAACCGCAAGGAAGCCAAGGATCACGGCGAGGGCGGCACGCTGATCGGCGCACCGCTCGCCGGTCGCGTCCTGATCGTCGACGATGTCATCTCGGCCGGTACGTCGGTACGCGAATCGGTCGACATCATCCGTGCGGGCGGCGCCACGCCCGCTGGGGTCGCCATCGCCATCGACCGTCAGGAACGCGGCACAGGCACGCTGTCAGCCGTACAGGAAGTGGAACAGTCGCTCGGCATGCCGGTGATTGCCGTCGCCCGCTTGACCGATGTGATCACCTATCTTGCCGGTCAGCCGGCGCTGGAACAAAACCTCGCGGCCGTGCGCCGCTATCGGGAGACCTACGGTGTTGCCTAAATTGTCCACTTTTTCGACGACCACACTCGCCCTGCTGCTCGGTATCGCATTTTCTCTCCCCGCTGCGGCCAAGATCACCTGCTGCGAGGTCAATGGCAAGCGTAGCTGCGGCGACCCCGCACCTGCACAATGCCTTGACAAGGCCAGAAAGGTTTTCGACAAGGGCGGCGTGGCCCGCGATGTCGAACGTCCATTGACACAAGAGGAACTTGCCGCCCGCGAAGCCGAAAAAGTACGCGCCGTCGAAGAAAAGAAAAAGGCCGAGGAGATGGCACGCCGCGATCGTGCCCTCAAGGATAGCTACACCACCGAAAAGGACATCGATAAGGCACGCGATCGCGCCATTGCCGAAATCGAGAAGAATGCCGAGCAAGCCAAGAATCGCCTCGACGCGGCCGAGAAAAAGAAGCTCAAGCTCGATCAGGAAAAAGAGTTCTATACGAAGAAGCCGGCACCGGCCAATCTACAAAGCCAGATCAGGGATAACGAGGCCGAGATTGCGGCCCAGCAGAAAGCCTTGCAGCAGAAGGATGCCGACATCGAAGCCGTCAAGGTGCGCTTCGAAGCCGACAAGAAGCGCTACCGCGAGTTAACCGGGACAAAGTAGCCGTCCTGCCAACGCCGACTTTTTAACTCAGCTTCCTCTTCAGCAGCTCATTCACCTGCTGCGGGTTGGCTTTGCCTTTGGTCGCTTTCATGATCTGACCGACCAGTGCATTAAAAGCCTTGTCCTTGCCAGCACGGAATTCCTCGACCGACTTCGGGTTGGCGGCCAGTACCTCGTCAATGATCGGTTCGATTGCTGACGCATCGGAAACCTGCTTGAGACCGCGCGCTTCGATGATCGCATCAGCGTCCTGGCCCTCACCGCTCCATAGCGCTTCAAACACTTCCTTGGCGAGCTTGGAGGACAGGGTGCCGTCGGCGATGCGTTTGACCATGCCAGCCAGTTGCGCCGCAGCAATCGGGCTGGCCGAGATGTCTTTCTCGTCACGGTTCAGGCGTGCCGCCAGTTCGCCCATCACCCAGTTGGCACAAGCCTTCGCATTCTCCTTGCCAGCAACGTTGACGGTTTCCTCGAAAAACTGTGCGCTAGAACGCGTGACTGCCAGTGTTGCGGCATCGTAGGCCGACAGGCCGTAATCCGACTGAAAGCGTGCCTGCATAGCTTGCGGCAACTCGGGCAAGCCTGCTTTCACTTCGGCAATCCAGTCGGCCTTGATCTCGAGCGGCAGCAAATCAGGGTCGGGGAAGTAGCGGTAGTCGTGCGCATCTTCCTTGCTGCGCATCGAACGCGTCTCGCCCGTGTCGGGATCGAACAGCACGGTGGCCTGCTGAATCTTGCGGCCCTCCTCGATCTCGTTGATCTGCCATTGAATCTCGTAGTCGATGGCCTGCTGCAGGAAGCGGAAGGAGTTGAGATTCTTGATCTCGCGGCGCGTGCCAAGCGGAGCACCGGGACGACGTACCGACACGTTGGCGTCGCAGCGGAAACTGCCTTCCTGCATGTTGCCGTCGCAAATGCCGATCCATGTCACCAGCGAGTGCAGCGCCTTGGCATAGGCGACCGCTTCGGTACTGGAGCACATATCAGGCTCGGTGACGATCTCCAGCAACGGCGTGCCAGCACGGTTCAGATCGATGCCGGTCTTGCCGTGGAAATCCTCATGCAGCGACTTGCCGGCATCCTCTTCGAGATGGGCGCGCGTCAGATGCACGAACTTCTCATAGGCCGTCTCGCCAGCGCCGACAGTGATGGTCAGCCCGCCACCCGACACGACGGGAATCTCGAACTGGCTGATCTGGTAGCCCTTCGGCAGGTCAGGGTAGAAGTAGTTCTTGCGCGCGAAGATCGAGCGCGGCGCAATCTCTGCACCAATGGCGAGGCCGAACTTGATCGCGCAAACCACCGCTTCGCGGTTGAGCACCGGCAGCACGCCGGGCAGCGCGATATCAACCGCGCAGGCCTGACGATTCGGTTCGGCGCCGAAGGCCGTACTGGCACCGGAAAAGATTTTTGATTTTGTTTGCAGTTGGGCATGCGTTTCCAGCCCAATCACGACTTCCCACGTCATACGTCATCCTTCATGAACAACTGCCCTTCCGGTTATCGACCAGAATGGGCCAGAGATATTCGACTGAATTGCCGCTGCATTCGGCCCGGCAATCACGGAATGCCACCGTCACCTGATGTTCCTGCTCCCACAGCGATACCTTGCAATCGCCCTTCTTCGCCGCCAACACCACATTCGGCAAACGATCGGTCTGCTGGAAATCCTTCAGGTTGAAACTGCAACTGCCATGCTTCGGCACATCCACATTTGCTTCGAAACGGCTAACACTGGCTTCCTTGACATCCAGTTTCAGCCGTCCGCGGTAACCGGTCGGATCGCGGAATCCACAACTCGCCTTGGCGTTCAGCGGGCGCGATTCGATCGGCTTGAGATTGCGATTGGCCAGATGTTTAAGCGTGTCCCTGCGCAGTGCCGGCTGGGCGGGAGGAGGCGGTTCGGCAATAACCGCTGCTGCAGGCGGCGAAACAGGTGCCGGTGTGGCGCAGCCGACCAGCGTCGTCACGCCCAGCACCGTCAGTATCCGTAACCAGTTCATCCCGCAAACGCAGCCGGCATGCGCCGATGCCAGTCGGTTGCCTGCTGGTAGCGATGCGCCACATTCAGCATCTGCGCCTCGCCGAACCAGGGGCCGATCAGTTGCAGGCCAACGGGAAGATCGCGATCAAAACCGCAAGGGATCGACATGCCCGGCAGGCCGGCAAGGTTGACCGCAATCGTGTAGATGTCGGACAGATACATCTGCACCGGATCGGCGCTCTTTTCGCCAAACTTGAAGGCCACCGAGGGCGCCGTCGGCCCCATGATCACATCGCAATCCTTGAAGGCAGTCGAAAAGTCGGCGGCGATGAGACGGCGAATCTTCTGCGCCTTGAGGTAGTAAGCGTCGTAATAGCCATGCGAAAGCACGTAGGCACCGATCAGGATGCGGCGCTTGACCTCATCGCCGAACCCCTCGGCGCGGCTCTTCGCGTACATGTCATTGAGGTCGCCGTAGTCAGCGGCACGATGGCCATAACGCACGCCATCGAAACGCGACAGGTTGGAGCTGGCTTCGGCCGGCGCGATCACGTAGTAGGCGGGCACCGACAGGCCGGAATTGGGCAGCGAGACCTCGACGGTAATGGCGCCCAGCTTGCGATATTCGGCCAGCGCGGCCTCGACCACCACACGCACGCCATCGTCCATGCCGGCGCCAAAGAATTCCTTCGGTAGCCCAATGCGCAAGCCAGCCAACGGCTTGTCCAGATCACGGCAGTAATCCTCAGCAGGACGTTCCAGCGAAGTCGAATCGCGCGGATCGAAACCAGCCATCGCATTCAGCAGCAACGCGCAGTCCTCGGCCGACTTGGCCATCGGCCCGCCCTGATCGAGCGAGGAGGCAAAGGCGATCATGCCGTAGCGCGACACCACGCCATAGGTCGGCTTGATGCCGGTCAGACCACACAGCGCGGCCGGCTGGCGGATCGAGCCGCCGGTATCCGTGCCGGTCGCTGCCGGTGCCAGACGCGCAGCAATCGCGGCGGCCGAACCACCCGAGGAACCGCCGGGCACGCAAGCGGTATCCCACGGATTTCTCACCGTGCCGAAGAAAGAGGTTTCGTTCGACGAGCCCATCGCAAACTCGTCCATGTTGCACTTGCCCAGCGTCACCATGCCGGCCGCATTCATCTGCTCGACAACATGGGCATCGTAGGGCGACGTAAAGTTACCGAGCATCTTCGAACCGCAGGTGGTACGCCAGCCTTCGGCGCAGAAGATGTCCTTGTGGGCAAGGGGAATACCTGTCAGTGCCGTCCGCTCAGCGCCGACTTTTTGATCTGCGGCGTGCGCGGCAGCAAGCGCCCTCGCGCGATCAACCGTCACGAAGGCATTGAGGTTCGGGTTGTGCTGTTCGATACGGTCAAGGAACAGCGTCGTCAGTTCGACGCTGGAAATCTTTTTCTCTGCCAATGCAGCAGCGAGTTCTTTCAGGGAAGCATTGATCATTCGATCACCTTCGGCACCAGATACAGCCCAGCCTCGGTCTCGGGTGCAATCGCCTGGAAAGCATCGCGGCGATCCGGCTCGGTGACTGTATCCGGGCGCAAGCGCTGCACCACATCGACGGCATGGGCCATCGGCGCGATGCCATCCGTATTGACAGCCTGCAACTGAGCGACGAAGGCGAGGATGCCATTCAGCTGGTCGCGCGTACGCTCGGCTTCGGCAGAGGAAATTTCGATGCGTGCCAAGCGCGCGATGCGGCTGACATCGTCCAAACTCAAGGACATGATTTTTCGGGATTAATGTGAAATGAAAGCGGGATTGGGGGATAGAGAGGCGCTTATTCAGCGCAGCGCATTAGAGTATCATAGGCTACCTTTTACGGTAGCGCCTTCCACCTTTCCGGCGACTGCCTTTTGCTTATTTGGGATACCGATGTTCGCCTTTCTCCGCTCCTATTTCTCCAATGACCTGGCTATCGACCTGGGTACTGCCAACACGCTGATCTATGTCCGTGGCAAGGGCATCGTCCTCGATGAGCCTTCCGTGGTGGCCATCCGTACCGAAGGCGGCCCGAACGCCAAGAAGACCATCCAGGCGGTCGGCCACGCCGCCAAGCAGATGCTCGGCAAGACGCCCGGCAACATCACCGCCATCCGCCCGATGAAAGATGGCGTGATCGCCGACTTCACCGTCACCGAACAGATGCTCAAGCAGTTCATCAAAAAGGTGCATGACTCGCGCCTGCTGTCGCCCAGCCCGCGCATCATCATCTGCGTGCCCTGCGGCTCGACCCAGGTGGAGCGTCGCGCCATTCGCGAATCGGCGCTCGGCGCCGGTGCCTCGCAGGTCTACCTGATCGAAGAACCGATGGCCGCTGCCATCGGCGCCGGCCTGCCAGTCTCGGATGCCACCGGCTCGATGGTGGTCGACATCGGCGGCGGCACCACCGAAGTCGGTGTCATCTCGCTGGGCGGCATGGTCTATGCCGGCTCGGTACGTGTCGGCGGCGACAAGTTTGACGATGCGATCATCAATTACATCCGCCGCAACTACGGCATGCTGATCGGCGAAACCACCGCTGAATCCATCAAAAAGACCATCGGCTCGGCTTTCCCCGGCTCCGAGGTCAAGGAGATGGAAGTCAAGGGCCGCAACCTCGCCGAAGGCATCCCACGCAGCTTCACCATCAGCTCGAACGAGATTCTCGAGGCGCTGTCCGACCCGCTCAACCAGATCGTCGGTGCCGTCAAGATCGCGCTCGAACAGACCCCGCCGGAACTCGGCGCCGATATCGCCGAAAAAGGCATGGTACTCACCGGCGGTGGCGCCTTGCTGCGCGACCTCGACCGCCTGCTGATGGAAGAGACCGGTCTGCCCGTCATCGTCGCCGACGATCCGCTCACCTGCGTGGTGCGCGGCTCCGGTCTCGCGCTCGAAAAGATGGACAAACTCGGCAGTATTTTCTCCAACGAGTAAGCGCGGCTCCGGTAGTCTTCCAGATGGTGCGCCAGTTGACTGACTGGGCGTACCCGTCCTGCATTCTTTCGCCTAATCAACCGGGGAGTCCGCTGCCTTGATGCCTGCCGGTGGTCACATTGGCCATTCGCCGCCGCCGTTTTTCAAACGGGGCCCGGCACCGCTTGCGCAACTGATGCTCTTCGTCTCGCTCGCCCTGTTGCTGCTGGTGGCCGATTTGCGCTACCGCACCCTTGAGTCCACCCGCCTGATGATTGCCACCCTGATGTGGCCGGTACAGAAGGCCGTGTTGCTGCCGGTTGAAGGGGCCAGCGATGCGGGCAGCTACTTTGCCAACCTGACCAGCCTGCAACAGGAAAACGCCGAGCTGCGCAAACGCCAACTGGCGCAGGCCAACCTGCTGCTGCGCCAGGCCCACCTCGACAACGAGAATTTGCGCCTGCGCGCCCTGCTTGAGATGCAGGAAAAACTCGACGTGCCCGCCCGCGCGGCCGATGTCCTGTATGCCGCGCGCGATCCGTTTTCCCGGCGCATCATCGTCGATCGCGGCAGTAGCCATGAAGTCGAGGTGGGCCAGGCGGTCATCGACGATCTCGGTGTCATCGGTCAGGTGACGCGCGTCTTCCCGCTCACAAGCGAAGTGACCTTGCTCACCGACAAGAACCAGGCGATTCCGGTGCAGGTCGGCCGTAACGGTCTGCGCGCCGTGCTCGCCGGGGCCGGCAGCGGCACCATGGAACTGAAATTTCTGCCGGCCAACGCCGATGTGCAGCCGGGCGATACGCTCGTCACCTCGGGCCTTGACGGCATCTATCTGCCGGGCCTACCGGTGGCACGCGTGACCAGCATCGACCGCGACAATTCCTTTTCCTTCGCGCGCATCGAATGCGTACCGCTCGCCGGGGTTGAGCGTCATGGCCAGGTGCTGGTGCTCGGCACGCGCAAGATCCTGCCAATGCCGGAGGAAGCCGAAGAAGCCGTCAAGAAACCGGTCATGGGCCGCAAGGCACGTGCGGCCGCCTTAAAGCCACACTAATGGCCTCCTAAACATGATTCAGCCCACCCATTCCTCACGTCGCATCCTCCTGCCGGTAAGCGGCTGGTTCATCCACTTCACGCTGGTCTCGGCGCTGGTGCTCAACCTGATTCCCTTCGGCCGCCTGCCCGGCATTCCCGACTGGGTGGCGCTGGTGCTGGCCTTCTGGTGCATCCACCAGCCACTCAAAGTCGGCATGGGGACGGCCTTCTTCTTTGGTCTGGTGATGGATGTCGCCAATGCCGCCATCATGGGCCAGCACGCCCTGGCCTATGTGCTGCTCGCCTTTGCGGCCGGCGGCCTGTCGCGCCGTGTGCTGTGGTTTCCGCTGGTACAGCAGGCCCTGCATGTCCTGCCGCTGCTGCTCGGCACGCAACTGGTGATGCTGTTGATCCGCATGGCAACCGGCGCCGAGTTCCCCGGCATCTTGTATTTCCTCTCAAGCTTTGTCGCAATCCTGATCTGGCATCCGGTCAGCCTGGTACTGCTGCTGCCGCAATACCGCCCGGTCGAACGCGACGAGAATCGTCCCATCTGATCGCCGCATGGAATTCAGCAACGCGCAGGAAGGGCTGGAGCAGTTCAACCGCCGCATCGCCATCGCCGGCGGTTTCGTGCTCATCTGCTTTACCCTGCTATTCGCGCGCTTCGTCTGGCTACAGGTGATCCAGCACGACTACTACCAGACGCGTGCGGAAGAAAACCGTATTTCGCTGATCCCCGTCACACCGAACCGCGGCCTGATCGTCGACCGCAACGGCGAAGTGATGGCACGCAACTACTCGGCCTACACGCTGGAGATCACCCCCACCCAGGTGGTCAATCTTGAGGACACCATCGACGGCCTGGCCGAGTTCATCACCATCGAGGCCAAAGATCGCAAACGCTTCAAGAAGCTCCTCGAAGAGAGCAAGCGTTTCGACTCGCTGCCGATCCGTACCCGTCTGACCGATGAGGAAGTCGCCAAATTCATCGCCCGCCGCTTCCGCTTCCCTGGCGTCGAGATCAAGGCACGGCTGTTCCGCCAGTATCCGCGCGGCGCCTTCGCCTCGCATGTGCTGGGCTACATCGGGCGCATCACCGAGCGCGACATTGGGCAGATCGAGGAAGAGGGCGTCGAGACCAACTATCGCGGCACCGATCATTTCGGCAAGACCGGACTGGAACGCCATTACGAGATGGAACTGCACGGTACCTCGGGATTCGAGCAGGTTGAAGTCGATGCCGGCGGACGGGCCATCCGCACGTTGGCCCGCACCGCACCGGTACCCGGCAACAACCTGACCCTGACCCTCGACGTGAAGCTGCAGGAAGTTGCCGAGAAGGCCTTCGGCGAGCGCAAGGGCGCGCTGGTCGCCATTGAGCCGGCCACCGGCGGCATCCTCGCCATGGTGTCGGTACCGAACTACGATCCCAATCTGTTTGTCGATGGCATCACCACGACAGACTGGCGGGATCTGAATGACTCGCCGGAAAAACCGATGGTCAACCGTGCCCTCAACGGCGCCTATCCGCCCGGTTCGACCTTCAAGCCCTACATGGCCCTCGCCGCCCTGACGCTCGGCAAGCGTCGCCCCGAACAACTCCTGGCCGACCCCGGCTTCTTCAATTTCGGCGGCCACATGTTCATGGACGACAAAAAAGGCGGCCACGGCATGGTGGATATGTACAAGTCCATCGTCCAGTCCTGCAACACCTACTACTATGTCCTCGCCAACGATCTGGGCATCGACAACATCGCAAAATTCATGGCTCACTTTGGTCTCGGCAGCCGTACCGGCGTCGATATCGAGGGCGAATCCGAAGGTGTGCTGCCCTCGCCTGCCTGGAAAAAACAACGCTTCAAGAAAGCCGAACAGCAGAAATGGTATGCCGGCGAAACCATTTCCGTCGGCATTGGTCAGGGCTACAACGCCTATACGCCGATCCAGCTGGCGCAGGCCATCGCCACGCTGGCCAATGACGGCGTGATGTATCGCCCCCACCTCGTCAATCACATCACCGACACGAAATCGGCACAGAAAACCTATATCGAACCGCAACCCTTGCGCACCCTGCCCCTCAAGCAGGAGCACATCGACGTGATCAAGAATGCGCTGGTTGGCGTCAACAAGGAGGGCACCGGTGCGCGCGCTTTTGCCGGCGCCGAATACGTTTCGGCCGGCAAGACCGGGACGGCGCAGGTGTTTTCGCTCAAGGGCGGGCAATACCGCAAGGATGCGCTCAAGCAGGAACTGCGCGATCACTCCATCTTTATCGCCTATGCCCCGGCCGAACAGCCGAAGATCGCCGTTGCCGTGCTGGTCGAAAACGGCGGCTTTGGCGCACAAGCTGCCGCGCCGATTGCACGACAGGTCTTTGACTACTACTTGCTCGGCAAACTACCGCCCGGTGCTGCGCCGGCCGACGAAGCGGCCAAGGAGGCCGACGAATGATCCGCGAACTCTGGTCGAAATTCGTCGCCCCGATCGATGGGCCGCTGATGGCCTTCCTCGGCCTATTGATCCTGCTCGCACTGATTACCATGGCCAGTGCCTCGCCGGCCCGCCTGACCACCTTGCTGGCCCACCTCGCCATTGCGCTGACCATCATGCGCATCGTCGCCCAGATTCCGCCGCAACGCCTCATGTATCTGGCGCTGCCGATTTATGTGGTGGGCGTGCTATTACTCGTGGCGGTCGCGCTGTTTGGCGATATTTCGAAAGGCGCGCGGCGCTGGCTCGACCTTGGCTTTATCCGCATCCAGCCCTCCGAACTGATGAAGATCGCCATGCCGCTAATGCTCGCCTGGTATTTTCAGAAGCGTGAATCGATGCTGCGGCTGCGGGAGTACTTCATTGCCACACTGCTGTTGCTGCTGCCGGTCGCGCTGATTGTGCGCCAGCCCGACCTGGGCACGTCGATCCTGGTCCTGTCTTCCGGTTTCTTCGTCATCTTCTTCGCCGGCCTGCCCTGGAAAATCATCTTGGGCCTCGGCGCCGCCGCAGCGTCCGCAGCACCCTTCGCCTGGCATCTGCTGCACGACTACCAGCGCCAGCGCATCCTGACCCTGCTCGACCCGGAAAAAGACCCCCTCGGCAAGGGCTTTCACATCATCCAGTCGACGATTGCCATCGGCTCGGGCGGCATCCTCGGCAAAGGCTGGGGGCAAGGTACGCAGGCACAGCTCGAATTCATCCCCGAACGCCATACCGACTTCATCTTCGCCGTCTATTCCGAGGAGTTCGGCCTGATCGGCAATCTGGCGCTGCTCGTGCTCTACGCCCTGCTGATCGGTCGCGGCCTGCTGATCGCCGCCAACGCCGCCACCCTTTTCAGCCGCCTGCTGGCCGGTGCCATCACGCTGATCTTTTTCACCTATGCCTTCGTCAATATGGGCATGGTCTCCGGCATCCTGCCTGTCGTTGGGGTACCGCTGCCGTTCGTCAGCTATGGCGGCACCGCCCTGGTCACGCTCTGTCTCGGCATCGGCATCCTGATGTCCATCCACAAGAATCGCATGCTCGTCCAGAAATGAACAAGATTGCCGTCCTGCTCCTTCCATTTCTGCTCGCCGCCTGCGGCACGCAGGCACCCAAACCCGTGGTCGATGCCGGCTCTCCACCGGCATCTGCCGTCCCGCCAGCGCCGACATCTGAAAAGAAGCCGGGCGTCATCCTCAAGCGCGGCGGCGGCTTCTATCAGGACGATGGTCCGCTCGACCACATTCCCGTTGACCTCGCCAGTGTGCCGGATGCACAGCCGCGCCATGAGCCGCCACACCGCTTTGCCAACCGACCTTACACCGTCCTTGGCCGCGACTATGTGCCGATGGCCCCGGGGTCACCGTATCGGCGCGAAGGCATCGCCAGCTGGTACGGGCGCAAGTTTCACGGCCAGAAAACCTCGAGCGGCGAACCCTACGACATGTTCGGCATGACCGCCGCCCATCCGACGCTGCCGATTCCCTCCTACGTGCGCGTCACCAGGATCAACAGCGGTCCCGACACCGGCAAGACCGTCACCGTGCGCGTCAATGATCGCGGCCCCTTCCTGCACGATCGCGTTATCGACCTGTCCTATACCGCCGCGTGGAAACTCGGTCTGGTCGACAATGGCAGCGGCCGGGTGGTTGTCGAAAGCGTTGCGCCCGGTGCCACGCCCTTGCCCGAACACGCCCCCACCCAGATTGCCGAAAACAAACCGCGCGAGGAGCCGCCGACGGTATTGCGCGATGTCGAGGAAAAAGGCGGCCACTATCTGCAACTGGGCGCCTTCGGCAGCCGCGACAATGCCGAGTCGCTCAGAATCAAGCTGGCGCGCGAACTGGGCGATCTGGGTGAACGGCTGGCGGTCCGCAGCAGCGGCACATTGCATCGCCTGCAACTGGGCCCTTGGACCGATATCACCGAAGCCCGTCGCGTGGCCGAGCAACTCAAGTCCGCTTTTGATTTACCCTCTGTCCTCGTCAAATAAACCATAACAATATCCTCCCCGACCGCCCAATGAAAATCATTCGTTCCCTGCTCCTTTTCCTGATCGCCGCCAGTTCGCTTGCCATCGCCCAGGAACCCCCACCTGTCCTCGCCGCCCGCGCCTGGCTGTTGATCGACCATGCCAGCGGCCAGGTGCTCGCCGCACAGAATGCTGACCAGAAGGTCGAGCCCGCTTCGCTGACCAAGATCATGACCTCCTACCTCGCCTACGCGGCGCTGCGCGATGGCCGGGTCAAGCCCGATCAGGTCGTGCCGGTTTCCGAGAAGGCCTGGAAGGCGCCCGGCTCACGCATGTTCATCGAACCGAAGAAGCCGGTCACCGTCAGCGAACTCCTCTCGGGCATCATCATCCAGTCCGGCAACGATGCCAGCATCGCCATGGCTGAAGCGATTGCCGGCAATGAAGAAGCCTTTGTGCGCATGATGAATGCCGAAGCGCAACGCCTCGGCCTGACGCAGACGCACTTCGTCAATGCCACCGGCCTGCCGGACCCGTCGCACCTGACCACGCCGACTGACCTCGCACGCCTGACCTCCGCGCTGATCCGTGACTTCCCCGAGGATTACAAGCACTACGCGGTCAAGGATTTCGTTTACAACAAGATCAAGCAGTACAACCGCAACCGCCTGTTATGGCTCGACCCGACCATCGATGGCGTCAAGACCGGCCATACCGAATCGGCCGGCTTCTGCCTCGTCGCCTCGAAACATGATGGCGCACGCCGCCTCACCGCCGTCGTCCTCGGCACCGCCTCCGACCAGGCGCGCGTGCAGGAAACCCTCGCCCTGCTCCACTACGGCTATCGCGCCTTCGATGCCGTTAAGCTCTACGACAAGGGCCAGGCTTTGTCGCAACTGAAGATTTTCAAGGGCGCCCAATCGACAGTTGGCGCCGGTTTCACGCAGGATCTGATCTTCTCCCTGCCCAAAGGGCTGACCAGCGTTGGTGAGCGCCTCAAGGCCGAAGTGAAGAGCGTGCAGCCGCTGATCGCCCCGGTGCGCCAGGGCGACAAGGTGGCCACGCTAATCCTCACACTCGACGGCAAGCCGTTTGCCGAGATGCCGCTGGTTGCCCTTGCCGATGTGCCCGTGGCCGGCCTCCTCGGTCGCACCTGGGACAGCATCAAGCTCTGGTTCCAATAATGACACTCTGCTATCTCAATGGCGAGTTTCAGCCACTCGCCGCAGCAACGATCTCGCCGATGGATCGCGGCTTCCTGTTCGGCGATGGCGTGTATGAAGTCATCCCCGTCTATTCGCGCCGCCCGTTCCGCCTCGACGAACATCTCGGCCGCCTGCAACGCAGCCTCGATGCGATTCGCCTCCCCAATCCGCTTTCGTCCGCGCAATGGCACGCGGTGGTCAGCCGGCTGGTGGCCAAATTCGATGCCGACGACTGCTCGCTCCTGCTGCAAGTGACACGCGGCCCGATGGCGGTGCGCAACCATGCTTTCCCGGCAACGATCACGCCGACCGTGTTCTGCTTGGCCGAGAGTCTGCACACGCCGCCTGCCGCGTTGCGCGAACAGGGCATCAGCGCCATCTCGACCGCCGACATCCGCTGGCTGCGCTGCCACGTCAAGGCCACCTCGCTGCTCGCCAACTGCCTGCTGCGCCAGATGGCCGTCGACGCCGACTGTGCCGAGACGATCCTGTTCCGCGACGGCATCCTCACCGAAGGGGCGGCCTCCAACATCTTTGTCGTCAAGGACGGCGTGTTGCTCGCACCGCAGCAGAACCACCTGATGCTGACCGGCATCACCTACGATGTCGTGCTGGAGCTCGCCGCCACGCATGGCCTGAAAACGGCGGTGCGCGATATCAGCGATGCCGAAGTGCGCGCCGCCGATGAGTTGTGGATGACCTCGTCCACCAAGGAAGTGTTGCCCATCGTCGCACTCGATGGCCAACAAGTCGGCGCTGGCGAGACGGCAGGTCAACCGGGGGCCGTCTTCTGGCAAATGTATGGCTGGTATCAGGACTTCAAGCGTACGGTAATGCGCCATGGCTGAACAAGAAACCCTCCTCGAATTTCCCTGCGACTTTCCGCTCAAGGTCATGGGTGCCACGCGCGAGGGCTTTGCCCAGGCCATCGTCGACGTCGTGCTGAAACACGCGCCGGATTTCGATGCGGCCAGCGTCGAAATGCGCCCCTCCAAGGCCGGCAACTATCTCTCACTCACCTGCACCATCCGCGCCACCTCCAAGCCGCAACTGGATGCGCTGTATGGCGAACTGACCGCACATCCGTGGGTCAAGATCGTTCTCTGATCGTCAAGTCGCTTGGGCGCGTCGACTACGAGTCGACGTGGCGCGCGATGCAGGACTTCACCGCCCGGCGCGGGGCAGACACACCCGATGAACTTTGGCTGTGCGAGCATCCGCCGGTGTTCACCCTCGGCCTCGCCGGCAAGCCGGAACACTTACTGAAAAACATTGGTGTCCCCGTCGTCAAGATCGACCGCGGCGGCCAGATCACCTATCACGGCCCCGGCCAGATTGTCTGCTACCTGCTGCTCGACCTGAAGCGGCGCGGCATCACCATCAAAGGATTGGTCAATCGTATGGAGCAGGCGCTGATCGACCTGCTGGCAAGCCACGGCGTAGCCGCCGAACGCCTCGAAGGTGCCCCCGGCGTGTATGTCGGCGGCGCCAAGATTGCGGCGCTTGGCCTCAAGATCAAGAACGGCTGCAGCTACCACGGCCTTGCGCTCAACGTGGCGATGGACTTGTCACCCTTCAATGCCATCAACCCCTGCGGCTATGCCGGCATGGCCGTGACGCAACTCTCCGCCTTTGTCCCTGATATAGACATGGAAAACGTTGGCGCTAAACTCATCGCTCAACTACAGGAAAAGCTATGAGCGAGAAACAGAAGGGTGAAGCCAAGACCGCACGCATCCCGATCAAGGTCGTCCCCATCACGCCCCTGAAAAAGCCCGACTGGATTCGCGTCAAGGCCGGCAATTCGGCTGCGCGCTTCGGCGAGGTGAAGGGCATCCTCCGCGAGCATGGCCTGCACACGGTCTGCGAGGAAGCCACCTGCCCGAACATCGGCGAATGCTTCGGCAAGGGCACGGCCACCTTCATGATTCTCGGCGACCTGTGCACGCGCCGCTGCCCCTTCTGCGATGTCGGCCACGGCACGCCGCTGCCGCCCGATCCCGAAGAACCGATAAAGCTCGCCGCCACCATCGCGGCGATGAAACTCAAGTATGTGGTCATCACCAGCGTCGACCGCGATGACCTGCGCGACGGCGGGGCACAGCATTTCGCCGACTGCATCGCCGCCGTGCGCGTCGCTTCGCCGACCACGACCATCGAAGTGCTGGTGCCGGATTTCCGCGGGCGCCTCGACATCGCCCTCGACATCCTCGCGGCCACCCCGCCCGACGTGATGAACCACAACCTCGAAACCGTGCCGCGCCTCTACAAGCAGGCGCGTCCCGGTGCCGACTACGCGCATTCACTCAAGCTGCTGCAAGAATTCAGGAAGCGCCTCCCGGCCATCCCCACCAAATCCGGCCTGATGGTGGGCTTGGGCGAAACCGATGACGAGATTCTCGACGTCATGCGCGACCTGCGCGCCCATGGGGCGGAAATGCTCACCATCGGCCAGTACCTCGCCCCTTCCGGCCACCACTTGCCGGTCACGCGCTATGTGCATCCCGACATCTTCAAGATGTTTGCAGCCGAAGCAGAGAAGATGGGCTTTACCCACTGCGCCAGCGCGCCGCTGGTACGCAGTTCCTATCACGCCGATCAGCAGGCCGAACTGGTACTGGGCGGCTGTGAAAAATGAGAAGTGAAACGAAATATCTATAAGTAAGCCGAAATAATGGGGCTCACCGACCTGCCTAAAATTCCATGAGATCCTCTCCAGTAAAGGAATTTAGGCAATTTCCCTCTCCAAAACGGAAATAGCGTCAGGCGATGTTTCCTGTACAGAGGTCGCTTTGGGCAATCCATCCGAAGCCATTTGAGGGCGAAGTCCTCTCCTCCTGGCTAACCCGAGTTGCTCATGGGAATGCCCTGACCCTGCCCCAGTTCCGCAAGCTTTGCCTACCCAAAATCCCGGGCAACGGCGCAGACATCGACCAAATCTTCTCGCCTTCTTTCTTTACTGTCCTCGCAGAAGGGATTGGGGTTCCCTTCGAGCAGGCATGGTGCACCGGTTATGCCTCTGATGTGTTGATAACCGTTTAAATCTGACCCAGGGTTTCCATCCAAATCTGACCCATGTTTTATGCGCGTAGTATAGCTACGCGCCTGTGGATAACGGTTCGGTTTCCGTCGTTTTCCCTCC